>NZ_JARXXU010000001.1 GCF_029894165.1 Aurantimicrobium minutum | reverse complement strand
CTATCGACGTTAGCCGTCCAGGTGGCTTGTTTCACGTTGTCGACAAAGATATCTACATTGATTGGATCGGTCGTATCGTCGTCGAACGTCCAGCCTTCCAGGCGAAATGTGTTTGTTCCTTCAACATTTGCGGAATTCAAAAAACCTATCGGAACATTTGAAGTGAATTCTCGGCAGCCTAGAGTTAAGTAACTGGTTCGGTCGGGCAAATTTTCTATTCGGACACAGTAAATATGACGACCTATTCTTGGCGAGGTGGTAAAAGCGAAACCTCGATTTTCTCCAACGCCAGGGTAGAAGCTATTTAGTCCAGATCTGGTTTTGTTAGCAATATCTGAACTTACGACTATATTGTCTTCTAAGACCTGCACAACAGCGGAAGAGCTAAGTTCGTCTGCATCGAATGACCAACCTTCAACCCTCACAGAGCCATTCGAATTTTGAGTTATCTTATCTAAATAGCCGCTTGGCTGAAACTGAGTGAAACCAAACCAGTCGGAAAAGTAGTTGTAAAAATTACGGTTACCATATGCCGAACAAGTATCACCAGTTCCATACCCGGCCCGAAGAGCCGCGGAGTTTGGTTGATAAGGAGTATAAATATAAAGCGCGTGGGTAGCCTGATTTCGAATCGTAAGATTGGTTCCATCACAGTCAGAGTTTGGGTTGTAGCCAACAAAAGAGGTTTGCCCAACGGGGTAACGAAGGTCATATCTTAAATACCAATCTGTCCCGGGCCCTGTACCAGGTGGTTGCGTGTAACGCTTAAGTAAATATGCACCGTAATGAACTTGATTGAAAAAGCCATAATAGTCGGTGTCACAGGCGGCAGTGTCGGGACAACCTGCTCCCATAGCAGAACGATATTGAATTGAAACTGGCCAATCATCTGTTACGAGTCCTTGCTCTTTTTGAAGCATCACGAGCAGCGCCTTTGCGGAAACTCCACAGGTAGCCTGAACTTTGAAAATGATTTGTGCGGATGTCTCATTAACTCCGCCTGTATATTTAGCGCACATAGGAGTTGCTGGGATGTCATGGGTTGTTTCGCTGAAATCCTTCAAGCACGTGTATCCGACTCGACAAACACTTACTTTGGAATCTAAGAAAGTTTGGATTTGAGAAACAGACAGAGCGTTTCCGTCATACATGAGACTGTCGCTAATAATCAACTCAGGGTTAAATTGGGACAAATCCGCTCCGTACGCTGCCCCACTGGAATTGGAACCTGAAATTTCAGCACTAATAATCAAATTTGAAGAAATAAAAACAAGGCACAATAACAAAATGATTGGCTGAGTCTTAAAGAAACGGCGTGATGCGAAAAACATTCGACCCATGGTTGAATTTTATACTCTCTACACTGAGAAATCCCTGATTAAGCAGGAAAGTCGAGGAGTGAATTTCATTCGTTTAAGAACAATGAGTGAAATTCAAAGTGTGTTGGCCTAGACTCTGAAAATGTATTCAGATTTGGTTTTGAGTCTTTGGAGTTCAGCTTTAGCCTGAAATAACTAACCTGGTTGATTGATTCAAAACAAGGAGTTCACTTTGGCCATCAATATAAGTCGACACTGCAATTTAGATTCGTAAAAAATAGGATAGACATGGGACTAAGTTTCAGAGAACTTACCGAGAGCGACGCCGAAATGGTTGGACGTTGGCGTTCCTCGGAACGAGTTTCAAAATTTCTAAATACAGACGTTGAATTTAATTTGGTGCGACAAATCGAGTGGATAAAAAATTCATTTAGCAGAAGTGATTATTACCATTGGATTCTAAGCAATAATGGGGAACCAGTTGGGCATGTTCAAATTTGCCAAATAGATCTGAAAAAAAAATCTGCACAATGGGGCTTTTTTATTGGTGAAGAATCCGCTCTTGGACTGGGAGCTTTCGTGCCGCCATTGGTTTATTCGTTCTGCTTCAATGAACTTGGCCTTGAATATTTGGAGGCTGAAGTACTTCATATTAACTCAAAAGTTATTGCTCTTCACCAAATTCATGGTTACCAATTTGCTCCTGAGCTCGACAAAGTCGTTATCAAAAATGAGAAGGAATTCCTGTCGGTTGGCATGAAGTTACAGAGCCACAAATTTATCGGTTCAAAGTTTGACCGGGAAAAAGCGGAATTTCCTATAACATCCTGGGTGGGTTGCCCTTTTGCACTAGAGGCAACAGATTAACTGATTTTAGTTACGCAACTACAACGCTACCTAAAATAGGAACAATTTCACGTTCTCCGCAACTTGAGGAGTCGCCCAAAATAGTACTTAGTTGCTGCGGCCACATTGTGAGTTCTGAATACGTACCAAAATATGTACAACCTAGAAGGCTTTAAAGCAAATCCTTTCCTATTCCAATGAACAGGAATTCGTTCAAAATCTCCAGGAATTGATCGCATAGTTGCTAGCCATAGGTCCATGACCTCGTCGATATCGTACTTTGATTTCACGTCCTTAAAAGCATTTTCTGCAATTTGAAGTCTTTGATGAGGATTATCAATCAAATACGTTATGGCTTTTAGCCATTCACGAGGATTACTTCCCACTTTTATACCGGTTACATAGTCAACAACCTCAGAATAAGGCGGTAAATCGGCATAGACGCTCGGAATTGACATGGCCCCGTATTCGCGATATTTATTGTTTGTTTTCGCTGAGTTTTGCTTTGTCTGTCTCAGGGGAGCTAGGCCAATATCCCATGCACGCTCAATTTGAAATGAAATGTAGTTTTCATAACTTGTGAGATGTGGAAAAATCTTGACTCTCTTATGATTAGAAAGTCGCGGCGGGGAGAGTCCGATGATATCGATTTGACAGTTGTAATTCGCATCAAGAATTTCTTCAAGTGCTTTTTCAAGAGTTTGAAGGTCTGGAATCCTGGAATGGTTGCTTGCAAAACCGATTCGGATATCTGCTGATGGTGCCTTCACCCTGTATTTATTTTGTGATTCAGATATTAAACTAAAGTCAAAATATGCAGGTAAATTTGCAATTTTGGGGTTGTACTTTGTTAATCTTTCCGATAGAACCGATGAGTTTGTAATTACCAAAGATGCTTTCGTAATTAGAGTTTTAAGAGCAGAGTAAGTAATAGGTTGTCTGTAATACTTTCCTAGTGGAGTTTTAATGTCCAAAGAGAAAAAATCGTCGTCAATGTAGTAGAAAAATGGCCTATTCTGCTGAGAAAGCTGTAGCGCCAAACTTGCCGACCACGGCGATGCGCACCTTACAAAAAAGGGGATTTCATTGGGGCGAATTACTAGCTTGTTAGTTTCGCTGAATTTGACGACACGAAATTTAAGCTGTTTTCGTTCGAAGAGATTTAAAAATCCTCTTTCCAAAATTTTTACCGTTGTCGTCGATCCCTCATGTATCAGGACGATTGACCATGGCAATCGGATTTCAGATTCCCCAAAATCTAAATGTTTAGGCTGCATTACAAGATTTGACAGCTGAAGTCAAAGTGCTTATCACGCGAAATATGTCTTCATCTGTTAGTCCAAGATGCATGGGCAAAGAGAGCAACTCATCGCATATTTTGTGAGCTATAGGTGCTTTACCTGCGCCGAAGTGGTAGAGAGAATAGTCAGTGTTGTCTCTGTAATGTACGCCTGGGTAGATACCAGCATTATTTAGCTCATTCATAACGGAGTCACGATTTGGAATTCGAATCTGAAATAAATGTCGAGATGAAGTTGCATCGTCGGAGTGAATAATAATTTTTATATTTTCGACCCCTTGAAGACCGTCAATATATAGTTGAGCCATTTCTCGCCTGCGCTTGTTGTCCTCGTCTAAATACTTTAATCCAACGAGTGCCATGGCTGCCATGATTGAATTTCCGTGATATTTGTAACCCAGCTCATCCACTTCATACTGCCATTTATATGTGCCAGCTTCGGTCGAGCGCGCATATGTATCTTTATTGATACCAAGCCATGAAAGGCGTCTAGCGTGTGAGTCATCTTCTTCATTGTTGAAACAAATCATGCCCGAGTCTGCAGTCGGTAGATTCTTAACTGCTTGAAAACTATAAACGGCAACATCCGCATCAGTTCCTATATGAGGTCCCTCGTGAGTTTTAGTTCCAGCCATGTGTGCTGCGTCTAGGATTAGTGCGATTCCATTTTCTTTACAGATTTTCAATACGTCCTTGTATCGGCCGGAATTTCCTCCGATCCCAACGTAGATGAGCGCTTTAGTCTTTGGTGTGATGACAGATTTGATGCTCTCGGGTGATAGGCATAACGAATCGTCAACGTCTGCAAACACAGGGATCATGTCTGCATAAAGTATTGCGTGGTTTGTTGAGACAAAAGTTAGTGAAGTAGTAATGACTTCCGCATCGTTGGCCCATTTATTTTTCCTCTTCAACACTTCAAGTGCTAGATGAAGTCCCGATGTATTGCTGTTCAAAAAATGGGCGTATGAATACCCGGAGTAGGACTTCCACTTCTCTTCAATTTCTAAAGTTAGATATCCCATTCCTGGCCAGCCCCTTTCCAGGGCTGGGCGGATGGCTTCAAGGGTTTCTTCGACCCGAATTTTTGGAACAAAAAGTTGAATGTTTTCCATTTTCCCCTACTAGGCTGGGCTATTTGATTTACCGAAGTATGCATCAAGGATTTCGTCAATATTGCCACTGAGCTTTATCTCACCGTGCTCAAGCCATATCGCTCGATTGCAATTTCGTTCCAATAACCCCCGAGAATGACTAGCAATAATTAGGATATCAGAGTTGTCGACAACAGCCCGTATTCTGTTTTCGGCCTTGTGAACAAAATCTTCGTCACCCACAGATAGCCATTCATCCATTATTAGGATTTCCGGTTGCATAATCGTCGACACGGAGAAGGCGAGTCTCATTCCCATACCTGTCGAGTAGGTCCTAACAGGTAGGTCAATAAACTCTCCTAGCTCACTAAATTCAATAATTTCATTCATCTGAGCTTGAATCTGGCTTCTTGTCATTCCCATGAGGACTCCGCGAGTTATTATGTTGTCGCGACCAGTAAGTTCAGGGCTGATTCCCAGGGCGATATCAGTTAAAGACGAAATTATCCCCCCGCGTTCAATTTTGCCCGAAGATGGTTCATAAATTCCAGCTAGTAACCTCAATAGTGTCGATTTTCCGGCTCCATTGTGCCCCACAATACCAAGTCGATCACCACTCTTGAGCTGCAAATTAATGTCATTTAAGGCGCGAACGGTTACCTTGCCGCCCTCACTACGGCCTACTTGTCCGCCCGTTGCGGCTCTGATTAGTTGATTGGCAAGGCGTCTACTAGATGCATTGAAAATCGGGAACTCAACATTGACATTGAATAAATTAATTTTTGACATTTAGACCCAATATGCTAATCGTTTGTCGAAACGAAGGTATGTATAAGTTGCCCCGATGATCGCAATAAAGGCAGTAATCAGGGCAATCGTCCAGTTTGTGAGTGATGGTTCCTGGTTTAACAGCGGAAGTCTCATCACCTGAAGGAGTGACGTGAGGGGGTTTGCAAGAACTATTTTCTGAGTAAGCCCGGCAGGGAGTGAATCGAAGGGCCAAATAACAGGAGTTATGTAGAAAAGAACCATCATAATTGCTGCGAGAATCTGAGGGATATCCCTAAATCGCGCTGCAATAGTCGAGAGCACCGTCGCTACAGCAGTCAGGGCAACGAGGACAAGAAGAAATCCTGGAATAACCAGCAGAATAGTAGTGCTTATTCCTTGAGGGAAAAATATCAAAACTACTGGCAAAACTACAATGTTGTGCGCAAAAGTTATTAGACCTTTGGTCGCGATTCTTACAACGTATGTAAAGTGAGGCACCGGTGAACCATGAATGAATCCTTCGGAGTAGACGTAGGACATAGCACCATCATTGATCAGCGTTCCGATCAGGTTCCAAAACACGAGTCCTGTTGCGAGATATGGAAGGTAGTCCGCAATATTTACTTTAAATAGAAGACTGTAAATTATTGCTATGGCAGCGATGCTTACGAACATGCTTATTGTTATCCAAAATTGGCCTATGAAAGTACGTTTATAAGTTTGGCGAACATCTGTCCACCCCAAGTAGGACCCAATCTTCAAGGAAGTTACTAGTTTTTCTAAATTCAAGTTTGTAACTCCCAATCTAAATTTTGAGCAAAAGTACTCATTTGCCAGTGAACTGACAACGCCACTTTAATACTAATTCTACAATTTGAGTTCTAGTTGCGGGTTGAAGGTTATTTGTGAAAAAGCGTTGATCGGTTTACAAATATTGACAATCGCCAACTCCCCAAATTTTGGATACGTAACCAAGAGAAATTAATGTAGAAGCTTCCCTTTTGGATTCCAGTATGGAGTTACTTCTGTTGGTTCGGATTCTAACTTCAGGGAACTTTTCAATGTTGAACTTCTGACCAAATAATCGTGCCCCCGAAAGGATTCGAACCTTCGGCCTTTGGTACCGGAAACCAATGCTCTATCCCCTGAGCTACGGAGGCGTGTGTAACTTCAGTTTACCACCGTGCCGAGCGGGGAAACTTCAGCAATAGAATTGGTAATTGTGACCCCTCAAGACCTTGCCCGTGAATTATTCGAACGCATTTTGTCTGTTGCAGCAAGGCGAGGGGCAGATGTCTCGGGTCTAAATGTTGACGATGTGGTTCTGGAGCGTCCAAAGAACCGAGATCACGGTGATTGGGCCTCAAGCATCTCACTCAAGCTCTCGAAGCCGTGGGGTTTGAATCCTCGTGAGTTGGCGACGGAACTTGCCAATGATGCTCAAAGCATTTCCGGTGTCGCAAGTGTTGACGTTGCGGGTCCAGGTTTCATTAACATTCGTCTTGAAGTAGGTGCCGCTGGCGCTCTTGCCAAGACAATCGTGGACAGCGGTGCCACATTCGGCAATGGTGACGTTTACCGTGGCGTGAAACTCAACCTTGAGTTTGTCTCTGCTAATCCGACAGGCCCTATTCACATGGGTGGTACTCGCTGGGCGGCTGTTGGCGACTCTCTCGCAAGAATCCTCCAGGCCGCCGGGGGTGAAGTGACGCGTGAGTATTACTTCAACGACCACGGTGCTCAGATCGATCGATTTTCGAGAAGTTTGATCGCGGCCCACCTGGGGGAGCCCACTCCGGAGGATGGCTACGGCGGAGACTACATTCACGATATTGCTGCTCGTGTTGTCGCTGCTTATGGCAATGACCTTTCAGTATTGCCACGGCACGAAGTTCAAGAAGTTTTCCGCGCCATTGGTGTTGAGCTGATGTTCGGAGAAATCAAGGCCAGCTTGCACGAGTTCGGTGTCGATTTCGACGTGTATTTCCATGAAGAATCACTGCACGAATCTCGCGCGGTTGAGCGTGCTGTGGAACGCCTGCGTGAACAGGGCCACATTTTTGAACTTGATGGTGCAACCTGGCTCTGCACGACAGAGTTCGGCGACGATAAAGACCGCGTCATCATCAAGAGCGATGGCGACGCTGCTTATATTGCTGGTGACTTGGCTTACTACCTTGACAAGCGTGAACGTGGTTTCGATAGAAACATCATCATGCTGGGCGCAGACCATCACGGCTATGTTGCTCGCTTGATGGCAATGTGTGCAGCATTTGGCGACGAACCCGGTGTGAATCTAGAAATCATGATTGGCCAGATGGTTAACCTTGTCCGCGATGGACAACCTATTCGAATGAGTAAGCGGGCAGGGACAATAGTCACGCTCGAAGACCTCGTTGAAGCTGTAGGCGTTGATGCTGGCCGTTATGCTTTGGTCCGTAGCTCAAGCGATTCGCAGCTCGATATCGATCTCGATGTTTTGGGCAAGAAGACAAACGATAACCCTGTTTTCTATGTGCAATACGCACACGCTCGCACGTGTGCTGTGGGGCGTAATGCCGCATCGGCCGGGGTCCGCCGCGAAGATGGCTTTGTCCCCGAGTACTTAGATCACGAGTCTGAATCCCAACTCCTCGGAGCTCTTCAAGAATTCCCCCGTATCGTGGCCCAGGCTGCTGAACTTCGCGAACCTCACCGTGTTGCCCGATACATCGAGGAAGTCGCTGGCTACTATCACCGCTGGTATGACAAGTGCCGAGTCCTGCCACAAGCAGATGAAGAAGTTAATGACCTTCACCGAACTCGTTTGTGGCTCAATGATGCTACTGGGCAAGTTATCCGCAATGGACTTGGTCTTCTTGGGGTATCAGCGCCAGAACGCATGTGACCCAACTTAAAATTTCAATGTTCCAAACTTCGGAGTAAATTTATGACGAGCCAAGTAAGTGTCCTACTTCCAACAATCTCTGTCGATGAATGGCTGGACGAAGCGGTTTGGTCAATCCTTAATTCTGCTGATGTTGAGATAGAACTCTTAGTTATATTCGATGGATGTCAACCAGACTATTCACGAGACTGGATTTCAGATCCAAGAATCAGGTCTATAGTCCATGAGCAGCGGGTCGGACTTCCCGCGGGATTGATGAGCGGTCTAGCTCAAGCAAAACACGAACTCATTGGCCGGTTGGATGCTGACGACATTGCGGAGAAACATCGACTCTTCAAGCAAGCAAAATTTCTCCAAGAAAATCCCAATTGTGTTGCTGTGGGAAGTCGAGTCAGGATCATGGATGAGAGGGGGGTCCTCGGAAATGAAATTCGGTATCCAGTTGGACCCGATATTAGGAAAGAGTTAATTTTCCAAAATGTAGTTCCTCACCCAGGATCCATGTTCCGGAAGACTGCTTCGGCCCAAATTGGTGGCTACGATGTCACTTTGAAAAACATGGAAGATTATGACTTTTGGCTGCGCATGGCGACAGAAGGTGAAATTGCAAATCTTGATGAAATACTGACTTTTTATAGGGTTCACTCAGGCCAAATGAGTAGGGGAGCCAAGCCGTACGGCCCTTACATCAACCAAGTTTTAGCCTCTAAATCAAAGCTTGCTCGAGTGCTAAATTACAGCCGGATGAAATTTTTATTTGAACAATTTATTTGGCTCACAGTTCAATATCTTCGTTATTTCCGGATTATTAAACCCGGCTATAAACGAAAGTTTAGGTAGCTATATTTCGACTACTCGCAGGGAAATCAGTCAACCCTGCGTTGCGTTTCGTGACCCAGGTAATTCGAAGTAGAGAGTGTTGGATTCGCGATTTGTTCTTCGGCTGTGTATTTGAATTTGTTTGCGGGGATTTCGTGCGGTCTGAACCAGATTCAGGTCCAGATTCAATCTTCAATTAGAATGGGTACGCGGTTATTCTTTTTACGCAAAGGCTTCAGGGACCAAGCCGGGTCCGCTCGCCCACAATTCTTCTCTCAAATCTGTATTTCAGTGAGGTCCTATCGTGGTCGTAAACCCGCTTGCTCCCAATTGGCTGAACGCTGACGTGGAAGCCAATGAGCTGGTTGCTGGGATTTGGGCTTCAGGAGTATTGCGTAATTCTGCCGGAGAGATTCAAGTCGCTGGGTTGCCGGTTACTGAAATCTCCAAGAATTTTGGCACTCCTGTATTCGTCATAGATGAAGCCCATGCTCGCTCAACCGCTTCGAGGGTGCGTTTATCCTTTGAATCTGCGTTCTCTCCCGTCGGTGGTTCCGCCAAGGTCTATTACGCAGGCAAAGCATTCCTCTGTACTGAAGTAGTGCGTTGGGTTTCCGAAGCAGGACTCAACGTGGACGTTGCCAGCGAGGGAGAGCTCGCAGTAGCTCTCGCTGCCGGACTTGATCCCGCCCGCATCGGCCTTCATGGCAACAACAAGTCACAAGCAGAAATCGAGCGTGCAGTCGACGTTGGAGTTGGAACCATTGTTATCGACTCACTGGTAGAGATTGGACGCGTTGCAGATGCAGCTCGTCGCGCAGGCAAGACGCAACGCGTTCGCCTGCGTGTGAACAGTGGCGTTCACGCTCACACGCACAGCTTCCTTGCTACGGCCCATGAAGACCAGAAGTTCGGGGTATCCATTTCCAACGCACCGGCACTCGTTGCCGAGATTCGTAGTAACGACTCCCTCGAATTTGTAGGCCTCCACTGCCATATCGGCTCTCAAATCTTTGGCACCGACGGTTTCGCTGAATCCGCTGCCCGTTTGCTGTCCCTGCATGCAGAGCTCCTTGAAGGTGGCCCTATTCCTGAGCTGAACCTCGGTGGTGGCTTCGGTATTGCGTATACCCCAGCTGATGAGCCAACGCCTATCGAGGAAATTGCTCAGGAGATTGCAAACGTGGTTTCTGCTGAGTGTGCTCGTCTTGAAATCGATATTCCTGTTATATGTGTTGAGCCCGGACGCGCAGTGATTGGCACGTCCACCTTCACTCTCTATGAAGTGGGAACTACCAAAGATGTCACCGTCGACGTCGTCGACGACAGCGGCAAAGCAACCGGGCAAACAGCAGTGCGTAAATACGTCAGCGTTGACGGTGGCATGAGCGATAACGCACGCCCTGCTCTCTATGGCGCTGATTACTCAGTTCGCATGGCAAATCGTGTTTCGGATGCAGAGCCAGCGCTCGTGCGTATCGCGGGTAAGCACTGTGAAGCCGGAGATATTCTTGTCTATGCGGATTACCTCCCTGGAGATGTTCACCCCGGTGACCTGCTAGCTATTCCTGGTACTGGCGCATATTGCTGGTCGCTAGCCAGTAACTACAACTACTTAACTCGACCTCCGGTAGTGGCCGTGAAAGACGGCGCCGCCCGCGTGATCGTGCGCGGGGAAACCGAAGAAGACCTCTTAGCGCGCGACATGGGCGTTATCCGAAAGGCTCAGTAATGAAAAAGGCACAGAAATGATTGAGTACCGTAACGTCCGTGTTGCTTTGCTGGGTGGTGGAACCGTCGGCGCACAGGTTGCCCGACTCCTGCTCGAACACCAAGAAGAGTTTGCTTCTCGCGTAGGTGCAAGCCTCGAGCTCACGGGTATTGCTGTACGCAACCTAGATTCTCCTCGGTCGGCTGATCTTCCCAAAGAACTCTTCACCACTGACGCTGAATCTTTGATTCTGGGTGCAGACATCGTGATTGAAGTGATGGGTGGTCTCGAGCCTGCACGCAGCTACATTTTGCAGGCCATCAACTCTGGTGCTGACGTCGTCACTGCAAACAAGGCACTCCTCGCCACTCACGGAACCGAATTGTTCGAAGCTGCTGAGCGCGTGGGCGCTCAGCTGTACTTCGAAGCTGCCGTGGCAGGCGCTATTCCCATCATTCGCCCACTGCGTGAAAGCCTTGCCGGTGACCGCGTCAAGCGCATCATGGGCATTGTGAACGGAACTACCAACTACATTTTGGACAAGATGGATGTTGAAGGCTCGACCTTCGATGACGCGCTCGCAGTAGCTACCGAGCTGGGATATGCCGAGGCAGATCCCACAGCCGACGTGGACGCTTTCGATGCAGCTCAAAAGGCGTCCATCCTTGCCAGCCTCGCTTTCCACACCACTATTCCTTTGGAAAGTGTGCACCGCGAAGGCATCCGTGAGATCTCGGGCAAGACGGTAGAGCTGGCTAAGAAGGCGGGTTACGTGGTCAAGCTCCTCGCAGTATGCGAGCGCTTGACTGACCCCGCCACGGGTGAAGAAGGTGTCTCTGCGCGCGTTTACCCCGCATTGATTTCCCGTGAACACCCCTTGGCTGCCGTGCACAAGGCAAACAACGCGGTATTCGTGGAGGCAGAAGCAGCCGGCTCTCTGATGTTCTATGGCGCTGGCGCCGGTGGTCCCGAGACTGCTTCTGCAATTCTGGGTGATCTGGTCTCAGCTGCCCGCCGCCACGTTATTGGAGGTCCTGGTTTGGGTGCGTCTACGCACGCCAACCTTCCTGTTCTACCCATTAGTGCGATTACGACCCGCTACCACGTGACTTTGTCGGTCTTTGACCGCCCCGGTGTTCTGGCCTCTGTGGCAGAAGAGTTCGCCAAGCACGGAGTTTCGGTTGAATTGGTCGAGCAGGGCACATTTGGCAGCGAGGCGGTGTCTGGAGAGGCTGCTCCGACGGCTACGCTAGTAATTGGCACGCACGCAGCTCTCGAGTCTGATCTGGCGGCCACCGTTTCCGCTCTCGCGCAGCTGGATGCCGTGAGTTCAGTGGTTTCGGTTCTACGAGTTGAAGGAGCCTAAATTGGCACACCAGTGGCGTGGAGTTCTGCCTGAATACGCAGACCGCCTAAACATTTCTGACGCAACCCCCATCATCACCCTGGGTGAAGGTGGAACGCCACTGATTGAAGCCAGGGCACTCTCAGCTCGCACCGGTGCACGTGTCTTCGTGAAATACGAAGGAATGAACCCCACGGGTTCGTTCAAGGACCGCGGGATGACCATGGCCATCTCGAAGGCTGTGGAGCATGGTGCGAAGGCAGTTATCTGTGCATCCACCGGTAACACCAGTGCGTCTGCTGCAGCCTATGCAACCCACGCAGGTATTTCCGCCGCTGTTCTCATTCCTCAGGGCAAGATCTCCATGGGTAAGCTCAGCCAGGCTGTTGCTCACAACGCAGAGATTATTCAGATCGAAGGAAACTTTGATGACTGCCTCGACATCGCTCGTGACCTCGCCGCTAACTACCCTGTTCACCTCGTGAACTCGGTGAACCCTGACCGCATCGAAGGACAGAAGACTGCTGCTTACGAAGTCGTTGAAGTGCTGCAGGACGCTCCAGACTTCCACTTTGTACCTGTTGGTAACGCCGGTAACTACACCGCGTACTTCCGCGGCTATAGCGAAGAACTGGAACGGGGTGCATCTACCAAGCTTCCACGCATGTTTGGTTTCCAGGCAGCTGGCTCAGCACCCATCGTGCTCGGTCACCCCGTCAAGAACCCTGAAACTCTTGCCAGCGCGATCCGCATTGGTAACCCAGCTTCGTGGGAGTTTGCACTTGGTGCACGCGACACCAGCAATGGCTACTTCGGTGCCATTGATGACGCAGGCATCCTCGCGGCCCAGCGCATCCTCTCTGCTGAGGTCGGCATCTTCGTTGAGCCAGCTTCTGCCATCTCGGTTGCAGGTCTGCTCGAGCGTGCCGAGAACGGCCACATCCCCGCAGGCTCCACTGTTGTGCTGACCGTGACAGGTCACGGCCTCAAAGACCCTCTCTATGCCCTCAAGAAGGCAGACGGAACAGATGTGGCCCCCACTATCGTTCCCGTGAGCACCGAAGAGGTAGCTGGCGTACTTGGTCTCACCAAGGGCGCATCTCACTAATGTCTGCAGGGTCCATGTCGGTGCCGGAAGGCCGAGCAGTCACTGTTCGCGTACCGGCTACGTCGGCAAACCTCGGGCCCGGCTTTGATACTCTCGGTCTCGCGCTGGGTTTCTACGACCAGCTAGAAGTAGAAACCCGAGCTGAAGCTGGTGCCACCGTCGAGGTCATTGGTGAGGGCGCTATTGATAGCGCTGCACCTGTTCCCACAGATGCCTCTAACCTCGTAGTGCAGTCCATTGCGCACGCTTTCGCTCATGCGGGCGTGGCAATGCCCGGACTGAACCTTCGTGCACACAACAACATTCCTCACAGCCGGGGAATGGGCTCCTCGAGTGCAGCAATTGTGTCTGGCCTCATGGCGGCCAAGGGTTTACTCGAGGGAATCTTCGAATTCAACGAAGTAACACTTCTGGAGCTCGCAACTGAGCTCGAGGGACACCCTGACAATGTTGCTCCTGCGCTTTTCGGTGGTTTGACCATCGCGTGGACTACAGATGAAGGTCCACGCTGCAAGAAGCTTCTCGTTCACCGCGGCGTTTCTCCACTGGTGCTTGTGCCCTCGTTCACGATGTCGACCAAGTTGGCGCGTTCTCTGCAGCCAGACAGCGTTCCTCACGAGGACGCGATCTTCAACGTCTCTCGCTCTTCACTACTCGTGGCAGCACTCACGCAGAGCCCAGAGCTACTCTTCGAATCTACTGAAGACAAACTTCACCAGGACTACCGTGCTGAAGCTATGCCTCAGACCAGTGCCTTGATCAAAGTCTTGCGTGAGAATGGTTTTGCCGCTGTTGTTTCAGGGGCCGGGCCATCAATTCTTGTATTGTGCTCAGATCCTTCGCAGCGAATTGCCACAGCCGAATTAGTGGCTCAGCATGAAGAGTCACCGTGGCGGAAATTGATGTTGGCCGTTGATTTCGCTGGCGCGGTCTCTTGGAACACCTTCAGTTCAAGCCACGCGAAAAAGTGAAGTTTGTAGCTTTGCTATCTTGACCCCAGAAATTGGAATTTTTTTAGGACCGCCAGGTTTAACCACTCAATTGCGGGGGCTTAGCTATTATCGAACTAAAGCAAACTGCTTTTTTTCTATCGAAAAGTCGCATTAAAGACAGGAAACAAATGAATAAAGATATTTTCATGCAGGTATGTGCTCACATTCTTCAGAAAGATGTCTCGTTAGTAAGTCTTGATGACAACTTGACTTCAGTAGGCTGGGATTCCTTAGCAAACGTTGAATTTATCGCAGAAATTGATGATCAATTCGGCGTGACGCTTGGTTCAGAATCACTTGCGGACTGCGAAACTATCGGCGAACTTTTCAACTTAATTAATAAGCAAGTAGGAAACTAGAAATTGAATTCGGCCAAAATTTCGTCGGTTAGCTACTATCTGCCGGAGAGAATACTTTCCAATTCAGATATCGCTGAACTTTTTCCTGAATGGTCAGTTGAGAAAATTAGCGCCAAAACTGGCATCTCAACGAGGCACATCGCCGCAACTGATGAATTCGCATCTGACATGGCAGTTAATGCTGCAAAAAAACTCTTCCATGAAAACAAAATTGACCCAAATGATATCGAGTATATAATTCTTTCGACCCAAACTCCTGATTATTACTTGCCGTCAACAGCATGCATCATTCAAGACAAACTGGGGGTACCTACTTCATCAGGTGCGACAGACATCACTTTAGGTTGCTCTGGATATGTCTACGCGCTCGGTCTAGCAAAGGGGCTGGTTGAATCAGGGCAAGTAAGTAATGTCTTGGTGCTGACTTCGGATACATATTCCAAATTTATCAATGAGGCGGATAAGTCAGTCAGGACTATTTTTGGAGATGCGGCAACAGCTACATTGGTAGAGCTGGATGCGGCGGGAGAATCTATCAGCGGAATTACTTATGGAACGGATGGTTCTGGCGCAAAAAGTTTGATAGTTCCAAATGGAGGATTGCGAAAAGGAACTGCAATTTCACCACGGTCTGAACCCATGTTGAGGGAATTGAACTCTAACGGATATGACCTTTACATGGATGGCCCAGACATATTCAATTTCACTATCAAAGTTGTCCCGGAAGCACTTGGTAAAATTCTTACCAAAGCCGATGTTCGTAAAGACGAAATTGATTTATTCGTATTCCACCAAGCAAATGCGTTTATGCTCGACCACCTTCGCAAAAAATTAGAAATCGAAGATGAAAAATTTATTGTCTCAATGTCGGACATAGGTAATACAGTTTCGTCGACAATCCCAATTGCACTCTCGAAATTAGTTGAAGAAGATAAATTAAAACCAGGAATGACGGTGCTTTTACTGGGGTTTGGTGTGGGCCTTTCTTGGGGTGGGATGGTAGTAAAATGGAGATAATAATTGATTCTTGCTCGACATGAAGTGCCTTTGATCTGGTTCAAATTTACTGAAAAGTAGCTAGATTATGAGTTTTGTAAACAAACTTAATTACTTGCAAATTAGTGTTTTGTTAGCCACATACGTGTAGCCAAACCGATGCGAATTACGCCTCTCACAGGTGCCCACAGAATTCCGTTGTATTTGTTTTCGATAAATCGCATAGCAGAGTCATGGTGAATTTTCAGCATGTCCTTTTTGACAACCTTGGTGGATTCTCCACCGATGTGAGTAATTGAAACCTCAGGGACATAGAGAACTCGGTAACCGAGCTTGCCGAGTCGGTAGCCCATGTCAACGTCTTCCATATACATGAAATATCCTTCGTCAAAGCCGTTGAGGGCGCGGAAAGTCTCCGTTCGGAACGCCATGCAGGAGCCAGAAACCCAACTGACAAGAACAGTAGTATCCTGGAGATAAGCTTTCGAGTGGTAGCGCTTAGTCCATGGATTGGACGGCCAAATATTGGAAAAAATTGCATGGCCAATTCCATTGCGAAGCGAGGGGATATTCCTTCCTGACGGATAGACGGAACCGTCTTCGTTGAGAATTTTTGGCCCCGCTGCACCGATAAGTGGATCTGAGTCAAGGAGGTCGCGGAGGTAGCCGATGGTCTCGAGTGAGATCACACTGTCTGGGTTGCAAACAAAGATGAAGTCAATTCCCACGGGAAGCTGCTCAACGACTTTATTGATTGCGCCGCCGTAGCCGAGGTTACAATCAAGCTCAACTAGCGATGCGCCAAACTTTTTGCATGCTATCCGCGTCGTGGCAATATCCCAAGAAGCGTTGTCAGCGACAAAGATGTGTCCGGAGTGGGCAACAGTTGCCGCGGCAGAAGCTAGAAAGCTTTCCAACTGCGCACTCGAGTTGTAGCTCACGGTAATGATGGCTACATCTACAGGGGGTATTAACTTCGCGTTCACTCGTTATTCTCCGGGCTCAAGACTACAAGGGCACGCCCAGCGCAGGCTGAGCGCAGGCGGTCAGCCTCAAACTGCTAGAATAAAAGTGTTCCGGTTGAAGTCGCGTCATCACGCGAAGGCCTCCCAGAACATTCACCAGTTCGAATTCGAACTTCTGTTCTACACATCGCACTACTTCCCGTGAATCCCACCCTCCTTGCGAGCGGCTGAGGTCTGGAACCTGGAGTGCCAAACATATAAGGAGAGCTCATGTCTGAGAACTCAATCAATGAAACCCCCGCTGCAGAAGCAGCACCCCGCAAGCGTACTTCTCGTCGCGCAACCGTCACTGCTCCGGTGTCCTCGGCTGATGCCGTCACCGGTGCAGTCTCAGTGAGCGCTGCACAGCACGTCAACTCCGGCGACGCTGGTCTTCCTGCGCTGGCACCTGCTCTGCAGGCCAGCGCTGAGGAAGCCCCTCGCCGTGGTCGTGGTCGTCCCCCCAAGAAGGTTGCTGAAGCTAACGCAGATCCTGCACCGGCAGAATCTTCAGCTCCAGCTGTTGAATCCAGCTCCGATGACGTTGAGGCGGGTCCTCGTCGCGGCCGTGGTCGTGGACGTAACACCGAATCTGTAGAAGGTTCATCGGAATCCGAGCAGAGCAACGGTAACGACAACGGTACAGAGGGCGACAACGCCGAAGGCGATCGCCCCAACCGTAACCGTAACCGTAACCGTAATCGCCGTGACCGCAACGATCGCACCGAAGGCGACAACGGTAACCGTAATAGTGGTCCCGAGTCCGAAGGCGAAGAGCGCTTCGATCGTAACGACCGTAACAATCGCAACAACCGTCAGCGCGACCGCCGCCGTGGTGGCCGCATGGGCGATGACATCGAACCTGAAATCCTCGAAGATGACGTTCTCATCCCCATCGCGGGCATCTTGGATGTTCTGGACAACTACGCCTTCGTTCGTACCTCCGGTTACCTCCCCGGTAACAACGACGTCTATGTCTCACTCGGACAGGTCAAGAAGTACAACCTGCGCAAGGGTGACGCGGTCATCGGTTCGATCAAGCAGCCTCGCGATGGCGAAGGCTTCGGTCGTCAGAAATACAACGCACTGGTCAAGATTGACTCGATCAATGGCCAGACCATTGAAGAAGCAGCTACCCGCGTCGACTTCCAGTCATTGACTCCTCTCTACCCCCAGGAGCGCCTGCGTCTGGAGACCGAATCTTCCAAGGTCACCGGTCGCATCATCGACCTGGTTTCTCCCATTGGTAAGGGTCAGCGTGGTCTCATTGTTGCGCCGCCCAAGGCCGGCAAGACCATCGTGATGCAGCAGATCGCCAACGCCATTGCCCAGAATAACCCTGAAGTTCACCTCATGGTTGTCCTCGTGGACGAGCGTCCCGAAGAAGTTACCGACATGGAGCGCACGGTCAAGGGTGAAGTTATTGCCTCGACCTTCGACCGCCCGGCTGAAGACCACACCATGGTGGCAGAGCTCGCGATCGAGCGCGCGAAGCGCCTCGTCGAGCTCGGCCAGGATGTTGTCGTACTTCTTGACTCGATCACCCGTCTGGGCCGTGCCTACAACCTGGCAGCTCCTGCTTCCGGTCGTATTCTCTCCGGTGGTGTGGACGCAGCTGCGCTGTATCCACCCAAGAAGTTCTTCGGCGCTGCACGCAACATTGAAAACGGCGGCTCTTTGACCATCATTGCGTCGGCACTGGTCGAGACTGGTTCGAAGATGGACGAAGTCATCTTCGAAGAGTTCAAGGGCACCGGCAACATGGAGCTCCGCCTCTCTCGTTCGCTCGCAGACAAGCGCATCTTCCCTGCAGTTGACATCAACGCGTCGGGCACCCGCCGCGAAGAAATGCTGATGGGTCCTGACGAAGTCAAGGTCACCTGGAAGCTTCGCCGTGCTCTTGCTGGTCTGGACCAGCAGCAGGCGCTCGAGAGTGTCGTGAGCAAGCTCAAGGACACTGCGACGAACGTCGAATTCCTCATGCTCATGCAGAAGTCCAACGCTTCCAAGGAGGACTAAACCGTGCTGTCTTCTGTACAAGGCCTTCTCGCCGAGTACGAAGAGCTGCAGGTTCAGCTCTCCGACCCGGCCGTGCACGCTGACGCGTCTCGCTCGAAGAAGCTCAACCGTCGTTATGCCGAAATCAGCCAGATCAAGATTGCTTACGAGCGTTTAACCGCACTCGAAGAGGATCTCGCTGCTGCCAAGGAACTAGCCAAGGAAGACGAGGCATTCGCTGCTGAGATTCCTGCACTCGAGGAAGCCATTCCTGGAGCACAAGAAAAGCTGCGCCGTTTGCTGATTCCTCGCGACCCCGATGATGGCCGTGACGTGATCATGGAAATCAAGGGCGGTGAAGGTGGCGCAGAAAGCCAACTCTTCGTCGCTGACCTGCTGCGCATGTATCTGCACTATGCCGAGTCCAAGGGTTGGAAAACAGAAGTTCTGGATAAGACCGAGTCTGACCTGGGTGGTTTCAAGGACGTTCAAGTTGCCATCAAGGGCAACTCGAACGACCCTGCACAGGGCGTCTGGGCTCACCTCAAGTTCGAGGGCGGTGTGCACCGCGTTCAGCGCGTGCCCGCAACGGAGTCTCAGGGACGCATTCACACCTCAGCTGCAGGTGTGTTGGTCTTCCCCGAAGTAGACGAGCCTGAAGAAGTGTCGATCAACCAGAACGACCTCAAGATTGATGTCTATCGCTCGAGTGGTCCTGGTGGACAGTCGGTGAACACGACGGACTCTGCTGTGCGTATTACCCACCTTCCTACCGGCATCGTGGTCTCCATGCAGAACGAGAAGAGCCAGCTGCAAAACCGCGAAGCGGGTATGCGCGTGCTGCGTGCACGAATACTTGCTCGTCAGCAGGAAGAAGCAATGGCGGAAGCCAGTGCCGCGCGTAAAGAACAGATCCGAACCGTGGACCGATCAGAACGCATTCGCACCTACAACTTCCCGGAGAACCGCATTGCGGACCACCGCACTGGCTACAAGTCCTATGACTTGGACCGTGTCATGGATGGTGCACTTGAGCCAGTCGTGCAGTCGTGCATTACCGCTGATGAAGAATCGCGACTGTCTGCATTGGGCAATCAAGCCTAAAACTAGGGACTTATTCACTCTCTGTTTACCGCGGAGCTCTAGACTCGGGGTCTAGGAAATCTTTGTCACATGATGGGGTAATGCAATGAGTACTAACACCGAAAACATCCTGTTTTCCGAGCCGTTCCGCGTACCCTTAGCAACCGAAAACCTTATTACCGTGATTAACTCTGATCATATTCACGGTGATGGACCCTTCACTTCTTCTGCTACCCACAAACTCAGTAAACTCACTGGATCGAAGAATGTCCTCCTTACGACCTCTGGTACCGCAGCACTTGAGATGGCAGTGAGACTGTTGCACGTTGGCCCTGGTGATGAAGTTATCGTGCCGAGCTTCACTTTTTCTTCCGGCGCAGCTTCCATCGTTGCCGCGGGGGGAATGCCGGTATTTGTGGATATCGAAGGTGACACCGGGAATATCGACCCAGCGCTCGTTAAAGCGGCGATAACGCCAAAGACAAAGGCCATCTCCGTCATGCACTACGGCGGTGTTCCGGTAAACATGGATGCCATCATGGCGATTTCTCGTGATCACAACATTCCTGTCATCGAAGACAACGCACATGGGCTGGCGGTAGAAACCAGATTTGGAACTCTCGGGACTATTGGTTCAGTAGCAATACAAAGTTTCCATGACACCAAAAATATCCACTGCGGTGAAGGTGGTGCGATACTTATCAACGACCCCGCTCTTGTAGAAGCGGCAGAAATTATGCGAGAAAAGGGAACGAACCGTTCCAAATTTTTGCGCGGACAGGTGGACAAATACACCTGGGTCGAATGGGGTTCGAGTTTCCTGCCCTCCGAACTCAACGCCGCAGTGCTTGATGCACAGCTGGATGAATTCGAAAACATTCAAAAGAAGCGTTTTTCGATTTGGAACACCTATCAGTCTGAGCTCGTTGAGTGGGCTGCAGAACACTCTGCGACGTTGATGTCCCCGCCTGAAGGCGTCCATGCCGCGCATGTATTCTTTGTGTTGATGCCTGACCAATACAAGCGTGATGCTCTCCTTGCGCACCTTCGTTCTCGCGGGGTTATTGGGACATTCCATTACGTTCCGTTGCATTCCAGTCCTGCTGGAGTGAAGTATGGACGAGTCCACGGCTCTATGGACAAGACAGATTCTTTCTCTGGCCGTTTAGCACGTTTGCCTCTGTGGCCCGGAATGTCAGATGAGCAGGTGAAGCGCGTCCTCGATACGATGAAATCCTTCCAGTAAGGATTTTCATGTCTGTCTTCACACGAGCATTCGACATGCTCAAATACGAGGGTGTTCGCTCGACCGCCTGGCGCGGGGCAAAGTGGTTCGATTCACGATCCAAACGCTTTTCAGAAAAGCCCTTAGCGCAGGTTTTCCCTCAGGACGTCATGGCAGTGGACTGGACTGTGCCTCGAAACTTTGTTGCGCAGCCACTGGTTTCTTCCTCTGGACGACCACAGCTGGCGTGGGTGATTTCTCCACCCGGCCGCTCCAGTGGTGGCCACATGAATGCCTACCGATTCATGAAGTATTTGGAAGATGCCGGTTACGACATCACGCTCTTCATTTATTCGGCTCTGAAATACCCCAAAGTTAGCCTGGCTGGGATTAAAGACATGCTTTCCCATAATGGCGGGTACCCACAGCTCAACGCGAAATACCAGATGTATGACCCTCAGGTGGGCATCACAGGTGACTTCGACGGCATCGTCGCCTCGGACTGGCCCACTGCGTATGCCGCATGGCGCTATCAACGTGATGTTCCGAGGCTTTACTGGGTCCAAGATTTTGAGCCATTCTTCTTCCCCGCCGGCCCTGATTACATCGTTGCGGAGAATTCCTACAAACTTGGCTACCAGGGAATTGCCTGTGGACCCTGGCTTGCGGGAAAGGTCACAGAAGCAGACGGAATGCCGTGTGCCTTCTATGACTATGAGGTTGACTCCTCCCGCTATACCCGCACGAATGACGCTCAACGCGATGAAGTGTTCTTCTACGCGCGTCCCACGACAGCTCGTCGTGGGACAGAGTTTGGACTTCTTGTCCTCGACGAACTTCATCGCAGACGTCCAGACATCGTGATCAACATCGCAGGCTGGGATATGTCCACAGCAGGACTGAATTTCCCATTCGTGAACCATGGAACACTTGATGTGTCGGAACTTCCTGCGCTGTACAACCGCTGCGCTTCAGCACTGCTCATTTCCCTCACCTCGGTGTCATTGTTGCCCTTGGAAGTGATGGCGTGCGGTGTTGTTCCTGTAGTCAATGACGCAGACAACACCAGAATTTCACTCCACAACAACCCCGGAATCGATTATGTAGCGCTTTCACCTAGACGTATGGCAGAGCACCTCATCGCCGCCGTTGACGCGCCCAACCAGGTCGAGCATTCGCGATCTATCGCCAAGTCCATGGAAGGCGGCAGCTGGGCAGGTCCTGGGGAAGTTGTGGTCAACATTTTCAACACGACACTAGGTATTAAGTAGCAATGCCCCTCGTTACTCCAGAGAGTAAGAAGACGGTTGATACAACCGTTTTCATCCCTACGTTCAATGGTGAGAAGTATCTTGATCGCTTGCTTCACGCCGTCGAGTCTCAAGACTTCGCTGGGAATTTTGAAATTCTCATCATTGACTCTGGTTCCAGTGACGCCACCCTCGACATCATCGGTACACATTCTGCAGTTCGCTTGGTGGAGATTCCTGGTTCAGAGTTTGGCCACGGCAAGACCCGTAATCTTGCTGCCAAACTGGCGCGTGGAACCAACATTGCGTATTTGAGTCACGATGCAATCCCGACCGATGTCAACTGGCTCACCAACATCACGGCTCCTCTTGATCCACAGGGCCTGAATTGTGTAGGAGTGGTGGGGAAACACATTGCGAGAGCTCACTGTTCACCCCTCCTGAAATATGAAATCGAGGGTGTGTTCAGGGCCTGCGGCCCTGATGGAGAAATCACGGTAATTGATGGGGCACTGTCGAAAACTCATGAACTCACATCTGGTGAATTGTTTTATTCAGATGTAAATTCTGCGACCCGTCGTGAATTCTTACTCACCACCATCCCGTATCGAGATGTGAACTTCAGCGAAGATATGGCCTTTGCCCGGGATCTCCTCGAGGCGGAATACCGCAAAGCATATTCAGCAACTGCAGTAGTCGAACACTCCAACGATGTGACATTCGCGGAATACGGCAAGCGCATCTTTGACGAGACTCTCGGCATGCGAAAAGTGGGCGAAGGCCGTCAGTCCTTGTCCTGGTTTCAAGCCAAAGTGCGCACGGTGCGAGATGTCCTTGTGTCCTCGGGGCGAATTATTCGCGACGAAGATTACAGCGTCTGGGCTAAAGCACATTGGCTTTTCGTGAATCCTGCCTATGCCTGGACAAAGTGGGTCAACATCCGTCGTGCTCTTAATGTGTCCCTCGACGACTATTCGCGTATTGCGAAGTATTCGCTTGAGGCTGCACGCGCCTAAATTTTGAGCACGAATTATCGGTGGTTGCTGGCAAAATCTGGGCATGGCTCAACAATCACCAATTGTTCCACTTCTCAACGAGGCATATCTTCGAAACGGCGATCTCCCCGTTGCCTTCATCGATGAGACCTCTAGATCCAAAGCTGAACACCCCGGTGAAAAGCAGTTTTACGTCATGACCGGCGTAGTGGTCCACCCCCAAGATTTTGAAGTTCTTCGGGAAGACTTAAGGGACATTGCGCAATCTGATTATTGGCACACAACAGATAATCTCTCCTCATCCTCCGGACGAAAGAAAGTTCTCGAAATGCTTCAGTATCTCGCCGATGGGGATGAAATTTCGATTATTTCTCACCTCGGAGATTCAGGATTTGGCGATGAAGATATCGAGGCAGCGCGTGAAACTACTTTGTTAAATCTCAGTCAATATTTGTTCAACGATTTGGGAATGAAACTAGCTGTACTCGAGAGGCGAAATCCGAAAGCCTTGGTCAACAGGGATGAACGAACCTTTGCACGTGCTAAGAGGTCTGGTGTTGTTCCTAGAAACACTCGAATGCTTCAGGTTTCTCCATCGACAGAGCGTCTTCTCTGGCTTCCAGATCTTGTAGCTTCTGCAATTAGGCAAGAACTAGCACGGGGTGATCACTCATATGTGAACCTTATCAAGGAGAAAGTGGTCTTTCTTGATGCGTCTAGGCTTAAAGAAAGCAACCCCTAACTGCCGCAGCATTTTCGTTAGGGGTCAGAATGATTGTCGGATTTTTCAGAGAATCAAACCTTTGCTTTCTTTAGATTACTTGAAATTTTTAGCAGTCTCAAGGTGTGCGTTAGATAAAAATGGCGGGGTCGACCCACGCCAAGCCATTGTCTTGAACATCTGGCATACCTGCCACGGCAACCATGCCGTTGCGGGGACGTGCTTCACCGGGGATACCGACCACGAGTGATTCTGCGGGAACGTCACGGACGACTACGGCGTTGGCACCGATAGCACTGTGGCGTCCCACGGTGAGGGGGCCCAAGATCTTGGCCCCTGCACCGATGGTGACGTTGTTCTCGATGGTGGGGTGGCGTTTACCCGGCTCGAGTGAACGGCCGCCCAGGGTGACGCCGTGGTAGAGCATGACATCGTCACCGATTTCGGCGGTTTCACCAATGACGACACCCATTCCGTGGTCAATGAAAAAGCGACGACCGATTGTTGCACCGGGGTGTATCTCCACACCGGTCCAAAAACGAGTCCACTGAGAGCCAACGCGTCCAAAGAACTTGAATCCGTGGGTCCAGAGCCAGTGGTTCCAGCGATATGCCCAGACGGCGTGCAAGCCAGATGCCACTACCCACGTCTCAAACGATGAGCGGGCAGCGGGGTCGTGTGATCGCGCATTGGCGATGTCTTCACGGATGTTGAGCATAAGAATTCAAGATTACCGGCATAAATTACTTTGGCCTCACCTGAAGTGTTCCAAGTGAGGCCAAAGTTTTATCCGCGTGGGGTGTTAGTCCTTGAAGGGATCCCAGAGTGCGGTGGAGACATAGCGCTCGCCATAGTCGCAAACGATTGCGACGATGAGCTTGCCGGCGTTCTCGGGACGGTTCGCAACCTCAATGGCTGCGTGGAAGATGGCGCCGGTCGAGATACCAGCGAGGATTCCCTCTTCAGCTGCGAGGCGACGAGCGGTCTCGATCGAGGTTTCGAAGTTGACGTCGATGACCTCGTCATAGACGGTGGTGTCCAGGACGGGGGGAACGAAGTTTGCACCAATGCCCTGGATCTTGTGGGGTCCAGGAGCGCCACCGTTGAGGATGGGGGACTCTTCGGGCTCGACAGCGATGATCTGGATGTTGGGGTTCAGTTCCTTGAGGCGCTGACCGGTTCCGGTGATGGTTCCACCGGTTCCCACACCGGCGAGGAAGATATCTACCTTGCCGTCAGTGTCTGCCCAGATTTCTTCCGCGGTGGTGGCGCGGTGAATGGCAGGGTTTGCTTCATTCTCGAACTGGCGGGCCAAGATGGCGCCGGGGGTGTTCGCCACGATCTCTTCTGCACGCGAGACAGCACCCCGCATACCTTCAGAACCAGGGGTCAGGACTACTTCAGCACCGTAGGCACGAACCAGCACACGACGCTCGATGCTCATGGTCTCAGGCATGGTCAAGATGACCTTGTAACCACGAGCTGCACCTACGAGAGCCAGAGCAATACCGGTGTTACCGGAGGTTCCCTCCACGATGGTTCCACCGGGCTTGAGCTCTCCAGACTTCTCAGCTGCGTCAATGATGGCCTTCCCGAGGCGGTCCTTGACGGAGTTGCCGGGGTTGTAAAACTCGAGCTTGGCATAGACCGTGGCGCCAGCGCCTTCGGTCATACGGTTGATGCGTACCAGCGGGGTGTTGCCGGTGACGTCAGTGATGTTGTCATACAGACGAGCCACGATGAACCTGTTTCTCTTGGGTGTTGTTTCAGAGTTTGAGTGGTACTAAAGCGTTCTTTGATTATGAATCACGTCAGCGTACCCCAGCTACTTCTGTTACGTTCAAAGACGTTATGTCTCACTCCTTACCAACTGATGACATTGCCCTGGCTGACTTTCGTCAGTGGGCAATGCAGTCGCTGACTGCCGCCGGAATTATCGAGTCAGACGTCGATGCGGAGCTCCTCATTGGCCACGTCATGGGCTGGAGTAGGGGAGAACTTGCCGCCAAGTTGGTCACCGGGTTCACGCTGCCCGGGGAAGCTGTCCTCACTATTCGTCAGTTGGTTGACCGCCGAGCTGAGCGCGAGCCGCTGCAGCATATTCTCGGCGTGGCCTGGTTCAGATCCCTGACGTTGTCTGTGGGGCCGGGAGTCTTTGTTCCCCGTCCTGAGACAGAGCAGCTGGCCGGAATGGCGATTGATGCTCTGCGCTCATTGGCTGAGCCTTCTCCGATTGGGGTGGATTTGGGCACCGGCTCGGGAGCTATCGCACTCGCAATGGCGTCTGAGGTTCCTCATGCAACGGTCTATGCCGTTGAGAAGAGCCCCGAAGCTCTGCCGTGGACAAGTAAGAACTTCTCCGCTCTGGGTGGCAACAATGCACATCTTGTTCCCGGTGACTTGGCCGGAGATGAGTTGCTGTCAACATTCCCTCACCTTGAAGGCGCTGTTGCCGTCATTGCCTCCAACCCGCCGTATATCCCGACCGATGCGATTCCACGCGATCCCGAAGTGCAATTGTTCGATCCTGCGTTGGCACTCTATGGAGGAGAGGATGGTCTCGATGTCGTGCGTCAGGTATCCAAAGCTGCGCTTGTGCTCGGCCGCCCCGGGGCGCAACTGATGTTGGAGCACGGTGAGATACAAGGCGCTGATATCCGAGCCATTTTGGATGCGGATGGATGGCGGGCTACCGCCACGCATCGCGACTTGACCGGGCGTGACCGCTACACAACCGCCACCCGCGCATAGACTTACACCCAGTCGAGGGAGAGTTCACTGTGGCCATATCACCGGATATAGCGGTGGCGATGTGCACCTATAACGGTGCGGAATACATCGTTGAACAGCTTGAAACAATGGCTGTCCAAACTTTGCTTCCTGCTCAGATCGTGGTCTCTGATGATGGCTCGACGGATGGAACGGTTGCACTTCTTAAACAAGCATGGGAACGACTGCATGTGCGCAGTCCTGAACTCGCGGGCGTGGAGTTCAGTGTGTTGGTGAATGCCGCACCTCTCGGGGTAACCCAGAACTTTGAACGCGCAATTTCTGCAACGACAAAAAAGTGGATATTCCTCGCCGACCAGGACGACGTGTGGTTTCCTAGTCGCCTGGAGAAAGAATCACAGAAACTACGCGACGGAGCGGGTTTTGTTTTCGGTGATGCGGAACTCATCAACTCCACCGGCGAGACCCTTGGTCATACGCTCTTTGAAGCGCTGGCGCTCAAAGAATCTGAGCGTTCTGGAATCGTGACCGATCCCCTAGCCGTGTTGATCAAACGCAACATTGTGACCGGTGCCACGGCAGCGTTCACTCGCGAAGTATTTAATGCCGCTACTCCCTTCCCCGACGGCTGGGTGCATGATGAATGGCTTGCCATGGTTGCCGCGCTCTCCAAAACACCCTTCGCCGTGACGGAGTCACTGATTGGCTATCGACAGCATGGGTCCAACCAGATTGGCGTGAAGAAGAACACGCTCCAGGCCAGAATGGCGAAGCTTCGCGCAGAAGGTGTGGAACGGAACGCGCGGCTCCTCAAGCGCATTACGTCATTGTCTGAACGCTCGTCAGATCTCACCTCATCGAAGCGTGATCTCGGGCGAATCTCCTCGGCGCTGGCCTTCCAAAAAGCCCGATCAGCTCTCCCGCGTCATCGCGCGATTCGCTGGGTCCCCGTGTTGGGTCAAGTGCTGACCGGGCGCTACTTCACCGTCAGCAATGGGCCTCGAGATGTATTGCGTGACATGGTTCAGCCACTCTAGGCATCTGTTCAGCAGCACACGCGTAAACTGACATACGTTATGTCTCGCATTTACGACTGCTCGGATAATTCCGAACTCCTCACCGGCATGCGCCTAGCCCGGCACGCCGTTGCGAAGGGGCAACTTGTCGTTATTCCCACAGACACTGTCTATGGCGTGGCAGCAAACGCGTTTAGCCCGGAAGCTGTGCAACTCCTTCTGGAGGCCAAGGGACGTGGCCGGCAGTCGCCGCCTCCGGTCTTGATGCCCAAAGCCGCCACTATGGATGGACTCGCCCAGAACATTCCAGATGCAGTTCGAACGCTCGCCGAGAAGTTCTGGCCAGGCGGTCTCACCATTATCTTGGAAGCTCAGCCCTCGCTTGCCTGGGATTTGGGTGACACTAACGGAACTGTTGCTGTTCGTGTTCCTGCCCACCCGGTCGCTCTCGAACTTCTGGCAGAGACTGGGCCCTTGGCTGTTTCTTCTGCCAATCTCACCGGACAGCCAGCTGCGGTGACCGCCGCAGGTGCACATGACCAACTCGGGGCACGTGTCGAGGTCTATCTCAATGGGGGAGAAGCTACTGAGGGGTTGGCGTCCACGATTATCGACGCCACGTCTTTCTCCCGGGGCGAGGGCGGCATTCGCATTCTTCGCGATGGCGTCGTGACGGCTACTCAATTGCGTGAGGTTCTCGGAGACGCACTCGAGCCTGCCACCGGAACTGTGGGCTAGCACCATGTTTATGCTTGCCCTGATGGCCTTGGCTGCGGCCATCGTGACCTTTGGTTTCTCATATTTAATTCGACGCCTGAGCCTCAAATACAAGCTGTATCCCAAGATTCGTGAGCGTGATGTTCACACCCGTCCGACTCCTCGTCTGGGCGGCGTTGCCATGTTCCTGGGCATCATTCTGACGCTGACTATAGCGAGTCAGATTCCGTTCTTTGCTGTTGTTTTTGCCCAGCCGGGACCCGTCTGGGCAATTGTAGGGGCCGCTTTCCTCATTGTCGTCGTCGGTGTGCTCGATGACTTGTGGGATTTGGACTGGACCATCAAACTTGCTGCTCAGCTGGGTGTTGCCAGCCTGGTCGCATGGCAGGGTGTGCAGATTCTGTCCTTGCCGATCGGCGGCATCACTGTTGGGTCTCCGACCCTGTCCTTCCTCATCACGGTTTTTGCCATCGTGTTGGTGATGAACGCGATGAACTTCATCGATGGCCTGGATGGTCTGGTGGCAGGTGTGGCCATCATTTCCAACGGCGTCTTCCTGATCTATAGCTACCTGCTGGCGCGAGAGACAAGTCCCTCCAACTACTTCAACATGGCCTCCCTGATCGCGGCACTCCTCGTCGGTGTGTGCGCGGGGTTCTTGCCCTTCAACTGGCACCGTGCACGGTTGTTCATGGGTGATGCGGGCTCCATGTTGGTGGGCCTCCTCATGGCCATTGCTGGTATCGCGGTCACGGGACAGATTGATCCTGGTCAAGTCAACCCTGAAGGCTTGGGCAAGTCTCAGCTGCTTCCGGCATTCCTGCCCATCATGCTGCCGTTTGTGATTCTGTTGTTACCGCTCGTTGACTTCTCGCTGGCCGTGCTGCGACGCGTGAGTGCGGGCAAGTCTCCGTTCACCGCAGACCGTAAGCACTTGCATCACCGACTTCTGGATATGGGGCACTCACACCTCCAAGCAGTGCTGATTCTCTACAGCTGGACTGCGGTGGTGTCGATTGGCTTCCTGTTGTTCTTCATCGTGAAGCCGTACGCCATCGCTATTGTCTTCCTCGTAATCGGCACCATTGTGAGCTCAGTGCTGACAGTCCTCCCTCTGACGCGACGCCAAAGGGCCGAGAAAGTGATTCAGTCACTCAAGAACGATGCGGTGTTGGCCGAGTTTGACCCACTCGACGCCGCCAGTAATAAGTTCCAAGATGACCTCCCCGTCCCTGCCGAAGAAGTGATTGCCGGGGCGACCGGACAAATAGATTTAGGGGGAGTGATCACGCGCGGAACTTCCTCCACCGGATCCCCCACTTTTGCTGATGAGAAAGTAACCAATGACTGAGTCCACTCCTGTTACACCCCGAGCAGTGCCGAGTTCTGTTCCTGTGCTGCGTCGAACCCTGGCTTATGGCTTTGCCTTTGCCGGAGCTATTGCACTGGTCGGGGGAATCCTAGGACTGGTTGTTGCTGGACCCACAGCCGCATGGAGTGCAGTCATTGGGGCTGTCATGTCGGGCTTATTCCTGGGCATCACAGCGCTCAGCATTCTGATTGCTGTGCGCTACGACATCGTGGCGTTCTTCGCCATTGTGTTGGGAGCCTGGCTGCTGAAGTTCATCGCGTTTATCGTGGTGGCTCTCTCGCTACGTGACCAGTCCTGGATCAACCCCACGGCTCTCTTCCTTGCGCTCATTGCCGGCGTGATTTCTTCGCTCGTGGTGGATGTGGTTGTCGTGATGAAGACCCGCATGCCCTACATTTCCGACCCCAAAAACTAAGCGTGATTTGGCGGGTAACCTCCGCGGAATCTGACAAAGCCCAGACGCTGTCTGGGCTTTCGTCGTTCCGCTCCAGCGCTGGGTTGCCAGAGTATTCATTCCGCTGACCGGTAATGCTGTTTCGGATTGGGTCAGCGGCTAATTTTGCCTGTAAAGTCTTGAGTAATCCCTTGCACCATGTGCGGATCAATAAGTCACGTTTCGACAACGAAGCCAAACGAGATTGAGCTGCTGGGGGATCCGCATGTTCGTCGTCGCGAGAGCAGAAGCTCCACGCCCCGAAACAGGAGATAGCGCTGCTAGTAAACGCTGTAACCAAGCTCTTCGCTTCCGCTGAGGACGCTCCGAGCTTTCACGGGCCGTCGATCTACGAATTCTTCCCGCCGGTCATCTTCTTCGAAGGCACTCCCTTCGAGATCAACCGAATCATCATCATTCGGTTCATCATGGCTGCGATACTTATCACGCTCTTTGCTGTGGCAACCCGTCGCCTCAAGCTTGTTCCGACCAAGGGACAGTCGCTGGCTGAAATGGCTCTCGATGTTGTTCGTGTGAACATTGCCGAGGACCTGCTGGGTAAGAAGGATGGCAAGCGCTTCCTTCCCCTGCTCACCGGTATCTTCTTCACCGTCCTCGCGATGAACATTCCAGGTATCGTTCCTGGTTTCAACATTGCAGGTACGTCAACCATCGGTATGCCTCTGGTGTTGGCCGTGGTTGCATATGTCGCCTTCGTTTACGCAGGTTTGAAGAAGCACCCCTTGACATTCCTCAAGGCTTCGCTCTTCCCACCCGGTGTGCCCTGGCCTATCTACATCATCGTGACGCCGATTGAGTTCTTCTCGATCTTCATCCTGCGTCCCATCACGCTGGCTCTTCGTCTTCTCATGAACATGGTCGCTGGTCACCTCCTGTTGGTGCTGACCTTCTCGGCAACCTGGTTCTTCTTCTTCGAGATGGAAGGCTTCTGGAAAGTCTTCGGTATCGGAACGTTTGCCTTCGGCTTCATCTTCACTCTCTTTGAGATGTTGGTAGCCGTTCTTCAGGCATACGTATTCACCCTGCTTACAACGGTCTACATCCAGCTCGCGCTGGCTGAGGAACACTAACGGCTGAAGCATCCGCTTCAGACGACAACACGGAAGGAAACACTCGTGGACGCAACATCGGTTCTCGCCGAAATCAACGGCAACATTGCCACCGTTGGCTACGGTCTCGCAGCCATTGGCCCCGCTATCGGCGTAGGTATCGTCGTCGGCAAGACCATCGAGTCGGTTGCACGCCAGCCTGAACTCGCTGGTCGTCTCCAGGTTCTGATGTACCTGGGTATCGCATTTACCGAGGCTCTGGCCTTCATCGGTATCGCTACCTACTTCATCTTCACCAACTAGTCACATTCCGCTCTTTCGACACGGAGACATCATGCTTCAGGCACTTATCGTTGCAGCAACAGAAGAGACACCAAACCCTCTTCTGCCTGCGACGTACGACCTCGTATGGTCGGCGATCATTTTCGCCGTCATCCTCATCTTCTTCTGGAAGAAGATTCTGCCCAACGTCTCGGCCATGCTCGAGGCACGCAGTGCTGCCATCGAAGGCAACATTGAAAAGGCAGATGCTGCTCAGAAGGAAGCTGAAGAGGCGCTGGCCAAGTACACCGCTCAGCTTGCTGAAGCACGTGCCGAAGCCGGCAAGATCCGCGACGCTGCGCGTGCAGACGGCGCCAAGATCGTGACTGAGGCAAAGGACGTCGCGTCAACCGAGGCAGCCCGCATCACTGCGACTGCTAAGACTCAGATCGAAGCAGAGCGCCAGTCGGCACTCGTTTCGCTCAAGAGTGAGGTTGGCACGCTCGCTATCGACCTAGCATCGGGCGTTATCGGTGAAGCCCTCACCGATGACAAGAAGTCCAAGGCTTTGGTTGACCGCTTCCTGGCAGACCTCGACGCATCGGAGAAGGCAGCTAAGTAATGGGCAGCGCAAGCAGACACTCCATCGAAAGCTCCAAGGCAGCACTTGCTGCGTTGGGCACTAAGGCAAACCTGGCATTGGGCGAACAGCTCTTTGCTGCTGGTCGCGCCTTCGCCGAGTCTGCACAGTTGCGCGCCGTACTGGCTGACCCTGCCGTCGCTGACGCTGACAAGTCTTCCCTTCTGGGCAAGGTTTTCGGCAAGGGACTCGATGCAACCGCATCGAAGCTGCTAAGACAGATCGTCTCCACCCGCTGGTCGAGCCAGGATGACCTGCTCGCCGGCGTCGAAGAAATTGCTATACGCGCTTCTGTTTCGGGTGCCAAGAAAACTGAAGCTGTAGACGCTGAGCTGTTCGCGTTCTCTCGTGCCGTGTCGAGCGACGCAGAACTCGAGCTCAGCCTCGGCTCCAAGCTGGGTAACCCCGAGGCAAAGGCAGCTGTTGTTGTCGCTTTGCTCCAGGGCAAAGCATCTGCAGCCACGATTGCTATCGTGTCTGCCCTCGTGCAGCAGCCCCGTGGTCGCCGTATTGGCGCCCTGCTCTCCTACGCAGCAGACATTGTTGCGGATCAGGCAGGCGCGTCGATCGCAACCGTCACCAGCGCACAGCCCATCGCTGCAGCGCAGCTCACCAGCCTGGGCACGTCCCTCGCGAAGGTCTACGGACGCGAGCTCAACATCAACCTCGTCATTGACCCTGCGATTATCGGTGGCCTGCGTGTGCAGGTCGGCGATGACGTCATCGATGGCTCCGTTTCGTCCCGTATTCAAGAACTGCGACTCCAGCTCGCTGGATAGCCGGTAAGACTTACCACCACCCCTTCAGTCACCTGACTGAATCAGACAAGGAAAACACAATGGCAGAACTAACGATCAGCCCCAACGAGATCCGCGACGCTCTCAAGGACTTCGTTTCTTCCTACAAGCCCACCAAGGCTTCGAAGACCGAAGTAGGCCACGTCATCGACGCAGCCGACGGTATCGCACACGTTGAAGGCCTGCCCGGTGTGATGGCTAACGAGCTCATCCGCTTCGCAGATGGAACCCTCGGCCTGGCCCTGAACCTCGATGAGAACGAGATCGGTGTTGTTGTCCTCGGTGAGTTCACCGGCATCGTCGAAGGTATGGAAGTAACCCGTACCGGTGAAGTTCTCTCTGTCCCTGTTGGTGAAGGCTACCTCGGTCGCGTGGTTGACCCTCTGGGTAACCCCATCGATGGTCTCGGTGACATCAAGAAGCTCGAAGGTCGTCGTGCACTCGAACTCCAGGCTCCTGGCGTCATGCAGCGTAAGTCGGTTCACGAGCCCATGCAGACCGGTATCAAGGCTATTGACGCCATGATCCCCGTGGGTCGTGGACAGCGTCAGCTCATCATTGGTGACCGTCAGACCGGTAAGACCGCGATCGCGATCGACACCATCATCAACCAGAAGGCGAACTGGGAGTCCGGCGACACCAACAAGCAGGTTCGCTGCATCTACGTTGCAATCGGCCAGAAGGGTTCGACCATTGCTGCTGTGAAGGGCGCACTGGAAGACGCTGGCGCAATGGAGTACACCACCATCGTGGCTGCTCCTGCATCTGACCCCGCAGGTTTCAAGTACCTCGCTCCCTACACCGGTTCTGCCATTGGCCAGCACTGGATGTACGGCGGCAAGCACGTCCTCATCATTTTCGATGACCTCTCCAAGCAGGCTGAGGCCTACCGTGCCGTCTCCCTGCTGCTTCGCCGTCCACCAGGACGTGAGGCATACCCCGGTGACGTCTTCTACTTACACTCCCGTCTGCTGGAGCGTTGTGCAAAGCTCTCCGACGAGCTCGGTGCAGGTTCGATGACCGGTCTTCCCATCATCGAGACCAAGGCCAACGACGTCTCGGCCTACATCCCCACCAACGTGATCTCGATCACCGATGGCCAGATCTTCCTCCAGTCCGACCTGTTCAACGCTAACCAGCGTCCCGCAGTAGACGTAGGTATCTCGGTTTCGCGTGTGGGTGGTGACGCTCAGGTCAAGTCGATCAAGAAGGTCTCCGGTACATTGAAGCTCGAACTGGCTCAGTACCGTTCGCTCGAGGCATTCGCGATGTTCGCCTCCGACCTCGACGCAGCAAGCCGTCGTCAGTTGGCACGTGGTGCTCGTCTGACCGAGCTGCTCAAGCAGCCTCAGTACACCCCGTATCCCGTCGAGGACCAGGTTGTCTCGATCTGGGCTGGTACCACCGGCAAGCTCGATGAGGTTCCTGTTGAGGACATCCTGCGCTTTGAGCGTGAGTTCCTGGACTACCTGGGCCGCAAGACCAAGGTTCTGGCTACCCTGCGCGACACCAACGTGCTCGATGACAAGACCGTGGAGACCCTCGAGAAGTCCGTAGTGGACTTCAAGAAGGAATTCCAGGCTGGTGACGGTAGCTCGCTCGCATCTGTTGGCTCTGAGGAATTCACTGCCATCGACGAAGCAGATGTCAACCAGGAAAAGATCGTCAAGAAAAAGCGCTAAGCGCCCTTTACTGACATCAACCACCTTTTAGAGAAACCACAGGAGAGACATGGGAGCGCAACTTCGGGTCTATAGGCAGAAAATTCGTTCTGCCCAGACGACCAAGAAGATCACGCGTGCAATGGAGCTGATCTCTGCCTCGCGCATTCAAAAAGCGCAGGCTCGTGTTCAGCAGTCCACGCCCTACTCGCGTGCCATTACTCGTGCCGTCTCGGCTGTTGCCACGTACACCAACGTGTCACACATCCTGACGACCGAGCCAGAAAAGATTCAGCGCGCAGCAGTTGTGATCATGACCTCTGACCGTGGTCTTGCTGGTGCATTCAGCTCGCAGGCACTGCGTGAAGCAGAGCAGCTCGCAGAGTTGCTTCGCTCACAGGGCAAGGAAGTTGTCTACTTCCTGGTCGGCCGTAAGGCAAACGCCTACTTCTCCTTCCGCCAGCGTCCCGCTGAGCGTGTCTGGACCGGCGGCACCGACCAGCCCGTCTTCGAAACCGCGCAGGAAATCGCTGCCGCAGTTCTCGAAAGCTTCCTGCGCGACTACGCAGACGGTGGTGTGGACGAGATTCACGTTGTCTACAACCGCTTCGTCTCGATGGTTTCTCAGGTCCCCACCGTCGTGCGCATGCTTCCCTTGGAAGTTGTCGAAGGTGTGGACGCTCCCGGTGAAGACGACGTTCTTCCCCTTTACGAGTTCGAACCCGAAGCTGACAAGGTTTTGGATGCACTGCTTCCCGTCTACATCGAGAGCCGCATCTACAACGCCATGCTTCAGTCGGCAGCGTCCGAGCACGCGAGCCGTCAGCGCGCAATGAAGTCTGCAAGCGACAACGCAGACAAGCTCATCCGCGACTACACACGTCTGGCGAACAACGCTCGCCAGTCCGAGATCACGCAGCAAATTTCCGAAATTGTTGGTGGCGCCGACGCCCTGTCGACCGCCAAGTAATAAGACTTTCCAAACCCGGTAAGAGAGAAGAAGAGCAATGGCAGCAGCACCAGCTACTAAGGCTAAGACCCCCGCAAAGGCAGCGCCCGCTAAAAAGGCAGCAGCCCCGAAGGTAACCAAGGCCTCGACCGCAGTCGGTCGTATCGCCCGCGTTAACGGTCCCGTCGTCGACATCGAGTTCCCCCACGACTCGATCCCCGGCATCTATAACGCCCTGGAGACCTCGGTCGTCCTCGGCAGCGAGACCACCAAGCTGGTCCTCGAGGTTGCACAGCACCTCGGTGACGACCTGGTTCGCGCTATTGCCCTCAAGCCCACCGATGGTCTGGTTCGTGGCCAGGAAGTCACCGACACCGGTGCTCCAATCTCCGTTCCTGTCGGTGACGTCACCAAGGGTAAGGTTTTCAACGTTACCGGCGACATCCTCAACGGCAAGCCCGGTGAGAAGTTCGACATTTCTGAGCGCTGGCCCATCCACCGCACCCCACCACCCTTCGACCAGCTCGAGTCCAAGACTCAGCTGTTCGAAACTGGTATCAAGGTCATCGACCTCCTGACCCCCTACGTTCAGGGTGGAAAGATTGGTCTCTTCGGTGGTGCCGGTGTGGGTAAGACCGTTCTGATTCAGGAAATGATTCAGCGTGTAGCTCAGGACCACGGTGGTGTATCGGTATTCGCCGGTGTGGGTGAGCGTACCCGTGAAGGTAACGACCTTATCCACGAAATGGAAGAAGCAGGCGTCTTCGACAAGACCGCCCTTGTCTTCGGCCAGATGGATGAGCCACCCGGAACCCGTCTTCGTGTAGCACTGTCAGCTCTGACCATGGCGGAATACTTCCGTGACGTTCAGAAGCAGGACGTTCTGCTCTTCATTGACAACATCTTCCGTTTCACCCAGGCAGGTTCTGAGGTGTCGACCCTTCTCGGTCGTATGCCGTCTGCCGTGGGTTACCAGCCCAACCTGGCTGACGAAATGGGTATCCTCCAGGAGCGCATTACCTCGACTCGTGGTCACTCGATTACGTCGCTGCAGGCCATCTACGTTCCTGCGGATGACTACACCGACCCCGCTCCGGCGACCACCTTCGCTCACCTTGACGCAACCACCGAGCTTTCTCGTGAAATTGCATCGAAGGGTCTCTACCCTGCGGTTGACCCCCTCACCTCGACTTCGCGCATCATGGACCCTCGCTACTTAGGTGAAGACCACTACCGCGTTGCGACCACCGTCAAGGCGATTCTGCAGAAGAACAAGGAACTCCAGGAAATCATCGCGATTCTCGGTGTTGACGAGCTCTCTGAAGAAGACAAGATTACTGTGTCGCGCGCACGTCGCATCCAGCAGTTCCTGTCTCAGAACACCTACATGGCGAAGAAGTTCACCGGCGTGGAAGGTTCGACCGTTCCTCTCAAGGACACCATCGAATCCTTCGACGCAATTGCAAAGGGTGAATTCGACCACGTCGCTGAGCAGGCCTTCTTCAACGTAGGTGCTATCTCCGACGTTGAAGAGCAGTGGGCAAAGATCCAGAAGGAAAACGGCTAATTATGGCTGCTTTGCTTCAGGTCAGCGTCGTAGCTGCCGACCAAGAAGTATGGTCTGGCACAGCCTCTATGGTTGTAGCCAAGACCAGCGAAGGTGAGATCGGTATTCTCCCCGGTCACGAACCCATGCTGGCGATTCTCGCCGGTGGTGACGTTCGTGTGACCGCAGAAGACGGTTCCAAGATCACGGCAAATGCTGCCGGTGGTTTCCTCTCGGTGGAGAACAACAACGTCTCTGTTGTTGCTTCCGCCGCAGAATTGGTCGCCTAGCCAACACAAGCGCTGATGCCCGCGGTTGAAGAGTTCCTCTTCCTGCGGGCGTTTGCACTTAACGGCTCCGCCTCTAAGGACATTCCGTGCTGATTTTGTTGCCACCTTCGGAAACCAAGCGTGACGGGGGAGAAGGTGCACCTCTGGAGCAACTCCTCGCGGAGTCAGCTCTGACCTTCCCCGAACTGAACGCGATTCGCAAGCGTGTGGTCGCTGCGGTGGTGTCCTTGGCGCGAAAGCCAAAAGAGTGCGCAGAAGCACTGAAGCTCAGCCCCAAGCAAATGGGCGAGGTTGACCGCAATAAAGCGGTCAAGACCTCACCCACCATGCCGGCCATTGATCGCTATACCGGCGTGCTCTACGACGGCCTAGCCGCTATGAACCTCGACGCTTCTGCACGGGGCTTTCTGGAACACCATGTCATGATCCAGTCAGCGCTGCTGGGGCCCGTGGGGGCGATGGACTTGATTCCTTCCTATCGCCTCAGTTTCGATTCCAAACTTACCTCGCTGGCGGCAGGAACCCTCAAGAAAGCCTGGGCCGAAGCCGGCGAAAAGTCACTTGCGAAGAGGCTCACGGCTAAGCCACAACTTGTTCTCGATCTCCGTTCGGAGGGCTATTCGGCACTCGCGCCGCTGTCACCCGCGGAGAACACGGTGTATCTCCGCGTGGTGACCAAGGGAGAGAATGGTCAACTTCGAGCGCTAAACCACTTCAATAAGAAGGGCAAAGGCGAGTTTGTTCGTGCCCTGGCAAAAGACGCTTCCGTTACAGCCGGTATCGCGACGGTAGAGGAACTTATCGCCTGGGGTGCGACGAAGAACGTGATTCTTGAACGAGGTGTTGACGCTACTGCTGAGTGGCCGGCAGAACTCAATCTGGTCGTCTTTGGGGTGGTTCAGAAGCTCTGTTGATGCAGAGCTCACTGTCAGTGGGTGCTGGCAACTTTGTATGTGGAGGGGATCCATCGAACAGATCTATCCGACAAAGGAACGCAATGCCCCTTTCAGCTTTCCTTCTGGATGAACCCGAAGTACTTGCACTCACCGTAGTTGTCCAACTGCCCGATAACCTGTTATCGTATCTGATAACAAAGGAGGGCGCTGTGGATTTCGGTCACGAGCTTCGAAGAGCACGTCACGAACGAGGCATGTCTCTCCGCCGTTTGGCTGAACTCGGGAACACGTCCCCCGCTGCAATCAGCCAGATTGAGACCGGTGCCCGGGGAGTCACGGTTGATAAATACAACGCGTTACTGATGAAAACTCGACACCGCCTGATTACGATACCCACGTTGGCACAAACCCCTGATGAAGTTGCTGAGTCCATTGCGCGTGCTCTTGACGAAGGTTACCCACAAAAGGCATATCGGCTTCTGATTGGGTACAGCGATGTGTTGCGAGTACTTGAGCCAAGTTTGATAGCCATCGTGACGAGAACAAAGCCTTCTTCAACTGGAGACCAACTCTATGACGCTGCTCTAGCCGCCTTAGTGGAACACTGGTTGGTCGCATCTGAACTTCCACTTCAGCCCTGGGTTGTTGCTGCAGAATACGTTCTCCCTGAACCCTTACATCTGGCGGAAAGTATCTTCGATCCCGTCCCAGACCCACAAGAAGTGCCGCGAGCATTCCTCTCCCACAATGTGCTTTTCCCCTCAGAAGCATTAGAGAGTATCTAATGGAAACGGTACTCACTAGAGAAGACATAATTCGCGGGCTTCGCCAACTCATCCAGCAGGCTGAAGAGCACGGGATAAATTCACAAATTTCGATTGTTGGAGGGGCGGCATTAACCCTTTCGTACTTTGACCGTGATGTCACAGTCGATATCGATGCCCGCGCCACACAATGGAATCTGTTGAAGCCCATTGTCGAGCGCATTGCGGAAGAAAACGGCTGGGTATCAAACTGGTTCAATGTGGATGCAGCCCAATTTGTACCGAGCCTTGGTAAAAACGCGGAATGGGTCATTCTATATAAATCCGACACTGTCACTATCTCAGTCGCCACTGCTGAGGTGCTTCTCATGATGAAGCTCGCCGCGGCTCGGCGGGGACGTGATTATGGCGATGCGGAGAAACTGATGGCCACCACGGGGCTCACTGATCGTGAAGTAATTGAGGAACTCTTTGAAGAGTACTTTCCAGGTGATGTGTTGCCCCGAAAAGCCTCTATCATGCTCGATCAGATATTCCAGACAGGAATTTCTGAGCCGCCAGTGCCACCGCAAGCTCCGCTCCTCGATTGATGTGTGGATAACTTAATCGGGTAGATCTCGTGTCCGGGCAATATCAATGTCATGTCCGAAACCGTTTCCCGCCTCGTTGGCGCCGTCCGTGCGCAAGCACAGCAGAATCCACCGCGGGGTGGGAATGCGGAAGCTCAACTTGAGAGCCTCATTTCTGAGGAGATTACTCGGTCGGCAGAGCGGGGAATTTTCCACAACTCTGGTCTGCCTTTATCGGATGAGGAGTTGCGAGTTCTCGCTCTTGCTGAGCTCACTGGTTTTGGAGTTCTGCAACCTTTTCTCGATGATCCCGCCATCGAAGAAATTTGGATTAACAGCCCCCAACATGTGTTCGTGGCGAGAAAGGGTGTTCCAGAACTCACTGACCTCTCGCTGACTGAGCCCCAGGTGCGTGACCTTGTGGAACGGATGCTGCAGTCTTCAGGCCGCCGAGTGGATATGTCATCGCCGTTTGTGGATGCTTCCTTGCCCGACGGCTCCAGGTTGCATGTCACTATTCCTGACATTACGTCTAGGCACTGGGCTGTGAACATTCGAAAGTTCTCACAGAACGTTCGGGACCTTACTCATCTCGTTGAAGGTGGATCAATCACGCAGCAGGCTGCTGAATTTTTGCGCATGTCAGTTCTTGCTCGTCAGAACATTCTGGTCTGTGGAGCGACACAGGCCGGCAAAACAACAATGTTGAATGCGCTGCTCCGGAGTTCGCGGGTGAATGACCGCATCATCACCGTGGAAGAGACCTTTGAATTGAATTTTGATGCCAAAGACTGTGTCTCGATGCAGTGCCGGCCTGCAAGTTTGGAGGGAACGGGGGAGATCAACTTACGCCGTCTCATCAAAGAGGCCTTGCGGATGCGGCCGGATCGCGTGGTTGTGGGCGAAGTTCGTGAAGCTGAGAGCCTGGATTTGCTCATCGCATTGAACAGTGGATTGCCGGGAGCCTGTTCCATCCATGCCAACAGTGCACAAGATGCACTCGTCAAACTCTGCACCCTTCCTCTGTTGGCGGGCCGCAATATCGACGCCAGTTTTGTGGTGCCTACCGTGGCGAGCTGCATCGATCTCGTGGTGCATTGCGAGCTTGATCGTTTTGGGCGCAGAAGGGTGCGCGAAATCATCGCCCCAACAGGCCGAGTCGTAGATGGGCAGATTGAATCCACAGTTCTGTTTGAGGTTGTCAATGATGCACTTTCCCCCACGGGCGAACTTCCTCCTCGTCTGGACAAGTTTGTGTTGACCAATCTCGATCCACGGATTGTGTTGGGGGCGTGATGAGAATATCCAGCCTGGCAATACTGGGGGTCTTTCTTGGCGCGACTGCTGGAGTAGGAATCTTCCTCATACTCTCGAGGTGGTTATGGCCCAGGAGTAGCCCCATAACTCGGAGAGGAGCCCCTTCGCGGATTACCCAGAAACTTTCTCATGCGGCTGCTCAACTGGGGATCAAACCCAGTGTTCTTGGCGTGTTAACTGGTGTGCTCGGTTGTGTGGGCGGGGCTGTGGGCTGGGCAATCACGGGCGTGCTCGCATTATCTGTAGTTCTGGCAATTACTGCCGCAGGCATTCCCTGGATGATTGCCGCCGCACGGCTAACCTCTGCTCGAAGAGTGCTTCGTCATCAATGGCCCGATGTTGTGGATGCACTGATTTCTGCCCTCCGTTCTGGAGCGAATGTGCCCGATGCTGTGAAGTCTCTTGCCTCTTTTTCTTCTTCGGCCATCAGCGTTCCCGCCTCCTATTTCGCCCAGGACTACCAAGCAACAGGTAATTTCACTCTCGCCGCAGCAGACCTCAAAACTCGGTGGGCGAATCCACACGGTGACAGGATCATCGAGACTCTGCGATTGGGCCGCGAAGTAGGAGGATCGGATATCACGACCGTACTAGCCGCACTGGGTTCACATCTGCGAACTGAGTCTGCACTCCGGCAAGAGGTAGAAGCCCGCCAAGGCTGGATCCGCCTCGCAGCGCGCATTGGCGTCGCAGCGCCGTGGATTGTGTTGGTACTACTCTCCACTCGGCCTGAGGCAACGATGGCTTATAACTCGAGCCTGGGAATCATCGTTATTTCTCTGGGTTTTGCGGTCAGTCTTTTTGCCTACAAAATCATGTCTGCCGTGGGTCATCTGCCGGAAGAAAAGCGGTGGTTGGCATGAGCTCACTCCAAGCCTGGGGCATTGCCCTGGGTGCTCTAGCTGGTGTCGGTATCTGGACCATGGTGATGAGCTTGCCCACCTTTCGGGCGTCTTCGCTGCAGTCACGTGTGGCGCATCTCGTCGCGGATATCTCTCCCCAGGCCTATGCGGATGTGACAGCACACTCGTCAGCGCCTTTCCCCGTGATTGGTTCGGGCAGAAACGCACTCCGCAGTGCTCTTCACGCGGCAGTCGAACGGGTGGGAGGTTCAACGGATGTTCTGCAACGAGACTTGGCTCGGGCAGGGTCAGTATTGACCATGTCAGAGTTTCGTTCACGTCAAGTGACGGCTTTTATGTGGGGTGGGGCTCTGGGACTACTTGTGGATGGAGTTGTGGGCTTCCTCGTTCAGCCAGTGGCCCTTGCCTACATTGTCGTGCCGGTCATGTTTGCGTGTGTTGGCTTTCTCGGAATGCGTTACCTCCTAACCCGAACGGCACAGGCGAGGGTTACAAGGATCGAAGCTCAACTCCCGGCTGTGTGGGAATTCCTGTCCCTGAGCTTGTCTGCCGGGGAAGGGCTTCCTGATGCACTTCGCCGGATGGCCCAAATTGGGCAGGGAGATGTCTCGGACGAGTTCCGCAGCCTCGTCTTCGACGTTGATTTAGGCGTTCCCTTGGCAACTGCATTGAAGTCCCTCAGCGCTCGGTTGAAAATCCCTGCGCTCACTCGAGGAATTGAGCAGATTCTGGGCGCTCTCCACCGTGGAACTCCGGTATCAACAGTTCTGCAAGCTCATGCGGTGGATGCCCGGGAAGATTCCAAACGACGATTGTTGGAAAGCGCGGGACAGAAAGAAGTGGCCATGTTGGTGCCACTGGTATTCCTCATCCTTCCCGTGACGATTGTGTTTGCAGTTTTCCCGGGTCTTCTCGTCATTCAGTCAGGCTTCTAGCTGTCGTCACCACTCACACAATCATTACTCAGAGAAAAGGAAACATCATGATTCATTCGCTCCTTACCCGTTGTAGTATCCGTATCCGTGAAGACCGAGGAGATGTGCCCGGGTGGGTTCTCATCACGCTCATGACCGCGGGACTGGTAATCGCCATCTGGGCCATTGCAGGCCCTGCCCTTGGTACCGTCTTTGACCAGGCGATTTCTCGCGTGGTGAGTTTCTAGCGCCACACAATGACACTGTCCTGGAAAGACGACACCGGTTCTGCCGTTGTGGAGTTCGTGTTTGTGAGTGTCTTACTCACAGCGCTTACTTTGGCGGTCTTGCAACTGGGCCTTGCTCTGCACGTCAGGAACACCATCCAGGATGCAGCTTCTGAAGGTGCGCGATGGGCCTCCCTGGTCGGCTCCTCGCCACAAGAGGGGTTGATCAGAACAAAGGAACTCATTACGACCGCAGTGGGGGAGAAATACGCTCGTGATGTCACCTATGCAACGACTAGCTGGCAGGGTGCTCCCGCTGTGGAAATCAGTGTTTCGGCGCCGTTGCCTCTCCTGGGCTTGTGGGGACTGGACGCCAGTATGGAGGTGAGCGGGCATGCGGTTCAAGAAGTTCTGGGATAACACCCGTTCTGAGGAGGGTTCAGCAGCCTTGGAATTCATCACCGCAGGAATGCTGTTACTGGTTCCGGTGGTGTACCTCGTCCTCGCCATTTCAGCAGTTCAGGGTGCCACTCTGGCGACCGAGGGAGCAGCAAGACATGCAGCGCGAGTGTATGTGCAAGCAGCGAGTGCGTCTCTAGCTACTGCTCACGCGAATTTAGCCGTGCAGGCAGCTTTGGAAGATTTTGGTATTCCGGCAGAGAAAGCCACCGTATCTGTTGCGTGTTCACCCAATTGCGTGAGCCCACGTTCATTGGTGACCGTCACGGTCGCCGTGAACGTTCCCCTGCCACTCGTTCCAGCTGTTCTTGATCTAGACCAACGCGCGGTGGTTCCCGTTTCCGCGCAGGCAAGTGATGTGGTCTCGAGGTTCTCTGCCGGGATTCTTCGATGAACGCCGTATTTCACCGTATCCGTCATGAGCAGGAAGGCTCCACACTCATCCTCATCCTCGCGGCAGGGTTGTTGTCAGTCGCTGTGGTTGTGGGGGTCATGGCGGCGACCAGTCTCTATATTGAGCGGAAAAGACTCTTCACGGTGGCGGATGGTGCTGCGCTCGCCGCGGCGGAATCCTTCGTCCTGAGCGACGTCACGGTGCTGAATGGGAAACCACAGGTCAAGCTGACGAACGCTGCCGTTGCCGCTGAGACAGCCCGATATTTGTCCATCATCCCCACGGCGGATAGTAACGGAGTGGGAGTACTGGTTGCAGAAACGCGTGATGGTCGAACGGCAACAGTGACTGTGCAGAAGTACTGGAAGCCACCGGTTATCTCAGTGTTCTTCCCAGAAGGGATGCCCTTGAGCGTCACTGCCACGGCTCGAACCGTGCTGGGATAGCGGTTACTGAATGTCTGTTGCGGTGCCGGAAACTTTCATTCGGGACCCGCCAATAGTGAGCATGATGGAACTGGGGCGCCCCATGTCATCGCCCTGGAAAATCGTGACATGGTCACCGGTGCCATACACACCTGTGTCCCGGAAATAGGCACCTAATGCTGCCGCCGCGGAACCGGTAGCCGGGTCTTCATAGATCCCCACAGAAGGGGCAGGGTTGCGTGAATGCCATCTGCGACCGTGAGGGTCTCCCTCATCGGGAAACACGAGCTGCAGAGTAGTCCAGCCGTTTTCGAGCATCAACTCGCGGAGAACGTCATAGTCGTAGTCCAAGGATGCAAGTCGTTCTCTCGAGTCGGCGACAAGGATGGGGTGGGCATTGCCCACGAATCCCACTGCGGGTGTAAAACGGGAATCCAGATCTTCCTCATCCCAATCCAGGGCTTCGAGAATGTCATACACCAGATCTGGTTCAAGAGGCTGAAGTGTGGCAGGTGGCGAGGTGAGGGTAGCGACGACTGCAGAACCGGCAACGGTGACATCAACCTCGACAGGTCCTGCATTCGTGCTGAGTTCATAGATCCCGTCACCATGTTGACGACCGAGTGCAATGCCCGACGCAATCGTGGCGTGACCACAGAAGGCGACTTCTGCCTCTGGGGTGAAGTAGCGAATCTGATAGGAATTCTCACGGTCTTTGTGGGGAGTGAGGAATGCCGTTTCGGAGTATCCGACGTCAGCTGCAAGGGCCATCATCTCAGCCTCCGTCATGCCCGCGGCATCGAGCACAACCCCTGCAGGGTTGCCCCCCTCCGGGTCGTCGCTAAATGCAGTGAGGCGCAGTACTGTCCGCTCAGACATGCGAACTACTTCTGGGCGTCTGGTTCGTGGTGACCGTCGTGCTTTTGAGTGAAGACGTCCGGCTTGAGAGCAAGTTTCTCTGCCTCATCATGACTGACAGCACCCGGAATGGGGCTGTGTTTGTGTGCAGCTTCCTTCTTGGCGCGACGTGACTTTACGACGGCTTGAATGTAGTGGTACACGCTGGGGATCAACACGATAACGACGACACCGATAAGAACCAGGTCGATGTATTCGGATACGAAGTCTGCCACGGGGGGAATGAGGGTGGCGATGAGCCAGCCGGCGAAGGTCAGTCCTGCACCCCAAATCAACGCGCCGATGGCGTTGTAAAGGGTGTATTGCTTGCGGTTCATGTGGCCCACACCCGCTGCCACAGGAGCGAATGTGCGAACGACAGGTACAAAGCGAGCAATGACCACAGCGATTCCGCCGTAGCGAGTGAAGAAGGCGTTGGTGCGCTCGACGTTCTTTTTGCTGAACAGTCCGCTCTCGTTCTTCTCAAAAATGCGGGGGCCAACTTTATGGCCAATCATGTATCCGACTTCACCGCCGAGGAATGCAGCGAAGGCAATCGCGAGGCAGACCCACACAATGTTGACGCCAAAAAAGGCCTCGTTGACGGCCAATACGCCTGTCATGAACAGCAGCGTGTCACCGGGCAGGAGGAATCCGACAAGAAGTCCGGTTTCAGCAAACACAATAAATGCGACGCCGAGAAGTGCGTAAGCACCAAATCCTGCGATGAGGTTCTCTGGATCTAGGAAGGGAAGAAGGGCGGTGTGCATTCGGTCTCTTTCGTATCGCAGGCCGGAATGGAGTGCTGTCTCAGGCTTACTTCAAGGGTAGTGCCTGTTTCGAAGCGCACACTCGGGGTTTTCTCAGGCTTCGGAGGCGGCCGAGTTCTTGCGGTCGCGGCGCTCCAGAATCCAGGTGCGGATGCTGAAGAAAATCGAGGCGGCAATAAAGAATCCCGCAATAACGTAGGCCGCAGTTTTCACACTGGGAATACTGGCGGCGAAGTAACCGATGACGGTGAGGCCCACGCCCCAGGCCAAAGCACCCACCAGGTTGCTGGTCAGGAACTTGTAGTAGTTCATCTTGCCAATGCCGGCAACCCAGGGAACGAACACCCGAGCCCAGGGGATGAAGCGGGCAATGACCACAGACCACCAGCCGTATTTGTTGTAGAACGCCTCCACGCGCACAATGATGCGCATCATGCGGGGGCCACTCTTTTTCTCTAGATAGGGACGACCCAAATGGCGACCCAGAATGAATCCCACTTGGTCACCAATGAATGCCGCGATACCCGTACCCAGGGCAAGGATCCAGATGCTCAACTCAGGTGTCGCCGCAGTGACAATGCCGGAGGCAAAAAGGAGTGAATCTCCGGTCAGGAATGGAATGAACGCGCCCACAAACAGGCCCGTCCCGGCAAAGACGAGACCCCACACCGCCAGGTAGAACACCACAACGCCAACTTGGGAAAACAGGTCGGTCATTTGCCCGTCTAGTGCGGCGGCGTGCAGCATGTGTGCTCTTTCTCGCGGATTGGCAATGGAGAAGAATCTGTACGGGAGAAGGGACTTGAACCCTCACGCCTCTCGGCACCAGAACCTAAATCTGGCGTGTATACCAATTTCACCACTCCCGCGAGTGTTACCTGACTAGTTTATGGCTCCGTCTGCGCCCGGCTAGACGCTCACCCCTGTTAATCCTCTGTGGAGTGCTCACATTTCCACCAGTTGACTCTGATCGGCCAATCATGCACGCCCCTTAGACTGGAGTCGTGGCTAAATTCATCAAAACTCCCTTCACCATTGAGGTCTTCGACCTCATGCACCGTCCGGGTGAACACCGGGAACGTGAGTATGACATTGCGGCACCCGAGAAACTCGGAGAGGGCATCATTGCTGTTCCTGCAGGAGAAAATATCCACATTGACCTGCGTTTAGAGTCGCTCGGCGACGGTATTTTGGTCTCCGCAGAAGTCGAAGCTATGGCCATCGGAGAGTGCGGAAGATGCCTCGAACCCATCGAGCAGGAGCTCGAAGTCGAATTTCAGGAACTTTTCGCGTATTCTGTAGATGAAGCATTTGATTATGAGGTTCACGACGACCACGTGGATCTTGAACCTCTAGTCAGGGAAGCGGTTGTGCTTGCACTTCCGTTCCAGCCGGTATGCCGTCCAGATTGTGCTGGTCTCGATCCTGAGACTGGTGAGCGTTTGGCAGAACCACTGGATTCCTCGCTGGATGACGCGATTGACCCGAGATGGGCTGCGCTGAGCCAGCTCGCTTCCACAGACAACGGTGACACAAGCACCGGTAAAAAGAAGTAAGAAGAGAAGAGATAGCCATGGCTGTTCCCAAGCGCAAAATGTCGCGAGCTAGCACTCGCATGCGCCGTGCCCAGTGGAAGGCCGAAGCGGCCACCCTTGTCAAGCACGTTGATGCTTCCGGCAAGGTAACCTACAGCCTTCCTCACCGCGCAAAGGTTGTGGAAGACTCCGCTGGCACCCCACTCTTCATGGAGTACAAGGGCCGCAAGGTAGCTGACGTTTAGTCACAACTCATAGGCGAGTGAGCATGAGCTCTCCTGCTTCTGGTCATCTGACCGATATCTCGGGCCTCTCGAGTTCTCTTGGCGTACCCCTCGACGGGGAGCTCTATGAGCTGGCGCTCACGCATCGTTCGTTCGCTTATGAACATGGCGGCATTGCTCACAATGAGCGTCTGGAATTTCTGGGCGACGCTGTGCTCGGCCAAGCTGTCACGGTCATGCTTTATCGAAATAACCCGAGTCTCGACGAGGGTGATCTGGCGAAGCGTCGGGCATCTGTCGTCTCCACACTTGCGTTGGCTGAAGTTGCCCGGAGTATTGGCCTGGGCAAATACATTCGCCTCGGCAATGGTGAGGAACTGACCGGCGGCCGTAACAAGGATTCGATCTTGGCTGACACCGTAGAAGCGCTCTTTGGTGCCACCTATCTCACGGCAGGGCCCGACGTCGCAAACGACCTCGTTCTCCGTGTGATCGAGCCACTGCTCGATAACCCCGAACGTTTTGGCGCTTCGATGGATCCCAAAACCAGCTTGCAAGAAATTTCTGCCAAACTTGGCGCTGCAGTGCCGGTGTATTCGGTTGAGGCGGCAGGCCCTGACCATGCGCGCATCTTCACCGCCACGGTCACCGTGGGAGCACTCATCACCGCTTCGGGAACCGGCACGAGCAAGAAGCACGCCGAGATGGCTGCTGCATTATCTGCCTGGAACACGCTCAGCGAGAGCACGTAGTTTCTGCATGCCTGAGCTTCCCGAAGTTGAGGTTGTGCGAGCAGGTTTAGAACCTGCCTTCGTTGGTGCCCGCATTGACTCTGTTGAGGTGTTCGATCACCGCTCACTCAAGCGTCACGATGCACGGCGTGGAGATTTTGTGGGATTGTTGCAGGGCCGGACGGTGCTTTCTGCTGAGCGTCGCGGCAAGTTCATGTGGTTTCCGCTGGACTCCGGTGATGCCCTCGTCACGCACCTCGGCATGAGTGGGCAGGTGTTGCTTCGGGAATCCGCCGCTGAACCCGATCGTCACTTACGCATTCGGTATGCCATTACCCATCCGGAATATGGCGAGCTTGCGGTGTGTTTTGTGGATCAACGGATCTTCGGTTCGATGGCGGTGGATGAACTTGTCGAACAAGACGTCGGAGGTGGTCAGGTTCTGGTTCCTTCGCAGGCAGCACATATTGCACTAGATCCAATCGATCCGAACTTTGATGATGAGGTCTTTATTTCTCGTCTGCGAAAGAAAAGCACCGGGGTGAAGCGGGCGCTGCTGGACCAAACTCTCCTCAGCGGTGTGGGAAATATCTACGCGGATGAATCCCTCTGGGCAGCCAGGATTCATGGTGAGAAACCTGCTGATTCACTCAGTAAACCCAAGGCCCGAGAGCTGCTTGCCGAGGTTCGCTTGGTTTTGACCAAGGCTCTTGCCGAGGGCGGCACAAGTTTTGATGAGCAATACGTCAACGTCAATGGTGAATCAGGCTACTTCTCCCACAGCCTCAATGCTTATGGCCAGCAGGGCACTCCCTGCCCCCGGTGTGGAACACCGATTCGCCGGGTGACGTTCATGAACAGGGGTTCCCATTTTTGTCCTCGGTGTCAGAAAAAGTAGGCTCACCACTATGTTCGTGACCATGCCTGAAACTCCCTTCATCGCAATTGAGCTGGGGGTCCTGCAAAACAACATTGCGCGAGCCGCTGAAGCAGCGCGGACCGCCGGCATTGCTCTGCGCCCTCATGTGAAGACGCACAAAATGATCGAGATTGCCCGCATGCAGGAGGCCGCCGGAATACTGGGGATTACGGTGGCGACCTTGGGCGAAGCCGAAGTGTTTGTGGCAGCCGGTTTTGCGGACGTCTTGATTGCCTATCCGCTGTGGCTCACGGATGCCTCTGCGCAGCGACTGAGCACATTGTTGGATCAGGCCACGATTCGTCTCGGCATAGATTCGGCGGAGTCCGCCGAAAGATATGTCAGGTTCCTGGGCGGAAAAGTTTCCCTTATTGAATTCCTCATTGAAGTTGATTGCGGTCACCATCGCAGTGGTGTGGCACCGGGCGCGGTAGGGGAACTCGCTGAAGGTCTTCGAGATCTCGGTTTGGATGTCTCTGGTTGCTTTACTTTCCCGGGTCACAGTTATGCACTCGAGGGTCGCGCAGCAGCAGCCCATGATGAAGCAAAAGCCTTGGCAACCGCGCAACATCAATTAGTTGCTGCAGGGTTTCCTGACGCACACATCCGAAGTGGAGGGTCTACTCCTTCGCTTGCGGAGGCGGATGTTCTTGTCGTGACAGAACAGCGTCCGGGTGTTTACGTGTTCAACGATGCCCAGCAGGTGGAGTTGGGTTCGTGCAATTGGAGTGACATTGCACTGACTGTCCACGCCACGGTTGTCTCCGTCCGAGGCAACAAAGTGATTGTGAATGCGGGGAGTAAGGCACTCGGTGCTGACCGGGCACCCTATGCCTCCGGCTATGGACGCATCCTGAACTTTCCTGATGCGCGGATGGTGGCCCTTTCCGAACACCATGCCACGGTTGACTTCGCGGATGCCGCCGCGGTTCCTGCGTTGGGTGAGATTCTTAAGGTTGTGCCCAATCATGTGTGTAACACCGTGAACTTGGCCGACGAGGCTTTTGTGTTCGATCGGGGGGAGCTGGTGGACTGCTGGAAAGTGGCTGCTCGAGGAAAGAATTCATAATTCGAACAGTTATCTTGATATCGAGATAGCACAGGAGTAGAGTTCCGGTCATTGGAACCTATTTTTCTGAGCCTCGAAAGGGCCGATATTCATGAGTCCAGCCCGCACAACTGCCGGCGCACCTATCTCCTCCATCGGTCGAGGTATTGCCGTTCTGGGATGTTTCAATGAGCGTCGCCGCGCGCTGACCCTGTCTGAACTGTCGGAAAAATCGTTGCTTCCCATGTCCAGCACCCACCGTGTGGTGGCTGAGCTGGTCACTGGTGGATTCCTTGTTCGTGGATCTGACCGTCGTTATCGTATTGGCACTCGTGTCTGGTCAATCGGCCAGTTGGCACCGGTGAGCGATCAGCTCCGTCACCGCGCACTTCCCACCCTCGCCCGTCTCTATGAAGAGACCGGTGAAAACATTACGCTCGCAGTTCTTGACCGAGGTCAAGCACTCTACGTTGACCGTATTGGTGGTGAGCGTTCCGTCCACACCGCATCACGTGCCGGTGGTCACCTTCCGCTACACACCACTGGTGTGGGCAAGGTGCTGCTGGCCTGGCAGTCTCCTGAAGCAATCGAAAAGTACCTCAGCCGCCCGTTGAGCAGGACGACTCCCTATTCGATTGTTGATCCCGTCAAGCTCAAGACAGAGCTCAACGAGACCAAGACCCGCGGTTATGCCATTGCGCGTCAAGAAAGCACCGCAGGTAACGGGTCTGTTGCGGTACCTATTCTGCGCGGTGGCCGTTGTGTCGCAGCACTGGGTGTGGTGGCACACCTCACCCACATGGATATCCCACGGTTAGTGGATGTTTTGCAACAAGCAGCAGATTCGATTCGTAAAGAACTCGAAGACGACCACTAAATCTTTCAGCACAGGTATTCTGAAGTTACCCAAGAAAAAGGAGTCACCATGGGTTTTGTCACATTAATGTCTTCGACTTTCGGCCGTTGGGCGCGCATCGTTGTTGGCTTGGTCCTGGCCATTGCCGCACTCACCTGGGGTCCCGTAGGCGCCATTTTCTTCCTCCTCGGGGTGGTTCTGATTTCAGTTGGTGCATCTGACACCTGCTTGCTGGCCCCCTTGTTTGGCCGCGGCATGAACGGTAACGAATCGCGCCGTTCCTAATGTTCTTTCCTGAAAAGCCCCCGAGATAACTCGGGGGCTTTTCACTTTCCCTCGCCGGTGAGTACTCTCGAGGCATGACAGAAAAAGTTCAGGGTCCTGCCTCCTATTTTCCCTCCATCGAGAAGAAGTATGGCCAGCCCATTTCTTACTGGATGACAGCCCTGGATGCGGTCAAGGATCTCAAACACATGGAACAGGTTGACTATCTCAAGGCCGAACACGGGATGGGTCATGGTCACGCCAATGCTGTTGTTGCGGTCTATCGCGTGGACAACGGGTTGTAATGTCCGTTTCTGAGATTGATGCCTACATCGCGGCACAACCTGAACCTCAACGCTCCACACTCGAAGGCCTCCGGAAACAAATTCTGAGCGTCATTCCCGAGGCGGAACAATGCATTTCTTATGCCATGCCAGGGTTTCGGGTGCAGGGCAAAGTTGTCGCGGGATTCGCCTCCTACAAAAAACACATTGGCTACTACCCCCACTCGGGTCAGGTGTTTGCCGTGATGATGGAAGACTTGAACGGCTATGAGGTCTCTGAAAAAGGTGGGGGAGTAAAGTTCCCCATCGATCGGGCTGTGCCAGACGCGCTGATCGAAAAACTCATTGCGGTTCGACTGAGCCAGGCTTTTCCGAACTCGTGACGCTACAGGGCTCTAGCGCTGAGGAAAATGTGTTTCCTTGTGGAGCTTTTCGTCGCGCGTGAACGTTTCCCAGGTGCCTACTTGCACGCCTCGATCAAACTCTCCTCGGCGCATGAGTGATCCGTCAGCTCGAAACCATTCCCAGGTTCCGTGGAGTTCGCCGTCGAGCTCGAATCCCCGAGCTTTGATCGTGCCGTTGGCGTAGGTGTCTACGCGTTCGATCGGTGTGCTCACCGCACCAGCCTAACTTTTTCACTGCTGGTACACATCTGACCGGCTTACACTCAATCCATGACCGAAGAACAGCCCTACACCCTCGTTCGTGAATACGACGGTTTTGAGGTGCGCCACTATCCGGACTATGTGCTGGTCCAGGTAGAAGTTGAAGGCGACTTCATGCGGGCAGGAAATGTTGCCTTTGGTCCCTTGGTCAGTTACATCTCGGGAAACAATACCCAGAGTCAGAAGATCGCGATGACAGCACCCGTGCTGCAGGAAACGCGGGATGACCAGTCTCATATTGTTTCTTTTGTGCTGCCTGAAGGGATGGATATGTCACAGGTCCCTGTTCCGCGCAATGCTCGAGTGACTACTAAGCCTGTCTCTGCTCACTTTGCCGCTGCTATGAAGTTTGGCGGAGGGTGGAATGCGGAACGTTTTCAGAACAATGGTGAGACCCTCTTCAAAAAAGCGCATCTGGCTGGTTTGGTCACCGAAGGTAATGTCTACTTCGCGCGGTTTGATCCGCCCTGGAAACCCTGGTTCCTCAAGCGCAACGAAGTTCTCATTACGGTGCAGTCCCCGTCTGCCTAAACGCATAAGATTGTGGGCATGCCCAAGCCATATAGCCTCCAAGTTTCTGAAGATATCCACGCGCCGATAGAGACAGTCTTCGACGTGGTCAACGACCTCACCCAGCTTGAGGCATGGTCCCCGTTCGTAGCGATGGACCCCAGCATTGTCAGTGTTGTGAGTGACCCAGCTTCCGGTGTTGGTTCTGTGTATTCCTGGAAAGGTAAACGCATTGGCTCAGGCTCAATGACGATGTCTGTCTGCACCAAGCCCTACAAAATTGCTTTCGACATGGACTTTAACGGCAAGGACAAAGCACTCAGCGAATACCTGCTGACCGAAACCGACGGTGTCACCACCATTACCTGGTTCTTGGGCGGTCAGCGTGGTATTGGCGGTCAGTTGATGAACGTGCTGTTTAAGTTTGACAAGATGATGGCGAAGAACTTTGCAGATGGGCTGGCGTCACTCAAAAAGCTCGTCGAAGCCCGATCGCAGAAGTAAGTTACTGTCCTAAACCGCTCACTGCGGCGACAGCCTTAGAAAGGGCCTTTTGCGCAGTGGCGAGCTCCTCGACCGTTGTGCTGTGGCTCATACTGAAGCGCACAGAGGTTTGTGCGATATCTGCATCAATGCCACACGCCAGCAACACATGAGACGGCTCGTCGCTGCCGGCAGCACAGGCCGAACCGCTGGAGACAATCACGCCACGTTGTTCCAGTTCTAGAAGTAGCGTCTCGCCGTTGAGGCCAGCGAAAGTAAAGCTCGCAATGGCAGGGTGACGCTCGGTGGAATTACCGGTCAGTGCCGCCTGAGGAATGGTGTCTACTACCTCGGCAATAAAGTCATCGCGAAGAGCACTGATTCGGGATGATTCATGTTGGGGGTCTGCCAACGCCGTCACCGCAGTGGCTAGGGCAACAGCCCACGCAACATTTTCGGTGCCCGAGCGCCGATCAAATTCCTGTCCACCCCCGTGGAGCACGGGCTCCACGGCCAGGCGACCACGAATAGCGGTTACTCCGGAACCTTTCGGGGCACCCAACTTGTGTCCTGAAAGAGTCAGTGCGTCCACGCCAGCGACGACTGATCCGTTCTTCCCCATGTGTAGATCGAACCAACCCGCTGCCTGCACTGCATCTGTGTGGACGAGTGCCCCCACTGCATGCGCGGCTGTGATGATCTCAGGCATCGGGTGAACGGTGCCGATTTCGTTATTGGCCAGCATGAGCGTGACGAGGGTGGTGTCGGGGCGGAGGGTGTTGTGAAGTTCAGGCAAGCTGATGTTGCCGAACTCATCAACGCTGAGCAAGCTGATCTCAAATCCGTGCACTCGCTCCAGGTAGTTCACCGTGGCGAGAACTGCCTCGTGTTCTGTCGGGGCAGTAATGATGTGTTTGCCGCGGGGGTTGGCGAGCGCCAACCCGGTAATCGCGAGGTTGTCTCCCTCGGTGCCACCGGAGGTGAACACCATGTCGGAGGCCGGGCAATCCAGCCACGACGCAATCTGTGACCGGGCATTCTCCAGTGCCGTGTGTGCCCGAAGTCCGAGTTCGTGCGTGCTCGACGGGTTTCCAAACTCGCTGGTGAGCCACGGCCAGGCTGCCTCGAGTGCAGCCGGAAGCACCGGGGTGGTGGCGGCATTGTCGAGGTAGATCACGGCGCGGTCCTAGAGGTTGTTGCTGAGGTCGATGCTGACGTCGATGCTGACGTCGAGGCCCAAATCGAGGGCACGAGCAGAGTGGGTGAGCGCCCCGACGGATATGACATCCACTCCGGTTTCGGCGATAGCGCGCACCGTCTGGAGGTTGACGCCGCCACTCGCTTCCACCACAGCGCGGCCAGCAACCTGGGTAACTCCGGTTGCCAGGTCTGCCAGGGAGAAGTTATCCAGCATGATGATGTCCACCCCACCGGCAATCACGGGTTCAATCTGGTCGAGACGATCCACCTCTACCTCGAATGTCACTCCAGCAGGCAATTCGCTTTTGACCCTGCGCAGTTCTGTGGTGAGATCCTTGCCGCCGGCAAGCAACACTGCCAAGTGGTTGTCTTTCGCCATGAACGCGGTGGACAGATTGAGACGGTGGTTTGTTCCGCCCCCACAGACCACCGCATGACGCTCGAAGGCACGCAAGGTGGGGGTGGTCTTGCGGGTATCCAGGATGGTTGCTTTGGTTCCCGCAACGGCATCCGCATACTCCGCTGTGAGGGTCGCAATTCCACTCATCCGCTGGGTAAAGTTCAAGCCAATACGTTCTGCCGTGAGAATACCTCGAGCAGGACCGCTCACGCGGGCAAGTTCATCCCCAGGAGCAAAGCGATCACCGTCGTGGGCGAGCATTTCCACGACAATACGAGGATCGGTCAGCCGAAAAGCAGCTTCGAAGACGTCTGCCCCGGCAAAGGTTCCAGGTTCGCGAGCGGCAAGAACAGCCGTGGCAGTGGCGTCTTCAGTGATCGCCAGAAGTGAGGTGATATCTCCCGTGGGAGCATCCTCGTGCAGGGCCGCAGCCACGACGCGGTCGATGGTTTTTCTATCTAACATGATGACGCCTTTCGAACCAGCGTGATGGGGCGGGCACAGGCGGGGTTGGTCTCGGGGTAATCGAGGCGGAAGTGCCCGCCCCGGGATTCTGCGCGGGCCAAGGCAGCCTCGGTCACGGTGCGCGCCAAGAGCAACAGGTTGGCATCTTCCCAGTCGGGGAAGAGTCGGTGCGCAGGATCTGCAGGGCGCCACGAGTGCAGTTGAGACAACGCATCATCAAGATCTGTTTTCGTCCGGGCCAGACCCACACTGTCCCACATCAGTGTTTGTAATTCCACACGGTCCACAACCTGTGCGCTGGAGGTGTGGTCAGGCTCTACAAGTTCGAGCTCTGCCACGCGACCAGCGTCTGCCCAGCGCACACTCGGAGCATCTTCTGGCCAGGGCTTGCTCAGTGCCTTCACCGCGCGGTGGGCAAAGACAACAGACTCCAGCAACGAGTTAGAGGCGAGGCGGTTTGCACCGTGTGCACCGGTGCAGGCGACTTCACCCACGGCAAACAGACCAGGAATCGAGGTGCGTCCAAAGGTATCGGTTGCAATTCCTCCCATCCAATAGTGGGCAGCAGGAGTGACGGGAATAGGTTCACTACCCCAGTTCAGTCCATACGAGCGGCACGCCTTCGTAATGCTCGGAAAGCGCTCCGCGAGGTAGGAGCTGCCTAAGGCTGTTGCATCAAGCAGAACAGGCTGGCCGCCCTGGTTCATCATGGTTTGTTGAATACCCCGGGCCACCACATCACGCGGAGCAAGCTCTGCCAAGGGGTGAATCTTGTGCATGAAGCGCTCGCCGTGGGCATCGACAAGCACGGCACCCTCACCGCGCACAGCTTCAGAAATGAGGAAGGAACTAGGCACGGCCAACGCAGTGGGGTGGAATTGATAGAACTCTACGTCCGCCAGCACTGCACCGGCACGGAAAGCAGCGGCCACGCCATCGCCGGTCGTCACGGCGGGGTTCGTGGTGTGACGGTAGAGCTGACCTGCGCCACCGCTGGCCAAGATGACCGCATCGGCGGACAAGAAATGCATGCCGTCGGCATCGAGCACCTGAACACCGGTAACACGGTTGTCCTCCACCACGATTTCTGCAACGAAGGTGTATTCGCGGATTTCGGTGGCCGTGCGGCGCACAGCAGCCACCAGAGCATCACTCGTGATGGCACCGGTGGCGTCTCCGCCGGCGTGAAGAATGCGGGCATGTGAGTGTGCTGCTTCTAAACCACGGGCGAAGTCACCGTCGTGACGGTCAAAGTTCACCCCGAACTTCACGAGGTCGTTGATGCGCTTACGACCTTTTTTGCACAACACTTCCACCGCTGGTTCCCAGCACAGCCCCGCACCAGCAACGAGAGTATCAGCGACGTGCTCGGCAACGGTGTCGTCGTCAGAGCTCACCGCTGCAATGCCGCCTTGGGCATAGTGCGTATTGCTTTCCGCGAGGTCAGCCTTTGTAACGAGGATGACCTCGTGCTCTTCACTCGCCTCGACGGCGGCAATCAAACCCGCAACGCCGCTGCCGATCACAACAATTCTGGACATGGGATTAGTTGGCTGGCTTGGCGGCCAACATCCTCTCCAGTGCAACGCGAGCAGGTTCAGCCACCGACTCGTCTACGACAATTTGGTTGACCACTTCACCGGCGACGAGGCGCTCAAGCACCCAGGCAAGATACCCGGGATGGATTCGATACATCGTCGAGCAGGGGCACACCACGGGGTCTAAGCAGAAGATGGTGTGTTCCGGGTGCTGCGCGGCCAGGCGCTGCACCATGTTGATCTCAGTCCCAATCGCAAAGGTGGTGGGTTCAGTTGCTGCTTCGACTGCCTTCCGGATGTAGTCAGTGGAACCATACTCGTCAGAGGCATCCACCACGGCCATGGGGCTTTCGGGGTGAACAATCACGCGAACACCAGGGTGCTCGGCACGTGCCTTGTCGATCTGGTCAACCGTGAAGCGCTTGTGCACCGAGCAGAAGCCATTCCACAAAATGACTTTGGCATTTTCCAGGTCGGCTTGTGTGTTTCCGCCCAGGGGCTTGCGCCCCCACCACAAAGGCATGTCATCGACCGAGATGCCCATTGCCTTGGCAGTGTTCCGGCCCAGGTGCTGGTCGGGGAAGAACAACACACGCTGTCCACGTTCAAAAGCCCACTCCAGCACGGTGGCGGCATTAGACGAGGTGCAGACAATGCCACCGTGCTCACCGCAGAAACCTTTGAGCGCTGCTGACGAGTTCATGTAGGTCACGGGGATGACGGGAACGCGGCCCTGCTCGTCGGGTTCGGTGCCATAGAGGTCCTCGAGCTGTTCCCAACACTGGGTCACAGAGTCGATATCCGCCATGTCTGCCATGGAGCAGCCTGCTGCAAGATTGGGGAGGATTACCTTCTGGTGGTCACTCGAGAGGATGTCTGCGGTTTCAGCCATGAAGTGAACGCCACAGAATACGATGGCTTCGGCTTCGGGGCGGCCTTTCGCGGCGACAGCCAGCTGGAACGAGTCACCCAGGTAGTCTGCGTGCTGCACGATTTCATCACGCTGATAGAAGTGACCGAGAATAACGACACGGTCACCCAAGGTATCTTTCGCTGCGCGAATCCGTGCGTGGAGCTCTTCATTGGTTGCCGTTTTGTATTCCTCTGGCAAACCACCCTGAACAGGGGAGCCGGTCGGGATAACATCCCCCATCGAGGCACCGGGGCCATAGCCTGGTGTGCCGGTATCGAATTCCCACGGCCCCTTCGCCAGTGACGGAGAGCACGTGCTCTCTTCGCTCTTACCGGAAGCAATGAGCTGGATGCGGTCGTTGACCGAGGCGGTCGATGTCATCTGTTTTCTCCTCGGGTGGAAGCCAGGGTGCGGGGCGCACTCAAGCGAGATAGGGGACCTTGGTCGGTCAGGTCTATGGAGGTGTCGTAACGGTAAAGCTGGGGTGGGCGGTGCCGGGTTCCGGCCAAGCGCTCGCCGGTGGGGACGACAGTGCCGGAAGCTTCCACCATGCGGCGGAAGTTTCCAGGATCCAGTGGCCTCCGCAGGACAATTTCATACACTTCACGCAACTGTGCGAGCGTGAAGGTTTCCCCGAGGAAACCATGCGCAATGCGGGAATACTCCAGCTTGGTGCGGAGGCGCCAGAGGGCGTAGTCCACGATGAGGTTGTGGTCAAAGGCCAGTTCGGGCAGATCATCAGCAGCGAACCATTGCACGTTTTCGCTCTGGATTGCGCGGTCGGCTTCGTCGCCTGCGACGAGTGCCCAGTACACAATCGAGACCACGCGATCATCGGGGGAGCGATCGAGCTGGCCGAAAGCATAGAGCTGCTCGAGATAACGAGGCTCGAGAGCCGTGGTCTCGAGGAGGGTGCGGGACGCAGCCTGAGAGAGGTCCTCATCGGTGTTGAGTGGACCGCCGGGCAATGCCCATTGACCTTCGTAGGGGGCACGAATTCGCCGTACGAGGGGGATGACCAGCTCGGGTTCTCCGGTTGCCGAAGGGCGCAACGCAAAGATCACCGTGGAGACGGCGAGCGCGACGTGACTTTCTAAGGCAGACATGGACCCTACTTCGTTGTAAGAGTCAGATTGACTCTAAGTGAATCTATCTTAGTGTCAATCTGACTCGAACGCTAGGTCGGTCAGAAGTGTTCGATAACTGCGCATTTGATTGCGTTTGTGTAAATAACTATCGAAATCGTGGGCCAAAGGTAGAAATCCCTACTGAATCGGAGTTAAGTGTGAATATCACTCGTCGTTCAGCGCTGAGCGACGGACGAAAAAAGGAGCATCACTGCATGTCAACCACTGACCTCACGGGCCAAAAAGGCCTCAAGACAGGGGCCTTGGGATTACTCTCGAGCGTCGTTGTCGGTATGGCTTCCACCGCCCCGGCCTATAGCCTTGCGGCGGCTCTGGGCTTCATCGTTTTGGGTGGTGAAACCCTTGTAGGTTTCCAAGCACCCGGCATCATCATTCTTGCCTTTATCCCCATGTTCTTTATCTCGGTTGCCTATAAGGAACTCAACAAGGTCGAGCCTGACTGTGGCACGGTCTTCACCTGGGCGGCGCGTGCATTTGGCACTCGTACCGGATGGATGGGCGGATGGGCGCTCATGGCTGCTGACATCATTGTGATGGCGAACCTGGCCCAAATCGCTGGTTCCTATTCCTTCACATTTGTTGGAGAAGTTTTCAGCAACCCTGACATCACCGCGATCTCTGGAGATGTGCTGTGGTCCACCGTCGCTGGATTGGTCTGGATCTTCCTTATGACGTGGATCGCATACCGCGGCGTGGAGATTTCCGCACGGCTGCAGTACTGGCTCCTCGCGATTGAAGTTGTCGTCCTGATTGCCTTTGCCGCAGTTGCTCTCTTCCGCGTCTACAGCGGGAACGGCATTGCCGAGTCTGCGTTGCCGGAACTCAGCTGGTTCAACCCGTTCTCGCTGCCTTTCGGAAGCGCTATTGCCCCTGCTGTTCTCACCGCTATGTTTATTTACTGGGGCTGGGACACGGCAGTTGCCATCAACGAAGAAACCTCTAATCCTAAAAAGACCCCAGGTAATGCTGCCGTGATTAGCACCCTTCTGTTGGTTGTCACCTACCTCCTGGTTACCGTGGGCTCGCTCGCCTTCGCGGGAGCAGGAGAGACAGGTATCGGACTGGGTAACCCTGACAATGCAGGAGATATTTTTGCTGCCATCGGGCCCACTCTCTTCGGAGACAGCGTTCTTGGCCACATCATGATGCTGCTCTTGGCTGCCTCGATTCTGACCTCGGCAGCTGCCTCGACCCAAACCACGATTTTGCCGACCGCTCGCGGAGCACTCTCGATGGCTGCTTACAAGGCTCTGCCTTCGCACTTCACCAAGATGCACCCCAAGTTCCTCACCCCCACCTGGGCGACCTGGGGTATGGGAATCATCTCGGCCGTGTTCTATCTCCTGTTCACTTTGGTGAGCCCCAACCTGCTCGTCGCATTGATTGGATCTTTGGGACTGCTCATCGCTGTGTACTACGGTCTAACCGGTTTCGCCTCGACCTGGTTCTTCCGGAAGACACTGTTCATGAACGCTCGTAACTTCTTCATGCGTGGTCTGATCCCGCTCCTGGGGGGCCTCATCATGACCGTGGTCTTCATCTATGGACTTCAGCAGTTCATGTTGCCGGACTGGTTAGTCGATGACGCCGGAAATAACGTCACCATTTTTGGTGCGGGTGCTGTCGGTGTCGTCGGTTTGATGTCCATTGCGGTGGGCGCCATTCTGATGATCTGGTGGAACTTGGTCAACAGCGACTACTTCAAGGGAAAGACCTTGGAGCGTCGAGCTCACACCGCAGATTAGAAATTCCTGTTGGGAACGTTCACCCCGTCTCGGTATCGAGGCGGGGTGAACCGTTTCTCTACCTTCAACCCTCAGTTGAGGTGAGTTTCCATAAAGCTCCCGTTCTCGGGGAAAACCATGCGCCCATAGCCCTGCTTCGCCCTTAGACTGGGAACACAAACTGAATATCGAGGTCAAGCGATCGATGCGGGAGAGTTCACTTTCGAGGTGAACACCGAAGGAGCAATCCTCCCCGACAATCTCTCAGGTACGCGTACCGCATCGGACGGACCACTCTGAAAAGAAGATGCCGAACAAGACATCTCGCCCACGGTGAAAGCTGCTTTGGTAGTGAAGCTCTCAGGCACCAATGACAGAGGGGGAGTTCCCACACGTAGGTCATTGCCGAACGGAGAACTCATGTCAGACACACCTCGCTATTCCCCGCTGCACGCCGTGCACGAATCGCTCGGTGCCAGCTTCACCGACTTCGCCGGTTTCATGATGCCCGTGCGCTACGACAGTGACTTGGCTGAGCACCACGCTGTCCGAACTGCCGCAGGGATTTTCGATATCTCCCACATGGCTGAAATCTCTGTCACCGGCCCCGATGCTGGTGTGTTCTTGGACTACGCCCTCGCAGGCAAGCTTTCAGCTATCAACATTGGCCAGGCAAAGTATTCCCTGCTGCTTAACGACGCAGGCGGCATCATTGATGACCTCGTTGTGTACCGCGTGGGCGAGCAGCACTGGCTTGTCGTGGCCAACGCGGGTAATCGTTTCCAGGCCGTTGATGCTCTCAACCACCGCACTACAGGCTTCGACGTCTCGGTCAAGGATGAAAGCGACGCCACTGCCCTCATCGCCGTGCAGGGGCCTAATGCTCTCGATATTGTTCAACACGCGGTCGGGCTGGAGCTCGCTGCAGACGCAGCCACGCGTCCGGAGCCCACCCTCGATGCCCTCAAGTACTACTGGTCGTTGCCCGCCACCTACTTGGGGAACCCGATGCTGATCGGACGCACCGGCTACACCGGTGAAGACGGTTTCGAACTCTACGTAGATGTTCAGCACGCAGCTCAACTGTGGAATGCGCTCATGATCGCGGGTGAAAGCCGTGGACTTGTTCCTACCGGTTTGGCCTGCCGCGACACTCTGCGCCTCGAAGCAGGAATGCCACTCTATGGTCACGAACTCGACCTCACCACTGCTCCTGCACAGGCAGGGCTGGGCAAGGTTGTGGCCCTGAGTAAAGAAGGCGACTTTGTTGGTCGCGCTGCCACAGAAAAAGGCACTCCTGCAGATGCACGCGTGCTCGTCGGCCTCGTTGGTGAAGGCAAGCGCGCAGCCCGTGCAGATTACGAGGTGTACTCCGGTGATGTTGCCGTGGGCATGGTTACCTCCGGTGCTCTTTCGCCCACCCTCGAATATCCCGTCGCCATGGCATACGTTGACCCCACCGTTTCCGATCTCGGAACAGTTGTTGACGTCGACATCCGTGGAACCCGCCTTCCTTACACCGTGACCGCTCTCCCCTTCTACAGCAGAAAGAAGAACTAACCATGTCAAACCCCACCAACCTTCAGTACACCGAAGAACACGAATGGCTCCTTGTCGAGGGCGACCAGGCCACCGTTGGAATTACCGCCTATGCCGCCGAGAAACTCGGAGATGTTGTCTACGTCGAGCTCCCCAAAGTTGGCGCTGCAATCACAGCGGGAACCGTCGTCGGCGAGATCGAATCTACCAAGTCAGTTGGTGAGCTCTACGCTCCCGCAACGGGAACTGTCACCGAGGTCAACGACGCCGTGGTTTCCAGTCCCGAGCTTGTCAACGACGACCCTTTCGGCGCCGGTTGGTTGATCAAGATCAGCATCTCTGATGCACCTGCACTGCTCGATGCAGCTGCCTACACCGCACTCACGGGCGAATAAATTCGTCGCTACCTCGTGTAGCACTCAGATAACACCACGACTTGTACGTCCCTCACGCAAGGAAAATAAATGTCGAACGCGTTCGTCACCCGTCACATCGGAACTGATTCTGCTGCTCAAGCACACATGCTCACGCAGCTGGGATATGACAGCATCGAGCACCTCATCGAGGCTGCTATCCCCGAGTCGATTCACGTCGACCAGTTCCGTGCCGCCGGCTCATCTCTGCTCCCTGAGCCAGCAACTGAGCGGGAGACCATCGCCGAGCTTCGTGAGCTGGCGGCGAAGAACACTATTCGCCGTTCCCTCATTGGTCAGGGCTACTACGACACCATTACCCCTGCAGTGATCAAGCGCAACGTGCTCGAAAACCCCAGCTGGTACACCGCCTACACCCCCTACCAGCCTGAAATCTCGCAGGGTCGTCTGGAAGCAATCATCAACTTCCAAACTATGGTCACCGACCTCACCGGTCTCTCCACCGCTAACGGTTCGATGCTCGATGAGAGCACGTCTGCGGTTGAAGCCATGCTCCTCGCCCGTCGTTCTTCCAAGGTTGACTCCAACGTGTTCGTGGTGGACGTCAACACCTTGGCCCAGACCAAGAGCCTGATTGCTGGCCGCGTTGATGCAGTAGGTATTGAGGTTGTTGAACTGGATCTCGCCGCGGGTGCAGAACTTCCGGATGCCTTTGGTGTGCTCATCCAGTACCCCGGAGCGAACGGGCGGATTTGGGACCCGCGCGCCGTAATCGAGACGGCGAAGGCTTCCGGCGCGATCGCCATTGTGGCCGCCGACCTGCTTGCCCTCACCCTCCTGTCTTCGCCTGCTGAACTGGGCGCCGATGTTGCCGTGGGTTCCTCGCAGCGTTTCGGTGTTCCCCTCGGCTTTGGAGGACCCCACGCGGGCTTCTTGGCTGTGCGTGCAGGCCTCGAACGCAGCATGCCGGGTCGTTTGGTGGGTGTTTCTCTCGATGCCAATGGTGAACCGGCTTACCGCCTGACTCTGCAGGCGCGTGAGCAGCACATTCGTCGCGACAAGGCTACCTCGAACATTTGTACGGCACAGGTTCTCCTGGCCGTCATGGCTGGGATGTATGCGGTCTATCACGGTCCTGAGGGCTTGAAAGATATCGCCACCGAGGTGCACGAGAAAGCCACCGCACTGGCCGCGATTCTTCGCGCCGGCGGTGTCACCGTCACTCACGACAACTTCTTTGACACTTTGCACGTCAGTGTTCCAGGCAAGGCAGTCACCATTGCAGAGGCCGCCAAGCAGGGCGGCTACCTCTTCCACATCGTGGATCAGGACAGTTTGACCCTCTCCGTGGATGAGACCACTACCCCCGGTGAAGTGGAAGCCGTGGCCGGCTTCTTTGGCGCAGACGCAGCATTTGCAGTCGTTCCTGCTGCCCTTCCTGCAGGTCTGGTTCGCACCTCGGCCTATCTCGAGCACCCCGTGTTCAACACCCATCGCAGCGAAACCAGCATGATGCGCTATCTCAAGCGTTTAGCTGACTTTGACTACGCCCTCGACCGCGGCATGATCCCTCTGGGCTCCTGCACGATGAAGCTGAACTCTGCGACCGAAATGGAAGCAGTGACGTGGCCAGAGTTTGGAGGGCTGCACCCCTTCGCGCCCGCTGAAGACGTTGCTGGATACCTAGAGCTCATTGCGCAGTTGGAAAAATGGCTGGTCGACCTCACTGGCTATAACACCGTGTCCCTCCAGCCCAATGCGGGCAGTCAGGGAGAGCTCGCAGGGCTCATGGCTATCCGCGGATACCATCTGGCTAACGGCGATGCGCAGCGCACCGTCTGCTTGATTCCCTCCAGCGCCCACGGCACCAATGCGGCTTCAGCAGTCCTTGCCGGAATGAGCGTTGTTGTGGTCGCCTGTGATGAGGTTGGCAACGTAGATCTCGATGATCTCCGCGCCAAGATCGCGGAGCAGGGCGACAAGCTCGCTGCCCTCATGATCACCTACCCGTCTACTCACGGTGTGTATGAGCACGAAGTGCCCGCAATCACTGCGGCAGTTCATGCGGCCGGTGGTCAGGTCTACGTCGACGGCGCCAACCTCAACGCCATGACAGGTTTTGCACGCTTCGGTGATTTCGGTGGCGATGTCTCGCACCTCAACCTCCACAAGACCTTCTGCATCCCTCACGGCGGTGGCGGTCCCGGTGTGGGTCCCGTAGCAGCGAAGGCTCACCTCGCGCCCTACCTGCCCGGTCACTTCGCAATTCAGAACCCTCACCACGTGTTGGTGGAGGGAGACACGGTCTCCACCGTCACTCACGACGGTGCACAAATCTCGGCAGCGCCCTATGGCTCACCCAGCATTCTGCCCATCTCATGGGCATACGTGCGCATGATGGGGGAGCAGGGTATCCGTGACGCGACAGCATCAGCTGTGTTGGCGGCGAACTACATTTCCAAGCGACTCGAAGCTCATTTCCCCACCCTCTACACCGGGGATAACGGCCTGGTTGCCCACGAGTGCATTCTCGACCTGCGCCCCCTGACGGCAGAGACCGGTGTGACCGTGGATGATGTTGCCAAGCGTTTGGTGGACTTTGGTTTCCATGCACCCACGATGAGCTTCCCCGTTGCTGGCACGCTCATGATTGAGCCCACCGAATCGGAGGATCTTGAGGAGATCGAGCGTTTCATCAACGCCATGATCACTATCAAGGCCGAAGCAGACGCTGTTCTTGCAGGCGAGTGGCCCGCAGAGGACAACCCCCTGCACAACGCTCCTCACACTGCTGCGTCCATCGTGGGGGAGTGGAACCACCCTTACTCGCGGGAGAAGGCCGTGTATCCCTTTGCTGAGGGCCTCGACGCTGCTACCCGCACGATGCGTGTGCGCAGCAAATACTGGGCTCCCGTTCGCCGCATTGACAATGCCTACGGTGACCGTAATCTGGTGTGCTCCTGCCCACCACCGGAAGCGTTCGAGAACTAACCACAAGAGCCCCTCTGTCGAGGGGCTCTTGTGGTTAGAGGTTTAGGCGAAGATCGCGTCGAGGTCGCTGGCGGGAAGTCCCACGGCCTGGGCGACAGGTGCATTCGTCACGGTGCCATCGAAGGTGTTCAGTCCTAAGCGCAATGAAGGATCGGCTTTGAGTGCGGCATGCCAGCCATTGTTGGCTATAGAGCGCAGGTACGGCAGCGTCGCGTTTGTCAGCGCGTAGGTAGAGGTGTGAGGAACAGCACCGGGCATGTTCGCCACGCAGTAGAACAGTGAGTTGTGAACAGGGAAAGTGGGTTCTGCGTGGGTGGTGGGGTGAGTGTCAGCGAAGCAGCCACCTTGGTCCACGGCAATATCCACGAGCACGCTCCCGGGCTTCATGCGCTTGACTAGGTCGTTGCTGACAAGCTTGGGAGCCTTGGCGCCTGGAATAAGGACAGATCCAATCACCATGTCTGCTTCGAGACAGGCCTTTTCAATTTCAAACGAGTTCGATGCAATGGTTTTGACGCGGCCGTCATAGAGGGCATCGAGTTCTCGTAGGCGGAACAGGTTGGTATCCAGCACGGTCACGTCTGCGCCCATTCCTGCGGCGACCTGCACGGCATTGGTGCCGGCAACGCCGCCACCGAGAACAACTACCTTGGCGGGGTGGGTTCCGGGAACGCCGGGAACGAGTAAGCCAGGACCGCCATTGGGCTTGAGCATGGCGTTTGCTCCGAGAATCGGGGCCAGACGGCCTGCTACCTCGCTCATGGGAGCGAGCAAGGGGAGCTGGCGTGTGGGGAGCTGAACGGTCTCATAGGCAATACCGGTGACTTTGGCTTCGACAAGTGCCTGAGTGAGCTCCGGTTCTGCCGCTAGGTGAAGGTAGGTGAAAAGTACGAGTCCTTCACGGAAGTAGCGGTATTCGCTCGCGATAGGTTCTTTTACCTTGAGAAGAACATCAGCGGATGCCCAGATCTCCTCCGCGGTGGCCAGGATCGTGGCACCTGCTGCGACATATGCTTCATCGGTAATGGAGGAGCCCACACCGGCGCCCGATTGCACCAGTACCTCATGCCCGTTACCAACGAGATCGTGCACACCCGCGGGGGTAATGGCTACGCGGAACTCGTTGTTCTTGATTTCGGTAGGAACTGCGACCTTCATGACACTCCTTGATGAGGCTGATTTCTTCCCAATCAGCACTCTTGTACTTTACCGAGCTTTACAACGAAATCGGAAGTATTTTTAGAAAATTGATACGGATTTCGTAAATTCTGGATTAAATCAAGAGGATTTCAATAGTTCAGTGAGTATGCGAATCCAACTTCCGGAGGGCCAATGTGACGCGTCCCATGACTCAATTCGACCTCGTTGCGCTCGAATGATATTGTTGACCTTCGGTTCGGAACACAATTTCGAACCAACTGCACCTCTAGCTCAATTGGCAGAGCAACTGACTCTTAATCAGTGGGTTCCGGGTTCAAGTCCCGGGGGGTGCACAAACAGGAAGACCACCTCTCGCCAGGTGGTCTTTTTGTGTTAACCGTCGATGGTCTTCCACAAATACAGGGAAGCGACCGAACGGTAGGGCTTCCACCTGAGGGCTATCTCGTCGATGTCGACGTCTTCCCCGAAATTGTTTCTCACTGCTTTGCGTAAGGCGGCATCACCGAGAGACCAGACATCTTCTTTGGCCAACGCCGCGAGCATGAACATTTCACTGGTCCACGGACCAATCCCGGGCTCCTTGATCAGTAGCGCATGAACCTCCTCTTCGGGCATGCCAGCAAAGTCGTGAATGGGGAGGTGATCGGCAGAGAATTTCTCGGCAAGATTCGAAATAGCTCGAGATTTCGATTGAGAGAGCCCACATGCACGAAGGTCCTCAAGGCTCAGCGCATGCACCGCATCGGGGGTCATCTCGCCTGCTCGTTCAGCAACGCGGGCCGAGATGGTGTCGGCCGCTTTGGCCGAGAGCTGCTGTCCCACAATGGTGGAGACCAGGATGCCAAAGTAGTTCTCCACGGGTTGTGCCGTGAGATGTAGGGGTCCATGTTCTTCGATGAGAGAATTCATCACCGGGCATGCAGACCGCAGGAAGTCCAGATGGGGAGCATGCGTCATGGAGTCTCTCATCCTCTGGGGGAACCGTTTCTCAAGCGTAGTCAGGGCAGGTCACGAGGAACTGAGCGAAGCCTGAACACCGCCCTCGCCAGGGCTGGGTCAGTGTATTACCGTGATGCGTACGCCACCGTAAGTTTTCAACACAAAGGAGTGCCGATCATGGGTCGTTTAGAAAACAAGATTGCTGTCATCACCGGTGCCGCTTCAGGCATGGGGCAGGCCACAGCGGAACTCTTTGCGCGTGAAGGGGCAACCGTCGTGTTGACCGATTACAACGTCGAATTGGGGCAATCTGTCACCGATGGCATCAACGCCGCTGGTGGACAGGCGCACTTCTGGCCCATGAATGTTGCGGTGGAAGCTGAAGTTGCGGCGGTATATGCCGAAGTGGGTCAGCAGTTGGGCACAATTGATGTGCTCGTGAACTGTGCCGGAGTCATTGGTGTGGACAAGCCCACCCATGAACTATCCGAACAAGAATGGGATGACCTCTTCGCCATCGACGTCAAGGGTGTTTTTTTCTCTACCAAGCACGCTCTGCCCTACATGATGAAGCAAAACTCTGGTTCGATTGTGAACTTCTCCTCGATCTACGGCCTGATCGGCAATCAAGAGTTCACGGCGTATCACGTGGCCAAGGGTGCCGTGGCGATGATGACCAAGCAAGATGCTGCGGTCTACGGGAAATACAACATCAGAGTGAACTCCGTCCACCCCAGCACCGTCCTCACACCCCTGGTGGAGGGCATTGCCCGAGATTTCCCTGGTGGTTTGCCTGAGTATGAGAAAGCGAACACCACGGAACAATCCATCAAGCGCATTGGACGCCCCCTTGATGTGGCGTATGCGGTGCTCTATCTCGCCAGCGATGAATCCACCTGGGTGACTGGCGTCAACCTGCCCATCGATGGTGGCCGTACGGCGCTCTAGTTAGGCGAACTCCACCAGGTTGTATTTCTTGATGCGCTCGTAGAGGGTGCCTCGAGAAATGCCCAACATTTCTGCTGCCAGTGACTTGTTGCCGTGCAGTGAAATGAGGGTGGCCAAAATGGTGTCGCGCTCAGCACGTTCGAGGAGCTTGAGGTCCATGTCGTTGTTGGCTTGGACGTCTTGGCCAAACTGTTCGACCGAGGCAGGAGCGTAAATCTCCAGCGGATCAAACACGAGTGAGTAGAACATCTCGCCCTCGTTGCCTTCATGGCGCACAATCGTTACCCGCTTGCCGTTGGGGAGGCGAGCTTGTTTGGCGTCTGGGCGGAGGTCCTGCACGAAGGAGCGAATCATAGAGTGCGTGTAGTTCTGGCTCTCAAGGTCCTTCTCATCGATCATGGTGTTGGAATCCACAGTGATGACGGGGCACTTCGTAATGTGTTTGGTCTGGAGGTGAGCATCCAGCAAACGGCGTTGCTGGGACCGCATGCCCGAAGCAAGAATCTGCTGGAAACCGTTCACGACGGTCTTCAGCGCAATGCGCAAGTGTTTGTTTTCTTCGACGGCGAGACACGTGATGTTGACCGCACCTACAACTTGGTTGGTCATGGGGTGCACAACGGGGCTGGCGGCACATACGAGATCACGCCATTGGGAGTTGAAGTGTTCTTCGCCGCTCACAATGACGGGTTGGCCGCTGGCGAGAGCAATCGAAATACCGCTGGGGCCGACAACCTGTTCCGCGATAACAGCTCCCTGGACCACGTTGACGCGGTCAAGCTGACGCTTGAAGGAGTCGTTCCCGGCCCACTGGTAGCGAATCGCACCAGCAGAGTTGGCGAAAGAAATCCAGGTGTTGGTGTCGTCGAGAGTGCTCGCGGTCGCGTTAATGACCTTCATGGCGGCCTGGGCGAGTTCACCGGACTCCATGTCGACGTCGCCGAACTCATTGATCTCGACTTTTTCGGGATTGAGGCCAAACTGAAATGCGCGGTCCCAGGATTCACGAATGAGCTCGTCATGTTGGACGGGGGAGCGTTTGGGGTCAGCACTGGGCTGGATTGTGGAAATAATCGATCCTTTCCTCTGGTCTCACCATTGAGGTGCTCTCATCATAAGGGCATCTGTCTAAGAATTGCACAGTGCGTTGGTGATGCTCAGGGAAGTGATTGATGATTGTAGCTAGATAACCTACTCGCGTTACGCCGGATTACCTTCGTCGGAACAGAGGTAGACAGAAACCCGCAAGGAGGCGGTGCTCATCATCTAGATCCAGTTACATCCACACTTTGGACTAGTTCTTTCTGTCCAAACCTCGGTTGTCACTGGTCTGCAACACAATTGCAAGATGGTTAGTCCGTTTCTCCTTTTATGAATGGAGACAAACAATGTCAGGTCGCGTAGAGGGTCGTAGCATCCTGTTGACCGGCGGCGGCAGCGGCATGGGACGTGTCATTGCGATTGCATGCGCCAAAGAGGGCGCAGATCTCACAATCGTGGACATGAACATTGACGCAGCTAACGCAACTCGTGATGAAATCATCAAGGCTGGCGGAAACGCTATTGCTGTTGCAGGAAACGTCACCAAGCGCTCAGATGTTGCTGCTGCAGTTACTGCTGCTGTTGAGAACTTCGGCAAGCTCGACGTCATGTTCAACATTGCTGGAATGATCAAGCCTTCCCACTTCCTCGACACCACCGAAGAGAACTTCACCAACACCATCAACGTGAACGCTCTCGGAACCCTCATTACTCAGCAGGAAGCTGCTAAGCAGATGATCAAGCAGGGTCATGGCGGAAAGCTCATCCTCGTATCTTCCATTGCGGGACGTCAGGGTTACCCCGACTTCGCTGCTTACTGCGCTAGCAAGTTCGCTGTGAACGCACTTAACCAGTCTGCAGCTCACGCACTTTCTGAGCACAACATCACCAGCAACGCTTTTGCTCCTGGTGTAGTTGACACCCCACTCTGGAAGAAGCTTGACGAAGACCTCGTTGAAATCGGTAGTGCTGAGAAGATCGGTGACGCCTTCGGTGCATTCTCGGGTGCAAACCTGATCGGGCGCAAGGGTGTTCCTGAGGACATCATCGGCACCGCTCTATTCCTCGCATCTTCCGACTCCGACTACATGACCGGCCAAATCGTCATGATCGACGGCGGAATGGTCCTCGTCTAAAAACTGTTCCACAACCTAAGTAAAAACCAACACAAAGGAGAAACACATGAAAGCTGGTCTGTTCGGGATGCCAATGCACCCCGGTCACCGTCCCCAGGCTGACACCTACGAAGAAGTAGCAGAGCGCATTATCCTTGCTGACAAGCTTGGATTTGAAGAGGTATTCATCGGAGAGCACGTAACCTGCCTCACCGAGCCCATTGCTTCGCCACTGATCTTCTTGGCTTCGCTGATCCACCGCACCAAGAACATTCGTCTTGGTACCGGTGTTATCGCATTGCCCAACCACCACCCTGCACTCGTTGCTGGTGAGGTTGCACAGTTCGACCACATGTCACGCGGTCGCTTCAACTTCGGTATCGGACCCGGCGGTCTCGCATCCGACATGGAGCTCTTCGACGTACTCGACAACGAGATGCGTGGAAAGAAGATGTACGAGGCTCTCGACATCATCCTTGACATCTGGAACAGCAACCCTCCTTACGAGTACAAGACTGAGTACTACGACTTCGGTGTCAAGGACATGGTTATCCCCGACCTCTTCGTCGGTACCATGCTCAAGCCATTCCAGAAGCCCAACCCACCCATCTTCTCGACCGCAATGTCGCCCTTCTCGGAGAGCGTCAAGATTGCAACCATGCGTGGATGGAACCCCATGTCGGCCAACTTCTGTGGTGAGGGCGTTATCAAGTCTCACGGCCAGAAGATCCGCGAGGGTTACGAAGCTATGGGTCAGGAAGTGAGCTACGAGAACTGGCGCGTTGCTCGCAACGTCGTCATCCGCAAGACTGACGCAGAAGCAGAAGAAGCCGCTCTGAACCCAGAGGGTGGAAACTTCTTCTACCTCGACTACCTGTGGAAGGTTCTCGTTGCAGCTAACTACACCGCTGTAATGAAGGAAGACCCCAACATGGCTGACGAGGATGTCAAGGTTGCTGACCTGGTTAGCGACATCGTCATCTACGGTTCACCTGACACCGTTGCACAGAAGATCGAAGCTATGCGCGAGAACGTAGGAGACTTCGGTCACCTGCTGATGGCTGTCATGGACGGCGAAGGCGAGAACAACGCTGGTGAACACCAGACGATGACTCTCCTCGCTAACGAGGTTCTGCCAAAGATCAACAGCAAGGTAAAGGCCTAAAACCTTTCCAACGGGTGTGCTGGGCTTCGTGTCCAGCACACCCGTGCTCATTCCCCGGGAATAAAGTAAACCCGGGGTTGTTACACACTTAGATTCAAACTTTTATGGAGAACATGATGGCCAACATCTCATTAGACGAATACCGGGCTCTGTTCCGCAACCACCCAGGTGGTGTTGCAGTCATCACCGTCGGTGGCGAGCGTCTCGCCGGTTTCACCGCAACTTCCGTTATTTCGGTTTCTGCAGAGCCACCCCTGCTGGTTTTCAGCATCAACAAGACTTCGTCCAGCTGGCCAATCGTCGCAGAAGCCAAGTCGGCCGTGGTTCACTTCCTGAGCAAGCACGACCGTCCCATTGCGGACCGTTTCGCTACCTCGGGTATCGACCGTTTCGCAGACCTCGACTACACCGTCCTCGAGACCGGTGAGCCTCTCATCTCCGGCGTGGAGACATGGGCGCAGGGTACCTTTATCGATCGCGTCGAAGCAGGTTCCAGCGTGCTATTCGTGATGCAGATTGAAACTTCTTCTGCAGCTGAAGCGCACCCACCCCTGGTGTACCAGGCACGTAACTACTACCACCTCAACGAGACCAACCAGATTTCCTAATCTCGTCCAGCGTGAGCTTGAATGGGGGCGTCCTTTCTTTTTACAGAAAGAACGCCCCTATTCCTTTAAGGAAAGCGTGAAACTGACGTGAACGGTGTCCTTACCGCGTTTGCCATCATCGGCGCCCTCATCGGTGCCGGTTATCTGGCAACGCGCTTCGGGCTGCTCACCGTTGAACAGGGACCGTTGCTCAATCGCATCGCGTTCTACGTGTTTAGCCCTGCGCTTCTGCTCTCGGTGCTGGCGAAAACAGAAGTTTCTGAGATCTTTTCACCCGTCATCGTCGTGGTGATGATCACGAGCCTCGCGACGGCGGCACTTTTTGTCCTTCTCTCTCGCATCTTTTTCCCCCGCAATCTCGGGGACACCACGATGGGGATTGCCGGCAGTATCTATCTCAACTCCAACAACATCGGACTGCCGGTGTCCTTGTTTGTTCTGGGAGATCTGACCTACTTCGCCCCGTTGCTCATGTTGCAGATCGTGCTGTTCCTGCCGCTGATTTTGGGTGTACTTGAAGTAAGCCGCGGCCAGGGGAAGTCTGTTCGTAAGATTCTGGCCAGCACTCTCTTCACACCCTTGATTTTGGCTTCCGTAGCCGGGCTCCTGCTCTCACTATCCAATATCGATATCCCGGACATCATCATGGAGCCACTGACCACCATGGGAGGGGCTGCGGTCCCCTTACTGCTGTTCTCGTATGGCGTCTCGTTGCGGGGACAGAAAGTATTTCATGCTGACGGTGATCGTCCGGTGTCGCTGACGGCCACTACGCTCAAAGTTGCGGCCATGCCGGTCATTGCGTATGTGGTAGGAAACTTCGTGTTTCACCTGGCTCCACATGAACTTTTTGCTGCCGTGATTCTGGCCTCGTTGCCGACGGCGCAGAACATTTATACCTATGCCTCGGTCTATAAAGCTGAAGTTTTCGCCACGAGGGATGTTGTCTTCACGACCACCATCATCAGCTTGCCGCTGATGTTCCTCATCGCAGCTCTCATGTCTGCTTAGGACGCGGTCGGCAGAATTTCTTCGGAGAGCTTCAGAATCGTGTCGACTGCCGCGTTTTCTTGATTCTCCAGCCAGGCCATGCACAACGCAACGGGCTCAGACGCATCCGTCACGGTGATGAAGCTCACATTGGGATCATTCACGTTGTTGGCCACGGTCGACACCGTGAGAGAACACCCCACTCCTGCAGAAACGAGGGAGATTGCCGTCCAGGTATCTGGGGCAATCTGCACGACATCGGGCTCGAACCCAGCCGAGTGACAGAGTTTCCGGAACCGATCACCGAGAACGGAGCCGGGGTGAGGCGCCAGAGTAATGAAGTGTTCTTCGGAGAAATCGGTGATGGAACACTCTGTCGCGCCGGCCAGACGATGGTTGGCCGGAACAGCCAACACAAGATTTTCGCTGGCGAGCACCCGGGTCACAACGCCAGCGGGGATATGATCCCAGCGGCCCAGAGCGATATCTACCTCACCCGTTAATACTCGCGCCATGGCGGGCTGGGCAAAGTTTTGGCTTTGCAGTTCCAGCACAATGCCGGGAAGGGCTTCGCGCGATTCGCGGGCCAGACGGCCCACCATCACCTGAGTGGATGCTCCTGCATAAGCGATGCGGACCAGTCCTGTTTCCCCTCGTCCGGCGGCCTGCACGATGCGTGTGGCGCGGCGGAACGCCTCCATGATGTCACGGGCTGGTTGGACAAGTTCTTGCCCTGCATTGGTCAATTGAACGTTGCGGGTGTCGCGCTTAAACAGGGCAACACCGAGTTCATCTTCGAGTGCACGAATGGTGCGGCTGACCGGTGGTTGGGCCATGTGTAGGCGTTCGGCTGCTCGCCCAAAGTGGAGCTCTTCCGCAACGGCAAGGAAGGTTCTGACGTCTTTAGAATCCATGCAGAGATTATTGCAGAAAATGCAATAAAGAGTGCACTAATAGGTATTTGACAAGTCCTAATCGCACTGGCCAGAGTAGAAGTACAACAGCAGGAGTGTGTAGCAATGTCGGTAACGCAGCAGGAAATTGATTCCTTATTCGAGCGGTCTGGAACCGGCCCTCTCTCAGGGATTGTTGTGGCCGACTTTGGCCGTGTTCTCGCCGCCCCCTACTGCACCATGCTGCTGGCAGACATGGGCGCCACCGTGCTTAAGGTGGAGAGCTTGGAAGGCGATGAAACACGTAGCTGGATGCCACCCGTGTTTGAAGGTGAATCGACCTATTACATGTCGATCAACCGCAACAAGCACTCCATTGCCCTTGATTTCCGTAATCCAGACGATCTAGAGATTGCCCGCAAGATTGCGGCCAAGAGCGACGTCTTTGTGGAGAATTTTAAGCCTCACGGTCTCGCCCGCTTCGGTTTGGACTACGCCTCGGTGCAGGCCCTGAACCCCACCGTGATCTATGCCTCCGTCACGGGATTCGGCACAACCGGTGGCGCAGACCTGCCGGGCTATGACCTGCTCGTTCAGGGAGCGGCTGGTTTGATGAGCCTCACCGGTGCACCAGAAACCGTTCCTTTCCGTGCCGGGGTTGCAGTCTTCGACGTATTCACCGGACTCCACACCTGTATCGCGATCCTTGCTGCGCTCCAGCACCGCACCAACACGGGCGAGGGGCAGCTGGTTGAACTCAACCTCATGTCCACGGCGCTGTCCGCCATGGTGAACCAAACCGGTGCCTATGCCATCGCAGGAGTGACTCCTCGACGTCTCGGTAATGAACACCCCAGCATCTACCCCTACTCACCATTCCCCACGAGCGATGGCGACATCATTTTGGCAATCGGCAACGACCACCAGTTCAAGGTATTTGCAGAAACAATCGGAGCTCCCGAGCTTCTCGACGATGCGCGCTTTGCAACCAACCGTGATCGCAGCCAGCACCGCGACGCCCTGCGCCCCATCCTGGAGCAGATTCTGCAGACCAAGACCACGGCCGAATGGTTCGAACTCTTCCGGGCGAAGTCCCTTCCCTGTGCACCGATCAATGACGTTGCCCAGGGCATTCAGTTTGCGGAGTCCATCGGTCTCGAACCCATTGTTACCGTGGGCCAGGGGGAGAAGACTCAGCCTGGTGTGCGAAACCCCACCCTGTTCTCCAAGACCCCGGTCACCTATGACTTGGTTCCCCCCACGCTGAACCAGAGCGGCGATGCAATTCGTGCCTGGGCACAGCAATAAGACCTTTCAGTGCAGTAACTCTCCCTTGAAACTGTGAAGGCCCCGACGTGAGTCGGGGCCTTCACAGTTATTCAGATACTGAACGAGCCAGTCCTAGGGGATGCGAACGAGTTTTTTGTTGGAGAACTCGTTGAATCCAAATCGAGCCAACTCGCGGCCCACACCAGAGAGCTTGACGCCACCGAAGGGGAGGTCAGGTGCACTGCGGCTGGTGCTGTTGATCCAGACCATACCCGCTTCCAGCTGCGTTGCAATCTTTTCTGCACGAGCCTGGTTGGTGGTGAAGATGGAGCTGGAGAGGCCGAAGGGAGAGTTGTTTGCCAACTCGATAGCTGCAGCCTCATCCTTGACGCGGTAAACAACACCGGCAGGTCCAAAGAGCTCTTCTTTATACGCGCGCATATCTTCGGTCACATCGGAGAGAAGAGTCGCGGAGTAGAAGGAACCAGGGGAGTCCTGCTTCGCGCCACCAGCGAGAACAGTTGCACCCTTAGAGATAGCGTCCTGAACGAGTTCGTCGAGGTCTGTGAGTGCCTCGTTCGACGACATGGGGCCGAGCTTTGTCTCTGCATCGGTGGGGTCACCGGTCTGGTAGGTGTTGACGGCAGCGACGAACTTCTCCACGAAAGCGTCATAGACAGCATCTAACACAATGAAGCGCTTGGAGGCGGTGCATGCCTGACCGCAGTTACCCAGGCGACCCAGGGCAGCAGCTGCCGCAGTAGCGTCCAGGTCGGCATCATCCAACACGATGAAGGGGTCAGAGCCGCCAAGCTCCAGAACATACTTCTTCATGTGGCGACCAGCTACTTCACCCACTGCAGAACCGGCCTTTTCAGAACCAGTCAGCGAGACGCCCTGGATGCGAGGGTCGGCGATCATCTCAGAGATCTGGGCAGCAGACGCGAAAGCGTTGATGTAGACATCAGCAGGAAGGCCGGCCTCGTGGAACAGCTTCTCAATAGCCAATGCTGACTGAGGGCAGTTACGGGCGTGCTTCAAAATGATGGTGTTACCCAAGGCAATGTTGGGAGCTGCGAAACGTGCTACCTGGTAGTAGGGGTAGTTCCACGGCATGATGCCCACGAGGGCGCCAATAGGTTCCGTGCGCACATATGCAGAACCGGTCCCCGTAATGTCTAGAGGCTCGTCTGCAGTGAACTCAGGTGCCTTGTCTGCGTAGTACTCGTAGATGTTGGCAACGAGGGCAACTTCGCCCAGAGCCTGAGTCTTGGTTTTACCCATTTCGAGGGTGAGGATGGCAGCTAGTTCTTCCGCACGTTCACGGTGCAAGGTTGCCATCTTGCGCAGTACCTCGGTACGGGCAGCAAGGTCGGTCTTCTTCCATGCGGTGTATGCCGCACTCGAGCGGTCGGTGATCTGTCGCGCCTCTGCGTCAGAAATGACATCGAACTCTGCAACGCGCTCGCCGGTTGCAGGGTTTATGGTGGCATATTTTGCCATGTCAAACTCCAATGTAATGAAAAGATGTTTTTCAATTTTCCTGCCTGACACCGGCGATGTCCATCGATGTGTTTAGTCCTTAGGCACTTTTGACAAGAAGTGTGAATTTCTCGGGAGGAACTGCGCGGACACGGTCATTGATACAAAAAAGTCACTAATCGCCTACTCACTTGGTATTTGACGCGCATCGATGAGGAATGACACACTAAATCCAGTTTCATGTCCCGAAATAACCGGAATAGGGGTTGTCATGAAGGCACTGCTCATCGAAGAGGCACCCACGTATGTGCATGTGCGGCTGAACCGACCCGAGGTTCGCAACGCGATTGACCAGCAGATGGTCGACGAGCTGCACGAACTCTGTGACACCCTCGAGCGCGAGCCCAAGATTTTGATCCTCTCCGGGTGTGAAACTGAAAAGGGTGCCATCTTTGCCTCTGGTGCTGATATCTCTCAGCTGCGGGAACGACGCAACATTGACGCACTGCGTGGAATCAACTCCCGAATTTTCCGTCGCATTGCAGCACTGCCCATGCCCGTCATTGCGGCCTTAGATGGCTTCGCCCTCGGCGGAGGTGCAGAGCTGGCCTTTGCAGCGGACTTCCGCATCGCCACTCCCCGCGTGCGCATTGGAAACCCGGAGACCGGTCTCGGTATCCTGGCGGCGGCCGGTGGCACCTGGCGTCTAACCGAACTCGTCGGCGAGCCCATTGCGAAGCAGATTCTGCTCGCTGGCCGCATTCTCAAAGCGGAAGAAGCCCTCGCGATCCACCTCGTGACCGAGATTCACGAACCCGAAAACCTCATTGAGGCTGCCATCGAGTTGGCTAACAAGATTTCCACCCAGGATTCGCTGGCCGTGCAGTTGACCAAGAAGGTGATGCACGCCCCGCGTGAAGCACACCCCATGGTGGACGAACTGGCCCAGGCCATCCTGTTCGAATCTCCTGAGAAGTATGCACGCATGGATGCATTCCTCACCAAGAACAAAAAGTAGAAAGTAGTACAGATGGACGTTCCAGCAGAAGTTGGTGTGCTCGGCGGTGGCACTATGGGTGCCGGTATTGCGCACGCCTTTGTCGTGTCCGGTTCCAGCGTCACTCTGGTCGAGCGCGACGACGCATCGGTTGATGCAGCACGTGGCCGCATTGAGAAGTCCATCTCGCGTGCTGCCGAGAAGACCGGAATCGATGCCGCAGAAGCCCTCTCACGTTTTACCTTCACCACGGATTACGCCGCTTTCCAGAACGTCGAGCTCGTCGTTGAAGCTGTTCCTGAAGACTTCACCCTCAAGGTCAATGCGCTCACTGCGGTGGAAGCAAACCTTTCATCTTCTGCATGGCTCACAACCAACACGTCGTCGCTCTCCATCACCAACATTGCTGCTGAGTTGAAGAACCCAGAACGCTTCTGTGGTCTGCACTTCTTCAACCCCGTCCCCCAGTCGGCCCTGGTTGAGGTTGTCCTTGCCCCTCGGACCTCCGAGGAACTCGCGGCGTTAGCGTCGAAGTGGGTCCGCGGTTTGGGCAAGACCCCCATTGTTGTTAACGATGCTCCAGGCTTTGCGAGTTCTCGCCTCGGTGTCGCGATTGCTCTTGAAGCAATGCGCATGCTCGAGGAGGGCGTTGCGTCTGCAGAAGACATCGACACCGCCATGGTGCTGGGTTACCGCCACGCAGCCGGCCCTTTGAAGACCACCGACCTCGTCGGTTTGGATGTACGCCTCAACATTGCGGAATATCTCCACGCAAACCTGGGTGAGCGTTTCGCTCCACCACAGATTCTGCGTGACATGGTGGCTCGCGGTGAACTGGGTCGTAAGTCAGGAAAGGGCTTCTTCGACTACAACGACTAAGACTCGATCGGTCTGTATTGTGCAGAACGGGAGTGTCTAAGCCTTGAACACCACTCGTGGTGAGTCGAATGTCTGCTGACTAACATTGTTCTGTTCCATGTGCTCAGGTTTCGTGGTTCAGATTTTTATAGGTATCTCTCCGTTGAGTGCTCAATGTCGAGATGCTTATGCCAACTATCAAAGGAGATGAACGCAATGAAAGCTACCCGTTACTACGGTAAGCACGACATCCGCACCGAGGAGATCGACGAGCCTCAGGTCAGCGCTGGTTATGTCAAGGTACGCAACGAGTGGACCGGTATCTGTGGAACCGACCTGCACGAATACGACGATGGCCCCATGTTCTGCCCAGCACCTGGACACTCGCACCCCCTCACCGGTGTTGCACTGCCTATCGTTCTCGGTCACGAGATCGCTGGTGTTGTCGCTGAGGTTGGCGAAGGCGTCACCAAGGTCAAGGTTGGCGACAAGGTTTCTGTCGAGCCTTACCTCGTTTGTAACGAGTGTGAATTCTGCCTCGATGGCCGTTACAACATCTGCACCAAGGCTGCATTCCTCGGTCTGTCCGGTGAGTCCGGTGGTTTCGCTGAGTACTGCGTAGCTGAAGAGCGTTTTGTTCACCCTCTGGGTGACCTCTCCACCGAGGTTGGCGCACTTGTTGAGCCTCTCGCCGTTGCACACCACGCCATCGTTCGTTCGGGCATCAAGCCTGGTCAAACTGCTCTGGTTGTCGGTGCAGGCCCCATCGGTCTGTTCGTTACCGCCATCCTCCGCGCAATCGGTGTGGAGACGGTCTACAACGTAGAAATCTCCGCTATCCGTAAGGCAAAGGCTGAGGCTGCAGGTTCGACTCTGGTTATTGACCCCACCGCTGAGAACGCCGTGGCCAAAATCCACGAACTGACTGGTGGCCGCGGTGTCGACGTTGCATTCGAAGCAGTAGGTGCTTCTCCTGCACTGCAGACTGCAATCGACGCAACCAAGACCGGTGGAAACGTTGTGAACATCTCCATCTGGAGCCACAACGCAGACATCAACCTCTTCGGCCTCGTTGCACGCGAAGTAAACCTCATGGGTACCCTCGCCTACTGCAACGACCACGCTCCCGTTATCAAGCTGCTCCAGGAGGGCAAGCTCAAGAACGTTGAGCAGTTCATCACCGGCCGTATCTCGGCTGAAGATGTTGTCGAAAAGGGTATCGACCAGCTCATCAACAACAAGGAAGAGAACGTCAAGATTCTCGTTCACCCCTAAGTGTTGATGCACTAGTTTCTCCCAGCAGAGAAAAAGAAGATCCCGGTTTCCGTGAGGAAGCCGGGATCTTTCTGTTGTGGGAATCACACAATAAAAAATGGGGGGAAAGTACAGAATCGGTTGAAAGATAACAAATAGGTAAAGTCTGTTCGAATTCTGAACAAGCAACAGAAATGGGTGAAATAGTGGCTCCAAACTAGTAAGTAACAGCCGGGTCTGCCAATGATGCCAGGTTCACCACACGCGAGTGTGTACACCTTGGTTTATTTGTTGACAGGAATGAGATCACCTCATTTCCAGCTTCCTCTGGTCCATGCCAGATGAATGGTGCGGTTGAAACAAAAACCAAGGAGTTAATCATTATGGGATTTAACAAAAACATGTGGAAGAAGGCTGTAGCAGTAGCTGTTGTTGCTGGTGTAGCTGTATCCATGAGCGCATGTAGCTCAGACTCTTCCGGCGGCGGCTCGACCGACGCTCAGGGAACTGGAACCATCGAGGGCAACGGCGCTCTTCTCAAGGTCTTCATGCCTTCCACCTCGAACGTATACCTTGAAGCTGCAGCAAACGCAGCTAAGGAAGAGGCAGCAGCTCTCGGCTTCGAGATCTCTGTTGTAGAAAACCAGTGGGACCCCACTGAGCAGGACGCTCAGGTTCAGGAATGGCTTGCATCCGGCGAAACCGCTGCTGCAGTTCTCTTCTGGCCAACCTCCGCTGCTAACGCAACCGCATCGATCCGTGCTCTTTCCGAGGTAGCCCCTGTGCTCCAGTGGAACCAGCTCATCATGCCTGACGCAGAAGAGTTCATCAAGATCGGTTACGCAGGTGTTTCTGACATCGGTATCGGTGACCAGACCGGTAAGGACACCATCACCAAGATGGAGTCTCTCGCTAAAGAGGGATACAAGTGGAAGGGCGGCGACAAGCCAAACGTAATCCAGATCCAGCTCGGTCAGGGTGACTACGGTGCAGGTCTTGACCGCACCAAGGGCTTCGAGGATGTCGTAGGAGACCAGATCAACCTCCTCGCAACCGAAGGTTCTCCTCTTGCTGACGGTTTCGGTGCTGAGGGTGGTTACAAGACCGCTTCCATCGTTATCCCTAAGTACCTCTCCGAAGGTATCGACATCATTGCTGTTCAGACCAACGACATGGCAAACGGTGTAGTTCAGGCTGCAGAGCAGGCTGGCCTTACCCCTGGTAAGGACGTCTTCATCATCACCGGTACCTCTTCCGGTTCGATGGCTAACCTGAAGTCTGGCAAGATCACCTCGACTGTTCTTCAGCCACCAGCGCTTGAGGGTACCCTCATCGTTGACGTTGCAGCTCAGTACCTGGCAACCGGTTCCAGCACTCCTGGTACCGTAACCCTCGCATCTGACAAGGACAAGCCAAAGCTTGAGGTTGTATCGCCTAGCTACACCACCTTCATGATGAACCCAACTGTGACCGCCGACAACATCGGTACGTTCCAGATCTGGGGCTGGGACTTCTACCAGCTCATGGGTAAGGCTGCTTCTGAGTAAGCACTCGGTCTAAACCTTCGGGTTTGAACCATCGTGGCCGGGGCGTGAGAAATCACGTCCCGGCCACACACCACGCTTCGGCGTGACGTAACTTTTTAACTCAACGTGGAGGATCATGTGAACGACAAAGTCCCCTTCCGCCTTAGGGCCTCGGGCATCACAAAGTCTTACGGAGCTGTCAACGCGCTCTCAGACGTCAATTTCGAACTTAAAGCCGGCGAAGTCATGGCTCTCCTGGGTGAGAATGGTGCAGGTAAGAGCACCATCGTGAAGGTCATCTCCGGTCTGATCATCCCCGACCAAGGCGAAATCACCATTGATGGTGACGTTGTTCAGCTCAATAGCGTGCGCGCTTCTCAAGAAGCCGGTATTGCCGTTGTGCAGCAGGAATTCAGCACGGTAGGAACCATGACGGTTGCTGAGAACCTCGTTCTCGGCCAGAACGGTGCACCAGCCTGGTGGAGCCCCAAGAAGCTCAAGGCAAACGCAAAGGAAATCCTCGCCCGCGTTGGTCTCGAAGAGCTGGACCCCAGCACTCCCGTTGACAAGCTTTCCGTTGCAGAAATGCAGCTTCTGGAAATCGCTCGTGTACTCGCTAAAGACGCCAAGATCATCATCTTCGATGAGCCCACCGCGGCCCTCTCAGATGCTGAAATCGTGCGCGTTCTCGAGGCGGTTAAGCGTCTCGCCAGCGAAGGTCGCAGCATCATCTATGTAACCCACCGACTTGGTGAAGTCTTCGAAATCGCAGACCGCGTCACCATCTTCCGTAACGGTCGCAGCCAGCCTGCAGAAAACGTGTCAGATCTGACCGTGGACACCGTTGTCGCGAAGATGATTGGTCGCGAACTTGGTCACCTCTACCCAGAGCGTTCCGGCGTTCACGGTGAGCCTGTCCTGGAAGCTCGTGCGCTCAAAGTTCCCGGCATCCGCGGCGAGGTCAACCTCACCGTTCGCCGTGGAGAGATCCTGGGCCTGACCGGTCAGTTGGGTTCGGGTACCTCCGAGCTACTCAAAGCTCTGGCTGGAACCAACGACGTCCTTGCTGGTGAAGTTTACCTCGAGGGTGCACCCGTTGACCTTCGCGGTCGCCGTCGCGGAATCGTCACCGGTATCGCCTATTGCTCGCCTGACCGAAAGAAGGACGGTATCTTTGCCGGCCTGTCGATCCGTCGTAACCTCTCCTCACCGTGGCTGCGCAGGGTTTCCTCTCTGGGATTCGTCAGTGGCAAGCAGGAGAATGACGAAGCCCTTCGCGGTGCAACCAACTTTGCACTCGACGTGAATCGTCTCAACGCTCTCGTGGGTAACCTCTCTGGTGGTAACCAGCAGAAGGTTGCACTGGGCAAGTGGGTCGGTATCCGTCCCCGCGTTCTTCTTGTTGAAGAGCCAACCCGTGGTGTGGACGTCGGTGCTCGTGCCGAGATTTACACCCAGCTGCGTCGCCTGTGCGACTCGGGCGTTGGCGTCGTTGTGGTCTCTTCTGACACCAACGAAATCCTCGGTCTATCCGACACCATTGCCACCTACTACCGGGGTAAGCAGACAACTATCAAACCTGCAACAGAGTGGACCGAGCCTGCGCTCGTTCGCGAAGTTATGCACCGTGAGGATTAGGAATCATGACAACTACTGAAACCATTTCCGTCGGTTTCCAGAATCGTGCTGGAACCCGCTCGCTGATCAACTTCCTGCGTAACTGGGCATTGCCTATTCTCGTTGTTTTGTTGTTCGTTCTCTCGATCTTCCTTGTTCCGAAGTTCGCAGAGTTGACCACCATCCGCGCTATCTTCCTGCAGGCCTCCTTAATTGGTATCGCTGCGGTGGGTATGACCGCATTGACCTTGTCGGGCAACATGTTCTCGCTCGGTGTGACACCAACAGTCATCCTCGGGGCCATGGTCTACATCTGGGTTGGTGAAGGCACCACAAGCATGTGGCTCGGTGCCGCTGCCGCAATCATTGTTGTTGTCATTCTCGGAATCATTCAGGGTTTCATCGTGAGCCTGGGATTGAATGCCGTGATCGTGACGCTCGCCGTGGGTTCTGTGATCTACGGTGTGACCGCAATTGTGACCAAGGGTGCTCTTGTGGAGCCCAGCGAAAAAGTAGACCTCGCAGGCTTCGCAACCTTCGACATCTTTGGTATCCCACTTCCCATCGTTGTGTTCATCGTGTTCACCGCTCTGGCGTGGTTCCTCACCGAACACACTCTGATTGGTCGTAACGTTCACCTGCTGGGTGCAAACAAGGAAACTGCTCGCAACAGCGGAATCTCGCCTCGCGCCACCACCGTCTGGGCATTCATCGCAATGTCTCTCGGATTCGGTATCGCTGCGGTTATTGCCTCGGCTCAAATTCACTCTGTCCAGGCTGACCAGCTGCCTAACCTCACACTCGACACCGTCGCAGCTGTGCTGGTTGGTGGAACAGCCGTGACAGGTGGAGATGGTTCGCCCATCAAGTCTGCGATTGGTGCGTTGTTCATCGCAACTATCGCTCAGATCATGGTTCTCACCTCGGTGCCAGACGGATTGAAGCAACTCATCCTCGGTATCGTCGTGGTCGCACTGGTCGTCATTCTTCACGTTCTACGAAAGGCTGGTTCACGATGAGGGCTATAGGCACCTGGTTCAAGGGATACCTGCTTCAGTTCATTGTTCTCGTCATCGTGCTTGCCTCGATGTACGCGTTCTACCCCCGCTTCCACGTTGAGTCCTCCATCGAGCGCATCATGCCTCTCGGTGTGGTCGCAGCGGGTCTTGCGGTCACCATGATTGCTGGAGAGTTCGACCTTTCCATCGCATCCATGGCAGCCTTCTCGGGCGCTTTGACCATCGTTCTTTCGCCTATCGGTCTTGTCCCTGCACTGATCATCTCGATCATCGTGGGTACTGCACTGGGTGCACTGCAAGGTTGGGCAATCGCCAAGCTCGGAATCAACTCGCTGGTCTTTACAATCGGAACATTAATTCTGTTCCGAGGTCTGACCTGGGTTGTCACCAACGGTGTATCGGTTCGTGTTTCCGATGTCACCGCAACCGACGTGTTCCGCGACAAGATTGGTTTCCTGACCCCTCTGTCGCTGACAGGTATCCTCATCTTCATTGCTTTGGGTATCTTCCTCGCCTACACCCGATGGGGCCGTGAGATCTATGCTCTCGGTGGCGCACGTAACGAAGCTATTGCAGCTGGTGTGCGCTACAAGCGCGGCATGATTGTTGCCTTCGCCATCTCCGGTGGTTTGGGTGCAGTTGCCGGTGGTATGACCAGTGCACTGGGGGGATCTGCGTCGCCCACCGCATTCGGTAGCCTCCTGTTGGGCGCACTGGCTGTTGTTCTCGTCGGTGGTATCAGCCTCGCTGGTGGCCGCGGAACCATGGTCAACGTGTTCCTCGGTTTCGCCATCATCGCGATCCTGTCCGCAGGTCTTTCCGCTATGGGAGCGAAGGCATTCGTTGCCGAACTCTTCACCGGTGTCCTGCTGCTGGTCGTGCTGGTCTTCGACTACCTCATTGGTGCAATTGCCGAAAATGACCGAAAGAAAAAATTACGAAAGATTGCGACCTCCGAGGCGTAATTCTCGTGTGCGAATGGGCGGATCCTTGTGGTCCGCCCATTCGTGATTAACCCCCAGCACTGCGAACTGTGCAGTGTTTAGAGATTGAGCGTTTTCGAACGCCGTCTGCCTCCTCGCTCTAAAGTGAGAAGAGGTTTTGATTTACGTGAACGAATGAAAGGTCACACCATGAGGGAAGTTGTCGTCTGCGAACCACTTCGCACGCCCATTGGCAAGTTCGGTGGAATGTTTTCCACCATTGCCCCCGTCGATCTCGCTGCAGCTGTCATCAGCGCGCTCGTTGAGCGCACCGGTATTGACACCAGCCGCATCGATGACATCATTTTTGGTCAGGGATACCCCAGCGCTGAAGCTGCGCCGATCGGCCGTGTTGCTGCACTCAACGCAGGACTGCCCGTCACCGTGGGTGGCTCACAGGTTGACCGCCGCTGTGGCTCTGGCCTGCAGGCCATTCTCGATGGCTGCATGCAGATTCAAACCGGCGTCAGCGATGTTGTCATCGCTGGTGGCGCGGACACCATGAGCCAGGCTCCGATGTACACCGTGAACACTCGCTGGGGCATCCGGGGCACCGATGGCTACAAGATGGAAGACTCTCTCGGCCGTGCCCGCCAGACTGCCGGTGGAAAGTTCTACCCGGTCCCCGGCGGCATGATCGAAACGGCGGAAAACCTTCGCCGTGAGTTCGGTATTTCTCGCCAGGAGCAGGATGAACTCGCACTGCGTTCACAGGCTCGCGCAGCAGCTGCTGTAGAAGCGGGAAAGTTCACCGATGAGATCGTTCCTATTTCTGTCAAGGTCAAGGGTGGCGAAAAGCTCATCGACGCTGACGAGACTCCTCGCGCAACCACCATTGAAGATTTGCAGAAACTCAGCCCCATCATGCTCAAGAGCGATGCAGAGGCGACGGTAACTGCAGGTAACGCCAGCACCCAGAACGATGCTGCTGCTGCCTGTATCCTCACCACCCCCGAGATTGCTGCTGAGCTGGGCTTGAAGCCTATTGTGAAGCTGCGCTCCTGGGCACGTGCCGGTGTCGAGCCCAGCCGGATGGGTATCGGTCCTGTTCCTGCCAGCTACAAGGCACTCGATCGTGCTGGTCTGGGCTTAGCGGACATGTCCATGATTGAGCTCAACGAAGCTTTCGCAGCCCAGGTTCTGGCTGTCTCTCGCGAGTGGGGATTCACCGACAGCGACTGGGACCGCACCAACGTATTGGGTTCTGGAATTTCGCTCGGTCACCCCATTGGTGCGACCGGAGCTCGTATCCTTGCGACCGGTTCGCGCGAACTCGTGCGGAGCGGTGGAAACTTCATGCTCGAAACAATGTGTATTGGTGGCGGCCAGGGTCTGGCAGCAGTCTGGGAACGCATCTAAGGATTGTTTCTTCGCGGTGGGGTCTGGCATTTGCCAGGCCCCACCCCTGTTTCTCGCGTGTTGTGAGATTGAACACCGTGAAAAATGGGCCTACTGTGCTGACCTAAAATTGAGTCATGTCTGACATCAACCTGTTTTCGCCGATGAAGATTCGGTCCGTTGAGATTCGTAACCGCGTGTGGGTTCCCCCCATGTGCCAGTACTCGGTTTTCAACCGTGATGGCGTGCCCACCTCGTGGCACATGGTTCACCTCGGTTCCATGGCAGTTGGTGGCGCCGGTCTCATCATCGTGGAGGCAACAGCCGTCTCCTTCGATGGCCGCATTACCGTCCATGACACCGGTATCTGGAACGACGAACAGCGTGACGCCTGGGCCGACATTGTGGAGTTCATCACCGAGCACGGTGCCGTCGCAGGTATTCAGCTTGCTCACGCAGGCCGCAAGGCATCTGTGCGCCCTGACTGGAACTTTGCAGGCGCTGCAGGACCCATGCCTGAATCAGAGGGTGGCTGGATTCCTATCGCGCCCTCCGCGATTCCTTTCGATGACACGTCCTCTACTCCTCGTGAGATGACCCTGGAAGACATTGACCGTGTTGTAGAAGACTTCAAGACCGCTGCACAGCGTTCGGTTGACGCAGGTTTCAAGGTTCTCGAAATTCATGGAGCCCACGGCTACTTGTTGCACGAGTTCCTCTCGCCCCTCTCCAACACTCGCACTGACGAATACGGTGGATCTCTCGAGAACCGTGCCCGTCTGCTGCTTCGTATTGTGGACGTCGTTCGTGAAGTTGCGGGCAAAGACATTGCTGTTTTCGTTCGTTTTTCTGCAACGGATTGGAAGGACGGCGGCTGGACTCCCGAGGAGACCTCCACCGTGGCCACCTGGTGCTATGACCGTGATGTCGACCTCTTTGATATCTCCACCGGTGGAAATGTCATCGGTGTGACCATTCCGACTGGTCCTAACTACCAGGTTCCTTTCAGCGACCAGGTCAAGCGCGACGCAAACGTTCCGACCGCTGCTGTGGGCCTCATCACCGACGCTGTACAGGCCAACGACATCATCGTTGCCGGTCAGGCAGATGCAGTCCTGCTGGGCCGCGAGCACATGCGCGACCCTCACTTTGCACTGCGTGCAGCAGCTGAGCTGGATATCGAGATTGACTACTGGCCTCACCAGTACCTGCGTTCTCGTCCCCGTAAGGCAGTAGCAGGCCCCACCACAGGCAAGGTTGCTTTCTAGTTTTCACGTCACTGTGCCCCACACCACTGGTGTGGGGCACAGTTGGTTAAGTGTGACGTTAGTGCGCACCCACGCCGAGAAGTGAACCAACCAGATAGGTGGCTCCCACGGCGATAGCACCAAAGAAGAGCTGACGAAGTGCGCTTTTCCACCACGATTTCCGGGTGTAGCGGGCCGCGATGCCACCGGCGATGAGCAGACCTACTCCACCGACACCAAGTCCGAGCCACAGTGACTCAAAGCCCAGGGCATAGGGGATCAGGGGGATAAACGCGCCGGTCGCAAACATGGCAAAGGAAGAAACAGCGGCAATCCAGGGGGAGGGCTTAGAGTCTGGATCGACACCCAATTCTTGGGTGATGTGAATGCGCGCAGCCTGCTCGGTATTGAGGTGAACCTCCGCGGCAGCGTATTTTGCAGTCTTCTCCGTCATGCCCATGTCAATGAAGTTGAGCACGAGTTCATTTTCTTCACCCTGGGGGTTGCGAGCATGGGCTTGGCGTTCGACTTCAAGCTCTGAATCAACCTGTTCATTGGCAGTCTTGACGGAGGCGTATTCACCCAACGCCATGGAAAATGCGCCTGCGACGAGGCCAGCAGCACCAGTGAGAACCACGGTCTGTGGGTTTGCCCCTGCTGCACCAATACCGGCAATCAAGGCAATGTTGGAAACAAGGCCATCCATGGCACCGAAAACGGACGCACGCAACCAGCCGCCGGAGAGATCGGGGTGGGAATGGTCATAGTCGTGGGGATCGGCGCCCTTGAGGGGAGTGGAAATCATCGACGTAGCCCCTTAGAAGTCGTAGGGCTCGTTTTCGAGCTCTTCTTCCTTGTGTTCTTTAGCTACATCCGCAATGGCGAGTGCGAGGGAAATTCCCCAGCCAACCCAGACCAAAATCAGGCGCCAATCTCGAGGCCCACGCAGCGTTGCACGCAAGGCACTGAATCCACCAAAAATGGCACCGAGCACACTGGCGTTGAAAATGAATTTGCGCATGGAAACCTCCCTCAATTCAAGGTTACCGGTTCGTCGGCACGCCCGCGTCTTTCAGCCCATTCGAGTGCTGCCCGCTTAGGCTCATTGAGTCATGATTCGCTTTAGTACGGTCACCAAAAAGTACGCAGGTTCCTCGCGTCCCGCCCTCAACGGCGTTGATTTTGAGATTCTGCGCGGCGAGTTTGTCTTCCTTGTGGGCGCCTCGGGTTCGGGCAAATCTTCCTGCCTGCGCTTGATGATCAAAGAAGACAAGCCCAACTCTGGTTCTATTCATGTCTTGGGTCAGGATCTGGGGTCCATTTCGAACCGCAAGGTGCCGTACTTCCGTCGCAACTTGGGCGTTGTTTTTCAAGACTTCCGCCTGCTTCCTAACAAGACCGTCTTCGACAACGTGGCGTTCACTCTGCAGGTCATTGGGAAGTCCCGTGGATTTATCCAGGAAGCCGTTCCGGACGTCCTCAAGATGGTGGGTCTTGCCGGTAAGGCCCAGCGTTACCCCCATGAACTTTCCGGTGGTGAACAGCAGCGTGTGGCCATTGCCCGCGCCATTGTGAACAAGCCGGCATTGCTGTTGGCTGATGAGCCCACCGGTAACCTCGACCCCGCAACCAGCGCCGGCATCATGGCACTTCTGGAGCGCATTAACGCTGGTGGAACCACCATCGTGATGGCAACCCACGCGGCAGATTTCGTGGACCGCATGCAAAAGCGCGTGATTGAGCTGGTTGCCGGACAGATTGTGCGTGACGAACGCGAATCGGGCTACGGTAACACCGCCGCCCTCCCCATCATTGGGGCAGATACCTCCATCAACTCCACCGGTGACCACACCGCGGCCGCGGCCGCAGCTGTGGCAGCGACCACACGCCCGCAGGGCATCGTGACGGCTTCCGAACAGCCACAGATTATTGAAACCACGGACATCGTGGTTCCCACTCCCGTCTTTGAACCTGTTGACGAAATCACCATGGATGCGGTTCCCGCGATCCCGAGTGCCTATGACACTGGTGAGATTGATGACTTGGGCGATCTCAACGAGTTGTTTAACATGAACGAATCCAAGCCTGTTCAGCGCTTAGATCCCTCTGCATTTGCCGATCAAGCCCCAGCAGCTCCTGATCCCTTGACCAAGCCTCCGGTGGACACCTCAAGCTTGCCGTTGGCCGAGCGTCTGCGCCTCCAGGCTCAAGCACGTGCAAAAGAAGCTGGCGAGAATGACCAGAATGTGGGGCCTGTTCGATGAGGTTCGCCCTGATTTGGTCGGAGGTCGCTAACGGTCTTCGCCGGAACTTCTCCATGGTTGTCTCGGTCATTTTGGTGACCTTCATTTCTTTGACCTTTGTCGGAACTGCCATTTTGCTGCAAATGCAGATTGGCCAGATGAAGAACTATTGGTACGACAAGGCGCAGGTTGCCGTGTACATGTGCACCGATGTGTCGGCGGGGGAGAACTGCCTCGACGGGGCGGCCACGCCTGAACAGATAGCTGAAGTGGATGACGCATTGTCGTCTCCCACTCTCGCGCCGTTCATTGACCAGTACTACTTCGAAGATCACGACCAGGCATATGCCAACTTCCAGGAACAGTTCAAGGGAAACCCTGTCGCGGAATACGTCACCCCTGAACAGCTCAACGAGACCTTCTGGGTCAACCTCAAGGACCCCTCGCAGTCCGCCGTCCTGGTCGAAGCACTCTCGTCACAAAAGGGTGTGGAGTCTGTCACGGATCAGCGCAGCTACCTCGACCAAATTTTCGCGATCTTGAACTCCGCCAGTTACACAGCCATTGGTGTGGCGGGTTTGATGCTCATTGCGGCTGTGCTGCTGATTGCGACGACCATTCGACTTTCGGCCTTCTCGCGCCGACGTGAACTCGGCATTATGCGCCTCGTGGGTGCCTCGAACCGGTTCATTCAGACTCCGTTCATCCTGGAAGGTGTCTTTGCTGCCTTCATCGGCTCAATCTTGGCCGGTGCGGCCATTGTGGGCATCGTGCACTTCTTTGTCCAGGGTTACCTCGCGGTCAACATTCCACTGACCTCCTTCGTGGGGATCCCCGAAGCGCTCATTGTGGTGCCGGTTCTGATTGTGGTGGGTTCACTCTTAGCGGCTATCTCGGCCAACTTCGCCATCACCCGATACCTCAAGATTTAGTCGAGCCTCACAGGCGCGTAAACTGATGCTTTGCGCAACGAGCTTGAAGGAGGTGTGCAATGCCCAAGGAAAAAGGCCAGAAGGTTGTTGCCACCAACCGTAAAGCCCGCCACGACTACAACATCATCGACACAGTGGAAGCTGGCGTCGTTCTGTGGGGGACGGAAGTGAAGTCTCTGCGTCAAGGACGTGCGTCCCTGACGGATGGGTATGCCTTTATTGAGAACGGTGAGGCGTGGCTGGATGCCGTCCATATCCCTGAATACACGCAGGGAACCTGGAATAACCACGCGCCCCGGCGCAAGCGCAAGCTTTTGATGCACAAGCAAGAGATTCTCAAACTGCACAGCAAAGTAAAAGAGGGTGGCTACACCCTTATTCCTCTTTCCCTCTATTTCAGTGATGGCCGCGCAAAAGTTGAACTGGCATTGGCGAAGGGTAAGAAGGAATATGACAAGCGTCAGACCTTGCGTGAACGCCAGGACAAGCGTGAAGCGGACCGGGCCATGTCTGCCCGCAAAAACGTCGGCGACTAGAAAGCACATTCTGTGGAGTGAAGGAATAACTTTTCCCAGCTTCGCGTTATACACTTCAAGAGCGCTGAAATACGCGCCTGAGTAGGGTGAAAATCCTGCACTCACAACTCAACAGCGCATGATGTGACAACGCACTCTCAGGGGGATGATCGGATTCGACATTGCCTGCGAGCGAGAGAGAAGCGGGTCGAGGATGCAGGGATATCTCGTTAACGACCTCTGCAAACAATAGGTGCAAAATCTAACCGCGCCGACTTCGCCCTCGCTGCCTAAGCGAGCCTGAAGTCTGTCAGACCGGGAGTGTTTCCGACCCGTGTCCTGGCATCATCTTAGGAAACTTGCTGCAGTGTTATGCCTGAGGGCACTGCGGGACTTTAACTCAGACTGGGCTTGTCGACTTAGATGCTGGTAACAAAGGTCGGAGCCAAGTAGAACGCCTCTAATCAGCTACACCCGTAGAAGACTCACAATTTCAGCAGTGGACGGGGGTTCAATTCCCCCCATCTCCACCACTTGTGGGTTGGCACATCATGCGCTGCAGAGTCGACAACAGCCCCGTGAAAACGGGGCTGTTGTGGTTAAGGGACTAGTGGCCTAGAGCCGACTCGATGGCCGAAATAACCGCAGGATCATCGGGCTTCGTGGTGGGGCGGAAACGCTTTATTTCACCAGTGGGAAGGACGAGGAACTTTTCAAAGTTCCACATCACGGGTCCTGCCTTGCCAGAACCATCCTTGGCTTTGACTAACTCGACATAAAGTGGATGGCGCTTGCGCCCATTGACGCTTGCTTTCTCCAGCATGGGGAACGTGACTCCCCAGGTGGTCGAGCAGTACTCAGCGATGTCATCACTGGTCTTGAGTTCTTGTAGGAACTGGTTGGAAGGCACTCCCAGCACGGTGAAGCCGCGCTCGCCGTATTCCTTCTGGAGTTCTTCGAGCTGCTGGTATTGCGGTGAGAGTCCACACCTGGACGCCACATTCACGACGAGGACAACCTTGTCTGCATACTCGCCGAATGTGGTGGGACGACCATCAAGGGTCGTGACTGCGATCTCTGAGAGGCTCATATCTTGAGGCTAACGGTGAAACAATGAGGACACCATGAGAATCCTTTCGCCTGCAGAGAACCCTGCTTCTCCATGTGTTGTGTTCGGAGCACGTCTTGTCTAAATTCAGCGACAGCATGCGCTCGCATTTGCTCGAGACATTCTCCGGTGACACGGCGGGAACTCCCTACTGGGTGAAGAATATTGAAGCCGGTGAAGATGTCGGTTTCTTTGGTCCTGGTTCAGCCTCTTGGGCAGTGCATGGCGGAATGCCGACCATGGTTGCCGGCATTCGTGCTCTTCTCATGCAAACACTGCATCCCGGGGCAATGGCCGGCGTGCACGACTGGTCTCGCTATAAAGAAGATCCTCTGGGCAGACTGGCAGGAACTATTCAGTGGCTGATTACCGTCACCTTTGGTGACACGGCGCTTGCTGAATATGAATCTTCTCGAGTTTCTCACTTTCACGACCGTGTGAAGGGTACCTACCTGGATGCCCAAGGAATCGAACGGACGTATTCAGCAGGAGATCCGGAACTGCTCTACTGGGTGCACGTTGTCTTCACCGATGCCTTCCTCGGCTGCCACCAAGCGTGGGGAGATGACATCCCCGGTGGGGCTGATCAGTATGTGCGGGAGTGGTCCAAAGCCGGCGAGTTAGTGGGGGTTGCGAACCCGCCACGTTCCGAGGCGGAACTGATTTCCGCCATGCACCAGTTCAACGTGGAGGGGATCCTCAAACACGATGAGCGGGTAGAAGAAACGATTGCGTTCCTGCGTAAGCCACCTCTGCGCAGAAGCATGCTGCCGTTTTATCGGATTATGTTTGCCGGCGCTGTGGCCTCGATTCCGGAGGAATACCGGCGGATTTTGGGTCTCAAAAAGCCGTGGTGGCCTGCACAGTGGCTGACCGGACTCATTTTGGGACTGTTGCGTGCACTTCTCGGGCCTTCCTCCACCTCGGAAGATGCAGCCCGGGTGCGTATTGCACGACTGGAAGTTGAAGGAAAGCTAGCGAGCTAGCTCTGTCAGGATTGCTGCGTGAAGCTGTCCGTTGGTAGCCAGGGCGCTGCCGTGCCACACATCTGCATGACCATCGATGGAAGTGAAGGTACCACCTGCTTCTGTCACGATGGGCATCAGGGCAGCCATGTCGTAGGGCTTCAGATCAAACTCTCCTGCCACATCCAGAATGCCTTCAGCAACCATCATGTACGACCACATGTCGCCATAGGCACGCGTGCGCCAGACTTTACGGCTCAGGGAAACAAGCTCGTCGAGGTAGCCAGCCTGATCCCACTGCTGCAGGGAGTTGTAGCTGATGCTGGCATCTGCCAGCTCGCTCACACCAGAAACTTCGAGACGACGAGGCGTCCCAAGAGCAACCATCGGCTGTTCGACGACGTCTGCCAGTTCAAAGGGCAGGGGAACAGTGGCGAGGGGATCGTGTGACTCATCAACCCATGCCCCATTGCCTTTAGATGCCCACCAGCGCTTGCCCAACGCTGGTGCACTGACCACTCCGACGACGGGTTCCCCATCGATGGCGAGGGCAATGAGGGTTGCCCAGACGGGAACGCCGCGAAGGAAGTTAGAGGTTCCGTCAATGGGATCAATAATCCACTGGCGGTGAGGGTGATCAGCGGTGCCGGTGGGGTGTTCCGACACGGAGCCTGCTTGCTCGCCAAATTCTTCCCCGAGCATGTAGTCGTTACCGCGCTCGCGGCTCAGAATGTCGATAATGGCCTGTTCGACTGCACGGTCAGCATCTGTGACGGGTGTCTTATCAGGCTTTGTCGTTACCTCAAGGTCGAGTGCGAGGAAACGGGTGCGCGAAATAGCGTCTGCAGCATCCGCAAGCTCGAGGGCGAGTTGGAGGTCTTCGTTCATAGTGAAGTGGCTTCTGGTCACAGCTCAACGATACCCGGCTAGAAACACACAAGCCCCTCCTGAATCAGGAAGGGCTTGTGATCTGTGTTGCGGGGACAGGATTTGAACCTGCGACCTCTGGGTTATGAGCCCAGCGAGCTACCGAGCTGCTCCACCCCGCGTCGGTAGTTCAACTTTACCACGGCTGGTGTGTTGCTCTGACCACAGGCGTAGGCTTCGACGTATGGGGAAGATAGAGCACACACTGAAATTCCTAGGCGGAACCGAAACTGTCACGGGAAGTAAATACCTCATCGAGAGTGCAGGAACACGCATTCTTGTTGACTGTGGTTTGTTTCAGGGATACAAGTCTTTGCGGGAACGCAACCGTGAGCCGTTCCCTGTCCCGCCTGACACTATTGACGTCGTGTTGCTCACGCATGCACACCTTGACCACTCGGGGTATATCCCTGCCCTCGTGCGTGACGGTTTCCGTGGACAGATTATTTCCACCACGGGGACCGCAGAGTTATGTTCCATCCTGCTGCCCGATTCTGCCCACTTATTGGAAGAGGAAGCGCACCACGCAGCACGGAAGGGATATTCGAAACACACCCCACCGACACCTCTCTACACAATCCAAGATGTGGAACAGGCACTTAGTCAGTTCCGCACCGCACGCTTTGATGAAGTACTCGACATCGCACCCGGTGTCACCGCAACCTTCTTACCTGCAGGTCACATCTTGGGTGCGTCACAACTGCATCTTGAGGTGGCAGGAACGAGTCTGCATTTCACGGGGGACATGGGTCGACAGCATGATCCTTTGATGAAACCACCTCGACCTTTTGAAGGCTCGAAGATTCTGATAGCTGAATCAACCTATGGAAATAGGTCACATCCCAACATCGATCCCGAGAAAGAACTTGGCCCTGCGCTCAAGCCTGTGTTGGAGCGTGGTGGCGTGGTGGTCATTCCCGCCTTTGCCGTGGGCCGTACGCAAGGGTTGATGTTGCACATCTGGCGGTTGATGGACCAGGGCCTTATTCCTCGTGTTCCGATCTATGTGAACTCGCCGATGGCAGCTAGTGCAACGCGGATGTATCACAAGCATCAGGAGGAGCACACGATTCCCGTTGAGGAGTTTGAAGCCGTCTATGACGTTGCGCACATGGTGGGTACCGTCGAGGAATCCAAGGCCCTCAATGAGAGGCATGGGCCCATGATTATCATTGCCGCCTCCGGCATGATGACGGGCGGTCGCGTGCTGCACCATTTAGTAGCTTTCGGGGAAGATCCCAATAACGCCATTGTGTTATCTGGTTACCAAGCAGGGGGGACGCGAGGCGCTTACCTTGCCGCAGGGGATCGGACACTTCGGATCTTTGGCCGAGATGTCCCCATTCGTGCAGAGGTTATTCAGCTCCAAAGCATGTCTGGTCATGCCGATGCAGATGAAATGGTGGCCTGGATGAAAGCAGCACCGCAGGCTCCCACCATGACCTACATCACGCACGGGGAAATGGATGCGTCAGATCGGATGCGATGGAGAGTGGCGACCGAGTTGAAATGGAATGTCCGGGCCCCTCATCATGGTGAAGAGATTGACCTCACTCATCCTCGCTAGGGAAGTAGCCTAAGACTATGGATTCCGGCGCCCTCTACCTCATCGTTTCGCTGTCGATCGTGGCGGACATTGTGCTCTATGGGGTTGTGGCCCGAGCGGCAACCGGCAAAGTTGGCCCAAACGCGTGGGCAGGAATTCGCACGAGAACCACTCGCAAGAATGACAAAACATGGCTCGCCGCCCACGTTGTGGCGTATCCGATCATGCGTGACACTGCAATAGCCAACGGGGTACTCATGATTGTGGCGTTGTTCGTTCCGCTCCAGCTCCGAGTACCGCTGATTTCTTTGGCACTTGGCGTTCTGGTGGTGGGTGTTCTCTTCGCCGGTGTTCAGGGGCAGAAAGCGGCCAAGGCCGCCGATTCTGCCTCGTCGAAATAGTCTCGAAAGTTAAAGTAGAGCCATGGTTGTTGCATATTTACTTCTCGCCCTTGCCATCATTGCTGAAGTGGTGGGAACCCTGGCGCTCAAAATGAGTGAGGGCTTTACCAAAGTGGTCCCCACGATCTTTGTGTTTGTCGGCTACCTCACAGCGTTTGCCTCCTTGGGGTTGGGCCTGTCCAAAGGTCTCAGCATGGGTGTCGCCTACGGTATTTGGGCAGGCGCCGGCACGGCGCTGGTGGCTATCTTAGGTATCTTCCTGTTCAAAGAAACCCTCAACGTGTGGGGCTTTGTGGGTATCGCTCTCATCATTATCGGTGTCGTGATGTTGGAGATGGGCAGCTCGCACAACTAGTTACGCTGTGGGCGACATGCCCCTCTGCTGCGTTGACGGGAAGAGCAAACAAGCGCACACTTATTACAGACCTCGATTGCCCGGCCTCGCTGTGACAATCACCCTTAATCAAAGGAGAACACATGGCAACCGCGAACATCAAGCTTGAGACCCCTTCCGCAACCGTTGGTGGCGGCGAAGAGGGCGGCTGCTGCGGCGGCGCGTGCTGCGGCGGCAAGTAAGCATCCACACAGCGCACAAGGGCTCGACTTCGTGAGAAGTCGAGCCCTTGCTGTGTGTCTACTCGCAGACAACCCCGTCTTTGTCGCGGTCGCGATACCAGTCATATTCAGGGTCAACCCCCTGACGGTAGGGACCGGCACCATTGGCTTGGGCGATAGAGCATGTTCCGTAATTCGGATCGAGAACCCCGTCGGAGGGGGGAACTGGTTCCTCGGCTGAGGGGGCGCCGGTGACCACATTCGCTTTTTCTGGCAGGTCAATCGCGAAGCCAGAACATTGTTCCAACACGGAGTTCAACGCAAGCCGTTCCAGAGAATCCACGCTGAGACCCCAACGCCATTTCACAGAGATCCACGTGGCGACATAGTCGCAGTAATAATCCCGTTGTGCGGGCATCCACTCTGCCGGATCTTGATCGCTTTTCGACCGGTTCGATGACGCACTCACCGCAAGGAGGGAATAGTCATAACCGAGGTCGTTGCCGAACTGCACTCGGGTGGCGGCGTCCCAGGTGTCAGCTCCGGAAACCCACGCCTCATTGAGGGGGACAAAGTGGTCAATATCTAGGCCACTTGCCTCCGTCGTACTCGAGCCGTCATACGCCGAGTACCAGGACCCGGTGGTCACGGTGCAGGTTCCCCGAGTACTCACCGCGACATTCGACTCCATCATGAGTACCTCGGCACGGGTGTTGCACCCATCGCTGTCTGCATCAATCCACGCGTTGAAATAATCCCGGTTATAGCCAGGATGTGACGTAAGGGCATCATCCGTGGGCAGCTCAGACAGCAGAGCATAGAACGCACTCACCGAGTGAGATGTTGTGTCTGCAGGCACAGTAGAGGGCGCCGCGGACGCTGTTTCTGTGGGAACGGCAATATCTATCGGAGCTTCCGTGCCACGGAGGGCTTTCTCGAGAGATTCCACGGCCGTCACGGTTTGCATCGACTTCACAGCATTGACCGCGGAGCCAATGGCGAGGATAACCAAGAGGATGAGCACAGCAAAGGTGCCGACGAGCCAGATGCGATTTTTCGCAGGCATTTTTCCTCCCTGCATAGAAGGTATCAAGCGCAGGGCGTAGAGTCTGAGAATGGCGCTAAAACGAGCACTTGTCACCGGAGCTACGGGCTATATCGGTGGACGTCTTGTGCCTCGTCTTCTCGAGGCTGGATTTACCGTCCGCGTCCTCGTGCGCAATGCAGAAAAGCTCAAAGATGTCCCCTGGCGAGCACAGGTTGAAATTCACGAGGGCGACCTACTCGATGCTGCGGCCGTGGAACGTGCCTGCCACAAAATCGACGTGCTCTACTACCTCGTGCATGCCATGGGGCAAAAGGGTGACTTTGAAAGTAAAGAACTCCAGGGTGCACATCACGTGGCGGAGTCGGCGAAAGCAGCAGGTGTTTCTCGCATTGTCTATCTCGGTGGTCTTCACCCATCACAGGGTGAACTTTCCAAACATCTGCGCTCACGTGCTGAGGTGGGACAGATTCTTTTGGACTCGGGGGTTCCCACCGCGGCGTTACAAGCTGGGGTGATCATTGGTTCAGGTTCAACAAGTTTTGAAATGATTCGTCACCTCACCGATGTTCTCCCGGTCATGACGGCCCCTAAGTGGGTGGGCAATCTGATTCAACCCATTGCCGTGCGCGACGTGATGTATTACCTCATTAAAGCGGCAGATCTGCCGCCCACTGTCAATCGCACCATCGATATTGGCGGGCCTGAAGTTCTGAAGTATTCGGAAATGATGAATGGCTACGCGGTCGAGGCCGGCATGAAAGAACGGGCTATTCTCAAACTTCCCGTGCTGACTCCCTATCTGGCCAGTCAGTGGGTGAACCTGGTCACCCCCATCCCGCGGACACTTGCGGTGCCCATCATTGCGTCGTTGCAACACGACTGCATCATGAACGAACATGATGTGGATTCCCTTATCCCCCCGCCCGCAGAGGGCTTGTTGACCTATCGCCGGTCTGTGCATCTTGCCCTGGGCAAGATGAAAGAGGGAGATATTGAAACCAGTTGGCAAAACGCGAGCGTGGAGGGTGCTCCCAGCGACCCTCTGCCGAGCGACCCTGAGTGGGCTGGGCACCGGGTCTATATCGACCTCAAACAGCGGGACTGTGACGCACCCGTTGAAGATTTATGGGCCTTGATTGAAGGAATCGGTGGAGAAAACGGCTGGTATTCCCTCCCCATTGCCTGGGCTGCTCGAGGATTCGCCGACAAGCTAGTCGGAGGGGTGGGGCTTCGCCGAGGCCGGATCAATCCCGTTCATTTGCGTGTGGGGGAGGCCGTGGACTGGTGGCGGGTCGAACGCATCGATCACGGAAGCTTCTTGAGGTTGCGTGCAGAGATGAAAGTTCCGGGGCTTGCCTGGCTGGAGCTCACGGCAACTGCTCTCCCGGACGGAACTTCTCACTACACTCAGCGCGCAATTTTCTTCCCTCGAGGTTTGGGTGGGCGCTTGTATTGGCTGTCGATCCTGCCGGCCCATGGAATTATCTTCAACGGCATGGCTAACAAGATTGTGGCCACTGCTGAACAACGTTTTCTTGAACGAAAAATCCACGCAAAACTCTCTGCTCTTTCTTAAGTCGTTCATAGGGTCCTCATAGGAACCCTCTGCATTGTGGAGTTATCGGCCAGACGGTCGGAGGATCCCAACCTCACCACAGAATCGACGAAAGTTAGGAGGCATGCAGATGCCTAAAGACGACAACACCGAGAACCTCGACAACGCAGAGGCAACTCAGGCTCCTGCTGAGTACACCCCAACTCCGGAGACAGAAGCTGCCGCAACTGAAGCCGACGCAGCTGTAACCCCGATTGCTTCCGCTCGCAAGCGCAGCCTCGGCACTGGAGCCATCATTGGCATCTCCGCCGCCGGTGTGGCATTGCTCGCCGGTATTTTTGGCGCCGGTGTTGCAACCGCGAACGCCGTAGCCCATTCCGGCCCTCCACCCATGGGTCAGGTCGGACAGGTTGGTCAGGCAGGCCCCCAAGCACACATGGGCGACATGGACGATGACGGTCCACGCGAAGGTGGTCAGCACGGCCCCAAGGGTGAACACAAGCCAGGTGGTCCGATGAAGGGCGGCCTGGAAGCTGATGGCTCCATGCCCGGTAACGTTCCTCACGAACACGATGAGAACGGTGAGGACATCATTCCTGAGGGGTACAACACCACAGCACCAACCCCGTCCACAACGAACTAAAGCCCCCGCAGAAATGCCGCCCCACACCGGGCGGCATTTTTGTGCGCGGAAAGGAATATTCTGGGGCTGACGAGCGTTATATCGAGCACAGGAATGAGGATGCCATGGCAGATCAGACCACCTCGACGATAGTTCTCGGTATTGAGGGAATGACATGTTCGAGCTGTGTGGCTCGAGTTGAAAAAAGCCTCAATGAACTCCCGGGTGTTCACGCTTCTGTGAACCTGGCGACACAGAGCGCCAAGGTCGAATTTCCATCAAATACGCCCGAAACAGCTCTGGTTGCGCAAGTGACGAAGCTGGGTTACTCGGCCATTTTGCCCACGAGCGCACACAGTGCTTCGGAACATGAGCACGCTGGCGCGGGAAAAGTAAGTCTGCTCGAGCGTTTGATTATTTCAATCGTGCTGAGCGTTCCCGTCATTGTTCTCGCTATGGTTCCCGCGTGGCAGTTTGATTATTGGCAGTGGATCTCTCTGTTGCTGGCTACGCCCGTCGTGTTCTGGTGTGGCTACCCCTTCCACCGGGCGACATTTATCAATCTTCGCCATGGCACCCTCACCATGGACACCCTCATCACCATGGGAACCTTCGCCGCGTATAGCTGGTCGCTTTATGCCCTTTTCTTTGGTGAAGCAGGCATGGTGGGGATGAGCCATGACATGGAGCTGTTCGCGTGGCAAGCAGACCCCACCCACAACATTTATCTCGAAGCTGCTGCAGGTGTCACCACTTTTCTGTTGTTAGGCCGATATCTCGAAGAGCGTTCCCAGCGCAGTGCCGGGGCAGCCCTTCGTGCACTGGGAGAGCTGAAGGCCACCGAGGCTCGCGTCATTATTTCCGGGGTTGAGGAGCTCATTCCAGCTCAGTCCCTGGCAGTCGGCGATGTGTTCATTGTTCGCCCGGGAGAAATCATCCCGACGGACGGAGTTGTTGTCGACGGTGAAGCAGCGGTTGATGAAAGTGCCCTGACAGGTGAATCACTGCCGGTTGACGTGGCAGCTGAATCTCGTGTCACAGGATCAACCATCGTGTTGGATGGGCAGCTCACTATCCGAGCCACCGAGGTCGGCCGTAACACTCGGATAGCACAGTTAGCTGCACTTGTGGAGGACGCACAGCTCCATAAAGCCGCCGTGCAAAAGCTCGCAGACCGTATTTCTGCTGTATTTGTTCCCATCGTGATGGGCATTGCGCTGGTCACACTTGTGTCTTGGATACTGCTGGGTGGGGGAGCTGCTGCCGGTGCCACAGCCGCCATCGCCGTTCTCGTCATTGCCTGTCCGTGTGCACTCGGTCTGGCCACACCTGTTGCCCTGTTGGTGGGTACAGGTCGCGCTGCGCAGTTGGGGATCATCATTTCAGGACCAGACGCCATCGAAAGCTCCTCGCACATCGACACCATCGTGGTGGACAAAACGGGCACGGTGACGACCGGGGTCATGAGTGTGACGGAGGTAACGCTGGCTCCGGGGACAGAGGGATTGACAGCTCGTGCGCTCGTTGCAGCCGTGGAGGCACGTTCTGAACACCCCATTGCGAAAGCCATTGTGAGAGAGGCAGATCAAGACATCCTGCTCGAGGTTGAGCATTTCCGCTCTACCGCTGGTCAGGGGGTTCGAGGCACTGTCTCAGGTCACGATGTTGTCGTGGGGACCGAGGCGTGGATGCAGAGCCAGAAACTTTCTCTCGGTGTGGAAATGCACGCCGCAGTGCAGACTGCCCGGTCACACGGTGCAACTGCAGTATTGGCAGGGTGGGATGATCATGTCCGCATGGTTGTCGAAGTTTCCGACACCATCAAGCCAGACTCGGCGCTCGCCATCGCCGAACTCCGCGCCCTGGGACTAGATGTGTTTCTCCTGACGGGAGATCATGAGGACGCCGCACAGTCGATTGCTGCGCAGGTTGGTATTACGCAGGTCATTGCAGGGGCCAGTCCAGAACACAAGATTGCACGGATTATGGAGCTCCAGTCCCAAGGTCACCGTGTGGCCATGGTGGGCGATGGCGTCAACGATGCTGCAGCCTTAGCTCAGGCTGATCTGGGTATTGCAATGGGAACCGGCACGGATGTGGCGATTGCGGCTAGTGACATCACGCTGGTGCGGGGCACTCTCAGTGCCGCAGTGGATTCGCTCCGTCTGGCGCGCCGGACACTAGGCATTATTCGAGGGAATTTGTTCTGGGCTTTCGCCTACAACGTGGCCGCTATCCCCTTAGCTGCGCTGGGATTTCTTAATCCCATGATCGCCGGTGCCGCCATGGCCTTCTCGAGTTTGTTCGTCGTGCTCAATTCACTGCGTCTTCGCAGGTTCGCACGATAGATTGACTTAACTGCATTACGCAATATCTCGCCGGCTGTGAAGTCGACCTGACTTTTCAGAAGTGGCGAAAATGACGCTGAGCTCTACCCTTGGTCCTATCCGTTTGACAGAGCGGAAAGACCCTTCTCGCCGGCCGATGACGAGTACCTATTCGGCCTTGTTGAAGTCGGTCACCGATGCAGGATTGCTCAAGCGCTCGCCGGCTTTCTATATCTGGCTGTTCGTTGGTTTGAGCCTGGCGCTGGGTGGCCTCATCACCGGTTTTGTGTTGATCGGGGATTCCTGGTTCCAGCTGCTCATCGCAGGTGGTCTCGGCATTTTGCTGACCCAGTTCGCCTTCATCACTCATGAGGCTTCGCACCGTGCGGTGTTCAAATCTGGCAAGGTCAACGACTGGATTGGTCGGATTCTGGCAACGGCAGTCGTAGGTATCTCCTATGCCTGGTGGATGACCAAGCACACACGTCACCACGGAAACCCCAACACTGTGGGGAAAGATCCAGATATCGCCTGGGACACCATTTCTTTCACCGAAGAAGACGCCAGCAAACAAAAGGGCATGCTGCGATGGATGACCCAACGCCAGGGATACCTCTTTTTCCCCCTCCTCACCCTCGAGGGCATCAATCTTCACTTCCGCTCCATCGCAACCCTCTTCCGGAAAGAACGTCTTGAAGGTCGTGCCGTGGAATTGAGCCTGATTGCTTTGCGACTCAGCGTCTATGTTGCAATCATCTTCTGGGTGCTTCCTCTCGGGTTGGCATTTGCGTTCCTGGGAGTTCAGCTCGCTGTGTTTGGTGTGTACATGGGGGCATCCTTTGCACCCAACCACAAAGGCATGCCCTTGATTCCGAAAACTGCTCGTGTGGACTTCCTGAACAAGCAGGTTCTGACCTCACGCAACATCACAGGCCGTGGGACCACCGCGCTGATGGGTGGACTCAATTACCAAATTGAACACCACTTGTTCCCCAGCATGTCTCGGCCTCATCTCAAGCGTGCCAGCAAGCTTGTGCAAGAACACTGCCGGACCGAAGACATTAACTACACACAGACAACGTTGCTGCATTCCTACGCCATCGTGGTGGACTACCTCAACAAGGTGGGACTTGCAGCACGTGACCCCTTTGATTGCCCGGAAGCCGACCGGATGCGTCGCCGCTAAACTTGTCCCGTGGCCACAAAGAAGCAACAGCAGCCTGAGTACATTCGTCCGGGAATAGTTCCCGGTCTTGCCGGCGTCATTGCCATGTTTATTGGCATGGGCGTCTATGAGTCCGAGTGGTACATCACCGTACTCTTCGCGATCAGTATTCTTGCGGCCATCATGGTGGTGTTCTCGTGGCAATCCGTGGATAAGAAGAAATGGATCTTCCTTCCCCTCTTTGTTGCCATCGCTGTGTTCTGGAATCCCATCTTCCGTCTGACCGATGGATTCACCCCCGGAATTCAGTGGTGGATGCTCGTGCAGACTTTTGCCGCTGCCATATTCTTCCTCGGCGGCTTCATGATTAAGACACCCGCTCCGAAGTAGTAGAGTTAAGACGCACCACATCCCCGTTTTCTCGTCGCCGGCGCTTATGCGTGATGCGTGACCTACTCGGGTGAGGTGCAGTTTGGGGCATCACAGTTCGGGCATTTCTGCTCGGAGGGGGATGTCGTCGTTTCGTTAGTCATGGAGACCAAGTGGCCCGTACAGGCACTCGTCGTAACACCCTCGATAATTCGGGGTTGATTCCTATCCTCGCCCGCAAGGTTCGAGAGGTAGAAGCTAAAGCTCAAACCGGTAAGAAGGTCGGACCCACCAACCGGACGAAGTTCCAGGTCATCGCCTTCCTCGTGCGCGAAGAGCGCGCCCGCGTCAAAACCGACACCACCCTGACTGATGTATCTCGGGCAGAACAGCTCAAGCGCTTAGATGGCGTGGCCACGATTCTGGCGAAGACGGCAGCCCGGGATACCTCACTGATTCAGCTTCTCGAGGTCGACCACGCCACCAGCCCTGTTGCGCAGAAAATGCGACGTGACTGGTTGGTTGAATCGGGCGCAGAAATTAACCCTGAAGACCTTATTATCACCACCGAGGTCGTCAAGCCTGTTCAGGAGTTTGCTCCCGAGCTTGCTGAGAAGCAGGTCCTTCCCGTTTCAGTCAAGGCACGCTTGAAGTCGACCCCCTTCTTAGAGCCAGACTTCAGTCAGCCCGTCACGGGATCTATTCCCGTCATGCGTTTGTCGAACTGGGAACTGTTGGGTCCTTTGTTCAAGTCTTTTGAAACCGGCGCCGGTGGTGGATCAGCCTGCATGGAGATGCCGGCAGTGCCCCGTTATGACCGTTTCTCTCCGCAGGGCCGAGAGCTCATGCCGCACCAGGTCCGCTTCATTGAAAGTGTGCGCGAGGGTCACCGTACTTTCCTGCTGGCCGATGAGCCTGGTTTGGGTAAAACTGCACAAAGCCTCATTGCCGCTTCCGTCGCCAATGCTTTCCCCTTGCTTGCCATCGTTCCTAACGTGGTGAAGATGAACTGGGCACGAGAAGTTGAACGCTGGATTCCAGGCCGCAAGGCCACCGTGATCCACGGTGATGGAACAGATGTGGACGCTTTCGCCGATGTGTTCATCGTGAACTACGAAGTACTCGACCGTCACCTGTCCTGGATTGGACAGATGGGCTTCAAAGGCATGGTCGTTGATGAAGCGCACTTCATTAAGAACCTCACCTCGCAGCGTTCCAAGCACGTACTGGCGCTGGCGGACAAAATTGTGGCACGCACGCCCGGTCACAACCCTCTCCGCATTGCACTCACGGGTACTCCGCTCATCAACGACATTGACGACTTCCGCGCTATCTGGAAGTTCCTGGGCTGGATTGACGGCGAGAAGCCTTCGGCCCAGCTCACCGCCAAACTGGAAGAAACAGGCCTGACCCCAGCAGACCAAGCCTTTTATGCAGCCGCCCGTGACACTGTGGTGTCGATGGGTATTGTTCGTCGACGCAAGATTGATGTGGCTAAGGACCTCCCCGCCAAGCGCGTGGTGGATCTGCCTGTTGAACTCGATGACGAACTGGGCAACTCGATCAAGGCCGCCGAGGCAGAGTTGGCCAAGCGCCTGCTCGAGCGCTACAACCGCTTCTCTGTCTCCGGTAACTTCCGTGGCTCCACGACAGAACTCATCCGCATGGTGGCCCAACAAGAACTCGACGAATCCAAGGGCCAAAAGACGGGCGAGAACGTCTTCACCATGGTGCGCAAGATTGGACAAGCCAAGGCTGGCCTTGCGTCCGACTACGCAGCACAGCTGGCACGTTCAGTGGGCAAGGTTGTTTTCTTTGCCAAGCACATCGACGTGATGGACACCGCAGAGCGCGCTTTTGCGGCGCAAGGCATCACGTCTGTCTCTATTCGTGGGGACCAGACCACTGCCGCACGCCAAGAAGCTATCGACGCGTTCAACAAGGACGAGTCCGTCCAGGTTGCCGTGTGTTCACTCACCGCAGCAGGTGTGGGTTTGAACCTGCAAGCTTCCTCTAACGTGGTACTCGCTGAATTGTCCTGGACTTCTGCAGAGCAGACCCAGGCCATTGACCGCGTTCACCGTATCGGGCAAGAAATGCCGGTTACCGCATGGCGCATCATCGCAGCGCAAACAATTGATGCCAAGATCGCTGAACTCATCGATAGCAAACGCGGCCTTGCTGCACGAGCACTTGAGGGTGAAGAAATTGAAGCTGGATCGCAGGATTCGATCCAGCTCGATGCGCTGGTTCACATTTTGAACCGCGCGATCGCTGCGCAATACGCCTAGCCTGTAGTTATGTTCGATGTGCTCACGGCAGCAGGGGCTGGCTTATTTGCCGGCGGCATGCTGTTCGTGGGTGCACTCATCGCCTGGTTCGTCAACGTTCCGGGCAAACTCGTGGTCAGCATTATGGCCTTCGGCGCGGGTGTGCTCATCTCCGCACTGGCCTTCGACTTGGTGGGTGAAGCCATCGCCGAGGCGGGCCTCTGGCCCACCATTGCTGGATTTTCTGTCGGCGCCCTCGTCTATGTGTTTACCAATATCTTCCTCGACTACCGCAACGCACGTAATCGCCGTGGAACGGGAGAGCATCCAGGAACTGGCGTCGGTATTGCGGTGGGAGCCCTGCTCGACGGTGTGCCCGAATCTATGGTCCTCGGTTTGTCCATGGTCGGAGGTCAGGGCGTCAGTATTCCTATCCTCGTAGCCGTGGCCATCTCGAACTTCCCTGAAGGTCTTTCCAGTACCGCAGAGTTCAAAACAGCAGGAAAGTCTGCCAAGTATGTCTTCACGTTGTGGGGCGGCATCGCTCTTGCCGCCGCGCTCTCCAGTGTGATTGGTTTCACGATCCTGGCAGATGCCACGCCTGAAACCACAGGGTTCATCACTTCCTTAGCGGCTGGCGCCATGCTGGCGATGGTCACGGACACCATGATTCCGGAAGCATTCCGGAAAGCTCACAACTATACGGGCCTGTTGGTGACGCTTGGCTTTTTGGTGAGCCTCGTCATTCACGAACTGGTTTAGGCCGAGTGCTCGTCCCAGAAGGTGGCGAGGAGCTGAGCTGAGGCATGTGTGCGATCTGCGTGTGCAGAGTGTCCCGCGTGGGCAATAACCCAGTAGTCAGCTCCGAGTTGTTCGGCCATCTCGCGTTGCATCTCGATCGGCCAGGCGTCATCGTTGGCGCCGTGGGAGACGAGAACGGGGAGCCCTGTGTTCGCAAGTTCGGCGGTTCGATCACGTTGATCAATGAGAATGTTGATTCCCGCCTCGAGCTGTGCGGGGTTCGTGCTCATTAAGCGGTCGTAGTAGTACTGCTCGATCACGTTGAGTTCACCTTTGAGGTCGGCATCAGGGTCCAGGCCTGCTGCCATGCGCACCCCAAGATAGAAGGCACGAGGACCATGTTCCAAGAGGCCGTATCTCTGTTCCAGCAGATCTCCACCCATAGTGCGAGGGCCTGAGTTCCACATCGTCAAACTGGCGAAAGGGGAGGGATCACGCAGTACAGCGGCAGTGGAGACAACTCCGCCAAAGCTGTGGCCGAGGAGATGCACATTCGTCCCCAGCTGAAGTTCCTCCATGACGTCGTGCACATCCTGACCCAGGCGTTCGAGGGAATAACCATCTGTCGTGTCGGGTCCTGCAGAGAGTGCTTGCCCCCGCTGAGAGAACGCGGTGACGGAGTATCCCCGCTGGGACAGCGGTTCGAGGAGGCAGTTGAACGTGTCTGCGGAGCTGGTGTATCCGGGGATGAGGAGAGCCTGTCCACGCGGTTTTCCCACTGCCTCAATCTGTGTTGTGGCGAGGGCATAGCCATCCACCATGACCGTGCCACGGACTGCACGAGAGGGAAACTGAGCGGCGGCGTGGATGCCTTGGGCTTCAAGTTCAACACCATTGGGAGGCAGATTCTGCGTCATGGCTCCATGCTACGACAAGCAGATGACGAGCAATTCTCGTGAAAAGTGCCGAATAGCACTTCAAGTCATGCTTAAGACTTTCCGCACGAAAACTCTAAGCAAATTCTAAGAAAAGGTATTGTCAGTCTCGTAGTTCCCTTATCCCTACTCAAAAAGGAGATCGGTTTGTCGTCTTCGACCACCGAGAAGCCAAAGTCAGGCTTCGCAGCGTCCCTTGATCGCTACTTCCAAATCGCCAAACGTGGATCCACGATTGGTACGGAATTCCGTGGCGGTCTTGTCATCTTCATGACGATGGTTTACATCATCATCCTGAACCCCATCATTCTGGCTTTCAGCCCTGACGTTAACGGCAACGTTATCGGCGGAGGTGCACCCAACCAAGTAGCAATTGCGTCGGCAACAGCACTTGCCGCAGGTGTGTTGACCATCGCCTTTGGTCTTGTTGCACGCCTGCCCTTCGCGCTCGCGGCTGGTTTGGGTATCAACTCGTTCCTGGCCGTCACCATCGTCAAGGATGTTACCTGGCAGGAGGCCATGGGCCTCGTCGTCATCGACGGTATTATCATCCTCATCCTGGCGCTGACTGGTCTTCGACGACTGATCTTCAACGCAGTACCTCCCGCACTGAAGACCGCCATCACCGTAGGTATTGGTCTTTTCATCGCATTCATCGGTCTGGTTGACGGTGGTCTGGTTCGCATCAATGACGCTGGTCCAGTCCCCGTGAACTTGGGTGTGGGCACGGACCACGGAATTGGTCTCCCCACCACCATCTTCATCATTGGTGTTCTCACCATTGCTGTATTGATGGCATTGCGCGTTCGTGCTGCAATCCTGATCGGTCTGATCTCCACCACCGTGATCGCCATCATTGCCGAGGCGATTTTCAAGGTAGGCGGCAAGTTCGTCAAGGGTGAATTCGTCACTCCCTTCGGTTGGGACACCACCGTTCCTGGCCTGCCAACCAGCGTCTTCGCTCTTCCTGACTTCACGACCATTGGTCAGGTTGACCTCTTCGGTTCCTTCGGTCGCATTGGTGCACTTGCTGCCATCATGCTGATCTTCACCCTCGTGTTCTCGAACTTCTTCGACGCCATGGGAACCATGACAGGTCTGTCTAAGCAGGCTGGCCTTGCGGACAAGGATGGAAACTTCCCACGTCTGCAGTCCGCACTGGTTGTTGAAGGTGCGGGTGCTGTTGTTGGTGGTTTCACCTCGACCTCTTCCAACACCGTCTACATCGAGTCGGCTTCAGGTATTGCCGGTGGTGCTCGCACGGGTCTGGCCACCGTCTTCACAGGTGTGCTGTTCCTCGTTGCGATGTTCTTTACTCCACTGACCTCTGTTGTTCCTATTGAGGTTGGCGCTTCGGCACTGGTCATCGTGGGTGCACTCATGATGGCTCAGGTTGTAGACATCGACTGGAAGGACTGGAGTACTTCATTCCCTGCCTTCCTGACGATCATCATCATGCCTTTCACTTACTCGATCGCAAACGGTATTGGTATCGGGTTCATCACCTGGGTTATCGTCCGCGCATTCTCGGGCAAGGCAAAAGAAATTCATCCACTGCTCTGGATTGTTGCTGCGGGCTTCGTGCTCTACTTCGTAGCTGCGCCGATCCAGGCAGCATTCGGCGGCTAACACCACCGAATACTCCTCGTATGAGTGGGAAGGGCCTTCGGGTCCTTCCCACTCGACATTTAAGCGATGTGGATAACTCCTGCCAGTGACCACTCGACTCAGATACCTTGCTCGGCATGGGTATTTCCAAGAGTGCGCTCAGCGCCACACTCATCGCACCAGTTGTGCTGTTCGGGATTGTGGGGTGCGCACAGCAGCCTGCAGAAAAGCCCGCGCTGGAGAATAGTGAATCTTCTGTACTGCCAATCGAGATGACAGAACAAGAAGCACTTGAAGCTGCGCAGAGCGCTTATGCAGAGTATTTGGCAATGTCTGATCTCATTGCTCAGGAGGGCGGGGTGAATCCTGAACGTATGGAGCCATACGTTTCACCAGAACTACTGAAAGATGAAATTACAGGATTTCAAGTAATCGAAAATAATGCTTGGCATGCCGAAGGCAACTCTTTTTTTGACAACTTTGCAATGCAAGTTAAGTCGGGATCCAAGCTCACGACTTATCTATGCATAGACCATTCCAGAATTCGGCTTTTCGATAAGACCTCCACGGATGTTACGAGCCCTTCTCGCATTGACCGATATCCACTTCAGGTGACTTTTGCTCTTGAAGATGGAACCAATTTCAAAATTGAATCGAGCGAAACGTGGGTTGGCGAAAACTTCTGTTAGGTAGTGCATTAGCCATTAGTTTCGCTTTTTTGAGTGAGCAAGCTGCTTTCGCAATCCCTACAAATTGTTCTTCTTCGTCCTCGCTGTATGGCACATGCACCGGCGCCCAAACCAACACCGACACCGTAGACGTCTGGGCGAGAACGACTACTCCTGGGAGGACTGTGGTTCAACCAGGCAACAGCTCACCGGCAGTCGTACGTCGAACTGGGGTGAGAACTACCGCCCCCATCGTTTCACCCTGGCGATATGTGTTCTGCATGGGGCTATTGAAGGTCGACAATGTTTGTAAACCTGCAGCACCTGCAGTGCCCGCTCCGGTCACGCCCGTTGAAGTCGTCTATGACCCCATCGATCTGGCAGATCTAGCCAGCTTCTCACCTCAAACTATTTCCCTGAGCTCACAACCAGCTGGCTGGGGAGTGGTTGCATTACCCGTGAATTTCATTGCATCTTCGTCTACTCATGTCGTCTCTGGAGGTTTGTTTGGTCAAGCGACTGAGGTGAGATTCACTCCTCACACATTTGAGTGGAGTTTTGGAGATGGAACGGCCACAACTACCTCACAGGGTGGTTCGCGCTGGGAACAATTGGGAGTGGCAGACTTCTCGACTACTTCGACCAGCCACGTGTTTGATCACGCAGGAACATTCACCGCTTCGGTCACCGTCCGTTATGGCGTTGAGTATCGAATAGGTTCTGGTGGCTGGTCTTCTGTTTCAGGAGTTCTTAGTCGCGATGCGTCCACATCTCTGGTTCTGGTTCTCAGCGCGGACACAGTTTTAACCAAGGGTGATTGCATCACTGCGCGTGATGCGAGGAGCTGCCCTTAAGGCTCTGGGCTAGCGTGGAGTGGTGAACAACAGCAGCAATCGTGTCCTCGAGCTCCAGGAAGAACTCAACGAGTTGGGTGATCCTGTTATTGCTGAACATTCACAGCGGTATTTCAAGACCGGCCCAGGTGAATACGGCGAGGGCGATGTGTTCATCGGGGTGAGAGTGCCCGTTGTTCGGTCGGTGGGAAAGAGATTTAGAGATCTTTCACCCGACGAAATCTATGAACTAGCTCAGTCGCCCCTGCACGAGCACCGGTTGTGTGCTGTTCAAATCTTGGCCAATCAATTCAAGCGTTCCCGACATCGTGAACAACAAGAAGAGCTCTTTCACCTTCTTCTTACGCTGGTCACAGAGGAACGTGTGAACAATTGGGATCTGGTGGATACGTCCGCTCCCTATGTCGGAAGCTACTTACTCCAGATCAAGGATTACCAAGCGTTACTGAGTTCGCTGGCTCGGTCCGAAAATCTCTGGGAACGCAGGACTGCGGTGATGTTAACCGGAGGACTTATTCGATTGGATGTTTTCGAGCCGACACTCACACTGTGCCGAGATCTGCTCGGTGATCCACACGACCTCATTCACAAGGCCACGGGATGGATGCTGCGAGAAATTGGGCGGCGTGATCGTGGGGTTCTGCGACGCTTTCTCGACGAGTATGCAACCGTGATGCCTCGCACAATGTTGCGGTATGCCATCGAGCATTTGGACGCTACTGAGCGTGCACACTATTTGGCGCTGAAGTCGCTGTTAGCCTGAGAAATGCTTGGCCTCAATGCTGTGATGAAACACTCAGACAACATTCAGCCAGAGCATAGGATTCCCCCAGATTCGTCCGCAATGCTGAAGGGGCTTGAAAGGAGCATGAGCAGATGACTGAGAACAGTGACAAAGGAATTCCTGAGTACTACTTCCCACCCGTGGGTGATGGTGCAGCGCCACCAGTGCCGCCGGTGGCAGAGCAGGTAGTTCCGGAGACGTTTGCAGGCCCAGCCATGGTTCGCAAGAACACACAGAGCAAGCTCGTGCCTCTCGTTGCTGTTGCCGTAGCTGCCGCACTGGTAGGCGGTGTTTCCGGTGCAGGAATGGCCATCTACTTCAGTAACCAGAACAGCACCACCTCGGCCACTACTGCCGTTCAAGGCATCACGATCAACGACACTGACGAGGTGTCGACGGTGACAGCCGTTGCGGCCAAAGCATCGCCCTCTGTGGTGACAATCTCCGTGAACGGCTCCACCGGTGGTGGAACCGGGTCGGGTGTGATTCTCAACTCCGAGGGTTATGTGCTGACCAATAACCATGTGGCCACCATGGATGGCGCAGCCACGGACGTCACGATTACTGTTCAGGACAACGATGGGAATATCTACCCTGCCTCGATTGTCGGGACCGATCCCACCGTCGACATGGCCGTTCTGAAGATCGAGGGAAAGGGCACCTTCACCCCGATTGAGTGGGCTGACTCTTCCAAGCTCAACGTGGGTGACCTCACTATTGCGTTGGGTGCACCACTTGGTCTGGCGGGCACCGTCACCACCGGCATTGTTTCTGCACTCAACCGTTCGATTCAGATTGCCAGTTCTGCAGTACCTGAGTCTTCCGGATCCGACTCTGGAGCTCCAGGTTCAGATGGCTCTAACCCCTTCAACTTCGACTTTGGCCAAGGTCAGACTCAAACACAGACCCAAGGTGCCGTGATCTCCATCCCCGTCATTCAGACCGACGCTGCGATCAACCCTGGTAACTCAGGCGGTGCACTGTTGGATTCACAGGGTCGCCTCATCGGTATCAACGTGGCGATCGCCAGTGCAGGATCTTCAGAGGGTTCGGGAAGTATTGGTGTGGGCTTTGCCCTGCCGTCGAATCTGGCGAAGCGAGTCTCCGCTGAGCTCATTGCCAACCAGGCTGCAACTCATGGCCTTCTCGGTGCTCAGGTTTCCGATGCCGCTGCCAAGGAAGGTAGCACCGCAGTGGGTGCCTTCATTGAAGAAGCTGTCAAGGATGGCGCTGCTGCCAACGCTGGAATCAAGAAGGGTGACATCGTCACCCAGTTCAACGGTGTGCGCATAACTGATGCAAATGACCTCACGGCCCAGGTTCGAACAGCTGCAGGTGGTTCATCTGCCACTATCGTGGTGAATCGTGGCGGAGAGAGCCAGACAGTTAAGGTCACACTCGGCACGCTGAAGTAAGCCTGTGAAGGGCCGGCTCTTGGTAACCTAGAAGCCGGCCTTCATTCACAAGGACTCTATGTCTGCACTCGGCTCCGCGCCTATCTCGGCAACGCCCCTCCCGGGTGTTTCTTATGTGATGCCTGTACTCAACGAAGTCACCCATATTCGTGCCGCGGTGGCCAGTTTGCTGGAGCAGGACTACACAGGCCCCATGGAGGTCACGCTCGCACTCGGGCCCAGTTCAGATGGCACTTCGGAGCTGGTGCATCAGATGTCTAGCGAAGATCAGCGCATCAAGTGGGTCGATAACCCTGCCGCCGCGACGCCGGTCGGCATGAACCTTGCTATCCGTGCTTCGCAATATCCCATCGTTATTCGTGTGGATGCCCATTCTGTTCTTCCCCAGGACTACGCCAGCATCGCCGTTGAAACGTTGCTGCGCACCCAAGCAGACAATGTCGGCGGAATCATGGATGCCCAGGGTACCTCGCCCTTTGAGCGCGCTGTGGCGCGGGCCTATGACACCAAAGTGGGTTTGGGTGGAACACCCTTCCACGTGGGTGGCAAAGAAGGTCCAGTGGACACTGTGTATCTCGGGGTATTCAATCGTGAGAGCCTCCTTGCTGTGGGGTTGTTTAACGAAGAGATTCGTCGTGGCCAGGACTGGGAACTCAACCGTCGCTTCCGTGACGCCGGAGGCTTGGTGTGGTTTACCCCCCGCCTGAAAGTTCTCTATCGCCCCAGAACTTCTGTGAAGGCGCTCGTGAAGCAGATGTATTCCACAGGTCTGTGGCGCGGGGAGCTCTCGCGCCGTTTCGGCAGTGGTGTGCGCTACTTCATCCCTCCCGTGATGGTGATGGCCACATTGATTGGTGCGCTATTCGGTCTCGGTGGAGTAGTGCAACTGGCGAACGGAAGCCCTGCCTGGGCACTCATGGGCTGGATTATTCCCGCAACTTATGTCATCTTCGTTCTTCTTTCCACGACTGTCTATGGGCGCGGAATGGGCGCCAAGGGGGCTGCGTGGTTCCCCCTCGTGCTTCCCTGTATTCACTTCGCATGGGGTGTAGGTTTCATCATGAGTTACACCAGACTCACCTCGAACATTGCCGGACAGAGCGGAAGGTAAACGGTGGAAAAACCGACCTCTCTCGCACAGTTGCGTGCAGTGACACAGCCCCCAGAAGTGCGAACCCGTGCCAATGCTGAGCACTGGGTCGCCCATCTTTATCTGCGTGATTTATCGCCGTACGTGACCTGGTTACTTCTTAAAACCCCCATCTCCGCCAACGGGGTCACCGCACTCATGATTTTCACGGGCTGGGCCGCCGCTGCGGCCTTGTTGATCCCCGGAATTTGGGGCCCCGTGTTGGCGTTGATTCTGGGGCAGTTGCAAATGCTGATCGACTGCTGTGATGGTGAAGTCGCACGCTGGAGAAAGACGAAGAGTCCTGCCGGGCACTTCCTCGATGCCGTAGGGCACTACACAACCGAGGGCCTCATTCCTGTTGCCTTGGGTCTGCGCGCCGCCGGTTTTGCTCAGGGGGGAACAGAGATTGACTGGTTCTGGGTTGCACTCGGTGCATTCCTCTCCATCGTCATTATCTGGAACAAGGCATTAAACGATTTGGTTCGTGTGGCTCGCGCTATGTCTGACCTGCCCAAGTTGGCTGATGCAAAGGGAGCGAATGCGCCCCGCCCGGGTGTCGTGGCGAAACTTCGCCGCCTGGCGCGCTTCTTCCCCTTCCACAGGATTTATCACTCGGTTGAACTGACCATCATTTCCTTTCTTGCCGCAGTAGTTGGACTTTTCGTAGGTCAACTGGAAATCAGTCAAGTGCTCGTTGCACTTTTGCTCCCGCTGTCACTGCTGGCCCTGGTTGGTCACTTCGTGGCCATCATGACCAGCTCTCGCGTTCGTCCTGCGTAGCGTGATGTTCAACAACAAACCAACCGTGGGTGTGGTGGTGCTGACTATGGGTTCTCGCCCCGAGGATCTTTCTCGAGCGCTCCACAGCGTTCTGGCGCAACAGCTGGTCAGTCTTGATGTGGTGGTGGTAGGTAACGGCTGGAAGCCAGAGCCGCTGCCCGCGGGGGTAAAGGGCGTGTATCTCCCTGAAAACCTCGGTATTCCTGCCGGCCGTAATGCGGGAATTCCTGCGGTGACGGGGGAGTACCTGTTCTTCCTCGATGACGATGCGCTCATTCCGGATCCCCTTTTCCTTTCCCATGCCGTCGCGAAATTTGTTACAAACGAAAACGTGGGATTGCTCCAGCCCCGCATTGCCGATCCACTCGGCGGGCAAACCCCCCGACGCTGGATTCCTCGTCTCCGTAAAGGTGAGGCAACGCACTCGAGTTTTGTCTTCTCGGTGCTCGAGGCAGCCGTGGTGATGCCTCGGGCAGTGTGTGACGCCATCGGCGGATGGGGAGATCCCTACTTTTACGCGCATGAGGGTATCGAGCTCGCCTGGCGAGTATGGAACACAGGAAAAACGGTTTGGTATGACGGTGAACTCGTGGTGCAGCACCCGGTTACCTCTCCCACGAGGCACGCAGAGTACTACCGTCTCAATGCCCGCAACAGGGTCTGGCTAGCCAAACGAAATCTTCCCTGGATTCTGGTTCCGTTTTATGTGTTGTCCTGGACAGGAGTTCAGCTCGTGCGCTCCATTCGCACCGGCGGAACTGGGCTTGGCTCGTGGCTCCGAGGGTGGGGGCAAGGCTGGGCGCAGAACCCGGGGGGCCGAGTGGGCATGAGCTGGAAGACCGTGGCGCGCATGACCTCAGCGGGTCGTTTCCCGATTCTTTAGTTCGCGTTCAGGGGGACACGAACATTTTTCTCATCAAGTTAGGCTAAAAGTTATGGGTTTGTTTCAAGATGCCAGGTCGGCCAGTACGTTGGTCTCGAATGCCCTGAAAGCACGACTGAAGCGGCGTGAACTTTCACGTAAGTTACATGATCAACCCGCATTTGTGCCCCACCAGTTCAAGATTGGTGTCTACTTCGCTGATGGTGAAGTCAACATGTATCAGGTGCGGCAGTGGTACAAACCGCTCGAGGTTCTTGCCAAAACCTGGCCGGTTGTCATTCTGAGTAGAAATACCCTCGGCGCGCTTAAGCTGCTGGATGAATCGCCACTTCCGGTTGCTTTCGTGCGCACAGTTGTGGACCTTGAATACTTCATCGCAGAGCAAGATCTGCAAATTATTCTCTACGTCAACCAGAACACCCGGAACTTCCAAATGTTCCGCTACGGATCTAGATTCCACGTTTTCATCAACCATGGTGAATCGGACAAGATGTACATGACCACGAACCAGTTCAAGGCCTATGACTACAGTTTGATTGCCGGGCAAGCCGCTCGTGAACGTCTCGGCAAGGTTCTCTGGGATTACGACTTTAACAAGCGTGCGATTCCTATTGGGCGTCCGCAAGCAGATCACTACACCGGAACGATTCCTTTTGAACCGGACGAACGGGAAGTGGTGCTCTATGCACCCACCTGGGAAGGTGACCGTGCGGCCGCGGCCTACGGCTCGGTGGCCACACACGGGCTTGCACTGGTGGAAGCACTTATTGCCACCGGTCGTCACCGTGTGATCTACCGTCCCCACCCCCGAAGCGGGGCCGTTGATTTTGAATATGGCGAAGCCAACGACCAGATTAAGTCACTGCTGCGTCGGGCAAATGCTCATGACCGCAGCGCTCACCACGTTGTCGATGAGGGAGCAGAGCTCGGGTGGCAACTCTCAGTAGCGGATATGGCCATCGTGGATATTTCGGCCATGGTGTACGACCGTCTGGCGGCAGGAAAGCCACTGATCATTACCAAGCCGGTCAACCCAGGGGCAGAAATCGACACGGGTGGTTACCTCAGCGATTGTGAATGGCTGCAGGCGGCCGACGCAGGCAAGATCGTCTCCCTCATTGATCAGCTCGAACATGATCCCGAAGCACAGGCACGTCTGGATCGGTGGTGCACCCACTATTTTGGGGACATCTCTCCAGGCGTGCCCACGCAGCGCTTCCATGACGCTATTTCCCACCTCATGAATGAATGGGAAAAGAACGCCATGTTGCACGAACACGACAGCGATTAGTCCCGCGCACCGCTGGCTTCCTCGGGGCTGTCGGTGGTTCCCAGTAACGTGGAATCGTGGCTAAAGCGGGGTTTGTTGAGCGTGAACGTACGCACCTGCCTGCCTGGACTCCGGACGAGATTCAGCAACAGATCCTAGCCCTGCCTCTCGATGCCTCGGCCGCCATTATTGGTGCTCCTGGTTCAGGTAAAACCCGGCTTCTGATTGAGCTCGTAGCCACACGTGTTGCTGCAGGTGTCAATCCTGACAACATTGTGGTCTTGACCCCACACCGTGTGGCCGCGGGGCGCCTGCGCACTGCGCTGGCGCTGCGGCTGGGAATTCCCACCAATGGTGCCCTCGCGCGCACTCCAGGTTCGCTCGCCTTTGCACTTGCACAGGCACAGGCCTATGCCCACGGTGACGAACAGCCACGATTGCTGACAGGTAGCGAGCAAGACAGCATCATCTCAGAACTCCTCGCCGGCCACCTCGCAGATGGCACAGGTCCGCTGTGGCCTGACCCGCTCGTGCCCGAAGTGCGATCTCGCCGCGCTTTTCGCAGTGAACTCCGTGATCTCTTTGCGCGGGCCACAGAATGTGGGTGGGGCCCAGCCCAACTTCGTGACCAAGGACTCCTCCGTGAACACCCCGAATGGGGAGCGGCAGCGCAATTCTGGGAAGAATATCGTACGGTGATCGCCAGCCTCAGAGCCACGTCCTTCGATTCGGCAGAATTGTTGGCTGTGGGTGCCACCGCATTGCGAGATCCTCAGGTGATGCCCGATGTCCAACTTGTGGTGGTGGATGACGCGCAAGAAATCACTCAGGGTGCTATTCGAATGCTGAGGGCCTTTGCAACTCGAGGCGTTCCCATCGTTGTCGCGGGCGATCCCGACATCACGTCGACCAGTTTCCGGGGCGCAGTGCCACAGTTTTTGGGACGTTTTGCTACGGAAATCGGAATCGATCCAACTCGAACTACCACGTTTGTCTTGCCCCAGGTGTATCGCCATGGCCCGGCACTTCGCGCCCTCGTCAGTAAAGTTACCGAAATGGGTTCTGCCCACGCGGGGCAACAGCGCAGAGCTGTTTCTACTGTCCCTGATGCAGAATATATTCCCATCGAGGTATGTGAACGTGGTTCACGGGTTTCTGAAACCACGGCACTTGCTCGTTCCTTGAGGGAACACCACATTCTGCGTGGAATGTCATGGTCCCAGATGGTTGTCGTCGTTCGCACAAGTTCCCTCGTACCTCAGATCGCCCGCGCATTAGCGGTGGCCGAAGTACCCACGAGAACGCTCTTGTCCGAACGTTCCCTCAAAGAGCATCCCGCTGCACTGGATCTCATCGCTGCTATTGCGGTGGCCATGGGGCGGATGGAATTAACTCCCGCTGTAGCTCACGACCTCCTGCAAAGTCCCATGGTGGGGTTGACGGTGTTGGACCTGCGGCGGCTTCGACAAGCTTTGCGCCATGATGAACTTGCTCAGGGCGGAGTGCGAACCGGAGAAGAACTGCTGACAGCTGCGTTGACCAGCCCGGGAGATCTCCTCACCCTAGATTTTGCTCCGGCCCGTCGCGCGGCACATTTCGCTCAGACCCTGGCCCAACTTTCCCGAGAAAGTGCCGCAGGGCATTCAATTGAAGAGTTGTTGTGGACCGCATGGGATCGCAGTGGATTGGCAAAAACCTGGGGCAAGGATGCTCTGAGTTCAGGACTCGTCGCGGATGATGCCAACCGCAACCTCGATGGTGTCATGGCACTGTTCACTTCTGCCAAGCGTTATGTGGAACGGTTTCCTGATCGCCCGGCCGCTGAATACATCGCAGAACTCTTAGAAGCTGATGTGCCCGAGGACACCCTGGCACCTCAGGCGCAGGCTGAAGCTGTGTTGGTCTGCACCCCTTCCGCTCTAATCGGAATAGAGTTCGAAGTGGTTGCTCTCGCTGCCGTGCAAGAGAACGTGTGGCCTAATCTGCGACCTCGGGGTTCTCTTCTCCATGCGCAAGAACTGTCCACGGAGACCGTGGGAATGAGTCAGGATTTCGCGGCCGCCCGCAAGGAGGTCCTCGAAGACGAGCTTCGAATGTTTGCACTCGCAGTATCCCGAGCCACTTCACATGTCATCGTCACGGCAACGGCCAACGATGACACTCTGCCCTCTGCGTTCGTGCGCCGCGCTCACGCTTTTGTCGCTCCAGCAGAAAAGAGGGCATCCGCACCATCCCGCCTGGCAGAGTATCCCCTCACTTTGCGCGGTCTCGTGGGATCGCTCCGCCGGGCTCTCACCTTGTCCCTGCGACCAGGTGCAACACCAGACCCCACAGTGGCTGCTGCCCTCGCGAAACTCACGGCAGCGGAGGTGCCCGGCGCAGCTCCCACGCAGTGGTACGGCATGATGGAACCTTCCACATCTGAGCCTGTGGTTGATCTCACCGTGCCAGACGCGCAGGTTTCAGTCTCTCCCTCGCGTCTGGAAACGTGGGAGAAGAACCAGCTGGCCTGGTTCATTGAATCGGTTGTGGGAAGAACGTCTACCTCCGCGCAAGGTATTGGCACCATCGTGCACGCCGTCATGGAAGATGCCAGCGCGGACGCCGAGGCCCCCCTAGATGCGGATACGCTCTGGCAAGCCGTTGACGCGCGATGGCATGAATTGAGCTTTGATGCCCCGTGGCTCAGCGAAGGTGAACGTCGCCGGGTGCGCAAAATGGTTGCTGCCCTCTCGGAGTATTTACAGAATTTCAGAAATGAGGGGAAAACCCTTTTGGCTTCAGAGGGCGGATTCACCCTGGAGATGGGGCATGCCACCGTGCGGGGATATATTGACCGCATCGAGCAGGATGTGCTCGGTCACGTTGTCATTGTCGATTTGAAAACAGGGAAGTATTTTCCTGCCGCTAAAGATGTTCCTGAGCATGCACAACTGGCCTGCTATCAGCTGGCTGTTGCCGAGGGTGCTCTCGAAGAAGTGCCTGAAGGGGCAACACCAGGCGGGGCAAAGCTGCTCTACGTCACGAACGGCGTGCGCGGCAAGCTCTATCGAGAGATCATCCAAGATACCTACGACGAAGAAGCGCTTGCGAGTATCCGAGAGCGCATTGAGGCAGCCGCTGCCGGTATGGCTGGACATTCTTTTTCTGCGCCACTGGTTATTCAGGAAGAAAAAGGCGATCCTCACTCGCGCTATGAGTTCCGCATCCACACCGCACCGGCGGTGAGCTCCTCATGACCGTTCAGATTAGCGCACTCGAATTAGCCCGTGCATTGGGATTGCCAGACCCCACCGAAGAACAACAACGCATTATTGAAGCTCCACTCGAGCCCGCATTGGTGATCGCCGGGGCCGGCAGTGGAAAGACCGAAACGATGGCGAATCGTGTCGTGTGGTTAGTTGCAAATGGTCTCGTTCGTGTGGAAGAAATCCTGGGTATGACCTTCACACGCAAGGCTGCCGGTGAACTGGGCGAACGTATTCGTCACCGTGTGGCCACTCTGGTGGAGAAGAAGGTTGTTCCCCTTGATCTCGATGAACTCGACCAGGCCACCGTCACGACTTATAACTCTTTTGCGAATCGGATTTACTCCCAATACGCCGTGTTGATTGGCCGGGATCCGGATGCCACTGTTCTGGGAGAGGCTGCCGCATGGCAACTAGCCCGAACCATTGCCCGTGAAGGTACCGGGGATGCGCTCGCAGATATGGACAAGAGCCTCGACGTGCTCACCGAGGCAATTCTGCGGTTATCACGTGCTCTGGCAGACAACGTGGCAGACCCGGCGCAAGTGGCCTCGTATGCACGTGAGCTCGACGCACACACTGTCAATATGCCCATTGACCCAGGCTCTAAGAAAACCTCCCCGGTCGATTCGTGGCTGAAGGCCCGTGAAGTGGGAACGACCCTTCCTGTGCTGGCCGATCTCGCTATCGAATTTGCTGCCGCAAAGCGCCGACAGGGCCTCATTGAATACAGCGACCAGGTCGCGTTAGCTCTGGAAATCTGTCAACGCTATGACAGCGTTGTGGCGGATTTCCGAAGCCAGTTCAAAGTCATTTTGCTCGATGAATACCAAGATACTTCCGTGGTGCAAACCCAGTTGTTGTCTCTTCTGTTCTCTTCCACACCTGTCATGGCCGTGGGAGATCCCCACCAGTCGATTTATGGCTGGCGCGGCGCCTCTGCGGACAACATCGAACAATTTGGTGCCGCCTTTGGTTCCGGAGTTGACTCCACTCCGACCTATTCGCTTTCGACAAGTTGGCGCAATCCTGTTTCTGTTCTGAACGCAGCCAATGTCCTCGTTACTCCGCTGACCGCCAAAACCCGCATCCCCGTGGAACAGCTCCATTCCCGCGAGGGTGCTGGGCAAGGTGAGCTGGAGCTCGTCGTGGCCGAGACAATCCTCGAGGAGGCCTCAGCAGTCGCGCACTGGCTCTCGGAGAGAGTTTCCGACTCCACCACAGCTGCACTGCTGTGCCGCTCACTCAAGGGCATAGAGCCGTTCAAGAGAGCACTCGAGGCCCAGGGTGTGCGCTACCACGTGGTTGGTTTAGGTGGTTTGCTCGATGAACCCGTGATTGTGGATCTGGTGTGTACCCTTCGCGTCCTGCACGATGCCACTGCAGATTCTGAATTGGTGCGCCTGCTCACCGGAGCTCGCTGGGCGATAGCTCCGAAAGATATCGTCGGATTGAACGCCGTCGCGCGGTGGATCTCCGAACGTGATCACCGCCAACAAAAACTAACCGATGAAGTCCGGTCTGCCCTCAAGAACTCAGTGCTCTCTGAAGATGGCGCCTCTTTGGTGGATGCACTCGACTTTGTTGTGACCGCCCCCGATTCACACCGTGCGCTGGAACGAATCTCCGCCATTGGGCTGAGCCGTCTCAAAAAAGCAGGGGAGCAGCTGGCTCTGCTGCGCCGCCGCGTGGGTGTCGACCTTCGGGAACTGGTCACGATTGTTCAACAAGAGCTCTTGCTCGATATTGAAGCTGTGGCGAACGAATCGGCAGCCACGGCGTTGTCGAGCCTGGAAGCGTTCATGGAGCCGCTGTCGGCTTATGTGGATGGCGAAGATCGTGCCACTCTGGGCGGTTTCCTTTCCTGGTTGCGTGAAGCAGAACGCCGGGAGCGCCTGAGCCCGCAGTCCGCTCCTGCCGAGCCAGGAACAGTTCAAATCATGACCATCCACGGCTCGAAAGGCTTGGAATGGGACGTTGTGACCATTCCCCGCATGGTCAAAGACGAACTGCCCGGCGATCGCACCCGAGCAGAAACGTGGTTGGGCTTTGGCCGGCTCCCGTTCCCTTTCCGGGGAGATGCTGCCCATTTGCCCGCGTTCAACTGGCGTGCTGCCACTACGCAGGTTGAGCTGGCTGCACAGTATGAAGAATTTCGGGAAGCTGTTCGTCAACGCTATGACGATGAACAACGAAGATTGGCCTACGTTGCCATTACCCGCGCCAAGCAGAGCCTGCTACTGTCGGCATCTTTCTGGGCTTCTCAAGTGTCGCCACGACCTGTGGGTGTTTTCGTGCAGGAGCTTTGTGCTGCGGGAGTGGTCGGTTCACAGATCCCCGACGCGCCGCATAATTCAGCAAACCCCCTGGGGGACAACGAAGAACTCGTTCAGTGGCCACTGGACCCACTGGGCACACGGAGAGATGTTGTGCACTGTGCCGCCGAGGCTGTGTATCTCGCCGACCCTGGATTCGAGACGCCCTGGGATGCCGAGATAGAACTTCTTTTGGCTGAACGAGCACGTCGTGGCCGCGAAGACCTGCTCATTCCACTGCCCGAGCGCATCCCTGCCTCTCGCTTCAAAGATTTTATTGACAACCCAGAAGCAGTCGCCAAGGCGCTTCGCAGGCCCCTGCCCGAGCGCCCCTATCGCGCCACAGCACTGGGGACGCTGTTCCACTCCTGGGTGGAAGAACGTTCACAGATCAGCTCACACCTCGAGGTTCTCGATGCGCATCCCGGTGAACTTGATGGAAGGGATCCCGATTCACGTGTTGCCGGAGATGAACAGACACTTCAGGCGCTCAAAGCAACCTTTGAGCAGAGTGAATGGGCACACCGCAAACCCGTCGCGATAGAGCTCGAAGTCAACGTTCCCTTCGGAAACAGCGTGGTGATTTGCAAGATCGACGCAATCTATGAAATTGAAGGTTCACACGGAACACGTTTCGAAATCGTCGACTGGAAAACGGGCAAAGCGCCCAAGGATGCAGCTGATCTGGAACTCAAACAGTTTCAGCTTGCGCTGTATCGAATGGCGTATGCACGGTGGTCCGGAGTTCCCGAAGAGAACATCACTGCCGCCTTCTACTTTGTGGCAGAAGATAAGGTCATTCGACCTGAACGCATTTACTCCGAGAGGGAGTTGGAAGAGCGCTGGTCGTCAGTGACCGGCTTCATGCCGGGGTAACGACCCGAAGAATCACCGGGAGTCTCGTCGAGGAGCTCCACAACTTCCGTCACGGTGAGAATGGGTTCGGTATCCGTGCCAATGGAATTGTTGTTCTCTTGGTGCACGCTGTCGACGAGTCGATCCAGCATGTCGATAGCGTCATCCACGATGTCGGTGCTCTTGTGCTCCACACCGTGCAGGAGCCAGCGGGCCAATTCAAGTTCTGAATAGAGGGTTGCCCGCTGACGCAGCTTGGGGTCCACCAGCGAGTGGCGAGAGTCACCATACGCGGTGAATGCCGCATCTTGAGCGTCAATGGGGGCGTTGATAATCCAGTGCATATCTGCGGCGGGGTCACCCACGCGCAGTGCTGCCCATCCGAGCACGCCAGAAATGGAGTCTTCTCCGGCAATGAAAGAGTCAATGCCGAGGGAGCCATGAATCACGGTGGGTTCAAACATCCACAGGTTGCTGTCGTTCACCGCTTCCTGCCAGCGAGCAGACAGGGCAGCGGGCAGAAGGTTTGTGGCCTGTGCTTGTGAAACAAGTTCCCTTGTTTGGCGCTGAATATCCGCCGCTGCGAAGAAAGGTAAACCCGCATCGGAAACAAAGTGTGTGGGGAGTGAGTGGATGGATGCAATTCCAGATCCGATGGATACAGGAAGTCCTGATTCCACAGTGAAATCTGCCAGTGTGAGTTGGTGGCCGTGCAGGAATTCAAACACGAGACCAAAAGTTTTGCCAATACTTGCGCGGCCCACCAAGCTGGGCACATCAAAGGTGAGGCGGGAGCGAATACCCGCGGTCATCGTCTCGAGGGCGTATTTCTCTGCACCAAGCTGTGCTTCAGCTTCGGCAGAGTTGGGAACGCGGACAATGACCTCGCGACCGGTGGCGTCTGTGACGAGTGCAGCGAAGAAATCTCCGTGCATTCCAGTGGAGAAAGCTTGAGCTTGTACGGGGTCAAAACCGGGCACAGCTGCTGTTGCCAACGCCGCTAGAGTGATATGAGATCTGGCCATGAAATACAGGCTAAGTCGCGGATGTGCTTGTGGGCTCTAACGCCACGCATCGAATGCCCGACTCATACTGCTAAGCGAGTGACATGAACCACGAATTTACCCAACGTCTCACGTTGGCCCGTCATGCCACAGACCGTCGTGCAGAGCTGCGCACCCGCCCAGAACTACTCGATGAACTCGCAGCTGACGCCAGAACCCGTGTGATTGTGCTGAACCAGGGTAAAGCCCTCGTCTCCGGTGCGGAATTGACCACTGTTTCACTGGATCAGCTGGAAGCTGTGGCCCCTGCTGCCACTCAGGAAATCCTTTTCCTCGGAGTCTCCACCGAGGCGGCTCCCCATGAACCTGTGGGCACTCCGTTTCTTGCGGTGACGGTGAGCGATGAGGTGGCACAGCTCCTGGGCCCAGAAGAAAATAGTTGGGGTGATCTGCGGATTCTGGGAACTGCGTTTTCTGACCGCGATGCAGGACTGTTTACCCAAGCGCTTGCCCTGGCTAACTGGCACCGCAGCCACCCGCATTCTCCCGTGGATGGGCTCGCAACTGTCTCTGGTCAGGCTGGCTGGGTTCGTCACAGTCCAGAGGATGACAGAGCTCAAAATTTCCCTCGCACAGACCCTGCCATCATCGTGATGGTGACCGATGACCAGGATCGCCTCCTCATGGGCAACAACGCGATGTGGGAATCCAATAGATTTTCTTTGCTAGCCGGCTTTGTCGAACCCGGGGAGTCGCTCGAAGCAGCTGTGATCCGGGAAGTTCGCGAAGAGTCCGGCATCGAAGTTGTCGACCCGATGTATCTGGGTTCACAGCCCTGGCCTTTCCCACAGTCACTCATGTTGGGCTTCAAAGCCCGTGTTGCACCAGGATTTAATGCCGAAAACACGGTTGCGGACGGGGAAGAGATTCTTAAACTGCGTTGGTTTACCCGGGAGGAGCTGGTCGCCAGTTTGGACGAAATTGTCCTGCCCGGTCATGTCTCGATCGCCCGTGCTCTCATCGAAGAATGGTTTGGTGGTCCGCTCGATCAGGAAGCCATCTGGTGACCTCACGAGCTTCCGGCATCGTTGCTGCCACTCCCGAAGAACTTCTCGCTGGTCTCGATGACGACCAGCGCAGCGTTGCGGAAGAACTGCGCGGTCCAGTCTGTGTTCTCGCCGGTGCAGGAACGGGAAAGACCCGTGCGATAACCCATCGCATTGCCTATGGAGTGGCCACAGGAACCTATGCACCCGACCGTGTCCTGGCATTGACCTTCACCAACCGCGCCGCGGGTGAAATGCGAACCCGCCTGCGTCAATTAGGTGCAGGTCCGGTCCAGGCCCAGACTTTTCACGCCGCAGCGTTGCGACAACTCGGACATTTCTGGCCATTGTTTGTGGGTGGGGATGCACCCAAGGTCTTTGACTCTAAGTCACGGCCACTGGCAGAGGTTGCCACCAAACTGGGCCTCAAACTCGACACGGCCACACTTCGCGACTTGGCCTCCGAAGTGGAATGGCGCAAGACGAGCAATCTCAATCTTGGTTCCTATGAGAAGCGCGCTTATGCGCGTCCCATGCCGGGAAACCTTGCCGTCTCAGACGTTCTCTCCGTGATGAGTGGCTACGAAGATCTGAAAGACGATCGCGGTCAGATCGACATGGAAGACGTTCTCTTGTTGACAGCAGGTTTATTGGAATCGGAAGCTGCCGCAGCGATGGAAGTTCGGGAGCGGTATCGGTTCTTCGTCGTGGACGAATATCAGGACGTGTCACCACTGCAACACCACCTCTTGAGTCTGTGGCTGGGTGACCACCGGGATCTGTGTGTGGTGGGTGATGCGAGCCAGACCATCTACTCGTTCACCGGGGCAACCAGTGATTATCTGCTCGACTTTGGCCAGGCCTACCCCGATGCACACATTGTGAAGTTGGAAACCAACTATCGCTCGACCGCGCCGATTGTGGCAACGGCGAATGCACTCATGCGGGATCGGCCTGGAGCGTTGACGCTCACTGCGGCAACGCCAGACGGCCCAGCCCCACAGTGGAGTGAATATCCCCACGATGCTGCCGAAGCGCGGGGCGTGGCAACCAAGATCGCTGCTGAGATTGCTGCCGGCACGCAACCCGAAAATATTGCGGTGCTGTATCGCATCAATGTCCAGGGTGTCGCGCTGGAGCAAGCCCTCTCTGATCTGGGTATCAGTAGCACCATCCATGGGGCACAGCGCTTCTATGACCTCCCTGAAGTCAAGCAAGCCATCATGGCTCTGCGCGGAGCATCGGTATCGGTTGCTGGCGAACCCCTCTTCAAGTCCGTCAGTGATGTGCTGCGCTCGGTGGGGTGGAGTCAAGAGGCTCCTCACACCACCGGTGCAGCACGGGCTAAGTGGGAAGCCCTTAATGCCCTCATGGTGATGGCAGACGAGGCCCCGGAAGGAACGAGCTTCCGTGCGTTTACGGATGAACTCTTGGCGCGCCAGGCAGCTCGACACGAACCCACCCTGCATGCCGTCACACTCGCCTCCGTGCACTCAGCGAAGGGTTTGGAGTGGGACTCCGTCCATGTGATTGGGCTGTCTGAAGGACTGTTCCCAATTAGCTATGCGCAGGATTTAGAAGCCATCGCAGAAGAGCGTCGTTTGCTGTATGTGGCCATTACGAGGGCACGACAGCAACTTTCTCTCTCCTGGGCACAGCAGGGAACCGGCCGTGCGACGAACCGAGAACGCTCACGTTTCGTGGCAGAGCTTGGCATGCACAATCCGGGTGCAGGGCGTAAGTAACCTTTTCCCTTTCTCCCGTGATGGTGTCCATCCGGATGCCACTCTCAGAGGTCAGCGGTATCTGCTCTGGTGTCGAGATCCAGCGGCTCAGCATGGTCGAAACCTCATAACGAGCCAGTGGGGTGAGGCTTGACGCGGGCCGATCCACAACCTGGCTCGCAATCGTAGGCCAGACCTCGTCGACATCCCGGTGGTGAAGCTCGAGGCATTCTGCGCAGGGAAACCTCGAGATATCCGCTCCAGGTTCCGGGGTTGTTCCCAGTGCGGGGCTGATCTGAACGTGGGAGTCGCTCCAGCACACGGTGAGGTGGGGGATTCCGCGTCGTAACCAGTCACCGGTGCGATGAGGTGCGATGGCAAAGTTGCCCACCACGATGGCGAGATCGGTTTGTCCTGCCGAACGGGCAGAAGCGTTGACCACGCGATGACCACACTGCACAAGCAGGTTGCCTAACTGGTCAACAAACGAGCCCTGGCCATCCAGCACAATCCGCACACTCTGGGGACGAGGTGTTTCTCGCAGTGCAGGTTCAATGTCAGAGAGAAAGGACCGTGCTGCGGTGAGTGAAAGCCCACATTCCCGTGCGAGGAGGGGAAGTGAATGATCGCTAAATCCCTTCTGGAGGAGGGAAAGCAAGCGTTCGTATTCCACGGCGAGGTCGGTGAGAGTGCAGACAACGGTAGTGACCCCAAACTGCAGGGAGGTGGGGGTGCGCCAGACGAGGGGGAGATCAGGATTGAGTTTGTACATGCAGCGCAGGATGCTGCATGAGAGCAATTATTGTTCTGAATCGTCCACAGGGGGGATGTTGCCATCCAGCAGGTCCGCCAGGGCGCGGTCCATGTCGTCTGGCTCGGCAACCTCACCACGCGCAGTGGCTTCCATGCGTGCAATCAAGGCTGCAGGGTTGTCGAGATCATCTGCACCGGGCATCAGATCGGGGTGAGACCACAGCGCATCCCGGGCATCTGCACCCACAGCGTCAGTAACTTGTTGCCAGAGCGAGGTCGCTTCGCGGAGGCGACGAGGACGCAGTTCTAGGCCAACCAGGGTGGCAAAAGCAGATTCTGCCGGTCCCCCAGAGGCGCGGCGGCGGCGCACCGTCTCGGACAGTGCATCTGCGCGTGGCAGGCGAGTGGTGGCGTGACCGGTGACCACATCAACCCACCCTTCAATCAGCGCAAGCTGAGTTTCTAGTCGTGCTAGGGCAGCAAGCTGTTCGGGGGACTTCGGTGGTATCAGTGCCCCACTCTGGAGTGCTTCGCGCAATTCGTCAGGGTTTTGTGGGTCGAAGTTTCCGGCGATATCTTCCACGCGGGAGAGATCAATCGTGATGCCACGTGCAAAGTCTTGGATGGCTGAAATCAGGTTCAAGCGCAGCCAGCGGGCATGACGGAACAGGCGTGCGTGTGCGAGTTCCCGAACGGCCAAGTAGAGGTGGACCTGATCCATCGGAATATCAAGTCCAGCACCGAATTCCCCCATATTTTGGGGAAGCAGAGCAGCCTGGCCTTCATCGAGGAGGGGGATTCCAACATCGCCGCCAGAGACAACTTCTGAGGAGAGTTGACCGACGACCTGACCAAGCTGCATGGCAAAAAGGCTGCCACCGATCTGCTTCATCAGCTGAGAGGCCCCGGCAATCATGCCTTTCATTTCTTCTGGTGCTTGCTCGGTAAGAACACTAGTTAGTGCGGTGGAAATGCTGTTCGCTACCGGTTCTGCCAACTGTGTCCACAGCGGCATGGTCCGCTCAATCCACTCCAACCGTGTGATGAGTGCTGGGGTGGTGGAGAGCTCGGAAATGTTGGTGGCTTCGGCCAACCACAGGTTCGCAATGTGGAATGCTTGATCGATTTCAGCACGTTCGATCGCACCGACAGGTTTCACAGTAGAGAGCGCCAAAGACTTGGCCTGTTCCATCGCGGTATTCCAGTTGATTCCGTCTCCAGATGCGCTGGCATTCATGGCCGCTTGGAACTGGTTCATGATCTTGGCCAGGCTGGCCGGGTCGTTGGGAAGTCCGGCCGCAGCAGCGAGCTGGCTGGGGTCGACGCCCTCCTTGCCCGCGAGAATGTCACGCAACATATCGCGGAACTCGTCCTCGGGACTGCGTTCGTTCTCGTCCGCCATGGCTCTTCCTTTGTCTCGGTACAACAACGCTAAACCCCGAAGCCTTTATTTCTCCTGATAACGGGACAGAATTGCGTGCGCTGGGCGCGAACATGAGGGAAATACTCAGCAATACCTGACACGCTGGAGTCTGTAGTCCAGTTCAGCGCAACGAAAGGTAGCCACTGCCGTGACACTGTTTCGTGCTGACGAGCATGGCGTACCAGAGGGTTCTCAGAAACCCAAGAAGACCAGGGCTCAACGTCGTCGATCTCTTGGCGTGACCTTATTGGTGGGATCCCTTGTACTTGTTGTCGGATTAGCCGCTGTTCCTTCGGCGTACGTGATTGAACAACCAGGACCCTGGTTTGACACTCTGGGCACCGTTTCCGTGCCTGATCCTCAGGATGACGAGAAGAAAATCAAGATTCCCCTCATCACCATTGAGGGTGCTCAAACTTTTCCCACCACAGGTGAGCTTGATTTGCTCACGGTGTCCGTATTAGGCAACCCCGAGCAGACGCCGTCCTGGCTGGAAGTAGCCAGTGCCTGGTTCGACCCTTCCAAAGCAGTGCTTCCCTTGGAAGCGATCTACCCGCCCAACGAATCCACGACAGACCGCGAAGCCGCAAACACTGCTCTGATGGTTGATTCTCAGCAGGATGCCATCGCAGCTGCTTTGACAAATCTGGGATACGACGTTGTGGTTGGTGTGGAAGTTCTCGGATTTACCGATGCCTCTCCTGCCAAGGGTGTTCTCCACGAAGGCGACGTCATCACGGCGTTCAACGGAACGGCTGTGGAGAGTGTGCCTCAACTCCGGGAACTTCTCGATGCGAACGGCACGGAAGTTGCCGGCACCATTGACTACACCCGGGCAGGCATTGCAGCACAAGCCCAGATCACGCCGATGGACGTCGACGGGAATGTTGTTTTGGGTATTGGCGCAAAGTCCAAGTATGAGTTCCCTTTCGACGTAACTATTCGTCTCGATGACGTGGGCGGCCCCAGTGCTGGCCTGATGTTTGCTCTCGGCATCATTGACAAGCTCACGCCCCACGAAACCACGGATGGCAATCACTACGCCGGCACCGGAACTATTGATGCGGCCGGAAATGTAGGACCGATTGGCGGTATTCGTCAGAAGTTGTATGGCGCGAAGAAAGCCGGAGCAACCTACTTCTTCGCCCCTGCCGATAACTGTGACGAGGTGGTGGGACACGTTCCCGCGGGCCTCGATGTCTTTGCTGTTTCCACTCTCGATGAGGCGCTGAACGTCATGAACTACGTCGAAATGCACGGTGAAAAAGCGGCCGCCATGAACGCCACAATGGGAATGTTCCCCACATGCCAGAATTAAGCACGCACAACCCCCGCCCCATGATTGAGGTCACACTGTGAGTAACGCATCACCCCGCCCCGCACGCCGGCAAGGTAACCGACGACCTTTGGTCGTCACCATTGTTGTTTTGGTTGTGTTGCTGATTGTCTTTTTTGCTTTCGCCAGCGTGTACTCAGATGTGTTGTGGTACCAGCAGCTCGGCTTCCTGAACGTTCTGACAACTCAGTGGTTTGCTGCCGCCGGATTCTTCATCGCCGGTTTTATTGCGATGGCTGTCCCCGTGTGGCTATCAATCGAGATCGCCTATCGTCGACGCCCGGTATATGCGCGTCTCAACTCGCAGCTTGACCGCTATCAGGATGTCATCGAGCCTCTGCGTAAGTTACTGACCTGGGGCGTTCCGGCTCTCCTGGGAATCTTCGCGGGGTTGTCCACGGCTACCCGCTGGCAGATGGCATTGCTGTGGTTCAACAGCACACCCACGGGGGAGAAGGATCCTCAGTTCAACCTCGATATTTCTTTTTATCTCTTTGATTTGCCCTTTTACCGCGCAGTCGTCGCGCTGTTCTCGGCAATTGTTTTGCTCTCTGCGATTGCTGCGCTGATCACGAACTATGTCTACGGTTCGATTGCTGTTGCCCGTCGTGAGCTTCGCATTGCGAAGGCCGCACGCATTCAATTGGCCATCATCGGTGCGATCTACATTCTGATTCAGGCAGTGAGCATCTGGCTGGACCAATACGCCACCATGACCAGTGCAAAGGGCTTGATTACCGGTGCAAGCTACACCGATGTCAACGCCACCATCCCTGGGTTGCAGATACTGTCATTGATTGCCATCTTGGTGTCACTTCTGTTTATCGTGACAGCATTCACCGGCCGTTGGCGCTTGCCGCTGGTGGGCACCGCAATGCTCGTTATTTCCGGATTGATCCTCACCATGGGGTACCCCTGGATTATGCAGCGCTTTATTGTGGACCCCTCGGAGCGCTCGCTTGAAGAGCCCTACATCGCACGCAACATTGACCTGACGCGTCAGGCATATGGCGTTGATGAAATTGATGCAACTCCTTATAACGCCACCACGGATGCCACTCCGGGTGCGCTGCGTTCGGACGCAGAGACCACTGCGAGCATCCGCATTATTGACCCTGCGTTGGTCAGCGCATCCTTTGCCCAGCTGGAACAGTTCAAGCAGTACTACTCCTTCCCCCAGGAGCTTGATGTTGACCGCTACACCATTGATGGCAAGAGCCAAGACTCTGTTGTGTCAGTTCGTGAACTCAACCAGGCTGGTGTGGGAAGTAACCAGAGTTGGTATAACAACACCCTGGTTTATACCCACGGTTACGGTCTTGTCGCTGCCTATGGAACCGAGCGGTCCTCCGATGGTCAGCCCGTCTTCCTTGAGGCAGGCATTCCTTCCAGCGGTGAACTCGGTGAATTTGAACCCCGCATTTACTTTGGCGAGAACTCACCGCTCTACTCGATCATTGGTGGAACATCTAGTACCAAACCGGTAGAACTTGATTACCCTGCATCAGGAAGTGAAAACGAGCAGGTCTACAACACATTCCAAGGTGAGGCTGGACCGAAGCTCGAAAACATCTTCAACCGTTTGGTCTATGCCCTGAAGTTCCAGAGTGAAGAGATTCTGCTCTCCGACGCTGTCACTAATGATTCACAAATCATCTATGACCGTAACCCCCTCCAGCGCGTTCAGAAGGCTGCACCGTATCTGACTTTGGACTCTGACCCCTATCCCACCGTCGTGGATGGTCGCGTTGTCTGGGTTGTAGACGGATACACCACGAGCGCTAACTACCCCTACTCCAAGATGGAAAGCCTGTCCTCGGTCATCAGCGACCAGGCGCAGTCTGCCAACGCATTCGTCATGGATAACGTCAACTACATCCGTAACTCGGTCAAAGCCACCGTGGATGCCTATGACGGCTCTGTCACGCTGTATGCCTGGGATGAGAACGATGCGGTGTTAAAGACATGGCAGAAGATTTATCCTTCAAACCTGCAGCCCTTGAGCAAGATGTCGGGTGAGCTGATGAGCCACGTGCGCTATCCCACAGACCTGTTCAAAGCACAGCGATCAATCTTGGGTCAGTACCACGTGACTGATGCTGGCTCTTTCTACTCCGGTGATGACGCATGGGTGACCCCCAACGATCCCACTGCGACCTCGGATGCCACCAAGTATCAGTCGCCTTACTACCTCACGATGAAGGTTCCTGGTGCAGAGGCTCCCGCCTACTCCATCTACTCCACCTTCATTCCGAAGGCCTCAGGAACCTCCAGCCGTAACGTGTTGACCGGTTACCTCGTTGCAGACGCTGATGCGGGCTCCGAAAATGGAAAGAAGGCCGACGGCTATGGCAAACTTCGTTTGCTCACATTGCCGAAGGTTGTCACCGTGCCGGGACCTGGTCAGGTGCAGAACAACTTCAACGCCGACCCTGATGTCTCGAAGGAACTGAACCTGCTCTCGCAGGGTTCAACCAACGTCCTCAAGGGTAACCTGCTGACCCTCCCTGTGGGTGGCGGTCTGCTCTATGTTCAGCCTGTCTATGTTCAGTCCACCGGTAACACCAGTTACCCACTGCTGAAGAAGATCCTGGTCGCCTTCGGTGACAAGATTGCCTTCGAAGACACCCTGCCACTTGCACTTGACGCCCTCTTCGGTGGAAATGCTGGAGTGGATGACCCCACAAACGGGGGAGCCGTAGCGCCGGAACCTGATCCAGCAGCAGACAACGGTGGCAATGCGCCTACTACGAACGAAACCTTGAACCAGGCGCTCCAAGCTGCCAAGGCTGCACTTGCAGACCGTGAAGCAGCTCGTATCGCTGGTGACTGGGCTGCCTATGGTGCTGCAGATGCAGCATTGACGGAAGCCCTCACTCGGGCGCTTGCCGCTTCGGCTCAGTAAATTCCCTTTATTTCTGGGAAAGTCTCTCTGTATAAGGTTAGGGTTGCCTAACCTTATCTGAGAGTTTCCTGAGAATAAATTCCGATAGTTAGAAAAATCAGGGCCTTCAAACATCTCATTCGGATACGAACGAGCGTAGCGTTGAAATAGGAACAAAAATACCCTCAGGGGTATATCGAACCTATTGTTTTTCAGCCGAAAAGCAATCAGAGACACCGCACAATGCCTTGGAGGCAGCCATGGAATGGCTTGACCCGTTAGCTTTGGCACGATGGCAGTTTGGTTTGACGACGGTCTACCACTTCCTGTTCGTGCCCATCACGATTGGTATGGCTCTCTCAGTAGCCCTCTTCCAGACCGCGTGGTACCGGACTGACAAAGTTCACTACCTGCAACTCACACGTTTCTTTGGAAACTTATTCCTCATCAACTTCGCTATGGGCGTCGTGACGGGAATCGTTCAAGAATTCCAGTTCGGTATGAACTGGTCTGACTACTCACGCTTCGTAGGTGACATCTTTGGAGCACCCCTGGCATTTGAAGGCTTGATGGCGTTCTTCTTCGAAGCTACCTTCATCGGATTGTGGATCTTTGGTTGGGACAAGCTTCCACGAGGTCTCCACCTCGCAACGATTTGGCTCACCTGGGTAGGTACGGTTCTCTCCGCGTACTTCATCCTTGCCGCGAACGCATTCATGCAAAACCCAGTTGGGTTTGAAATGAACGCGGAAAAGGGTCGCGCAGAACTGGTCGACATTGTTGCCGTGTTGGCTAACCCCATTGCAACAAACCAATTCCCACACACCATCCTGGGATCGATCATGGTTGCTGCTGCAATCATTGTCTCTGTTTCGGCATGGCACCTTTCCCGAAACCAGAACCTCGACACCATGCGTCCTGCTTTGAAATTTGGACTGTGGGCATTATTGGGTTCAGGAATCATGATGTTCATCTCTGGTGACTCTCTGGGTCTTGCCATGGTTGAAGCACAACCCATGAAGATGGCAGCTGCAGAAGCTCTCTACACAACCTCAGCAAATGCGTCCTTCTCGGTGTTCTCAATCGGAACACCAGACGGTTCATCTGAAATCTGGTCGGTACGCGTCCCAGGACTCTTGTCATTCTTGTCCACCCACACCTTTACCGGTGAGGTTGAAGGCATCAACGACCTCCAGGCTGCATACACTGCTGCCTACGGCCCTGGTGACTATGCACCACTGATCTGGGTGACCTACTGGTCCTTCCGTTGGATGATTGGCCTCGGAGCACTTGCTGCTTTTGTCGCTGTTGTGGGTCTATGGCTTACTCGTGGAAACCGCAACCCTGGCAAATGGGCATGGAAGGCTGCCACGTGGAGCTGGCCACTGCCACTTCTCGCAATGACTGTCGGGTGGATCTTCACCGAGATGGGTCGTCAGCCTTGGATTGTCTTTGGGCTTCTCAAGACCGAAGACGGCGTTTCACCTGGAGTGACAGGACTGGAAGTACTGATCTCTCTCGTGGCCTTTACGGCAATCTATGGAGTGCTGGCTGTAGTTGAAGCCAAACTCTTCCTCAAGGCAGCCCAAAAGGGTCCTGCTCCCGTTGAGATGACGAAGGTGGATGGCTCTGATGAAGAGCAGCCCGTCCTCGTCGGAACTGTCTACTAGGAGGACACGATGGATCTCGCATACCTCTGGTTCTTTATCGTTGGATTCCTCTTCATTGGGTATTTCGTACTTGATGGCTTCGACTTTGGCGTTGGAATGTCTCTGCCCTTCCTGGGTAAAGATGACACGGATCGTCGTGTCCTCATCAACACCATTGGCCCCGTATGGGACCTTAACGAGACCTGGGTCATCGTTGCAGGTGCCAGCTTGTTTGCTGCTTTCCCTGAGTGGTACGCAACACTCTTCAGTGGCTTCTACCTCGCACTGTTGCTGATTCTTCTTGCGCTCATCGTTCGTGGTGTTTCATTCGAATACCGCCACAAGAACCCTGAGTCTAAGTGGAAGAAGTGGTTCGACGGAATGATCATCGTCGGATCAGCGCTGCCCGCACTGCTCTGGGGTGTTGCTTTTGCCAACATCGTTCAAGGTGTGGCTCTGAGTGAAAACCACATCTACACTGGTGGTCTTTTGCCACTACTCAACCCCTATGCCCTTCTGGGTGGAATCACTACTCTCGTCTTGTTCTTTACTCACGGAGTTGTGTTTATCACTTTGAAGACAGAGGGTGAGCTCAAAGAGCGAGCACGCAAGCTGGCCATCAAGTCAGGCCTCGTCACGATTGTGGTTGCTGCCACCTTCTTGGTGTGGACCACGATTGCTTTTGGATCGGTACTCTCAGGCGCTGTCGCTGTTATTGCAGCTCTGGCACTGATTACTGCCTACTTGCTTAACCTGCGTGGACGTGAAGGCTGGTCCTTCGCATTCATGTCAGTCACGGTTGCAACTGCCGTGTTGAGCTTGTTCCTTGCACTGTTCCCTGACGTGATGCCTGCATCAAACAACCCTGCCTACAGTCTCACCATTGAGAATGCGTCGTCTTCGGATTACACGCTCACAGTGATGATGTGGACCGCCTTAATCTTCATGCCTGTCGTGTTGGTTTACCAAGGCTGGACCTACTGGGTTTTCCGCAAGCGCGTGACACGTCAGAGTGTTCTGGCGGCAGCTCACTAGGCTTTCGCCTATGGCTACTGGACCGGTTGATCCCCGGTTATTGAGATACGCGTCGGCGGCGAGGTTCTTCCTCGTCGCCGGCGCCTTTCTCGCGCTCGCGCAGGTGGCTACCACAATTGGATTTGCGTGGGGTGTCGCACAGGGAATTAGCGGTGCTGTCTCTGGAAAGTCCCTTCACGAGTTGATTCCCTCTTTTCAACTCATCTTGGCGTCTGTGGCAGTCCGTGCTGTGGTGTTGTGGTTGATGGATCTTGCCGCCACCCGCGGAGCGGCGAAGGCCAAATCTCAGCTGCGTTTACGTGTGATGGCTGCAATAGCCAAACTTGGACCTCAGTGGATGGCAACACACAACTCTGCCCAGCTCACGACCATCATCGGTCGCGGCCTAGAGGCAATGGACCCCTATTTTTCTCGGTATTTGCCCCAGCTGATTCTGACGGGGTTAGCAACACCGGTTCTGTTGGTCGTTCTGTTCAGCGCTGATTTTGTTACGGGGCTGACTGTGCTCATCACGTTGCCCCTTATCCCGCTGTTCATGATTCTGATTGGCTGGGCAACTAGGAGTGTTCAAGAACAACAATGGCGCCAATTGACCACTCTGTCTTCAGGATTCCTCGATGTTGTCGAGGGACTCTCAACCCTCAAGATCTTTGGTCGTGCTCAGCGACAGTCTGAACACATTGAGTCGCTGACAGAGGATTACCGTAAGCGCACGATGAAAGTGCTGAGGATTTCCTTCCTCTCCGGGTTCACCCTGGAATTAATTGCTTCGTTATCGGTCGCACTTGTTGCCGTCTCTATCGGCATTCGATTGATTGATGGAAGTCTTGCCCTCTCCGTGGGATTGTTTGCGCTCTTGCTCACTCCTGAGGCATATCTGCCCATTCGAAACGTTGGTGCTCAATTCCATGCAGCAGCGGAAGGTGTCGCGGCGGCTGATGATGTCTTCGACATCCTGGACTCGGCAGATCACGAATCTGCGCACACTCCTCGAGCTCAGGGCTCATTAGATTCGGCCATTGTTGATAATGGAATCCGCCGTGATGATCGCGAACTCAGTGCAAACGGTCGAGAATTCATGGTTACTCTTTCGGGACCAACACCCGCGACCCAACTTAACCAAGGTCCTGCCTTCACGGTGAGGGGACTCAGTGTTCGCCTGGGAGACCGACAAATTCTGGACAACCTGACTGCAGAGTTCTTACCTGGCGCCATCACCGCAGTGGTGGGACCGAGTGGGGTAGGCAAGAGCACGTTGGTGAATGCCCTCATGGGGTTTGTACCTGTTCGAGGAGATATCGGGTGGGGCGACACATTCTTCACTGGTAGTGGTGTTGCCCGGGCAGAAATTGCCTGGGCCCCCCAATCCGCCAGTCTTGTCGCTGGGTCTATCTTCGAGAACATCTCCTTGGGTTCCAAGGGGACAATCGACTCAAAGCTGGTGCAACATGCTTGTGAACTCGCAGCAGTCAAAGACTTAGACCGTGAACTTGTGCTGGGTGTGGCAGGGGCTGGGCTTTCTGGAGGTCAAGCTCAGCGAGTGTCTTTGGCACGTGCGTATTTCCGAGCATTGACTCACAACACGCCCATTCTTGTTTTAGATGAGCCCACCTCAGCTTTGGATTCAGCAACAGAAAAGCGTGTTGTTGAAGGAATGCGCACCTTTGCCGAGAGCGGTCACACCGTGATTGTGGTCAGTCACCGGCCTGCAGTCATTGCTGCCGCAGACGCGATTTGTCAGCTCAAACTTGCATCTGAGGAGGTGAGCTCGTGAGTGGGGTGAAGGAAGTTCTCCGTTTAGCTCAACCTCCGTTGAGTAAATTTGCGCCAGGCGTTATTTTTGGCATTTTCTCTGCAGGAGCAGCTGTCTCTTTGCTGGCCGTCTCCTCTTGGTTGATCACTCGTGCCGGCGATATGCCCCCCATTATGTATTTGAATATGGCCATTGTGGGGGTTCGATTCTTTGCGCTCGCTCGAGCCTCATTCAGATATGTAGAACGTCTATCAAGCCACGATGCTGCATTCCGCTCACTCTCAACATTGCGAGTGGCTATGTATCGCCGATTAGTTCCGTTAGCGCCTGACGGGTTAGCGAGAACTCGTCGTGGAGATCTTCTTTCACGTCTCGTGGCAGATGTTGATCAACTCCAAGATCTCCCGCTTCGAGTTATTCAGCCTGTTGTGATCACACTAGTGGTGAGCCTAGGAAGCGTGATTGCGGTTTGGATGATTTTGCCACCAGCTGGGTTCGCATTGCTCATCGCTCTCGCCTTAGCCGGTCTTGCGGGGACTGTGCTCCAATCGATGCTCGCCTCTGGATCTGACCGGGCATTAGCCGGTGTGAGAGCTCAGCTGGATGACACCGTGATGGATGTCGTGTCACGACTTGATGTGCTTTCAGCCTTTGGGGCTTTGGATGGTCGCGTGACAGATGTTGCTCGAGCAGATCGTGAGCTCAGAGATGTTCAACTTCGTCGAGCGGTCTCATCGGGGGCTGTCGCGGCTGTACTTTCGCTGATTGCGGGTCTGGCAACACTCATTGCGCTGTGGATCAGCGTTCCACATCTTGTATTCCCCGCAGATGCCAATGAAACACCTGGTCTGGGCTTGGGAGTCTTCAGTGGCCCCTATTTAGCCATCGTTGTTCTAGTTCCGATGGCCGTCTTTGAGGTTTTCCAAACTTTGCCTCAAGCTTTGGGCGTCTGGCGAGCTGTGAAAACCAGTGCAACACGAGTTGCTGAGGTGACTCCGGAAACAATTCCTTCAGAAATCCCACGCGAAAACACGACACTCCCGATGGCAAACCTGGGAAGCTTTGACTCGCTCGAGTTATCTGGTGTGTCGGCGTCCTGGCCAGGGGCAGGCACTCCGGCCCTTCATCCCCTCTCGTTCACGCTTCGCGCTGGAGAATGCTTGCTGGTGGAAGGCCACAGTGGTTCGGGGAAGACGACGCTTGCCCACGTGCTGGTTAGATTCCTAGATCACTCTGGCCAGTATGCGATCAACGGTGTTGATGTTCGCTCACTCTCAGTAGAGCAAGTGCGGCAATACGTGGGATTGGTTGAACAATCACCTCACATGTTCTCTCAGTCCATCCGTCAAAATCTGCTCTTTGCACGCCCCACTGCGAATGACCAAGAACTCATGAGCGCCTTGAACCGTGTGGGCTTATCAGGGTGGGTTACCCAACGAGGGGGATTGGATGCCCAAGTTGGTGAAAAGGGAGCTTTGGTATCTGGCGGCCAAGCGCAGCGTCTTGGTTTAGCGCGCGCACTGCTGCATGATTTCCCGGTTCTCATTTTGGACGAGCCCACTGCCAATGTTGATCCTGGTCAAGCCGATGCACTCATGCGGGACGTGCTTGAGGCAAGTAGATCAGCTCACCGCGCAGTCATTGTGATTTCTCACGTTCCTGTCCCCGACACATTAGTGACATCAAAGCTGACTCTGAATTAGCTACTTGTTTCGAGGCAAGAAGTGTGGCACGTAAATCAACATCATGACGACACCCACGAGACCAGCAACTCCCGTAATCGCAGATGCAAGAGCCAATGAGAGTCCAGCAGTAATTGCAGCTATGCCCATCGGGGCAAGTGCAGCACCGGAGTCGGTGATAAATCTCCATGCTCCGAGGAAAGGTGCAGGGTTTCGTTTATCGGCGAGGTCTGACGCCAAGGTGAGCAAGATTCCTGAGCCGATGCCATTTCCCACGGCAAACAAGAACGCAGTGGCCACAAACCAGAACACATTCGTGCTCACATCATGCGTGACGGACAAAACGAAAAGTGCAGAGGACATCACAATCATGGACGGCACAATCGATGCCAAACGTCCCCATTTGTCCATGATCTGACCGCTCGAGAAGAACAACAAGAAATCAATCGCAGTGGCCAGGCCAATAATCAAGGCAGTATCCGCATCCTTGATGCCGATGCTTACCGCCCAGAGTGGGAAAATCACGGTTCGTCCTGACCGTAACGCCATTACCAAAGCTGATGCGACACCGAGACGTACGAGAACTTTTCTATTCTGAACAATGGTCGAGAACAGACCGTTGGTTTCCTGTTCCACTTCGAGTTCACCTGAGGTCACAGAGTGCCCTGAACTATCTCTCATCCGGGTGGCGCGACCAAAAGACTTCTCAGGATCTGGCATGAACAGTAGAACTGCTCCAGTAGCCAGGGTGAAGATCACCATGAGCCAGAAAGCGGCCAGGGGAGTGTGGGTCATTGCCAGCACAGCTGCACTGAGAAGAGGCCCCATCACTGCACCAGCGCGGAACATGCCGCCCAAGGTGGAGAGTGCTCGAGCTCTGTATTCAAAAGGCACAAAAGTGTTCAAGAAAGCATGCCGGGCAAGGGCAAAAGCACTCGTAGCGAGGCCGATAAAGAAAATGCCCACCCCCAACATGAAGGGATTCATGGCAGCAAGAGCAAGACCGCCACCAATCAGGGCGATCAATGTCGACCACAGCATGGCCATGCGCTCGCCGATGCGGGAAATGATCCAGCCGCTCGGGATATCGCCGAAAACGATTCCGAGGGTGAGCATGCCGGCCACTAATCAAGCTGTTGCCAGATTGGCTCCCACGTTCTGGGCAATGACGGGAACAATCGGGATAAAGGCAGCTTCGCCAGCCGAGAACAACAAGGTCGGCAGATAGACCGGCAGCGCTGCTTGTCGCAGTTGGAAGGGGGCGCTGGAATTGCTCATCTCGTGTACGAGCCTACGTCTCTCACTCGCGCCGGTAGGCTGGTCTCACAATGCTTGACCTTGATCTCTCCGAGCAGATTCGTGCTCTGCGCTCCACGTTTGCCGACATTCGTGCTGTCGTTGACGTCGACCGTCTTTCTGCGGAGATTTCCCGACTGAGCGAATTAGCGGAAGCCCCAGATCTCTGGGATGACACCGCAAACGCTCAGAAAGTCACCAGTGAACTGAGCCACCGCCAGGCCGAGCTGACCAAGATCAACAGTATTGTGGCGCGTCTGGACGACCTTGAAGTGCTGATCGAATTGGCCAATGAAGCTGGCGATGAAGACTCCGCCAAAGAAGCTGAAGCAGAACTCATCAGCATTACTGCCGTGCTGGGTGAGCTAGAAGTTCAAACCCTGCTCAACGGAGAATACGATTCCTATCCCGCCGTCATCACTATTCGATCCGGCGCTGGTGGGGTTGACGCTGCCGACTTTGCTGAGATGCTCTTGAGGATGTATCTGCGCTGGGCAGAACAGCACAATTACAAGGTCAACGTGCTCGACACGAGCTATGCCGAAGAAGCGGGTATTAAGTCCGCCACCTTCGAAGTGGATGCTCCCTACGCTTTTGGAACACTTTCGGTCGAGGCTGGAACTCACCGCTTGGTGCGAATGAGCCCGTTCAACTCAGCAGGTAAACGCCAGACCTCATTTGCTGCGGTAGAAGTTGTTCCACTGATGCCGGAGTCAGTGGCCATCGAAATTCCAGAAAATGACATTCGCGTGGATGTGTTCCGTTCCAGTGGCCCTGGTGGACAGTCTGTGAACACGACCGACTCGGCTGTGCGCATTACTCACATCCCGACTGGTCTGGTGGTGAGTTGCCAGAACGAGAAGAGCCAGATTCAAAACCGTGCTGCTGCCATGCGCGTTCTCACTTCTCGTCTGCTGCTGTTGCAGCGCGAGGAAGAGAACGCGAAGAAGAAAGAACTTGCCGGCAATATCACCGCAAGCTGGGGTGACCAGATGCGCAGCTATGTGCTTGCTCCCTACCAAATGGTGAAGGATCTCCGCTCTGAGTTCGAAGTGAATAACCCCTCGAACGTGTTCGATGGAGATCTAGATGGCTTCATTGCCGCCGGCATTCGCTGGCGAAAGTCAGCGGAATCTCAGTAGCTCACCGCGAGGGTTAACGAGAAGTGGGGCGCTGGTTTCCCAACGCCCCACGCCCTTGTCGTGATTTAGTTCAGATCGAAACGATCTGCGTTCATGACCTTGACCCATGCGGCGACGAAGTCCTCCACAAAGGCCTCCTGAGCGTCATCTTGGGCATAGACCTCTGCGTAGGAACGCAGTATGGAGTTTGAACCGAACACGAGATCTGCACGGGTTGCAGTGAACTTCACCTGGCCGTTTGTGCGGTTACGCATGTTGTAGAGGTTGCTTCCCGCGGGCTCCCAGACATAGGTCATGTCCGTCAGGTTCACGAAGAAGTCGTTGGTGAGCTGTCCGACGCGATCGGTCAAAACACCCTCGGCGGTGCCGCCATAGTTAGTTCCTAACACGCGCATTCCACCAACCAACACGGTCATTTCTGGAGCTGTGAGGCCCAGCAATTGGGTGCGGTCCAGCAAGAGTTCCTCAGCGCTGACGGTGTAATCCTTCTTCAGCCAGTTACGGTAGCCGTCGCTGATGGGTTCGAGAGGCTCGAACGATTCAACATCGGTTTGCTCCTGGGTGGCGTCGCCGCGACCTGGGGCAAAGGGCACCGTGACGGAGTGTCCTGCTGCGTGTGCAGCCAGCTCAACTCCAAGGTTTCCGGCCAAGACAATGACATCCGCCACACTCGCGCCGGTTTCTGCCGCGATGGGCTCCAAGACGGAAAGGACGCGCGCCAGACGTTCTGGCTCGTTTCCTTCCCAGTTCTTCTGAGGCTCCAGGCGAAGACGAGCACCGTTTGCTCCACCGCGCATGTCAGATCCGCGGAAGGTGCGGGCGCTGTCCCACGCGGTGCTCACCATGTCGGAGAGAGACAACCCGGCGGCTGCAATCTTGGCCTTAACAGCAGCCACGTCGTAGCTGGCATTTCCGGCAGGGATGGGGTCTTGCCAAATGAGGTCTTCTGCAGGAACTTCTGGACCGAAATAACGAACCTTGGGGCCCATATCGCGGTGGGTGAGCTTGAACCATGCACGCGCAAATACTTCGGAGAAGTAAGCAGGGTCGTTGAAGAAGCGTTCCGAAATTGCGCGGTAGGCGGGATCCTTGATCATCGCCATATCTGCATCGGTCATCATGGGCATGGCGCGCATCGAGGGATCCTCGACGTCGGCTGGCATGTCCTCTTCCTTGATGTTGATGGGCGCCCACTGTGATGCACCGGCTGGGGACTTGGTCAGCTCCCATTCGTATCCAAAGAGGAGTGTGAAGTAGCCGTTGTCCCAGGTGGTGGGGTGCGTGGTCCATGCACCTTCAATACCGCTGGTGACTGTGTCCCGACCGATACCTCGCGTGGTGTGGTTCATCCAGCCCAGACCCTGTTCGGAAATATCTGCTGCTTCAGGTGCAGGACCCAGCAGTGCAGCATCGCCGTTTCCGTGAGCTTTACCCACGGTGTGGCCACCGGCAGTGAGAGCGACGGTTTCTTCATCGTTCATCGCCATGCGAGCGAAAGTTTCACGAATCTGTGCGGCAGTTTTGAGCGGGTCAGATTTTCCGTTCACACCTTCAGGGTTGACGTAGATCAGACCCATTTGGACTGCAGCGAGGGGGTTCTCCATCGTGGAAGGATCCTCGAGGTTTCCGTAGCGAGAATCGCTGGGTGCGAGCCATTCCTTCTCGGCGCCCCAGTAAATGTCGAGCTCGGGCTGCCAGATGTCAGCGCGTCCGAAACCGAAACCAAACGTCTTGAGGCCCATGGACTCATACGCCACGTTTCCCGCAAGAATCATGAGGTCAGCCCAGCTGATTTTGTTGCCGTACTTCTTTTTGATGGGCCACAGTAGACGGCGAGCCTTGTCGAGGTTGCCGTTATCTGGCCAAGAGTTCAGGGGAGCGAAACGCTGGTTACCCGTTCCAGCTCCACCGCGGCCATCGGCCGTGCGGTAGGAGCCGGCAGCGTGCCATGCCATACGAATCATGAGTCCGCCGTAGTGACCCCAGTCGGCTGGCCACCAGGACTGGCTGTCTGTCATGAGGGCGGTGAGGTCTTGCTTCAGCGCATCAACATCGAGCTTCTTGAGCTCGGCGCGGTAGTCGAAGTCTGCTCCGAGAGGGTTTGACTTCGTGTCGTGTTGGTGCAAAATCTCGAGGTTGAGGGCATTAGGCCACCAGGACATGTTCGAGGTGCCCGTCGTTGTGTGTGCCCCATGAACGACGGGACATTTTCCTGCTGTATCCACAATTACTCCATTGATTTGATTCTGTGATGACCTCTGTCAACCAGGCCTTTATCTGTACTCAAGCTACCAAAGAACTCTCTTCGGAAGTCTGCTGTGTTCACTGATTCCCGACTGGGGGAAGGGAGGGTTTACTGCTCGACCGGGAGGGAATTGCTGCCCCCGTCGGGGACGAGTGCTGCTTGTCCCAGATGTAACCGGGCAAAATTCAACGTCTCCACGAGCAACGCAAGTCGATCTTCTTCCGATTTGGCTTTACGAGTGTTCACTTCTGCGACGACGTGGCCATCCCAGTCGCGGGCAGCGAGGTGTTGAAGTACTTCAGCCACCGGCTGTTTGCCATAGCCCGGCAGGAGGTGCTCGTCGAAGATGCGGTTTCCATCATCGGCATGTGAACCATCGGTGAGGTGGACATGGCGGAGGCGATCGCCGTAGTCGAGTGCAAGCTCAAGGCTGTCATGACCGGAGAGCGCCGCATGAGAAAAATCGAGTGTGATGGCGTCACAGTCCAGTTCGCGGGGATCTGGGCCGGGTGCATATGCCTGCATCTGGGAGTTCCGTACCTTCCAGGGGAACATGTTCTCGACCGCAATGGTGATGCCGGTATTCGCGGTGGTCTGGCGCACGATGTCGAGGAACTTCTCGGCATAGGTGGACTGCCAACGGAATGGCGGGTGAACAACAACGGTCGTGGCGCCGACGCTGGCAGCGAGCTCTGCGGACTTCTCGAGTTTGATCTGAGGGTCTCGTCCCCATACAAAGTGGGTGAGCAGGAGCACTGGTGCGTGGATAGAGAGAATGGGCATCTCGTAGGTGTCCATGAGCTGCTGGAGGCCTTCGGTGCTTTGGGTAACTGTCTCGCGCGTCACCATCACCTCAACGCCGTCATAGCCAGCCTTGCGCGCAAAACGGAAGCCATCTTCACAGGCCAGGGGATATACGCAGGATGCGCTCATGCCAACTTGAATCATTTGTTCCAGCCTAGTTCTGCTTTCTGGATGAATCAGGGGTGTTTTCCCTCCGCGCGCTGGGAGTTCACCGAGAGTTTGAACGGCGTAGACTTATCCTTATGCCAGAACACGACATGAAACCCCGTAGTCGCGACGTCACAGACGGTATCGAGAAAGCCGCTTCGCGCGGAATGCTCCGTGCCGTGGGTATGGGTGACGAAGACTGGGCCAAGCCCCAGATCGGTGTCGCGAGCTCATGGAATGAGATCACCCCCTGCAACCTCAGCTTGGACCGTCTGGCACAGGCATCTAAAGAAGGTGTCCACTCTGGTGGTGGCTACCCACTGCAGTTCGGTACGGTCTCTGTTTCTGACGGTATTTCCATGGGCCACGAAGGCATGCACTTCTCTCTGGTTTCTCGTGAAGTGATTGCTGACTCCGTCGAAACCGTCATGCAGGCAGAACGCCTCGATGGTTCGGTATTGCTTGCAGGTTGTGACAAGTCGCTGCCCGGCATGTTGATGGCCGCTGCGCGCCTCGATCTTGCCTCCGTATTCCTTTATGCAGGAACGATTGCTCCTGGTTGGGTTCGACTCTCCGACGGCACAGAAAAGAACGTCACCATCATCGATGCGTTCGAAGCTGTGGGTGCCTGCAAGGCTGGCACCATGAGCGAGGAAGACCTCGACCGTATTGAGCGCGCCATCTGCCCCGGAGAAGGCGCTTGTGGCGGTATGTATACCGCCAACACGATGGCCTCTGTTGCCGAAGCTCTCGGAATGAGCCTGCCTGGTTCTGCAGCTCCACCCAGCGCAGACCGCCGCCGCGACTACTACGCCCACCGGTCAGGTGAAGCAGTTGTCAACATGATCCGCAACGGCATCACCGCCCGCGACATCATGACCAAGAAGGCGTTCGAAAATGCCATCGCCGTCGTGATGGCTTTCGGGGGTTCGACCAACGCTGTGCTTCACCTTTTGGCTATTGCACGTGAAGCAGAAGTTGATCTCTCTCTTGAAGACTTCAACCGCATTGCGGACAAGGTTCCCCACATTGGTGACCTCAAGCCTTTCGGCCAGTACGTCATGAACGACGTGGACCGCGTAGGTGGCGTCCCTGTTGTCATGAAGGCTCTGCTGGATGCAGGTTTGCTGCACGGGGATGCCCTGACCGTGACCGGAAAAACCCTGGCTGAGAACCTGGCTGAGATGAACCTCATGCCACTTGATGGGGAAGTCATCCGCACACTGGACAACCCCATTCACGCAACCGGTGGTATTTCAATTCTTCACGGAACACTTGCTCCCGAAGGTGCTGTGGTGAAGACCGCGGGCTTCGACCTCGAACTATTCGAAGGCCCCGCTCGCGTTTTTGAGCGCGAACGTGCAGCCATGGATGCTCTCACCGAAGGCGCGATCAACAAGGGTGACATCATCGTTATTCGCTACGAAGGCCCCAAGGGTGGCCCCGGTATGCGAGAGATGCTTGCCATCACGGCAGCGATCAAGGGTGCAGGCCTGGGTAAAGATGTCCTACTATTAACAGACGGACGATTCTCAGGCGGCACAACCGGACTGTGTATCGGACATATAGCTCCCGAGGCAGTTGATGGTGGACCCATCAGCCTCGTGCGCGATGGTGATCTCATACGGGTCGATATCGCAGCTCGGTCGCTCGACTTACTCGTCGACGAATCAGAGCTCGAAGCTCGCCGAATCGGCTGGGCTCCGCTCCCTCCGCGTTACACCCGCGGTGTACTGGCTAAGTACGCCAAGTTGGTGCACTCCGCATCCGAGGGTGCGATTACCGGGTAACGACGCCCCATCACTTTTCGCCTTCCTACTAAGGGATTCACGATGTCTACGGAATCACTCCCCACTACGACGCCCACTGCGGCTTCCACCGCGCCTGCAATCTCAGGTGCAGAGGCAGTTGTTCGCACGCTGGAACTGCTCGGTGTGACCGATGTGTTCGGTCTGCCCGGTGGTGCCATCCTCCCGGTCTATGACCCGCTCATGGACTCCAAAAAGTTGCGTCACATTCTGGTGCGCCACGAACAGGGCGCGGGCCACGCCGCACAAGGATATGCGTCGGCCACGGGGAAGACCGGTGTCTGCATCGCGACCTCTGGTCCCGGGGCAACAAACCTTGTGACTGCTATCGCCGATGCCTACATGGACTCCGTCCCTCTGCTGGCCATCACTGGTCAGGTGTTCTCCCACCTCATGGGTACCGATGCATTCCAGGAAGCAGACATTGTCGGTATCACTATGCCGATCACGAAGCATTCGTTCCTCGTGACCAAAGCTGAAGACATTCCCGGCACGATTGCTGCGGCGTATCACATCGCCTCAACGGGTCGTCCAGGTCCTGTCTTGGTGGACATCACCAAGGATGCTCAGCAAGCAGAAGCTCCCTTCGTCTGGCCTGCCATGCTCGATCTGCCGGGATACCGTCCCGTCACCAAGGCACACGGCAAGCAGATTCAAGCTGCTGCGGACCTCATCGTGGAATCGAAGCAGCCTGTCTTCTACGTCGGTGGTGGAATCATCCGTTCCGGCGCGTCGAGGGAACTGCTCGAACTCGTTGAGTTGGTGGGTGCACCCGTTGTGACCACTCTGATGGCCCGTGGTGCATTCCCCGACAGCCACGAGAACCACCTGGGTATGCCGGGTATGCACGGAACCGTTCCTGCTGTGTTGGCACTGCAGGAATCTGACCTGCTCATCACCTTGGGTGCACGTTTTGATGACCGCGTAACCGGTAAAGCTTCGCTGTTCGCTCCGAACGCCAAGGTGATTCACGTCGACATTGACCCTGCTGAAATTGGCAAGATTCGTGCCGCTGAAGTTCCTATCGTGGGAGACCTCAAGGATGTCATCAGCGACCTGATCGATACGTACAAGGCAACTCCTGCCGCGAAGGATCTGGACATCACCGAATGGTGGTCAACACTGAATTCATTGCGCAAGGAATACCCCTTGGGTTACTCCACTCCCACCGATGGACTCCTTGCCCCTCAGCACATCATCACCCGCATCGGTGAGCTGTCAGGTCCAGACGCGATCTTTGCCTCTGGAGTCGGTCAGCACCAGATGTGGGCTGCCCAGTTCATCAAGTACAACCGCCCTAACTCGTGGTTGAACTCTGGTGGCGCGGGAACCATGGGGTACTCCGTGCCTTCCGCGATGGGTGCAAAGGTCGGCGAGCCTGACCGTGTGGTCTGGGCAATCGATGGCGATGGCTGCTTCCAGATGACCAACCAAGAGTTGGCCACTTGCACCATCAACAACATCCCCATCAAGGTCGCCATTATCAACAACTCATCGCTGGGTATGGTTCGCCAGTGGCAGACCCTGTTCTATGACGGTCGTTACTCCAACACTGACCTCAACACCGGTCACGACACCGTTCGTGTTCCCGACTTCGTCAAACTTGCAGATGCATACGGTGCCCTGGGTATTCGTGTGACCAAGGAAGAAGAAATTGACGCCGCGATCAAGCTGGCGCTGGAAACCAATGACCGTCCCGTCGTGATCGACTTTGTCGTGAGCGCAGACGCCATGGTGTGGCCCATGGTACCGCAGGGTGTCAGCAACAGCTACGTTCAATACGCCAGAGACCACGCGCCCACCTGGGACACGGACGAATAAGGGGAGTGACATTATGAGCACACACGTTCTGAGCCTCCTTGTTGAGGACAAGCCGGGTCTGTTGACTCGTGTTGCTGGCCTGTTCGCCCGTCGTGGATTCAACATTGAATCCCTCGCGGTAGGTCACAGCGAAATTGAAGGACTCTCTCGTATCACCGTGGTGGTAGACGTAGATAACCTTCCCCTCGAGCAGATCACCAAGCAGCTGAACAAGCTTGTCAATGTGATCAAGATCGTGGAATTGGATCCCGAGCAGTCTGTCTCTCGTGAGCACATGCTGATCAAGGTGCGTGTGGACAACTCCACTCGTTCCCAGGTCCTCGAAGCCGTCAGTCTGTTCCGCGCTCGCGTAGTAGACGTGGCCACCGATGCCCTCGTGATTGAGGTCACCGGCAACTCGGCAAAGATTTCTGCTTTCCTCAAGGTTCTTGAACCCTACGGAATCAAGGAAATTGCTCAATCTGGTGTTCTGGCTATCGGTCGCGGTAGCAAGTCCATTACTGAGCGCGTTTTCAAGAACTAACCCTTTACAGATTTTCCATACCTACAAACAAGGAGAAAACCCAAAGTGACTGAAATTCACTACGACAAGGATGCTGACCTCGAACTCATCAAGAGCAAGAAGGTTGCTGTCATCGGTTACGGCTCACAAGGCCACGCACACGCACTGAACCTGCACGACTCCGGCGTTGACGTCGTTGTTGGTCTGAAGGCGAACTCAAAGTCGATTGCTAAGGCAGAAGAGGCAGGCCTCAAGGTCATGACCACTGCTGAGGCTGCAGCTTGGGGTGACGTGATTGTCATCCTCGCTCCCGACCAGTTCCAGCGTCACCTCTACGCAGATGACATTGCTCCTAACCTCTCTGCAGGTAAGACCCTCATCTTCGGTCACGGTTTCAACATCCGTTACGGCTACATCACTGCACCATCGAACGTGGACGTTGCACTTGTTGCCCCTAAGGGTCCCGGTCACACCGTGCGTCGTGAATACCTCGCAGGCCGTGGTGTTCCTGTCATCGTTGCCGTCGAGAACGACGCAACCGGTTCGGCATGGGACCTCGCCTGGTCCTACTCCAAGGCAATCGGTGGTCTGCGTGCCGGTGGTATCAAGACCACCTTCACCGAAGAGACCGAGACTGACCTCTTCGGCGAGCAGGCTGTTCTCTGTGGTGGCGCATCGCAGCTCGTGATGTACGGCTTCGAAACTCTGGTTGAGGCTGGCTACCAGCCCGAGATCGCCTACTTCGAGGTTCTGCACGAACTCAAGCTCATCGTGGACCTCATGTGGGAAGGTGGCATCGCCAAGCAGCGTTGGTCGGTTTCCGACACTGCAGAGTTCGGTGACTACGTCTCCGGTCCTCGCGTGATTGACCCTTCGGTCAAGGTGCACATGAAGGAAGTTCTCAACGACATTCAGAACGGCGCATTCGCAACCCGCTTCATCAACGACCAGGACGCAGGAGCTCCCGAGTTCCTCGCACTGCGCGAAAAGGGTGCATCTCACCCCATCGAGGCAACCGGTCGTAAGCTGCGCGAGCTTTTCGCATGGCGTCCACAGGACAAGGACTACACCGAGGGTTCTGCTGCTCGCTAGTCACACGTTTTAGAGAGGATGCGCCACGCGCGTCACGCATGAGTACTCATGAAGAAGATGCCCTCAGTTGGGCAGGCGACGATGATCGCCTGACAACGGGCTCTCCACAGAGTGCGAAGCGGGACGCGGGTGGCGTTTCTTCCGTTAACGCACCACATGCCGCGGGGGAGTCAGCCTCTCCCGAGGCCCCTTCGGGCCTGAGTTCCGTTGCCCTGGTTGGCTTCGGTATTTTCGGCGGTGTGTATCTGCTGTTTTCAGTGGCGTGGTTGATTACCGCTCTGCGTAACCCGACAGAGATTCTTGATCCACTGGGTAACGCGATGTTCCAGCTGGGCCTGTGGTCGGCGGTTGCCTCTCCGGCTATCTGGTTTGGCGCAGTGCTTTATCTGGGGCGAAACAGAACAGTAGCTTCCAAGCTCTTGTTCCTACTCCTCGGCGTCGCTGTGCTCATTCCGTGGCCCTATGTGGCGTGGGCAGGCTAGTCATGGCATCGACTCTGGAAAAAAGCTCCCGCAAGTTGGGCACGTGGATCCTCATTGGCATCTTTGCCCTCTTCTTCGCTTATGACGTCTGGGAAGGCATCGGAAACTTTCTGGGTATCCAGGCCCAAAGCCTAAGTTTGGGAATAGGCATCAGCGCCTTTGGCTGGGCGGCCATCCTGATCGGAATTTTCGCTCCGATTGCATTGTTCCTCGGCGCTCTGCTCATTACTCGGTCGAAGAGTGTCGGTCCAACCCTGGCAATATTCTTCGTTGCCCTCACCATCTCTGCCGTGATCGGGGTCGACCTCGCACTCGGTACCAATGCTTTCCTCGTTTTTAGCGTCAGTTAGAGCAAAAACGGACCCGAACTGCTCGGATAGACTTGAGTCTTCCCGTGCGCTGTTATCTAAGGAATTAATACTCGTGACTAAGCCCGTCGTCCTGATCGCCGAAGAACTTTCGCCCGCCACAATCGAGGCACTCGGCCCCGATTTTGACGTGCGCGTTGTGGATGGCACCGACCGCCCCGCCCTGCTGGAAGCAGTGCACTCGGCCAGCGCTATTTTGGTTCGTTCTGCTACCCAGGTTGACGCTGAAGTTCTCGCAGCCGCCCCCAACCTCAAGGTCATTGCCCGCGCGGGTGTTGGCCTGGATAACGTGGACATCAAGGCCTCAACTGCTGCCGGCGTCATGGTGGTCAACGCACCAACGTCCAACATCATCTCTGCTGCAGAACTGACCTGTGGTCACATTCTGAGTCTTGCTCGTCACATTCCTGCGGCACACGCCGCTCTTGCTGAAGGCAAGTGGAAGCGCAGTGCCTACACCGGTACGGAGCTGTTCGAAAAGACCATCGGAATCATTGGTCTGGGTCGCATCGGTGCGCTCATTGCTGCACGCATGCAGGCATTTGGAACCAAGGTTGTTGCGTATGACCCCTACGTGACCTCAGCACGTGCACAGCAGTTGGGCGTTCAATTGCTGTCCCTAGATGAACTCATTGCAACCGCTGACTTCATCACCATCCACATGCCCAAGACCCCTGAGACCACCGGCATGATCGGAACTGCTCAGCTCGCCGCCATGAAGCCCACCGCCTATGTCATCAACGTGGCACGTGGTGGCCTCATCGACGAAGCAGCACTCTACGAGGCGCTGACCAATAACGTCATTGCTGGTGCCGGTCTCGACGTGTTCGTCTCTGAACCTCCCACCGGTTCACCGCTCCTGGGTCTACCCAACGTCATCACCACCCCTCACTTGGGTGCATCGACCGATGAAGCCCAAGAAAAGGCCGGTATCTCGGTGGCCAAGTCAGTTCGTCTCGCCCTCAGCGGTGAGCTCGTTCCTGACGCCGTCAACGTGGCCGGGGGTGTCATTGACCCCTACGTTCGCCCCGCTATCCCACTTATCGAGAAGCTCGGTCAGGTGTTCTCCGGACTGGCACACACCAGCCCCCTAACCTCCGTTGATGTGGAAGTGCGTGGTGAAATCACCCAGTTCGACACCTCAGTTCTCAAGCTTGCTGCGCTCAAGGGAATTTTCACCAACGTGGTGAGCGAAAGTGTTTCCTACGTCAACGCTCCACTGCTGGCAGAACAGCGCGGCATCGAGGTGCGTTCCCTCAGCGAAGAAGAATCTCCTGAATACCGCACCGTGCTCACTTTGCGTGGCGCACTCAGCGACGGTACCCAGTTGTCTGTTTCAGGTACCTTGGCGGGGATCAAGCAGGTTCAGAAGATCGTAGAAATCAACGGCTACGAGGTTGACGTTCCCATTGATGACCACCTCATCGTGATGCAGTACATTGACCGTCCCGGAATTGTTGCTGTGTACGGCAAGGAATTCGGCGATGCCAAGATCAACATCGCAGGGATGCAGATTGCGCGCCAGAACCTCGGTGGCAAGGCGCTTTCCGTCCTCACCGTGGATTCACCCGTTCCTGCATCGTTGCTCGAGAAGGTTCGCAAGGCCATTGATGCAGATGTCATGCTCGAAGTAGACATCACCGAATAATTCGTCTCACTCGTAACACGTAAGGAAGAACATGTCCCGCACACTCAAGCTCGCGGTTATCCCCGGTGACGGTATTGGTCCCGAGGTTATTGCAGAGGCCGTCAAGGTGCTGGATATTGTTGTTCCCTCCACTGACCTCGTCATCGAGAAGACCCCGTTCCACTTGGGTGTGGAGCGTTTCCTGGAAACGGGCGATGTTCTCAGCGAGGACGATCTCGCCGCCATTTCACGCCACGACGCGATTTTGCTGGGGGCTGTGGGCGGCAAGCCGGGAGATCCACGTATTCCTGCCGGCATCATTGAGCGTGGTCTTCTGCTCAAGCTTCGCTTTAGCTTGGACCACTACGTGAACTTGCGTCCCACCACGATTTTCCCCGGCGTGGTGAGCCCCCTTGCTCACCCCGGCACCGTGGACTTTGTCGTGGTCCGCGAAGGTACCGAAGGTCCCTATGTGGGTAACGGTGGCGCACTGCGTCAGGGAACTCCCCACGAAATTGCCAACGAACTATCCGTCAACACTGCGTTCGGCGTAGAGCGTGTGGTTCGCTACGCATTTGAACTCGCCGCCAAGCGTGAACGCAAGAAGTTGACGCTTGTTCACAAGACCAACGTGTTGGTCAACGCCGGCTCCTTGTGGAGCCGCATCGTTGACGCTGTCGCAAACGAATACCCTCAGGTTTCAGTTGACTACTTGCACATCGATGCTGCAACCATTTTCTTTGTCACCGACCCTGCACGTTTCGACGTCATCGTGACAGATAACCTTTTCGGTGACATCCTCACCGACTTGGCCGCCGCAATCAGCGGTGGCATCGGACTGGCTGCCAGTGGAAACATCAACCCCACCAATGCCTTCCCGAGCATGTTTGAGCCCGTCCACGGTTCTGCACCAGATATTGCAGGCCAGCAGAAAGCAGACCCCACCGCAGCAATCCTGTCTGTGGCCCTGTTGCTGGAGCACTTTGGTTATGCCGAGGCGGCAGCGCGCGTCAACGACGCCGTCGCTGCTGATCTGTCAGAACGTGGAACTACGGTCCGCCGCACCAGCGACATCGGTGACGCTATCGTCGCCCGCCTGGCCTAGAAAACGAAGGAAGATCATGAGCAACGAAACATCGACGTTTCCGCTGAGCTTCGCCCTAACCCCCTCACAGGCTGCCCGCGCGGAGGCAGCTCGCGAGGAGATTCTCGCTGATCCCGGTTTTGGGAAGCACTTCACCGACCACATGGTTTCGATTGACTGGACCATTGACGAAGGGTGGCATGGTGCACACGTGCAGCCCTATGGCCCTCTTGTTTTGGACCCCGCCGCGTCGGTACTGCACTACGGCCAGGAAATATTTGAAGGTTTGAAGGCATACCGTCACGCCGATAACTCCATTTGGACGTTCCGTCCCGAAGCAAACGCTCTGCGTTTGCAGCGCTCAGCTCGCCGCATGGCGCTCCCTGAGCTGTCAGTACCCGACTTCATTGAATCCATCAAGCAGCTCATCGCAGTGGACGGTAACTGGGTGCCTTCAGCGCCAGAGACCAGCCTCTACCTGCGCCCCTTCATGATTGCCAACGAAACCTTCCTCGGTGTTCGTGCCGCACACAAGGTGGGGTACTACCTCATCGCCAGCCCGGCAGGTGCCTACTTCGCGCAGGGTGTGGCTCCGGTCAAGATTTGGCTCACTACGGAATATTCCCGTGCAGGCAAGGGTGGAACCGGTGCGGCAAAATGTGGCGGAAACTACGCCTCGTCACTCACCGCGCAGGTTGAAGCCTATGAAAACGGTTGCGCCCAGGTACTGTTCCTTGACTCTGAAACCCACACCAATGTGGAAGAGCTCGGCGGCATGAATGTCTTCTTTGTCCACAAAGACGGCACTCTCGTAACACCCAAGCTCACCGGAACCATCTTGGAAGGCATCACACGTGAAAGCGTGATTGCTCTGGCCAAGGACCGTGGATTGACCGTGGAAGAGCGCACTGTTCCTCTCGCTGAATGGCAAGAAGGAGTGGCTTCCGGTCAGATCACCGAAGTCTTTGCCTGTGGCACCGCTGCAGTCATTACCCCCATTGGTCAGCTCATGGGAGCCAACGGTCTGTCCGTGGGTAACCCTGATGCTCCTGCCGGAGAGCTCACCATGAGCCTGCGCAAGGAACTGACTGATATTCAATACGGTCGCCTCCCTGACCGTCACGGCTGGATGGTTCGACTCGACGCATGACCACTAACTACCCTTACTCCACTGCGGAGGGGAGCGACGTCCGCGTTCGCTTCTGCCCGTCACCTACAGGCACCCCTCACGTAGGACTGGTTCGTACCGCCCTGTTCAACTGGGCCTATGCGCGCCACACGGGTGGAAAGTTCATCTTCCGTATCGAAGACACCGATGCCGCTCGCGACTCGGAAGAAAGCTACGAGCAAATCATTGATGCACTCTCGTGGCTGAATCTGGACTGGGATGAAGGAATTAACGTCGGTGGACCGCATGGGCCCTACCGCCAGTCCCAGCGGTCTGACATATACGCAGAGGTTATTGAGAAGCTCAAAGCAACCGGTCGTGTCTATGAAAGCTACTCCACTCCCGAAGAGATTGAAGCTCGTAATCTCGCTGCGGGTAAAGACCCCAAAGTTGGCTATGACAACTTTGATCGTGACCTGACCGAGGAGCAGAAAGCTGCCTTCCGCGCCGAAGGTCGTTTGCCTGCTCTTCGTGTGCGCGTTCCCGACGAGGACATCACTTTTGATGATCTTGTTCGCGGTGAGATCACGTTCCCCGCGGGTTCATTCCCAGACTTTGTCGTGGTTCGCCCCAATGGTGACCCGCTCTACACACTCGTGAACCCTGTCGATGACGCCATCATGCAGGTCACCCACGTATTGCGCGGAGAGGACCTGCTGTCCTCTACCCCGCGACAGATTGCGCTGTATCACGCTCTCATTGACGCAGGATTCACCACGCACATCCCCCGCTTTGGTCACCTTCCCTATGTCATGGGGGAGGGCAATAAGAAGCTCTCGAAGCGTGACCCGGAAGCGAATCTTTTCCACCACCGTGATCGGGGCTTCATCCCCGAGGGACTGATCAACTACCTCGCTTTGCTGGGGTGGTCATTGACGCACGACCGTGACGTGTTCACCATCCATGAGATGGTGAAGGCGTTCGACGTGGTCAACGTGAACCCGAACCCTGCCCGCTTCGATCAGAAGAAGGCAGACGCCATCAATGCAGACCACATTCGTTTGCTTGAGCTGGAAGACTTCACCGCTCGAATGATTCCCTACCTCCAGGCAGGCAATGTTCTGAGTAACGACCCCACTGATGAGCAGCTCGATATTCTTGCCGCGGCAGCTCCTTTGGTGCAGACGCGAATGAACGTACTCAGCGAGGCTCCAGAGCTTCTGGAGTTCTTGTTCACCCCTGCAGAACAGATCACCTATGCGGAAGACGCACTCAAGGGTTTGCCCGAGAATGCGGGCGAAGTCATTGCCGCATCCGTTGGTGCCCTCGAGCTCATCCCTCAGGCTGAGTTCACGCACGATGCTATTCAGGCCGCCCTCAATGAGGCGCTGATCGAAGGTCTGGAACTCAAGCCACGCATTGCGTTTGGACCGCTGCGTACTGCAATTTCTGGTCGCCGCATTTCGCCACCCCTGTTCGAGTCGATGGAAATTCTGGGTAAGGCGGACACCATTAAGCGCCTCGTTCGTTTCAACGAACGCTAGAACATTCATGGTTGGCTGAGTTTGTTTGCTCAGCCCTTCGTGGGTTAGGCTAGGGAGTCGGCTCAAGGCCCAGCTTTGACCCGGTGGGGTATGGTGTAATTGGCAACACGAAGGTTTCTGGTTCCTTTGTTCTTGGTTCGAGTCCAGGTACCCCAGCAAACAAAAACCCTCGCTCCATGCGGGGGTTTTTCCCTGTATTGAGGGGCATCTTTATCTTTTTCGGCGTTGGTTCGCTTCGTTTTCGTGTGTATTCATTACCGTTGAGCACGGTTTTGATTATCTATTTGGAGGAACCATGGCCAAAGTGGCTGAAGAAAAGGTAGCGGTATCCAATATTGCTCGCTGGTTTGCTGAAATTTGGGGAACTTTTGTTCTCGTAATTGGCTTGATTGGTGCGGCACTTTTTGCCTCGGGCTTCAATGCCGAAACTAACGGCGTGGGCCTCCTAGGTGTTGCGTTTGCGGTTGGACTAGCCGTCTTGGCTGCAGCTTATTCCGTAGGCGGAATCTCGGGAGCTCATCTCAATCCAGCAATCACCATCGGTATGGCAGTGGCCAATCGTTTTTCCTGGAAGGATGTTCCTGGTTATCTCGTTTCTCAGGTAATTGGCGCATTGTTAGCAACCACCGTGCTCTTTGCTATCGCTTCTGATGGGCCAGATGGTTTCCTCGTCAACGCTCAGGCAGCCGGATTTGCTTCGAATGGTTACGATGCAGGGTCTCCGGAGGGATTTGGTTTACTCGCTGTCATCATCACAGAAGTTGTCTTCACGGCAATTCTGGTATGGGTCGTCCTGGGCACGACGGATAAGGCATCGCTTGCAAGCTTTGCACCTCTGGCTATTGGTCTGACCTTGACCGTGATCCATATCGTGACCATTCCCGTCAGTAACACCTCGGTCAACCCTGCCCGCTCGCTGGCGACAGCAGTTTATGGTGGGGCACTACCCATGTCACAACTCTGGGTATTTATCGTGGCGCCATTGGCCGGTGGCATTATTGCTGGTTTGACCTATGGAAAAATGTTTGGGCGTAAGGCTGCATAACGCACCGAGCCTGACTGTTGCCCACCTCTGTTGAGGTGGGCAACAGTATTTAACCGTCATAATCATCACGTGAGCTCTTTACCTCGCCACATCGTTGTGGCCATTAATCCCAGTGCTGCATTTGGGAAGAACTCGGGTGCGGGGGAGCACACTGTCTCTGCACTGCGGGCAGCAGGGTATGAGGTGACGGAACTGCGGGCAGCAGATTTTCAACTCCTCACGGGCCAACTCCATCGTGCGCTCGCTCTCACCCCTGACGCTGTCGTTGTCGTCGGCGGAGATGGCATGGTTTCACTGGCGGTCAACGCCGTGGCTCAGACCTCGATTCCGTTCGCGGTTGTGGCTGCGGGAACCGGTAATGATCTTGCCCGCGGTCTCGGCCTGCCTGTGGGGGATGTGTCTGCTGCCATTGCCCACCTGATTGAGTCGTTGTCCCGTGAACCAATGCGCATAGACCTGGGCAGGATTACGTCTTCGGATGGTTCTGAAGTTCGATGGTTTGCCAGCATCCTTTCTGCAGGGTTTGATGCCATCGTGAATGAACGGGCAAATGCCATGAGATGGCCCAAGGGGAAGTCGCGTTATACCTGGGCTTTACTTCGAGAACTCGTTGCCTTGAAGCCGGTCACCTACTCACTCACCGTGGGCGAATACACTCGCCACGAAGATGCCATGTTAATCTCTCTTGCAAATAACTCCAGCATGGGCGGGGGGATGAAAGTGTCTCCCGAAGCCAGCATGTGTGACGGGTTGTTAGATGTCTTTGTCTTGAGGCCCTTGAGTCGACTGAGATTTTTGCGGTTATTTCCCCGCGTATTTGCCGGCACCCACATCACTGAACCTGAGGTTGTGATTGAGCGTTGCACGCAGATCACACTGGATGCCCCCGGCATCGTGGCCTATGCGGATGGGGAGCGCGTGTGGGCTTTGCCTGTGCACGTAGATATTGTTCCTGCTGCGGTTAGGGTCTTCGTCTAAGGCATTATTTCCCGATTATGCGAGGGGTCGCCAGTTGTGGCATTATTGACAAGTCGCAAACGGCCCCATCGTATAGCGGCCTAGTACGCTGGCCTCTCACGCCGGTAACACGGGTTCGAATCCCGTTGGGGTCACAGAGAACAGAAACCCTCGCCTATTGGCGGGGGTTTCTGGCTTTTCTCGGCTAATTTTCAGGCTGAACACCGATAGCCTTGAAGCACTATGGATGGTGCCCTCCCCGCGTGGTTTGAAATCACATCGCTCGTTGTTCTCACCGGAATTCTTCTGGCGGATTTGCTGATTATTTTCAAGCGTCCCCATATTCCTTCCATGAAAGAAGCTGCCCTGTGGGTGGGCTTCTACGCTCTGCTTGCCGTGTTGTTTGGTTTGGCCATTCTTGCTCTGGGTGACCCCGAGCATGCGGGGCAGTTTTATGCCGGCTGGCTCACCGAATACAGCTTGAGCATTGACAACCTTTTTGTCTTCGTCATCATTATGAGCCGATTTGCGGTGCCGAGAAAGTATCAGCAGGAAGTCCTCATGGTGGGCATCATCATGGCGCTGATACTGCGTGGAATCTTTATCGTGCTGGGCGCAGCCCTCATCGAGAACTTCTCTTGGATCTTCTACATTTTTGGCCTCTTCCTGCTCTACACCGCCTGGCACCAGGCTTTCCGTTCCCACCAAGATGAGGAAGAAACGGAAAGCAAACTGATTGCCTTCCTGCGCAAGCGGATCAAGATTTCTCCGGACTATGACGGTGCCAAGATTCGTACCGTGCATAATGGCCACAAGATGTTCACCCCCATGATTGTGGTATTTATCACAATCGCGGTGACCGACGTCATCTTCGCTTTTGACTCCATTCCGGCGATCTTTGGAATCACCACAAGTCCATTCCTGGTCTTTGCGGCGAACGTCTTTGCGTTGATGGGACTGCGCCAGCTGTACTTCTTACTTGGCGGACTGCTCGACAAGCTCGAATACCTCAAATACGGAATTGCGTTCATCCTGGGCTTTATTGGGGTCAAGCTCGTTCTTCACGCCATGCATGAAAACGAACTTCCTTTCATCAACGGCGGCGAACCCATTGCCTGGGCACCAGAAATCAGCACCGTTACGTCACTTCTCGTGATCGTGGCCTCGATGGCTGTGGCCACCATTGCCAGCGTGATCAAGATGCGCCGCGATGAATCTGAATCAAACCAACCCTCTGTTGGTTCGAAGTAGAATTACAAGGTGAACAAACCAAGAACTCTTGCGGAAAAAGTATGGGACGACCACCTCGTCGTCAAAGGTGAAGACGGAACTCCCGACCTTATCTACATCGACCTGCATCTTGTTCACGAAGTAACCAGCCCTCAGGCCTTTGACGGCCTGCGTCAGGCAGGTCGGCCGCTGCGTCGCCTCGACCTCACCATTGCGACCGAGGACCACAACACTCCCACTCTGGCGATTGATAAGCCCATCGCAGATGAGACCAGCCGGATCCAGATTCAGACTCTACGTAACAACGCCGAGGAGTTTGGTGTTCGACTGCATTCACTCGGTGATATCGACCAGGGCATTGTGCACGTGGTCGGACCCCAACTCGGATTAACAATGCCCGGGATCACCGTGGTGTGTGGTGACTCGCACACCTCCACTCACGGTGCTTTTGGCGCAATGGCCTTCGGTATCGGCACCAGCGAGGTGGAGCACGTGATGGCCACCCAGACGCTTCCTCTCAAAGCATTCAAGACGATGGCCATTACCGTCGACGGAACACTCAAGACAGGTGTTTCGGCGAAGGACATCATTCTGGCTGTCATCGCTAAAATTGGGGCAAATGGTGGCCAAGGGTATGTTCTTGAATTCCGCGGTTCTGCCATTCGCGCGCTGTCCATGGAAGGTCGTATGACCATCTGCAACATGGCTATCGAAGCCGGCGCACGTGCTGGAATGGTTGCTCCCGACCAGACCACTTTTGACTACCTTGAAGGTCGTCCCCACGCTCCGCAGGGTGCTGACTGGGATGAAGCGGTGGCCTATTGGAAGACACTGCCCACCGACGAGGGTGCTGTCTTCGACGCCGAAGTATTACTTGATGCAGATCAGCTCGAACCTTTTGTCACCTGGGGAACCAATCCTGGTCAGGGTGTTTCCCTCAGCGACGTGGTTCCTTCTCCCGCCGACTTCGCAGATCCCAACGACCGTGCGGCTGCAGAACGCGCCTTGGAATACATGGATCTCACCCCGGGTACCAAACTCAAGGACATTCCCGTGGATGCCGTGTTCATGGGCTCCTGCACCAACAGCCGCATCGAAGATCTCCGAGCTTTTGCCTCGATTATTCAGGGTAAGAAAAAGGCAGATGGTGTTCGAGTCATGGTTGTGCCCGGATCTGCCCGTGTGCGCATCGAAGCGGAAGCGGAAGGCCTCGACAAGATTATTGAAGAGTTCGGTGCAGAGTGGCGCTTTGCGGGCTGCTCGATGTGTCTAGGTATGAACCCCGACCAGCTGGCACCGGGGGAGCGTTGCGCTTCGACGTCAAACCGCAACTTTGAAGGTCGCCAAGGAAAGGGTGGGCGTACCCACCTGGTCTCGCCCCTTGTTGCCGCAGCGACCGCTATCCGTGGCACGCTCTCAAGCCCCTCGGATCTGGAAGGTTAGTCATGGAGAAGTTCACAACCGTTACCGGTGTTGGTGTTCCTCTGCGTCGCAGTGGCGTAGACACCGACCAGATCATTCCTGCCGTCTATCTCAAGCGTGTGACTAAGACCGGCTTTGATGACGCACTGTTTGCGAACTGGCGTCAAGAACCAGAATTCATTCTTAACCAGCCGGAATATCAGGGTGCGCGCGTCCTCGTTGCGGGACCTGATTTTGGGACTGGTTCCTCCCGGGAGCATGCTGTCTGGGCGCTGCGCGACTATGGTTTTGATGCTGTACTTGCCCCCAAGTTTGCAGATATCTTCCGCGGAAACTCCGGTAAGCAGGGACTGCTGACCGGTGTGATCTCAGAAGCAGATTGTGAAAAGCTCTGGAGCGCTCTCGAAGCACAGCCCGGTGTTGAACTGACGGTCGACCTTGTAGAGAAGAAGGCCACACTCGGTGATCTCGTTGTCCCCTTCGAGGTCGACGACTACATTCGCTGGCGTTTGCTCGAAGGTCTCGACGACATCGCGCTAACCTTGCGTAACGAGCAGGCGATCACGGACTTCGAAGCGAAGCGTGCCGGCTGGCGTCCCACGACTCTTCCTGTGAGGCATGCATGAATACTGTTGCAAATGACGCACGCGCCGCTGGTGCACGCGTAGGCCTCTCCGGCGACACCATCACCATCAACGGTGGCCGTCCCCTCACGGGTCGTATCGAAGTCAAGGGTGCAAAGAACCTGGTCACCAAGGCGATGGTTGCTGCCCTCCTGGGGGAATCACCCAGCGAACTGCGTGATGTTCCCGATATTTCTGACGTTCGTGTTGTCAAGGGCTTGCTGGAAGTCCATGGCGTGAAAGTCGAACACAACGTTGCTGAAGGAACTATCAAGCTCGATCCTGTGGGTGTGGAGTCGGCACACATGGTGGACATTGATGCCCATGCAGGTTCTAGTCGTATTCCCATTCTGTTCTGTGGACCGCTGCTGCACCGACTCGGTGAAGCCTTCATTCCAGACCTGGGTGGGTGCCGCATCGGTGACCGCCCTATTGATTACCACCTCGAAGTTCTCGGCAGCTTTGGTGCTGTGATCGAGAAACTTCCCACCGGTATTCGTATGTCTGCTCCCGAAGGTCTGGTCGGAACCAAGATTTCACTTCCCTACCCATCGGTGGGTGCAACAGAGCAGGTACTGCTCACCGCTGTGCGGGCTAAAGGTAAGACCGAACTTTCAGGCGCTGCGATTGAGCCAGAAATCATGGACCTCATCAACATCCTGCAGAAGATGGGAGCGGTGATTTCTGTTGACACCGACCGCGTCATCCGCATCGAGGGTGTCGACAAGCTAGAGGGCTACACCCACCGCGCACTCTTTGACCGCAATGAAGCAGCCAGCTGGGCCTCTGCCGCCCTTGCTACCGGCGGCGACGTCTTTGTTGGCGGTGCCCAGCAAGCAGAAATGCTCACCTTCCTCAACATCTTCCGGAAAGTCGGTGGTGCATTCGAAATCCACGAAGATGGCATCCGTTTCTACCACCCTGGTGGGGAACTCAAGCCTGTTGTGATCGAGACTGATGTTCACCCTGGCTTCATGACCGACTGGCAGCAGCCCCTCGTGATTGCGCTGACCAAGGCTCAAGGTGTGTCCATCGTGCATGAGACCGTCTACGAACAGCGCTTTGGCTTCGTGGACGCACTCATCAAAATGGGGGCCAACATTCAGCTGCACAGCGAATGCTTGGGTGGCCACCCCTGCCGTTTCGGCCAGCGTAACTTCCTGCACTCGGCCGTTATTTCTGGTCCCACCGAACTCCACGGTGCAGACATCGAAGTTCCCGATCTACGTGGTGGTTTCAGTCACCTCATTGCTGCGCTCACGGCACAGGGAACATCCCGAGTGAGCAATGTCGGCATCATTAGCCGTGGCTATGGCGACTTCATCACGAAGTTGCGCCAGCTCGGTGCTGACTTCGAATTCGAGGGCGAGTAACTCCCTCGTGGGTGAACGCAGTAAACCTTCTATTTTCTGGTTCCTGGGGGCAATTGCTTTGCCCATCATGGGAATGATGGTCAAGTTTCGATTCCATGACCGTGAAAAAATGCCGCGTACAGGGGCACTCGTGATTACGCCTAACCACTACTCCAATATTGACCCTGTGGTCATTGGTGTGGCTACGTGGTACCTAGGTCGCCTCCCGCGCTTCATGGCGAAGGCCAGTATTCTTCGTGTTCCCGTCATCGGCTGGCTGTTGCGTAAATCTGGACAGATTCCGGTGGAACGAGGTGGGTCAACCCGCAGTTCTGCTGCACTGCTCGCAGCAAAGGATCTGGTGCGCAAAGAACGAGCCGTCATTGTCTACCCCGAAGGCTCCCTCACCAGAGATCCAGACATATGGCCCATGCGCGGCAAGAGCGGTGCCGTGCGCTTGGCTCTGGAATTCAACATCCCTGTCATTCCAGTCGCCCACTGGGGAACGCAGCAACTCATGGCGCGCTATTCCACGAAGCTCCATGCATTTCCCCGTCACACCATTGATGTCAAGGTAGGGGATCCGGTCGACCTCAGCGAGTTCGCAGGCAAACCCTTGGATAATAAGACTCTCACTGCTGCAACATCGAAGGTAATGGACGCCATTACCGTTTTGCTGGAAGACTTGCGCGGAGAGAAGGCTCCAGCAACGCGTTGGAATCCTGCCGAACACAACCAGAGCGAGACGGGGCGATTTGAGTAAGAAGCCCGTCACTCCGCCCGCTCGTAAGGTCGCCGTTCTCGGCGCAGGGAGCTGGGGAACCACCTTCGCCAAGATTTTGGCCGACGGCGGTAACGATGTCATGCTCTGGGCCCGTCGTGAAGAACTCGCCCAAGACATCAACGACACGCACCGCAACAGCGACTACCTGCGTGGAATTCGCTTGCCAGTGAACCTTGTTGCTACCAGCTCGATGGCAGATGCGGTGAAACTCGCCGAGCAGGTTTATCTCTGTGTTCCCAGCCAGACGCTCCGGGAGAACCTCGTTCAGCTGGCACCTCTGCTCCGTGAAGATCAGATTGTCATTTCTTTGATGAAGGGTGTGGAGCGCAAGACCGGCCTGCGCATGAGCGAGGTCATCGCTGAAGAGCTTCCCATTAGCCCGGAGATGGTGGCGGTTGCCTCTGGTCCTAACCTGGCACTCGAAATTGCGAAAGAGCAGCCTACTGCCGCAGTTATTTCCTCCGAAAGCTTGGAAACCGCGAGCACTGTTGCTCTCACAGTTTCCAACAGCTACTTCCGTTGCTTCGTCAACACCGATGTCCCCGGCACAGAGTTTGGTGGCGTACTCAAAAACCTCATCGCGGTGGCTGTCGGCATCGTGGATGGTGTGGGCTATGGCCACAACACTAAAGCGTCCATCATTACTCGTGGTTTGGCAGAAATGACCGACTTCGCGGTTGCCTATGGAGCCCAGCCGGAGACCCTGTCGGGTCTTGCGGGTCTCGGAGACCTCATTGCCACCTGCGAGTCACCTCTGTCGCGAAACAACACAGCAGGTCGCCTCTTGGGCCAGGGATACACCCTCAAAGAAGTGACCAACCAGATGCAGCAGACCGCGGAAGGCCTTGCCTCGGTGGCGCCGGTGCTGACACTGGCCAGAGCCCGTGAAGTAGACATGCCTATTGTGGAACAAGTAGCCCAGGTTTTGGCCGGTACGCTCGACCCCAAGGACATTGCACCTCACCTCACAACGGATACGGATGAGCCTCAGGGCGAAAGGAGCCTCGATGACTACCAAGCTCGTGGTGGCGGTGTTGTTTGGGGGGCGCTCAAGCGAGCATTCAATCAGCTGCGCGACAGCCCGGGGAGTCCTTCAGGCGATTGACGCTGACCGTTACGAAGTTGTCCCCATCGGTATCACTCGTGATGGTGCGTTCACCTTGGCCAGTGCCAACCCGGATGACTACGTGCTCCGTGCAGATCAACTGCCTGAAGTAGAAGATAACGGCACCAGAATTATGTGGCCGGAAACGGCTACCTCTTCGGAGCTCTGGGTTTCTGGAGATGGCCCTGATCGCTCCCTGGGATCTGTGGACGTCGTATTCCCGATTCTGCATGGACCTTATGGCGAGGATGGAACCATCCAAGGAATGCTGGAACTTTTTGGGCTTCCCTATGTCGGTTCCGGCGTTCTTGCCTCAAGTTTGGGCATGGACAAGCACTACACAAAGACTGTTCTCCAAGCTGCTGGTATTGAGGTTGCTCCGTGGCGCACCATCAAGCGATATGACTGGCATAAGCGCCCCCAAGCCATTCGTGCCATGGCGGAACAAATGCCTCTCCCCGTCTTCATCAAACCTGCGCGTGCCGGCTCCAGCGTGGGCGTGGGCAAGGTGTCTGACTGGAATGACTTCGCGGCCGCGATGGACGTTGCTTTTCTCGAGGACGACCACGTCCTCATCGAGGCAGGTATTCCAGGCCGCGAGGTGGAGTGCGCCGTATTGCAGGGCATGCCCGGTCACCCTGCACGCGCCTCTGTCGCCGGTGAAATCGTCGTTTCTGGCCGTGAGTTTTATGACTTTGAAGCCAAATACCTCGGAGCTGACGGGATCGATCTGGTCTGCCCCGCTCCGCTGAGTGCAGACGAACTCGCTGAACTCCAACGCCTGAGCATCCGCGCGTTTGAAGCCATCAATGGTGCCGGATTAGCTCGGGTGGACTTCTTTCTGACCGAGGAAGGTTTTGTTCTTAACGAGATCAACACCATGCCCGGGTTCACCCCGATCTCGATGTTCCCCCGGTGCTGGCAGGAGAGTGGACTGAGCTATCCCGAGCTCATCGACGAACTCATCCAGGTCGCTCTGGCGCATCACGCTGAAGACTAATTTTTCTCAGTACTAAAAACGTCCGCAAAGTCGGTGCATGTGGCATCTACAGGGAGGACGCTCACCGCAGGACCAAGATCAACGAGGGTCGTCGTTCCGCTCACCGCGTCCGAGTCAATTACAACTTCCACAGCAGGCGTGCGGCCATAAGTTGTGTATCTGTAGAGCGGGGCTTGGCTGTCGTCTTCGATCCAGTCCACGTCATTGATGGAGACACAGGGAAGCGTGCTGGGTCCGGGGATGTCCACGCCGCAGGTGAGCAGCACGGCAGCAGGAGTTCCCCACGCTCCTGTGGCTTGAGCATTCGTTTCACGCTGAGGTAATTCGGCAACGGTGTCGGGCAGGCGCACGGAAACATTTGCGCATTCGGGGTTATTGGAATCGGCAGCAGGTTTCATGGGAACCTGTCCTGCACAACCAACCACACCCAAGCTCACCACAGCAGAAATCGTGGTGAGGGCGAGTGCTCGAATGCGAATATTCATCCTCTTCAGGCTACCGTGAGAGGGTGAGTGATTTTCCTGAGAATGCGACCCTGGGTTCTGTGCCCGAGTCTGCAGTTCTTGCTCGCATTTTTCCCCGACTTCCACACTCGGATGCCACGATCATTGGCCCGGGTGACGACTGCGCTGTCATGCGTGCTCCTGATTCACGTTTTGTCGTCACGACGGACATGATGGTGCATGGGCCAGACTTTCGTCTTGAGTGGTCCACTCCTCACCAGCTGGGAATCAAGGCGGCGGCTACGAACCTGTCAGACGTGGCGGCGATGGGCGCTAAACCAACCGGCATGGTGGTTTCCATCGCTGCGCCCAAGGACACCACTGTGGAATTCCTGGAGCACATCGCGGACGGACTCAAGGATGCCTGTGAGGAACTTGCACCGGGGTGTGGAGTTGTGGGGGGAGACCTCTCCGTCTCGAATACTCTCGCCATCAGCGTGACGGCCTTTGGCGATTTAGAAGGCCGAGAGCCCCTACTGCGTTCCGGAGCACAACCCGGTGATGTCATTGCATTTTCTGGACGATTAGGTCTTGCCGGTCTTGGATTGGCTGAATTGTTTGCAGGCAACAAGAACGCAGGTCACCCACTTGCGCTCACCGCGCAGCTTGCTCCCTGGCCACCTATTTCTCAAGGTGTTGCTGGTGCCATTGGTGGGGCAACATCTGCCATGGATATTTCGGATTCCCTCATGATGGATGCTGGTCGCATTTCGCAGGCCAGTGGGGTCATCATTGAGTTCTCCGAACAGGCTCTTGACGATCTTGCTGCCCATCTGGCCATTGAGATTGGCGTGGATGCGGCGAAGGCTCGCCAAGCGATTCTGTATGGCGGGGAAGACCACGCATTGCTCATGACGTTCCCCGCAGATGTCCTTCTTCCCCCGGGGTTTACCGTGTTGGGAACGGTGAAGACTGTGGGCGCGGAAGAACATCCCCACGTGAACATGGGCGAAGGCGCTATGCCAGAAAACGGCTGGAATCCTTATACCGACTGGAACGGGGAAATTTCGTGACCCGGATTATTTCTGGCTTTGCAGGATCTCGTGAACTCAAAGTCCCTAAGTCAGGTACTCGACCTACCAGTGACCGTGTTCGCGAGGCTATCTTCTCTGCATTAGAAGCCCGTGATGTTATTGAGGGTGCTGTGGTGCTCGACCTTTTCGCAGGTTCTGGTGCTCTCGCGCTGGAGGCGCTCAGCCGCGGCGCTCGCAGTGTGACCATGGTGGAGAAAGCTCCTCAGGCCGGTGCGCTCCTCAAAGCCAATGCTGAGCTCATTCGCACTGCGGGCAAACTCGATGCACTGTCCACCAGAGTTGTGATTGCCTCCGTCGCCGCCTATCTCGGTAATCCGTCGTCAGAACTGTTCGACATTGTCTTTATCGACCCGCCCTATGACCTCAGTGAAGCCGAGGTGGGGCATGCCCTGCAGCTCCTTGTTCCACACGTGGCTCAAGATGCTGAGATTGTGCTCGAACGGAGCACTCGAACGGGACTCCCGGAACTTCCTGCAGAAATTGTGTTGGATAAGTCCAAGGCCTATGGCGAGACGACCATCCACTGGCTCTCCCGGGTCTAGTCGCTTCGCAACCATAAACTGAAGTCATGCCCAGCTCAGATGCCTTGCTTGATGCACAGCTCGAGCCTGTGGTGGGCAGTAAAACTGCGGCGGCCCTCAAGAAAGCCTTTGGGATCATTACTGTGGGCGATTTTTTTGCCCACTATCCTCGCCGCTATGCCAAGCGCGGTGAGCTCACCACTATCTCTGACGTTCCTCTGAATGAGAGCGTCACCCTCGTGGCCGAAGTGCTGGATGTGCGAGAACGTCCGATGCGTGCGCGCAAGGGGTCCATTCTGGAAGTGCGCATCACAGATGGTCGCTCAGGCGGCATCATGACTCTCACGTTTTTTAACCAGGCCTGGCGAGCCAAAGATCTCAAGGCCGGGGCCCGAGGAATTTTTGCCGGCAAAGTCGGGGCCTATCGTGGCGCCTTGCAGCTTGCTCATCCCGATTACGAACTCTTTGACGGTGAAGACGACCGCGACACTGCGGACAGTGATGCTGCCAAATGGGCGCAGCAACCCATCCCGATCTATCCCGCCACCAGCACTGTGGCATCGTGGCAAATAGCCAAAACAATGGAATTGGCATTGGCAACATTGCGCGGGGGAGCGCTATTGCCCGATCCAGTTCCCGATGACGTGCGCGATGTACGAAAACTCCTGACCCTCACCGAAGCTGTCCTCAAGATTCATCAGCCTGAAACCGACGAGGACTGGAAACTGGCGCGGGAAACCCTGCGTTTTCACGAAGCTTTCGTCTTGCAAGCAACTCTGTTGGATCAGCGAGCCAAATCTAAAGCCCAAGCGGCGACCCCCCGACCCGGTAAACCTGGTGGGTTTCTTGAACAACTCGATCAACGGCTTCCTTTCACTCTGACCGAGGACCAACGCATCACGGGCGCTGAAATCAGCGAAGATTTGCTCTCCACCCATCCCATGAACCGCTTAGTTCAAGGAGAGGTGGGGTCGGGGAAGACCCTCGTGGCGCTGCGCGCAATGCTGCAGGTGGCCGACTCCGGCGGCCAGGCAGCCTTGCTGGCGCCCACTGAAGTGCTCGCTGCCCAGCACCTGCGCTCGATCACCACCATGTTGGGGCCTGATCTTTCTGCCATCTTGATGCCAACGTTGATCACGGGCCAGCTCCCTGCTGCAGCAAAACGGCAGGCACTGCTGCGTACGGTTTCTGGTCAGGCCCGCATTGTGATTGGCACCCATGCATTGCTCAGCGACAAAGTCGAATTCTTTGACCTGGGACTGGTGGTTGTGGATGAACAGCACCGGTTTGGCGTGGAGCAACGCCAGGCGTTGCGCGTGAAGACGGAACTCACACCGCATGTGTTGGTTCTCACCGCAACCCCGATTCCTCGAACGGTTGCGATGACCGTCTTCGGTGATCTTGATGTGTCGGTTATTGCGGGTTTGCCAGAAGGCCGTGCTGGGATCACCAGTCATGCCGTTGCATTAGCTGAACATCCCACCTGGTTGACTCGGGTGTGGGAACGCGTCGAAGAAGAACTTGGTGCAGGGCGTCAGGCTTTTGTGGTGTGCCCGGCCATTGATGCTGCAGGTGAGCCTGAAGATAATCTCGATGCTCTCGTGGAGGAAGAATCAGGCGACCCCGATGAGCCCACACCGGAGAAAGCTTCTGTTGAAGCGGTAACGGCACTGCTGAAAGAGCACCCTCAGCTCGGCCAGCGCCGGATAGCTGCCCTGCACGGCCGAATGTCGAGCGAGGACAAAGACGCCGTCATGCAGGCCTTCGCGGCTGGGAATATTGACGTGATTGTCGCCACCACTGTGATCGAGGTGGGTGTGGACGTTCCGAATGCGTCGACGATGGTTGTGTTGGACGCCGACCGATTCGGAGTTTCGCAACTTCACCAGCTGCGTGGCCGTGTGGGACGAGGGGGAGTGCCCGGGCTGGCGCTGTTCGTCACCCACGCTCAGCCTGAAACCACCGCGTATGAACGGGTGGAGGCAGTAGCTAGTACGACGGACGGCTTTGAACTAGCGCGCATCGACCTAGAACTTCGCAGTGAAGGTAACGTTCTTGGCACTAGTCAGTCTGGTGGGCGGTCATCTCTGCGTTTGCTAAGGGCTGCGCGAGACGGCGATGTGATCGCCGACGCTCGCGAAGCAGCTGCAGAAATACTGGAATTAGACCCCACTCTCACTCATCACCCGGCGCTCCAGAATGCAATATCTCGGCGCTTGAGTGAGAGTGAACGAGAATTTCTGAACAAAAACTGAGCAATCTGGCGAAATATTCAGCACGCTCCCAGAGATTCTGCGTAGTCTTGAGCCATGCGCAGGATCGCCGTTGTCCCTGGTTCTTTTGACCCCGTCACCTTAGGTCACATGGATGTCATTGCTCGAGCAACGAAGCTCTTCGATGAAGTACATGTTGTCGTGGTGCACAACCCCGATAAGCACGCTTTGCTTCCCATCGCCCAGCGCGTGACACTCATTGAAGAAGCCATTGAAGAGGCAGGCATCTCTGAGAACGTTGTCGTTTCATCGTGGAGCATGGGTCTGTTGGTCGACTACTGCACCGATGTCGGAGCAACTGTCCTGATCAAGGGCATCCGCACCCAGCTCGACATTACCTATGAGACCCCCATGGCCATGGTGAACCGCAATCTTGCCGGCATTGAGACAGTGTTCCTTATGCCTGAGCCTGGACATTCTTACGTTTCCAGCTCGCTGGTGCGTCAGGTTGCATCCTTAGGTGGAGATGTTCGTCCCTACGTTCCCCACGTCGTGGCGAAGTATCTGCAAGGCGCCTAATACGCTGTAGGTATGGCAGAAAAATCTCGGTGGTCGCTTGGCGCCAAGCTCAAAGGACTCTTTGCGCGCGGTAGCGATAACGACGAGGTACTCGACGATTTCGATGGTGGTCGTTCGCTGCCTCGAAACGAAGAGGTTTTTGCTGAGGAAATACCCGAAGCAGTAATTCCTGAGCCGGTACTCACAGAAGAAACTCTGGAACCTGTTGTTGTTCCTGAACTAGTTCAGGAAGTAATCGTTGTTCCAGAGCCAGAGCCAGAGCCAGAGCCAGAGCCAGAGCCAGAGCCAGAGCCAGAGCCAGTTGTAGAAGTTGTGTCCGAATCCATTGTTGAGCCGGAACCGTTAGTAGAACCTGAAACAAATGTTGAAGCAGAGGTTGCTGCTCCAGTTGTCGTAGCAAACGTCGTTGAAGAAGCAAAGCCTTCCAAGGTGAAGCCGGTTGCTAAAAAAGCAACACAGCGCAAAATCACGATTGATGAAGACACCTGGGAAGAACTCGAAGAAACCCTGTTGGGTGCGGACTTCGGACCAGATATCACCGAAGAACTCATTGATGTCATGCGGGCTAATGTGGCCAAATATGGAACTAACGATCCAGAAGATTTCGTTCGTCTCTTGCGCGAAGCAATTGAAGATCGCCTAAACAAGTTCGACACTACGCTCAAGCTCAGCGAGCGACCTGCCGTGATTCTGGTCGTCGGCGTCAATGGAGTGGGAAAAACCACCACCATTGGCAAGGTTGCGAAATACATTGCCAATGCAGGCAAATCTGTTGTGGTCGGGGCAGCCGACACGTTTCGTGCTGCTGCCGTCGACCAGCTGGCCACGTGGGCGCAGCGCGCGGGTGTCGATGTTGTTCGTCCCCAGATGGAAGGTCAAGACCCTTCCGCCGTGGCATACCAAACTATTGAGTGGGCCATCAATAAAGGCACAGAAATTGTCATTATTGACACAGCAGGTCGCCTGCAGACCAAAAGCGGTCTGATGGATGAACTGTCGAAAATTCGTCGCGTCATTGAAAAGCAGGCTCCTATTTCGGAAGTTTTGCTCGTTCTCGATGCGACTACCGGGCAGAACGGACTCTCGCAGGCAGAGGCGTTCTTGGAGCATGCAGGGGTCACTGGTTTGGTGCTGACCAAGCTCGATGGTTCAGCCAAGGGCGGTTTTGTACTCGCAGTACAAGAGCGCACAGGTATTCCGGTCAAGCTTGTGGGTAATGGCGAAGGCATTAACGACCTCATGGGCTTCACGCCACACGCCTTCGCAGCCCAGCTCGTTGGCTAGGCTAGAGGGGTTATGGCAACCTTCGGAACACTCTCCACACGTCTTACTGAGTCCCTCAAGAACCTTCGAGGCAAAGGCAAGCTTTCTGCTGCCGATGTAGACGGCACTATTCGCGAGATTCGTCGGGCCCTGCTGGATGCTGACGTGTCCTTGAACGTGGTCAAGAAGTTCACCGGTGATGTTCGTGAACGTGCCCTCAGCGATGAAGTGAACAAGGCACTGAACCCTGCTCAGCAGGTCGTTCAGATTGTGAATGACGAACTCGTCGCGATTCTGGGTGGATCTCAGCGACGACTTGAGTTTGCCAAGAAGCCACCCACCGTCATCATGCTGGCTGGTTTGCAGGGTGCTGGTAAGACCACTCTTGCAGGAAAGCTCGCGAAATACCTCGCGAAGGACAAGCACACTCCACTGCTCGTGGCCTGTGACCTTCAGCGCCCCAACGCTGTTCAGCAACTCGAAGTTGTGGCCGGCAATGCGGGTGTTGCTGTTTACTCTCCTGAGCCAGGAAACGGGGTGGGAGACCCCGTCCAGGTGGCCAAGGATTCCATCAAGTTCGCCACAGACAAGCAATATGACGTGGTCATCATTGACACCGCCGGTCGCTTGGGTGTTGACGCTGAGCTGATGAAGCAGGCGGCAGATATTCGCACAGCCACAAGTCCCGATGAAGTCCTCTTCGTTATTGACGCCATGATTGGACAGGATGCAGTCTCTACTGCCCAGGCCTTCCAAGATGGCGTGGACTTCACAGGTGTTGTCTTGACGAAGCTCGATGGAGATGCCCGCGGTGGTGCTGCGCTCTCCGTCGTTTCAGAAACAGGTCGCCCCATCATGTTTGCATCCACGGGTGAAACCCTGGATGACTTTGAGCCCTTCTACCCTGACCGCATGGCCAGCCGTATTCTCGACCTCGGTGACATCCTCACCCTGATCGAGCAGGCGCAGGAAGCCTTCGACGAGGAGGAAGCAGCTCAACTTCAAGAGAAGTTCGCTACGGACTCGTTCACGCTCGAGGACTTCCTCAAGCAAATGCAGCAGCTCAAGAACATGGGCTCCATGAAGAAGATGCTCAGCATGCTTCCTGGTGCCGGTGCCATGAAAGAGCAGCTAGAAAACTTTGACGAACAGGAACTTGTTCGCACCGAAGCAATCATTCAGTCCATGACGAAGGCTGAACGCCAGAACACCAAGCTACTCAATGGTTCACGCCGACTGCGCATTGCAAAGGGTTCGGGTATGACGGTGACCGATGTAAACGCACTGGTCAACCGCTTCGAACAAGCCGCAAAGATGATGAAAACAGTTGCGAAGGGCGGTGTTCCTCAGATGCCCGGAATGGGCCCCATGCAAGGTATGGGCCACGGTGGCGGTAAGAAACAACAGCAGACCAAGAAAAAGGGGTCCAAGTCTGGTAACCCCGCAAAGCGTGCCGCAGAGAATGCAGCGCTCGCTGCCGGTGCCAGCAAGCCTGGTGGCGGTGCTGGTTTCGGTTTTGCCAAGCCAGGTGCTGATGGTCCAAGCCCCGAAGAACTTGAAGCACTCCAGAAGATGCTGGGTCGCGGTTAACAAAACATATTGAACTACGGCCCTCCGCTGACGCGGAGGGCCGTAGTTTTCCCAGAGCTCCAGAACAACGCGTTAGTTCACCCAGCTCTGGGAAGTTGTTAACTCATGAGGTGTGGGTGGTGTGCTTCCACAACATTGGGATGAGCGCGGACCCGGCTCTTCAGTGAGTTTTCGCCGAAGATGGGGTGCAAGATGTTTGATGGATCCTGTGTAACACCTCGAGCCTCTACTTGAAGCTCCTCCGGTAATTTCACCTCAGGAATGCTGGCGTCGAGTCGTGGGGCATAGAAAAAGGGGAAAGAGATGCGGTCTTCTCCCTCGGGCGGCGACACAACACGATGCAGGGTTGCTTTGAGGTATCCGTTGGTTGCGAGTTAAAGCATCTCGCCGATATTCACCACAAAGGCTCCTGTCACGGGCGGTGCATCAATCCATTCACCTTCGTAATCCACTTGAAGTCCGGTCTTCCCGTCTTCGATATAGAGCAAGGTCAGCACGCCGAGGTCTTTATGGGCACCCACTCCCTGCTGGCTGTTTTCCCCCGGCATGCCTGGGTATCGTGCAATCTTCAGGAGAGGTGCAGAAAGATCATCAAAAGAGTCTGCAAAGTAGTCTTCGACTTCCCCCAGCGATGCCGCCCACTCAGACAGCAGTCGTTGACTGAGTTCAGTTTGGACAGCAATCCATCGTTCGGAAAGTTCTCTGAGGCGAGGGAGCTCTTCCGGCCACATGTTTGGCCCTTGAAGAGCCCAGAAGTCTTCGGTAAAAACAGTCCTGTCGAGGGCAGGACGTTCAGGGCCGATATCTAGCTGCTCACGCCAGTCCACTTGTCCCTGCGTGAGCTCTCCACCGACTCGGGTGTATCCCCGGAAATGGGGGTTGTAGGTGTTCTCCAGGCGTAGTTTTCTTTCCTCGGGCAACGCAAAGAATTCTCGGGATACTTCAATGAATTCGTTAATGAAATCTTGATCTATGCCGTGACCTGTGAGGTAGAAGAACCCGATTTCATGGGTAACGCGTCGCATCTCATCGCGAAAGGCAGCACGTTCCTCTTCACTTTCTAGAGTTCTGGATAAATCAAGAATGGGCAGGGTTGTCAGTTGTGTTGTTGTCATGATCTTGTCTTTCAGGAAAGGGAAGCTAAAGCACTTGTCAGGTCATCAAGGAGGTCAGCGATTTCTTCGATACCCACGCTGAGACGAACAAGGTTGTCGGGAACCTCAAGTTCCGTTCCTGCCACAGATGCATGGGTCATGGAATAGGGATATTCGATGAGTGACTCCACGCCGCCGAGAGATTCGGCCAGGGTAAAGATTTTGGTGTTTGCCACAAAATCCAAAGCTGCTTTCTGGCCGCCCTTCACCCGGACGGAGAGCATTCCGCCGAATTGGCTCATCTGCTGGGCTGCAATCTCGTGGCCGGGGTGGCTGGGAAGTCCCGGGTAGTAAACATTCTCGATAGCCGGGTGAGCTAGGAGTGCCTCTGCGATGAGTTGAGCATTTGCAGAGTGGCGATCCATGCGAATACCCAAGGTCTTAATTCCACGACTCGTGAGATATGCGTCGAAGGGTCCCGACACAGCCCCGGCTGCATTGTGGAGGTAGGCGATGCGGTCTGCCCAGGTGTCGTCTTTCACGATGAGTGCACCGCCGACCACATCACTGTGGCCCCCGATGTATTTGGTCGTGGAATGAACGACAATATCTGCGCCCAAGCTCAAGGGTTGTTGCAGGGCGGGGGTGGCGAACGTGTTGTCTACAACAAGGAGGGCACCAGCTTCATGAGCGATCTCCGAGAGTCCAGTGATGTCCACGATCTTGAGTAACGGGTTGGAGGGTGTTTCAACCCAGACAATTTTAGGCTTTGACTGCAGAATAACGTTTCGTGCTTCTGTGAGGTCACCGAGATCAACCGCCGTATGACCAATGTTCCAGTCGCCAAATACGCCATTGATCAGACGGTACGTTCCGCCGTATGCATCGTTACCCAGAACGACATGGTCGCCAGGGCGAAGTACTGTGCGCAGGAGAACGTCCTCTGCTGCAAGTCCACTTGCAAAGGAAAATGCGCGGTGACCGCCCTCCAGAGCTGCAAGGCTTTCTTGCAGATTATCCCTGGTGGGGTTTCCACTTCGAGAGTAGTCATACCCAGCTCGGAGATTCCCCACGCCATCTTGGGCGAAGGTTGACGAGAGGTGGATGGGGGGAATAACTGCACCGGTTAGTTCATCGGGGTGCTGACCGGCGTGCACAGCACGCGTATTGAAGCCTGACATGGGAGTCCTTTTCTGTGAGGGGTTAGACGTGGAGAGATTCGGTAATGGCGGCAATACGTGCACGGAGTTCGAGCTGGTCATCTGATTCATTGACCTCATAGCCCTTCTCGCGCATCCAGTCATCGCTAAAGATTTTGCCCAGGTAGCCGCGGCCAGAATCTGGAAGAAGAATGACAACAACAGCACTATCGGGGAGTTCTCGCGCTGCGCGCAGACCGGCAACAACGGCCATCCCGGAGGAGCCACCGACGAGAAGACCTTCTTCGCGGGCGAGACGCCTGGTCATGGCAAAGGATTCAGCGTCAGTGACCATGAGGACTTCGTCAGGAATCTTCGGGTCGAAGGCCTGTGGCCAAAAATCCTCACCGACACCTTCGACGTTGTAACCGTGAATAGGTCCGCCGGAATAAATCGATCCTTGGGGATCTGCGCCAATGACAGTGACGCCACCTTCGGAAGCTTCTTTGAGGAAACGGCCGGTTCCGGTAATGGTGCCACCGGTCCCAATACCGGCGACGAAGTGGGTCACTGCCCCCTCGGTATCACGCCAAATCTCGGGACCTGTCGTGGCGTAATGGCTTGCGGGGCCATTGGGGTTGTCGTATTGGTTGGGTTTGAACGCGCCAGGGATTTCAGCAACCAAACGGTCGCTTACGGAGTAGTAGGAACGTGGATCGTTGGGCTCCACGTTCGTGGGGGTGGCAATCACTTCTGCGCCATACGCGCGCATCGTGTTCTGCTTGTCGATGGAAACTTTGTCCGGAACGACAAAAATGGTTTTATATCCGCGCTGTTGGGCAAAGAGAGCCAAACCCACTCCGGTATTACCCGAGGTCGCCTCCACAATGGTTCCGCCGGGCTTGAGTTTTCCCTCACGTTCTGCGGCATCGATGATTCGTTCCGCGATGCGGTCCTTGGCTGAACCGCCGGGGTTGGTGAATTCGACTTTGACGAGCACGGTTGCTGCAATGCCTGCAGTTACTCGGTTGAGCTTGATGAGGGGAGTGTTGCCGATGGCGTCGGTGACAGAGTGTGCGTACTTCATTGTTCATTCCTAAGTGAAGAGGAGTGTTCTGCAGATGCGCAGAATCATCTCGATGTTGTGGTGAGGGGGTGCGTGCGCTCAGAGGCACGCTGAAGAGCTAGTTCAGAAAAGGAACTAGCGACAACAACAACAGAGACGAGAAGTAATCACGATGAGATGAAAGTAGCAGGGCACAACCACTCAACAAACTTTGGTGAGAATTGTTACGTCACAATTCGAATTTCAGGTTTGTGACGTAACAAATGTTCCCCGTCGTGTCGAATCTTTGGTTCGGTTACTCCTTGTGACGCAAAGTCCTGCAACAAAGTTTCTCGCTCTCTAACGTGGAATGATGTCTACGATTGCGAACCTAGGAAAAGAAAACCGGGTTTTCTCTCCATCTGTTGAGTTTGTTACACAGGCCAATCTGCAGGGTGAGAAGTGGCTAGAGCCACAACCCGACCCTGTTGCGTTCTGGGAAGAGCAAGCAACACGACTGAGTTGGAATACCCCCTGGCACACGGCACACTCGTGGACACCCGCTCAGTCTGCGGGCGGTGAACTTACTGTTCCTGTCGCCGAGTGGTTTGCCGGCGGAAAGCTCAACGTTGCCGTCAACTGTGTGGATCGACACGTGGAAGCAGGACTGGGTGACCGGGTTGCTATTCACTTTGAAGGTGAGCCAGGTGATCGGGAAAGCATTACCTATGCCGAACTCCAGGCGCGGGTCAACAAAGCTGCCAATGCACTGACCGATCTGGGAATCGGCAAGGGTGATCGTGTTGTCGTGTATTTACCCGTCATCCCCGAGACCATCGTGGTTACGTTGGCCATTGCGCGCATTGGTGCGATTCACTCGCTCGTTTTTGGGGGATTCTCTGCCGAAGCATTGAAGTTCCGGGTGGAAGACACGGGAGCCAAGTTGCTGGTTACCAGTGACGGGCAGTACCGTCGCGGTGTTGCTGTTCCAGTGAAAGAGAACGCGGATCTCGCGGTGGCTGGAGAGAACGAGATTGAACACGTACTGGTGGTGCGTCGCACTGGTGACCTCACTCCAGATATTCCGTGGACTTCAGGACGTGATGTGTGGTGGCACGAGGTCGTCGATACTGCTGGTGACGTGCATGTCCCCGAATTCTTTGACGCGGAGACAGAGCTCTTCATCATCTACACCTCCGGCACAACCGGAAAGCCCAAGGGTGTCGTGCACACCTCGGGCGGATATCTGACCCAGGCGGCCTGGAGTCACTGGGCATTGTTTGATGCCAAACCTGAAACAGATGTCTATTGGTGCACCGCAGACCTCGCCTGGGTTACGGCCCACACCTATGTTTTGTATGGTCCTTTTGCTAATGCCATGACGAGCGTGATCTATGAGGGGACACCCAATACGCCTCACACCGCGCGGCATTTCGAGATCATCGAGCGCTATGGCGTGACCACGTATTACACCGCTCCCACACTCATTCGCACCCTGATGACCTGGTTCCCGGAGGGCGTGCCCTCCTCGTTCGATCTCTCCAGCATCAGGCTGCTGGGAACGGTGGGAGAGTCCATCAACCCGGAGGCGTGGATCTGGTTCTATGAGCAGATCGGGAAGTCCCAGGCTCCCGTCGTGGATACCTGGTGGCAGTCAGAATCTGGATCTGCCGTCGTCGCTCCGCTGCCCGGAATTACCGCGCTCAAGCCAGGCTCTGCGACCTTTCCTGTGCCAGGAATGACAGTGCGCATCGTGGATGACGAGGGCACAGAAGTGCCATGGGGCTCAGGCGGTTACATTGTGATTGACGGAACCTGGCCATCCATGGCTCGCACTGTGTGGGGAGATCCCCAGCGTTACCTCGATTCTTACTGGGCGAAGTATGCCCAGCAGGGCTATTTCTTTGCCGGGGACGGTGCGAAGTATGACGAGGACGGATATATCTGGCTGTTAGGCCGGGTGGATGACGTCATCAACGTTTCAGGGCACAGGCTCTCCACGATTGAGATCGAATCTGCGTTGGTTTCCCACCCCCTGGTGGGGGAGGCTGGTGTCGTGGGAGTTTCTGACGAAACCACAGGGCAAGCCGTTGCCGCCTTTGTCGTTCCGTCTCTATCGCTTTCTGATTCGGAGCGGGCAGATACACAGACCTGGGTTCGTCTGACGCATGAGTTGCAGCAGCAACTTCGAGAACATGTTGCCCATGAAATTGGCGCCATAGCCAAGCCCAAGCACATTGTTGTGGTGCCTGATGTTCCCAAGACTCGGTCAGGAAAGATTATGCGCAGGCTTCTGGTGGACCTCAGTGAAGGTCGTCCGCTGGGCGATACGACCTCGTTGCAGGATGAGTCTGTACCGCATCGGATTATTGACATAACCCAAGAATTGGGCGGAAAGTCTCTCATTTCGTAACTTTGCGTAACTGAGTTACGTCACATTTCTTTTCGGTTGGCGCGCTCACTTTCGGCTCCGTACTCTCGAAACATGGCCACTTCCACCTCTCCACTTCACGCTGTGACAAACACAGCGTTTGAAGTGAGCTTTGAGAACGTTGGCCGTACCTTTGCCGCTGCCGATACTCGTCGCGGGGCCACTGTGGAACCTCGTGTGGTGCTGCGCGACATCACCATCACCGTTAAGCCCGGTGAACTGGTCGCCATCCTGGGAACGAGTGGCTGCGGTAAATCGACTCTTCTGCGCATTACTGCTGGTCTAGATACGGGATACACCGGAAACGTCAGCATCGAGGGAACTCCGGTCGAAGGCATTGATTCACGCTGTGCATTTGCGTTCCAAGAGCCACGTCTGTTGCCCTGGCGTACAGTCGCTCAGAACGTCGAACTTGGTTTGCCCCTTGGCACCGACAAGACAGAAGGTTCGGCACGTGTTGCAGAGCTTCTCGAGCTTGTCGGGCTCACTGCATCAGCGCAGCACCGTCCTCGCGAGATCTCAGGCGGAATGGCTCAGCGCGCTTCCCTGGCTCGGGCACTTGCTCGAAACCCCGGAGTGTTGCTGCTGGATGAGCCCTTTGGCGCTTTGGATGCGTTGACACGTCTCAAGATGCAGGATCTGCTGCTGGACATCCATGACGCAGCCCCCACAACTGTCCTTCTCGTCACCCACGACGTGGATGAGGCTCTTCAACTAGCAGACCGCGTCATTCTGCTGGGACGAATGCCGGGGGAGCCCGGTGCGACCATTTCTGAACTGGTAACAGTTCCTGGTGGCCGACCTCGTGACCGTGGCTCCGCAGAATTGGCTGAACTGAGAGCGCATCTGCTCGAAGGTCTCGGTGTTGATCGTCACACGACTAGCACTTTCAGCATCTAAAACTTCTCTTGCTCTTTACAAATTACGAAAGATACGAAAACACACCATGAAGAAAACATCTCTACTCGCTTCTGTCACCGCAGGCGTTGCTGCACTCGCTCTTGTTCTCACCGGTTGTGCTGGCGAATCGAAGCCAGTAGTCACGGAGGAAGCTGCAGCGGCGGTTATCGACCACACCGGCGAAACCCTCAACATCGACTTCGCAACCTACAACCCTCTCTCGCTGCTCATCAAGAACTACGGTTGGCTGGAAGAGGAACTCGCAGAAACGGGCATCAAAGTCAACTGGGTTCAGTCGCAGTCGTCGGCAGACGCCAACAGCAAGCTCCTTGCAGGCGCAATTGACGTAGGTTCAACCGCCGGTTCGGCAGCACTGCTGGCTCGCTCCAACGGTTCTCCCATCAAGACCATCGAAATCTTTGACCAGCCTGAATGGGCTGCACTCGTTGTTGGCCCCGACTCTAAGGTCAAGGATGTAGCTGACCTTGAAGGCAAGACTGTTGCTGCAAAGAAGGGTACTGACCCCTACTTCTTCCTGCTCCAGGCCCTCGAAGAGGCTGGTGTTGACCCCGCAACTGTGACCATCGAAAACTTGGCTCACGCGGACGGTAAGGCTGCACTCTTCAACAGCTCGGTCGATGCTTGGGCAGGTCTAGATCCCATCATGGCTGGTGCTGAAAACGAAGGTGCGCAGCTGATCTACCGCAACGTGGACTTCAATAGCTACGGTTTTCTCAACGCTACTGAGTCTTTCCTCTCGAAAAACCCTGATATCGCTCAGGTTGTGACCAACGTCTACGAGCAGGCTCGACAGTATGCCATTGCTAACCCTGACGCTACCTACGCAGTTCTCGCAGCAGCTTCCGGTCTCACGGTGCCAGTTGCAAAGACTGTGATCACCGAGCGCACCGTCATCGACATCAACCCCATTCCAGGAAAGAAGCAGACCACGCTTCTCAAGGGAATCGGCAAGGTATTTGTTGCTAACGGTGACGTGGCCAGTCAGGCCCAGGTCGACGAGGCTCTGAAGACTCTCTACGACACCACCTTCATCAAGAAGTCCTACAAGGACATCGATGTGAAGGCGACTGAAGCCGCGGAAGCTCAGTAATTAGCTCACGCGCGCACAAAGGAATACGAAGCATGAGTACGACGACTGATCTGACACCAGCGGCACACGCCGGGGGTTCAGCTACCCGCACCGGTGGCAGGTCAGTTCGTCGTACTCGCTTCACGTCCACACGTGGCGGACGTTTCCTCATCAGCGCCATCCTGCCGGTTGTTATTTTGATTCTCTGGCAGGTCACGACCATGCTCGGTATTTTTACCGTTGGTCAGCTTCCTTCCCCCGCAATGGTCTGGGTTGCATTCATTGATCTGATTGAACGCGGACTGCTGGGTCCCTACATCGCGATCTCCGTCCAACGCGTTCTCATCGGTTTCGCCATCGGTGCAACTCTGGGCCTGATTTTTGGGGCCATCGTGGGCCTGGCAAAAATCTGGGACTTCTTCTTCGGGTCCACGTTCGGCGCTATTCGTGCCGTTCCCTCGCTGGCTTGGGTTCCCCTTCTCCTGTTGTGGCTGAAGATCGGTGAAGAATCCAAAATCACCCTCATTGCCATCGGAGCATTCTTCCCGGTGTACACCACTGTGGCGGCTGCTCTGCGCCACGTGGACAAGCAACTCGTTGAAGCAGGCCGTGCATTTGGTCTCTCCGGTTTTACGCTGTTCTCTACCGTGCAATTGCCTGCAGTGGTTCCTTCGGTTATTTCCGGTTTGCGTCTTGCGCTCGCCCAGTCGTGGTTGTTCCTGGTCGCCGCAGAACTCATCGCATCCTCTGCAGGGCTGGGATTCTTACTGCTGGATTCCCAGAACAACGGTCGCACAGACCGTGTGATTCTGGCCATTATTTTGCTTGCCGTATTCGGCAAGACCACCGATGCTCTCCTGGGCCTGTTTGAGAAGTGGGCTGTTCGTCGCTGGGCTTAACCCCAGCGGATATCAGCCGTAAACTGTGACTATGGCATACGACGTAGAGAAGAACGACGACCAGTGGCGTGCAGAGCTTTCTGCCGAGGAATACGCAGTACTGCGCGAAGCAGCAACCGAGCGCGCATGGTCAGGCGAACTCCTCGATGAAGATCGTTCTGGTGTCTACACCTGCAAGGCGTGTAACAACGAGCTCTTCACTGCAGGAACCAAGTTTGACTCTGGTTGTGGCTGGCCCTCGTTTTACGAGTCCGTTCGACCAGAAGCAGTTGAGCTGCGTCCTGACCTCAGCCTGGGCATCGAGCGCACTGAAGTTCTCTGCGCGAAGTGTGGTTCACACCTGGGTCACGTATTCCCCGATGGTTTTGGCACGCCAACCGGTGACCGTTACTGCATGAACTCAATCTCGTTGAACTTCGAGGCCACGGGCGAGTAATCAGCCCCGCACGACCTGCACATCAGCTGGGGTCAGTGTTGCATCAACTTTGAGCTGGTAGTTTTCTGGCGCTGTTGTTGCTGCTGTGCTAACGGCAGTCATCAGGTGTGACGTTGCCCGGGCAAGCCCTCTATAAGCTGCCTCTGCGGCTGCTGCTTCCGGGGATGTGGCGTCCAATCCCAGAGCTGCCAGGTGGTCGATCACCGCGCCGGCGGCAAGGAGATCTTCCGTTGTGACGCGCAGCTGTCCATCACGGGTAGATCCTGCCGCAACAACGGCAATCAGTATTCGCTTGGCTAGTTTGACCTGGAGGTCAATAATCCACTGTGCGGCTGCTTGGGCAGAGGGGAGATCGACTCGGATCACTGCGGGAGCACTCGGGAGTAAGGAGAGATCTAGGTCCGCACCGGGCTCGGTGATGGCATCGACCCAGACAATGACGTCAGCATCTGACCCAATGGCGTGTGCGCCTTCGGCTGCCCAATCGAAACGTACTTGATAGCGGGTCTGTTCCATGACTCCATTCTGAGGGAACACGCTCTGTTTTCGTGATTTCATATGACGCTCTGTGACAGAGCAAAAGTGCGTGGCATGGGGGCACTCAATACTCTGGATGCATGGCAGATCGCGAATACGGGTTCAAGACCCGCTCCATCCACGCAGGAAATATCCCCGATGCAACGACGGGTGCACGGGCACTTCCTATCTACCAATCCAGCGCGTTCGTCTTCGACGACACTGCTGATGCTGCAGCTCGCTTTGCGCTGCAGAAGTACGGGAACATCTACTCCCGCGTCTCCAACCCCACCGTCGCGTCATTTGAAGAGCGTGTAGCGAGCTTGGAGGGTGGTCTCGGTGCTGTGGCGACGGCCAGTGGCCTGTCCGCGCAGTACATCACCTTCGCCTCACTGGTGGGTCAAGGAGACCACATTGTCTCTTCTGCCAACCTCTACGGTGGCTCGATCACGCAGCTCGACATCACCCTGCGTCGTTTTGGTGTGGACACCACCTTCGTGCAGTCGGCAAACGCTGAAGATTACGCGGCGGCCATTACCGACAAAACCAAGCTGATCTATGCCGAAACCGTCGCGAACCCTTCCGGTGAAATTGCGGATATTGAAGGCCTGGCCGACGTGGCGCACGCCCACGGTATTCCCCTCATCATTGACTCCACCATTGCCACCCCCTACCTCTGTCGCCCCATCGAGTTTGGTGCGGATGTTGTGATTCACTCCGCAACCAAGTTCTTGGGCGGACATGGCACCACCTTGGGCGGTGTGGTCGTGGAATCTGGTCGTTTCGACTGGAACACCGATAAGTTCCCCCTTTTTGATGAGCCTGTGGCGTCCTATGGCGGTCTCACCTGGGGCGGAAACTTCGGTGAATACGCGTTCCTCACTCGTTTGCGTGCCGAACAACTCCGCGACATCGGCCCCGTTCTGGCGGCCCACTCGGCCTTCCTTCTTGCCCAGGGTGTGGAGACGCTGCCCTATCGCATGCAGGCACACATCGATAATGCCCGTGAGGTTGCCAATTGGTTGGCTCAAGACAGCCGTATTGAGTTTGTGAACTGGGCAGGTCTGCCCAGTCACCCCCACTACGAACGCGGGCTCAAGTACCTGCCCAAGGGTCCCGGTTCTGTGTTCAGCTTCTCCGTTAAGGGCGGCCGTGACGTGGGGCGCAAGTTCATCGAATCGGTGGAACTCGCCAGCCATGTGGCCAACATCGGTGATGCAAAGACCTTGGTTATTCACCCTGCTTCCACTACCCACGCTCAACTCACTGACCAGCAGCTGCTAGATGCCGGTGTTCTGCCAGGCATCGTGCGCCTGTCTGTCGGTATCGAGGACGTCGATGACATCATCTACGACCTCGACCAGGCGCTGACGAAGGCTGTGGGAGGAAAGTAATGGCTGAAGTTATCAATGCACAGCTGGCCAACGGCCTGAGCTGTGAACTGCCCGCAAACTCGCCCCTGGCGAAGTTACTCAAGTCCCAGCGCACCTGGGTGGGTCCAGATGCCAAGGCTCGTCAACGCATTCTCAATAATGCGAAGTCCGTTGCCATCGTGGGGGCATCACCCAACCCTGCACGCTCCAGCTTCTTTGTCGGCACCTACCTGTTGTCGTCCAGCGATTACAGGGTGTATTTCGTCAACCCCAACGCAGATGAAATTCTGGGAGAGAAGGTCTACCCTGACCTCGCCTCATTGCCGGAAGTTCCCGACATCGTCGATGTTTTCCGCAAAGCCAGCGATATCCCTGCCGTCATCGACGAGGTTGTGGCTATCGGGGCTTCCACGGTGTGGGTTCAGCTCGGTATTTACAACGAAGAGGCCGCTCGCTATGGCGAAGAAAAGGGCCTCACGGTCGTGATGGACCGCTGTATCAAGGTCGAACATGCCCGTTTCCATGGCGGACTTCACCTGCTGGGCTTCGACACTGGTGTGATCAGCGCCAAGAAGCAGCACCGCTAAGCCCTCGATTAGCCAAAACGAGGCAAAACCTGCCAGAATAGGAAGTCGAGTTCGTTTCATATCCGACCCTCTAATCAGATATGTCTCGAAACCCTTAGAGCTTGTACCGAGTGTGCCCCCACGCTCACGGTCGTCAGTTCATCCGTTACACATCACTCACAGGAGAATTGTGGCTGTCAAAATTCGTTTGAAGCGCATGGGTAAAATCCGTGCGCCCTATTACCGCATCGTCGTAGCCGACTCACGCACCAAGCGTGATGGTCGTGTTATCGAGGAGATCGGTAAGTACCACCCCACCGAGAACCCTTCGTTCATCGAAATCAAGTCAGACCGTGCACAGTACTGGCTCTCCGTTGGCGCACAGCCAACTGAGCAGGTTGCTGCACTTCTGAAGCTTTCGGGCGACTGGGGCATCTTCAAGGGCGACAAGGGTGCCAAGAGCACCATCAAGACTGCAGAGCCTAAGCCTGCATTCGTTGTTGACGCTAAGAAGAAGCCAGTTCTCGTCCCTAAGACCGAGAAGGCTCCTAAGAAGGAAGAAGCAGCTGTTGAAGCTGCTGAAGAAGCCGCAGTTGAAGAAGCAGTTGTCGAAGCAATTGTGGAAGAAGCTGTCGCGGAAGCCGTTGTTGAAGAGGTAGCAGCTGAAGTTGTTGCCGAGGCTGAGGAAATCGTTGAGGCTGCTGAAGAAGCAGCTGGCGAGGAACAGGCCTAACCAACATGCTCGCATCAGCAGTCAAGCACCTCGTCAAGGGCATCGTTGAGAACCCCGATGACGTGAAGGTTGCTGTGCGCTCAAACAATCGTGGTGAGGTCCTCGAGGTTCATGTGAACCCCGAGGACCTTGGCCGCGTTATTGGCCGTTCAGGCCGCACGGCCAAGGCCATTCGCACTGTTGTGAACGCCCTGGCTGATGGTCGCAACGTTCGTGTCGACGTCGTCGACACCGACGCCTAACGTGACCACTGAATCTAGACAGACCCAACTTCGCGTCGGTCGTCTCACCAAGGCCCACGGCCTCAAAGGTGCTATCAAAGTTGAGCTCTACACAGATGAGCCCGAGAAGCGCTTTGTGCCCGGGGCCATTTTCTCTGTTCAGGTGCCAGAAGAATCACCCTGGCATGGCAAGAACATTGAACTGATTGAACTGCGCTGGTACAACAGCCACCCCGTTGCGTTCTTCAAAGATGTTCCGGACCGCACCGCTGCTGAGTCGCTCATCAAAGCTATTCTCTGGGTCGATCACGACAGCAGTGTTCTGCCAGATGATCCCGAAGCCTGGTACGACCACCAGTTGACGGGGCTCAAGGTTGTGCGAGATGGCGTCGAGGTGGGAACGATTTCCCGCGTGGATCACTTCCCCGCTCAAGACCTCCTCGTTGTAAAAACTGCCACGGGCGACGTCATGGTTCCTTTTGTGAAGGCGATTGTCCCCGAGGTCGACATTGAAAAGGGCATCGTAACCCTCACTCCTCCCGGCGGACTGTTCGAAGAGCTTCCTGACGAGGATGATGACGCTGCTGAGGCTCCTGCCGAGGCATAAATGCGCATCGACATCGTCACGATTTTTCCAGAGTTCTTCGACACTCTCGATGTTTCCCTTCTGGGCAAGGCCAGGCAAACGGGTCTGATTGACACGCGTGTACACGACCTGCGGGATGCCACCACGGACAAGCACCGCACGGTCGATGACACTCCCTATGGCGGCGGTGCCGGCATGGTGATGAAGCCTGAACCGTGGGGGGAGACGCTGGACACGATTCTGGCGGACCCTGACAGCTCGTCGGTACCTGTGCTTATTGTTCCCTCGCCCGCGGGGGAGCAGTTCACGCAGGCAATAGCGAAAGAACTGGCCGAAGAAGAACAACTCATCTTTGCCTGCGGTCGATATGAAGGTATTGACCAGCGTGTGAGCGATCACTTTGCGTCGCGTATTCGCGTGCGCCCTCTCTCCCTGGGTGACTATGTACTCAACGGTGGTGAGGTGGCATCTTTGGCCATTATTGAGGCCGTCGGCCGTCTCATCCCCGGTATGGTCGGAAACCCTGAGTCGTTGGTGGAAGAAAGCCACGAGGATGGATTGCTCGAATACCCTAGCTATACCAAGCCTGCATTGTGGCGTGAACTTGAGGTTCCCCCGGTGCTGTTGTCAGGAAATCACGGTGCTATTGCGGCGTGGAGACATGAACAACAGCTCGAGCGCACCACCCGTATTCGCCCCGATTTACTTCCTGAGTAAATTTCTGGCAGAATTGACCTTTGTGCCGTTGGTCTTACCCTGCCACAGGGGGCACTGAGACTTTCATATTCAGCACACTCTCTTTTCATCATTCACGTATGAGACCTGTGGCTTGTACAGATTGAGATAAATCATGCACATTCTTGACGCCGTAGACGCTCCGTCGCTACGTAACGACATTCCAGAATTCCGCGCCGGTGACACCGTCAAGGTTCACGTAAACATCATCGAAGGTAACCGCTCTCGTATCCAGGTTTTCCAGGGTGTCGTTATCGGTCGCTCCGGTGAGGGCGTTCGTGAGACCTTCACCGTTCGTAAGGTTTCCTTCCAGGTAGGTGTGGAGCGTAAGTTCCCCGTACACTCGCCCGTCATCGACCACATCGAGCTCGTCTCGCGTGGTGACGTACGTCGCGCCAAGCTGTACTACCTGCGTAACCTTCGCGGTAAGAAGGCAAAGATCAAAGAGAAGCGCGACTTCTAAGTCGACTCTCGCTCAAAGCCCCCGAATATTTCGGGGGCTTTTTGCTGTGGTTTCCCGCGTTTTGCAGGGCACTCTCAGGGTTGGTGGCAGCGCTCCGGCTTAGACTGTCAAGGCAGGGGAGTAGACACGATTTCATGACAAATAACACCGCGCCAGAAGCCACTGAGCAGCGCACGCAACGAACAATGGGGCGTTCTGTGCTGTTGTTTGTGCGTGACGTCGTGGTCATTTTTGGCATCGCGATTCTGGTCTCCTTCCTCGTCAAGACCTTCCTCGTTCGTTCCTTCTTCATTCCCTCTGCATCGATGGAACAAACGCTCATGATCGATGACCGCGTTATTGTGAATGAGCTTGTCCCCGACCTCGTCGGCGTGGACCACGGTGACATCGTGGTGTTCCAAGATCCTGGTGGCTGGTTACCAGCGCGACCTGAGGTGCAAACCTCCGGTGTGCAGGCAGCTACCGACTGGGTGCTTTCCCTCTTCGGCCTGGCGTCCCCTGACAGCAATGATCACCTCATCAAGCGCGTGATCGGTCTACCCGGTGATACCGTGCAGTGCTGTTCTGCTGATGGCAAGATCATTGTCAACGGCGTTCCCATCACCGAGCCCTACATCACCATCCCGGACGGTGAAAGCCGAGCCTCGGGCATCGACTTTACTGTGACGGTGCCCCAGGGGTCTCTGTTCGTGATGGGGGATAACCGCTATAACTCGAAGGATTCTCGCTATAACACCGATAAGCCAGGCGGTGGTTTTGTCGGGATGGACTTTGTTGTTGGCCGCGCCTTCGTGCTCAGCTGGCCCATGAGCCACTGGGGGTGGCTCTCCAACTACCCAGAAGTCTTTGCTGACGTGCCCAAGGCTGCTCAGTAATCATGCCTGCAGAACCCACTCTGGCGGTCGAACAGGAGATGTTCGCCTCCGGCATCCCCCTCATCATCGGAATCGATGAAGTTGGACGAGGCGCCATGGCAGGGCCCGTCATGGTGGGCGTGTGTGCGCTCGGCCCTGGTGTGAACTCGTTTCCACAGGGTCTACGAGATTCCAAGCTGGTTTCTGAGAAGAAGCGCCTCGCCCTCTTTCCAGAGGTGCAGCAGTGGGCTCCAACCGCAGTGGGAGAAGCCTCCGCGGGCGAAATAGATGAACTGGGAATCACCGCATGCCTGGGCCTTGCTGCTCGTCGTGCCCTGATCGAATTACATGAAGCCGGTGTGCAGGTGGGCACCGCAACGGTCCTCTTGGATGGATCACACAACTGGTTAAATCCGGCGCTCGCTCAGCCACTGCCCGTGGTGACGCGGGTTAAGGCAGATCAAGACTGTGCGGTTGTCTCTGCAGCATCCATCGTGGCAAAGGTCACCCGTGATCGCCTCATGATGGAGCTCGATAGCACCCACCCGGAATATGGATGGGCGTCGAATAAGGGTTACGGTGCAGCTGTCCACATGGACGCCATCAAGACAGTGGGCCTGACTCCCCATCACCGTGCAAGCTGGGTGAAGTAGTCGGGTCCAACTCGACATAGGATTGAGTCACCATGGATGAAGAAGACTTCGACGACTACGACCGCGAGGCAGAGCTTGCCCTCTATCGTGAGTATCGAGACGTTGTCGGTCAGTTTTCCTATGTCATTGAAACAGAACGTCGTTTCTATCTCGCGAACGAAGTAGATGTGAAGCGTGTCGATGCGGAGCATGACTTCTACTTTGAGCTCACTATGACGGATGTCTGGGTGTGGGATGTCTATCGCGCTGACCGTTTCGTCAAGAGCGTGCGAGTACTCACGTTCAAGGATGTCAATGTGGAAGAGCTTTCCTCCAAGGAGTTTGAGCTGCCCAAGGAACTGGCCCTCGACGAGTAGTCCTCCCCAATCTGGCTAGCGCCAGGTTTCTCCACCAGGACTCAGCGCTCACCCCATGCAGGGTGACTATTTCGTGATGCTTCCTGTAGGAGGTCATCATGACAACAGTGTGTGGATTACCCGCGCTCGCCGTGAAAGAACAAATCAGCAGGGTCCTGGTTGACGGGGCGGATCTCGACGTCATGCGCGCCGCCTTCGCCCGGGCATCCTGGACAACTCTCGTGGAGCCAGGTGACCGCGTTGCCGGTAAATTGATTCAGATGTGTGGCGCTGAACGCGCCCTCCAATTCCTCATCGATCGTTTCACGGCAAAAGAAATCATGCAGGAGTGCGCTCTTCTCGACGAAAGCAAGGATGACAACCAGAGTTGTGAAGAAGATATCGCCGAAGGCCTCCAACGCTGGATACCTCGCTTGAACTCAGCCGATGCCCTCAACGCCGTCCACCATGCAGCGCAGCTGGGAGCTTTTCTCCTCACACCTGAACAGGAAGGCTGGCCTGGAGGTGTCAACGACCTCGGTCACCACATGCCTCTGGCATTGTGGGGGCGCGGCCAGAGATCTGCCCTGGCAGGTTTCGACAATTCCTTAGCAGTGGTGGGTGCACGAGCATCCACGGGCTATGGCGAACACGTCACCATGGAAGCAGTCTCAGCTATCGCCGAACGAGGTGTGGCTATTGTGTCGGGGGCGGCCTATGGCATTGATGGGATGGCGCATCGTTCGGCCTTGGCAGTGGGGGGCATCACCATGGCTTTTCTCGCCGGGGGAGTCGACCGTTTCTATCCCAGTGGACATGACGCATTGCTGGGTCGAATCATGGACTCCGGTGTGATCCTCGCTGAATTACCCTGCGGCTACGCCCCCACAAAATGGAGATTCCTGCTGCGCAATCGCCTCATTGCCGCCTCAACCCAGGCCACCATAGTGATGGAGGCAGGATGGCGGTCCGGCTCGTTGAATACTGCGAACCATGCTGCGAGTTTGAACCGGCCATTAGGTGTCGTCCCCGGGCCGGTGACCTCCGCTTCCTCGGCAGGGTGTCACCGTCTGCTGCGCGAATACGATGCCGTCTGTGTCACAACAGCATCTGAGATGCTGGAACTTCTGCCCGGCTTCAACCCGGAATCCCCTGAGTGAGGCATCCTTGAGTTATGGACTTCGACTCAGCTCGTGATGGCTTCATGGCCTATCTCAGTGCTGAGCGGGGATACTCCCAGCACACCGTCAAGGCCTACTCGTCTGATCTTTCCGCGGTGGCCGAGTACGCCGAGCGCCGAAATCTGAAAACGGTGCAGGAACTTAATCTCGATTTCTTGCGGGACTGGCTCTATGAATCAGCACAGCAAGGTCTCAGTAAGACCACTCTGGCGCGCAGATCAGCAAGTGTGCGCAGTTTCACGTCCTGGCTGCGCAGACAAGGGCAACTGGAGAGCGATCCCGGTGCTCGATTAAAGTCACCCAAGGCGGAACAATCCTTACCTCGGGTCATCACCGTGCCCCAGCTGGAAGGCATCTTTGCGGGCCTTTCTGAGCGCGCATCCGAAGGGGGCCCAGGTGCACTGCGTGATCAGGCAATTATTGAATTGCTCTATGCCTCCGGTTTACGCGTGTCTGAACTTGTTGGTTTGGCATTAGGAGATCTCGACCTCGATCGCCTCACGGTTCGGGTGATGGGTAAAGGGTCGAAAGAACGGATTGTTCCTTTTGGGGCTCCAGCCGCGTCCGCGTTGACGGACTATCTCACTCAGGCCCGACCTCTGTTGGTGGCGAAGAAAGTGCCGACACAGAATTTCTTTGTCGGTGCCAGGGGTGGAAAGCTCAGCACCCGTGCCGTCTATGGATTGGTGGCGTCCTTGTTGGAACCCTTAGGTGGTTCTGGACCAGCGGGTCCGCATGCGCTCCGTCATACTGCAGCTACACATTTGCTGGATGGTGGTGCTGACCTGCGGATTGTGCAGGAGATGCTGGGCCACGCCAGCATGGGGACGACGCAGATCTACACCCACGTCTCGATGGAGCGACTTACGTCGAGCTACCAGCAAGCGCACCCTCGCGCTTAGCAGCGGCCTTCATCTTGGCCTTGAACCACGTGGTATCTGTCACGCGGGCCAGAATGGGGCCAGAGATGACTGTAATGAGCATGTAGGTGGCCGCCAAGGGCGCAATAAGGGGCTGAACACCTGCGGTGACCGCAAGGCCAGCAATGATGACCGTGAACTCTCCACGGGGCATCAGGGCCAACCCCGTACGCCATCGACCTGGACGCCCAATGCCTGCCCGCTTGGCGGCCAAGTAGCCCGTGAGAACCTTGGTGGACATCGTGACGGCAGCCAACGCGAGTGCAGGCAACAACACTTCGGGGATATCGGCAGGGTTGGTGGTCAACCCGAAGAAGACAAAGAAGATGGCGGCAAAGAGGTCACGCAATGGAGCGAGAAGTTTCTCGGCATTGTGGGCGACCTGTCCCGAGAGCGCGATACCCACCAGGAATGCCCCCACAGCGGCGGACACTTGAACCTCTGAGGCCAGGCCGGCAATCAACATGGTGAGGCCTAGTACACCCATGAGCAGAGTCTCCGGCTGCTCTGAATGGAAGATGCGCGAGAGTTTCTTACCGTGACGGACGGCCAAGAACAACACGATGGAGACCGAGCCCACCGCGATTGCTACCGTGATGGCACCCTGCAACAGACTTGCACCCACAACCACCGCGGAGAGGATAGGAAGATAGAAGGCCATGGCGAGGTCCTCGAGAACCAGCACCGAGAGAACTATCGGAGTCTCGCGGTTACCGAGTCGGCCAAGGTCCCGCAGTACTTTGGCAATGACCCCCGAGGAAGACACCCAGGTTACGCCTGCCATTACGAGGGCTGCGATCGGGCCCCATCCCATCACGAGGGCAAACAATGCACCAGGAATGGCGTTGAGGAGGGCATCCCACACCCCGGCTCTGGCGGAAGATTTGAGGTTTCCCACGAGCTCGGAAGGAGAATATTCCAAACCGAGCATGACCAACAACAGCACTACGCCCAGTTCAGCACCTGAACTCAAGAAGTCTGTACTGGCCTGGAGAGGAAGAAGTCCCCCCGCACCAAAGACCAGACCTGCGGTCATATAGAGCGGAATAGGAGACTGGCCAAACTTGATGGCGAGGCGCCCGAGCAAACTGAGGCCCAGGAGCAAGGCTCCCACCTCAATCAGCATCCAGGTCTCGTCATGCATGGCTAGACCTGACTGTGTGCCAAGAGTTTGTCGAGCTTGTCCAGTCCTTCACGTGTTCCCACTGCAACGATGAGGTCGTCCATGCGGAGAATCTCGGAGGGAGTGGGGGAGGGAATCACTTCTTTGCCGCGCAGGATGGCGACGATAGACGTGCCCGTCTTCGTGCGTGCTTCCGTATCTCCGAGGGGACGGTCGAGATAGCGAGAGTCTGCCGGGAGAACGAGTTGTTCGGTAAAGAGGCCGATCGTGCCACCGCCCAGGCCAGAAAGCTGGCTGAGCAGTGCGGCGTGACCGAGCAGGTCTGAGAAGGCGGCGGCTTCGGCGGCGGTCAATGCCACAGATGCCAAGCTGGCATCGGGATCTTCCGGGTCGTAGAGAGCCACTTCACGGGTTCCATTGCGATAGCTCAGGACACCAATGTGCTGGCCGGCAGCAGTCACAACGTCGTGACGAACCCCCATGCCAGGTAGGTCAATTTTTTCGATGCGTACACCCATACCTCCAACCTAGCGCAGAGCGGAGTGCACTCCCTCCGTGACGTCCGCATCGAGGAAAGTGAAACCAGAAGTTAACAGAACGTCAGGTGAAATCTTTTGGCTGGAAAGCAGGAGTTCTTTTCCGGCCTGGCCCAGCAGGATCTTGATGGCGAAGCCGGGAGCTGGAAGCCAGAAGGGGCGCTTCATAGCCTTCGCCACAGCTTTCATCACCATGCCAGAGGTGGCAGGCTGTGGCCCGACCAGGTTCACGGGTCCCGAAATCTTGTTATCTAGTAAGAAGACAAGTGCACGAGCTTCATCCCGGAGGCTAATCCACGGCCACCAGTCTTTGCCGCCGGCAAGAGGTCCTGCGACGAAGAATCTGGTCAATAGGCGTAACGGACCGAGGGCTCCTTGGGAGCCCAGCACAAGCCCTGTGCGCGCGAAGACCAGGCGGACCTGTGGATCCAGGTGTTCGGTAGCATGCTCCCACGAGGCAACGACGTCGGCCAAGAAACCTGACCCACGGGGTGAAGACTCTGTCAGTACCTCGGAGCCACGATCGCCGTAGAACCCAACTGCAGAGCCGTTGAGAAGAACCTCGGGCTTATGGCAGGCCTGATTGATGGCGTCCACGAGAGTGGCCGTGGCGTTCAGGCGAGAACTGAGGATCACATGTTTGGTTTTCTTTGTCCACGGCATTTTGCTGATGGTTGAACCAGCCAGGTTAATTACTGCGTCAAAAGGTGCTCCCGTTGCCTCTTCGAGCTCATCAAGATTGACCTCGGTCACACCGGGTCGCCAAGCGAAACACCACGTGTTATCAATCAGAGGGCTCCCAGCTCGAGCGAGATAGCGAACAGTGTGGCCCTGGGCGCGCAATTCCGTGGTGAGAGCGGTGCCAATCATGCCGCTGCCGCCTGCAATGAGCACGTGTAACGAACGAGCCACGACTACCTCCTTAGACAGGAAGCGGCCGTGGCTCGAAAAAAGTGTCGAACTAGGCGGACGCGCCTCCACGTCCCACGATACCTGCGCGTACGAGCAGGACATAGATTTGGCAACCCAAGCAGTACCCAAATACCGAGTTCAAGAATGCTGCGACGAAGGCAAAGGCCACGGCAATGACAGCACCGGTGGTAACACCGAGGAGGGCAAGGACGAGGCCGACCAGTGTGATGATGAAACCAATCAACTGAGCGAAGGTAGGTGGCTTGGGGTCTTCGAGTTCTTCGGGTGCAGACAGGCGGGGGCGAATGAGCGCCTTGAAGATGGCGCCATAGGGGTGCTTCCCAATCCCCGCGAAGGCACCAATAGCGAAGACGATCACGATCAGGCTCAGCAAAATACCGGCAGGAGTTGCAAAGTTTTGCACAATCGAGTTGTTGGCGGAGAGTGCATCGGGGCTGGCGAGGAGGAAAATCAGTTCCACGGTGAGTGTGATGAGCGTAATAGTGGCGCCAAAGCGAGGACCGCGGGGGTCAATGCCCTGAGTGCCGGGCTGTGCTGCGAGGGGGTTGGGCTTCTTAGATGACATAGCTGTCGTGCTCTCTCTTAATTGCGATTTCCAAACCAGCGGAAACTGCTTCGGGACGAGGGGATCCTCCGATGCGGGCGGCGATGGCGCCGCTGTCATCGAGGATGAAAGTGGTGGGGGTTTGCAGAATGTTGAACTGTTGAGCCAAATCCTGGCGATGGGTCAGATCAACATCCACATGCGTGACTCCAGGATGGTGTTCTGCAACCTGAGCAAGAAACTTTCGGGTACCAGGACACTTGGTACAAAATTCTGAGCTGAACTGCAACAGGGTTCCAATGGAACCAAAGCTGATGTTCTCCCCAAGGGTCTGAGGGTCCACCCGGGTGAGTCCGTCTTCTTTCTTGACGCGACCTTCGAGTGCTTTCACGAGAAAGCCCACAGCGGTGGAAACGACGACGAGTCCACCGATGAGGAGAAGGATGAGAGAAAGGTCCATGGTTTTATAAGACTATTTCTGTTCAACCCCGTCGCGCCGAGTATGACGTATCGTGACGACGGGTAAGGTTTTACTTGTGGCTGAGATTCAATTTCGTTCAGATGTAACCGTCGAACTGGTGCGCTCGAGCGCCCACGACTCCGATGTGCTTTTTGCAGCGCGTGTGTCGACCCAGGGTGAGCAAACTCTAGAAGAGAGCATGCACACGCCTGAGTCCCGTGCAGAAGATGAGAAGCGCGACAAGGGCTTGATCAACTACCTCATGCGTGACCGCCATGGATCCCCCTTTGAGCACAACTCGATGACGTTTTATGTGCAGGCGCCTATCTTTGTCTTCCGTGAGTTCATGCGTCACCGCATTGCCTCCTACAACGAAGAGTCTGCTCGTTACCGTGAACTCAACCCCGTGTTCTACGTCCCCGGTGATGACCGTAACCTCATTCAGGTGGGTAAGCCCGGAGCTTACGATTTTGTCCCTGGAACTCCTGAGCAGACTGCGTTGACCCAGGAAGCTACCAAGCGTGCTGTCACCATCGCATATGAAGAATACGAACGCATGCTCGACGCGGGCATCGCTCGTGAGGTTGCTCGCGGTGTTCTTCCCGTTGCTACCTACTCCTCCATGTATGTCACCATGAACGCTCGCTCGCTGATGAACTTCCTGTCACTGCGCACCAAGCGTGAAGGCACACACTTCCCCTCCTTCCCTCAGCGTGAGATCGAAATGGTCGCCGAAAAGATGGAAGATTTCTGGGCTGCACTCATGCCGCTGACCTATTCAGCGTTCAATGAGCACGGCCGCGTTTCGCCGTAATCCTGCAGCGCGATACCCTTAAGTCGTGGCTCAACGCGAAAACCCCTTCGGACAAGTACTTGTCGCGCTCGTAACTCCGTTCACCGCCGATGGCGAAGTGAACTGGAACGATGTCGAGAAGCTCATTGACGACGTTGTATCCAACGGTGCTGATGGCATTGTTGTCACCGGAACCACGGGTGAAACTAGCACTTTGACCGACGATGAGAAGGTCAAGCTCGTCGAGGTGGGCAAGCAGGTTGCAGGCAATCGTGCTCGCATCATCATGGGCGGCCCTTCGAACGAAACCGCACACGCCATTGAATTAGCGAAGAAGTCTGCCAAGGCAGGCGCTGACGGCATCATGGCCGTTACCCCTTACTACAACAAGCCGACCCAAGCCGGCGTGTTGACGCACTTCCGCATGATCGCGGACGCCACGGACCTGCCTTTCATTGCCTATGACATTCCAGGCCGTGCAGGAATCCCTATTCAGTACGAAACTATTCTTCGTTTGGCCAAGCACCCCAACATTGTTGCTATCAAGGATGCCAAGGGTGACTTCAGCGAAGTCAGCCGTGTGCTCAACCAGACCGATTTGCTCTACTTCTCTGGTGATGATGCCAATGTCTTGCCCCACATGGCCATTGGTGCTTCGGGTCTCATCGGGGTGACCGCCAACATTGCTCCTGCCCCTTATCGCGCCATGGTCGATGCTGTTAACCGCGGAGACCTTCAGGCGGCAACAGCGGAGCACCAAGCGCTGGAGCCGCTGGTTCGCGCCATCATGACACACGTTCCTGGAACGGTTGCCACGAAGTATGTACTGCACGGACTGGGCCGCATTAGCAGCCCCCGGGTTCGTTTGCCCCTCGTCGGACCTGAAGAGTGGGAAGCAGCCAAGATCGAGGACGAGATCTCTCTCGTGGGCGCCATTACAGGTCTGGACTTCTCAAACTTCCGTCCCGACCGCAATGCCGCCGCTGGCGGAGCATTGCCCAAAATCGCCGGCACTACCAGGTAGCGCCACACTCGCCAGTGCATTTGCTCGGGCGTGAATAGGGTTCTTGTGAACCCCTGCTCGTAAGAGGAATATGCCTAACGAACTGTTTGACCCACCCGCACTCGAACACGGAACGCTGCGTGTTGTCCCCCTCGGAGGGGTGGGCGAAATCGGTCGCAACATGACCGTCTACGAGCTCAACGGCAAGTTGCTCATCGTGGACTGTGGTGTGCTTTTCCCTGAAGAGACCCAGCCTGGTGTGGACCTGATTCTGCCCGACTTCAGTTACATTCGCGATCGGATGGATGACGTTCTCGCGATCGTGCTCACCCACGGCCACGAGGACCACATCGGTGCCGTTCCGTATCTACTTCGTCTCAAGCAAGACATTCCTCTTGTGGGGTCTGGACTGACGCTTGCTCTCATTGAAGCAAAACTCAAAGAACACCGCATGCAGCCCTACACACTGCAGGTGAAAGAGGGCGATAAGGAACAGTTCGGCCCTTACGAGCTCGAGTTCGTCGCGGTCAATCACTCCATCCCGGATGCTTTGGCTGTCGCTATCCGTTCAGAAGCTGGCGTGGTACTGCACACCGGTGACTTCAAAATGGATCAGCTCCCACTGGACGGCCGTCTCACCGATCTGCGCGCATTCGCGCGCCTCGGTGAAGAAGGAGTTGACCTTTTCCTGCCTGACTCTACGAATGCGGACGTTCCTGGATTCACTCCGCTCGAGCGTGAAATTGGCCCTGTTCTCGAAAGTGTCATTCACCGCTCCAAGCGTCGCGTAATTGTGGCAAGCTTTTCCTCTCACGTGCACCGTGTACAGCAGGTGATTGACGCCGCAGTAGCAAACAACCGTCACGTTGTATTGATGGGGCGATCGATGGTGCGCAACATGGGTATCGCCTCAGAGTTGGGCTATCTAGATGTTCCTGAAGGTGTCATTATTGACGCCAAGAAGGCGGCGGATCTTCCCGATGACCGTCTGGTCTACATGTCCACAGGATCACAGGGTGAACCCATGGCCGTGTTAGCTCGCATGGCGAATCTAGAGCACCAGATCGAAGTGGGACCCGGCGATACGGTCATTCTGGCCTCTAGCTTGATTCCCGGTAACGAGAACGCTGTGTATCGCGTGATTGATGGCCTGACCAAACTGGGTGCCAAGGTGGTTCACAAGGGCAATGCCAAGGTGCACGTCTCTGGTCACGCTGCGGCAGGGGAGTTGCTGTATTGCTACAACATCTTGCAGCCTAAGAACGTCTTCCCGGTGCACGGGGAATACCGTCACCTGGTAGCAAACGCGAACCTTGCTATTGACTCAGGTGTCGATGCACATCGCACCATTTTGGGTGAAGACGGCACCGTGATTGACCTCAAGGACGGCATTGCACGCGTTGTGGGTCAACTCGACATTGGCTATGTGTATGTCGATGGATCGAGTGTCGGTGAAATCACGGACAACGACCTCAAAGACCGCCGCATCCTCGCGGAAGAGGGCTTCATCTCAATCATCGTCGTGGTTGATCCTGCGACCGGCAAGATTATTGTCGGCCCCGAGATTCACGCCAAGGGTTTCGCGGAAGATGATGCCGTGTTTGATGAGATCAAACCCGCCATTGCGAAGGGCCTGCAAGAGGCTGCTCACAATGGCGTTCGGGATACGCACTCCTTGCAGCAGGTCATTCGTCGTACGGTGGGACAGTGGGTCTCGAAGAGCTACCGCCGCCGCCCGATGATTATCCCTCTCGTGATTGAAGCGTAAATTCATCGAATAAGTAGTCGACGCGTGTCGACATTGTCCTTTACTCTTAGGGAGTGAGTTCGACAAAGAAGCCCAAGCAGGCAACCCGTGCGGACGTGGCCAAGATGGCCGGCGTCTCCGAAAGTACGGTGAGCTACGCCCTCACCGGCGTGCGCCCCATCAGCGATGAAACGCGTGAGCGTATTGAAGAAGCCATGAAGACCTTGGGCTATGTGCCCAATGCGATGGCCCAGGCATTGGCGAGTAAGAAGTCTGGTTTGCTGGCGTTGCTGTTCCCGGTTGGGGAGCGCGGCTTCGATGAAACAGACTTTGAATACGTTGAAGCAGCTACCGCCGCAGCAGCTGAAGACGGCTATCAACTTCTGCTCTGGCCAAACGCCGTGGAGGACGTTGCCTCCTTGCGCAAGATTGTGGCCCAGGGACTCGTTGAGGGAGTACTTCTCATGGAGGTCCGAGCTCAGGATCCCCGAGTGGAGGTTCTCCGAGACAGTGGCACCCCGTTCTGCTTGATTGGCCGAACAGATGATTCTCAGGACCTCACTTTTGTGGATGCGGACTTCTCTCAATGGGGTCCCATGGCCTTGCACCATTTGCTCGATCTTGGTCACACCAACATCGGTGTGATATCCATGAGCAGCGATCTCTTGGAAGCTGGCTATGGTCCAGGTGTGCGAACCGAGAAGCCATTGCTGGATCTCGCGAAGCGCTTGGGGATCACCATCACTATCAAGCACGCGAAAGCAACTATTCGTGCTGGCCGCGAAGCTTTTGAAGAGCTCACTGCAGAACAGCCTGACATCACTGCACTCATTGGGTTCAATGAACCAGCACTCATCGGGGCCCTTGAAGTGGCCGGTGCCCGGGGTATCAACATCCCTGAGGATCTGTCGATGCTGAGTTTCGGTATCTCCGATGAGGCTGAAAATATGACGGTGCCTGCACAGACAACTATCGGAGTAGACGGACGTGAGCTCGGTCGTATGGCAGCTCAGTATTTGGTTGCCCGACTCAATGGGGATAAAAAGTCTGTTCTGCAATATCTCACCCAGCCACAATTCGTGGATCGGGGAAGCACCGGACTTGCCCCTCTGGGGCAGAAGTAAGGACTTCGCGGCCTGCCTAGAATCACGATTAGGTTACGAAAACTAAAAACACGGTTTTTGGGGTAGACAATCTTTCTGAACTTTAGATAGATTTCTCTGTATCGACGCGCGTCGACGACGCGCGTTGAAAACCCTAAGCATCACAGAAGTTGCGTGGCCACCATGGCCGCCAATCACATCAAGGAAGAAAAGCACGTATCGAAGCGGATACCTCGCTGAAAATACAAGCTCTTCCACAATTGAAAGGAAATGACTATGGCAGTTATTCGCCGTAAGAAAGCAGTCGTTGCTGGCGTGGCCCTCACCGCCCTTGCAGCTTCGGTGCTGTTCACCGGTTGTGCATCTGGTTCATCCCAGGCCAACCTTGCTGACTGTAAGGAAGTTACGGAGATCAGCTGGCTCGGAACCATCAAGGTTGAGATTCAGGACCAGTTCACCGCAGCAATCGAGGACTACAACGCAACCAACACCGATTGCACCAGCGTTACTCTGATTGAGGCTCCTCAGGACCAGCCTTTCCTCCAGACCGTTACCCCTATGTACGAAGCTGGTGACGCTCCCACCATCATGACTGCGCTGCAGGAACTTCCTGACATGGCAGACAAGGTGATGGACTGGTCCGGCCAGCCACTTGCTGAGCTTGCAGCCGAGGGTACCCTTGACGTTGCAAACATCGACGGCAAGCAGGTCGGTATTCCTGTTACTGCTGAAGCTTTCGGTCTGCTCTACAACAAGGCAGTACTCGACAAGGCTGGTGTAGACCCTGCAAACATCAAGACCCGCAGCGATCTCCAGAAGGCATTTGACGCAGTTGCAGCAACGGGCGTTTCCCCCATGCACTTCTCTGGTCTCTGGTGGTCACTCGGTGCACACTTCACCAACATCTACCACACCAACGCAGCCGAGAACGCAGATGGCCGCATGGCTATCCTCGACCAGCTCAAGGCAGGCACCTACGGTCTGGCTTCTGACCCAGTATTCAACAACTGGCTCGACACCTTTGACCTGATGAAGGCAAACACCATCGATACCGCGACTATCGCAGACACCGACTATGACCTCGGCGTTGAGAACCTCGCAACCGGTGAATCTGCATTCTGGTTCATGGGTAACTGGGCAGAGCCCAACCTCCTCACCACCACTCCTGATGGTGAATTCGGAATCATGCCCGTCCCCACCAGCGACACTGCTGGCGCATACGGCAACGACTCCATCTCGGTTGGTGTTCCTTTCTACGTCATGATCGACACCGAGCAGTCCACCCCTGCACAGCAGGAAGCTGCAGTCAAGCTCCTGACCTGGTTCCTCACCACTCCTGAGGGTCAGGGCTACTGGGCTGGTCCCGTTGAAGATGGCGGCATGAACTTCATCCCTGTGTACAGCGGATTCTCGGTTCAGCCCACCACCTACATGGCTCAGGAAATTGCGAAGTACATCGCTGACGGCAAGACCCTCCAGTGGGTCAACAGTGCATACCCCTCGGGTCTGCAGGAAGCATACGGTGCTGCCGCACAGAAGTACTACGACGGCGTGATCGACCGTGCTCAGTTTGCTGCTGAGCTCGAGGCCGCCTGGAAGCAGTAATCTGCTTCTTGAGTTCAGGTAACTCCTGAAATTACAGTGGTAATCCGAGTTGCCCGGGGCGAAAGCCCCGGGCAACTCGACACAACAGTTAAGGTCAATGACGATGAGACTCCGTAATCAAGAGATCAAGCGCTTCTTGGTGTTCGCACTGATTCCGCTGTCAATCTTTGTTCTGGTTCTGGTAGTTCCCTTCTCCAGAGGAGTGTTCTTCAGTTTTACCGACTGGAACGGATTCGATGTCACCAAATTCGTCGGCCTCGATAACTACATATCTTCCATGCAAGACCAGGCATTCTGGTCCTCTCTCCTGCTGACCCTCGCCTATGTTGCAGCCTCGTTGATTCTGGTCAACATCGTCGCCTTTGGTCTTGCTCTTCTCGTCACTATTCCTCTTCGTGGCGTCAATTTTCTTCGAACCACTTTCTTTGTTCCGAACCTCATCGGTGGTGTGATCCTTGGTTTGATCTGGCAGTTCTTGTTCGGTCAAGCACTCCCGGTCATTGCTGAAACCACGGGTATTCCGATCTTCCAAGAGAACTGGCTACTCGATACATCGACCGCGTTCTGGGCGATGGTGATCGTGACCGTGTGGCAGATGTCCGGTTACATGATGATTATTTACGTCACCGCTTTGATGGGTATTGAGCGTGACGTTCTAGAAGCTGCCTTTATTGATGGCGCAAACAACTCACAGACGTTGTTCTATATCAAGCTGCCCTTGATGGCACAGGCCTTCACCATCTCGCTCTTCCTCACCATGCGTAACGCATTTATGGCTTATGACCTCAACCTGGCGTTGACCGGTGGTAATCCCTATCGAACGACAGAACTCATTTCCTTGCATGTGTTTAGGGAAGCCTTTGGCTATGGCAACTTCGCGGCTGGACAATCCCAAGCTGTGCTCATGTTTATCGTGATTGCTATCGCCGCCCTTACACAAGTCATCATTTCGAAGCGAATGGAGGTCCAGCGATGAAGCGTGCAAAGCGGATAAATCTCTTCTTTTTCCTGGTCGCCTGCGTCCTCGCAGTCTTTTATGCTTTCCCCTTCCTTCTCGTTCTGATCAACTCGGTCAAGGACAAGCGGTCGGTCAGAAATGAACCGCTTGCTCTCCCGCAAGAGTTCATGTGGGAAAACTTCACCAATGCCATCAAGAAGATGGACTACTGGCAGGCTCTCGGTAACTCGCTCATCATCACCGTGATTAGTGTGGTGGCAATCATCATTACCTCGTCGATGCTGGCGTATTACCTGGCCCGGTCGAAATCAAAGTTCTCCACCGTGACCTTCCTTGTCCTGGTTGCCTCCATGATTGTGCCCTTCCAGGCACTCATGATTCCTTTTGTGGGACTCTTCGGTGAACGCGGCTTGAACATGCCCGGTAACCAATTCACCATTGCTTTCTTCTATGTCGGCTTTGGCGTGGCATTATCGACATTCCTGTATCACGGCTTTATCTCCAATATCCCCTACGAGTTGGATGAAGCAGCTGCAATTGATGGGGCATCACCTTTCAAGACCTTCCGCAAGATCATTTTCCCCATGCTGGGTCCAGTCACCGCAACGGTGGCCATCATCAACGCACTGTGGATTTGGAACGACTTCCTGTTGCCCTCCGTCGTACTCATCGAAACTGATCAGAAAACCCTGCCTTTGAAAACGTTCGTTTTCTACGGCAAGTACACCTCTGACTACGGCCTAGCGATGGCTGGCCTGTTGCTGTCCATCATTCCGATTCTGATCTTTTACTTCATCATGCAGCGCAAGATCATCTCCGGTATCTCTGCGGGAGCAGTCAAGTAAATCCCCTACGTCAATGGCCACCAGCACTCTGGTGGCCATTGACGTTAAGCCGAAGTCCTCGGTGTAATACCTAGATCAGTTCGAGAGTTCCACCGGACGTGAGTCGAAGCTCACGCGGGTCTCCAATCACGCCTTGGAAGCCACCAGGCTCACCGCTGTCAAGGAACCCAAACAAGAGCCACTTTCCCTGGAATTCGACAGCACGTGCGGCATAGATGCCGGGGGCAAAGAATTCAATCTTGTCGAGATCGAACGGACCCGCCGGACCGACAGCGGGCGCGCAATACGTGCCGAAGCCACTGTGGATTCCCTCTCGCTGAATATCGGGTCCACTCGCACAAAACAGAAGCATCCACTTTCCGTCAATGAAGATGGTTTCTGTCACTTCAATTTGACGCAGTCTGCTGTCCTGGACGAGAGGGGCATGGAGAGTCCATTCCGAGAGGTCGCCAGAGGTGGCATGAGCCACCGTTCCCCAGTCGGATCCTTCATTCGCGGTAACCAGCATGTGCCAACGATCCTCAAAGTTGAAAACCCACGGGTCGCGGAAGTGTTCGACGCCATCGATGGTCAGCGTGCCATACGGAGGCTCGGCACGCACGATGGGGGAGGAGGACACTCTCGTCCACGTCATCAAATCTTGAGAGGTGGCATGACCGACAGCTTGGACGCGTTCTTTGGTTTCGCGGGTGATGCCGGTATAGAACAAGTGCCACACGCCACCATCGCGGATGATGCTTCCGGTCCAGATGGCTTGGTTGTCGAATGCGTCCCCTTCGGAAGGTCCGAAGGCTTCAGGAAGGTGTGTCCAGTCTGTTCCATTGCGGGTCATGGAATGACCGATGCGCGCATTGATGTGACGCAAATCTGGATCACCCAATGACTTCGGAGCCATCAGATAGAACGCATGGAGGTCGTCACCGTTGACGACGTACCAAGAATCCCAGATCCACTCATTTTCGCGAGAGAGCACAGTATTTTCCTTGTCTCGAGGTTGTTCACTGCTTTGGAGCTTTCACGGCCTCGTGCGTTGCAAAAGTGGCCATACTGCCATATTATCGACGCGCGTCGATAATTCTGAAACACAATGGAAAAATTGCCCCAATAGCCTTACGAACAACCTAGGAAAGTAGTCAAGATGACAGAGTCTGTGTTCCTCGCCGGTGATGAAAACTGGTGGCGCCAAGCTGTCGTGTATCAGGTTTATCCCCGGTCATTCAAAGACTCCAATGGGGATGGCCTCGGTGATGTCAAGGGCATCACCTCGAAGGTTGATTACATCGCTGAACTCGGTGTGGACGCGATTTGGCTGAGCCCCTTCTATCCTTCTGCGTTAGCTGACGGTGGCTATGACGTGGCTGACTACCGTGATGTTGATCCCAAACTGGGCACTCTGGCCGACTTCGACGACATGATTCAGGCTTATCACGCCAAGGGAATCCGTGTCTTCGCTGACGTCGTGCCCAACCACTCGTCAGACTTGCACGTGTGGTTCCAAGAAGCTCTCGCTGCAGAGCCCGGGTCGGCTGCGCGCGACCGTTACATTTTCCGAGACGGTAAGGGCGCTCACGGCGAGCTTCCACCCAATGACTGGCCTTCCCACTTTGGCCCCACCAGCTGGACACGCACCACCACTGCTGACGGTACTCCAGGCCAGTGGTACCTCCACCTCTTCGCTCCTGAACAGCCCGACTTCAACTGGGATAACCCAGAGGTCATCGAGGACTTCAAGAAGACTCTTCGTTTCTGGTCCGACCGTGGCGTGGACGGCTTCCGTATTGACGTCGCTCACGCCTTGAAGAAGGACATGTCTGAGCCATACCCCACCATTGTCGACTACGACCCGAAGCACATCCCACTCGATGGCTCCCACCATCTTTTTGACCGCGAAGAATTGGTCGAGGTATACCGGGGCTGGCGAGAGATCTTCAACTCTTATAACCCGCCTCGTGTGGCCGTGGCGGAGGCCTGGGTTCCCGCTGAGCGTCGTTACCGTTATGCCAGTCCAGAAACCCTCGGACAATCCTTCAACTTTGACCTCCTTGCAGCACCGTGGTCGGCCAAGAAGTTCAAGAAAACCATTGAATTCAATCTCAAGCTCTCGGAGAAGTCGGGCTCGTCCTCAACCTGGGTTCTCTCCAACCACGATGTTGTCCGTCATGCAAGCCGATACGGTCTGCCAAAGAAGACAAACTACGATAAGTGGCTGGTCACCGATGGCACCAGCCCCGAGCTCGATCGTGAATTAGGTCTCTCCCGCGCCCGTGCAGCAACGATGTTGCTGCTGGCGTTGCCGGGAAGTACCTACATGTATCAGGGTGAAGAATTAGGTTTGTTCGAAGTGGCAGACCTGCCGGGTGAGGTTCTCCAAGACCCCATTTGGCTGCGTGATGGCAAGACTCGTAAGGGCCGGGACGGGTGCCGAGTTCCGCTGCCGTGGGAGAAGACTGGAAGCTCCTTTGGGTTTGGTTCCGCGTCCGCACACTTACCACAGCCCTCATGGTTTGCTGGATTCTCGGTGGAGTTCGAAGAAGTCCAGGAAGATTCCACCCTCAAGCTGTATCGGGCCGCCCTGGCATTGCGCAAGCAATTGTTGAGCACTGAAACCCTGGAATGGGTGACGAGTCCTCGCAAGGTCGTTCACTTCAAGCGTGCCAATGGATGGCACAACATTACAAACTTCGGGAAGAAGCCAGTTGCGCTTCCCGAGGGCACGGTTCAACTCACAAGTGCCCCACTCGTCGATGGCAAGCTTCCGGGCAATGCCACCGCGTGGATCACTGTCTAGGAGATCCCTCCCTCCATTCGAAAACCCCGCAGCCATTCGCTGGTTGCGGGGTTTCGTATATCTGAACACTCGCCCGGAATACCGGGGATAAGTGGCCTGCTCGCGTAACTTTGAGGCATGGCTACTGGCTCCAATTCGCGTTCCCGCTCGAGCAGTGGTTCGCGTGCGCGCGCCCAGAAGCCCAAGACCTCCACGCGTACGACACGCTCCTCACGTTCCACGAGCAACGGTGGACAGACCTACACAGGTATTGCCTGGCTCTGGATGTCTCTTGCGCATCTGACCGGTGGAGCTGCCCGGATGCTCGGTCCGGAAAAATTCAGTAAAGATGAACGCCGTGATGGCGTTCCCTTCACGCTGGTTGTTTTCGCCATTGTGGGAGCGATCACCCAGTGGTTCCTGCCCAACAATGAGATTGCTCAAACGATCAACGACTGGACCTTCGGAGGTCTGTTTGGTCGTATCGCATATGGCCTGCCCGTGGTCATGATTTTGATGGCCATTTGGCTCTTCCGTCACCCTAGCTCGGTCAATGACAACAACCGCATCGGGGTTGGGCTCACGTTGTTACTCATGGCTTCTGCCGGCTTGGCGCAAATATTCGGCGGCCAACCAGATCCTTCTATGGGTGTAGCGGCTCTTGCTGATGCAGGCGGATTGCTCGGGTGGGTCATGGCCGCACCGTTGGCCATGGTTATTACTCCAGTGGGCGCGGTCATTGTGATGATTGCGATCATTGCACTGTCCCTGCTCATCATCACGAAGACGCCGCCTAACCGCATTGGCGCCCGGTTCCGTGAGCTCTATGCCTATCTCTTTGGTGCCAGCGTTGAGAAGGATTCAGCAGAGACAGGAAAGATCGAAATCCTTGACCTGGATCCTGTCGAAGCTTCAGCCTTGCCGTGGTGGCGCCGCAACAGTAGTCGCCGGGAGACTGAAGCCGCCTTTGATTCACCCGTGATTACAGATCCTGCTGCTCACGCTGTTGACCTTGCTGCAACACGCGAGATGACGGACCTGGACATCGTCGAAGAACTCACCTCAGCTGAGGAAGCCGTGCGTGCCTTCCACACGGGTGAGGTTCTTGCAGGCGAAACATCCCTGCAAGACAACGTGGAAACCGCTCCCGTTGTTCTCCCCGTGACGGCTGAAGCTGCCGGGGTCGAAGAGTCTGTCGTTGCCGCTGCGCCCACACCTCGGGCTGCCCCTGCGGTCTATCGTTTGCCTGCTGCAAATGCTTTGGTAGCTGGTGCACCTGCGAAGACGCGCTCTGCCGCAAATGATGAGGCTGTACGCGCTATCACGGAGGTACTCAAGCAGTTCTCGGTTGATGCCGCAGTGACCGGCTTTAGCCGTGGCCCCACCGTAACCCGTTACGAAATTGAATTGGGTCCCGGCGTCAAAGTTGAGCGCGTCACTGCGCTTTCCAAGAACCTGTCCTATGCCGTTGCATCGAACGAGGTGCGGATCCTCTCACCAATTCCCGGGAAGAGCGCCATCGGTATTGAAATTCCGAATACCGACCGCGAGATCGTGACCCTCGGTGACGTGCTTCGATCCAATGCCTCGACCTCGAGTGAACACCCCATGACTATTGGCGTGGGCAAGGACGTCGAAGGTGGCTTCGTGGTGGCCAACCTGGCCAAGATGCCACACTTGCTCGTCGCGGGTTCCACCGGTTCTGGTAAATCGAGTTTTGTAAACTCCATGATCACAAGCATTCTGATGCGTTCCACTCCTGCAGAAGTTCGCATGGTGTTGGTTGACCCCAAGCGTGTGGAGCTTGCTCCCTATGCTGGTGTTCCTCACCTCATCACGCCCATCATCACGAACCCCAAGAAGGCTGCTGAAGCTCTCCAATGGGTCGTGAAAGAGATGGACATGCGGTATGACGACCTCGCCAGTTTCGGCTTCCGTCACATTGACGACTTCAACCGTGCCGTCGTGAACAATGACATCGTGTTACCTGCTGGGAGCGAACGGGAGTTGCGTCCCTATCCTTACCTCCTCGTCGTGGTGGATGAGCTCGCAGACCTCATGATGGTTGCACCGCGTGACGTCGAAGATTCGGTCGTTCGCATCACCCAGCTTGCACGAGCCTCGGGTATCCACCTCGTATTAGCCACCCAGCGTCCCTCGGTAGATGTTGTCACCGGTTTGATTAAAGCTAACGTTCCCTCACGTCTTGCTTTTGCGGTGACGAGTGTGACGGACTCCCGTGTGATCTTGGACCAGCCCGGCGCTGACAAGCTCATCGGTCAAGGTGATGCACTGTTCTTGCCCATGGGGGCTAACAAGCCCATCCGTGTGCAGGGCGCCTGGGTGAGTGAAGAAGAAATTCACAAGGTTGTCACCCACGTCACGAGGCAAGCACACCCTGAATACCGCACCGATGTTGCTGCTGCCGCAGAACGCAAGGAAATCGACGCAGACATCGGAGATGACCTGGACGTTCTTCTCCAAGCTGTCGAGCTGGTCGTGTCGACCCAGTTCGGTTCCACCTCGATGTTGCAACGTAAACTCCGGGTGGGCTTTGCCAAGGCGGGTCGCTTGATGGACTTGATGGAAAGCCGCAATATTGTGGGCCCGTCAGAAGGTTCCAAGGCTCGCGATGTGCTCGTGTCCCAAGAGCAACTTCCCAACGTCCTTGCGCAACTCCGTGGCGATGCTGCAGTCCCTGCGCCCGCTGTGAAGCCGCCTGCTGCTGACCCCTATGGCCAGGACCCCGTTCAAGCCATGACGGAAGGCTATGAAGAAGTTGACGGCGACGAAGGCAGCGAAGATGCCTGGGGTTTGACCGGGCGCGACTAACCTGAGAGTTATGAAGCACGTACCCAACACCATCACGATTGTGCGCATCTTCTTTGCGCCAGTATTCATCTGGATGCTGCTGACCGCAGGAAGCGACCTCAACTCACCCCTGCGCTGGTGGGGTGCTGCGCTGTTCATCATCGGAATGGCCACCGACGGTATTGATGGCTATCTCGCCCGTAAATACAACGTGGTCTCAGACTTTGGCAAACTGCTCGACCCGATTGCGGACAAAGTCCTCACTGGTGGAGCGCTCATCACGCTCTCGATTCTGAGTGAATTGCCCTGGTGGGTGACGATTGTGATTCTTGTACGTGAGGTCGGAATCACGATCTTCCGACTGGCAGTGCTCAGCGATCATGTGATTCCTGCCTCGCGTGGAGGCAAGCTCAAGACCATCATGCAGTTCGTGGCTATTTCGTTCGCGTTGCTTCCGATGCAACTGTTCTGGGGTGATGCAGCGAACATCATCAACATCGTCTTGATGTCCGCTGCGACCGTACTCACTGTGTGGACTGGCGTGGACTACCTCGTCGATGCCTGGAAGCAGAGCAAGAAACTACGTTCCGCTTCTGCAGAATAACTTCTATGCACAGCGAACTCATTGAACGTTTAGCGGCCAGAGGGCTGACGCTGGCCGTTGCAGAGTCCCTGACGGGGGGATTGCTCTGTGCGGCGCTTACAGAGGTCCCCGGGGCTTCGGCAGTTGTGCGCGGGGGAGTCGTGGCATATGCCACCGACTTGAAGTCACGCCTGTTGGGTGTCGATGAGAATTTGCTAGCAACTGCGGGGCCTGTAGACGCGGATACGGCACTTGCGATGGCAGAAGGGGTGGCGCAGCGTCTGGGTGCAGATATTGGCTTGTCTACCACCGGAGTTGCCGGTCCAGACCCACAGGGTGGAAAGTCTGTGGGAACGGTATTTATTGCCTGCAGCTGGGGGAATACCCGCAAAGTCGAGGAATTATCCCTTGCGGGAACTCGAAATGAGATCCGGTCCCTCACTGTGCACAAGGCTTTAGGCCTGTTGGCCAGCATTGTTTCCTAGCTACCTGAAACATGCTGGGAATAAATCTGTCGTAACCTAAGTTGATACAAGCAGACTCACATCTGGTTTTCAGGTTTCTGGAGCTAACATGAGAGTGTGAAGTAGAGGAACCTGAAGGTTCACAAGCGTAGGGAGGCACCATGATTCTTGTACGACAGGAAATCGGCGATGTTCTGCGCGACTACCGTTTGCAGAAAGGTCGCACACTGCGACAGGTTGCAAGCAAGGCCAGCGTCGCACTCGGTTACTTGAGTGAAGTAGAACGTGGCCAAAAGGAAGCAAGCTCAGAAATTCTCGCTGCTGTAGCAGATGCTCTGGATACTCCGATCTCGCAGATTATGCGTGAAGTAGGAGATCGTCTTGCTGTGATTGAGGGACTTGAGCCAATGCGCGCATTCCCCGACACCGTTCCAGACGAGTTCGTCAACGACTTCGTCGCAACCCGCTAGGCCTCGTGCGCCTCAGCGAATTTTGGCGCGCCGTCTCAGATGAGTTCGGCGAGGGGTATGGCCGCGTTCTTGTCAATGATCTTGTCCTCTCCGATCTTGGTTCCGTGACCTCAGCAGAAGCGTTGCGTCAGGGAATTCCTGCCCGTGACGTCTGGCTTGCCCTGTGTAAGTCAGCAGATGTTCCGCGAACCCGCTGGTATGGCGTGGGCCTCCCCGAGCCCAAAAAATAGTCTCCTTTTCGTGGCGTGTGAATTTACAACACGCCGATGCGTGTTCGAATATGTATTCGAAAAGAGCTAGTCTCCTACACATGCACTCGTTTGCACGTGTTATCCACACAGAAGCGGTACCGACAGTCAATGTCCGTGGTCACTTCTATGGTGAAACACGTCCAGATAGGAGCATGCGCCTTGTCGTAAGCGCCCCGCAGCGCCCGTCCCGCCTTCACCGGCCGGCCGGTAGCGGAGGAGTAGCACGGCAGTCGATAGGCGAATCACCCTCGATAAGTAAAGGAGACGGCCATGGCATCTGCCGCTGACCGCGAAAAAGCACTAGAAACAGCACTAGCCCAGATCGACCGCCAGTTCGGTAAAGGGTCCGTCATGCGCCTGGGAAGCGAAGACCGCGCTCCCGTCGAGGTGATTCCGACAGGATCTATCGCATTGGACGTTGCCCTCGGTATTGGCGGACTACCTCGTGGCCGTATCGTCGAAATCTACGGTCCAGAATCTTCCGGTAAGACCACCCTGACCCTGCACGCGATTGCGAATGTGCAGAAGCAGGGGGGTATCGCCGCATTCATCGATGCGGAACACGCACTCGACCCCGAGTACGCCAAGAAGCTGGGTGTCGACATCGACGCGCTGCTCGTGTCCCAGCCAGACACCGGTGAGCAAGCCTTGGAAATCGCAGACATGCTCGTGCGTTCTGGCTCCATTGACCTCGTCGTCATTGACTCGGTCGCAGCCCTGGTTCCCCGTGCTGAAATCGAAGGCGAAATGGGTGACACTCACGTGGGTCTCCAGGCTCGTCTGATGTCTCAGGCACTGCGCAAGCTCACCGGTGGATTGAACTCCACCAACACCACCATGATTTTTATCAACCAGCTGCGTGAAAAGATCGGTGTCTTCTTCGGAAGCCCCGAAACTACCGCCGGTGGTAAGGCGCTCAAGTTCTATGCTTCGGTCCGTCTCGACATTCGTCGGATTGAGACTCTCAAGGACGGTACCGATGCAGTGGGTAACCGCACCCGCGTCAAGGTCGTCAAGAACAAGATGGCGCCACCCTTCAAGCAGGCAGAATTCGACATTCTGTATGGAACCGGTATTTCACGTGAGGGTAGCCTCATCGACTTTGGTGTCGATCACGGCATCGTTAAGAAGTCCGGTGCCTGGTACACCTACGAAGCAGATCAGCTCGGTCAGGGCAAGGAAAACTCTCGTAACTTCCTTCTCGAAAACCCCGCCATCGCACTTGAGATTGAGCAGAAGATTCTGGCCAAACTTGGAGTCGGTGCTGCTGCCGCAGAAGCGGCAGCGCTCGAGGCCGCTGCGACAGCCGTTGAGGTTGAACCAGACTTTGCAGAACTCGATGAGGTTCGTAAGGGAGCCTGATCCTCGTGACCAATGTCACTTTTCTGCCGTGGGTTGATCCCGAACAGAATGCTCCTGTTGCCTCGCCTGGGTTTCCAGGCGAGGCAACTCAGGAGAAAACAATTCCTGCCGGTGTGCAGCGATTGAGCTCAGTCATGTTCACCGATGTTGACGAACCCGAAGAACCCGCAGAAGAGACAGAATCTGTTGCAGCTCTGGATCTTGACGCACTCGAACAAACCCTGTTACGCAAGCTCAACACGAGCGATATGACGGTGCACGAAGTCATGATGTGGCTTCGTTCGCGCGATGCGGCTGAAGGAGACGCGGCAAACCTGGTCGATAAGTTCGAACGACTCAACTATCTCAATGATGAACGACTGGCGCACGAACTTGTGATCCGTCTCAGTGAGCGCCGCGGAAAGAGCAAGAGCGTCATTGGACGCGAATTGCGTCAACGGGGGATCTCGTCTTCCCTCATTGACGCTGCCCTCGACACATTGGATGAAGGGGATGAACTCAGCAAAGCTACTGAACTTGCCCTGAACAGAGTGAGACAGTTCAGCAAGCTCGACGATGCAACGGCAGAACGCAGGCTGGTGGGCTTTCTCTCTCGACGAGGCTATTCCGGCCAGACCGTGCGTGAAGCGAGCAAGCTCGCTCTTGCCACACGGCACTAGCCGTGCGCTATCGGTCGTAAACTTGAGGTGTTATGACCAACGTCAGTGAAACACCCACCCTCATCCCTCATTCGGATGCTGCTGTGGACGAATCTGGCCGCGTTCGCACCTACGAGGTGCGCACTTTCGGTTGCCAAATGAACGTTCACGATAGTGAACGTTTGGCGGGTGCCATGGAAGCTGCTGGTTATGTGAAGTTTGATCTTGCTGCCGAAGCTGAGGCAAACCCTGACCTCAAGCGCAGTGCAAGTTCTGCTCAGCCCGATGTTGTTGTGATCAACACCTGTGCGGTTCGTGAGAACGCAGATAACAAGCTCTATGGAAACCTAGGTCACCTGGCTCGTGTCAAAGAAAAACACGAAGGTCTGCAGATTGCTGTGGGTGGATGTTTAGCCCAGAAAGATCAAGCGCTTCTTCTCAAGAAGGCTCCCTGGGTTGACGTCGTATTTGGAACACACAACATGGGTTCTCTGCCGCGGTTGTTGGAGCGTTCGCGCCATAACCACACAGCAGAGCTCGAGATTCTGGAATCTCTAGAGACGTTCCCATCTACGCTGCCGACGAAGCGAGATTCCACCTACTCCGGCTGGGTATCGATCTCGGTGGGCTGTAACAATACCTGCACGTTCTGCATTGTGCCGAGCTTGCGAGGCAAGGAACGTGACCGCCGTCCCGGCGAGGTACTCAACGAAGTCAAAGCCTTAGTTGATCAAGGTGCGATTGAGGTCACTTTGCTTGGTCAAAACGTCAACACCTACGGTGTTGAATTTGGCGACAAGGGTGCTTTTGCGAAGCTGCTTCGAGCCTGTGGCCAGATTGAAGGGTTGGAGCGGGTTCGATTCACCAGTCCTCACCCGGCGGCATTCACCGATGATGTCATTGAGGCCATGGCCGACACTCCTAACGTCATGCCCCAGCTCCACATGCCCTTGCAGTCTGGCTCAGACAGAGTACTCAAAGCCATGCGCCGGAGCTATCGCAGTGAGAAGTTCCTCAACATTTTGGAGAAGGTGCGGGTGGCAATGCCACACGCTGCCATTAGCACCGACATCATCGTGGGTTTTCCCGGAGAGACCGAGGAAGATTTCGAAGAGACCTTGCGAGTGGTGCGGGAAGCTCGCTTCGCCACAGCGTTTACTTTCCAATATTCCAAGCGCCCCGGAACGCCGGCAGCGGAGATGGAAGGACAACTCCCGAAGGCGGTTGTCCAAGAACGTTATGAACGTCTCCTTGCACTGCAAAACGACATCGCCTGGCAAGAAAATAAGGCGCAGATTGGCCGAGAGGTTCATGTTCTCGTGGCTAATGGCGAAGGCCGTAAAGACAGCGCCACAGAACGCATGAGTGGCCGTGCAGAAGATTCTCGTCTGGTTCACTTTGAAGTGACCCCGGGCAGTGAGATTCCTCGTCCCGGTGACATTGTCACGGTCACGATTACAGAAGCAGCTCCATTCCACCTTCTTGCAGATGACCCCTCGGGCGCACCCATTAAAGTTCGTCGAACCATTGCCGGAGATGCATGGGATCGTGAACAAGCGGAGAGCTGTGGAGTTCCCAGTACAGGTGGGGCAAAGAACCTTGGTTCTACCTCGATTCCACTCGTGGGTCTCGGGATGCCGACCATCCGAGTGGCAACCACGCCGATCTACGATCCCGAAGACGGGCAGCGCTAGCGTGAATGCTTCGGCCCACATTCTGGCGATTGTGGGAGCCACCGGCACGGGAAAGTCGGATCTGTCACTCGACATTGCTGGGGCACTTGCAGCGCGGGGGATGGGCGCAGAGATTGTCAATGCGGATGCGATGCAGCTTTATGCAGGCATGGATATTGGAACGGCCAAACTTTCCGTTTCTGAACGTCGGGGGATACCGCATCACATGCTGGACGTCTGGGACGTCACCCGGGAAGCTGCCGTTGCCGACTATCAAGCTCAAGCACGTGAAGTTATCGAAGAAATTACGTCACGAGGAAACGTTGCCATTCTGGTCGGCGGCTCGGGGCTCTATGTGAGCAGTGTGCTCTTTGATTTTGAATTCCCTGGCCATGACGACGTTGTTCGGGAGCGTCTCGAAGCAGAGTTAGCAGAACTGGGCCCTGGAATCCTTTTTCAACGCTTGCAGCAGAGTGCTCCGGAGGCGGCTGCCCGCATTGATGAGCACAACAGTCGTCGCGTGGTTCGCGCGTTAGAGGTACTGGAAGTTACCGGCAACACGGCAGCTCTGGGCACTCTGCCCGAAGAGCCTGTCTATTGGAAGCCCGCCGTGATCGTGGGACTCCAGGAGGAACGAGACATCCTCACCTCGCGCTTGGACCACCGTGTTCTGAAGATGTGGGAACAGGGGCTCGTCGACGAAGTGAAAGGTCTTATCCCTGCCGGTATTGAGCGAGGTGTCACCGCTGGACGGGCTATCGGCTATGCCCAAGCACTGGCACAGATTGCTGGAACCATGTCTGAAGCCGAGGCGATCGAACAGACACAGTCCATCACTCGTCGCTATGCAAGGCGGCAAGTGAGCTGGTTCAAGCGCTATGCAGACCTGCAGTGGCTTCCTGCCGGTGACAAACAGAATGTGGCACACGTTCTGGCCGCGCTGAGCCTTTAGGCTAAGAGGTATGGCCTTCTCGCTACATTTCACTAAAGGACACGGAACCGGCAACGATTTCGTTCTCTATAGCGACCCCGAGGGCGAATTACCACTGACTCCAAGCCAAATTGCGGCCCTGTGTGACCGCCACTTCGGAATCGGTGCAGATGGGCTGATTCGTGCGGTGAAAAGCAGCAAGCTCAATCGCAAACATGAACCTGGCCAAATCGTGGATGATCCCGCCGGTGCACACGCTTTGGCTGAAGACTCGGCTGCTGAGTGGTTTATGGACTATTACAACTCGGATGGCTCTCTGAGTGAGATGTGTGGCAACGGTATTCGCGTGTATGCCAAATACCTGCTCGAGACCGGGCTTGCCTCGATCAATCCCGGAGAAACTCTTCCCATTGGTACGCGTGCCGGTGTCCGGGACCTCACTGCCCAAGGAACTCAGTTCCAGGTCGATATGGGGCGTTGGAGTTTTGAAGGCGGAGAACCGGTGGTCAAGGTGGAGGGTGTTCCTGTTGCCCGCCCCGGTATTGGAATCAGCGTGGGCAACCCCCATGTTGTTGCCGCGTTTGCGGATGACGGTGAGCTAGATGCTGCGAACTTGAGCACGGCACCACGTCTGGAGCCTGTATTGCCTGATGGCGCAAATGTGGAACTCGTTGTTCCACGCGACCCTCTGGTCAAAGACGGGGTTGGCCATATTCGTATGCGCGTTCACGAACGTGGTTCCGGTGAGACATTATCCTGCGGTACTGGAGTTGTTGCTGCAGCGCTGGCGACACGACACTGGGCAGGGGAAGGTGCGCCCCACAACTGGCGTGTGGATGTTCCGGGGGGAACTTTGGCTGTTCGTATGTTCCCCACGGAAGAGGGCGAACACGTTGCCCTGTCTGGACCTGCTGAATTGGTTTACACCGGAACGGTCGAAATTGCGTAGTCACCGCGTGTTCCGAACCGCCGCGATGGGTGTTGCGGTTGCCGCCGTATTGACACTGTCTGCCTGTGACCAGGTCCCCAGTTTCAACGGAGATGACAGGGCATCCAACACTGCTGCGTGTGAATCCATTGCTCAAACGTGGGAAACCGCAAACGCCGCATTGAAGTCCGGAGATCTTTTGCAGTTGCCCACGGCGTTTGCTGCACTTCCTGGTCAAGTGGATGAGGCCCTGGCCCTAGCCACAGATAAGCCTCTTGCTGCCGCATTGACCAGCCTGAAAGCAAATGCGGAGTTCGTCGTCGCTGGAAATCAGCCAGATCTGCCCGGAATTATCAGCTCGGCAGTAGGAATTTCTGCTCGCTGTGCTGTTCTCGGGGCTGCGGTGAATCTGGAGATACCTCAGCTCCCTTAGGCGTTGCGCGTCACTTTGATGATGCGGAAGCCTTTACGGGTATCTTCCCGAACCACGGCGTGCGTGGCTGCGAACTCGGTACCCAGCCACTTCTCGAACGAATCTGCACCCAGGTGCTTGGCTACCACCAGATATGCCTCCCCATTGAGGTTGAGGCGGGGGAGCCAGGTCGTCATGATGTCGTGTAACTCGGACTTGCCCACGCGAATGGGTGGGTTAGACCAGATGAGGTCAAAGCGAAGATCTGCAGCAACCTCTGTAGGCGTGCAGACAACGATGTTCTCGAGGCCCAAACGGGCTGCGTTGCGCCTCGTGAGCTCGAGCGCGCGCTCGTTGACGTCCACAGCATAGATCTGTGCTCCAGGGGCCTCAAGGGACAACGTGAGCGCTAAGGGACCCCAGCCGCAACCCAGATCGAGGAATGTTCCTGACTCGGGCGGTACGGGAACGCTGTAGAGCAGTTGTTCGGTACCTGCATCAATGTGATCGGGGCTGAAGATGCTCCCCGCGGTTTCTACCGTGTAATCAGCATGGGCGAGACGCACAGAGATCTCTGTGGATCGGAACTCACCTGCGGGTTGTGCCGAAAAGTAGTGTTCGGTCTTCTCTTCGGGCATGACTACAGGCTAACCCACTGTGACATTCCAGGAACCCGATGCCTGAACGGTGACAACAGAGGGTCCCGCCGAAATGGGGCTCGTTTGGTTGACCATTGTGGGAGAGTTCACCAATGTCAGGGCAGTGACATTTGGACCAAAGTATTGGGTCACGACAATTCCCTGGTTCGGGGTGAAGGTCTGTGCACGGAGTGTGCTTGCGGCTCCGGGGTAGAGGTACACCATGTCGTTGGTAGTGTCACTCACGGTGGTCAGGGGGCCTTGTGGCGCCGAAGACACCGGAGAAATTAATACCGACCAGGTCACGTCTGCGGTGGTTGTGACCTTGAGGGCGTCGGGTACCTGACCGGCAGTTGTGGTCAGGCCAAATGCGGTGATTCCGGTATAGGAGCCGTCACTATCCACCAACGTGTCGATGACTGTTCCGTCTTTCGTGATGACTTCAACAGTGAAAGGGGCGTTCACAATGCTGGTGGTGTCAATCTTGACGACACCGGCGGTGATGTTATCCCCGAAGTTGATGACGTGACTGTTGGTCAGGTTCCTGTTGCTTACCGGCGTGAAGGTTCCATAGGTCTTATCAGCCCACGTCGAAATGGGGACGATGGTGGGAGTCGGGCTGGGAGTGGGTGTTGGCTTTACCGTGGGGGTCTGTGTCGGCGTCGGCGTCACGGTAGGTGTAGCGGATTTGGTCGGCGTGGCCGTGGGGTGTGGAGTTGGCGTAACCGTGGGTATGCCTGTGTTCGTTGGTGTGGGGGAAGGCTTCTGTGAGTTTGCAACCGAAATACTGACAACCACAATCACGATGACGGCGATGATGGCGCTGACAATAATCCATGCCATCCGGGAAGACGAGTTTGTGGGTGTTGTGTTACTCATGTCAGTTGCTCCTCATTGCGGACTCGATATGTGACCGCCCGATGAATATGTTAGCGAGTAAGTAACTCGGGGGTTGGTGGCCCGGCACACCCTTTGGTGGGGCAGCCGTCATCGGGAGCACCGGGGTACATCATGCACCCACCCAACACGATTTCACCCCGGGAAACTTGTTCAAAAGCATCGGGGGCAGGGAAACCATACACAATCGGCACCAGGAGTGCTCCACAGTGGGGACAAGATGCGGGGGTCATTGTGGTCTCAGGCAACATAGCCACACACTAGCCGAGTACTGCGGTGGGGATTCCCAGCTAGCACCGTTATCTTTGAAGTAATGAGTACAGAACCCACCGACGATGTCATCGACCGCGTGCTCGCGCGCGCCGGAAAGAGTGATCGGGCTCGGGTGTCCGTTTTTTCTTCCGGCAAAGCTCAGGCGCTCAGTGATGATTCGGATATTCGTCATGATGAAAGCTTTGATGGGGCACAGCAAGATCTTGCAGACCGCATTTCTTTGCGCCGAGTTCAGGGGCTCTCCACCGAACTCGAGGATGTTACCGAGGTTGAATATCGCCAGGTCCGTCTGGAGAATGTTGTCCTGATAGGTGTCTATCCCAAGGGACAGGTGGAGGAAGGCGAAAATTCGTTGCGCGAACTTGCGGCACTGTGTGAAACAGCTGGTGCCACGGTTCTGGACGGTGTCATGCAAATGCGCCCCATGCCAGATCCTGCAACCTACTTAGGTCGTGGAAAAGTTTCTGAACTAGCTGACCTTGTTGCCGCTCTCGGCGCTGACACTGTTGTGGCAGATACCGAATTGGCTCCCTCGCAGCGCCGTGCGCTGGAAGACGAGGTCAAGGTCAAAGTGATTGACCGCACCGCGGTCATTCTGGATATCTTCAGCCAGCATGCCAAGAGCCGTGAGGGTAAAGCCCAAGTGGAACTTGCCCAGATGCAATACATGCTTCCCCGCCTGCGCGGGTGGGGTGAATCCATGTCTCGCCAGGCTGGTGGACAGGTGGGTAGCGCGGGTGCCGGTATGGGATCTCGTGGTCCTGGTGAAACCAAGATCGAGCTCGACCGCCGACGCATCAATACGCGCATGGCCAAATTACGCAAGCAAATAGAAGCAATGAAACCAGCGCGCGATACCAAGCGCGCTAATCGCAAACGAAACAGTGTTCCATCCGTTGCGATCACCGGCTATACCAATGCCGGAAAATCCTCACTGCTCAACCGCATTACCCGCGCGGGAGTGTTGGTGGAGAACGCTCTGTTTGCCACATTGGATGCCACCGTGCGCCAGGCCAAGACGGAAGACGGTCGCAACTACACCTTGGTCGACACCGTGGGGTTTGTTCGTAACCTTCCCCACCAGCTCGTCGAGGCGTTCCGTTCCACCATTGAGGAGGTCGCTGATGCAGACCTCATCGTGCACGTCGTGGATGGTTCACACCCGGATCCTGCCTCCCAAATTCGCACCGTGCGCGACGTGATCGGTGAAGCAGGGGCCTCTGATATTCCAGAGCTTGTTGTGTTCAACAAGAGTGATCTGATCGATGACAATGACCGCTTGTTATTGCGCGGGCTGGAACCCACTGCCGTTTTTGCTTCTGCCCGCACGGGTGAGGGGATTGAGGAGGTTCTGCGCATCATCGCTGAACGTATTCCCACCCCTGACGTTCCCTTGAGCTTGCTTGTCCCGTATGAGCGCGGTGACGTGGTTTCTGCCCTGCACGCACGTGCAGTGGTGGACTCCACCGAGTATGAAGAGGGCGGAACCAGGCTTCATGTCAGGGTCAAGCATGCTGACCTGCCCCAATTCGACGAATTCGTGGACTAGATCTCTACAGGACCTTAAATTCTTTGAATTGTGCAGCTAACCCTGCGCCATCGGGGGAATACACCCAGGGCGCATCTCCGGCTTGAATGTGTTCTTCCGCCTTCTTGCGTCCACCGGCCAGTACTGCTTCACCGTTTGAGAGTTGGCGAATAGCGACAGCTTTCACGCTCGCGGGGTATTCCTTTTCAAACTCTGCATAGATTGCTTCGTCATGCTGGCCGTCATCGCCCACCAAAATCCACTTGATGTGAGGGAATTCGTTCGCTAGGCGACGGAGTTGTGTTTCTTTATGCTGCCGGCCCGAACGGAACATACGGTCGCGCGTGGGACCCCAGTCGGTGAGAAGAAGTGTGCCCTGGGGGTAGAGGTTGCGTCCCAGGAATCGGCGCAGCGTCGGCGCCACATTCCATGCCCCTGTCGACAGATAGACAACCGGCATCCCTTCTGAAATCTGGGCGACCCGAGACAGGAATACTGCCATGCCAGGGGTTGGAACGCGGGCATGCTCATCGAGCACGAAAGAATTCCAGGCCGCCAAGAATGGACGTGGAAGAGCCGTCACCATGACGGTGTCGTCGACATCGCAGACAAGGCCAATCCTGGCGTCGGGGGAAACCACGTGAATCTGTGCTTCGGCCACTTCAGAATCTTCTGCCTGGAGTTGCACGGTGTGCATTCCGGGGGAGAGGCTCATTTCGATATGGGTATCCACCACGCCACCACGGTCAGCCTTGACAACCATTTCGTGGCCGTTGATGCGGATGGTGACAATGACTTCGTTGATGGGCACAGAGGTAAACGAACGCCACCCTCGAACACTTTCTGAACGCTTGCGCATCTTGCGTGCTGCACGAGAACCAGGCCGTGGGTTTTTGGTGAGAAGTACACGGGCTAAGACCCGAACCCACTCGGTGTTGCCATAACCGGGGTAGGGGACAACGGTGACCGCATAATTACGTTTACGTACACGCTTTTCCCGGTATGCATGCATCCGGTCCTCGATGCGAGCTGCACGGTGCATGACGTCTTGAGACAGCTCTGCAGCGCTGGAAGTTTTTCTCGAGGTCACGACGTTTAGTTTGTCAGAGTTTTAGGAACCCAGAGGGTCTTCGACAGTCCGAGCGTCCTTGTCGCCGGGCTCGTCCATGTACTGCTCTTGGGTTTTCTCTATCCGCTTCTTGATCAGAGAGACCACCACAATGAACGTCACGATGATGCCGATGAATGCCCACCCCGCCCACTCATACTTACTCGCAAATGCTTGGTATTGATCCTTGAGCACGGCGGCAATGGTGACATATACAAAGGTCCAGAGGATACAGGCAGCCCCGGTCCACAGGATGAATGTCTTGTAGGTCATCTTGGTCATGCCCACGGTCAACGGCACAAGCGAATGCAGAATAGGCAGGAAGCGACTGAGAAAAACCGCTATCCCACCACGACGGTCGATGTAGTTCTCCGCCTGTTCCCAACGGTGGGGACCGATTTTGCGTCCCAGCCAACTCTTTCGAATTCGAGGACCGAAGTATTTGCCGACGAAAAATCCGATGGTTTCTCCTGTGAGGGAGCCCACAATCACCATAACCACCATGAAAATATATTCCGGCAGGTTCGTGATGGCGGTACTCGAGACCAGAACAACGGTGTCTCCGGGAATGATTAACCCGACCAGAAAGGATGTTTCTAGCATGATGAACAGGGCAGAAAGTAACGTCCTGGTCACGGGGTCAATCGACGCCACAGTGCTCAGAATGGTGTTAATAATCTCGTTCATCAGGCCTCAGATATGTTCTCGAACTGGGACTCGTAACTTTCACGCAGAGCAGCAAACCGGGTGGGGTTCAGTGCGACCAGTGGTCCCTCTCTCCACTGAGTGACAGCGCGGACTCCGTGAAGTGCATTCAGAGCATAAATCTCCCTGTTGGATAAATCCTGAGGTGTTGCCCAACGTTCGGTGAGGGATGTGCCTTCGGCTTTCAACAGTTCAGAAACGAGTGCCACGGTCACGCTGTCTACGCGAATAGCTTCAGCCGGTGGAATCACAGCTGTATCCCCGTCAAACCACAGCAGACATGTTGTGCTGCCATCAATAACCCTGCCCTGAGCGTCCACTATGACGGCGTCATCAGCACCCTGGGCCTGCGCGAGTTTGCGCAGCTCGGTGAGCGCAGGAATGTCAGGACCTTTGAGAGCTGGCTCGGTGCGGGGGTCACACGTTGCGGTGGCAAGAACGATGTGTTCTTTCAGAGCGGGGGCGGGACGAACCCAGAGTTCCAGCTCGCCGCGTTCTGTGAGGTCAATCCGGGGGAAGTACACACCCGTTTTCGGCAGAGTAACGGTGACCGCGTCAAGGAAAGTATCCACGGGGCGGACAAGACCTTGGGTTGTGGCGGAGGTGGCGAAACGGTCCAGATGACGGGCGAAGCCCGCAACCTGTCCTGCACGCAACAGAAAAGAATCAGCCACATAGAGCGGGATCATGGGTGCGCCGGAGATGTCAACGAGCTCACTGCCGTTCCAGCGATAACGTAAGACATCCACAGCCCTAGGCTAGTACGGTGACCCGGCAACTACAGCGAGCCAGACTGGCGCAATGGCGAGATCCCGCCGCTGTCTATGCCGAGCTCGCCGCGGAAGCGGTCGCAGCCGTGTGGTTGGACGCCGGCCCTTATGCCACAGATGGTCTGTCTTACATCGGAATTCCTTCCACTGCGCCCCTCACTGAATCTGTTGAGCACGGTGATGTCACGATCTTTGAGCGTCTTCGTGCTGCACTCGAGCACGATTCCGCAGTGGATACCACTGTCGCTCGCGAAGATGGTTTTGCGCTCGGCTGGGTGGGCTGGTTCGGGTATGAACTGGCATCGCACACCGCAGGGGTTCCCACCTCTGAAGCCGCTACTCCTGATGCGGCGTTTGTCTATCTTGACTGGGCCCTCGAGTTTGATCATGAGTTCCGCACCTGTGATCTGATCCTGCTGGGCAGTCACGATGAGTGCGCGCGGAAACTCGGGAATCTTGAAACACAGCTGGCAGATGCACTCCCCCCGACGCCACTGCCTGCTTCAGCCGTCACACCTGAGCGTGTGAGATGGCGTCACTCGGCCACTCGATATCAAGAACTTGTGCTCGCCTGTCTTGCGGCCATCACGGCCGGAGATGCGTATCAACTCTGTTTGACCAATGAAGTCCACGTTTCAGGTGAGTTCACTGCACTCGAGGTCTATCTCAGGCTTCGACAAGAAAACCCCAGCCACCATGGCGGTTTGCTTCTCATCGGAGGGGTTGCGTTGCTGTCCTCCAGCCCAGAAGTGTTCCTTCGTGTAGATGCATCAGGTCACCTCACCACCAAGCCCATCAAGGGCACCAGGGCGCGAAGCCACGACCAAGCTCTCGATGACGCGCTCGCCGCGGAATTGATCTCCAGCGACAAAGAACGTGCGGAGAATCTCATGATTGTCGATCTCATGCGTAATGACGTTGGCCGTGTGGCCGAGCTAGGAAGCGTCCACGTGGACACCTTGCTCGAAGTCGAAAGCTATGAAAATGTCCACCAGCTCGTCTCGACGGTCTCCGCCCAACTGGCCGCAGGTTTCAGCGCTGTCGACGCCATCGAGGTGTGTTTCCCTGCCGGTTCTATGACGGGGGCGCCCAAGATCAGCGCTATGAACATTTTGCACAAACTTGAACAAGGTCCGCGTGGGATGTATGCCGGTGCCTTTGGGTACCTCGGTATCGATGGCACAGCTAATCTAGCCATGGTGATTCGCAGTATCGTATTGACCTCCCAGGGGGCCTCAATCGGCACCGGCGGTGGAATCACAAGTGGATCTATCCCCCAAGCGGAATTAGAGGAGACTTGGGTCAAGGTTGCTCCCTTGCTGCGCGCACTCGGGGTGGAGTCAACCGAGTATTCTTAGAAGGATGTCTGAGAACGAGGGCGCGACCTATAACTTCGCGGAAATTCAAGAAAAGTGGCTACCGATCTGGGATGAGATCCAGCCATTCCGTTCTGACGACCCCACAGATGAACGTCCACGCAAGTATGTGCTGGACATGTTCCCCTACCCGTCGGGTGATCTTCACATGGGCCATGCCGAGGCATATGCCCTCGGTGACGTGATTGCCCGTTACTGGCGCCACCGTGACCACAATGTCTTGCACCCCATCGGCTGGGACTCCTTCGGACTTCCTGCTGAGAACGCGGCGATCAAGCGTGGACTGAACCCGGTCACCTGGACGTATGACAACATCGACCAGCAGAAGCGTTCGATGCGTCGCTACGCCACCAGTTTTGACTGGTCTCGAGTCATTCATACTTCGGACCCTGAGTACTACAAGTGGAACCAGTGGTTGTTCCTCGAGATGTACAAGAAGGGACTTGCCTACCGCAAGGACAGCTGGGTTAACTGGGACCCCGTAGACCAAACCGTTCTAGCCAACGAGCAGGTCATGCCCGATGGCACCTCTGAGCGCTCGGGTGCCATCGTGGTGAAGAAAAAGCTCACCCAGTGGTACTTCCGCATCACCGATTACGCGGACCGTTTGCTTGATGACCTCGATACTCTCGAAGGTCAGTGGCCCTCCAAAGTGCTCACCATGCAGCGCAACTGGATCGGTCGATCCATTGGTGCCGATGTGGACTTCGTGATCGAAGGTCGAGACACCCCCGTCACCGTGTTCACTACCCGCCCTGACACTTTGCATGGCGCAACTTTCATGGTTGTGGCTCCTGATGCTGACCTCGCCTCTGAGCTGGTCACCACGGTGGATCCAGAAATCCAGAAGGCCTTTGCTGACTACCTCACTGAGGTGCAGAAGGCCACAGAAATTGAGCGTCAGGCTACTGACCGTCCCAAGACAGGCGTTTTCCTGGGTCGTTACGCCATCAACCCCGTCAACGGTGAGCGTCTTCCTATTTGGGCTGCCGACTATGTCCTGGCAGACTACGGCCACGGAGCGGTCATGGCTGTCCCTGCCCATGATCAGCGTGACCTTGACTTCGCTCGCACCTACGACCTGCCCGTCAAGATTGTTGTGGATGTGCCCGCGGGTGTGGATGAGGACGGCAACGTACTGGATAACAACCCCGTGGTAACCGGTATCGCCACCGGCGGTGAAGGCAAGCTCATCAACTCTGGTGAACTCGATGGTCTGACGAAGAAGGATGCGATTGCTCGGGCGATCGAAATACTCGAAGCCCGCGGCACCGGTCAGGCTGCCAAGAACTTCCGTCTGCGCGACTGGCTTATCTCTCGTCAGCGGTACTGGGGGACACCTATCCCGATCATCCACGCCGCTGATGGCACGGAAATTCCCGTTCCGATGGACCAACTTCCTGTTGTGCTCCCTCCCACAGAGGGCCTTAACCTGCAGCCCAAGGGATCGTCTCCTCTGGGCGCTGCCGAGGATTGGGTCAATGTTGCCAACCCTCTTGATGGCACTCCTGCGCGCCGTGACCCCGACACCATGGACACCTTCGTGGATAGTTCTTGGTATTTCTTGCGCTTCCTTTCGCCCAATGACGATACTCAGGCTTTTGATCCTGCGGAAGCAAAGAAGTGGGCACCGGTTGACCAGTATGTCGGTGGTGTGACTCACGCCATTCTTCACCTGCTCTATGCGCGCTTTATTACGAAGGTGCTCTTTGACCTGGGCCACATCGACTTCGAAGAACCCTTCACGAACCTCCTCAATCAGGGCATGGTGTTGATGGAAGGCTCTGCAATGAGCAAGTCCAAGGGCAACATTGTGAAACTCTCTGAGCAGCTGGAAGAGCACGGTGTTGATGCTGTTCGTCTCACCATGGCCTTCGCAGGTCCTCCTGAGGACGACATTGACTGGGCAGATGTTTCCCCTGCAGCCAGCAACCGCTTCTTGGGCCGTGCGTGGCGTATTGCTCAGGATGTGACGAGTGCTCCCGGTGTTGACTTTGCTCGCGGAGACAAGACGCTGCGCAAGGCAACTCACCACCTCTTGGCTGAAGCGCCCGGATTGATCGAGAGCTTCAAGTTCAATGTTCTCGTGGCACGTTTGATGGAGCACGTGAACGTGACCCGCAAGGCGATTGACTCTGGCGTGGGCGCAGCTGATCCTGCAGTGCGGGAATCAGCGGAAACAATCGCCATGATGTTGGATCTCTACGCCCCTTACACTGCAGAAGACATGTGGGCAGCACTGGGACACCAGCCAGCCGTGGCGCACGCCGTGTGGCCTGCTGCAGATCCCGCCCTCCTGGTGCAGGAGTCGGTGACCTGTGTCGTTCAGGTCGATGGCAAGGTTCGTGATCGTCTCGACGTTTCTCCTGATATTTCAGAAGCGGACCTCGAATCACAGGCCCGCGTTCTCGCCGGTGTGGAACGCGCACTCGAAGGTCGCGAGATTGTGAACGTGATTGTGCGAGCACCCAAGATTGTGAGCATCGCCAGCAAGCCTACGGCGTAGGACTTTCGTGACTTCCTCGCACGTGAGTAACTCAGCTGCGAGGAGGTTTCCCTAGAAGGAAATGAAGACGTTGGAGCCGCGCTTCTCCATTTTGCCCGCTGCCGGTGTTTGAGTTTTGACGGTCCGACGATCAAAGAGTCCGGGGTCAACATCAGTCGAGTAGCTAAAGCCGGCAGCCTGTAATGCTGCAATGGCTTCGTTGAAGTCCATGCTGCCAGTGGACACGTTGGGTACTTGGACGAGGTCAGGGCCCTTGGAGATAACCAAGCTCACGTTGGTGCCAGGAGTGACAACACCTTCTGGGACAGAGAGCGATATGACAGAGCCAGCGGCCACTGTGTCGCTAAATTCCTCCGACGTGCTACCGACAACAAGTCCTGCATCTGTCAGAGTCTTGGTCGCATCAGCGGCACTCATGCCGGCAACGGTGGGAACCGCGCCGAGGGAGACCACAAACTGAACTTCTCCACCCACAGGATATTGCGCAGGAAGTGCGGCACCATCGGGGCCGAGTGCAGAAATGACCACGCCGGTGGCGACGTCAGCCGAGAACTGTGTCACCGGATCCTTCACCACGAAGCCCACTTCTTTGGCTTTGGCAGTAGCGTCTGTGTCCTTCATGCCGGCAAACGCAGGGGTGTCAATAATCTTGGGACCGGCGGACACAATCACTTTAATGGTGGAGCCATTGCGCACAGCAGTACCCTCGGGCGGATCGGTGCCGATGACCTTGCCCTTGGCCACAGTGGAGTCGTTTTGCTCAGCTAACTCGGTGGTGAAGCCTTGTTTTTCTATGACTGCTTGCGCATCGGCAGGGGCAAGACCTGCAACGGCAGGAATGACCGAGAGGGAGCCAGGGCCCGAGCTAAAGAACCAGCCCGCTGTCGCACCCAGGAGTGCAAGAACGATGGTAAGTCCAAAGATCCAGAACCCTTTCGTTCTGCGTCCGGCAGATACTTCCTTGAGTGCCTCAACGGGGTGATCAACCGAAATCTTACGATTGAGACCTGCCAACGCACCGGTGGAATACGCAGCAGTTTCATCATCTGAGCCCACGAGCATTCCTGCGGGCATAATCATGGTCTGTTGTGTGGAGAGATCTGAATAGGTGGATCCGGTTCGAATACCCTTTTCTGCCTGCAGAAGTTTGTCCAGCAAAATGCCCGCATTTTCCGGGCGACCTTCGGGGGAGCGCGTCGTCGCCCAGGCCACGATGTCATCCAGCTCAGTGGGGACGGCAGGGTTTGCACTCGAAGGCGCCGGTACCTTGTCGTTGGCGTGCTGGTAAGCCACCTGCATGGGCTGTTCACCCTTGAAGGGCTGCTCTCCCGTGAGCATTTCGTAAATCATGATGCCAATGGCATAGATGTCGCTGCGTGCATCTGCCACGCCGCGAGTCAAGAGCTCGGGGGAGAGGTAAGCAATCGTTCCCAGCAGCGCCTGTCCAGATGCGGTGTTGGCGGTTGTGGCACGAGCGAGCCCAAAGTCACCGAGTTTGATGCGTCCGTCATCGGCCAATAACACGTTTTCAGGCTTGAGGTCACGGTGAACAATGCCCGACTCATGTGCAGCTGCGAGGCCACGCAAGACGGCATCCATGATGTCAACTGTTTGTTCGGGGGTGAGCTTGCCGTAATCCTTGAGCAGATCTCGCAGGGTAATACCGGGCAGGTATTCCATGACGAGGTAGGCCATGTCGGAATCTTGGCCCTGGTCGAAGACGTTGACCACGTTGGGGTGTGCCAGGCGAGCGGCCGAACGTGCTTCTTGCACAAAGCGTGCCTTGAAGGCACTGTCATCGGCGAGGTGGCCGTGCATGATCTTGACCGCGACGCGACGTTCCAGCCGTAAATCGGTGGCCAGATAGACCGTTGCCATGCCGCCGCGAGCAATGCGTGACTTGACCTGGTATCGACCGTCGATAAGACGACCAATCATGGGGTCTTCAGGAGCAGGAGTCACAACGCGAGTCTATGGAGGTTATCGAGCTAAAACGCTGTGAAACACCGCAGTTTTGTGGCTCGAGAGTCTTTTTCTATGCACTCACGGCGGCGGGCAGGCTACTCATCAGGCTGGCATCCGGAATGACAAGACGCTGTCCGACAACCAGACGGCTGGAACGGTCGAGACCGTTGGCCGTCATGATGGCACGAGGTTGCACGCCGTAGCTGCGAGCAATGGCTTCCAAAGTTTCTCCGGCAGATACAGAGTGGCGAATGATGCTTTCGCCAATTTCTGCAGGTTCGGTGCCACTGGTGGAGGCAGGAATGTTGAGTTGCTGTCCAGCAAACATCATTGTTTTCCAGCTCAAACCATTAGCGGCAAGGAGCTCTGCAGACGAGACTCCGTGACGTTGCGCAATGCTTCGCAACGTGTCACCTTCTGCCACGGTGTATCGGTCCGTCAAGATAGGCGCCGTGGAGTTGTGGTTGACCGCGACGTGTCGGGGAGAATTGTCAGCTTTCGCTTTGGGGAGCTTTTCAATTCGCTGGGGTTGGTCTGCATGCGCAGCTTGGCTGGAGAACAGCATGCTGGTGACAGCCGCAAGAGCGATGGGAAATGCTGCTACTTTCTTGATTTTGCGGGCTTTTTTAGGGGTCGACGCTGTCATAGCTTCGTGGGTGGAACGAAAATGTTGTCCGGCCATGAGCTACTCCTCTCCCCATTAAAAGATTCGCTAAGTCTGTAGTTCAGCTTGAAGGTTAACGTGGAGTGAACCCGGCGTGTCGAAGAAAAGGCGTTCTGTTCACAACACGGTCTTTCCTGTGGCACGCTTGAGGTGTGGCTATTACCAACCCTTCCGTAACCGAGTGGCTCACCATCCCCGATCTCATGGATGTGCTCAGCGTCTCTCACAGCAACGTTCGTCGATTAATTGAGGACAATGTTCTCGCCGCTGCCCGCATTGAAGGAGTCCTCAAAGTTCCTGCGGTCTTCATCGAAGACGGTGAACCCATGCATCAGCTTCAGGGAACCATTGTTCTTTTGCGTGACTGCGGCTTTGACGGCGATGACCTCGTGGACTGGCTGATTACACCTGAGGAAAGTCTCGGAGTCTCCCCAGTAGATGCTCTCAAGGTAGGACGCAAAGCAGAAGTGCGACGTATTGCACAGGCCCTGCTCTAAAACTTGTTAAGAAGCTCGCTGCGAGACTAGATTTGCAAGCTGTCTCAAACCAGCTGTGGCTAGTTCAGAGAAACCTGCCTGAGCGATGGCGACGTCCGCCAACGCAACTTGTTCATCGATGATCTCTTCGAGCTGAGTGATAGCACCGGTGTTTTTCAGCGTCGCCTGGAGAGTGGAAATCTGTGCGGCATCCAGTTCAGGGTCACCCAGGAGTTCATCCATCAAACGGATTGCAGAGCTGGGAAGTTCCTGCTGCGCCAAAGCAATCAGCATGGTGCGTTTGCCTTCACGCAGATCATCGCCTGCTGGCTTCCCCGTGATAGCAGGGTCGCCGAAAACGCCGAGGAGGTCATCCCTGAGCTGAAATGCAATCCCCAGTGGCAGCCCAACAGCTCGCAGAGCGTCGAGCTCACCGGCGCTTGCCCCTCCCAGTGCAGCTCCAATGACAAGGGGAGCTTCAATCGAGTACTTCGCTGATTTATAGACCACCACACGCTGGGCGCGGGTGAGAGCATCGAGTTTGTCGATGACAGGCCACGCACGCTCTTCGACGATGTCAAGGTATTGCCCCGCTGTGACGTCAATGCGCATGCGGTCAAACTCAATTCGCGATGCGCGAACGGCGGGTCTGTTCTGTTCGATCGCGATACCTGTGGAGTAGAGCTCGTCGCTAAACGCCAGAAGGAGATCGCCCAGGAGGAGGGCAGAGGAGGTACCGAAATCTTCAGAGGTGCCACTCCAGCCAGATTCACGGTGGAGTCGCTCGAAGCGGCGGTGCGCTGACGGTGCGCCGCGACGTGTGTCGGACTTGTCCATGATGTCATCGTGCACAAGTGCTGCGGCGTGAAAGATTTCCAAGGCACTCGCCACGTCGATAACGTGATCGGGCGTGTTGTCGTGCTGGGTGCCATAGCCGAGGAGTGCACAGCGGGCGCGGAAACGTTTTCCCCCGCTGAGAAACTGCCGGGAAAACTGGATAAAGGGTTCCAAATCAGGGGAGACTTCCCGCAGAATGGATTCACGGTCAGTGATGAACTGATCGAGACGAGTGTTAACTCGCTCTACCCACAGGTCTTGGTCACGCATGCGCCTAGCCTATCGAGGCAGACGAAGGTACACTGAGATGTCGAGCTAGTTTTCGCCCCACACGAGTTAGGAGTTCTAATGCCTCTATCTGAGCATGAGCAGCGCCTTCTCGATGAGATGGAGCGAAACCTGTACGGCAATGATGCAGATGTCACGTCCACTGCCTTTGTCGGGATGCCGCGTCCCAACTACCGCGCAATTACTCTCGGTGTCCTGCTTGCCCTGGTTGGCCTGGGTGGCCTCATCGCCGGTGTCATGACGCAGATGATTTTCATTGGCATCGCAGGTTTTGCCGTGATGTTCGTGGGGGTTCTCGTCGCAGCGAAGCCGGGAGTTCCAACAGCTGCGCAAGCAGCGGCACCTCGCCGATCTGCTTCCCGCGGCAACTCCTTCATGCAGCGCATGGAACAGCGCTGGGATGAGCGCGACGAGGGTCGCCTCTAGCCTCTCCGAACCCCCTTAATTCACCGCCTTTCGGGGCGGTTTTTTTGTGCGCACAAACGAGCCGATGCTATCCAAGTGCCTCCATTTCCCTCCACCCGCTTAAACCCTGTAAATTAGCGGATAACTCGACACGCCGTGGGGAATTTCTGGAGTATTTTTAACACTTGTGGTGAGAAGTGGAGTAAAGTGGAGATATCACCACAAGGCCGGTAGTGAAAGGGGGTGACGCAGATGTTCCTAGGAACCCACTCGCCCAAACTTGATGACAAGGGTCGCGTCATCCTGCCCGCCAAATTCCGCCATGAATTGGCTGAAGGAATCGTGGTTACCCGCGGACAAGAAAACTGCCTCTACGTCTTCAGCGCCTCCGAGTTCTCTGACCTGCACGAGAAAATCCGCCAGGCACCCGTCACCAGTAAGTCGGCTCGTGATTTCTTGCGCGTTTTCCTGTCGGGGGCAAGTGCTGAAACTCCTGACAGCCAGAACCGCATTACATTGCCTGCCAATCTGCGTCAGTACGCGGGGCTGGGCCGTGACCTCACTGTCATTGGTGCGGGAAACCGCGTCGAGATCTGGGACACCGCAGCCTGGAACACCTACCTGGACGAACACGAAACTGCCTTCTCCAACACCACGGAGGAGGTGATCCCTGGACTTTTCTAGTCCCTTGGTTCTGACTCCCAGCCTGAGCGCCCTGACTCCACTTCCCCGGAAGCAGGTCGAACTGGATGGGGATCAGAATTCAGGGCCAGTCCACTTCAGATCATGACTCTCAACGACATCCATACCCCTGTATTGCTCGAGCGCTGTGTTGAACTGCTTGCACCCGCACTCGACAAGCCCGGTGCTGTTCTTGTGGACGCGACCCTGGGAATGGGGGGGCACTCCGAAGCGTTCCTGACTCGTTTTCCTGAACTGACCGTGGTCGGTCTCGACCGCGACACGGATGCTCTGGCAATTGCTGGGGAGCGTCTGGCCCGTTTCGGCGACCGTGTTCACCTTGTCCACACTGTCTACGACGGGATTGCAGAAGCGCTTGACGGCTTGGGTATCAACTCGGTGGACGGGATCCTCTTCGACCTGGGAGTCTCGTCCCTCCAGCTCGACAGAGCAGAACGTGGCTTCGCGTATTCACAGGATGCACCTCTGGACATGAGAATGAACCAATCCGAGGGAATGACCGCGGCAGATGTCATTGCGACTTACAGCGAGCAGGAACTGCGCACCATTTTCCACAAGTACGGAGATGAGAAACTTTCCGCACGCTATGCCAAGGCAATTGTCGCTCAGCGTGAACTCGAGCCCATTCTTCGCTCTGGACAGCTGGTTCACATCCTCACCGTGGCAACCCCTGCAGCGCTCTCGCACTCAGGTCACCCGGCGAAGCGCGTTTTTCAGGCCCTCCGCATTGAAGTCAACCAGGAACTTTCCGTTCTGGAAGCTGCGATCCCAGCCGCACTGGGCTCACTCGCCCTCGGCGGTCGCATTGTCGTGATGAGCTACCAGTCACTCGAGGACCGCATCGTCAAGGGATTCCTCCAGGCGGCTGCAACCACTTCGGCGCCGATTGGACTTCCCGTCGAGTTGGAACAGCACAAACCTGAACTTCGACTTCTCGTCCGTGGTGCCGAACTGGCCAGTGATGAAGAAAAGCAGCGTAACCCCCGAGCAACACCCGTTCGTCTGCGTGCCGCAGAACGAATCAAGGAGGCAGCATGAGCACCACTCGCGTTACTCGACCTCAGGTGAGGCCACAGCGTATTCATACAGCTCGTTCTGCATCTCAGCGTGGAAGTTCGGCCCCCACCGTCCAAGGCAACCTGGCCCTCAAGGCGCGTACTTCACTGAACAAGGTCGCAGAGTGGCGTCCTTCTATCCAAGTTGTCGCGACCCGAGCACAACGGAAGGCACGTCCACGCGTCTTTTACGCAATCGTGACGGTCGCTGTCGTTTTCGGCATCATCATCGCGAACCTCCTTCTCTCGGTAGCAGTCGCATCCGGTGCTTATGAAATTGCAGGACTCCAGCAGTCCAACAAGGAACTAGGTCGCACCTACCAAACCATGAATCAAGACCTGGATCGCCTGGCTTCGCCACAGAACTTAGCCGCCAACGCGGAAGCGCTCGGCATGGTCAACAACAGCACTCCGGTGTATCTGCGCCTGTCCGATGGGGCTGTATTGGGAACTCCTGAGCCAGCATCCGCTAATGCAGGAGTGATTGCAGGGGCCGAAGGCGCCGTCCCTAACTCGCTCCTTACCGGTGTTTCCTTGGTTACAAAAAAGGAATCTGAAGCAAAAGCAGCCGCCGCAAAGAAGGCAGCTGAGGAAGCAGCGAAGGCAGCACCTGTAGCTGAAACAGGTGCACCCGCCAGCGCGCCTGCTGCCGCTATTCCTGCAGGGCCAGTAGCGTTGACCAACGGTCTCCCCGGCGTAGCAACGCGCTAATTCCGCCGGGAATTTTCGTCGAGTGTACGCAGGCTAAGGATTACGAGTGAAGAAGAATCCCATCAAATTCCGCACCGTTCTGGTGATGGCAGTGGTGGTTGCTCTCGTGGGACTTTTTGTTGTTCGACTGGTGGATATTCAAGTCATTCGAGCTGCGGCGCTGACACAAGACTCGGTCGATAAACGTTCTATTCCCGCCACGGTATATTCCAAGCGGGGAGAAATAACAGATAAGGACGGCAACGTTCTGGCCGATAGCGTTATGCGCTACAACGTCACGGTCTCGCCCAAGAACGCGAAAGACTTTCTTCGTCAGACAGATCGCTCTGAAGTGACCGTCACCCCGCAGCAAGCTGCGGTGGAAATTGGAACGTTAACGGGGCAAAAGCCTGAAGAAATTCTCAAGGTGATTGCTGATGCCCTAGCGGAGAACCCAAAATCTGACTTCGCGTACATCAAGAAGGCAGTGGATGTTGATACCTTCCGTGCCCTCAACGCCCTCGAGATTCCTTGGCTGTTCTATGAACAAGCGCCGGGCCGCACATACCCCAATGGTGCTGTTGCCGGTAACCTCATCGGTTTTGTGGGATCAGACGGTGCAGCACAGGCAGGACTGGAAGTTGGTTGGGACGCGTGTGTCTCCGGCATCAACGGTGAAGAAATGTACCAGCGCGGGGCCGACGGTGTGCGCATTCCTGGGAGCACCGTCACGAGTGTGAAAGCACAAGACGGTGGAACCCTCAAGCTCACAATTGACTCCGATCTTCAATGGTTTGTGCAGCAGACGTTAGCCAAGCAGGTTGATAAGTTCTCTGCGGAGTGGGGGATGGCCGTTGTGCAGGAAGCAAAAACGGGCAAGCTCCTAGCTGTTGCCGACTACCCCTCACTGGATCCCAACAACGTAGATGCCACCTCGGATGAGAACCGCGGTTCCCGCGCCTTCATGAACCCGTTCGAACCAGGTTCGACCATGAAGCCCATCACCGCTTCTATGCTCATCGATGCCGGAGTTGCAACGCCAGAGACCCAAGTCTGGGACCCCTATTACATGAAGTTCCCCAACGGTGCTGAACTCACCGATGCGAAGGAACATGCCACGTTGCCCCTCACTTTGACCGGAGTTATTGAACAGTCCTCCAACGTGGGGATGGCTCAGCTGGGTGAAACACTCGCTGCCGAAAAGCGTTACGACTACATGGTCAAATACGGCCTCACCTCCACCACGGCATCGGGCTACCCCGCTGAGTCATCTGGCATCTTGTATCCCTGGGACCAGTGGGATAACCAGACGTACTACAACGTAACTTTTGGTCAGGGTGTGGCCACGACAGCTATTCAAATGTCCAACGCCTATCAAGCCATCGCCAACAACGGCAAGCTCATTCCGGCCACGCTGGTGGAAAGCTGCACCATGGCTGATGGGACGGTAGTCAAGCCCGAAGTTCCCGAAGCCACTCAAGTCATTTCCCCCACAAGTGCTCGAACCACGGTCGACATGATGGAAAACTTTGTGACCCAGGGCTGGATCACCAAGGAAGTCACTGTCCCTGGTTACCGCGTGGCCATGAAGACAGGTACCGCCCAGCAACCCAACGGTGAGGGCGGCTACAAGGCTGAATACGTTGTCTCCAACATGGGCATGATCCCCGCAGATGATCCCCAATACATCATTTCCGTGATTATTGCTGAACCGAAAACAACCGCGACCTATGCCGTTTGTCCGCCCGTGTTCAAGGCCATCGAGCAGCAAGTCATTAAGCGTTACAGAATCAAGCCTTCACAGGGTGAAGCACCCGTGTTGCCTATCCGGTTCTAATCTCCTGCCGGCCTAGACTTGAGCAGAAGAAAGGTGGTGCTCGAGTGGGTGCTTTTGTGGGGTCTCTGAGACCTGAGCATCCTCGCATTCGGGCACTTGCTTCCCTCGTCAACGAGCTTTCCCTCTCGTCGTCCGTTTCACTCGAGGGCATTGATGTGACCGGCATCACCATGACTACTTCAGATGTGCGCGAAGGCGATATCTTCGTGGGACTTCCCGGCGCCACGGTGCATGGGGCACGCTTTGCGCAGAACGCACGGGAAGCAGGAGCTGTTGCCCTGTTGACCGATGACGCCGGTGCTCAGATTGCGGGGGATTGCGGCCTGCCTGTTATTACAGTGCCCCACGTCCGTGAGGCGATGGGAGAGATTTCTGCGTGGGTGTATCGCTCAGCAGAGTTAGATGCCACTGTTTTTGGTGTTACCGGTACCAACGGTAAAACCAGCGTGGTCTATATCCTCTCTGCGATTCTTGCCCAGCTCGGTGTCAAGAACGGGCTGAGCTCCACAGCAGAACGTCGCATTGGCGACGTGGCTGTGGTGAGTGGTTTGACCACCCCCGAATCCACGGAACTTCATGCCCTGTTGGCACGCATGGAAGAAAACTCCGTCCGTGCCGTGTGTCTGGAAGTCTCAGCGCAAGCACTGAGTAGACGCCGCGTAGATGGAATCGATTTCGACGTGGTGGGCTTTACTCATCTCAGCCACGATCACTTCGATGATTACGCCTCCTACGAGGACTATTTTGCCGCAAAGGCTGAACTCTTCACCCCTGAACGTGCCTCACGAGGTGTCGTGACTGTAGATGACCAGTGGGGTATCCGTCTTGCGGAGAATTCTCGCATTCCTGTCGCAACTCTGGCCACGATTCCCGACTCCGTGGGATGGGAATTTGCTCAGTGGCGTATGCACGTTACGCAGGAGACTCCCCGTTCCACTGAGTTCACCCTGACGGGCCCCGAGAATCGGAAGCTGAGTACTTCTGTGCCACTGCTGGGGAGTTTCATGGCTTCGAATGCCGCTCTCGCGATCGTGATGCTCGTCGAGTCAGGATTTGATCTTGACCATATTGCTCACGCGTTGAGCGCAACGGGCAGTATCGACGTGGTTGTTCCCGGTCGAACCGAGATTGTCTCCGGTGACACAGGCCCTGTGTTCTATTTGGATTATGGTCACACACCAGGAGCCTTTGCGAGTTTGCTGAGTGCAGTACGACACGTCACAGACGGCAAAGTTGTCTTCTTATTTGGCGCAGATGGAGACAGAGACACCACCAAGCGTCATGCGATGGGGCAGATAACTGCAGAGGGTGCTGATGTTGTGGTGATTACGGACTACCACCCCCGCACCGAGGACCCAGCGCTTATTCGCGCGGCCCTGATCGCTGGCGCCAGAGATGTCCCTGGGGGAGCAGAAGTTCACGAGGTGGCAGATGTGCGTGCAGCGATAGCCACCGCAATTTCTCTCGCCTCCTCTGGCGATGCCATTATTTATGCCGGCCCTGGTCACGAAACAGTGCGCGAAGTTGCCGGGGAACAAATCCCGTTTAACTTCCGCGAAGAAATACAGCACGCGTTGCGTGAGGCAGGCTACCCACCCCGAGGAGAGCGTTCAGCATGATCGCGATGACCGTGGCAGATATTGCCACCACGATGCAGGGCAGACTCGTTCTAGCCGGTACTGCAACCGAGGACACACGTGTATCGGGGCTCACGGATACTGATTCCAGGTTGATCACCCCGGGGGATATTTTCGTCGCCAAGCCCGGTGAGGTGACCGACGGTCACCTCTTCGTGCCGGCAGCACTCGAGAACGGTGCAGCACTTCTGATCGTCGATCACGAGGTGGAATCGAGTGTTCCCCAGATTGTGGTTGAGGACACGGTAGTTGCCATGGGTCTTTTGGCTACCGAGGTCGTCGCTCGCGTCCGTGCCCTCGGAAACCTCACCGTGGTGGGCATTACCGGATCTAACGGAAAGACCACAACAAAGAATCTGGTTGCCACGATGTGTGCTCAGGTTGGTCCGACAATTTATCCCCGAGATTCCTTCAACAACGAGGTGGGTGCCCCCATCACAATGCTGAAAATCACCGAAGACACCAGGTATTTGGTTCTTGAGCTGGGTGCCAGTGGACGCGGTCACATCACTCGCCTGACCACTATGGTGCAGCCCGATATTGCTGTGGTGCTCATGGTGGGTCTTGCTCACGCCGGAGAATTTGGTGGAGTTGAGGTCACGATTGAGTCCAAGCGGGAACTTGTAGAAGCGCTCGGTGCCCACGGCATAGCCATTCTGAATTCCGATGATCCACGCGTCATGTCGATGGCTCCTGCGGCACCGGGGGAGGTCATCACCTTTGGCTATGCAGCCGAGGCAACCGTGCGTGTCAGCGATGTCACCTCCAGCATTCAGGGCACTTCTTTTGATCTGCATGTACCTGGCGGAAAAACAGCACATGTGAATTTCAGTGTTTTGGGCGAACATCACGTCATGAATGCGGCAGCGGCCACCGCTGTTGCGCTCACCCTCGGTTGTGATATGGAACTCATCGTCTCATCACTGGAGTCCATCACCCGCGCGGAACATTGGCGTATGGAACTGATGGGTGGGCACGGCATCACCATTATCAATGACGCCTACAACGCCAGCCCCGACTCGATGGCAGCTGCGCTGAAAACCCTGCGTCAAGTGGCTGGCCCTGAAAACCGCACCATTGCAGTGCTCGGTGAAATGGCTGAACTGGGCCAGTATGCCGGGGAAGAAATGGATAACCTGGCGCTGCTGATCGTGCGTTTAGGAATCAACGAACTCGTGGTCGTGGGCGATGGCGCTCGTCGATTGCACATCTCCGCCATCAACGAGGGTTCCTGGGATGGTGAGTCGAAGTTCTATTCCACCCCCGATGAGGCTTACGATTACCTATCGAGCCTGCTGAAAGCAGGGGACATCGTTCTGGTGAAATCGTCGAACTCGGCGAATCTCCGGTTCTTGGGTGATCGACTAGGAGAGGCATACGCGTGAGTACCCTTCTTCTCGCCGGCGCACTCTCGCTCATCTTCACCCTGCTGATGACGCCAGTGTTCATCAAGCTCTTCCGCCGTATTGGCTGGGGTCAATTCATCAATGAAATTGGTCCCGATGCACACCACGCCAAGAAAGGCACGCCCACGATGGGCGGCATCGTCGTTGTGGTCGGTGTCATCCTCTCCTACTTCCTCGCGTCCTGGATGACGGGTTCCACAATCGAGTTGCCGGCCATTCTGGTGTTGTTCTTAATGACTGGGCTTGGTCTGGTGGGATTCATTGATGACTTCATCAAAACCCACAAAAAGCGCTCCCTCGGTCTGACCGGTTGGCCCAAGATTTTGGGACAAGTTATTGTCGCCGTGATCTTTGCCCTGTTGGCCATCAACTTCCCTGATGAAAACGGCATCACCCCGGCGTCGATGAGCATTTCGTTCATCCGCAACACGCACTTCACGTTTGCTGCTCTGGGTGGTTGGCTTGCCATTGCCGCATTCCTGGTGTGGATTATCCTCATCGTGACGAGTACCTCTAACGCCGTGAATGTCACGGACGGGTTAGATGGTTTGGCTACGGGAGCTTCCATCTTCACCATTGGTTCCTTCGTCATTATGAACTTCTGGCAGCAAAACCAGTCCTGCTTCAGCGGTCGATTAGATCCTCAAGTTGCCTATAAGTGTTATGAAGTGCGCGACCCATTGGATCTTGCCATCGTGGCCGCAGCCATCGTGGGCGGTTTGATTGGTTTCCTGTGGTGGAACACCTCACCCGCACAAATCTTCCTCGGCGATACTGGCTCGATGGCTCTTGGCGGGGCACTCGCTGCGCTGGCAATCCTCAGCCAGACTGAGCTTCTTCTGGTCATCCTTGCGGGACTGTTTGTGATTGATACCGGTTCTGTCATCGTGCAGCGCGCATATTTCAAAGTCACCAAAGGCAAGCGCATCTTCCTCATGTCACCGATTCACCACCATTTTGAGCTCAAAGGCTGGGCAGAAGTTACTGTCGTGGTGAGGTTCTGGATTATTTCCGCACTGTTCGTTGTCGCCGGTGTGGGAATGTTCTACCTCGAGTGGCTGACCCGCTAGCCCGCTGAGTGATGACTACTCCGCGTGATCTGAATACCCTGACGAGTTGGCATGCCGACTGGTCAGGTTTGCGCGTGGCTGTTCTAGGTCTGGGCGTGACCGGCTTTTCCGTCGCAGACACCCTGGCCGAGCTTGGTGCTCAGGTGATGGTCGTTGCCGCAGGTGCCGATGATCTGCGTATTCGGATGACAGAGGTCATCGGAGCGATCTATGTGCAAGAGCGTTCGGGGGAAGATAATCCTCACGAACTCGTGGAGTTTGACCCAGAACTCGTAGTTGTTTCACCGGGCTATCACCCTGACCATGCCATCGTGATGTGGGCAGCGGAACGGAACATTCCGATCTGGGGGGATATCGAACTGGCGTGGCGCGTCCGGGACAAAGTGACCACCGCGCAGTGGCTGATGGTTACCGGAACCAACGGTAAAACGACCACGGTTCAGCTCACCGCGGCCATGCTCGCCGAAGCAGGCTTCCGTGTCGCTCCGTGTGGCAATATCGGTGTTCCCGTCTTGGATGCTGTGCGTGATCCTCAAGGTTTTGACGTCCTAGTCGTCGAGCTTTCCAGCTACCAACTGCACTGGATGCAGGGGGTGCACCCCTATTCCGCAGCGGTACTCAACATCGCTGATGACCACTTGGACTGGCATGGTTCCTTTGACGCATATGTCGCTGCGAAAGCCAAGATCTTTGAGAACACCCAGGTTGCCTGCGTCTATAACAAAGCGGATAAAGTCACCGAACGTATGGTCGAAAATGCTGACGTGATGGAAGGTGCGCGAGCTATTGGTTTCGACCTCGGCGCTCCGGGCAAGAGCGACTTCGGGGTGGTGGATGGAATCCTGTGTGACCGTGCTTTCCTCGAGGATCGTCACAGCACCGCGCTCGAAATCACCACGGTTCGAGAACTCGAAGAACACGGACTTGCGGCTCCTCACCTCGTCGCCAACATCTTGGCCGCAAGTGCCTTGGCCAGGTCTTTCGGTGCGTCCACCGAAGCTATTTCTTCTGCACTGCAGAGCTTCCGTGTAGATGCCCATCGCAACGAGGTGGTGGCCCGGGTGGGCAACATCACCTGGATCGACGATTCCAAGGCCACCAACCCGCATGCGGCAGACGCTTCCCTCACGGCGAATCAATCTATTGTGTGGATTGTGGGCGGATTACTCAAAGGTGTGAACATCGACGAGCTCGTCGCGAAGCACGCGCATCGCCTGCGGGCAGCCATCATCATCGGTGTTGACCGTGAACCCGTCCTTTCGGCATTCGAACGACACGCGCCCGGGGTCACGGCCCGAGAGGTTGGAACGGATGACACTAGTGATGTCATGGTTCACGCCGTGAACTTGGCCGCAGAAGCAGCACACAGCGGTGACGTGGTGTTGTTGGCTCCAGCTGCGGCTTCGATGGACCAGTTCACTGATTATGCCGAGCGAGGACGCCTCTTCGCCCAGGCCGTTCAAGACTTAGTTGGAGGTGAGGCGGATGGCGAATCCGCCTCGCACACCTAACACCCGCAGACCAGCGGCTTCACCGCGATCTGCGCCCCGGTCGAATACTCCTGCGGCATCGCAGAAAACTCGTGCTGGTGGCTTGGCTACCAGGTTTAATTTGGGAACAGCTTTCCGCGCAGAGTCGCCTAATTTCTATCTCCTTGCCGGAGTGACCTTGTTCACCGTGATCCTTGGTTTGATTATGGTGCTGTCTGCCTCGGCCGTGGACTCGTTTCTGCAAAATGGCGGATTCTTTGCTGGATTCCTCACGCAGGCAGGTTCCGCAATCATCGCGATTCCGCTCATGCTGGGCATTAGTCGCTTACCTCTCGTGTTTTATCGCAAATGGGCCACCATTGCACTCTTCGCCACGATTGGGTTACAGCTGCTGGTCTTTACCCCGCTGGGTGTGGAGTCCGGTGGTAACCGTAACTGGCTCGATATTGGTGTTCAGTTCCAGCCTTCTGAGCTCATCAAGCTGACCATTGCGGTGTGGCTGGGTGTTCATTTGCCCACCATCATCAAACGCGTGGGTCCCTATAGCTTCCGCATCTTTCTCGCGATCTATCCGATTTATATCGCGATGTTTTTTGTGTTGTTGGGGCAGGACCTCGGAACAGCAATCATTATCTTCGCCATCATCCTGGGTTGTATCGCCTTCTCCGGCGTCGCGGCTCGAATGGTGATCGTGCCACTGATCGTGGGTGCTTTCGGTGTGATCATGTTGGCCGTGGTGAGTCCCAACCGCATGGCACGCATCATGTCCTTCCTCAACGAGAACTGCACCGACTACACCAATGCATGTTGGCAGCCATTGCATGGGAAGTGGGCTCTCGCGAACGGCGGCATCTTCGGCGTAGGTCTGGGGCAGTCCAAAGCGAAATGGTCCTGGCTGCCGGCGGCAGACAACGACTATATCTTTGCCATCATCGGCGAGGAACTTGGACTCATTGGGTGCATGGTCGTCATTCTTTTGTTCGTGCTCTTGGCGGTAGCTTTCACACGCATCATTCGCCAGGCTCAAGACCCTCTGGTTCGAATCGTGACCGGTGGAATCATGATTTGGATTGTCGGCCAGGCGTTCGTCAACATCGGTGTGGTTGTTGGGGTGCTTCCTGTTCTGGGTGTTCCGTTACCTTTGCTCAGTTCGGGTGGTTCAGCATTAATCATGTCCTTGCTGGCCATTGGTGTGGTGTTGTCTTTCACCAAGGAAGAACAACCGCTCAAGAAAGCCCCGAGTAGGCGACGATGACCAGCTATCTCCTCGCCGGTGGTGGCACGGCAGGGCACGTTAATCCGATGCTGGCACTCGCTGACGAAATTCGCCGCCGTGAACCAGATGCCCAGATTGTCTGCGTGGGAACAGCAGAAGGACTCGAAGCAACCCTCGTGCCAGCTCGAGGTTATGAACTGGTCACAATTCCACGTATTCCTTTTCCTCGTCCACGAAACCTCATACCTGCAGCTTTTCGGTTTGCCAAGGGATGGCCGAAAGCGGTTAAGGCAGTTGAATCGCTGATCGCAGCTCGTGGCGTCAACGTTGTTATCGGTGTGGGAGGCTTCGCGTCTGCGCCCGCCTATGCGGCCGCTCGCAACGCACACGTTCCGTACGTCATCCACGAAGCCAATGCGAAGCCAGGTCTAGCAAACAGGTGGGGTGCGCGTCACACCCCGTTTGTGGGAGTGACCTTTGCGGGTACGCCCTTGCCACATGCCACCACCGTGGGCACGCCGCTGCGTCACGAAATTGAAATTCTCGATATCCCGGCCACGCAGGCAGCAGCCCGCCACCATTTCGGACTCGATGTTCATCGTCCCGTTCTGATCGTGACCAGTGGCTCTCAAGGGGCTCGTTCCATCAACACCACTATTGCGGCCGCTGCCCCCGACATCATCGCGGGGGGATATCAGATTCTGCATATTGTGGGTCAGAACAAACCTGCACAACTGCCCGATCTTCCCGGTTATGTGTCCCTGGACTACTGCGACCGGATGGACCTCGCACTTGCTGCAGCATCTGCGGTCGTCTCACGTGCGGGTTCAGCAACGGTGTCAGAGCTCAGTGCACTCGGAATTCCTGCCGTGTATGTGCCTTACCCTGTCGGAAACGGTGAGCAGCGGTTCAACGCTGCCGGTGTTGTCCGGGCTGGTGGCGGAGTGCTCGTAGAAGACAAGAATTTCACTGCCTCATGGGTGAACCAGACACTCATTCCATTGTTGCGTGATGAGGCTGCTCTGGAAAAGATGAGCTCGGCGGCACGCAGTGTGGGCATGCGGGACGGAACTGCGCGCATGATGAATCTCATAGATGCCGCCCTGTCATCGGCCAAGGCTCAGCTTTCTGCGTTATAACGGAACGAGGTGTGTGGCACGCATGCGCACACTACAGAAGAGAGTTGCCCTGTGATTAAGCCAGACCCCCGCGTTATTGCCCCTGCCGATTTGGGTACCGTGCACATGGTGGGTATCGGCGGTTCTGGCATGAGCGGAATCGCTCGCCTCTTTCTCTCTAACGGGATCACGGTGACGGGTTCTGATGTGCGCGACTCGTCGAATATCGAAGCTTTACGTGCGCTTGGCGTGACGGTTCATATCGGTCACGATGAAGCCAACGTGGGAGAAGCTCAGACCATGGTGGTCACCGGTGCTCTCTGGCAGGACAACCCCGAGTATCTCCTCGCGTTGGAGAAGGGCCTCACCATTTTGCACCGCTCGCAGGCACTCGAGTGGCTCACCCGGGGGACACGTTTAGTCTCCGTTGCGGGAGCACACGGTAAGACCACCTCGACCGGCATGATCGTCACAGGTTTACGCGAACTCGGTGCTGATCCCAGCTTTGTCAACGGGGGAGTGGTGCAGTCGTATGGTCTGAGCTCTGCCTATGGTGAGGGCGAACTCTTCGTTGTGGAAGCAGATGAGTCGGATGGTTCGTTCTTGTTGTATAACACTGCCGTTGCACTCATTACGAACGTAGATGCCGATCACCTGGACCACTACGGTTCGTTAGAAGCATTCGACCAGGCTTTTGTTGACTTTGCTTCCGCGGCAACCGAGCTTGTTGTGATCTCGAGCGATGACCCGGGTGCCATTCGTGTCACAGGCAAGATTTCTGGTCCGCAGGTGATGACCTTTGGTGAAGCCTCGAACGCAGATGTTCGCTTGGCGCACATCGACACCACGACAGGTGGTGTGACATTCACTCTGGAGTATCTCGGGACCAAATACACCGCACAGCTGAGCGTTCCGGGCCGTCACAACGCCCTCAACGCAGCAGGTGCTTTTGCCACTTTGGTGGGTTTGGGTTTTGATCCCGCGTCGTCCCTCGCGGGGATTTCTGAGTTCGGGGGCACAGAGCGTCGTTTTGAGCTGCACGGCATCCGCCGCGACGTGAGTGTCTTTGACGACTATGCCCACCACCACACCGAGGTCAATGCCGTTCTGACGGCAGCACGTACTGTGGTGGGATCGGGACGCATCATTGCTGTGCACCAACCTCATCTCTACAGTCGCACTCAGCACTTCTGTGGGGAGTTTGCGCAAACACTTGAAAATGATGCAGACCTCACTGTCGTTCTCGATGTGTACGGCGCCCGGGAAGATCCCGTTCCTGGAGTGACCGGGGCACTCGTGTCGGAAAAGTTTCGTGACCAGAGCAAGGTTGCTTTCATTGCAGACTGGCAAGCTGCCGCTGACCACATCGCGAAAATAGCCCAGCCTGGAGATTACGTCATCACTCTGGGTTGTGGAGACGTGTACCGCATTATTCCTCAGATTCTCGGCTCTCTCGAGGCGAAAAACTAGTCACACATGAAAAGACCTCAGGGCCCCGCCGGAAGCGCTTCCTCGCTTCCTTCTCGTGCACCCCAGAGACCAGTTCAACCAGGTGTTTCCGCGAAGGCCGCCCCACAAGCTCAGCCTGCACAGGCGCCGAAGACCCCAAAGCCCCCTCGGCCAGCAAAGGCCCCGAAGCCGGCCAAAACGCGTAAAGCCGAGAAGAAGGCTCAGCGAGTTACTGCGGCGTCGAGTACCGAGCCCACAAGCCGGATCCAGGGAACCAGGCGCCCCATCCATCAGCCGCCTCGACCTGTTCCTCTCGCTCCGCGTGCCGAGGCAGTGCCCGAGAAAAAAGTGAGAGAAAAAAGCACTCCTCGTCTGACCAAGGTTCAGCGTGATGCCGCCGAGGCCAAACTCAAGCTCAAAGAAGCGGTCAAGGCGCGAAAAGCGTTCGAACGTGATGAAGTTCGTCGCTTTACCGCTCACCTGCGTCGACGTCGAGTGATGTGGTTATCCATTACGGGTTCTCTGGTCGCTGTTCTGATCTTCGTCGGGATAGGTGTTTTCACGCCTATTTTGGCCCTGCAGACGATCACGGTCGAGGGAGCGGCGCGTGTGCCGGCGGATCAGATTGTGACAGCTCTTCAGCCCGAAATGAATAAGCCCCTGCCGCTGGTGAATATGGATTCAGTCCGAAAGGCCGTTGAAGCACAGCCCTTGGTGAAAAGTTATTCCACGGTGGCGTCACCCCCGCACACGCTGGTTATCAAGATCGTGGAGCGTTCACCCATTGGCTATGTGCCGAGCGCAACCGGGTTCACCATGGTTGACCCTGCGGGTGTGGTGATGGAGAATTCCGAGGAACGTATCCCTGGAATCCCGTTGTTCACTGTCGAGGGAGACAGTACTCAATCTCCGGGCTTCCGTGCAGGAGTGGATGTGCTGGAATCACTGCCCTCCAGCCTGGCCGGTCAGGTTGATCAGGTCATTGCGAAAACCACAGATGACGTCACCCTCGTTTTGACCGGGGGAGCTCGCGTGTTTTGGGGTGGGCCAGAGAATGCAGCGTTTAAGAATCACGTCCTGTCCAAACTTCTGGCGGTGAACCCCGTCGGTTCGGTCAGCGAGTATGACGTTTCGTCCCCCAAGACGGCCGTCGTTCGTTAATAATTTTTGGTTTCTGATTTCTCTAGGCGTGTCGCGCGGGGGAGTCCACGGTTCCGACCTACTCTCAAATCAAGAAATGCATACTGAGCATAACTTTAAGGTTCGACTTGAACTTTAGGGTTCTAGCGGAGGACATAACGTGTCAATGAATCAGAATTACCTCGCCGTGATCAAGGTCGTCGGCGTCGGTGGTGGTGGCGTCAACGCTGTCAACCGCATGATTGAGCTCGGCCTCAAGGGTGTTGAATTCATCGCAGTCAACACCGATGCTCAGGCATTGCTGCTCAGTGAAGCAGACATCAAGCTTGACATTGGTCGCGAGCTCACACGTGGACTCGGCGCAGGTGCAGACCCCGAAGTTGGCCGTAAGGCTGCCGAGGATCACGCTGAAGAAATCGAAGAAGCCCTCGCCGGTGCTGACATGGTTTTCGTCACTGCAGGTGAAGGTGGTGGTACCGGAACGGGTGCAGCACCCATCGTGGCAAAGATCGCAAAGTCCATTGGCGCTTTGACCATCGGTGTCGTCACCAAGCCCTTCGGCTTCGAAGGTAAGCGCCGCGCTGCACAAGCAGATTCCGGTGTTGCAGCTCTTCGTGCGGAGGTCGACACACTCATCGTTGTCCCCAACGATCGTTTGCTCGAAATTAGCGACCGCAGCATTTCTGTCCAGGAAGCTTTTGCCACCGCAGACCAGGTTCTCCTGGCCGGTGTTCAGGGAATTACAGACCTCATCACTACTCCCGGTCTGATCAACCTCGACTTCGCTGATGTGAAGTCGGTCATGCAGGGCGCTGGATCCGCCCTGATGGGTATCGGCTCCTCGCGCGGTGCAGACCGCGCGATCAAGGCAGCCGAGCTGGCCGTAGCCTCACCCCTGCTTGAGGCCAGCATTGAGGGCGCCCGTGGCGTGCTCCTCTCCATCCAGGGCGGATCTAACCTTGGTCTCTTTGAGATCAACGATGCAGCCGCACTCGTCGGTGAAGCAGTTCACCCCGAGGCAAACATCATCTTCGGCGCGGTCATTGATGACACTCTCGGCGATGAGGTTCGTGTCACGGTTATCGCCGCTGGCTTCGATGGCGGAGAACCTTCACACAAGCCCATGCCACGTCGTGCATTTACCTCAACTGATACCGGCTCAGTTCTCCCAGCCGGTGAGAGCATCTATTCAGAGACAGTAGTGACCTCAACCACGGGTGTATTCGCCGATGATGAGCTTGCTGCTGTGCTGTCAACTCCTGCCGTCAACTCGCATGTTTCGGTCACTCCCTCCTATGTAGACGAGGATGACGACCTCGACATCCCCGACTTCCTCAAGTAGGTCACGATGTCCCTCGCCGAGCGTCTAGCGCTCGTCACCGAGGGCATCTCAGATGCCGCCACGCGTGCTGGCCGTGATGAGAAAGACATCACCATGATTGTGGTGACCAAATTCCATCCTGCACAGCTCGTCAGAGATCTCTACGATCTTGGCGTCCGGGATGTCGGCGAAAACCGCCACCAGGAAGCTGAAGCGAAAGCAGCTGAACTCGCAGAGTTAGATCTGACCTGGCACTTTATTGGGCAATTGCAGTCCAATAAGGCCCGTGCTGCTCGCAAATATGCCAGCGTAGTGCACTCAGTCGACCGCTCCAGCCTCGTGACGGCGCTCGGAAACGCAGCATTTACTCCCAGTGGAGAACCAGAACTCAACGTCGTACCCGTACTGGATTGTTTTGTGCAACTCAACCTCACCCAGGACCCGGCCCGCGGAGGAGTCCAGCCTGCTGATGTGGTGGAGCTTGCGGAGCTCGTGGCAGCGGAACCCAGCCTGAACTTAAGGGGCGTCATGGCGGTTGCGCCCCTGGAGGAGGAGCCTCGAGTAGCCTTTGCCCGGGTTCGTGCTGCCTCAGACCGAGTGCGCTCGGTGATCCCCACCGCAACCTATATTTCTGCTGGCATGTCTCACGATTATGCCGAAGCGATCGCAGAAGGCGCGACACACCTACGAATTGGCTCGGCAATCACGGGTAACGGGCCTGTTGCCGGTTAATCTCACTTAAGAAGCTTTTTCCAACTGGAGGTACTCAATGTCCAACCCACTCAAGAAGACCATGGTCTATCTCGGTCTCGCTGATGAGGACACGAGCTACGACGCCCCCGCCTACGCTGCAACCCCCCAGGTTGCCCCTGTCTCCGCTGGACGCGCACAGGTAACCCCCCTTCGCCGCAACACCGCAAAGAACCAGGCAGCTAGCGATATGAACGAAATCGTGACCGTCCACCCCAAGCAGTACTCCGACGCAAAAGTCATCGCAGAGAACTTCCGTGAAGGCGTTCCCGTCATCATGAACCTCTCACAGATGACCGAGACCGACGCTCGTCGTCTGATTGACTTCGCTTCCGGCCTGTCACAAGGTCTCTACGGCAAGATCGAGCGCGTGACCAGCAAGGTATTCCTGCTTTCTCCCGCACACGTTGCCGTTTCTGGTGATGCAGCAGCTGAAACTGCTGAAGTCGACACTACGTTCTTCGGCGAGTAGAGCTCTGCCACTTCGTGGCATTGCTCGTGAGGTGAAACCATGTTCATCATCGGCACCATTTTGTATTACGCCCTCCTGGTGTTTGTTTTTGCCATGTGGGGACGTTTAATATTTGATTTCATCCGTTCGATGCGACCTGGTTGGCGTCCAGCGTCCGTCTTCCTCGTTCTCAGTGGCATCATTTACACGCTGACCGATCCACCCCTGAAATTTGTTCGCCGGTTTATTAAACCCGTTCGCATCGGCCAAATTGCACTTGATTTCGGTTGGACAGTGGTGATGTTGGCCGCCATCGTTGCGATGTATATCGCCGAATACATCACGATTTTGTAAGTTCGGTTACTCAGAATCTCACCAGGGGTTTCCACCCGCTCGCAGTATTTTGGTAGCGTTAGGAAAGTTGTCTCCACCGACAACAATTTTTTGTATCACTCACTTGAGGATGGCACGCCATGGCATTACTGCCAGAAGACGTAGTAAACAAGCGCTTTCAGCAGACGAAGTTCCGCGAAGGATACGACCAGGATGAGGTCGATGACTTTCTCGATGAAATCGTTGTCGAGCTCCGCCGCCTCGGCGCCGAGAACGAAGAACTGCGCACCAAGCTAGAAGCTGCGGAAGCGCGTCTTGACGGCTCCGAGGGCAGTGCACCAGCCCGCCCCGCCAGCACTCCTGCACCTGCTGCTGTTGTCGACGATTCTGCCGCTACCGCAAGCGCAAACGACCTCCTCACCCTCGCACGTCGCCTGCACGAAGAGCATGTCCGCGAAGGTGTCGAGAAGCGTGATGCACTCATCGCAGAAGGTCACGAGACCGCAACCCGCCTCGTCTCTGAAGCAGAAGCCACCGTGAAGTCTCAGCTGGGCACCCTCGAGAAGGACAAGTCCAAGTTGCAGGCCAGCATTGCTGAACTCGCTGGTTTCGAGAAGGAATACCGCGAGAAGCTGCGCACCTACATCACTACCCAGCTGACCGAGCTCGATGAGCTCGACGCTTCTGGCGCGCCAGACGCTAAGTAGTGGCAGTGAAGCGGCCCGTTTGGGCTGTATTAGTTTTACTCGGTGTTGCCGCGGCCGTTATTTATGCCGCTGATCAACTGAGCAAACTTTGGGTGATCAACACTCTCGAAGAGGGCGTGAGTAAACCTGTCCTGGGAGATTTCCTGCACTTCTATTTCGTGCGTAATCCCGGTGCTGCGTTCTCGATGGCATCTGGGTCCACCTGGATTTTCACCATCTTGGCTGCGGTCATCACCGTGGTCATCATCGTGTTTGCCAAGCGCATTCGTTCGATTGCGTGGGCATTGGTCTTTGGCCTTTTGTTGGGCGGAACTCTCGGCAACCTGACCGATCGCCTAACAAAGCCCAACGGGGATGGTGTTGTGGTGGTGGGTAACGGTCACGTTATCGACTTCATCTCTACCCCCTGGATGATGCCTGCTATTTATAACGTGGCGGACATGGCCATTGTCTCCAGCATGATTTTGCTGGTGTTGTTGACAGTTCTGGGTATCCGTCTGGATGGAACCCGTGAGCCACGGAAGAAGAAGACCTCTCGCTCAGGCAAAGAAGAGAGCACGCTGATCACTGCATCTACTGGTTCCGATGTCCACCCCAGTACGCCTGGTGATTCTGGTGCGGATGGTGGTAGCAGTGGAGACTAGATCCACACCGGTACCTGACGGACTAGATGGTGTTCGTGTTGATGCGGGACTTGCCCGACTCTTTGGTTTTTCCAGAACCCAAGCGGCAGAGATAGCCGAAGCTGGCGGAGTTCAGCAAAACGGCATGACCTTGGGTAAATCTGACAAGCTCCGGGCTGAAGCTACTCTCACCGTGGAGTGGGAAGAAAAGCGCGGGCCTGAGATCATTCCCATGATGGTTCCTGATTTCGGCATTGTCTATGACGACGAAGACTTTGTGGTCGTGGACAAGCCCGTGGGTGTGGCTGCTCACCCTGCCGCAAGCTGGGAGGGCCCCACTGTCTTGGGCGCCCTGGCGGCTTCTGGCTTCACCATTGCGACCTCCGGGGCCGCAGAGCGCGCGGGGATTGTTCACCGGCTTGATGTAGGTACCTCAGGCCTGATGGTTGTTGCGAAGAGCGAGAAGGCCTACAGCGCCCTCAAGCAGGCCTTCCATGACCGAGAGGTCAACAAGATCTACCACGCCGTCGTGCAGGGCCACCCAGACCCTCTCGCTGGCACCATTGATGCTCCCATTGGCCGTCATCCACGTTCGGACTGGAAATTTGCCGTCACGAACGATGGCAAGCACGCGGTGACGCACTACACAACGCAAGAAGCGTTCCCCTTCGCGTCTTTGCTGGAAATCAAGCTGGAAACCGGTCGAACTCATCAGATTCGTGTGCACATGGCAGCACAGCGACACCCCTGCGTGGGAGATAGCCTTTATGGCGCGGACCCGACACTCAGTTCCCGTTTGGGATTGTCACGTCAGTGGCTGCATGCCCACAAGCTTGGTTTTGTGCACCCCTCCACGGGCGAGTATGTCGAGTTTGTCTCTCCCTATCCCGCCGACTTGCAACACGCACTCGACATTCTCGCCGCGGGTTAACCTTCAAGCACTGCCACAGGGTTTATGCCTCTGGAGTTTTCCGGCGTGTCGGATATGACTACGCTAGAACGACACGCCGTAACACGCCCCAGATTTCAAGGAAGTGACCATGCCTGAGCAATCCCGCCAAAAGCAGGAAGTGCTCATCGTCACCGGTATGTCTGGTGCGGGTCGTTCCACGGTCGGTAACGCGCTGGAGGATCTCGACTGGTATGTCGTGGATAACCTCCCACCGCAGATGCTGCGCCCCCTGGTGGAACTGGCAGATAAGGCAGGCAGCAACCTGCCCAAGATTGCTGCCGTTGTGGACGTGCGTGGTCGTGACTTCTTCGAGAACCTCCAAGAAATCATCCAATCCATGCCCGATGAGACCGTGGTGCGCGTTCTGTTCTTAGACGCCACCGATGCCTCACTCGTGCGTCGCTTTGAATCCGTGCGCAGGCCCCACCCTCTGCAAGGCGATGGCACGATTCTGGATGGCATCTTGGCTGAACGCTCCCGCATGACGGCACTGCGTGAAAGCAGCGACATCGTCGTGGATACGAGCGACTTAAACATTCACCAGCTCTCCACGTTGATCACCGAACAATTCGCTCAAGAGGACACTGCGGGTGTTCGCCTCAACCTGATGAGCTTTGGGTTCAAATACGGCACTCCCACGGATGCTGATCTTATTGCTGATGGTCGTTTCTTGCCCAATCCTTTTTGGGTTCCGGAACTCCGCGGTCATACCGGCATGGACTCAGACGTTTCGGACTATGTCCTGGGGCAACCTGGCGCTATGGAATTCGTTGAAACCTACGCCAAGGCACTCGAACCAGTTCTGGCGGGATATCAACGCGAGAACAAGCGCCACGCCACCATCGCAATTGGCTGCACCGGAGGCAAGCACCGCTCCGTTGCGCTGACTGAGGAGCTCGCCACGCGACTCGAGAAACTGCCCGGCGTGGTGGTTCGCATCAAGCACAGAGATTTCGGCCGCGAATAGCGCCCGACAGAACACGACTAATTACGCACGACAGACGAAGTACAGAGGATTTAGGGGAAATGGGTCTCACCGAAAACGTCAAACAAGAACTCATCACTGTGGGGGCTGGAAAAACCAGTGTCCGCACGGCGGAGCTCGCGACCATCTTGCGCTTTGCAGGCGGTCTCCACACCATCTCCGGCCGCATTGCTGTCGAGGCAGAACTGGACTCGCAGGAGCTGGCAACGCGCGTTCGGAAAGACTTGGCAGAGATTTACGGTGTTCGCTCTGAAGGTCGTCTGTCACCCAACTCTGGTGGCAAGAACCTTCCCACCTACCTCGTTCGTGTTCTCGACGGTGAAACCCTGGCCCGCCAGACTGGTTTGTTGGATGCGCGACGCCGCCCCATTCGTGGTCTGCCGAATAAGCTCACCACCGGAAACCTCGAAGACCTTTCCGCCATCTGGCGCGGTGCCTTCCTCGCGGCTGGTTCGTTGACCGATCCAGGCCGTTCGGCCGCCCTAGAAATCGTGTGCCCGACAAATGAGGCCGCCATGGCTCTCGTCGGTGCGGCAAACCGCTTGCAGTTTGCGGCCAAGGCACGTGAAGTGCGTGGTGTTCACCGCGTCGTCATCCGCGAAGACGAGGCCATCTCTGCCGTGCTCAGCATCATGGGTGCAACCGAGACAGTCAAGAACTGGGAAGAACTTCGTCAGCGCCGTGAAGTGCGTGCCACGGCAAACCGTTTGGTTAACTTCGACGACGCGAACCTCCGACGCTCGGCACAGGCCGCAGTGGCTGCCTGTGCGCGAGTGGAGCGTGCGCTGGAACTCCTCGGTGAGGAAATCCCCGAACACCTCAAATACGCGGGAGAACTGCGTTTGAACTTCCGGGACGCCAGTTTGGACGAACTCGGTCACCATGCTGACCCACCGATGACCAAGGATGCAGTTGCCGGCCGTATTCGTCGTTTATTGGCCATGGCCGACAAGCGAGCGCAGGAACTCGGTGTCCCCGGCACAGAGTCAGCTGTACCAGAAGATATCGACGCGTAACACCAGTAAATACTTCCGGATTCGGCAATAAACTTGATGCCGAGACGGTTATCACAAGTACTACCCAACCACGTACTAAGGAGAACACCCCGTGGCTAACTACACACTGCCCGAGCTCGATTACGACTATGCAGCACTGGAGCCCTACATCAGTGCAACCATCATGGAGCTGCACCACAGCAAGCACCACAAGGCCTACGTTGACGGTGCAAACACTGCTCTCGAGAAGCTGGCAGAAGCGCGCGACAAGAATGACTTCGCCAACATCAACAAGCTCCAGAAGGACCTCGCCTTCCACCTCGGCGGTCACACCAACCACTCGATCTTCTGGAAGAACCTGACTCCTGGTACCGAAGAGCGTCCCACCGGCGAGCTTGCTGCCGCGATCGACGAATACTTTGGTTCCTTCGAAGCATTCAAGGCACAGTTCAACGCTGTGGCCATGGGCCTGCAGGGCTCTGGATGGGCTTTCCTCGCGTGGGACGCGCTGGGTAAGAACCTCATCATTGAGCAGCTCTACGACCAGCAGGGCAACATCGCAGCAGGAACCATTCCTCTGCTCATGCTCGACATGTGGGAGCACGCCTTCTACCTGGACTACAAGAACGTGAAGGGCGACTATGTCACCGCGTTCTGGAACATCATCAACTGGGCTCATGTCTCGGCGCGTTTCGAGGCAGCTCGCAAGGGCGCATCCAGCGTCCTGCTATTCTCTTAGTAGTTGACAACGGGTGTCCTGAAGCTTTTCGGGGCACCCGTTCTACTTGTTTTCCCCCAGCAATACCATCCCTCCACCATCACCATCCGGAGCTCCACGCTCCCTAACATCACTTGGAGACGAAGTGACTGTCAAAGTTGGAATCAACGGCTTCGGCCGTATCGGACGTAACTTCTTCCGTGCCGCACTCGCACAGGGTGCCGACATCGAAATTGTTGCCGTCAACGACCTCACCGACACCAAGGTGCTCGCGCACCTCCTGAAGTACGACTCGGTTACCGGTCGTCTGGACGCTGAGGTTACTCACGACGCTGAGAACATCATCGTGAACGGCAAGAAGATCAAAGTTCTTGCAGAACGCGACCCCGCAGACCTCGGCTGGGGCAAGCTCGGTGTAGATATCGTAATTGAGTCCACCGGACGATTCACCGACAGCGCTTCTGCGGGAAAGCACATCGCTGCGGGTGCCAAGAAGGTCATCATCTCTGCTCCTCCCACCGGGAACGACATTCCTACCTTCGTGATGGGCGTAAACAACGAGACCTACAACGCGGCTACTGACCACGTCATCTCGAACGCGTCCTGCACCACGAACTGCCTCGCACCTCTGGTTCAGGTATTTGACAAGGAATTCGGCATCATTACTGGTCTGATGACCACCGTTCACGCCTACACCGCTGATCAGAACCTGCAGGACGGTCCCCACACAGACCTTCGCCGTGCTCGTGCTGCTGCCATCAACATCGTTCCTTCCTCGACCGGTGCGGCAAAGACAATCGGTAAGGTTCTTCCTGAACTCAACGGCAAGCTAGATGGCTTCGCGCTGCGCGTTCCCGTTCCCACCGGTTCAATCACCGACCTCACCATTCAGGTGGAGAAGCCCGTGACCGAGGAGCAAGTCAAGGCTGCATTCAAGGCTGCTGCAGAGGGTCACCTCAAGGGCATCTTGAAGTACACCGAAGACGAAATCGTCTCGAGTGACATCGTGACTGACCCGCACTCCTCGATCTTCGACGCTGGTCTGCTCCGTGTTCTGGGCAACCAGGTTAAGATCTCCAGCTGGTACGACAACGAGTGGGGCTACTCCAACCGTCTCGTCGACATCGCTGAATACGTTGGCGCCAAGCTCTAAAGAAAGACACTCAATATGGCACTTCGCACTCTCTCTTCGCTCGGTTCGCTTGCTGGCAAGCGTGTTTTGGTCCGCTGTGACCTCAACGTTCCGCTCAAGGATGGTGTGATTACCGACGATGGTCGCATTCGCGCCTCGTTGCCGACATTGAATTCTCTGCTGGATCAGGGCGCCCGTGTTGTGGTGATGAGCCACCTCGGGCGTCCTGACGGCGCACCTGAAGCAAAGTACAGCCTCGAACCTGCAGCACATCGCCTCGGCGAATTGCTGGGCAAGCCTGTTGCGTTCGCCACCGACACTGTTGGTGACTCTGCTCAGGCTGTAGTTGCGGCTCTTTCAGATGGTCAGATTGCCGTGCTGGAGAACCTGCGTTTCAATCCAGGGGAGACCAGTAAGAACGAGGAAGAGCGTGGCGCATTCGCCGCTCAGCTCGCAGAATTGGGAGACGTGCTCGTCTCCGACGGTTTCGGTGTCGTTCACCGTAAGCAGGCTTCCGTCTACGACCTGGCCAAGCTGGTTCCCAGCGCAGCAGGTCTGCTCATCGAAACCGAACTTGATGTTCTAGACCGCCTGACCGAGAAGCCCGAACGCCCTTACACGGTTGTGCTGGGTGGCTCAAAGGTTTCCGACAAGCTCGGCGTAATTTCTCACCTCCTGCCCCGCGTTGACACGATTCTGGTTGGCGGTGGCATGGTGTTCACCTTCCTCGCAGCCCAGGGCTATAAAGTCGGGGCCAGCCTGCTGGAAGTCGACCAGCTCGACACTGTGCGCGGATACATTGCCGATGCCGAAGCTCGTGGCGTCAAGATCATTCTGCCGACTGACATTGTGATGGCCAGTAAGTTCGGCGCCGATGCCGAGCACGTGGTGGCTCCAGCGGATTCTCTCGAAGAAACCCCCTTCGGTGCAACAGGCATGGGCCTCGACATTGGTCCTGAGACCGGCGCGGCTTTTGCAGAGCAGATCAGAGCATCCAAGACCGTGTTCTGGAATGGCCCTGCTGGTGTCTTCGAAATCCCCGCATTTGCCGAGGGAACCCGAGCGATTGCTCAGGCACTGACGGAGGTCGACGGCCTCAGCGTTGTGGGTGGTGGCGATTCCGCTGCTGCGGTGCGCATTCTTGGTTTTTCAGATGACCAATTCGGTCACATTTCAACCGGTGGTGGAGCAAGCCTCGAATTCCTCGAGGGGAAGCGTCTGCCTGGCCTGGAGGTCCTCGGATGGTAAACACTCGCACCCCGCTCATCGCGGGTAACTGGAAGATGAACCTGGATCACCTCCAGGCAATTGCTTTCGTGCAGAAATTGGCGTGGACGCTCAAGGACGCCAACCACAAGTACACCGACGTTGAAGTTTCAGTATTCCCTCCCTTCACTGACATCCGCTCTGTGCAGAATCTGATTGAGGCAGACAAGCTGGAGCTTGCCTATGGTGCACAGGATGTATCCATGCACGACTCCGGTGCGTACACCGGTGAAATTCCGGGTGGATTCCTCAAGGCACTGGGCTGCTCCTACGTCATCATCGGTCACTCTGAGCGTCGTCAATACCACGGCGAAAACGATGAGATCGTGGGCAATAAGGTCAAAGCGGCCCTCAAGCACGGCGTTGTTCCTGTTTTGTGCGTGGGTGAAACCGAGGCAGAGCTCGAAGAATTCGGCCCTTCGGCTGTTCCTGTTGCTCAGCTGAAGAAGGCGCTCGAGGGTGTCTCGCAGGACGCAGACATCGTGATTGCCTATGAACCTGTCTGGGCTATTGGCACCGGTAAGGTCGCTACCGAAGAGCAGGCAGAAGCAGTGTGTGCCGCGATTCGTGGTGCTCTGGGTGAAGTTCTGGGCGATGCCGCTGCGCAGCGCACGCGCATTCTCTACGGCGGTTCGGTCAAGGCCAACAACATTGCTGGCTTCATGCGTCAGCCCAACATCGACGGTGCGCTCGTCGGTGGTGCAAGCCTCGACGTCGCGGAGTTCTCCAGCATCGCCAGGTTCCAGAAGCACGTGATCTAGTCCGGTAGACTGTCCCTTATGGTAATTCTTGAGATTGTTCTGCAGGTGCTGCTCGGCCTGACGAGCCTGCTTCTCACCCTGCTGATCCTCCTTCACAAGGGTCGTGGCGGTGGCGTCTCCGATATGTTCGGTGGCGGCATGAGCTCAACACTGGGTTCTTCCGGTGTTGCTGAGCGCAACCTCAACCGCATCACCATTATTTTGGCTTTGATCTGGATCGCGTCCATCGTGGGTCTGGGTCTCATTACGAAGTTCCAGGGAGCTTAAACATGGCATCTGGAGGCAGTGCAATCCGAGGCTCGCGCGTAGGCGCAGGCCCCATGGGCGAACAAGATCACGGTATCCACGCAGAGCGTATTGCTATCTCTTACTGGGATGCACTCGGCAACGAAACCGTTCGCCACTTCGCGGCAAACCTTCCTGAGGAAGAAATTCCAGAGATCATCGACTGCCCTCAGTCTGGTCTTCCCGCAGGTCGCGACAAGGAAAACCCGCCGGAGCTGGCCAAGCTCGAGCCCTACAAGACTCACTTGGCCTATGTGAAGGAACGTCGCACCCCTGAAGAAGCTGAGCAAATCCTCGAGGATGCACTTCACCAACTCCGCGTTCGTCGTGGCACGGTCAAGCCCACCAAGTAAATTGTGAAAAAGAAAACCCCCGCTGAATCAGCGGGGGTTTTCTTGTGGAGTCTGTGGTTATTCTTCTTCCTCGATCAGGCGCTCGGCGGCTGCCTCATCAGTGAAGAACACGGTCTCTTCTGTGCCCTCCACGGCGCTCACAGGCGCTTCTGAAGGGTTTTCGGAGGTGAATGCGGCATAGATCGCATCTGCCTTGTCTGCGCCCGCAGCAACCACCCAGACGTTCTTAGAGTTGTTGAGTGCGGGCAGGGTCAAGCTGATGCGTTCTGCAGGTGGTTTGGGGGAGTTCCGCACAGCAATGACGGCACGATCATCCACCTCAATACCCTCCAGCCCAGGAAACAGACTGGCAATGTGGGCATCGGGTCCCACGCCAAGGAATGTGATGTCGAATTCGGGAAGCTCCGGCCAATACTTGGCCAGCTCGTCGTCATACGCATCCACGGCCTCGTCCAAGCTCAAACCAGCATCGGAGGCGGGCATGCGGTGGACATTTTCTGCGGGGATGGGTAGGCGGTGGATGAGGGCGGCGGTTGCCTGACCCTCATTGCGATCTGCGTGACCGGCAGGAACGAAACGCTCATCTCCCCACCACAGGTGAATGCGTGACCAGTCGAGAACGTGTCCCGGGTCAATGTTCTCTAACAACGCGATACCGACGGTGCCACCGGTGAGGACGACGTGAACAGCATCTTGTTCCACGAGGAGGTCTTTCACCGTGGATTCAAAAATCTCGTCGATGTTGTCAATGAGTTCTTGCTTATCGGCATATGCCTCAAGCGTCGTTTCTTCAGACATTAGGCACTCACAGAGATTTGGGGCAGACCCTCAGTCACCACGCGACCATAGACCTCATCAGGGTCAAGTCGTCTGAGTTCTTCCGAGAGGCAATCGCGCAAGCTGCGCAGGGGCATCGAAATATCGTGGGTGGGCTGGTTGGGCTGTTTGAGGCGGGCGATGGACTGCTCAATACGGGTCAGCTCAATCTCACCAGAAGCACGAACCAAGCGAACGCCGTGAACGCCCTTCCAACTCAACCCGGTTTTGGTGAGGTCACAGGTCACGGGAACTTGCAGCTGGAGCTGAAGCCACGCGGCAAGCATCTGGGCTGCAGGAAAGTCAGGTGTTGAGGTCACATGTGCTTCGGTGATGGGCTCAAAGGGGGGCTGATCCAACACCGCAGCCAGTTGCGTCCGCCACAGCGTCAACCGTGTCCAGGCAAAATCGGCGTCACCGGGAGCATAGGTGGAGGAGAGGGACGCGAGAGCTGCAAGAGGGTTCTCGTGGGTGGAGGCATCGGTGATGCGGCACTGCGCGATCTTGCCCAGAGGAGATTCAGAGACCTTCTCAGGCGCGATGCCCGGCCACCAGGCCACCACAGGAGTATCAGGCAAGAGCAGGCCTGTCACAAGGCCTTGCTCGTCAGAACCAACTTGGCCATAGGCGCGCAGGACAATGACTTCACTAGCTCCAGCGTCACCGCCGACGCGGACTTCCGCGTCCAAACGGTTCGAGATGGAATGCTCAGGCTCAATAACAGAGAGCACAATCACCCGCATGGGGTGTTCCCGGGAAGCCTCGTTCGCCGCAGCAATCGCTTCCTCCTCGTGGCCCAGCGTGGTGGAGATGAGGAGCGTGAGCACGCGGCCCAGCGCTACGGCGCCACCTTCTTCACGGAGGTTGACCAGTTCTTTGGCAACCTTGGCCGTGGTGGTGTCGGGAAGTTCGAGGATCATGGACGTCTCCACACTCGGCCGTCACGGGCCATCAAAGCATCGGCAGAAGCGGGGCCCCAGGTTCCGGGCGCATACTGTTCTGGTTGCCCTTGGGTTTCCCAGAACTCTTCTATGGGGTCAAGAATCTTCCAGCTGAGTTCCACCTCTTCGTGACGGGGGAACAGGGGCGGGTCACCGAGGAGGACGTCCAGAATGAGACGCTCATAAGCTTCGGGACTTGCTTCGGTGAAAGCGTGGCCGTAACCAAAGTCCATAGTGACATCGCGAACCTGCATGCCAGCACCGGGTACCTTGGAGCCGAAACGAATCGTGACACCTTCATCCGGTTGCACGCGAATCACGAGAGCATTTTGACCCAGTGCGGACGTTTGGTGGTCAGCAAAGAGATATTGGGGTGCTCGCTTGAACACCACGGCAATTTCCGTCACACGACGGCCCAGGCGCTTACCTGCGCGCAGATAGAACGGAACACCGGCCCAGCGGCGGGTTCCAATGTCGAGACGCATCGCAGCGTAAGTCTCTGTCACCGACAGAGGGTTCATGCCTTCTTCATCAAGGAAGCCCACAACCTCTTCGCCACCTTGCCAGCCACTGGCGTATTGACCGCGGGCGGTCGCCTCTGCCAGATTCTCTGGCAGGCGGACGGCGGCTAGGACCTTTTCCTTCTCTGCTCGCAGATCATCAGCATCGAAGGAGATGGGTTCTTCCATCGCGGTGAGGGCGAGGAGTTGAAGCAGGTGGTTTTGAATCACGTCACGGGCAGCGCCAATGCCGTCGTAGTAGCCAGCACGACCACCCACACCGATGTCTTCAGCCATGGTGATCTGGACGTGGTCGACGTGCTCGGCGTTCCACAGCGGTTCAAATAGCTGGTTTGCAAAACGCAGAGCCAGGATGTTCTGCACCGTTTCTTTACCGAGGTAGTGGTCGATGCGGAAGATCGAGTCGGCGGGGAATACTGATTCCACAACATCGTTGAGCTCACGAGCGGTTTTGAGATCACTTCCGAAAGGCTTCTCAATCACAACCCGACGCCATTGACCCTCGACCTCATCAGCGAGACCTGCGCGCTTGAGCTGCGCAACCACTTCAGGGAACGAACGGGGTGGGACAGAGAGATAGAACGCGTGGTTGCCCATGGTTCCGCGCTTGTCGTCGAGTTCCGCAATGGTTTTCTTCAGGCGATCAAAGGCCTTGTCGTCATGGAATTCACCTTGAACAAAGCGAATACCCTTGGCCAGCTGCTCCCAAACATCTTCACGGAACTCGGTGCGGGCGTATTGCTTGACCGAATCGTGCACAATTTGTGCAAAATCTTCAGTTTCCCAATCACGGCGGGCAAAACCCACCAGGGCAAAGCCTGGAGGCAGGAGTCCACGGTTGGCCAGGTCATACACCGCCGGCATGAGCTTCTTGCGCGCTAAGTCACCGGTGACGCCAAACAGCACCAGGCCACAGGGGCCTGCGATGCGGTTCAGGCGACGATCCTCGGCAACCCGAAGAGGGTTGTGCCCAGCAGTGATGTCAGCAGGAGACATGCATGTTCCTTACTAGTTGAACGCCGCGAAGAGGGCTTCGAGTTCTTTGTTCGGATTCGTCATTGTCAGGGTGAGAACGGGACGACCGTGCTCTGCAAGGACGTTGGCATCTCCGGCAGCCTGCGCTGCAATGAGCTGACCGAAGGTGAAGGGACGCTCAGGGATAACAACGTCACCCTCGGGTGCCTGCAGAATCTGAATGAAGACACCCACAGCTGGACCGCCCTTATGGAACTGTCCGGTGGAGTGCAAGAAGCGAGGTCCCCACCCGAAGGTCACGGGGCGACCGGCACGGGCGGCGACGAGGTCGCGAACACCAGCAACTTCAGGGAAGTTTGCCCGGTCGACATATGCCTGAATAGAGACATATCCGTCGGCAGGGAGCTGCTCAAGAACAGCAGTGATGGCCTCACGCACCGTCGAAGCATCTCCCAGATCACCGTGGGCACGAACCTCAATGCCGTGGTTGGTGAAGAGGGGCTCGGTGGGTGCTGGACGGTTGTCGAGCAATGCCCGCGCAGCAATCTTGGCCGACTCCACGTCAGGCTGGTCAAAGGGGTTGATGCCCAGGATTCGTCCTGCCACAGCGGTGGCGTATTCAAAGACCAAGAACATGGCGCCCAAGGTGCCTGAGACAAGGATTTCACCCTCGTGACGATCATGCTTGAGGAGGTGGAATTCGTGCGCATCGTCGACGAGGCGAATGATCTGGAGATCTTCATACCCGGCGGAAAGCTCGGGGGAGACTACGTCAAGAACGACGGGAAGAATTCCCGTGCCTTCCTTACCGGTGGACTCAGCGATGAGCTGCTCTGCCCAGTCGGCGAAGCCAACCAGGTGGGTTCCATCTGAGACGAAACCGAGCTTGTTCTTGAGAGGTGAAGTTCCCGCAATGGCGGCACCGAGAATCAGGCCTGGGTTTTCAGCTTGGTCAACGGCAAGATCAAGAGAGATGGCCTCTGCCTCGTTGAGCAGTTCGGTGAGATCCACGCCAGCAAGTCCGGAGGGGACAAGTCCAAATGCGGTCAAAGCCGAGAAGCGGCCACCCACGTTGGGGTCAGCATTAAAGACGCGGTATCCGGCCTCACGGGCGGACTTATCCAGGGGAGACCCGGGGTCAGTCACAATGATGATGCGCTCGAGGGGGTCAATGCCGACCGCGGCAAAAGCAGCTTCATAGATGCGCTTCTGGCTGTCAGTTTCGACAGTGCCACCCGACTTGCTGGAGATGACGACTGCGGTAGTTTCCAAGCGGTCAGTAATGGCTGCTTTGATCTGGCCGGGCTCGGTCGAGTCCAACACGGTCAAATCAGCCTGCATCGTTGCCGTGATGACCTCTGGGGCCAAAGAAGAACCACCCATGCCGCCGAGGACGATGTGGTTCACGCCCTGTGCTCGAAGTTCATCGCGCAGTGCGTCAATTTCAGCAACGAGGGGGCGTGAGAGGGCGACGGACTCAGTCCATCCCAAGCGAATCGCTGACTCTGCTTCCGCAGCTGGTCCCCACAGGGCAGGGTCTTGTGCCGTGATGCTGGAGGCAACGAGGTCCTCCACCAACTGAGGAACGTGCGTGTTGACGGCTGCTTCTGCTGCTCCAGAAACTTTGATACGGAAAGACATTTATGCTCCAGCCAGTGCGGTGTTGACGGTCTCGAGGAGTTCGCCCCACGAAATGATGAACTTCGAAACACCCTCAGATTCGAGGAGGTTGGTCACGTCCTCGAAGTCAATGCCCACGGCAGCCAATGCCGCGAAAACGGCCTTCGCATCTGCGTAGTTGGTGGTGATGGTGTCGCCGGTGACCACGCCGTGGTCGTAAGTGGCGTCCAGAGTCTTTTCGGGCATGGTGTTGACGATTCCTGCAGCAACCAGCTCGGTGACATACAAGGTGTCGGGGAGTACGGGATCCTTCACACCAGTGGAGGCCCAGAGTGGACGCTGTGCGTTTGCACCAGCGGCCAGCAAGGACACAGCTTGAGGAGTGTTGAACTGCTGTTCAAAGAGTTCGTAGGCCAGACGAGCGTTGGCCAGGCCTGCCTTGGACTTGAGGGCCAGAGCCTCAGGGGTGCCAATAGCGTTGAGGCGGTTGTCTACCTCTGTGTCGACGCGGGAGACGAAGAATGACGCAACGGAGTGAATGGCCGAGAGGTCGTGGCCGTTGGCCTTCGCCTTGTCCAAACCGGCCAGGTATGCCTTGATCACTGCTTCGTAGCGTTCGAGCGAGAAGATGAGCGTGACGTTGACGGAGATACCTGCACCGATGACGTCGGTAATAGCGTCCAGTCCAGCCAAAGTGGCGGGAATCTTGATCAGGGCGTTGGGCTTGTTCACCTTTGCCCACAAACGCTTGGCTTCATCGATAGTGCCGGGAGCATCGTGGGCCAGGGTGGGGGAGACCTCAATGGAAACGCGACCGTCCACACCGTTGGTGGCGTCGAATACACCACGGAAGATGTCGCACGCGTCTGCTACGTCATCTGTTGTGATGTCGAAAACTGCGGCTTCCGCATCAGCACCTGCAGCGGCGAGCTTCTTGACCTGTGCGGCATAGCTTTCACCGTTGGTGAGAGCACCCGCGAAGATGGTGGGGTTTGTGGTCACGCCGACGACGTTCTTCTCAGCTATCAATGCCTGAAGGTTCCCCGAGGTGATGCGCTCACGAGAAAGATCGTCCAGCCAAATGCTGACGCCGGCTGCGGACAGTTGTGCGGTGGGGGTGTTCGACATGAACTGTGATTCTCCTGAGGGATAGGTGAAGCGATGATGTGAAGTTGTATCGTGAGGCCCGGTGGTTAGCTTCCGGGATTCACCTGAGGTGTTACTGAGCTGCGATGGAATCCTTGGCAGCTGCCACAGCAGCCTCCGTTGTCATTCCAAACTTGGTGAACAGGGTCTTGTAGTCAGCTGATGCACCGAAGTGCTCGATCGAAACGCTGCGTCCTGCAGTGCCGACAATCTTGTCCCAGGTCAGAGACAGGCCAGCTTCGATCGACACGCGTGCCTTCACAGTGGAAGGCAAGACGCTCTCCTGGTAGGCAGCAGTCTGCTCGTAGAACCACTCGAGGCACGGAACAGACACCACGCGAGCGTGGATGCCTTCACCGGCGAGCTGTTCGCGAGCGGCAACCGCGAGCTGAACTTCAGAACCGGTTGCGATAAAGATCACATCGGGCTTTCCGTTAGCTGCATCGACCAAAACATACGCACCCTTGGCGGTCTCACGCGCATGGGCGAAGGTGTCGCCAGAGGCGGTTCCCTCTCCACGGACGAACACAGGGATGTTTTGTCGGGTCAGTGCAATACCGGCCGGTCCGTTGCGACGTTCCAAGATGGTTTTCCAGGCGTAGGCAACTTCATTCGCGTCTGCGGGGCGAACCACGTCTAGCTCAGGAATAGCGCGCAGTGTGGCGAGCTGTTCGATGGGCTGGTGTGTGGGTCCGTCTTCACCGAGGGCGACGGAGTCGTGAGTCCAGACGAAGATCGAGGGCACCTTCATGAGGGCAGCCAGTCGAACTGCGGGGCGCATGTAGTCGCTGAAGATGAGGAAGGTTCCCCCGTAGGCGCGGGTCTTTCCGTGCAGAGCAATACCGTTGAGAATCGCTCCCATGGCGTGCTCGCGGATACCGAAGTGCAGAACTCGACCGTAGGTGTCGCCGGTCCATTCGTGGGTGGACCACTGGGCTGGAACGAATGATTTCGCACCGTCCAGTGTGGTGTTGTTGGATTCTGCGAGGTCAGCAGACCCACCCCAGAGTTCAGGGATGACGGCGCCCAGAGCGTTGAGTACCTTGCCGGATGCGGCACGGGTGGATACTTCGGTGCCACCGTCAAACACAGGGAGTGCTGCTTCCACGCCGTCAGGAAGCTGACCAGCTTCAAGGCGGTCGAGCAGCTTCTTGTTGTCAGGGTGAGCTGCAGCCCAGGCGTCGAAGCCCTTCTGCCATTCGGCACGTTCAGCTGCGCCCTTGGCAACAGCCTTGCGGGTGTGCTCGATGACCTCATCGGAAACCTCGAAGCTTTGCTCAGGGTCAAACCCAAGTACTTCCTTGAGCCCCTTGAGTTCGTCAGCGCCCAGAGCTGAACCGTGGATTTTTCCGGTGTTCTGCTTCTTCGGCGAAGGCCAGCCGATGATGGTCTTCAAAATGATGAGAGACGGCTTGTCGGTGACGGCCTTGGCTGCCTCAATAGCGTCATTGAGGGCGGCAACGTCTTCGACGTAAACACCGGTCTTCTTCCAGTCCACCGTCTGGACATGCCAGTCGTAGGATTCGTAACGCTTCGCGACGTCTTCGGTGAAGGCAATCGTGGTGTCGTCTTCTATGGAGATCTGGTTGGAGTCGTAGATTGCGATGAGGTTACCCAGTTGCTGGTGTCCAGCAAGCGAGGATGCTTCAGCGGTGACACCTTCTTGCAGGTCTCCGTCTCCGGCAATCACGTAGACAAAGTGATCGAAGGGGCTCGTTCCAGCAGCGGCGGAGGGGTCAAACAGGCCTCGCTCGAAACGGGATGCGTAGGCGAAACCAACGGCAGAAGCCAAACCCTGGCCGAGGGGACCGGTGGTGATTTCCACACCCTTGGTGTGGCCATATTCAGGGTGGCCGGGAGTGAGAGAGCCCCAGGTGCGCAGTGCCTTGAGGTCGTCGAGTTCCAGACCGTAGCCGTTCAAGTAGAGCTGAACGTACTGCGTGAGCGAGGAGTGGCCGACAGAAAGAATGAAGCGGTCGCGGCCAATCCACTGGTCATCCAGCGGGTCACGTCGCATGACCTTGTTCCACAACAGATATGCCGCAGGAGCGAGGCTCATGGCTGTTCCGGGGTGACCGTTGCCCACCTTCTCTACCGCGTCAGCGGCGAGTACACGCGCGGTGTCAACTGCCTTGTTATCGAGTTCGGACCAGTCGAGTTGCGCCATGTTGAAATGTGGCCTTCCGTGTGCGGTGAGGTCAGGGTGGGAAATAATTACGGTGGCTGGAATTTATAGCCACAGTGGTCCTGAGACGACTCCTCTAAGTATAGGCAATGCCTGCCTTAAGCCTGCAGGGAACGTGCCAGATGTCGACGCATGACCTCCCGTAGACTTGGGGTTCCCGCGCGCACCCTTATTGAGGACTCATGATCTCTTCCGAATCTGGCACTACTGCAGTGTCCAAGGTCGGTTTTAAGCGCAAGGTTGCTGCCTACGTCTCCCTGACGAAGCCGCGAGTGATGGAGCTGCTTTTGGCAGTGACCGTCCCCACCATGTTCTTAGCGCAAGAAGGCATCCCCAACTTGTGGCTGGTCCTCGCGGTGTTGATCGGTGGAATGATGAGCGCCGGTTCCGCCGGTGCATTCAACTGCTATATCGACCGTGATATCGATCGTCTGATGAATCGCACCAAGGGCCGTCCTCTGGTCACCGGTGAAGTTTCTGACCGCGAAGCAATTGTGTTCGCCTGGGTTCTCGCCGTGGTTTCTACCCTGTGGTTCTGGCTCTTTACAAACCTGCTGGCAACATCGCTCTCAGTTTCTGCGATCGCCTTCTACGTGATCATTTACTCGCTGGTTCTCAAGCGCCGCACCCCACAAAACATCGTGTGGGGCGGAGCTGCCGGGGGCTTCCCCGTGCTGATTGGCTGGGCGGCCGTCACGGGTTCGCTGACTTGGACTCCCGTTGTGTTGTTCATGATCATCTTCTTGTGGACTCCACCGCACTACTGGCCACTGTCCTGGCGTTACCGCGAAGACTACAAAAACGCGAACGTCCCGATGCTCACCGTGGTGCGCGGACGTGTCACCGTCGGACTGCAGATTGTTTTGTATGCCTGGGCAACTTTCGCAGCGACATTACTGCTGGTGCCCATTGGAAACATGGGCTGGGTTTATAGCGCAGTGGCACTGGTTTCAGGCGTCTGGTTCGTCGTGGAAAGCCACCTGCTGTATTCGCGCGCACTGCGCCACGAAGACCCCAAGCCCATGCGCTTGTTCCACTTTTCTAACGGCTATCTCTCGCTGATCTTCCTCGCGATAGCCATTGACGCGCTACTGCCGTTCTAAGCCTTCTGGCGAAGATTCAGTAGAACATTCGTCACGGCAGCGCTGACCAAGCAGGCCAGCAACATGTGCAGCCCAACCAGTAGTTCAGGCAGGCCCATGCGGGACTGGGCGATTCCCACCACGATTTGGGCAATGTTAACCGCCAACAACAGCACGATGGCATTGCGTAATTGAATGACGCGTCCAGTAATGGACAAGAGCAGTGCCAATACCGTCAGCCCCAAGGCTATGTATGCAGGGTAGGAGTGGATGTGCTGGAGTAGTTCGCTATCCAGGCCATTACGGGGTGCCTCAGCGTCGCCAGCGTGGGGTCCAGAACCAGTCGTGAGGATTCCGACACTGATGGTGATCAACTGGAAAACAGCCATGACCCAGGCAACGGCAACAGTGATACCGGAGACGACCGTCTTCCAAGGCCCCCTGCCGAAGTAGACCTTGTAGACCAGAACGGTGGAGAGGACGACCATGGCAATCGAGACAATGAAGTGCAGGCCCACGACATAGGGGTCCAGCTTGGTAAGAACAGAAATTCCACCAATGACGGCCTGTGCAGGGATTCCCAAGCCGATGAGAAGCGTAAGCCAGTAGAGGTCACGACGCTGCTTGCGCATCCGGAAAACCAGGGCAAACGTTGCAATGGCGACGATCACCAGAAGGAAGGTGAGGAGACGGTTAGCGAACTCGATAATTCCGTGGATACCCATTTCAGGTGTGTTCACGAGGGAATCTGCTGTGCACTGCGGCCAGGTCGGGCAACCTAATCCGCTGGCGGTGAGTCGAACGGCACCGCCGGTCACCACAATCAGCGTTTGCACCGCAAAAGTTGTCCATGCTGCAATGCGTACTTTGCGGTCAACCATGGTGGGGAACCAGTTCAGAAGTGCAGTCACGGGGAAAGTCCTTAGGTGATAAATGTTGTTCGCTGATGAAGAACGCATTAACCCTGTCTAAATCAATGAAGTAAGGCTAGGCTAAGTAAGTTCAATGTGATCGTGCGTAAGCCGATATCTCGAAGGCGAGAACATGCGAGATTGCCGCGGTTTTCGCGACAGTTCGTGCGTTCTCTTCTCAGTTTAGATTCGTGAGGAAGAGTGTCATGTCAGACATCCTGATTGACCGGCCCGAACTTGAGGGCATTGGCCAGTACGAGTTCGGTTGGCACGACAAAGATGCAGCCGGTGCGAGCGCTCGCCGTGGCATCAATGACGACGTCGTTAAAGACATCTCTGGCCTCAAAAATGAGCCAGAGTGGATGCTCAAGCTGCGCCTGAAGGCCTATGAGATTTTCGGTCGTAAGCCCATGCCGAACTGGGGTGCAGACCTCACCGGTATTCACTTCGACAACATCAAGTACTTTGTCCGTTCAACGGAACGTCAGGCCCAAACCTGGGAAGATCTCCCCGATGAAATCAAGGACACCTACGAAAAGTTGGGTATCCCTGAGGCAGAGCGTCAGCGCTTGGTTGCCGGTGTTGCTGCCCAGTATGAATCTGAAGTGGTGTACCACCAGATCAACGAAGAACTCGAACGCCAGGGCGTTATCTTCATGGACACCGACACGGCGCTCAAAGAGCACCCCGAGTTCTTTGAAGAGTACTTCGGTACTGTCATCCCTTCCGGAGACAACAAGTTTGCAGCGCTCAACACTGCTGTGTGGTCGGGCGGATCCTTTGTCTACGTGCCACCAGGTGTACACGTCGAGATTCCACTGCAGGCCTACTTCCGTATAAACACGGAAAACATGGGACAGTTCGAACGCACCCTCATCATCGCGGACGAGGGAAGCTACGTGCACTACATCGAAGGATGTACGGCACCGATCTACAAGAGCGACTCGTTGCACTCTGCTGTCGTCGAGATCATTGTGAAGAAGAACGCTCGCGTGCGCTACACAACTATTCAAAACTGGTCCAACAACGTCTACAACCTGGTGACCAAGCGTGCCATTGCACACGAAGGCGCAACCATGGAGTGGATCGATGGCAACTTAGGTTCCAAGGTCACCATGAAGTACCCCTCGGTATACCTCGTGGGTGAAGGCGCCAAGGGCGAAACGCTCTCCATCGCTTTCGCAGGCCCAGGTCAGCACCAGGATGCTGGCGCCAAGATGATCCACATGGCTCCACACACTCAGAGCTCCATCGTTTCTAAGTCGATTGCTCGTGGCGGTGGACGTGCCGGTTACCGTGGTGAGATCCGCGTCGATGCCAACGCGCACCACTCGGCGAACACGGTTCGCTGTGATGCGCTATTGGTCGACACCAAGTCTCGATCTGATACATATCCCGCCATCGACATTCGTGTGGACGACGTTCAGCTCGGACACGAAGCAACCGTGTCGAAAGTAAGTGAAGACCAGCTTTTCTACCTGATGAGCCGCGGTATGGCAGAAGACGAAGCCATGGCCATGATCGTGCGTGGATTCATTGAACCCATCTCACGTGAGCTGCCTATGGAATACGCACTCGAGCTCAACAAGCTGATTGAAATCGGCATGGAAGGATCCGTGGGCTAAGTGTCTGTTCCCGTACAAGTTCGTTCTGCGCGCCCGAAATCCACAAATCCTGCAGATTTTGCCGCCGTCACCGGTCGTGAACTCGACTGGAAGTTTTCTCCTGTCGCCAAACTCCAAGAGCTCATCTCGGGTGAACTCGATGGTTCTCGTTTTGCCTACACGGCGACCGAAGCAGCGGGAGTTTCACTGAGTTGGATTCCGGTTACCGATGCACGCATCGGCACGGCAGGAATCCCCGAAGACCGTTCCTCCGCCAATGCATGGTCAGCGGTGACGGAAGCTCTGTTGGTGTCGATTACCTCAGAAGATGTCTCTGAAATCACCATTACCCGGGATGCACTGGGCACCACCGCTCGTGCCGCTCACATTGTGATCGAGGCAGCACCCTTCTCTAAGGGAACCGTCATTCTGCAAAACAACGGTGACGCACGCCTGGTGGAGAATGTCGAGATCTTGGTCGGCGCAGAAGCCCAGCTCAACGTCATCTCCGTGCAGGAATGGAATGACGACGCACTCCACCTCGGCAGTCACTTTGCCCGCGTGGGCCGCAATGCAGAACTGAAGCACACCCTTGTATCGCTCAGTGGAGAAGTCATCCGCGTGAACCCTTCCACCCTGCTAGCTGAAGATGGTTCCTCGGTCGTGATGAACGGCGTGTACTTTGCCGATGCGCACCAGCACATTGAGCAGCAGGTGTATGTCAACCACGATGCGCCCCAGTCCAAGAGCCGGGTGACCTACAAGGGCGCACTCCAGGGCGCCGGTGCACGTACCGTGTGGATTGGTGACGTACTGATTGGAAACAAGGCCGTGGGAACGGACTCCTACGAGCAGAACCGTAACTTGGTTCTGACCGAAGGTACCCGCGCAGACTCGATTCCAAACCTCGAAATTGAAACCGGTGACATTGCCGGTGCGGGACACGCCTCGGCAACAGGACGCTTCGATGACGAGCAGTTGTTCTACCTTCAGGCTCGTGGTATCAGCGAAGAAGAGGCTCGTCGCCTCGTTGTCCGCGGCTTCCTCAACGAAGTCGTCCAGCAGCTGGGCGTTCCTGCACTAGCCGAACGCATCGAAGCTTCCCTGGTTGCCGAACTCGAGGCAGGGGTGAACTAATGGCGGCAGAAAAAGTATGCGCAGCCAGTGAGCTCTCTCAAGACACCGCCAAGCGCGTCATCGTCGGTGGAATACCGATTGCTCTCGTTTTAGATTCCGCGGGAGAGATTCACGCCATTGGAGACACCTGCACTCACGGTGACATTTCCCTGGCAGAGGGTTTCGTGGAAGATGACACCCTCGAATGCTGGGCACACGGCTCCAAATTCGAACTCACCACCGGAAAGCCCCTGACCTTGCCAGCCTTTGAGCCGGTCCCCGTTTTCATCGTCGAAGTAATCGACGGCGAGATTTTCATTGACCCCACCGTCACGAAAGAGATCTAACCCATGTCAACACTGAAGATCACCGACCTGCACGTCAGCGTCGAGACCGACCAGGGCACCAAGCAGATATTGCGCGGTGTAGATCTGGAGATCAACTCGGGCGAGACCCACGCCATCATGGGCCCTAACGGTTCAGGTAAGTCCACACTGGCTTACACAATCGCGGGTCACCCCAAGTACACCGTCGAGTCTGGCTCTATCACTCTTGATGGCGAAGACGTCCTCGAGATGAGCGTGGACGAGCGTGCCAAGGCAGGTTTGTTCCTGGCGATGCAGTACCCCGTCGAAATTCCTGGCGTGACCGTAACGAACTTCCTCCGCACCGCAAAGACCGCTGTCGATGGTGAAGCACCCGCACTTCGTTCCTGGATCAAGGACGTGCGCGAAGCTATGGCCAATCTCAAAATGGACCCCAGCTTCTCTGAGCGCAACGTCAACGAAGGCTTCTCCGGTGGAGAAAAGAAGCGTCACGAGATTCTTCAGATGGAACTGCTCAAGCCCAAGTTCGCTGTTCTCGACGAGACAGACTCTGGTCTGGACGTCGACGCACTGAAGATTGTCTCCGAGGGCGTCAACCGCGCCAAGGAAGCTACCGGTATGGGTGTTCTCCTTATCACCCACTACACCCGCATCCTGCGGTACATCCAGCCCCAGTTCGTTCACGTTTTCGTCAACGGCAAGGTTGCAGAAGAAGGTGGGCCGGAATTGGCTGACCGTCTCGAAAACGAAGGTTACGATCGTTACCTCGAGATCGCCTAAACATGTCTTCAGAACTCTCTGACGAGAAATACAACGCGTGCATTGACGCGTTGAAAGAGGTCATGGACCCCGAGCTGGGGATCAACATCGTTGATCTCGGGCTCATCTATGACCTCAAGTGGGACGACGAGAACGACGCCCTCATCATTCACATGACGTTGACCAGCGCTGGCTGTCCACTCACCGATGTGATCGAAGAGCAGACCGCGGAAGCGCTTGATGCTGTTGTGGACGCGTTCCGGATCAACTGGGTGTGGATGCCACCATGGGGTCCTGAGAAGATCACCGACGACGGCCGCGAAATGATGCGCGCCCTCGGCTTCTCTATTTAGGCCAGGCGTCGTCGTAACATTTCTCGGGAGAAATTTTTCAGTATTTCTCCCCAGCCTTTAGCCTGTGTGTATGGCTCAGGGATTCAATACGCGTGCAATTCACGCTGGACAGGCAACAGATCCGACGACGGGTGCTGTCGTTCCACCGATTTACCTCAGCTCAACTTTCGAGCAGCAGGTCGCGGGGGAGCCACTGGCTGGCTTTGAATATTCGCGCTGCGACAATCCCACGCGCACCGCACTCCAGCAAAACCTTGCCTCGCTCGAGGGTGGCGTGCTGGCCTATTCCTTTGCCAGTGGCATGGCCGCGGAAGATGCATTCTTCCGGGCTGTTCTTCAGCCCGGCGATCACATTGTTTTAGGCAATGACGCCTATGGCGGTGCTTACCGCGCCATCGAGCAGGTCTACGGCCCCTGGGGCGTGACTAATACGTGTATAGATTTCACGGACCTCTCCCACGTGGAAGAAGTGATTTCCTCGACAAAGCCTCGCGTTGTCCGTATTGAGACACCCACCAACCCGTTGATGACCATCGTGGACATCGAAGGCGTTTCTGCCATTGCGCATCAGCATGGTGCGCTGGTGTTAGTGGACAACACCTTTGCAACACCTGCCCTGCAGCGACCTTTCGAGCTCGGTGCCGATGTCGTTCTGCACTCCACCACCAAGTATCTCGGCGGTCACAGCGACGTTGTCGGCGGTGCAATCGTCGTCACAGACGCCGAGTTGGCAGAAAAGATTGCCCAGATCCAGAACTGGATGGGTGCAATCTCGTCACCTTTCGACGCCTATATGACGATGCGCGGTATCAAGACACTCGGAGTGAGAATGGAGCGCCACTCCAGCAACGCTCAGGCATTGGCTGAAGCGATTGAGGGGCACAAGGCTGTCGAGCGTGTGTTGTACCCAGGACTTCCCTCACATCCCGGTCACGAGGTGGCCACACGTCAGATGTCCCTCTTCGGCGGAATGATGTCCGTTCAGCTGGCCGGCGGCGAGAAGGCCGCTACTGCGTTGACCACCCGCACTTCAGTGTTTACTCTTGCTCCGTCACTGGGGGGAGTGGAATCCCTCATAGAGCACCCTGGCCTGATGACACACCACTCGGTCGAGGGCACAGCTTTGGAGGTTCCAGCCAATCTGGTTCGTCTCAGCGTGGGAATTGAAGATATCGATGATCTCATTCCAGACCTTGTGCAGGCATTGGATTCTCTGCTGTAATCAAACATCGCGCTTACGCGTCACGACCTACAGGTAGTTCTGTTCGTCGCACCCCTGCGACAGGTACCTGTATAAAAGGCGAAGGCCCCTGACAGTTCAGTCAGGGGCCTTCGTCATAGGTTCTTACTTCACGCGGTTGCTGAGCTTCCAGATCAAGGGAAGCAGACCACCAGCGACAGCAGCCTTGAGCAGGTCACCCGGAATGAAGGGGTAGAGACCGGCCTGCAGGGTTGCGTTGACGTCGTTAGGCAGACCCAGCTGGCCCAGGGCTACTGAGAGCCAGGGAAGACCCACGGCGTAGATCACAGCAGTACCAGCAAGGAAGGCGCCGATGGTGCCCAGCACCTTCCGGTCCCACTGCAGTTGCGCAAGCCAGCCCACGAGGGCAGCAGCGAGAACGAAACCGAGGAGGTAACCACCGGTGGGGCCCATCACCTTAGCGAGGCCAGCACCACCCTCAGCAAAGATCGGCAGACCGGCGACACCGAGACCGACATAGAGAAGCATGGACAGTGCGCCACGGAGAGAGCCGAGGGTTGCACCGACAAAAAGGACAGCGAAAGTCTGTCCGGTGATAGGAACAGGCCACATCGGAATAACAATCTGAGCAGCACCTGCGGTGAGCGCTGCGCCTGCGGCAATAAAGGAAATGTCTTTGACAATGCTGCGAGCGCCGAGGCGGTCGACAAGCACGGGGCGGGTAGCAGAGAAAGTGATGTTCGACATAGAAATATACTAAAGGAAGTAAAGAGCCTTATGGCTTAGCCAAGATGTACCAAAGAATCGGGAAAAGCCTGTGCTCAACGTCCAAGACCTTGAGCTGCGCGTAGGCGCCCGAGTGCTCATGTCGGAAGTTTCCTTCCGCGTCTCCAACGGAGACAAGATTGGGTTGGTCGGCCGTAATGGTGCCGGTAAAACCACTCTGACCAAGACACTCGCAGGCGATCTACAACCAGCTGATGGAACCATCGAGGTCGGTGGAGAGATTGGATACCTTCCCCAGGATCCTCGTTCCGGTGATCCTGAGGAGCTTGCGCGCACGCGCATCCTCAACGCCCGAGGTTTGGGTTCTCTTGTGCAGGGCATGACGGAAAACAGTCTGCTCATGGGTGATTCCGATGAGAAGGTCGCCGCCGAGGCTATGCGAAAGTATGGCGAACTTGCTGACCGGTTCGATGCTCTGGGTGGCTATGCTGCGGAAGCTGAAGCTGCGTCTATTGCGTCCAACCTGCAACTACCTGACCGTATTCTTGACCAGCCGCTGAAAACACTTTCAGGTGGTCAGCGTAGGCGTATTGAGCTGGCCCGCATCTTGTTCTCGGGTGCAGAAACCATGCTGCTCGATGAGCCCACCAACCACTTAGATGCTGATTCTGTGGTTTGGCTGCGGGAATTCCTCAAGGGCTACCAGGGTGGACTGATCATTATCAGTCACGATGTGGAGCTCGTGGGGGAGACCGTCAACCGTGTGTTCTATCTCGATGCCAACCGTCAGGTTATTGACGTGTACAACATGAACTGGAAGAACTACCAGAAGCAGCGTGAACAGGACGAGCAGCGACGTAAGCGTGAACGCGCAAATGCAGAGCAAAAGGCGTCCACCCTGCAGACCCAGGCCGCCAAGATGGGTGCTCGAGCGTCCGGTGCTGTGGCGGCAAAACAAATGGCCCGTCGTGCAGAGACCCTGTTGGCTGGTTTGGACGAAGTGCGTCAGAGTGACAAAGTGGCGAAGCTGCGCTTCCCGGATCCTGCTCCGTGTGGAAAAACTCCCTTGATGGCGACCGATCTTTCGCGTTCCTATGGTTCCCTCGAAATCTTTACCGCAGTGGATTTGGCCATTGATCGTGGTTCGAAAGTAGTAATCCTCGGCTTCAACGGTGCCGGTAAAACTACGCTGCTGCGTATCTTGGCCGGTGTGGACAAGCCCGACACAGGCGAAGTGATTGAAGGTCACGGTCTCAAGGTTGGTTACTACGCCCAAGAGCACGAAACTTTGCGCGTGCAGGATTCCGTACTTCAAAACATGGTTTCTGCTGCTGCCCACATGACCGAGACGGAATGCCGCAAGGTGCTCGGCTCTTTCCTGTTCTCCGGAGATGATGTGCTCAAGCCCGCGGGAGTTCTCTCTGGTGGAGAAAAGACGCGTCTGGCTTTGGCGATGCTCGTGGTGTCGAGTGCAAACGTGCTTCTCCTCGATGAGCCCACCAACAACTTGGATCCTGTCTCTCGTGAAGAGATCCTGGGTGCGTTGGCCAGCTACAAGGGTTCGGTCGTCTTGGTTTCTCACGACCCCGGTGCCGTTGAAGCGCTCAACCCAGAACGTGTCTTGATTCTTCCCGATGGTATTGAAGACCACTGGAACAAGGAATACGCCGACCTGATTGAGCTTGCATAACGTCAGTTTTTACGCATTTCGATAAGCTTCAAAAATGGGGACTCGGGATGTAGTTGTAGCTTCTGTTGCTGCAACAGTTGGCGCGGCTGTTGTTTTTGCTCTAGGTATTGGGCTTAATGCTTCGACTTCAAGCATTGGTTCTGGTTCGATTGGTACTTGCCTAAATGGCACCGACGGGACGAATGGTACCGACGGGACGAATGGTACCGATGGTACCGATGGTACCGATGGTGTTGACGGTGTTGACGGTACCGATGGTGTTGACGGTACCGATGGGACGCCGGGTGCGATAGGGCCTACAGGAGCGACAGGCTCAGCAGGTGTGTGTGATGCCTCTACACTCGGTTCTATTTCTGGGAATGTAGTTCCCTCGGTAGATAATTTCTATACTCTTGGACTTCCAGACAAACGTTGGAAGAGTCTTCAACTCGGACCCGGCACGATATATATCCAGGACACTACAACTGGTTCACAAGCTGGTATCTCTGTCGATAACGGTAGTTTGTTGGTCGACGGGGCCGACTCGCTTCGTATTGGTAACGTCCGACTGACGTCAACAGGTCTTGAATCTATTTTGACTGGGCAAGACATCAATATCGGGAACTTTGGCGACTTAGGTTTCTTGGCACCTTCCAGAGGAATCAAATTCCCTGATGGTTCGACTCAGACCTCAGCGACGCTGCAGGGTCCTATGGGGCCCCAAGGACCCATTGGTGTGACGGGGGCCACAGGAGCAATAGGACCTCAGGGGCCGATCGGGCTGACACCGACTTTTGCCTACGGATCGTTTTATGACACGACTACTCAGGTATTGACCTCTGCAAATGCCATTCAAGCGATGACGCTCAATCAGGCAACCAATGGTGTTGGAGGTGTGATTGCACAAGGCGTGAGTGTTGTTGCTGGTTCTCAGATTACGTTTCAGAATGCCGGTGTCTACAACATTCAGTTCTCTGCCCAACTAGATAAAACAGATGCCGGCTCTGACGATGCGAGTATCTGGCTTCGACAGAATGGCACCGATGTTCCTTGGTCAGGGACCAAGCTCACCTTGGATCAAACCAAGCGAAATGTTGCGGCGTGGAATTTCATGATCTCTGTCCATGCAGGTGACAACGTTCAATTGATGTGGTCAACCCCAGACGTGAACATGCGTATTCTGGCCAGCGGCCCCCAAACTAACCCGGTCAGACCAGAGATTCCATCGCTCATTGTGACGGTGCAACAGGTTCAATAACGGCGAGTACACAGCAGCTGAAAAATTGCAGGGCGTAGCCTGTACTCATGCTGATTGCGGAGCCACTCGACTTACCCGAATGGGTTAATGGTCTGGCTATTGGTGTTGCCAGTGTTCAAGGCGCAACCTATGCCTCTGGTTTTCGCGATCGCAAACTGGATCTCTTCGGTGTGGCGGTTATCGGTATCGCAACCGGCCTCGGTGGCGGTTTCCTTCGTGATCTTCTGCTGAACCGACTTCCTGTTGCATTGACAGAGAATTGGTACATTCTCGTGGCTATCGTGGCAGCCCTGCTGGGTATGCTCCTTGCGCGCATGTTCCGCCGGGTTGACTGGATGATTACCGTGTTGGATGCTCTGGCACTCGGTCTCTTTGCGGCGCTAGGAACCACGGCGGCACTCGTATCCGGATTACCGTTTGTTCCGTCCTTGTTTGTGGGCGTGATTACTGCCGTCGGCGGTGGTTTTATCCGAGATGTTTTATTGAATATGCCCATCTCTGTAATGCATGTTGGTTCGCTCTACGCCGTAGCGGCAGCGGCCGGCTCCCTTGCACTGTTGTTGTGCAACGAAGCAAATATAGGACTCGAAATCAGTGTTCCGCTGTGTATTTCTGTCACCGTTGTCCTGCGTTTGTTGGCCGTGCGATTTGGCTGGTCTTTGCCCGAGCAACGCATGCTCAAGTCGTTGCGTAACCCGAAGTTAATCCGCCCTGCAGATCTCACCGGCCCTATCGACACTCAACGTGATCTCTGATGCCGGTCTATCGTGACGAGGGTGTGGTTCTTCGCACGCACAAACTCGGAGAAGCCGACCGCATTGTCACCCTCCTGACCAAGGGGCATGGCAAGGTGCGGGCCGTGGCAAAGGGCGTTCGTCGCACATCCTCCAAATTCGGTGCTCGTCTCGAGCCTTTTATGGTGGCGGATATTCAGTTTTATGAGGGCCGAAGTCTCGACACCATTCAGCAAGCAGAAACGATTGCGTCCTATGGTGCGGACATCGTGGATGACTATCCACGCTTCACAGCAGCCAGCGTGATGGTGGAAACCGCTGACAAGGTGACCGAGCTCGAAGGCTCCCCGCAGCAATATCTGCTGCTGGTAGGTGCCTTACGTTCGCTTTCCCGTCAAGAACATCCCACCGAACTCACTCTTGATTCGTACCTACTTCGCGCACTGAGCCTTGCGGGCTGGGCGCCCACCTTTGACAGTTGTGCTCGCTGTGGCGAGGTAGGGCCCCACGAAAGCTTTGTCGTCCAACTGGGAGGCATGGTCTGCGTCACATGTGCTCCTCCGGGGGCACCGCACATCATTCCGGAGGTTGTTGTGCTCCTCGATGCGCTCGTTCGTGGCGAGTGGGAATCTGCAGAAGCGCATACCCAGGAGAATTGGAACCGAGCACATTCCCTCGTTTCGGCCTATACCCAATGGCACCTTGAGCGGGGCCTTCGATCCTTGGAGCACGTAGCCAGATGAGTAAGCCCTATACCCACACAGACGCCGTGGAATATCGCCCACTGGACTGGACTGGTGTCTACCCACCCGAATTCCCAGCTGGTGCAGTGCCCAACCACGTTGCAATCGTGATGGATGGCAATGGCCGCTGGGCAAACCAACGAGGACTCACCCGTGTGGAAGGCCACAAGGCTGGCGAAGCCGCGCTTCTGGACGTGGTGGCAGGTGCCATCCAGGCCGGGGTGAAGCATTTAAGCGTCTATGCATTTAGTACCGAAAACTGGAAGCGTTCTCCGGATGAAGTGCGTTTCTTGATGGGGTTCAACCGCGATGTTCTGCACCGCCGGCGGGACCAACTCAACGACTGGGATGTGCGCGTCCGGTGGGCTGGGCGTAAACCGAAGCTCTGGGCGTCGGTGATTGAGGAACTGCAATATGCAGAAGAACTCACCAAGAAAAACAAGACTCTCACGCTCACCATGTGTGTCAACTATGGTGGCCGGACAGAAATCGCAGATGCGGTCAAGAAGATCGCGGAAGATCTTGCTGCGGGCAGGATCAATCCCAGCAAGGTGACCGAAAAATATCTGGCTAAGAATCTCTACATTCCTGATATGCCAGATGTTGATTTATTTGTTCGCTCCAGTGGGGAACAGCGCACCTCCAACTTCTTACTGTGGCAATCGGCTTATGCCGAGATGGTGTTTCTCAACCAGCTCTGGCCGGCCTTCTCACGCACGGACCTGTGGGACGCCATCGAGCAATACATCGGCCGGGACCGCCGCTTTGGTGGAGCGGTAGATAAGCCGTCGGCGAAATAGCCATACATTTCGAGTTTTCTGCCTTTACAGTCAAGAAATGGACAGACCCATCCGCGTAGTGTTCCTGGTCTTCTATTTCGAAGCCTGGGACGCTCTGGACGCCATCTATCGGCGCATGCTCGCCGATGAACGGTTTGAACCGATCGTGATTACTATTCCGCGCAAGCTCACCGGCTATGACAAGTTCCGGGATGAGAAAAAGGTCAGTGCTTTTCTGGATGCTCGAGAGATTGAGCACGAGCGATTCCGCTACAAAAAGAGTAAAGAAGGTCTAGCTCGCCTCCAGGAGCTTGCCCCGGACTACCTCTTTCTCAACTACCCGTGGCAGCGCAACTATAAGAAGAATTACCAGATCGACAAGCTCGTCGAATTTACCAAGGTCTGTTACGTCCCCTACTTCTCAACCTCACTCGTGCAAGAACCGGGGGAGTCGGGTGTTGCCCCACATCAATACACCCAGCCCACACACCAGTTGGCGCACATGGTCTTCCTGCAGGACGCAGACACCAAGGCAGCTTTTGATGCCAGCGGCCGTGCCGATCACGCATTCCTCACGGGCACTCCCAAGATTGATGCACTTCTGGAGGCCCGCGAGGAGGTCCAGAGCTTCTGGCCTATCGTTAGGGAACATCCCGCGGGGCAAGAACCCTTCAAACTCATTTGGGCACCACACCACACCTATGCCGATAGATGGTTGAACTTTGGCCACTTCGTGGAGCAGTGTGAACCGATGCTGGCATATGCACAGAATCACCCGAAGATGGATATTGTGTTCCGTCCCCACCCCTTCCTTTTTGGAACCATGACAGATCGTGAAGTCATGACCCAGGAGCAGGTAGATTCCTGGCGTTCACGGTGGGATGCATTACCGAACACCTCTACAGACCTTGGCGTGCACATGCCGGCTCTCCTGTTGGCCTCTGACGCGATGGTGACCGATGGAGTGTCCTTTCTCGCTGAATATCCGCTTGTGACGGGTAAACCAGCCATCTTCTGGGAAAAGCCCGACCATTGGGAGTTCTCGCCACTCGGCGCGCTCGCCGCCGCGAGCACAGTTACCGTGCGCAGCATGGGGGAGGTCGAACACGCACTCGATCAGGCGCGTGCAGGAACATTGCCAGATCGCTCGACTCAGATACAAGAACTTATTACTGCGGTGCGGCCACAGCCGCACTCTGCCGCAGAAACAATCATTGACCTCATCGTGAAGGATGCCTCATGAACGAACCCCTCAAAGTGGATATCTGGTCTGACGTTCAGTGCCCTTGGTGCTACATCGGAAAACGCAAATTCGAGAAGGGCGTTGAACTTTATGGCAGCCCTGTTGAAATTGAATACCACTCCTTCGAGCTCTCTCCCGATACTCCCGTGGACTATGAAGGTGACCCTGTTCAATACCTCAGCGAACGCAAAGGAATTCCTGTCGAACAGGTGCACCAGATGCTGGAGCGCGTCACCGGTATTGCTCAAAGTGTGGGTCTGAACTACAACTATGACGCGGTGCATCAAACCAACACCATCAAGGCTCACGAACTTCTGCACTACGCCAAAGCACGTGGAAAGCAACTGGAGATGAAAGAACGCCTTCTCAGTGCGTATTTCATCGAAGGCGAGCACGTGGGACGTATTCCTGATTTGGCGAGGCTTGCTGCTGAGATTGGCCTGGACGAGACGGATGTCACCCGCTCATTGACAGATGGTGAGTATGTGTTTGCTGTGGAAGGCGACACCGCCCAGGCAAAGGCCTACGGCATCTCAGGGGTGCCGTTCTACGTTATTGATGGAAAGTATGGAATTTCCGGAGCGCAAGATCCTGAAACCTTCGCTGCGGCGCTCAGAGAAGCCCGTGAGAATCGCACCTAAATAGTCAGTGTCTGACTTCTTCCGAAGCGGGAAGTTAGTGGGATACTAGATACACAGGAGCGAATGACGATGACGAGTGTGAAGACGGGCGCCCGAGCGGGCAATCTCAACATTGGACCCATAGAGGTCGAGGTTCCTGTCGTACTTGCCCCCATGGCTGGGATTACCAACATGGCCTACCGTCGTTTGTGCCGTGAACAGGGTGCGGGGATCTTCGTTTCTGAAATGATCACCTCTCGTGCACTCGTCGAGCGCACACCGGGTTCCATGCACCTCATCCAGACTCACCCCAGTGAGCAGGTTCGCTCCATTCAGCTCTACGGTGTTGCCCCTAAGACGGTCCGCGAAGCCGTCACCATGCTGGTCGCTGAAGACCGCGCTGATCACATTGATTTGAACTTTGGGTGCCCTGTTCCGAAGGTCACGCGGAAGGGTGGCGGATCGGCGCTTCCCTGGAAGCACAGCCTGTTCCGCGAAATCGTCCAGGAGGCTGTCAAAGCCGCGGGGGATGTGCCGCTGACCATCAAAATGCGGAAGGGCATTGATGCCGATCACCTCACCTTCATCGATGCCGGTAAAGCGGCAGAAGATGCGGGTGTGGCTGCAGTCACACTGCATGCTCGCACGGCCAGTGAGTACTACTCGGGCCATGCGGACTGGAATGCGATAACCCAGCTCAAAGAAGCCGTCACGAGCATTCCCGTGCTGGGCAATGGTGATATTTGGTCAGCTGAAGACGCCATTCGGATGATGGATCAAACCGGATGCGACGGTGTGGTGGTGGGCCGAGGTTGCCTGGGTCGCCCGTGGCTGTTTGCTGAACTGGATGCAGCCTTCCGTGAACGTGCCGGCATTCAAGAACCCGGTAACCGGATTGAGCCCACATTGGGATATGTAGCCCAGACTCTGCGACGACACCTCGAGCTCTCCATCGAATTCTTCGATAGCGAAGAGCACGCCAGTCGCGATATCCGGAAACACATGGCCTGGTATTTCAAGGGTTATCCCGTCGGAGGAGATGTTCGTGCTCAGCTTGCTCAGGTGTCCAGCCTGCAGCACCTGGATGATCTCCTCGGCCAGCTGGATTGGGCGACGCCCTATCCTGGGGCTGGCGCTGAAGGTCAGCGTGGCCGGCAGGGGAGCCCGAAACGGCCTTCTTTGCCCGATAAGTGGCTGGAATCCCAGGAACTCAGTGCGGCCGAGCAAGAGGTTGTCGCTCACGCAGAAATCGATGCGAGTGGTGGCTAGCCGTGGCTGACCACATTCACGAAACGGCATCAATTTCGGTTGTCACCCCGGGGTATTCCGAGTTCGATGCAGAGCGCATGTTGAACGAGACGCATTCCTCCAGGCGCAGTGACTTTGCCCGTGATCGGGCACGCCTGCTGCACTCCAGTGCGTTGCGCAGACTGTCTGCCAAAACTCAGGTGCTCAGCCCTACGGCAGGTCTAGATTTTGCGCGCAACCGTCTGACGCATTCTTTGGAAGTTGCCCAGGTTGGCCGTGAAATTGCGGGTCGCCTGCGTCTCGATCCAGATGTCGTGGATACGGCAAGTTTGGCTCACGATATTGGCCATCCACCTTTTGGTCACAATGGTGAAAAGGCGTTGAATGCCTGGTGTGCGGATATTGGTGGATTTGAAGGCAATGCTCAAACATTGCGGTTGCTCACGCGTCTCGAACCTAAAGTCTTTGGCACCAACGGGCGCAGTTTTGGACTCAACCTGACACGCGCCAGCCTGGACGCCAGCACGAAGTATCCCTGGCCTGAGCAACAGGCAGTGATGGACCCCACTGGCCGTGCCAAGTTTGGTTTCTACGCCGATGACTTCGATGTCTTTGAATGGATGCGACAGGGCGCACCTGATCGACAACGGTGTATTGAAGCACAGGTGATGGATCTCAGCGATGACATCGCATACTCCGTGCACGACTTCGAGGACGCCATCTTCAACGGCTACGTCGACGCAGGAGAGCTGGGTGCACGTGTCAATCATGATGAACTCGTCGACTCCATGTTTGAGTGGATTGGGGGAGAGTTCACGCATGAGGAACTCGTCGCCGCATTCGACCGCCTCGACAACCTGGATGTGTGGGTAGATAACTGGGATGGGTCGCGTGTGGCTCAAGCCAAGCTCAAAAACCTCACGAGTCAGCTCATTGGCCGCTTTGCACACGCTGCTGTCCATGCCACTCGCGAGGAGCATCCACAGCAAAACCTCGTGCGCTTTGGCGGAAACGTCATCGTGCCTGCGGGAGTTCGTGCCGAGATTGCTGTGCTCAAAGGCATCGTTGCGGCTTATGTCATGACGACGAACTCTCGCCAGCCCGTGTACACCCGGCAGCGTGAAGTACTCACGGATTTGTGCAACACGCTGTTTGAGCAAGGGCCTGCTGTTCTTGATCGCCACTTTGCAGATGACTGGAACCACACCACCGATGAGGCAGTGCGCCGCCGGATTGTGATCGACCAAGTGGCCAGCTTGACCGACCAGTCTGCCTTTGCCTGGCATGACCGCCTGTGCACTGGCAGATCGAATTCACAGGTGATTGCCTAATGGCCGGCCGTATCCGTCAAGCAGACGTGGAAGAACTCAAACAACGCGTCAATATTGCCGATGTTGTGGGAGATTACGTCTCTCTCAAAAGCGCTGGTGTGGGCTCAATGAAGGGCTTGTGTCCCTTCCATGATGAACGCTCTCCGAGCTTTCACGTGCGCCCCACGGTGGGATATTTTCACTGCTTTGGCTGTGGGGAATCGGGAGATGTCTACACCTTCATTCAAAAGATGGACCATCTCAGCTTTACCGAGTCCATCGAGCGTTTGGCGCAACGCATCAATTTTGAGCTGCACTATGAAGAAGGTTCCGGGAAGCCCAGTGAATCGGGCAATCGTTCCCGCATCCTGGCAGCCAACACTGCAGCTGCGGAATTCTTTGTTGCTCAGCTGGCCACGCCAGGTGCTGCAGAGGGACGCAAGTTCCTCGGCGAGCGGGGCTTTGACAAAGCTGCTGCAGAACGTTTTGGCTTAGGTTTTGCCCCCAAGGCCTGGAATGAGCTGCGCGACCACCTCAAAGGGAAGGGCTTCACCGAGGAAGAACAACTTCAGGCAGGTTTGCTTTCTCAGGGTGAAAAGGGTGTCTACGACCGCTTCCGTGGTCGTGTGATCTGGCCTATTCGTGACGTGACTGGTCAAACTATAGGTTTTGGTGCGCGCAAACTCTTCGATGATGATCCTGGACCAAAGTATTTGAATACTCCGGAGACTCCGGTGTATCACAAGCAGCAGGTGCTCTATGGGTTAGACCTTGCCAAGCGAGATGTCTCCAAGACGCGACAAGTGGTTGTGGTTGAGGGGTATACCGATGTGATGGCTGCCCACTTGTCTGGCGTGACGACGGCAGTGGCTACCTGTGGCACCAGCTTTGGCGTCGAGCACATCAAACTCATACGCCGCATCATGGGAGATGACTCAGGTCTCGGTGAAGTGATCTTCACTTTCGATCCTGATGCGGCTGGTCAAAAGGCCGCGATGCGGGCCTTTGCTGAAGAGCAACGTTTTGCGGCACAGACCTTTGTTGCGGTGGCCCCCGAAGGCCTGGATCCCTGTGATCTTCGTCTTGCCCGAGGAGAACAAGCTGTTCGCGATCTCATGGATGCCAAGGTACCCATGTTCGAGTTCGTGATCCGCCAGATGTTGAAGAACTACAACCTCGACACCGTAGAGGGTCGTGTAGCTGCCCTCCGTGAAGCTGCTCCGGTTGTGGCAGATATTCGTGATTCGGCGCTGCGCCCTGGTTACACCCGTGAGCTTGCACGGTTAACCGGTGTGGACGTTTCCGAAGCGCAGGTCGCAGTGTCAAACGCGGTTAAAGCTTCGCGATCTAAGGGGATGCAAACCACCTCTGAGGGTGCGCGCCAAGGCTACGCCGGTGCAGCCTCTGCCCGGCCCTCAGGCGTCTCGGGTGAGCCTGTGACGGGTTTGTCTGGTCCGGTTAGTGAACCCACAGGGCCTCGAGTCTTTGAACTGAGGAATGATCCCTCAACCAGGCTTGAGCGAGATGCACTGATGGCTCTCATCCAATTCCCTGAGCTGGTAGGAGCCGAGTTGGCTGTTGATGCCACGCAGGTAGCGATTATGGATCCCAACCTAGCCACACTGCGGGATGCCATTGGTGCGAATGTGACGCAATTAGGAGGGGAAACTTGGCTTGACAGGATCCAGAGCGATCTTCCACAAGATTTCAAGCCTCTTCTCACCCAGCTGGCAGTTGCCCCCTTGCCACAAAACGGAGCAGATCAGACAGAGGTCTATTGCCGGGGCGTCGTCATCTCCTTGATCGAACGGGATTTGGTTCGACGGAAGTCAGAACTGGTCGGTCGTCTGCAGCGCACCAGCGTGGATCAGGGCGAAGTAAGCCGTGAAATTCAGCGGGAACTGCTCGAACTTGAAACCAAACGCCGTTCCCTGCGTCAGGATTAAGCATGAAGATTCGCCAAAAGGATTGTGTTTGTGAGATTCCACAGCATGCCGCTGTGTTAGGTGATGAGCATGCTGCTGAATTAGCTCCACGAGTTGAGTCAGGGCCGATCGCTATTTTGCCGGAACGACGAGACAATGGCACGCCCGGAGGCACCACAGTTTTTCTCGACGCTGTGGAGTCTGCAGGGGGAGTGGTTTCAGAGCTCAATGCCGAGACTCGTGGTCTCATCTGGCTGTCCTATAAAAAATCTGCCGAACTCGGTGAAGTACTGGACGCCAATCCCCAGTTGACCTGGGTGCAATTACCGTGGGCTGGGGTGGATGCGTATGCGGACGTGTTGACACGATGTGCCAGGCCAGGACTGGTCTTTACCAGCGCGAAAGGCTCATATGCTCAGCCGGTAGCAGAACATGCCCTGGCGATGACGTTGGCGCTGCTGCGCGCCTTGCCCCGCCGTGCACGCGCCACCAGCTGGGATGCAGTGCCTCGCGGCATCTCGTTGTATCGAAAAAACATCACCATCATTGGTGCCGGAGGCATCGCACGCGAGTTGATTCGATTGCTAGAGCCTTTCGACGTCACCATCACGGTGGTTCGGCGCTCTGCGGGGCAGGTTCCCGGAGCGTTCAGTACCGTCACGACCGACCGCCTCGACAAAGCCCTCATCAGTGCAGATGTTGTCGTCATTGCGGCGGCGCTAACCGGTGAGACCCGTCATCTCATCGGGGCAAAAGAATTGGCACTGATGAAAAAGTCAGCAGTTGTGGTCAATATTGCCCGGGGTCCGCTGGTCGATCCCGATGCCTTGGTCGTTGCGCTGAATGCAGAAAAGATTTCTGGTGCGGCGCTCGATGTCACAGAGCCGGAGCCACTTCCTGATGGTCATCCACTGTGGACCGCAGAAAACATTCTGATCACCCCGCATATGGCTGATACACCCGAGATGACAGCCCCGCTGTTGGCGGAACGTATTCGATCAAATGTCACCGCTTTCCTCGCAGGCGAACGTTTCACAGGGGTTGTGGACCCCTCTGCCGGTTATTAGTGGCAGGTGGACCCTGTGCGGTTTTTGCGCCCGAGTATTTGGGGTAATATAAAAACGCCTAAAAGCAATCCCCGATAGCTCAATTGGCAGAGCAACGCACTGTTAATGCGTAGGTTCATGGTTCGAGTCCATGTCGGGGAGCGAAGCCCCTGGTCCTCCACGACCGGGGGCTTTTTACATTGCCTCAGATGCTCGCTAGCGTGGGAGCTGATCATCCCAAGGAGGCGTTGTGGCACTAACTGTTGCTGATAAGCGTGCCCTCCGCACAGGAATCTCGGTCGGTATCGCTGTGGCCGCATACGGGGTGTCTTTTGGTGCCCTCAGCGTCGCTGCGGGTCTCGATATCTGGCAGACCTGTTTCCTCAGCCTTGTGCTGTTCTCTGGCGGGTCACAGTTTGCTGTCATTGGCATCCTTGCTTCGGGGGGAGCCGCAGCGGGAGTGCCAGCCATCGTCTCGAGTACTTTCCTCGGTCTGCGCAATGGGATCTATTCCATGCGGGTAGCACCGATCGTCGGTGGGGGGCCATGGTGGCGCAGAATTGCTGCAGCTCAGATCACCATTGACGAATCAACTGCTGTCGCTATTGCCCAAGAGGAACCTAGTGCCCAAAAAGTCGGTTTCTGGGCTACCGGTATTGCTATCTATATCGGCTGGAACGTCGCCACTTTTGCAGGGGCTCTGCTGGGTAATCTCATCGGGGATGTTAGCCAATTTGGCCTGGATGCCGTCGCAGCGGCTGCATTTGTGGGATTGTTGTGGCCCAGGTTGAAGCAGCTGCAGGCCTCGGTCGTTGCCATGGTCTCTGCAGTTCTTGCCGCAGTGCTGATCCCCGTGAGTGCACCGGGAGTTCCCGTTCTTGCCGCTGCCGTCGTCGCGCTCGTGTTTGGCCTCACAAACTGGCTACACCGGGAACCCCCGTCAGGTCCCTACTCTCACGGCGTTCAACCCGATGATTCTCCGGACCCGGGGGATACCCCGAGTTTCCACCCCGAGCACGGGGAGGGTACCCGATGAACCTCTGGCCCATCATTATCATTGCTTCTGTTTTGGCGTTTGCGCTCAAATACACCGGTTATCTCGTCCCTCAACGATTCTTGGAAAAGCCCCGCTTTACCCGGGTGACCAATTTGTTGACGGTGGCAATGCTTGCAGCTTTAGTTGCTGTGCAGACACTGGGTGCAGGTCAGGACGTCGTCTTAGATGCCCGTGTTCCGGCAGTGCTCGTTGCTGCGGGGTTGTTTGCCCTGCGTGTGCCATTCATTATCGTGGTCGCCGCAGCGGGCATCGTTGCCGTTGTGTTGCGACAACTCGGTTGGATGGCTTAGTCGTCGAGGTTATCGACACCGGGCATCCAGCTCTTGCCAGGCTTGCCCCAGCCGCGCTTGCGCTCGATCTTGCTGGCCTGCTTGTTGAATTCATAATCGAGGCGGTCGATATAGAGATAGCCCAGTAAGTGATCAAATTCGTGTTGCAGGATGCGCGCAAACCAGCCGTCGCATTCGATGATGAAGGGTTTTCCGTCCAGATCTACAGCACGCAGAATCGCCTTTTCGGCACGGACGAGAGGAAAGCGCTCACCGGGGAAGGACAGACACCCCTCATCATCTGCATCCGTGGTGTCGCGAATTTCGAGGGGGGATATAAAGAGTTCCGGGTTGATTGCCACGCCCCGTCGGGGCGTTCCGTCATCTTCGGCGTAGTCATAGACGAAAACTTGCAAACCGACCCCCACCTGGGGTGCTGCGAGGCCCACACCAGGCGCCTCATCCATCGTGTCGAACATATCGGCCACGAGCTGGCGCAGGGTGTCATCAAATGCAGTGACGGGTGCTGCCGGTTCGTGAAGTACAGGTTCGCCGGAGATAACAATGGGAAGAACGGTCATGCCTCCAGCCTATTTGCAACGAGGGGCGATAGCGTTGAGCTATGCATTTCTCCGATTTACCTGATCTGGCGCAGGTGACGGTAGAACCAGCACAGTTGATCGGTATCCCGTTCGCTTTGGTGGGGGCCATCCTGATGTCTGTTGGAGCACAGCTCCAACACCGTGGCGTCAATAAAGTCGGGGATTCTGAAGCACCTTCCACCTCGCTGAACTTCACACAGTTCATGGCCTTGTTCAAGCGGCCCTCGTGGTTGACCGGAACGCTTCTGTTAGGTGCAGCTATTGTTTTCCAGCTGATTTCTTTGGGTTTCTCACCGCTTATTGTCGTGCAGCCCATTGGCGCTGTAGCTCTTGTGATCACTGCGGTATTGAACTCGCGTGTGACGAAAACGAAGCTCAATAAAGAATCAATCATTGCCATTGCATTGTCGGTCGGTGGTATCGGTATTTTCGTGACCATTGCGGCATTTACCGCAGTTAATGCACCGATGTCATCAGCTGATCTCGCTGAGATTTTGATCATTTTGGTCTGTGTGCTGGCCGTCTTTGGTGCACTGTTCCTGGTCTATCGCAAGCACCTCTCCGCGCTCTACTACATCGTGGGTGCCGGAGTCTTATACGGTTTTGTCGCTACCTTGGCCAAGGTTGTCATTACGAGCATTACGCACGACACTATGGATTGGCTCACCTGGGCTTGCCTGGCCGCATTGCTTGCAGCAACTATTTTGGGCGCACTCTTTGTCCAGAACGCCTACTCGTCGGGACCACCAGACCTGGTCATCGCCGGTCTCACGGTGATTGACCCCATCGTGGCGGTCACGATCGGTATCGTCATTCTGGACGAAGCCTCTCAGGCGCCCATGTGGGCGGCTGTCGGGTATATCGTCGCGGGTGTGCTCGCCATCATTGGCGTGTTCATGTTAGCCAAATACCACCCTGATGCACACGACCCCGTTGCGGAAGCTACGGCAGAAGCTAAGCAAGGCTTGAAGAACGCGACGGAAGAATCAAAGGCCAAGGTTAAAGCCACGGCACACGGGGCTAAAGAGGCTCTGAACAAGTCCAAGTCCGTAAACTAAAGGCACTATGCCGAAGCCCTTACGCATCCTTATCGGGTGTGACACTTTCGGTCCAAATGTCAACGGTGCGGCTAAATTTGCCGAACGTCTGGCAGCTGGCCTGGTTGAACGTGGACATGATGTTCGTGTGATGGCCCCTGCCGCCGGCAGAAAGTCCGGCACATGGGTGGAAACCCACGAAGGTCAACCCATGACCATGTATCGGATCAAGAGCTGGCGTTGGTACCCCCACGACTGGTTACGCTACATGCTGCCCTGGCGTGTGCGGCAGAACAGCGCACGAGTACTCGACGATTTTAAACCAGATGTGGTGCATTTTCAGTCCCACATCATTGTGGGCGGTGGCCTCACCAAGGAAGCACAATTGCGGGGTATCCGCATTATTGGCACCAACCACTTCATGCCAGAGAACATGTTGCAGTTCACGCTGTTGCCCAAGCCCACGCAAAAAAGCGTCATTCGCCTGGTGTGGAAGGCAGCTGCACGTACCTTTGGGCGGGCAGAGGCGGTCACCACCCCGACTCGACGCGCGGCCAATTTCCTCGAGGAATACACGCATCTCACTGACGTGCATGCCATCTCGTGTGGAATAAATGCTCACCACTACACCCCCAATTTCGACACACATGTTGAAAACCGCATCGTATTTGTCGGGCGTATCACAGGTGAAAAGAAACTCGATGTCCTCCTGAAGGCATTCCGTAAATTACCTCCCGAGCTCAACGCAACTTTAGAATTCGTGGGCGGCGGTGACCAGCTCCAACCCATGAAACAACAGGTTGCTCAGCTGGGCATCACAGATAAAGTCACGTTCACCGGCTATGTCTCGGATGATGAACTCAAGGCATCACTGACGCGAGCAAAGGTATTTGCCATGCCGTCGATAGCCGAGCTGCAATCGATTGCCACCATGGAAGCCATGGCAACCGCCTTGCCCATTGTGGGGGCAAACGCGATGGCACTTCCACACCTCATTCACGACGGAGAAAACGGCTACCTTTTCGAGCCCAATAACGTCGATGATCTTCGCGACAAGCTTGTCACTGTCCTCACTGCGGATGATGAGGAGTTGCTGCGTATGAAAAACAACTCGTTGAAGTTCATTCGTGGACATGACATCACCCGGACCTTGGACACTTTTGAGGCGCTGTATCGGGGCCACGAGGTTGTCGACCCCGACCCTGAACTCACAGACGACTAAACTTTTACAGGTACCACCGCAAGGGGCGGTAGCTCAGCTGGTTAGAGCAGCGGACTCATAATCCGTCGGTCACGGGTTCAAGTCCCGTCCGCCCTACGACACAAGTGCCGCTCACACGAGCGGCACTTTTCTTGGAAGAGTGAGGCAAGACAGGGGAAAACCCCTCCGGGACCTCCGGATAATAGGAGTGTGAGCACTTCAAAGTCGATACGCGTGGGGATTGTGGAAGACCACACCCTCTTCTTGGAACTGATGAGTGCTGCCCTGTCCGAAGTGCCAGACATCGAGGTTGTGGCCACTGCTGACAACGTCGCCGAAGCAAAGAAGTGGTTTGATTCTGCGGCACTCGATGTTGTCATTCTTGACATCGAATTACCAGACGGTAATGGAGTGGGGCTGGGGATCACTCTCCGTCGAACCAATCCCACACTGGGTGTGCTGTTGCTCTCGGATCGCGACATGCTTGAACTGCTCCTGGGGTTGCCCACCGATGTCCGGGCGGGGTGGAGCTATCTCACAAAAGGTGCAACCAAATCTATTGATGCTTTGGCTTCTGCTATCCGTGCAACTGCAGCTGGGCAAACGGTCATTGATCCTGTGCTCGTAAATCGGTCACAGGCCCGTTCGGGAACAGGCGTTGCCGCATTGACTAACCGTCAGTTCGAAGTCTTGCGTTCAGTTGCGCGGGGAGATAGCAATCAGACCATTGCCGATGACTTGGGTATCGCCGTCAACTCGGTGGGGAACCATCTCATCGCAATTTATGACACCTTGGGGATTCCGGATGGAAAGAATGCCCGCGTTGCCGCGGTACTTGAATTCCTTCAAGACACCACGCGCCCAGCGTCGTACGCTTAATCCATTGTGAGCACTCTGCCGGTTTCTGAGCCCTACCTTGCACGTGGGGATTCGTGGAGCAGGTCCATCCGTTTCGGCGGTCCACGGGCAACTTCTCAGTGGATCGTCATTCCGGTACTTTTGTTCCTTTCCCTCAACTCTGGCACCGCCGGTATCGCTGATACCTCTGCGAGCCAGTTGCTGCTTTTGCAGATAACTGCCACAGCATTTGTGGGTGCATGGTTTTATTTCACGATGCTGGGGTTAGCCATCAATCGCCTCTTTCCACGCCTGGGGACTTCACGAAATTGGGCTGTGGGCATTTTGTATGCCACGACGGAGATGTTGCGCGCTGTGGCACTGTACTGGCTCTCTGTTGCAGTTGGACTGCCTACGGTGGCTGACTGGCTCTTTCGTATTACAGGAAGCCTGAGTACCGGCATTGTCCTGTTTGGAATTGTCTCCACTGTGCTCAACGATTCGGCATCCTATGCATCCACATATCGTGAGTTGATCAACCAGAGGCTCAAGCTTCAAGCAATGATTAACGCCTCTCAAGAAAACTTGCTGAGGACACGTGATCAACTCATCCAGAATGCCCGTGCTCAAATATCTGCTGCCTTGGGAGCCGCGCTGAGCGAAGTAGATAAGGCGGCGCCTTCGTATTCGAGCATCGTGGATGATCTTTTCCACGTCACCGAGGATGTCGTGCGTCCATTGAGTCACGATCTTTTTGATAACCCCATGGCCCTTGTTTCTGGTGAGGATGCAACTAAAGTTCCTCGAGTGCCTCTTCGCACCTATCTCACCGACAGCTCAATCGCATCACCGTTCCGTCCTGGCGTGATGGTGCTCATTTCGGCGCTCCTCACGACCCCGTCTTTACTTCTGGTTGCTTCGTGGACGTATCTGTTGGCTTGGTCGGTTTCGCTCCTGATCTTCTATGTGTTCATCCGGGGGGCTAAGAAATTCATTGCGCCCCAATTGTCCCGATTGCCTTATTTAATCCGCATTGTGGTGATCGGAATTGTTTTCTCCATTCCTGCTGTGATCTTTACCTTTGTCGTCTTTTCTGGCCTCTCTGGTGGTGTGGTGACGGGGTGGAGTACCGTACTTTATGGAACAGCGCTTGGTTTGGCGCTCGGGATCTTGGTCTCTACCTCTGGCGGGATGCGTGCCTCCCGAGTTCGCATGTTGACGGAAGTTTCCGAGATCAACGACCAGTTGTATTGGCTCAATGTCCGACTGCAGTCTGAACTCTGGCTTGATCAGAAGAATCTTGCATTGACGTTGCATAACGACGTGCAGGCAACCCTGTTGGCTGCAGCTCTCAAGCTCAAAGCCTCACTTTCGGGGGGAAAAATTTCTGCGGATGCCGTGATGCCCGAAGTCAAGGAACTTATTTCTCGAAGCATCAATTTTGCTACTGCTGCCCCTGAACAGCGATCTTTGGCAGATGCAATCTCCCGTATCAACGAGAACTGGGCTGGCCTCATCCAGATGAAATACACTGCCGCAGAAGAAACCTTGGAGTCACTCCACAATGACCTCGTCACCCTCGGAGTATTGGAGGATGTGCTCAGCGAGTTCCAAAACAACTCGCTCAAACATGGACAGGCAACGGAAACTACGGTTATTTTGACTTCCCCAGAAGTGGGCGTACTTCAGGCAGCCATGAGTAATAACGGGCATCGTCTTGACACATCTGCGGAGGGGGGATTGGGCTCACATTTTCTCAAGAGTGTCTCGCTGAGTTACAAACTCGAGAACTACAGCCGAGGTGTGCGGCTTGTCGTCAAACTTCCGGTCACCTCGCACGATGCACATGGCCAGAATCACTGACGGCCTTTGGGTGTGCCTGAGCACTCGATCTTCTTCTCAGAACTAATCTAAAACTGTGACTGAGACGACTGCCTCCCCATCCACTCCTCATACTCCTCAAGAGGCTTATGCCTTCTTCCGGAGTCGACGCCACGAGATGGCGGTGTTGCCCCAAGGTTCCCTAGCTTTGGTCAATACCCAGTGGTTCTATGGTGCGCCGGGGGAGACCGAAAGTGTCTGGGGGGTCAACGGTCTGTGGTCTGCTCTCCCTACAGGTGAAAAGGGTGTCCAACTCACAGCAACCGCAGCCGACAACATCGTGGTCGACGGTGTCGTGGTCGACGGACTCATTACCGTGACGGGTAAGGACGCTGAGGCAGCTTCTTCCATCGTCTTTACCGAGACCACAACCGGAACCATCATCAAAGGCGAAGACGGTGCCTATGCGCTTCGAGTCTGGGATTCCAACTCGGATGACTTGCAAAACTTTGGCTCAATTGATGCCTTTGACTACAACCCCAACTGGGTAATTACCGGAACGTTCACGCCCATCGAGGGCGGTCGTGCGGTCGAGGTCTCTCACCTTAAAGATCAAGGTGCGAGCCGCGACAAAGTGATTCCTGGGGATATCCGCTTCACCTACGAGGGTGTTGAGTACGCGCCCTCTGCCTTCAAAGAAGGCCGGGCGCTCATGATTGTTTTCTCTGATGCAACCAGTGGTGACACTAGCTATAGCGTGGGACGTTTTTTGATGGTTGCGCCCAACCCAGATGGCACCATCACACTTGACTTCAACCGTGCATACTTGCCACCGTGTGCATTTAGTTACAACTTCAACTGCCCCATGCCACCTGCTGAGAATCGATTCCCTTTTGCGGTGGAAGCCGGGGAGAAGAATGTTCTCAATAAAGCCGGTGAGCTTCTGCACTAGCTAGGACTTAGCTGGGCGTCCTCGTTTGGGGCGACCCAGTGCGTATCCCGCCTGTGGCTGGATTTGTGCGCTGCGCACATCGCTGATCCAGTTGTGGACGGCTTCCAGGTACCTCAGATGTGCCAGGTGGTGCAGTGTGTCAGCTTCTGTGCTTCCTGAGGGCTCTGAGGCTAGCTGACAAAACTTGTCGACCACAGTCAGGAGAAACTCGGCGTCCCTGCTGTCTATGCTGGCGCTGATCAGCACCATGTCTTGCAGATCGGCCCATTCAGGAACGGTAGTGAGCTCATCGCCACGAAGCCATGTGTGTGCATCACTCTTCCCGGCAGAAGTCAGCGCGTAGAGCGGTAAACCGTCTGGGGTGAGGCCGTCGTGAATAACAAGCCCTGCTGTGCTGAGACGGTCAAGAGTGCCATAGACCTGGCCAACGTTTGTTTTGGCGCGGTGGGGTGCACGTGACGCTAGTTCAGCATGAAGCTGTAATCCATAGGCGGGGCCGAGGGTCAGTAATCCAAGGAGAGATTCGCGGACGGCCATAAAAACACTCTACTGAGTAGACAGCACTCTGTGAACTGCCTGAAAGGTCAAAATCCCCGTTGTGAGAGGCCTGCAAGCTGTGTCACACTGGACTCACAACTCAAAACGCACGTATTGATTCATCCATGTGGTCGTAGGGGAAGACGCACCACACAAGAAAAGGATGAAGAAATGACGGCAGTGTCGACCGGAGTGGTTTATATCCACTCTTCGCCTCGTGCGCTGAGCCCACATGTTGAGTGGGCTATTAGTCGTGTATTGGGTAAAGGTATCTCCCTGAGTTGGAGCCCTCAGCCGATCCTTTCGGGTGCGCAGCGGGCAGAGTATGTCTGGCAAGGGCCAGTAGGCTCAGGGGCGGCGTTGGCCAGTGAGTTATTGGGCTGGGATCACCTGAGGTTTGAAATCACGGAAGATGCATCACCGGGGACTGACGGAGGCCGATGGTGTCACACGCCCTCTCTGGGAATCTTTCACAGCGCAGTAGACGCTGCAGGGAACATGATTATTTCCGAGAACCGTTTACGTGCAGTCCTGGATTTTGCCGGCCAAGATGCGGATCTACTTCGCACCGGCATCACCCGTTCGTTGGGTGAGCAATGGGATGCAGAATTAGATGTCTTCCGTTACGCCTCCGATATGGCACCCGTGCGCTGGCTGCATCAAGTCGGCTAGATCGTTAAGCCCACGATGCCACCTGCAAAACGCAGGAGGCATCGTATGGGGAACTTAGTTATAGCTGCGGAAGGCAACCACGGCGTTGTGTCCACCGAAACCGAACGAGTTGCTGATGGCGAGAATGTCGCCAGTGGGCAGTGCGCGGGGGCTCGTCACAACGTCGAGTTTGATTTCTGGATCCTGGTTCTCCAGATTGATGGTGGGGGGAGCGGTGCGGTGGTGAAGTGCCAATACCGTGAACATGGCTTCAATCGCACCAGCGCCACCAAGGAGGTGGCCGGTAGAGGACTTCGTCGCTGACACAGCGATGTTGTCCAGGTGGTCACCGAATACGCGACGCAAGGCGTTGTATTCCGCAATATCGCCAACAGGGGTTGAGGTTGCGTGAGCATTGATGTGCACAACGTCTTCGATTGTTGCCCCGGCCTGCTCGAGGGCTTGAAGCATGGCTCGTGCTGCTGCAGAACCCTCGGGGTCGGGAGCAGTGATGTGATACGCATCTGAGGTGACGGCACCGCCGGCAACTTCTGCATAAATCTTTGCTCCACGAGCAAGTGCATGCTCTTCGGTTTCCAGTACAAGGGCTGCAGCGCCCTCGCCGAGGACGAAGCCATCACGGCTGACGTCATAGGGGCGAGACGCAGTGGCAGGGTCGTCGTTGCGCTTAGACAATGCCTGCATGGCGGCAAAAGATGCAATGGGAAGTGGGTGGATAGCTGCTTCAGAGCCACCGGCGATGATGACATCAGCCAGACCGGCCTGAAGGTGTTCATACGCGTTGGCAATGGCTTCTGTGCTGGAGGCACACGCTGAGACCACGGTGCGAACACCAGCTCTGGCGTGAAGGTCCATCCCAATTGCGGCTCCGGGGCCGTTAGGCATAAGCATGGGGACCGTCATGGGTAGAACGCGGCGAGGACCTTTTTCGCGCAGAGTATCCCAGGCATCCAGGAGCGTCCACACGCCGCCGATACCGGTTGACCAGTCAACTGCGAGGCGGCCGGGGTCAACCTCGGGACTGCCGGCATCTGCCCAGGCTTCACGTCCAGCGATGAGAGCGAACTGCGACGACGGATCGAGGCGCTTTGTTTCAACGCGCTCCAGGATTTCTACGGCAGGGACTGCAGCCTGAGCGGCGAACTTGATGGGGATTTCCCACTTTTCGACCCACTCTTGTTCGAGCTTGCGTGCACCGGACTTACCGGCGAGCAGGGCAGCCCACGTTTCGGGGGCATTGCCCGCGAGAGGAGAAGTAGTACCGATACCGGTGACGACAATCTTCTTGCTCATGAGTGGAGTCTTTCTGTGGGAGAGGAGGTGGAGCTGGAGGGATTGTAGTAAGGGCCGGAACAGTCAGTCCGGCCCTTGCCTACGAAATCCTTAGGATGCAGAAACGATGAAGTTAACTGCGTCGCCGACGGTCTTGAGGTTCTTTACTTCCTCGTCGGGGATCTTGACGTCGAACTTCTCTTCTGCGTTCACGACGATTGTCATCATCGAGATTGAGTCAATGTCGAGGTCGTCAGTGAACGACTTGTCCAGCTGCACTGTGTCGGTTGCAATGCCGGTTTCATCGTTAACGAGCTCAGCCAGACCTGCAAGTACTTCTTCGGTGGACAGTGCCATTGTTATCTCCTTGTTGGGGGTTCGTTTGACCGGGTTTAGTTTACCCGCCAAATGGGGCTTTATTAGGGAAGTACGACCACCTGGGCGCCATAGACCAGACCGGCACCAAAACCGATTTCGAGCGCAAGACCACCACTGAGCTCAGGGTGTTCCTCGAGCAGGCGGTGAGTGGCCAGGGGGATGGATGCTGCTGACGTATTTCCCGTGGTCTCAATGTCGCGGGCTATCACGACTGATTCAGGAAGTTTGAGCTGTTTGGCAAACTCATCGATGATCCGCATGTTGGCCTGGTGGGGAATAAAGGCGGCAAGCTGGTCGCTCGTGATTCCGGCTTCTTCCAGTGCCTTCTGGGCGACTTTGGCCATTTCCCAGACGGCCCAACGAAAGACGGTTTGGCCTTCTTGACGCAGCGTAGGCCATGCCACATCTCCGTGACCATCGCGATATTCAAGCAGGGTGTGGTTCATGCCGACCGCGTCCCACTTAGATCCATCGGACCCCCACACGCTCTTGGAAATACCGGGAAAGTCGCTGGGGCCGACAACTGCAGCACCTGCTCCATCGCCCAAGAGGAAGGAGATAGTGCGGTCAGTGGGCTCAATGATTTCGCTGAGCTTTTCTGCACCGATGACGAGAACAAACTTGGCAAGTCCAGACCGCACAAATGAGTCGGCCTGGGCGATGCCGTAGGTGTAGCCGGCGCATGCGGCAGAAATGTCATAGGCCGCAGCAGGGTTAGCTCCTACGCGCTCAGCTACCAGCGAGGCCATGGAAGGGGTTTGAACAGTGTTGCTGATGGTCGAGATGAGGACAACATCGATTTGTTCAGGGCTGATTCCAGCTTTGCTGATTGCTTCCTTGGCGGCAGCTGTCGCTAAATCGGCTGCGGTGATGTTCTTGGATGCACGCTTACGAGTGATCACACCGGTTCGCTGACGAATCCATTCGTCACTAGATTCGATGGGTCCGGCTATGTCATCGTTGGTGACGGTGAGGTCACCACGAGCCGCCCCCATTGCGTAGATACGGGAGAACTTGGCGCCTTCAGATTGCTTCAGGTTCACGTGAGCCATGATGGATCTTTCTACTCAGGGCGCTTACGCGACCGAATCAATCAGTTCGCGGGCAGCGGGCAGATCTTCAGGTGACTTGATGGCCACGGTGGGGATGCCCTTGAGGCCACGCTTCGCTAATCCGACCAAGGCGCCTGCTGGAGCAAGTTCAATGATTCCAGTGACGCCGGCAGTGGCGAAGCTTTCCATACAGAGATCCCAGCGCACAGGAGACGAAACCTGGCCAACCAGAAGATCACGGAATTCCTGACCCTTAGTGACGATGGAACCATCTTTGTTCGTCCACAAGGTTTTGGTTGCATCCGAAGTATTGACGGTTGCTGCGGCCTCACGCAAGGTTTCAACAGCGTCCAGCATGTATGACGTGTGGAAAGCCCCCGCAACCTGAAGGGGAATCACGCGAGATCCTGCAGGGGGCTCTTCGGCGAGTGAGGCCAGGGCGGAAAGTTCGCCGGCAACAACGAGTTGACCGCCACCGTTGTAGTTGGCAGGGAAGAGACCCAGCTGGGTGAGTGCGGCCAGAATGTCAGATTCTTCTCCGCCAATCACGGCGCTCATCCCAGTGGGCACAATGGCAGCAGCATCTGCCATGGCGCGACCACGAATGCCCACGAGGCGCACAGCGTCGGTGGCATCAAGGATTCCTGCACCTGCTGCAGCAGTGAATTCGCCCACTGAGTGACCTGCAATGCCAGCTGTTTTGGCCAGGTGATCCGTTTCTGCCAACGCATCGAGTGTCACGATTCCCGCAGCCACAATAAGCGGCTGTGCAATTGCAGTGTCACGGATCGTGTCTGCATCACTGATGGTGCCGTGCGTGACCAAGTCAACACCTGCAGCGTCGGACAAACTTTCCACCAATGCACGAGCACTGGGGGTGGCTAGCCAGGGTTCAAGAAATCCGGGGGTCTGCGAACCCTGTCCAGGGCATACGACAACAATCACGAGTTAAGTCTTCCAATCGATGACACGAAGCGCTGTGCACTCATCGACACACTATCGCGGTATTCGTTGTGGAGTCTCTACATTCCCCCGAGATTCCGCGGAAAAAACTACTCTGCAGACAGTGCTGTTGAGGCGATGCGTCGTGCACGCTTGAGTGGCTCTTTGATCGACCCCAAAATTAACGCACATTGCAAAATCATGGCCTCACGAGGACCGGTTGCATCCCAGCCAATAACCTCGGTCACGCGTTTGAGGCGATAGCGAACTGTGTTGGGGTGAACGAACAAGTCGCGTGCAGTTGCCTCGAGAGAACGACCGTTATCCAAGTAGCTTTGCAGCGTGGTGAGTAGTTCAGGTGACTGGTCGCTCAAGGGTAAGTAGATACGTTCAATGAGCGTGGCCCGAGCTAGCGGGTCACCAGCCAGTGCACGTTCGGGAAGCAGATCGTCGGCAGCAATGGGTGTCGTTGCACCCCGCCACGCGCCAGCAACCGAGTAGCCGGCGAGTGCAGCGCGCGCACTACTGACGGCATCTACGAGGGAACGAACTTCGGGGCCGACCACGAGGTGACCTTCACCAAAGTCAGCTTCAAGCTGAGTGGTGATGTCCATGAAGCTCATGGTCGAATTCTCGGCGTCATCGTCGAGGGGCTCTGCCCGGCCAATCACTACGACGAGTCGGTTGCCTTGCACGCCAATCAAAATGTCTGCATGGAGATGGCGAGCAGTGCGACGAAGCCGGTCAACATCAAGCTGTCTGGGCGCTCGTCCTACAACAACACAGACTTCACCTCGGCCTTGCCAGCCCAAGGCCGCTATGCGGCTCGGCAACTCATCGTCGTATTCTCCGGAGAGAATACTGTCCACGACGAGTGCCTCGAGACGAGCATCCCAGAGGCCTCTGGCCTCTGCCGCGCGGGCATAGACGTCCGCGGCTGCGAATGCAATTTCGCGGGAATACAGAAGGATCGCTTCGCGAAGTTCCTCACCGTGTCCCTTAATGCGTTCTTCAACAACTTCGACTGTGCAGCGAATGAGTTGCAGAGTTTGTTGCAGAGTGACCGAACGCAGCAGTTCGCGTGGAGCACCTCCAAACACGTCAGAAGCAATCCACGGGGTGGTCGACGGGTCATCAAACCAACTCATGAACGATGTAATACCGTTCTGAGCTACCAGCCCGACAGCAGAACGACGACCGGGAGGCATATCCCGATACCACGGAAGGTCCTCTTCCAAGCGTTTGACCGTGAGCGTGGAGAGCTCACCCGAGATGGTGCGCAACCACGCGAGCGTTTCCGCCTTGGTTCGTCCTGCGGTCATCCGCTGAGGTTAGCTTTCGCCGCCGACAGAGCCGGTAGTTCCTGCAGTCACATCGTAGAGTCGATATTTCTCGATTGCCTGACGGATCACGCTGCGATCAACCTTGCCCTGCTTTGCAAGCTGTTCGAGGGTACGAACCACGACAGAAGGACCGTCAATGGTGAAGAAGCGTCGAGCTGCAGCACGTGTGTCACTGAAGCCGAAACCATCTGCACCCAAGGTTGCATAATCGCCAGGGACATAGGGGCGAATCATGTCAGGAACCATGTGGTTGTAGTCAGTCACCGCGACGAAAGGGCCTTCAGCACCAGCAAGTTTGGTGGTGATATAGGGGACCTGCTCGGGGGCGTCAGGGTTCATCATGTTGAAGTGATCTGCTGCGACACCGTCGCGGCGGAGCTCGCTCCATGACGTCACTGACCAGACATCTGCAGAGATACCCCAGTCATCCGCCAGTAGCTGCTGTGCCTCGAGAGCCCAGGGGACAGATACACCTGAAGCAAGGATCTGAGCTTTGGTGCCTGCGGTCTCGCTGGCCTTGAGTTTGTAAATACCGCGGAGGACACCCTCAACGTCGAGACCTTCAGGTTCAGCAGGCTGAACAATGGGCTCGTTGTAGACGGTGATGTAGTACATCACGTTGGGGTCTGGGTGAGTGCCCCCATACATACGCTGCAGACCATCACGCATGATGTGTCCGATTTCGTAGGTGTAGGCAGGGTCGTAGGTAACTACTGCGGGGTTTGTCGCCGCGAGGATGGGCGAGTGGCCATCGGCGTGCTGCAAACCTTCACCCGTCAGGGTGGTGCGACCAGCGGTTGCACCGATCACAAAACCACGCGCCATCTGGTCACCCGCAAGCCACAGAGCATCGCCTGTGCGCTGGAAACCGAACATGGAGTAGAAGACATAGATCGGGATCAGCAATTCACCCTGTGTGGAATACGAGGTACCCACTGCGGTGAAGGCTGCCAACGCGCCGGCCTCGTTGATACCCACATGGATAATTGTTCCAGCGGGGTCTTCCTTGTAGGCCAGGAGCAAGTCGCGGTCCACAGACATGTAGTGCTGACCGTTGGGGTTGTAAATCTTGGCGTTGGGGAAGAACGCATCCATACCGAAGGTGCGAGCCTCATCAGGGATGATGGGCACGATGCGGGGACCAAATTCCTTGTCCCGAATCATGTCCTTGAGAAGACGCACGAAGCCCATGGTGGTGGCAACTTCTTGAACACCCGAACCCTTGGCTGCGATGTCATAGGTCTTCTGTTCCGGAAGTGGAACGTGGGTATAGGTGGTGCGGCGTTCAGGAACGTAGCCGCCGAGTGCACGACGACGATCGTGCAGGTACTGCATGCGAGGATCGTTGTCTTCAGGCTTGTAGTAGGGAGGCATGTACGGATCTGCCTCGAGGACAGCATCCGTGATGGGGATTTTGAGGAAGTCACGCATGAGCTTGAGGTCATCAAGCTTCATCTTCTTCATCTGGTGGGTCGCATTGCGGCCTTCGAAGTGCTTACCCAGACCGTAACCCTTGATGGTGTGCGCCAAGATGACAGTGGGCTGGCCCTTGTGTTCGGAGGCAGCCTTGAATGCGGCATAGACCTTGTTGTAGTCGTGGCCACCGCGTTTGAGCTTCCAGACATCGTCGTCACTCATGTGCTCGACGAGTTTGAGTGCACGAGGATCACGTGCAAAGAAGTTTTCACGAACGAAGGCGCCGTCTTCGGTCTTATAGGTCTGGAAGTCGCCATCGGGAGTGACGTTCATGAGAGTACGCAGGGCACCTTCATCATCCTTCTCTAATAGCGAGTCCCATTCGCGACCCCAGATAACCTTGATGACGTTCCAGCCCGCACCGCGGAAGAAGCTTTCGAGCTCCTGGATAATCTTTCCGTTACCGCGCACGGGGCCGTCGAGGCGTTGCAAGTTGCAGTTGATCACGAAGTTAAGGTTGTCGAGACCTTCATTGGCTGCTACCTGGAGTTGTCCACGCGCTTCAACCTCATCCATCTCGCCATCGCCGAGGAATGCCCAAACCTGCTGGTCAGATGCGTCCTTGATGCCACGGTTGGTGAGGTAGCGATTGAGCTGTGCTTGGTAAATCGCGTTGATGGGGCCCAAACCCATCGACACAGTGGGGAACTGCCAGAAGTCAGGCATGAGGCGAGGGTGTGGGTAGGACGAGAGTCCACCACCCGCGTGGGACTTCTCTTGGCGGAAGCCATCAAGCTGGCTTTCATTCAGGCGACCCTCGAGGAACGCACGTGCATACACACCGGGGGAGGCGTGGCCCTGCACGAAGATTTGATCTCCACCACCAGGGTGATCCTGGCCGCGGAAGAAGTGGTTGAACCCAACTTCGTAGAGTGAAGACGATGAGGCATAGCTCGAGATGTGTCCACCGACACCGATACCGGGACGCTGTGCGCGGTGCACGAGCATGGCGGCGTTCCAGCGGATCCATGCGCGATAGCGACGTTCGGTTTCTTCGTCACCGGGGAACTCTGGTTCGTTCTCGGGCGCAATGGTATTGAGGTAGTCGGTGGTGGGAACCATCGGCACACCCAGGTGCAGTTCCTTCGATCTGCGCAACAGGCTGAGCATGATCTCGCGACCACGTTCGTGTCCCTGTGAGGCGACAACGCCATCAAGTGATTCGTTCCATTCCGCAGTCTCTTGCGGATCGGCGTCGTAGTTGGTGACTGAGTAGGGATCCTGGTCGTTAACCGTCACAACAACCTCTTTCTTCTGGACAGATCATGTCCGTATTTTGTAGTGGAGGGAAATACCTGCTGGGTTACAGCTTTTGGCATGAGAACACTCTATCGAGCAGTGGACTTTCCCCTGAAATCACAACTCATATGGATAAAGTCTCAACGCATCTATGATTGTGCTGTTGTCTTCCCACAAAACAAGGAGTTTCCCTGATGAGCTTGACTATTGGCGCACCAGCCCCCGATTTCACCCTGAATAACCAGTTCGGTGAAGCTGTCACACTGTCCCAGTTCCGTGGCGTCAAGCCTGTCGTGGTTGTTTTCTACCCACTGGCGTTTACTGGCATCTGCACGGGCGAACTGTGCGAACTGCGTGATAACTTCAGCGCCTTCCAAGATAAGAACGTCGAACTTCTCGCCATCTCGGTGGACTCGAGCTTCGTATTGCGCGTCTTCGCTGAACAGGAAAAGTATGACTTCTCGCTACTGTCTGACATGTGGCCCCACGGTGCGGTTGCATCACAGTACGGTGTATTCCTTGAGGACAAGGGCTTTGCGAACCGCGGAACCTTCGTTGTGGGCACCGATGGAAACCTCGTTGCTCAGTTCGTGACCGAGCCTGGACAGCCTCGAGACCTGGCTGCGTACAAAGCAGTCCTCGAAACCCTGTAATATATTTCGAGCACGGGCCTTTAGCTCAGTTGGTAGAGCGCCACGTTTACACCGTGGATGTCATCGGTTCGAGCCCGGTAGGGCCCACTCGTGCGAAAGAGCGTCACGCAAAAGCGTGACGCTCTTTCTGTTTCTCGAGCGCTGTGAGTTATTGGCTTTAAGCTTTTGGGTTAACCGAATGGGTCAAGTAGTGTGCTCTGAGGGGATTTTCCCTCGGCACACGCAAGGAGGCAAAGTATGACCGAGAACACCGGTTCATCTTTTGAACCCTTGTCTGATGAGCAACTTGCACGCCTTCTGGAAGACCAGATGCGTGTCCTGCGCGGTGATGCCCCCGCTGCACCTCCAGCACCCGAAGTTTATGCACTGAGCACTGTCGAAGAACCTGCTCCTGTTTTCGAACCCGCTGTCGAAGAGATCTTTCCTCAGATTCAGGATGAGGAAGAGGATGAGGGAATTGCCGCGCTGTTTGGCGCCCTACTGGAAGACACGACGGAACTCGAACAGGTTTCTGACATCGTTGTTGAAAAGACGGTCGTCTCTGAGGTCGTCGATTTTGATTCTCTGGGTCACACACAACCGATCACCTACCTGGCTGAAGAAGTAGTCACTGCATCAGTAGTGGATGAGCACCTCATCGTGGAAGACACTGTCGTGGAAGAAGTCTTCACTGAACCTGTCATTTTTGATGGGGTTGTCGTGGAAGACGCACACGTCGTTGCTGCGCGAGTGATGTCAGAAATTAGTATCGATGGGGAAGTAGTGGCAACAACGGTTGCAGCGACTGCAGGCGTCGACCCGATTCCACACATGTTCGGTGATGTTACGTCCGTCGATCACGTGCTTCCACCTGTTGAAGAACCCAGTGTTTTTGCCGAAGTTTTTACAGCTGCTGTTGTTGCAGAAACCGTCAGTGCGGAACCCCTCACTTCGGAGGCGGTTACTGAGGCTGTTCCGCACTTAGAACCTGTGGAAGAACCTGCACCCGCCTTCTACGCTCCCGTAGTTGAGGAAGAAAGCGTCGAGGTCGTGGCCGAAGAGTTCACTTCACCAGTTTTCCGCTCCTCGTCGCCGGTGAGCTCCTTTGCTCCGCGACCTAGCTTCGACGAACTCGTTTTCGGAGTAAGCGCAGAAGACTAGGCTCGACTCGTGACAATACTTCGCGACGTCGTGCACTATGCACACACCCTCTGGCCACTTTCTGGCGCTGAAGAGTGGGATGCCCCAGGCCTTGTCTCGGGGAATCTTGATCAGCCGGTGAAACGTATTCTTCTCGCGGTGGATGCTGTGTCTTCCACCGTGGAGCAGGCACTGGATGTTCAGGCAGATCTTCTGCTCACTCACCACCCCCTACTCATGCGTGGTGTCACGAGCGTCGCGGAAGAACGCTATAAGGGCAAGCTCATCGGCCAACTCATTCGGGGTAATGTTGCTCTCCTTGCGGCTCATACCAATGCAGACGTGGTCGAGCAGGGTGTCTCTGACGTGATTGCACGCCACCTGGGTCTCCAGGACACATCGCCGCTGGCCCCGGGTAGTGCACCGGGAACGGGTATTGGCCGTGTGGGAAACCTCTCGCAATCCCTCACATTGGGTGCACTGGCGCGTCAACTGGCCGAACTACTCCCCAACACCGCAGGCGGAGTAAAGGTTTCAGGGGACTTCAACGCTGTTGTGAACCGTGTGTCCTTGTGTGGCGGGGCGGGGGATTCACTCCTTTCCACAGAGGCTGTTGTGGGCTCTGATGTCTACATCACCTCGGACCTTCGCCATCACCCTGCGCAGGAAGCGAGAGAACAAGCATGTGTGACGGGAGGACCTGCGCTAATTGATGTCTCGCATTGGGCGTCGGAATGGCTCTGGCTCGACGTCGCTGCAACGCAACTGAAGACCGAATTCCCAGATATTGAGGTCGATGTCAGTGACCTGCGGACTGATCCGTGGGACTTCCTCGTCGTACAGTAGAGATATACGTTCCACCCGTACCACCTATAACTCAACGAGAGAAGTGTCGTGAAAGCACGCCCCGAAGATCAACTCGCTCTGCTCGCACTGCAGGAGCACGATAACCGCATTACACAGTTGACCCACTCGCGCAAAAACATTGCCGAACAGGCTGAGCTTGACGCTGTGCTGGTCACGCTCAAAGAATTCTCTCAGTCGTTGGTTGCAGCCCAGGGAGTACTCGAGGACGCCAAGATTGAACTCGCACGACTCGAAGATGATGTTCGGGTCGTCGACGAACGCATCACCAAGGACAAAGAACGCGAAAGCGGTGCTGCCTCTGCCAAAGAGCTCCAAGCACTCGAAGCAGAGTTAGCTTCACTGGCCACTCGCAAGGGCAACCTCGAAGAAGCAGAACTCATCGTGATGCAAAACGTGGAAGATGCTGAAGTTTCTGTGGCGGATGTGGTCGTGGAGCGCGATGCCATTGACGCTCGCCGTGCTGCACTTGCTAGCGCGATCGAAGCCCGCCAGGCAGAGATAGATGCAGAACATACTCGCGAACAATTTGCGCGCACCGAACTCGCAGCTGGTCTGCCCGTTGAGCTCATTGAGCTCTATGAACGTCAGCGTGCACGTTATGGGATCGGAGCTGCTCTGCTTACCCGGCGAGTCACGGGCGGAAGCGGCGTTGAACTAACATCCACCGATTTGGATGCGATTCGTGCAGCAGCGCCGGATGACGTGGTGATATGCCCTGACAGTTCCTGCATTCTTGTTCGCACGAGTGAATCTGGACTGTAATGCCCCGCCAGCTCATTATTGAAGCCGATGGTGGCTCCCGAGGTAACCCTGGCATTGCTGCCGGAGGTGCTGTGGTGATCGATGGCGAAACCCAGCAGGTGCTCAGCTCTGTCGGTGTCTATGTTGGCATCGCCACGAACAATGTGGCCGAATATAACGGCCTGGTTGCGGGCCTCACACGGGCATACGCCATTGATCCCGGCGCCCTCGTCCACGTGCGGATGGATTCCAAGCTCGTTGTGGAACAAATGTCAGGCCGGTGGAAAATCAAGCACCCCGATATGGCTGTGCTCGCGGCGAAAGCTCGTGACATCATTGGGAACCGTGCGGTGACGTATGAGTGGGTTCCTCGCCTGCAAAACGCCTTGGCCGATGCTGCGGCAAACAAATCCATGGACATTCGGGAATCCTTCGAGTCGTAGACTTATTTCGAATGGGTCGGCAAGACGGTCGCGTGAGTGAAGTTCGCTTCATCCCCGAGGAACGTCCGGGCTCCACAGAGTAGGGCGGTGGGTAATTCCCACCCGGGGTAACCCGCGAGAACAGTGCAACAGAAAGTAAACCGCCTCCGGTTCGCCGGAGGTAAGGATGAAACGGTGGTGTAAGAGACCACCAGCAGTCTGGGCGACCAGGCTGGCTAGGTAAACCTCGCCCGGAGCAAGGTCAGACAGAGAACGGTGAAGCTACTCGCTGAGTTCTCGGGTAGACCGCTAGAGAATTGCGGCAACGTAATTCCGAGATAGATGGCCGTCACGGGAAACCGTACAGAACCCGGCGTAATAGCCGGCCCATTCCTTTAGGCCAAGTCGTAGGCCAAGCGAGCAGCACCCATGATGCCTGCCTTGTTGAACAGCTGTGCTGGCACGATGGGTGTCCGGAGGTCCAGTAGTGGTAGGAATTTCTCGTAACTCTTCGATACTCCTCCACCGACGATGAACAGTTCCGGGGAGAACAGCATCTCTAGGTGGCTGTAGTAGCGCTGGAGACGCGTCGCCCACTCAGGGTAGCTCAGGCCTTCTCGTTCCCTCACAACGCCGGAGGCACGCTTTTCGGCATCGAAGCCATCAAGTTCAAGGTGTCCGAGTTCTGCGTTGGGAATGAGCACACCGTTGTAAATCATGGCCCCACCGATGCCGGTTCCTAGAGTAGTCATGATGACGAGCCCTTCCTGGTCTTTGGCTGCGCCGTAGACCACTTCTGCATACCCGGCAGCATCGGCGTCATTAACGAAGTGAATGTTGCGTCCTAATTGTTCCTCGAAGAACTTCTCTGCTTCAAAACCAATCCAGCGCTGTGAAATATTGGCTGCCAACATGGTGATGCCATGGCGAATAGAGCTGGGGAAGCAGATTCCCACGGGAACATGGGCGGGAGCATGCAGCTCGTCGATGACGTCGGCGACAACCCGGGCAATGTCTTCAGGTTCGCCGCCTGCCGGAGTAGCTATGCGGACGCGCTCTCCTACGAGTTCCCCGGAGATGACATCAACCAGGCCGCCCTTGATGCCGGTTCCGCCAATGTCAATGCCGATAGCTAGTGCGCGCACAAATCACTCCTACTGTGTTGTCTCACTACGAGAGTGTCAGGATGTCGGCGCCGGTTTCGGTCACGACGAGGGTGTGTTCGAACTGGGCAGTCCACGATTTGTCTTGAGTCGTGATGGTCCAGTCATCTGCCCACTGATCCCACTCGTGTGTCCCGAGGGTCAACATGGGCTCAATGGTGAAAACCATCCCTACTTCCATCACGTCGTTATACAACGGCGCAGAGTCATAGTGGGGAATGATGAGACCAGAGTGGAAGCTGGTTCCCACACCATGTCCGGTGAAGTCGCGCACAACGCCGTAGCCAAAACGCTTGGCGTAGGACTCGATTGCGCGGCCAATCACATTGACTTCACGGCCTGGCGCAACAGCCTTGATTCCCCGACGTAAGGCTTCCTCAGTGCGTTCTACGAGGTCTACGACTTCCTGGGAAGCGTTTCCGACAATGAACGTTCTGTTGGTGTCGCCATGCACACCATCGAGATAGCTGGTGATGTCTACGTTGACGAGGTCACCTTCCTGAAGGACAGTGTCATCAGGGATGCCGTGGCAAATAACTTCATTGAGGCTTGTGCACAATGACTTGGGATAGCCGCGATAACCCAGTGTGGACGGGTACGCGCCGTGATCAAGAACAAATTCATGCCCCATGCGGTCAATCTCGTCCGTGGTCATGCCGGGGACCAACTGTGTGCCGATGAGGTCAAGGGCCTGGGAAGATATTCTTCCAGCGCGACGAATTTTCTCGATCATCTCGGCGTCGTACACATCCCCGCCCTGATGGGCTGGGGGAGTTGCTTTGCCGACGTAGGGCGGACGAGCGATGGTGCCGGGTACGGCACGCTCAGGGCTTAATGTTCCGGGAATTAAAACCCCTGCTGCGTCTCTAGGCATAGGATTTAGTCTATGACTGACAAGCCCAGTGAAATGTTTTGGTACAACCTGCACACCAAGTCGGTGGAGAAGGGTTTCCTCTCACCCTCGAGTGACCGCGTCGGTCCTTTTGAGACTGCACACGAAGCAGAGCACGCCATGGAGAAGCTTCGTGAGAACAGTGACCGCTGGGAAGCGGAAGAGCGCGCTGAGCGCGAAGGCCACTAAGCCTTAGTTGTCTTCGTAGCTGTGTTCAGGTCCTGGGTAGGCTCCTGATTCCACATCTACTTTGAATGCCTTGGCGGCGTCGCTGAGCACTCCTGACAGGTTTGCATACTGCTTGACAAACTTGGGTACGCGACCGGTGTTAAGCCCTGCAAAGTCTGTCCAGACCAGGAGTTGACCATCAGTGTCGGCACCTGCACCCACGCTGATGGTGGGGATCGTGAGTTCTGCCGTGATGCGTGCAGCAAGTTCCGCAGGAATCATTTCCAGCACAACCGCGAACGCCCCCGCAGCTTCAACGGCCTGGGCATCGGCTAGGACTGCGTCAGCAGCCTCGCCACGTCCTTGAATCATGTGGCCGCCGAGGCCATGTTCGCTCTGCGGAGTAAAGCCCACGTGGCCCATGACGGGGATGCCTGATTCGACGATGCGGCGGATCTGATCCACACTGCGCACGCCACCTTCAAGCTTGACGGCGTGAGCGTGGGTTTCCTTCATGAACCGCATTGCGGTGCGAAGTGCGTGCTCCGCGCTTTCCTCATACGAACCAAAAGGCATATCGGCAATCACAAAAGCACGTTTGGCGGACAGCGCTACAGCACGAGTCAGGGGAATCAGTTCATCGACGGTGACGGGCAACGTGGAGTCATAACCCAAAACGGTGTTTCCGGCAGAGTCGCCAACCAGAAGGAAGTCGATCCCTGCTTCATCAAAGATTTGCGCAGTGAGTGTGTCATAGCTGGTGAGGCCCGTGATTTTGATTCCGTTGGCCTTTGCCTGAGCAAAGTGGCGGGTGCGGACACGTTTGAGGACGGCCTCGGAAGTGGGATCTGGGTGAACGCTCATGATTTCAGTCTAGTTAGCGGGTGAAAGTGACGGGCAGGCGACGGTCACGACCAAAGGCCATTTCGGAAATTTTGGGTCCGATTGCGCCCTGACGGCGCTTCCACTCTGAACGATCCACCAAGGAAATGACGCGCTCCACTGTTGCACGATCAAAACCCAGTGCAACAATCTCTTCGGCACTGCGTCGATGCGTGATGTACGCATCGAGCATCTGGTCGAGGTCGTCGTATTCGGGCAGGGTATCTTGGTCGACTTGCCCCGGACGCAATTCCGCGGAGGGTGGTTTCGTTATCGAGTTTTCGGGGATAGGGGCAGTCAAACCCTGACGGCGCGCATGTTCGTTTCGCCACCTGGCTAATTCCCACACCAAGGTCTTGGGAACATCACGAATAGGAGCGAAGCCCCCCACGCTATCGCCATAGATGGTGCTGTATCCGACAGCAATTTCTGTCTTGTTGCCTGTGGTCAACACGAGGTGTCCTTCGGCATTACTCAGCCCCATCAAAATGATGCCTCGGATACGAGCCTGTAGATTTTCCGCTGCCACATCTACCAGGTTGAGCTGTGTTTCTATCGGCTCCACAAGGGGCGCAATCGCTTCCGTCCGAATATCGATACCCAGTCGTTCGGCAAGATCATCCGCATCAGTTCGCGAGTGGTCGCTGGAGTAGTTGCTAGGCATGGACACGCCAAAGACACGTTCTGGACCGATGGCATCGACTGCAAGAGCAGCACACACAGCCGAGTCGATACCCCCAGAAAGACCCAGAATGACGGACTTAAAGCCGTTCTTTTCGACATAGTCTCTCATTCCCAAAACGAGGGCATCCCAGATCTGTTCATTAATGGACAGCTGCGGAGCTAGATCACCCGGGGATAAGGCGGGTCGAGTGGCGCGGTCAGGGTGACCGTTTCCTGCTTCGACAACAACCACTCCAGGACCACTTTGGCGACCGTGGGAGTGAGAATCAGAAACGGTCATGTCTACCAAGATGGTGTGTTCCGCAAATTGGTGGGCACGGGCTAGTAGCTTGCCAGCAGCGCTGACAACAAAGCTGCCACCGTCGAACACAAGATCGTCCTGGCCGCCTACCAGGTTGAGATATGCAACCGGTGCATTGACCTGTTCTGCCCTGCGTTGAACGAGGGGCAGGCGTACGGCATCTTTCTCGCGTTCAAAGGGCGAACCATTGATCACGAGCAATGCACTGGGCTTGACTTCAGCAATAGCGGCAACGGGGCCGCCCTCCCGCCAAATATCTTCACAAATAGCAAGGGCAACATCAGCGCCTGCTACGTGGATCACGAGTGCATCCGTGCCGGGGTGAAAGATGCGGTATTCATCAAAGACCGAGTAGTTGGGTAAGTGGTGTTTGTTATAGATTCCGATGACGCGGCCGTCTTGTAAAACGGCGGCCGAGTTGTGTGCGATGGCTGTGGGGGAAAAGGCATTCAACGCATGGTTATCTAACGGACCATGAGGAAAGCCCACAATGACAGGGATCTGGCCGGCGCCACGGGCCGCTAATTCGTGTGCAATATTTTCCAACGTTGTGCGGCACTGGCGTAAAAATTCTGGCCTGGTCGCCAAATCTTCAATGGGGTATCCCGTCAAACTCATTTCACCAAAGGCAACCAGATCTGCACCCTGGGCATAGGCCTCGATGGTTGTATTAACAATCTGTGAAGAATTGCGTGAAAAATCCCCTAAACGTGGGTTTGTCTGGGCAAGAGCCAAGCGAAGAATCGGCATAACAAGTAGCCTAGTAGCGATAGGAAAGGGTTCTCATGGACAAGCAACAGGACTTCGTGCTGCGCACGATTGAAGAGCGTGGCGTCAAGTTTGTACGTTTGTGGTTCACCGATGTTGTGGGCACGCTGAAATCTGTTGCTGTGGCTCCAGCAGAGGTCGAAGGGGCCTTCGCTGAAGGTGTCGGAATTGACGGTTCCGCCATCGAAGGATTGACACGTTCCTACGAAGCCGATGTGCTCGCACATCCTGATCCCTCCACTTTCCAGATCCTGCCGTGGCGCGGTGAAATTGACCCCACCGCCCGTATGTTCTGCGACATTAATACCCCTGATGGTGTTCCTGCGATTGCGGACCCCCGTAACGTGCTTAAGCGCACTCTGGCGAAGGCGGCAGAGCGTGGATTCACGTTCTACACCCACCCTGAAATTGAGTTCTACCTCCTCAAAGACAACGACTGGGCTAACGGCGGCGCACAGCCCATTGATACTGCCGGATACTTTGACAACGTTCCCGGTGGAACCGCTCACGACTTCCGTCGCCGTTCGGTGCGCATGCTCGAAGACATTGGTATTTCTGTTGAATTCAGCCACCATGAAGCTGGTCCCGGGCAGAACGAAATTGATCTCCGTTACGCAGATGCTCTCACGACCGCGGACAACATCATGACCTTCCGTACCGTGATCAAGGAAGTTGCTATGGAGCAGGGTGTTTACGCCACCTTCATGCCGAAGCCTTTTGCGCAGCACCCCGGTTCCGGAATGCACACGCATATGTCGCTGTTCGAAGGCGACAACAACGCGTTCTACGAAGCAGGTTCGAAGTATCAGATCTCGGCTATTGGCCGCCAGTTTGTTGCTGGTCTGCTCCACTACGCACCTGAAATCACAGCAGTCACCAATCAGTACGTAAACTCTTACAAGCGCCTGTGGGGCGGCGGTGAGGCTCCGAGCTTCGCTACCTGGGGTCACAACAACCGTTCAGCACTGGTCCGCGTTCCTGTTTACAAGCCCGGCAAGGGTCAAAGTGCGCGCGTGGAATACCGTGCGATTGACTCTGCTGCTAACCCCTACCTTGCCTATTCGGTTCTGCTCGCAGCCGGCCTGAAGGGTATTGAAGAGGGCATGGAACTTCCTGCCGAGGCAGAAGACAATGTGTGGGAGCTCACCGATGTCGAGCGCAAGGCATTGGGATACCGCCCTCTGCCCTCCAGCTTAAGCAATGCCATTGCACTGATGGAAGAGTCTGAACTCGTCGCTGAAACACTGGGCACTAAGGCATTTGACTACATCCTGCGAAACAAGCAGGAAGAGTGGGCCAACTACCGCAACCAGGTCACCAACTACGAGCTGCGTTCCAACCTCGAAACGCTCTAGTTCTCACCCTGCACCGCTGTGGCACTCTCGCGCACACAAATTGCTAAGGCCGGTTTTACCGACCTCAGCGAAGCAATGGTGCTGCTGGAAGCCATTTCTTCTGAGCTGAAAGCAGATCCTGAACTTCTGTTGGAGGCAATTCACTACAGTGCTGATCCTGATCGGGCTCTCTACTGGCTCATTCGCTTGAGCCAGCACTCACCAGCAGTTCATTCACAACTAGTCGGTCTCGTAGCGAAACCAGAAACAGCAACCAGACTCTTTCGGATTCTGGGGGGTTCCCGCGGTTTAGCTGAATTTCTCGAACGCCATCCAGCATCCCTCGCACTCTTGACGAAAGATCCTGCACTCCCAGGTTCTCAGGAACAACTTCGCGCCAGTTTGTGTGCCAGCGTGAAAGAAAAGGAAGGTTTTGCGGCCACGGGGGGCGATGCTGCTCGCGATGCTCTCCGCATTCACTACCGAGAGCTCCTTCTGCGCATCGCACTCTGGGATCTTTCTCACCCAGAACCTATGACACAGATTGAAGCTGTCACAGGCGCACTTTCAGATATTGCGGGCGCGGCTTTAGAAGCCGGGTTGGCCATTGCGCGAACAGAAGTAGCTGAGAACTTTAGTGCTGAAGAAGTGGCACTCGTCGACCTCGCCATTATCGGCATGGGGAAGTGTGGTGCACGGGAGCTGAACTATCTCAGTGACGTGGATGTCATCTTCGTTGCTCAGTCACACGATGAAGAAAAGCTCTCGACCGAAAAAGCATTGACCATTGCTACCCGTCTTGCTCAACACACCAGCCGGGCAATCTATGAAGTATCCAAAGAGCCGGGCCTGTGGGAAGTAGATGCCAACCTGCGACCTGAAGGCAAAGATGGCGCCCTCGTGCGCACCCTAGATTCTCACCTTGCCTACTACGACCGCTGGGCAAAAGATTGGGAATTCCAAGCACTTCTCAAAGCACGACCGCTGGCCGGATCAGTCGAACTTGGAGAGCGATATGTAGCAGGCGTCGCGCCCAAGGTCTGGTCGAGTGCGAGCCGTGCAAACTTTGTCGAACAAGTCCAGCGCATGCGCGAACGTGTGACGGAAAATATCCCTGGCGACGATGTGGAATTCCAGATCAAGCTTGGTCCTGGTGGTTTGCGCGATATTGAATTCACTGTTCAACTCCTTCAACTTGTGCATGGTCTCATCGATGACTCCGTGCACACCCGTGGGACTCTGGAATCACTAGATCGACTCTCGGACGGCGGATATGTCGGTCGAGACGAAGCACAACGTTTCGCGGAAAACTACCGTTTCTTGCGTCTGTTGGAACACCGCATGCAACTCCGGGATCTGTCGCGCACCCACCTCATGCCTCGGGATGACGCCGGACAGCGCATTCTTGCCCGCGCAACAGGTTTGTGGGCGAATGCCTCGGAGGTCGTCAGCCACTGGCAGCAGACCAAGTTGGATGTGCGAGAACTGCACGAACGATTGTTCTATCGCCCCCTCCTCGCTGCAGTGGCGAAGTTACCGGAAGAAACTCATCAGCTCACTAATGACCAGGCGCAGGCGCGTTTGGCAGCTATTGGTTTCCGTGATCCCAAGGGCGCTCTTATTCACATCGCAGCTCTCACGACGGGTGTTTCTCGCCGTGCGGCCATACAAAGAACGTTGCTCCCGGTGATGTTGCAGTGGTTCTCGGAAGGTGCAAACCCCGATCATGGTTTGCTGACCTTCCGATTACTCAGCGAACAACTAGGGGAGTCGCCTTGGTTCTTGCGTATGCTTCGAGATTCTGCGGGCGCTGCGCAGCGACTGACCAAAGTGCTCAGCGGGTCAAAGTATGTCTCTGATCTGATGGAATTGATCCCAGAATCAGCTGCATGGTTTGATGGGGATGACGAACTCCTCCCTACCGAAGCAGAGGTTTTGCAAGCGGAAGTGCTGGCCATTCTGGCCCGTCATCACAACGACGACGAAGCCGCACGCAAAGCTGTGCGGGCGATGCGTCGACGTGAAGTACTTCGTCTCGCTATTGGTGGAATTTTGTCGGTTGTGGACATCAGCCAGATCAGTCAAGGACTTAGCGATGTCACGACGGCAGCATTGAGTGGGTATCTCGGTATTGCACTCCGTGAAGCAGAACAGAATCCAGAGTTCGCCATTATCGCCCTCGGGCGGTACGGCGGAGAAGAACTGGGATTCGATAGCGATGCGGATGTGGTCTATGTCTATCGCGGCACATCGGAGTGTGACGGAGAAGCCGCACAGAAGCGTGCCGAACGGATTGTGCTCCGGATTAAGGAGCTTTCCGAAGACCACCGCTTGCCATTCGAGATTGACACAGATCTCAGGCCTGAAGGCAAGAATGGTGCGATAGCCCGCTCACTGGACTCCTATCGTGCCTACTACGCTCGATGGTCACTGCTCTGGGAAGCACAAGCTTTATTGCGTGCACGCCCTGCCTGCGGCTCTGAGGGCCTCCTGAACGACATGATGACCCTTGTTGACGAGGTGCGCTATCCAGAAGCCATCACTGCCGATGATGTGCGAGAGATTAGGCGGATCAAAGCCCGCGTGGAGGCCGAACGTCTCCCTCAGGGAGCTGACCCCACCAGACATGTCAAATTGGGCCGTGGCTCACTCAGTGACGTGGAATGGACTGTTCAGCTCCTCCAGCTGGAGCACGCTTTTTCTCACCCTGAGCTCCAGACCACTTCGTCAGTCGGGGCACTTCGCGCTGCGGTTCAGGTGGGATTGCTGAGTGCAGCGGATGTACAGAAGTTGATCGATGCATGGTTGTTTGCGTCCCGTGTGCGCTCTGCCATCACGATCTGGGCAGATAAAGCGACTGATGTTCTCCCCTCAGATACCAGCGACTTGGAAGGTATTGCGCGGTTGCTTGATTATCCTCCGGGCTCTGCCGCCCGCCTTGAAGAGGATTACCTCACCATTACTCGAAAGTCTCGGCAAGTTGTCGAGCGCGTGTTCTTCGGCTTTTAACTACTCTGCACGGATGCCCGAGTTAAACGACACTGGCCGCCACCATAGGGTGACGGCCAGGAGACGTAGCTAGGGCGATTAGACGCCGTAGTAGAGCTCGAACTCGAAGGGGTGAGGACGCAGCGACAGAGGCTTGATTTCGTTGTCACGCTTGTACGAAATCCAGGTGTCGATGAGGTCCTTGGTGAACACGTTACCTGCGAGCAGGAATTCGTGGTCTGCTTCGAGAGCCTGCAGTGCGTGCTCGAGAGACTCGGGCACCTGAGGGATGTTCTTGGCTTCCTCAGGGGGCAACTCGTAGAGGTCCTTGTCCACAGGCTCGTGTGGCTCAATACGGTTCTTGATTCCGTCAAGGCCAGCCATCATCTGGGCAGCGAATGCGAGGTAAGGGTTACCAGACGCATCAGGTGCACGGAATTCGATGCGCTTTGCCTTGGGGTTGTTACCGGTCAAGGGGATGCGGATCGCAGCGGAACGGTTACCAGCGGAGTAAACGAGGTTTACGGGAGCTTCGTAACCGGGTACCAGGCGGTGGTAGGAGTTCACGGTGGGGTTGGTGAATGCCAGCACAGCACCTGCGTGCTTGAGCAGTCCACCGATGTACCAGCGTGCGAGGTCAGAAAGACCACCGTAGCCGTTCTCGTCGTAGAACAGTGGCTTGCCATCGTTCCACAGCGACTGGTGGGTGTGCATACCCGAACCGTTGTCACCGAAGAGTGGCTTAGGCATGAATGTTGCCGTCTTGCCCCACTCGTTAGCGGTGTTCTTGACGATGTACTTGAACTTCAGAATGTCATCTGCAGCCTTGACCATGGTGTCGAAGCGGTAGTTGATCTCACCCTGACCTGCGGTACCCACTTCGTGGTGGCTGCGCTCGAGGATGAGTCCTGCGTTGATGAGCTTGAGGCAGATGTCATCACGAAGATCAGCGTGCTGGTCAACGGGGGAGACGGGGAAGTAGCCGCCCTTGTAGGGGGTGGTGTTTCCGAGGTTTCCGCCTTCGATTTCCTTGCCAGAGTTCCAGGGGGCCTCGGAGGAGTCGATCTTGTAGAACGAGGTCTGCTGGCTGACTTCATAGCGAACGTCGTCGAAGATGAAGAATTCAGCTTCAGGTGCGAAGAACGCGGTGTCTGCAATGCCGGTAGAGGCGAGGTACTTCTCAGCCTTCTTCGCAACCTGACGGGGGTCACGGTGGTAGATCTCACCGGTACGTGGGTTGTAGATGTCGAAAAGCATGACGAGAGTGCGTTCGGTGCGGAACTCATCGATGTAGCAGGTGGTGGGGTCTGGGATGAGCTGCATGTCCGACTCGTGGATCGAGGCAAAGCCGCGGATCGACGAACCATCAAACATCTGGCCCACAGTGAAGAATTCTTCGTCAACTGTGGATGCAGGGATGTTGAAGTGCTGCTGAACACCGGGAAGGTCGGTGAAGCGAATGTCAAGGAACTTTACGTCCGTGTCCTTGATGAACTTCAGAACCTCAGAGGAATCTTTGAACATGCTTAGATAGCTCCAAAATAGTTGGAATAAAGCGGAAGCGTGAGTGCAACCTAGGGTCCAATGTACGAGTCTGGCGTTGCGTAGCTGTATCGCAATTGTTTCAACCATGTTACAAGCTTTTTGGACCGTAAACTCATGGGTATGGCATCGAATAGTTCAGGGACCGGAAAGCGCCCCGATTTACCTCTGAGTAAATACCCAGGAGAGCGTTTAGGTCTGCCTGAAAAGGGTCCGCAATCCGTTGCGCGGGTGGGGCGTCGATTTGCTGCTATCACGGTCGATTGGGTTATTTCTGCCCTCGTTCTCATCTTAATTTCAGGCAGAAGTTATTTTGAGATTTCTTCGAGTGCAATCGGACAACTTCAGTTGTTAGGAGTTTTTGTCGCACTCCAAATCCTGGGTATTTGGGCAATTGGGGGCAGTATCGGGCACCGATTGCTGCGTCTTTATATGGTCAACGTGCATGGTGGTCGTCTGGACTTCTGGAGACCAATCGTGCGCAGTGTGCTGTTGGCACTCGTCATACCCGCATTGGTCTGGGATTCGGATCAGAGGGGCTTCCACGACAAAATCGCAGGGACCCTACTCCTCAGATCCTCTTGATCCAAGAACGAATGCCCACTCACTGAGTGGGCATTCGTGTTTGACGATGTTTTTAGCGCGCGCGGGTCGGGCGCACCTTGTATGGGTCTATGCCCTTGGGAATAGGAACGTTTGTCCCCAGTGAGCTCAGGCGGCTCGACACAACACGTACCTCGGATTTTGTCAGAGCGTGCTTGATCTTGGTCAGCTGCCAACCCAAACGGTGCAGCTTCACGGACTTCTCGTCTGGACCGACGGTGAGCACGGTAATGGGAACATTCGGAAGAATCTTTGCAGTCTTGCGACGCTCATCGTCAATGAGGCGCTGAGTGCGGGACAGCGGGCCTTCGGCGATGAGGACTACTCCACCACGTCCGACGCAGCGATAAATCGCATCCTTGGTCTTGGGGTTGATGGCGACAGGCATTTCATCGCCAATCCAACTGCGCTTCAGAGCAGATTTTAAAACGGCACCCACAGCCCCAGGCTGTCCCTCAATTTGTGAGTAAGCGGCGCGTTCTGCACGTCGCCCCAAAACGACCAAACCGATAAGTACACCGGCGAGTACGCCAATGAGGATCCAGATGACCAGCGAGAGCACGTTGCCGTTGCTGGCCCAAATACCCAGGGCTACACCTGCGGCTGAGGGGCCGAGGACGGACAGCAGGAGCAGGCCAACGATGGACTTGTCGTAACGACGAGTCATCTGGAAGACCTGCCACATCTGCGCTAGACGTGAAGAACCTTTGGGCTTTTTAGTACGTGCCATGGTGAAAAGAATACCTATCGTGGAGCAGTTGTGATGACCGCCACGTGGCGGTGCATCGGATGAAGATTAAACGGCCTGCGAGAAACCCATCTCCGCATCAGCTAAGTGGCTGAGGCTCTCGGGGATTTCACGACCCTTTGCGCGCATGGATTGGGCATAGAGCCGGCCGGCTCGGTAGGAGGAGCGCACCAATGGTCCAGAGAGCACGCCGAGGTACCCAATGCCTTCTGCTTCTTCCTTGAGCTCGACGAACTCTTCGGGATGGACCCAGCGGTCAACCGGCATGTGGCGTGCGCTGGGGCGCAAATACTGAGTAATGGTGATGATGTCCGTACCCGCATCGAACAGATCCTGGAGAGCCTGGCTCACTTCTTCGCGGGTCTCGCCCATGCCAAGTATGAGGTTGGACTTGGTAATCATTCCGGCGTTACGTCCCTGGGTAAGCACATCCAGTGAACGCTCGTAGGTGAATGCGGGGCGCACGCGCTTGAAAATGCGTGGCACTGTCTCTACGTTGTGGGCAAAGACCTCGGGGGCAGCGTCAAAAACCTGAGCTAAATGTTCAGGATTACCGGAGAAGTCTGGAACCAAAATCTCCACTCCAGTGTTGGCATTTTGTTGGTGAATTTGGCGAATGGTTTCGGCATACAGCCAAGCACCTTCGTCTTCTAAGTCATCACGAGCAACACCGGTGACTGTGGCGTAGCGAAGATTCATCTGCGCGACAGATTCACCAACGCGACGTGGTTCGTCGCGGTCAAAAGCAGCTGGCTTACCCGTGTCGATTTGGCAGAAGTCACACCGACGTGTGCACTGTGATCCACCGATGAGGAAGGTTGCTTCGCGGTCTTCCCAGCATTCGTAGATGTTGGGGCACCCTGCTTCTTGGCACACCGTGTGGAGGTCTTCGCTCTTCACCAGCTTTTGGAGGTGCTGATATTCAGGACCCATCTTGGCCTTGGTTCGAATCCATTCCGGCTTCTTTTCGATCGGGGTTTCGCTGTTGCGAACCTCGAGGCGAAGAAGCTTACGTCCGTCAGCTGACATGTACGTCCTCAAAATAGTGAGTAAAAAGTCGAGTCACAGTGGGGATAACGTCTCCCGGGGTGATGTTTCTTCCCGCTACCTGAGAAAGCGTTGTTGCTCCGGCATCGCGGATGCCGCAAGCGACGATGTTTTCGTAAGCCTGGAGAGAGTTGTTGCAGTTCAGCGCAAAGCCATGCATGGAAACGCCTTCACTAATGCGAATACCGATAGCGGCTACTTTGTCAGGGGACACTCCACGGTTGACCCACACGCCGGAACGGCCATCTACTCGTTCACCAGTTACACCGAATTCGGCTGCGACATCTATAAGTAACCCTTCGATGGTGCGGACATATGCCACAACATCCATCGGTTCTTGGAGACGAGTGATGGGGTAGCCCACAAGCTGCCCTGGTCCGTGCCACGTGATTTTGCCACCTCGGTCCACATCAATCACTTCTGTGCCGTCCACGGGTCGCTCAGAATCTTCTGTGCGCTTACCGGCGGTGTAGACAGACTGGTGTTCGAGGAGAAGTAGCGTGTTGGGGCGTTCTCCGCTCACAACTTGACGATGAATCTCGCGTTGGGTTTCCCACGCATCGCGGTAGGCAACAGCGTCATCTCCGAGACCGAGAATGACCACATCCAACATTGCTCCAGTCTATCGCTGTGCTCCAAGTGCTCTTCCACACATAAAACTCAGGAAGTATGACCCACAACCACCTCCTAGCCTGGGTTATCCGTGCCAGCTACGCGCCACACTTCTGCTATGGATTCAGATAGTACAAAACGCAAGTTTCTCGGCTATGTGGTGACACACTATTCGTCGTTTGCAGACATTCTGCACGGCGAAGCAGAACTTAATGGGGAGCAAGTCTCCCATCAGCTCTCGCGGTGTATCCGGAGAGAGAACGCCTGCGATGTAGGGCGCGATGAGGGTAATGAGCTGGTGTGGGTTCATCCCGAAATACTCGAAGATAACAAACCACGCGCAACCCTCCACTTTTCAGCTTCTGACAGCATGACTCCTTCGATCTTTGATCCTCCTCAAGAACACGTGCCGAGAGTGTCAGAATTACACGAAACAGTTGTCAGTAAGCAAGATGGTGCTCACTCAGTCTGGGAATTACTTCGTCGAATTCCTCGCAAAATTCTCTTCGCTGCCGGAGTGGGAGTTATTGCAACCGTGGTCGGGATGACATTGATCAGTTCACCTCACCCTGATCAAGAAAGTGTTCCGGTTGCTATCGATCCTCCAAGAACAGAAGTCACTATTCCCGCGGATGAACCCGAGCAGGCAGCGATCGACTTTGTTCTATCTGGCCAAGTGGAGGGAGTCGGGCTGGGAGAAGGAGTAGCTAAGGATCAGTTGTCGGCGCATGTGGTCAGTCGCAGCGGAGAGATTGTTCTGGTCGAGGTGCAACGCGATGCTGCGGGGAATTTAACGACATTCGCCACGCTGCTCCTTCAGAAATCAGGAGCGGCGTGGCGAATACGTCAGGTCTTCGACCCGAAATAACTAGATGCCGAGGTCGGCTTCGAACGCACCCTCTTCGAGGCGTTCCTTGATTGCACCAAGGAAGCGCGCAGCATCAGCACCGTCAATGATGCGGTGGTCGTAAGACAGAGCCAGGTAAACCATTGAACGAACGGCGATAACTTCTTGACCGTCCACGTTGAGGACCACCGGACGCTTGGTGACAACACCGGTGCCCAAGATGGCTAGCTGAGGCAAGAACACAACAGGTGTGTCGAACAGCGCACCACGTGAGCCAGTGTTGGTCAGTGTGAAGGTTCCACCTGCGAGTTCATCAGGCTGCAGCTTGTTCTCGCGAGTACGCTCTGCAACATCCGCAATGGCCTGAGAGTACTGCGCGATGTTCAACTTGCCAGCGTTCTTGACCACCGGGGTCAGAAGGCCACGCTCCGTGTCAACAGCAATGGAGACATTTTCGTAACCGGGGTAAACGATGTTGTCACCATCTACAGTGGCATTGATGACAGGGAATGCCTGAAGGGCTTCCGTTGCTGCCAGTGCGAAGAAGGGCATGAAGCTGAGCTTGCCGCCGGTTGCCGCAACAAACTGGTTCTGAACGCGCTTGCGCAGCTCTGCCACGCGAGTGACATCCACCTCGACAACGCTGGTGAGCTGAGCGGTGCTCTGCATGGAAATCACGGCACGCTCTGCAACAACCTTGCGCAAGCGGGTCATCGGAACGCTGGTTCCGCGCAGAGGTGAAACAGCCAGGGGAGTGCGAGCTTGAGGAGCGTTAGATGCGCCGCCACGTGCGGAGAGGACATCCTCTTTGCGGATGCGGCCACCGATGCCGGTGCCCACAACGGTATTGAGATCTACGCCATTTTCGTTCGCAAACTTACGAACGATAGGGGTGACATATCCGGCGCTGCTCGAGTGAGAAGCTGCAGGGGCTGCAGGGGCTGCAGGTGCTACGGCAACAGGCTGGGGCGCGACAACAGGAGGCGCAACAACAGGATGCGCTACAACAGGAGGCGCAACTACGGGTGCAGCAACTACGGGTGCAGCAACTACGGGTGCAGCAACTGGCTCAGGTGCAGCAACGGGTGCTGCTTCAGCTGCGGGAGCTGCCGGGGCGGCGCCAGCACCAGAACCATCACCGATGTGAGCGAGCACAGTGCCCACGGCTACGGTCTCGTCCTCCTGAACCAGGATTGCTTCAACAACTCCTGAGATAGGGGAAGGGATTTCGGTGTCAACCTTGTCGGTTGATACTTCGAGTAAAGGCTCATCGACCTCTACGCGGTCACCGACGTTTTTGAGCCACCGGGTAACGGTGCCTTCGGTGACGCTTTCACCCAGTGCGGGGAGGCTGACTGACTCGCTCATGAAATGTTTGTCTCCTTGATAGCTGCTGCGTTGAATAGCTTACTAATGCTGCGCAGTTCTCTTACAGCGTGTGAAGTGGCTTGCCAGCCAAGAATAGGAATGCTTCACCCAAAGATTCGTTCTGAGTGGGGTGAGCATGCAGCAAAGGTGCAATGTCTTCGGGGTGTGCTTCCCAGTTGACAACGAGCTGTGCTTCACCGATGAGTTCGCCAACGCGAGCACCAATCATGTGAACACCGACAACGGGGCCGTCCACGACACGAACCACCTTGACGGAACCGGCGGTTCCGAGGATTTCGCTCTTACCGTTACCTGCAAGGTTGTAGTCGTACGAGGAGATCTTCTCAGCGCCGTACTGTTCAGCAGCCTTGGCTTCAGTCAAACCAACGGAGGCAATTTCTGGCTCACAGTACGTGACCTTAGGGATGTTGACATCACTGATGACAACAGGGTTGAGTCCCGCGATTTCTTCCGCAACAAAGAACCCATGCTGGTAACCGCGGTGGGCAAGCTGCAGGCCAGGAACAATGTCACCAACGGCATACACTCCAGGGATGTTGGTTGCGAGGCGCTCGTTCGTGATCACGTAGCCGCGATCCATGGTGATGCCGACTTCTTCGAAACCGCAGCCGGCGGTAGCAGCACCACGTCCAACTGCAACGAGGAGGAGATCAGCCTCAACGGTTTCGCCGCTTTCTAGGGTCACTACAACACCCGAGTCGTTCTGGGTCACACCCTGGAACCGAACGCCAAGCTTGTAGTCGATTCCACGCTTGCGGTACGCACGCTCGAGGGCTTTTGAAATGCTTTCTTCTTCGTTTGGAACGAGGTGAGGCAAGCCTTCAATGATGACGACTTCAGCGCCAAAGCTCTTCCAGACAGAAGCGAACTCCACACCGATGACGCCACCACCCAAGATGGCAACCTTATTGGGAACGTAGTTCATTTGGAGTGCGTGCTCGCTGGTGATCACACGGCCACCGATTTCGAGTCCAGGCAGTGACTTGGAGTAGGAGCCGGTTGCTAGAACGATGTTTTTGCCCACGATCGTGTCTGCACCCACAGCAATAGTGGTGGGGGAGACAAGGCGTCCTTCACCTTCGATGACGGTGATGCCACGTGCCTTGATGAGGCCCTGCAAACCTTTGAACTTCTTCGAAACAATGCCTTCGCGAAATGCATTGACTGCATCCATGTCCACGCCGTTGAAGCTGGAGTTGATGCCGCAGATGTGGCCTTCGCGGGCTACATCGGCCACTTCGGCAGCGTGCAACATGGCCTTGGTGGGAATACAGCCCACGTGAAGACAGGTGCCGCCGAGCTTGTTTTTCTCGATGAGTGCGACGTTCATCCCGAGCTCGGTTGCGCGGATGGCAGCAGAATAGCCACCACTTCCGCCGCCCAGTACGACAAGGTCAAAGTTGAGTTCAGCCACGTTATTCTCCTTTTGAGAGGGTACGTTCACGCCGTGTGGACGTGAAAATCCTGCGTTACTTTCGGTGAAGTTAACCTCATTGAGACTACTACGCCGAAGCGTAGGTCTCTGCGAGGTTAAGAAGAGTTCTGACTGCGACCCCTGTTGGGCCTGCTCCGGTTACGCCATACGCAGCGCCTGCGTTGTTTGCAGTATTGGCTATGTCGAGGTGGACCCAGGGGATCTGTGGAGCATCCTCCTCATCAGAAGTTTTCCCAATGAAGTCCTTCAGGAATGTGGCTCCTACCAGCATTCCTGCAGCAGTATTGCCTGGTTTGACGTTAGCGATATCGGCCACATCAGAGTTCAAATATGCACGTAGTTCGTCAGGCAGGGGCATGTGCCAGAACTGTTCGCCAGCTGAAGTACCGAGTTCCATAAGCTGGGAAATAATCTGAGCATCACCCATGGCGCCGGTGTAGCGGGTACCAAGAGCAGTTGTGGCTGCACCCGTCAAGGTAGCCATGTCAATGATGATGTCTGGATATTCCTCGCTAGCTGCAGTTAGACCGTCTGCAAGTACGAGGCGCCCTTCGGCATCAGTGTTGAGAACCTCGACAGTTTTACCACCACGAATGGTCAGCACATCATTGGGTCGGATTGCTGTACTGGAGGGCATATTTTCTGCAAGGCACAACCACGCGGTGATCTTCACACCCAGGCCAAGCTGAGCCGCAGCGCGAATGATGGCCAGTGTCGATGCAGCGCCGGTCATGTCGTATTTCATGCCGATCATGCCAGCGCCGCTCTTCAAAGACAGGCCACCCGTGTCGAAGGTGATGCCTTTCCCTACGAGGGCAATAAATGTGGTGGCACCCGTGGGGGAATACTCGAGTTTCATCATGCGTGGGGGGCGAGAAGACCCCTGACCCACACCAACAATTCCGCCAAAACCATCTTTGGCAAGTTTCTTTTCGTCCCACACAGTTACTGCAAGGGGCAAACCTTTGACGGCAGCTTCTGCGTGCTCGACAAAAGAAGCGGGATACATATCGTTCGGGGGAGTATTTACCAAGTCTTTGACTAAAGACAAAGCCTCTGCCACGACACGGGCACGGTCAACAATGGTCCCGTCTAAATTGCCAGAAATGACGGTTATTTCAGTAATTGATGTTTTAGGGCTAGGGGTCGATTTGTACGAGTCGAAGGAATACGTCCCGAGGAGTGCTCCTTCTGCAATGGCAAGAGTTTCCTCAGAGGAGTGAGCATTCAAATCAATCGCAACAGAAGGGTTCCCTTGGAGGCGACGGACAGCGGAGGCTGCCGCATTGCGCAAAATTGCGGGAGTCAACGGGTCAGAACCCAAACCGACGACTGCGATGATGCGGGCAGGGTTAGTGGGGTCAGTGATTTTTGTCAGGGCGTCTGTGGCCCCAGAAACATCCAGAGCAGTGACCACTGGGTGAAGAGCTGAAAGATCTTCGGAAGAGATCAGTTCGATCTGTTTCTTAACCGACCGTGCCCCCACCACGAGAACAGAATCTGACGGAGCTACGACGGAAATAGAAAGCTGAGGAATGGTCACGAAGTCAGCTTAGGTTGCAGTAGTCCGCTGGCTCAGACTGCCACGCGTGCAAAACCCGACAAACAACCGAACATAGACTGAAGCTATGTCCGAGAGACCCAGCCTCCTCACTTACGTGCTTGAACCTGCTCAAGTTCCGCGTGGACTACCTCTGGTCGCTGGACTCACAGGTTTTGCAGATTCCGGTTCTGCGGTCACTGCTTTCACCGACTACATCGTGGACACGATGGATTCAGAAGTCATTGCGGTCTTTGATGCAGATGAGTTGCTCGACTACCGCGCTCGCCGACCCATCATTTATTTCGACCAAGATCACCTCACTGGTTTTGAGCCACCCATGTTGGCGTTTCATCTCGTCCGAGATGAAATCAACAAACCATTCATCCTCTTGACGGGCTATGAACCAGATTTTCGCTGGGAAGCATTCTCGACTGAAGTTCTCAACTTCATCGAACGCTTCGATGTTTCTTCAACCACGTGGGTCCACTCGATTCCCATGCCCGTCCCTCACACCCGTCCTATCGGGACGACCGTGAGCGGCAACAGGGCAGATCTCATTGAGCAATACTCCGTTTGGCGCCCACACACTCAAGTCCCCGCAAATGCGATGCATTTGGTGGAATACCGATTGCAGGAGATTGATCATGAAGTTGTGGGATTCGTTCTACTCGTGCCTCACTACCTCGCAGATTCAGAATTCCCTGCGGCGGCGCTGACTGCCCTTGAAAGCATCAGCTCGTCCACAGGATTGATCTTCCCGACAGATCGCCTGCGTGAAGAAGGGCGTGAATTCATCTCCAAAATTGATGAGCAAGTCCAGACCAATGAGGAGCTCAGCAAACTCGTCACTACGCTCGAACAGCGTTATGACTCGTATATGAAAGACAATGCACTTCGTTCACCCCTGACGGATCTCGAAGGTGAGCTCCCGACGGCTGATGAAATCGCAGCTGAACTAGAAGAATTTCTTGCGTATCGTCGTGGTACGGAAGAGCCTGGCGACATGCGATAATAGAAACCGGACCCAGTCTTTCCCTTCCAAGGGGACTTGACAAGGGTCCTAGTTATGCCCCCGAACAGGAGAAATCTGCTCATGGCAACAGACAAGACCCCTCAAAAGAAGTCACGCTTCGCGTCCTTCTTCAGTAAGTCCAAAGATTCTGTTGTCGAGCCTGCTCCGGAAAGTGCTCCCTCAGTGAAGGCTCCTGCCACGAAGACTCCTGCTCCAAAAACTGCTCCTGCAAAGGCTCCTGCAAAGGCTCCTGCTGCTAAAACACCTGCAGCCAAAGCAGCTGCAGTAAAAGCACCGGCAAAGGCCGCTGCTACGAGTAAGGTTCCTGCTGCGAAGGCCGCAGCTCCTAAATCCGCTCCTGCCACGAAGGCTGCGCCGGCGGTAAAGGCCACGGCGAAAGCATCGACTAAGGCTCCCGCTGCTAAAACTCCTGCAACTCAAGCAGCTCCAACAAAGGCTTCCGCGGCTAAAACTCCTGCAGCTCAGGCAGCTCCAGCAAAGGCGTCTGCGAAAGCCCCTGCGAAAGAGCCTGCGAAAGCGCCTGTCACTAAGTCGGTTCCCGCGAAAGCTGCGACCGCAACCAAGACTCCTGCCAAAGCAGCGACCAAAGCAGTAGCAGTTGAGGAAAAACCAGCTACGAAAGCTAAGAAGCCCACCAAGGCCGAATTGGAAAAGATGGCTAACGCTCTCCTCACTGCAGAAGAAGCTCCTGAAGAGATCGCTCCTAAGCGTGGTCGTGGCCGGGCTAAGGCTGTAGACGCTGAGGAAGAAGACGAAGGAGACGTCGAAGAGGTCGTTATTGAAGCAGTCGTCATCGACGTTGTGGATGAAGATGCCGCCGAGGAGGACGAGGACAAGCCTGCACGATCAGCGGTTCTTGAAGAGCCTCTCCCCACTGGTGCACTAGTACTTTCCATGGCAGATGATGAAGATGACATCCCTGTCATTTCAACTGCCATTACCGGTGCAACTGCTGACCCTGTCAAGGACTACCTCAAGCAGATTGGTAAAGTCCCACTCCTCAACGCAGTTGAAGAAGTGGAACTCGCCCTTCGTATTGAAGCTGGTTTGTTTGCTGAAGACAAGCTTGCAACAACCAAGAGCATTCCTAAGCAGCTCGAGCGTGAACTTCGCTGGGTTGCCCGTGACGGTCAGCGCGCAAAGAGCCATCTCTTGGGTGCAAACCTTCGTTTGGTGGTCTCCCTTGCCAAGCGTTACACCGGTCGTGGCATGCAATTCCTGGACCTCATCCAGGAAGGTAACCTCGGTCTGATCCGTGCGGTGGAGAAGTTCGACTACACCAAGGGCTTCAAGTTCTCGACCTATGCAACCTGGTGGATTCGTCAGGCCATCACTCGTGCCATGGCTGACCAGGCTCGAACCATTCGTATTCCGGTGCACATGGTTGAAGTCATTAACAAGCTTGCTCGTGTTCAGCGCCAGATGCTGCAGGACCTCGGACGCGAACCGACTCCTGAAGAACTCTCACGTGAACTCGATATGACCCCTGAAAAGGTTGTCGAAGTTCAGAAGTATGGCCGAGAGCCCATCTCTCTCCACACGCCCCTGGGTGAAGATGGTGACAGTGAATTTGGTGACCTCATCGAAGACACCGAAGCCGTTGTTCCCGCAGATGCCGTTGGCTTCACCATGCTTCAAAAGCAGTTGGAGTCACTCCTGGACTCGCTCTCTGAGCGCGAGGCAGGTGTGATTCGTATGCGCTTTGGTTTGGGTGATGGCATTCCCAAGACTCTGGACCAGATTGGTGACACTTTTGGTGTGACCCGTGAACGAATCCGTCAGATTGAGTCAAAGACGATGGCGAAGCTTCGCCACCCTTCGCGTTCACAGTCACTACGTGACTACCTCGAATAAATCGAGAGTTTAAACAAGTTCAGGCCCGGAAGAATTTCCGGGCCTGAACGAGTTAAGTCGTAAGTGTTAGATCGAGCGATCGTTTGCTGCGTGTAGCTTCGCAGTTTCATCATGCCACTCTGCGCCGAGACCAGTGAGCTTGTCACGGTGTTTGGTGGCGTGGTGTGCGCAGAATAGGAGCACGCCCCCGGCGGGCATGGTTGCGCGAACATATGCCTGTGCACCACAGCTGTCGCAGCGGTCTAGGCCGGTCAGTTCGTTCTGGGCCCCGGTTGGTGCAGCCTCAGTCGTTGCTGTGGTCATCTTTTGCTCCTTGGGTGTGTAAAGAACTACTGATGACATATAACCATGAACCGCTGGGAATAATGCCGAGTTGTGTAGGTATTTCGCTGACCGCGTATCAGTAAGGTGACGCGTGCCTCCGGGCTGATTGGCCCCAAACAAACTACTGTTCAAGAGCGCCACGAAGTAATTGAGGAGTCGCGTGAGTTCATCTGAGTATTCCGCTCGCCATCTGTCCGTTCTTGAAGGACTTGAAGCGGTTCGTAAGCGTCCCGGTATGTATATCGGTACTACCGACTCACGTGGCCTCATGCATTGTCTGTGGGAAATCATTGATAACTCCGTAGATGAAGCGCTCGGGGGACACGGCAGCACCATCGAGATTCAGCTCCACAAAGATTCCAGCGTGGAAGTACGAGACAAGGCTCGTGGTATTCCCGTGGATGTGGAACCCAAAACGGGGCTCACCGGTGTGGAAGTAGTGTTCACGAAATTGCACGCCGGTGGAAAATTCGGCTCTGGTTCATACGCTGCCTCCGGTGGTCTCCACGGGGTGGGGGCCTCTGTTGTAAATGCTCTGTCGGAACGACTGGATGTTGAGGTCGATCGAGATGGAAAGATCTGGGCGATGTCCTTTCGTCGCGGTGAACCGGGTGTGTTCGATGACAGCAAAGGAATTGCACCGAACAATCCCTTCACACCTTTTGAAGATGGCAGCACGCTCACAATCAAGGGCAAAGTTGCCAAGGGTGTCACCGGTACTCGCGTGCGTTATTGGGCAGATCAACAAATCTTCACTCCCGGAGCCACCTTCCAAACAGAGGACTTAGCTGCCCGGGCTAGGCAAACCGCCTTTTTGGTCCCAGGCCTGGAAATGCAGATCACGGATGAGCGGGGACCTGAAACACTCGTTTCTGCTTTCAAGTTCTCCGGCGGAATTAGTGAATTCGCCGATTACTTGGCTCCTGACAACGCCGTGACGGACACGTGGCGTCTGACCGGTGAAGGGAACTTCACGGAGACTGTTCCAGTCCTCGGTACTGACGGCAACATGACCTTGGCAGAGGTTGAACGCAGTTGTGGCGTAGATATTGCATTGCGCTGGGGCACCGGTTATGACACCGCCGTCAATAGCTTTGTAAATATCATTTCCACGCCCAAGGGTGGAACCCACCAACAGGGCTTCGAACAGGCTTTGCTCAAAGTAATCCGTGCCCAGGTTGATGCAAATTCTCGCAAGCTCAAGGCTGGAAACGACAAGGTCGAAAAGGACGATGTTCTCGCCGGATTGACTGCTGTTGTGACTGTTCGTGTTCCTGAGCCGCAGTTCGAAGGGCAGACCAAAGAAGTTCTGGGTACCCCTGCTGTCAAAGCCATTGTTGCCTCCGTCGTGCAGAAACAACTCACGGCGCGTCTCACTTCCACCAAGCGCGATGACAAGTCACAATCTTCGCTGTTACTAGAGAAGATTGTTTCCGAAATGAAGAGCAGAATCTCTGCTCGGACACACAAGGAAACTCAACGACGCAAGAATGCGCTAGAAACGTCGAGCCTGCCCGCCAAGCTTGTGGACTGCCGCAGCAACGATGTGGAACATTCCGAACTGTTTATCGTGGAGGGTGACTCCGCGCTGGGCACGGCCAAGCTGGCTCGCAATAGTGAATATCAAGCACTTTTGCCGATTCGAGGAAAAATCCTTAACGTGCAGAAGGCCTCTGTTTCCGACATGCTCAACAACACCGAGTGCGCTTCGATCATTCAGGTCATTGGAGCGGGCTCTGGTCGCAGTTTTGACCTTGATGCTGCCCGCTATGGCAAGGTCATACTGATGTCGGATGCCGATGTTGATGGTGCCCATATTCGTACCCTGTTGCTGACGTTGTTCTTCCGCTACATGCGTCCCCTCATTGAGGCTGGACGGGTTTTTGCCGCCGTTCCACCTCTGCACCGTGTGGTTGTGCTCAACCCGGGAACGAAGCCCAACGAGACTGTTTACACCTACTCCGAAGCAGAGCTTCAATCCGTTCTGGCTGGACTCGCCAAATCAGGCAAGCGCTACCAAGAACCTATTCAGCGTTACAAGGGTCTGGGTGAGATGGATGCTGACCAGCTCGCAACGACAACGATGGATCGCGCTGCGCGCACGTTGCGCCGTGTTCGGGTGGAAGATGCCGCCATGGCAGACACCGTCTTCGAGTTGCTGATGGGCAACGACGTTGGCCCACGGCGAGACTTCATCATTGAAGGTTCAGCGGGGATGACCCGCGACCGCATCGACGTTTAGTTCACTGCTGCTGCAACGAAGGCAACGTCACCGTCCAGTAGCGTGCCAGAAGCGTCGCGCTTGGCACGTTCTGCGGGAAGTTCTCTCGGCATGCCATCGAGTGCCGACGCACGAGGTGTGCCCACACCTACCCAGCCCACGGCAAGCGCATCTTCGCCCTTGAGGAGCGTTTGTGCACGCACACCGCCTGTCCCGCGGCCCTTAGCGGGGAATTCCGTCAGTGCCGAAATCTTTGCTCGGCCAGCATCGGTGCCCAGCAGGGTGTTGAGGCTCGTGGACACCGTGACCACCTGGGCGCCTTCCTGCGGTGTTGCACCAAAGAAGATGACCTGAGATCCGTCCGTGACACGAACGCCTGCCATGCCTCCAGCTGTGGCGCCCTGTGGACGTACAGCGTCAGCAGTGAAGTGGAGGAGTTGAGCATCAGAGGTGATGAAGACAAGTTCATCGGTTTCCGCAGCGGGTGCCACACCAACCACACGGTCAGAATCCTTCAGGCTGATGATGGTGTTTCCAGACTTTACGGGGAATGCATCAGCTTGAATACGTTTAACCACGCCTTCTGCGGTTCCCAGGGCATAGGTCGTGTCCCCCCCGAGTGTGACGAGCCCAATAATCTTTTCGCCGGACTCGAATTCGATGTAGTCGCCCGCGTTGACCGCAGCAGCTAAGGAGACGCTCGAGGCGGGAACTCCTGGAAGTGAGACGGGGGAGAAGTGGACGAGACGACCAGTGTTCGTCACCGCACCGAGTTGTCCGCGGCGCGTGGTGACCACGTTAGCCACGATGCCGTCATGTGCTGTGCGATGTGTTCCCTGGCTAATCTCATCGGTGGGCTCTCCCAAGTCGACGCGAGCTAAACGGCCGCTGGCCGAGAGAAGAATTCGACAAGGAGTGTCCTCGAGCTGCAACGCAGCTGGTTGTGCAGCGGCAACGCGAGCCGCGGTAGTTGTCGGGGCCACGGTTGAGGTGGACAGCACCGTGCGGCGGGGTGTGCCCAGCGTGCGCGAGACTTCTGCAAGTTCATCTGCAACGACATTGATGAGTTTGCTGTCGCTGGCCAAAATTGCTTCCAGGGCAGCAATTTCCTTGCGGAGCGAGTCTGCTTCAGCCTCTAACTCAACCCGTGAGAATTTAGTGAGTCGACGCAGACGCAATTCCAAGATGTAATCGGCTTGCGCGATGGACAGTTCAAAAACATCCATCAGACGTGCACGTGCTTGCTCCGTGTCATCACTGTGGCGGATCAGCTGGATGACGTCGTCAATATCTACGATGGCAATGAGTAGCCCATCGACCAAGTGAAGTCGTTCTTGACGTTTGCGCAGTCGATGCTGGGAGCGGCGCAGTACGACCTGCTTGCGGTGATCCACATACACCGACAGCATTTCCCGCAAACCCATGGTTTGGGGACCACCGTTGACGAGAGCGACGTTGTTGATACTGAACGAGTCTTCGAGGGGGGTGTAGCGGTAGAGCTGTTCAAGGACAGCCTCTGGATCAAAACCAGTTTTGATTTCGATAACGAGTTTGAGGCCGTGGTGTCGGTCAGTCAAGTCGATGACGTTGGAAATACCACTGAGCTTTTTGCTCGTCACACCATCCTTGATTTTGTCGATGACCTTCTCCGGCCCGACAAGGTAGGGAAGCTCAGTCACTGTGATTCCGGTTTTTCGCGGGGAAATACTGCCGATACTCACACGGGCGCGGGTGCGGAAACTTCCACGTCCTGTTTCGTAGGCTTCCCGTATTCCATCAAGACCCATGATGATGCCACCACTGGGCAAATCCGGCCCTGGAACAAAAGCCATCAGTTCATCCAGCGACGCCTGCGGATTGCGGAGGAGGTGGATGGATGCTTCAACTACCTCAATGAGGTTGTGGGGAGCCATGTTGGTGGCCATACCGACCGCAATGCCGCTTGCCCCATTGACCAAAAGGTTCGGATATGCCGAGGGGAGAACATCTGGCTGCTGGAACTGGTTGTCGTAGTTGGGAACGAAATCTACGACGTCTTCATCCAGGTTTGCTGTCATGGCTAGGGCTGAGGCAGCAAGTCGGGCTTCGGTGTAGCGGGCCGCTGCGGGGCCATCATCTAGTGAGCCAAAGTTTCCGTGGCCATCGATGAGGGGTAGGCGAAGTGAAAAGTCTTGAGCCAGACGAACCAAGGCGTCATATATGGACGCATCTCCATGTGGATGCAACTTCCCCATGACTTCGCCGACGACACGGGCGGACTTCACATGACCTTTGTCCGGACGCAACCCCATCTCACTCATCATGAACAAGATGCGTCGTTGAACCGGCTTGAGGCCGTCACGCGCATCAGGCAGTGCGCGGGAATAAATAACCGAATAGGCATACTCCAAGAAGGAGTCCCGCATCTCCGTAGAGACATCAATATCATCGATGCGTTCTATTGCAGCAGGCGAAGAAGAGGTGGGGGCCATGGGTGTGTACTTTCGTCCGAACCGAACGTCAGAATCACAACTGGCTTGGGGCGCAACTATGGCAGACTGACGTCGATGTCACTCATGCTACCGAGCCTCAATTCTGGCCAGTCGAGCCTTGCCGACGTGTTGCCAAGTTGCTTTGCTGCGTTGGGTGCGCAAGCGTTTCCTAACACGTTGAATCTGCCGTCAGTTCGATCTGTTGTTGTCGTGGTGGTGGACGGTCTCGGAGTGCAGAATCTCGCTCAGGTATCTGCGCATGCGCGCTATCTTTCTGCTCTCGGTGGCAAAGCGGACACCATTCAAACTGTGTTTCCGAGCACCACCGCCTCAGCACTGGCCAGCCTGACAACCGGGACCATGCCGGGTGTACACGGCATGTTGGGATATCGAATCAAGGACCCTGCCACGGGGCAGGTGATCAATCAGCTGACAGGAATTTCTTCCCTGCATGACCCGGCCCAGTGGCTGGGAGCTACCCCCCTCTATGTGGCCGCACGTGAGGCCGGTATGCAACCGGCTATTGTCGCGCATCCACGATTTGCTGATACTCCGTTGACAAAGCTTATTCACCATGGTGCCAACCACGTACCGGCTCGAACTCTCGATGAACGCATTGCTGCGGTGCGCAAACTTGTATGTGAACCTGGTTCGCAACTGATTGTTCTGTATATTTCGGAACTTGATGAGTGTGCCCATAACAAGGGGGTGACCAGTTCAGACTGGGCTATGTTGTTGGAATCAGTCGACAGTGCGCTGAAAACTTTGGTGGCCTCTTTGCCTGATGATGTAGGTGTTCTGATTACAGCCGACCACGGGGTCGTAGATATCCCGGACCACAAACATGTGTTGTACGGGGATGATCCTCGCTTGATAGAGGGCATTTCCGATGTTGGGGGAGAACCCCGCTGTCTGCAGCTTTATTTTGAACGAGACGCCTCTTCAGAAACAAAGGCTAGGGTGCTCTCAGCTTGGACAGAAGATATGGGCGGTATTGCCTGGGTCATGACAAAAGAAACCGTCATGACACAAGGGCTGTTGGGCAATATCTCTGAAGGTAATGTCGAACGCATCGGTGATATTTGGGTTCTCGCTCGAAAAGACGTCGTTTTCTATGACGCCCGCGACACCGCGCTGAAAGGTCGGTCCATGATTGGCCAGCACGGTGGAATGTCGGCAACAGAACTTACGGTTCCGCTTTTGCGGGCAGGCGGATTTAGCTAGGCCGGATCGTCGTCGGAGCGAGTTCCGAACACAATGTCGTCCCAGGAGGGCATGCTGGGACGCCCATTGCGACCCACCTGCTTGGAATCATTGCGGCTAACCTCACCCGTGGCCTGAGGAGCCTCGGCTAGAGAGTCAAGCTCAAAAGGTTCTGTGAAGTTGAGGGTGGCATCAAAATCAACTGTCTCCGCCCGAATCACAGTGTCATCGTTGGGAACATTCTGAGGTCCTGTTGCACTACTGACCTCATCACGAAGCCACGCCGGAGTGGTATCCCGGTCATTTCGACGCTTACGCAGCGCTTCAAGTAAGTCAGCAGTGGGGCTGTGATCGCGGGTTTCCTCAGGAATAAGTTCAGAAACTCCGGACGGAACAGCAGATAATTCGAAAGTGGCGTTTACCTCGTCACCCAGGGTTTCCGCGGGAGCAGTGTCTGCACGTTGTTCTGTCGCAACGGCACGGAGCTTGGGGATGAGTCCGGTTGTCAGTTCCCCACGCTGAGAGAGGGTAGAAGCATCACTATTGACAGGCGCCAGCGTTCGCTTGCGTGGTTCAAATGACCAGCGCGCGTCGTGGTCGATGCCATTGGCCGTGAATTCGAGTTTCACAATCCAGCTGCCGTTATCTTCTTTCCAGGTAGCCCATCGTTCTCCAGAAGCCTGAAGAGCATGGAGCCGGTGCGTAATCACCGTGCCAAACGCGGTGCTCAGTGAGCCCGTCTCCGTTTCTATGGTTGTTTGTGTCGGTACAGCAAGAGAAGAAGAAATGATGAATTCACGTTCGGCAAGGACGGGAGTTTCGAATCGTTCGATGAGATCGATTGAGGCGCCAGTTAACGCAGCAATCTCGTCATTGGAGAGACCGGCACGCAAGTGTGCCTGGATGTCCTTGGGGGAGACGCGAGGGCCATCAGACTCGTCACGCTTGTGACGCAGGCGACGTAGAGAGGTTTCGTCCACGAGGACTCGAAACTCTTCTCCCTCATCGCCAGAAACGATGAGCGTAGCTCCGTCGACATCGACAACTTTGAGTTCTCGCATAACAGTGTGCTCCTTGGCCAAATTCTGTTGAATTGAGAATTCCACGAAATTCACAGAATTCCCTGCAGCAACAGGGCGTGCCGGCCTATTGGTTTTCTCAACGGCAACACGCCACAGAGGTTTTTGTGTTTCTGTCGTCTATGGGGCAAACTGTCCGCGCCGGGGGATTTGAAAAACCGGTGACTATGAATTTGGGATATACACATGGCGACTGACTACGACGCACCGCGTAAAACTGACAACGACGACACTGAATCTATCGAAGCGCTCAAAGAGCGTGTCCCCGACAAGCTCTCTGGCGCGGTAGATGCTGAAGACGCTGACAACCCTGGTGGTTTTGAGCTCGGTGGCGCAGATTTGTCTGATCTCGAACTCGACGTTGTCGTGCTTCCACCTCAGGAAGACGAATTCACGTGTGTGAGCTGCTTCCTGGTGAAGCACCGCTCACAGGTTGACCACGAAGAGAAGCTCGGTCCTGTCTGTAAGGAATGTGCTTTCTAGGATTTAACGAACTCAGGCCGGGAGAAATCCCGGCCTGAGTTGTTTAACATCAGATGGTTAGCGTGCACGCAGTGCTGCAACCAGCTCCTCTGGTTTCCGCGAGGAAAAGAGCCAGTAGGGCGTGGGATCGTGGGAGTCTGTGATGTCGACGCGAACAACAGGGTTAATCCATCCACGCAAGAAGATCCATGCTCGGGCGTCTAGCTGAGTTCCGCGTGCTGCGACCGCATAATCACCAGAGTATGCGCTGACCGCACCGATGAGTTCACGGGAAATATGTGCTTTACCGACACGAAGTTCTGTCTCCGTCACCGTAATGACGGGAGACGTCGTCACCATGGGGATCACGATAGCGACGTAGACAACGATAGAAAGGATGATTCCGAGTGTCAGGCTGAAAGGAGCCAGCACCAAGATGGTGGTCGGAATCATGAAGGCTGCAATGAGGTACATCCACGCAGAGGGACGTAATACTTCGCGAAACGTTGTCATACCTCTATTCGACCACTGATTGTGGGCTACCCTCGACACGTGGCCGAAACAGTTGAAGTTCTCATTTCTGCAAAAAACGTTCCCGTGTATGCGCACCCTGGTGATGCAGGAGCTGATTTATCGTCAGCCGAGCAACTTGTGCTCGCGCCAGGACAGCGCGCAACAGTGGGCACAGGAGTTTCTATCGCCCTGCCGGCGGGATATGTCTCTTTCATTGTTCCCCGCTCAGGGCTTGCATCTAAGCACGGAATTACTGTGGTCAATTCGCCGGGCACCGTGGATGCGGGGTATCGAGGAGAAATCAAAGTAACCTTGCTCAATACGGATTCAGACCACGAATTCGCTATCGCTGTCGGTGACCGCATCGCACAAATGATTGTGATGCCGTGTGCTCAGGCACGATTTGTTTCAGTAGAAAAACTTCCAGAGAGCGAACGTGGAGATTCCGGTTTCGGATCCACGGGGCTCGCAGCACACGCGGAGAGTAAATAATGTCCGGACCTATATCTGACGCCAAGAGCGCACCCGCGGATCGTGAAACGACCGGACCCTACGATGAGTCCGAAGTGAGCGGTGTTCGCCCCTGGGTGGATCTCGGTGCACTCAAGCTCATCCCACGTGAGGGGCTTAACCTCCGACTCGAGGTTGAAGAGGGATCTGGTCGAGTTGTTGCAGTGGGGATGGATTACTTGGGCTCCACTTTGCAGGTCCAGGCATATTCCACGAGCCGCTCATCAGGCCTTTGGCATGAGGTGCGCAATCAGCTTGCAGAGCAAATTGTTGCTCAGGGTGGCACTGTCACCGAAGCATTGACCGAACTTGGTCCCGAACTTCAGGGTCGCGTACCCGCAGTTGTTGAGGGTTCTCACGTGTTGCAGGATGCTCGCTTCATTGGTGTGGACGGGCCCCGCTGGTTCCTCCGCGGTGTGATCGCCGGGCCGGCAGCAAAGGACCCTGAACAGGGCGCGAAGCTTGTTGAACTTTTCCGAGACATTGTCGTCGTTCGCGGACAGCAGCCTATGCCTCCTCGTGAGCTTCTCCCTTTGCGGGTGCCTGAACAAGCTTCTGGTATCGCGCCCACGCAGCGATAGTCATGACAGACAAAAAAGGATTAGCGGGACTCGCGTCACAATTAGAACCTGAAGAAGGCGCCCCACACCCGCTCTGGCGGGCAATGGGTGGTGTGTTGGGTCTTGTCGAGACGGTTGTTCCAGGACTCGTTTTTGTGATCACGTTTTCGCTGACGCTCAACCCCTGGTTGGCTATCGGCATCTCGGTTGCAGTGTCTGTGTGTTTTACCGCATATCGCCTCATTCGCCGTCAAGCTGCAACGCAGGCTCTGGTTGGTCTCGCTGGCGTCGTTGCCTCTGCGGTGCTGGCTTTGATGTCGAACAGACCTGAAGACAATTTCGTGGTGGGCATGCTCACCAACGCCGGGTACGGACTTGTGTTCCTCATCTCCATCCTTGTTGGCTGGCCCATTATCGGTGTTGTGGTGGGGCTCATACGGGGAGAGGGAACGAGCTGGCGACAGAACCGCCACCACAAGCGCGTGTATACGGGCGTTACGGCGATGTGGCTGTTCATGTTTGTTCTGCGTCTTGCTATTGAGTACCCGCTGTATGCCAGTGGCAATGTTGCTGGTCTGGGTGTGGCCAAACTTGTTTTAGGTCTCCCGTTGTACGTTCCAGTCTTAGCCCTGACGTGGCTGATTGTGCGCTCTCTTTACCGGGAAAAAACAGCACCCGCCAAATAAAGAACTACACAAATTTCTCGCTAAGATATATCTTGATATCGAGAGACTTTTGGTCCTCACCGAGATTGGGGACTAATTCCCTGAGTAATCCGCCTAGTGGAGGAGCAGCACGTGTCGGCAGTAAACAGCTTTGGAGCCAAGAGCACTCTTGACGTCTCGGGAAAGTCTTACGAGATTTTCCGCTTGGATTCGGTTGAAGGTCACGACAAGTTGCCCTACAGCCTCAAGGTTCTGTTGGAGAACCTGCTGCGCACCGAAGACGGCGCCAACGTCACTGCAGAGCAGATCAAGGCTCTCGGAAGCTGGGTTCCCTCTGCAGAACCTGACACTGAAATTCAGTTCACTCCTGCTCGCGTCATCATGCAGGACTTCACCGGTGTTCCGTGTGTCGTTGACCTTGCCACGATGCGTGAGGCAGTGACCGAACTCGGCGGAGACCCCACCAAGATTAATCCCCTCGCTCCTGCCGAGTTAGTAATCGACCACTCTGTTATTGCAGACCTCTATGGTTCTGCCGATGCGCTCGAGAAGAACGTGGAAATCGAATACGAGCGCAACGGTGAGCGCTACCAGTTCCTTCGCTGGGGCCAGACTGCTTTCGATGATTTCAAGGTTGTTCCTCCCGGAACCGGTATCGTCCACCAGGTCAATATTGAATATTTGGCACGCGTCACGATGGCTCGTGAAGTTGCTGGCGTGCTGCAGGCTTACCCCGATACCTGTGTGGGTACCGACTCTCACACCACCATGGTCAATGGATTGGGTGTCCTGGGCTGGGGCGTGGGTGGCATCGAAGCCGAAGCAGCAATGCTTGGTCAGCCTGTTTCCATGCTCATCCCTAAGGTAGTGGGCTTTAAGCTCTCGGGTTCCATCCCTACTGGTGTAACCGCAACCGACGTCGTGTTGACTATCACCCAGATGCTGCGCAAGCAGGGCGTCGTGGGCAAGTTCGTCGAGTTCTACGGCCCCGGTGTTTCCTCCGTTCCGCTGGCAAACCGTGCCACCATCGGTAACATGAGCCCTGAGTTTGGCTCTACGGCAGCTATGTTCCCTGTGGACAGCGTCACTCTGGACTACCTGCGTTTGACCGGCCGCTCTGAAGAGCAGGTTGCTCTTGTCGAGGCATATTCGAAGGCCCAGGGTCTCTGGTTCGATCCCTCGAACGAGCCCAACTTCTCTGAATATATGGAACTTGATCTCTCGACGGTTGTGCCTTCGATCTCTGGTCCCAAGCGTCCCCAGGACCGCATTGAGCTGACCAAAGCGCAGACTCAGTTCGCTGAAGATGTGAAGAACTACACTCACGGTGACGCGGTCAACGTCAGTGTTGACGGGGGAGAGCCCTTCGAGCTCAAGAACGGTGCGGTCACCATCGCTGCGATCACCTCCTGCACCAACACCTCCAACCCTTCGGTCATGCTGGCAGCTGGTCTCCTGGCTCGTAACGCCGTCAACAAAGGCCTCAAGACGAAGCCTTGGGTTAAGACCACCCTGTCTCCCGGCTCCAAGGTAGTCACCGACTACTACGAAAAGGCAGGCGTTACTCCCTTCCTCGACCAGCTTGGCTTCTACCCTGTTGGATATGGCTGCATGACCTGCATCGGTAACTCGGGTCCACTCAAGGACGAAATCTCTGCTGCCATTAACAACAACGACCTTGCCGTAACTGCAGTTCTCTCCGGTAACCGTAACTTCGAGGGTCGTATCAGCCCCGACGTCAAGATGAACTACCTCGCAAGCCCCCCTCTTGTTATCGCGTATGCACTTGCAGGATCCATGGACTTCGATTTCGAAAAGGATGCACTCGGAACTGGTTCCGATGGCAACCCCGTTTTCCTCAAGGACATCTGGCCTGACACCGCTGAGGTCGAGAAGGTCATTGGAGAATCCATTGACACCGCCATGTTTGACCACGAGTACTCCTCGGTGTTCAACGGTGATGAGCGCTGGCGTAATCTGCCCACTCCGACTGGTGCGACATTCGAGTGGGATGCCAAGTCGACCTATGTCCGCAAGCCTCCTTACTTCGAAGGCATGAAGAAAGAAACCACTCCAGTAACCGACATTGCAGGTGCTCGCGTGTTGGCAACCCTGGGTGACTCGGTGACAACCGACCACATCTCCCCAGCTGGAAACATCAAGGCAGGCACCCCTGCGGCTGTCTACCTCGACCAGCACGGAGTTGCACGTGCGGACTACAACTCCTACGGTTCTCGTCGTGGAAACCATGAAGTCATGATTCGTGGAACCTTCGCGAACATCCGTCTCAAGAACCAGCTTCTCGATGGCGTCGAGGGTGGCTACACCCGCGACTTCACTCAGGCTGATGGTCCTCAGTCCTTCATCTACGATGCCAGTGCCAACTATGAGGCTGCAGGAACCCCTCTGGTTATCTTTGGTGGCAAAGAATATGGTTCTGGTTCATCTCGTGACTGGGCAGCTAAGGGAACCGCTCTTCTTGGCGTGAAAGCAGTTATTACCGAAAGCTTTGAGCGTATTCACCGCTCCAACCTCATCGGTATGGGTGTTCTTCCTCTTCAATTCCCCGCAGGTCAGAGCTGGGCTTCGTTGGGACTTGACGGTACTGAAATCGTCTCCATCGCTGGTGTTGAGGAACTCAACAACGGCGTGACGCCCAAGACTGTTCGTGTGACGGCTATTCCGTCGGAAAACTCTCCCGCAGGGAAGAAGACCATCGAATTTGACGCAGTAGTGCGCATCGACACCCCTGGTGAAGCTGATTACTACCGCAACGGTGGAATTCTCCAGTACGTCCTGCGTTCGCTTGTCGCTTAGTCGAGAGATTAACAGCACGAATCTTGAGCAATTGCTCATAGACTCACAGCATGGCAATTCTTGAAACGGTTCACGGACCCAGGGACCTCGACAAGCTCAGCCATGATGAACTGAGTGAACTGTCCGGAGAAATCCGGGAGTTTTTGGTGCGCGAAGTGGCCCGTTCTGGGGGACACCTCGGCCCCAACTTAGGTGTCGTGGAACTGACGATTGCTATTCACCGTGTCTTTGAGTCGCCCAACGACTCCATCGTGTTCGATACAGGACACCAGTCCTATGTGCACAAGCTTCTAACTGGTCGACAAGACTTTTCTCATCTGCGGGAAAAGGGGGGTCTTGCTGGTTACCCTCAACGTTCTGAATCCATTCACGACATTGTCGAAAGTTCCCATGCCTCGAGCTCGTTGTCGTGGGCAGATGGAATTTCACGCGCCTATTCGATGACCGGTCAAACTGATCGTCATGTCATTGCTGTGGTGGGCGACGGTTCTCTCACCGGTGGTATGACGTGGGAAGCGCTCAACAACATCAGCCACGACAATGCGCGCAACCTCATCATCGTGGTCAATGACAACGGTCGAAGCTATGCCCCCACTATTGGAGGAATGGCACGTTACCTCGACAAGATGCGCACGCGCACGAGCTACCGCAAGCTCCACTTCACCAGTAGTCGCATGTTTGCAAAAATGGGACCTTATGCCCGTGCCTTTTATCGCGGTATGCGCGGCGGTGTGCACGGCTTCCTCAGTCGTTTCACCAACAACCAAGACCTTTATGCCAACCTAGATATCAAATACTTAGGCCCGGTCAACGGCCACGACATCAAAGCGCTTGAAGCAGCTCTCACGCAGGCCAAGAACTATGGCGCACCTGTGATCGTGCATGCGATTACCGAAAAGGGTAAAGGGTATGAACCTGCCCGCCAAGACGTCGACGATCAATTCCATGCTGTCGGGAAGATAGACCCAGCAACCGGTAAAGCATTGAGTACTTCCACTTCGCTGGGCTGGACGGATGTTTTTGCCGAAGAACTCGTTGCACAGGCGGAACGTAACGACAAGATCGTAGGCATTACCGCCGCCATGCTCCGTCCCACCGGTTTGCACAAACTTCAGGAGCGTTTCCCTGAGCGTGTAATCGACGTCGGCATAGCCGAGCAGCATGCGGTCACCTCAGCTGCGGGACTTGCTTTTGGTGGCATGCATCCTGTCGTCGCGCTATATGCCACATTCATGAACCGCGCTTTTGATCAAATTCTGATGGATGTTGCCCTCCACAAGGCCGGCGTGACCTTTGTTCTCGACCGCGCTGGTGTGACGGGCCCAGACGGTCCCAGCCACCATGGCGTGTGGGATCTGTCCATCCTGCAGACTGTGCCTCACATTCGCCTGGCAGCCCCTCGCGACGCTACGCGCCTGCGTGAGGAGTTGGCAGAAGCAATTGCAGTACATGACGCACCTACTGTCGTTCGCTTCCCCAGAGGCTCCGTGAGCGCCGATATTGATGCTGTGCGCCGCTGCGAGGATGGCGTCGACGTTCTGCTCGAGGCCGCTCACAAAGATGTGCTGATTGTGGCGATTGGCCCCTTTGCGAAATTGGGTCTCGACGTTGCAGCACGTTTGGGGCAGCAGGGGATCGGTGCCACTGTTGTTGACCCTCGGTGGGTTGTTCCCGTTCCCGCCAGCATCATCGAGATGGCGCGAGACCACCGCCTGGTCATCACGATTGAGGACGGTATTCGTGTTGCTGGTATTGGTACCCGAATTCGTCAAGATTTGCGCAGTGCAGGTGTGGACACCGCCGTTGATGAACTTGGACTTCCAGATGAATTCCTCGATCACGCCACACGTGACGAGATTTTGGCTGAGGCAGGCCTCACCGCACAGGACATTGCCCGAGATGTGGTTGCACAGGTTCTGGGAAGCAAAATCCCTGTGGCCAGGCCACTTCCCGAGGAAGCTTCAGTGAACCAGTCGCTCCGAACCGATTCCAACTAACCGTTAAGCGTTCGTTCCTGCAATAAGTGGGGTGTGGAAAGTTCCCCCGAACACGCGCTGGCTTGCGCCGATACGGTCGAGGAATGGTGTTGCACCACCCATTTGGAAAGGCCAACCCGCACCCATGATCATGCAGAGATCGATATCTTCCGGTGCCGAGACAACCTTTTCCTCCAACATGCGGTGAATTTCGTCAGCGAGACCATCCTCGATACGCAAGCGAATCTCCTCAGCAGTCAGCGGGGTGGTTCCGCCCTTCACGATGGCTTCAGCACCACGGTCGTAACCGGTGATCTTGTCGGTGCGTCCGCGCACGATAAGAGAACCGTGTTCGGCGAGCTTATGCAAGTTATCGCTGCGGAAGAAACGATCGGGAAACGCCGCGAAGTGGGTGTCTAAGACGTGTGCACCGACCTTGAGTCCGACAAGGTCAAGCAACTCAAACGGTGCCATGGGCATGCCAAAAGGTGCCACAGACTCATCCACGACTTTGAATGGTGTTCCGAGGTCAACTGCATGCATTGCTTCACCCAGCAGACGGGCTAACAAGCGGTTCACCACGAAACCAGGGGAGTCCGTCGTAATGACGGCAGTTTTGCCCAATTCCTTCGCCACGGCCATGGCTGTGGCAAGGCTTGTCTCGTTGGTCTGAGGAGCGTTAACAACCTCAACCAGGGGCATCACAGCTACGGGGTTGAAGAAGTGGAAACCAACAAGACGTTCTGGGTGGGAGAGCTTGGCACCAATCTCGGCCACAGAGAGGCTGGAAGTGTTGGTGGCCAAAATGGCATCTTCAGACACATGTTGTTCAATGGCAGCGAAGACATCCTGTTTGACAGTGAGTTCCTCAAAAACTGCTTCAATCACCCAATCAGCGTCAGAGAATTCAGCAGGATTGGTTGTTCCGCTCACGAGTGCCTGAAGACGTTGGTTTTCATCAGAACTGATTCGACCTTTGTCGTGGGTGGCCTGAATTTCAGCGTGGATGTAGGCCAACGCCTCGTCAAGCTTGTCTTGGTTGATATCGGTCAGCACGACAGGAACTTTGAGCTTGCGCACAAAGAGGAGTGCAAACTGGCGCGCCATCAGTCCCGCCCCAATCACTCCCACCTTGCCAACAGGGCGAGCAAGCGACGAATCCGGAGCACCAGCGGGCTTTTTCGCCCGTTTTTGAACCAAATCAAATGCATACATTGACGCGTGGAATTGGTCTCCGACAATCAAACTGGCAATTGCCTCGTCTTCGCGAGCAAAAGCTGCCTCTTTGTCGACCTTACGTGCTTGCTCGAGTAGTTCAAGAGCGAGATAGGGGGACTTTGCTACCATCCCTAGTTTCTCCTCGACACTCTTTCTCGCGATATTGACGGCGATGTTCCATTTAGCCAAGCGTTCAATCTTGCCAGGCTGGTTGGGGCGTGAGACGGGCTGCCCGTTGAGGACTGCGTCCGCCCAGAGAAGTGACTCTTCTAAGAAGCGCGCGGAGCCAAACATGGCGTCTGCGATACCAAGCTCCAGAGCATCTCGGGGTTTGAGCATGCGGTTGTTCTTGAGAGGATTTTCAATGATCACTTTGAGAGCATTTTCAATGCCGATCAGGTTGGGAAGCAGGTACGCACCACCCCAGCCTGGAATGAGGCCTAGGAACACCTCGGGGAGGGCGACTGCGCTGGCATTGGCATCAATGGTTCGATAATCCGCATTGAGGGCGATCTCGAGTCCGCCACCCAGTGCGAGGCCATTGATAAAGACGAATGAAGGAACACCAAGTTGCCCCAGACGCCCCAGAGCACGGTGACCAAGCTGGGCAAGCTTGACCGCAACGGCCTTACTGGGGACTGCGCTCACGCGGCTGAGGTCCGCACCAGCTGCCAGGATGAATTCTTTGCCGGTTACGGCAACTGCGTGGATCTCTCCAGCTGCCGCACGATCCCTTTGAGTAACGAGAAGGCGATCAAATTCGAGCAGGCTCTGTGGACCCAGGGTGTTGGGCCGCTTGTAATCCATCCCATTGTCCAGTGTGACAAGGGCAAGAACCTTGCCACTGGGCAAGGGGACATCATGCACGTAACTGTGCGTCACGACCTCTGCGTCACTGAGGGCAAGGAGGTCGGTGAAATCAATGGAATCGTACTGCGACATTAGCGGGCTCCGTTCCAGTGTGGGTTTTCCCAAATAACTGTGCCACCTTGGCCAAGACCAATACACATCGTTGTCATGCCGTAGCGAACTTCGGGGTGTCGTTGGAATTGGTGGGCAAGTTGAATCATCAGGCGGACCCCGCTGCTAGCCAAGGGGTGTCCCAATGCGATGGCGCCACCGTATTCGTTGACGCGTGGGTCATCATCTGCGATTCCAAAGTGATCCAGGAATGCCAGCACCTGAACGGCAAACGCTTCGTTTACTTCGAACAACCCAATGTCTGAGATTTCCAGCCCCGCTTTGCGCAGAGCCTTTTCCGTCGCGGGAACGGGACCGATACCCATCACTTCAGGTTCTACGCCGGCAAAGGCGAAAGAGACCATCGTCATTTTGACACTCAAGCCCAGCTCAGTTGCAGTCTGCTCACTTGCCAGCATGCATACCGTCGCGCCGTCATTCAAGCCACTGGCATTACCGGCAGTAACTCTTCCGTGTGAACGGAATGGGGTTTTCAAGCCAGCCAAACCTTCCAGTGTGGTTTCAGGACGCGGTGCTTCGTCAACAGTGGCAAGGGTCCAGCCGGCAGGTGTCTTTGCGGAGACTGGAATCAGGTCTGCCTGAATGTGTCCGGCAGCATATGCGGCAGCAACCTTGTGCTGGGAACGCAGTGCATAGGCATCTGCGCGCTCCTTGGTAAGTGCGGGAAAGCGATCATGGAGACGTTCTGCGGTGGCACCCATGTTGAGTGCATCGGCACTCACAATACGTTCAGAAAGGAATCGAGGGTTCGGGTCGGCGCCAAAGCCCATGGGGTGGCGACCCATGTGTTCGACCCCACCGGCAATAACGATGTCATATGCTCCCATCGCGATACCGCCAGCGGTCGTCGTAACCGCAGTCATTGCACCGGCACACATGCGGTCGATGGCATATCCAGGAACGTGACGGGGGAGACCGGCCAAAATACCTGCTGTGCGACCAAGGGTGAGACCTTGGTCGCCTTGTTGGGTTGTTGCTGCAATGGCGACTTCATCTATTTTGTCGAGAGGAACTGTGGGGTTTCGCTCGATAAGCCCCAACATTGCTTTCACGACAAGATCGTCAGCGCGGGTATTCCAATACATGCCCTTTTCGCCGGCACGTCCAAAAGGAGTTCTCACTCCGTCGACAAATACGACACGATTTCCGGCAGTCATGATGTCCTCTCGATGCGTCATTGCTATCTTGATGCTAATTCGTGGGATTCTGCTGTGAAACCCCGCTGTGACACCCTACGAAGAAACCGGAGCTTCCTCAGGGAGTTTTTGGTCTGCTTCCACAAACGCGTTCGAAATCAGCGCACATGTTTGCGCAATTTGCCACGCTCGGGCTCCATGTTTCTTCAATGCTGCGCTCACGCTGACGACCGTGATGGGCTCAGGAGGTGCCCAGGCAAGTTCCCGCAAAATGCTCGGTGTGAGGAGGTTTTCTACGGGCATTGAGAGCTCCTCAGCATGAACTGAGAGTTTTTCGCGAGCTGTCTGGAGGCGTTCGAGTGCTTCTGGCTTGCGATCGACCCATGCACGTGGAGGTGGAAGCGTATCGCTGGGAACGCGCATCACAGGCAGTTCCTCATCCTGCTGTCCCACCAGGACGGCATCCCACCAGGTGTCGATCATGCTGCGGCTTGCTCGGCCGTTGAACTCTTTGAGGTTTGCCAAATCTGATTTGGAAGTGAGGTGGGTTCGTGCCGCGGCCACGATAGATCCATCAGGAATAAGTCGACCTGTGGAGACATCTTTTGCTTGTGCAACAGCGTCCCGGGCATTCCATAGTGCGCGTGCCACTGCAAGCTGCTTGGGGGAGCGCAACGTGTGTAAACCTGAGATACGTCGCCACGGTTCGGCGCTCAGAGGTTTTTCGGGCTTGTCGAGTGTTGCCTGGAATTCTTCGTGCGCCCAGGCAAGCTTGTTGCTTTCGGTGAGTAGCTTCTCAATTTCATCTCGAACGTCCACAAGAAGTTCAACGTCGAGGGCGGCGTAGGTGAGCCATGATTCAGGAAGTGGCCTCGTCGACCAGTCTGCCGCGCTATGTTCTTTCGCAAGATGAATTCCCAATAAAGCCTCTACGACAGGGCCTAGACCAACACGTTCCATGCCCAACAACCGTGCTGAAAGTTCGGTATCGAAAATGCGCTGGGGGGTGATCCCCACTTCGCGTAAGCAGGCAAGATCCTGGCTTGCTGCATGCAGAACCCACTCTTGTTCTGCATTTTGTTCATAGAGCGCGGACATGTCCCCGATGGCAGGAGGGTCGAAAAGGAATGTTCCAGCTTCCCGGCGGTGAACCTGAATGAGGTATGCGCGCTGTGAGTATGTAAAACCAGATGCTCGTTCGGCATCAATGGCGAGAGGCCCTGTGCCTGCTGCAATGACGGCGCAGGCTTCCTGGAATTCTGCGGCAGAAGCGATAACGCGAACGCTAACCACGCTCCCTGCGTCGTGCGGTGAGACTCACGGCATCGGCCGTGGGGGGAAGCCCTGCCAACATGCACAACAACTCACCCCAGGCATCAGCCTGATCGCCCATTTCGGGTGTGGCAGGTGACCATGAAGCGCGAAGTTCAATCTGGGCGCCGTCACCAGCATCCGCTAATTCTCCAAAACCAGAAGAAAGAATCCGGGTTGCTGTTCCCGACGCGTTGAAATAGTGGGCTTCACGACTTTCTAAGGCGTCCACTAGCCAGGACCACGCGACGTTGGCTAAAAATGGGTCCAGTCCGATATCGGCTTCCAGTGGTGCCTGGGCATAGGCGACGACCCGGAAAGGACCGCCCCAGGATTCTGGTTCTTCGGGGTCATAGAGCAAAATGAAGCGACCTGTACCGTGCTGAGATTCATGTTCGTGCTCAGCGATGAGGACATCAGCAGCGAGAGCAAAGCTATACGGAGCGACACCTGCTGGTGAAGTTATCTCTCGAACGGTGAGCTCGTCACGGAAAGAGACTGCAGAGATGCTCTCCACGGCACGGCGGAAAGCCTCAGGAAGGCTCTGCTCATCAGTCACACTCTGACCCTAAAGTCCAGCTACGAGCGGCCCTCCACGGCTCGCCGCCAATAACGGAAAGTCATCTGATGCAAAGAATTAATGAGTTGGCTTGCGAGAGCAAAATCGTCTTGGATGTGGAGAAAGCTGAGCATCGGAGGGATATCGTCACCGGTGGTTGAAAGAGCAATCTCATCGAAACCTATGCGTTCTGCAATAAGTTTCGCCGTTTCGAGGCCGCCCTCACATAACACGCGTGTTTCTGTTTTCGCGAGGTTATGGACAATGGCGGAGGCGCTCGGTGCCACAAACACGCGGGTGGAGTCAGGACAGGTGTCCCAAGGGAGAAATCCTGTCGAGGAGAGGACCATGAGCCTGCCGTGTGGGGGGAGGAACCATCCTTCTGTGCGGACAGATTCTGCCCCGACGATCACCACATCGGCTTCTGCTCGGATGGCGCGCAGGATTCTTCGGTCTTCTGGATTCGTCAGGGAATGTGAAGTGCCGTCTGGTCCTACAATCCCATCTGGCGTGGCTAGCAGGTTGAGTCTAAAAGTCTGTGTGTCGGGCCAGGCATAGATGTCTCTGAGCGCCTGGTCAGACTTGTCAGCGCTGTCCAGCATTATGCGGATGTTTTCTCGCGAATCTGTCGTTTCATACGCCATAACATTCCTGTCATGCCGCGAACACGCAAGGGGGAAATCAGCGTGTTCAGGCCCAATGTGCTGGGGAAGTCATCTGGTATCCCGAGTGCTTCTTCAACGTTGAGGCCCGATAGCCCCTGAACCAGAATGCTGGCAAAACCACGAGTCGTCGGAGCTTGGATCGGTGCGGTAGCGTGCACGGCAACCAGCCCGTCTGTGACGTCAACAAAGATATAAACCGGAGACTGACATTCCTCGACCTTTTCCAACAGCTCAGGGTGATCCTGATATTCAGCGGGGAGTTCAGGCAGCTCCTCTGCAAATTCAATGAGCAGCTGGATTTTGTCCTTGTCGCCGAGATCGAGGAAATCTTCTTTGGTTTGGGCAAGAACAGTAGGGAGATCAGTCATGGTGGTTCTATCTTCTCAGGTTCACAAGATCTCGATGGATAAAGAAAGGTGGGAGTTGCCATAAGCCAACTCCCACCTTGCTTAGTCCTTAGAGAGAACCGGGTAGCGCACCTTTGACGATGGGGACGCGCACAGCCGAACCCCACTCTGTCCAGGAACCGTCATAGTTACGAACACCGGTGAAGCCGAGGAGATAGTTGAGGACGAACCAGGTGTGGCTCGAGCGCTCACCAATGCGGCAGTAGGCAATGACGTCGTCACCTGGCTTCAAGCCAGCACCGTCGAGGTAAATAGCCTCGAGCTCGGCGCGTGACTTGAACGTGCTGTCTTCATTCGCAGCTTTTGCCCAGGGAACACTTGCTGCTCCAGGGATGTGTCCACCGCGAAGAGCTCCCTCTTCGGGGTAGGCGGGCATGTGGGTTCGCTCTCCGGAGTACTCTTCTGCGCTCCGCACATCAATCATGGGCTTGCCGATGTGAGCCAGAGTATCTGCCAGGAAAGCACGTATGGGAGCATCATTGCGTTCAATGACGGGGTAGGAAGACCGAGTTAGTGGAGGCTGTTCTGATGTGAGCTCGCGTCCCTCTTCAATCCACTTGTCGCGGCCGCCGTCCAGGAGGCGAACGTCGGCGTGACCGAAAAGCTTGAAAACCCAGAGTGCATAAGCTGCCCACCAGTTGCTTTTGTCACCGTAAATAATGACTGTGCTATCCCGAGTGATTCCCTTTGAGCTCAAAAGTTCAGCAAAAGCTTCCCCGTGGACATAGTCGCGGAGGACAGGGTCGTTGAGGTCAGTGTGCCAATCAATCTTGACGGCACCAGGAATATGCCCAATTTCATAGAGCAGAACATCTTCATCAGACTCCACAACAACCACATCTGGGTTGGTGAGATTGGCAGCCAGCCATTCTGTGCTGACGATTGCTTCGGGGTGTGCGTATTCGGCGAACTTTGCGTTGCTATCAGTGGGTACGCTCATGGCTCCAGTTTCGTATCTCAAGGGAAAGACAACACAAGAGGGTTTTGGTTTTGCCAATAGGCTTGTGCTGCACCTTCGAGACTACGTACTCATCTGAACTGTGCCAACCCCGTTGCTCCAATTTGTAGCTTATGTTGAGGAATATTTCAGGCAATGACTTCTGCCCTGTCCCTAGTTGAACGCCATCCGACCCTGGATGCGGGTTCTATTGTCAGCTCATTGGTGCCACCCCCTCAATTCACGCAAGCCCGGTTCGATAACTACATTCCGAATCCTGATTACCCTTCCCAAGAAGAAGCACGAACGATCTTGGAAGAATTCGCGGGCCGAAACACCTCCGTGATCAAGCAGGCCAAGCTTTTCGGGCGATCAAAGAAAGTTGAAGAATTTCCCCCTGGCGTGTACCTCGATGGTGGTTTCGGTGTGGGCAAAACACACTTGCTCGCTGCTGCGTGGAACGTTGCCTCAGGTAAAAAGTATTTTGGAACCTTCTTGCAATACACCTCTCTCGTCGGAGCGCTGGGCTATGTCAAAGCAGTCGAAGCGCTCAAAGGTGCAAGTTTGATCTGTATTGATGAGTTTGAACTCGATGATCCGGGCGACACCATGATGATGACCCGCATGCTGGGGGAGCTCGTTGCCGGCGGCACTCGTATCGCAGCTACGAGTAATACGCCTCCTGCCGCTTTAGGAGAGGGTCGATTTGCGGCGGCAGATTTCCTCCGCGAAATTCAAGCCCTCGCCTCTAACTTCCGTACCTTACGTATTGACGGTACGGACTACCGTCAGCGCACGGCTGAGGGAATTTCTCGCGTCCTCACTCCTGCAGAACTTGCTGCGCAGATTGGCAGCGCTCGGGAGGTGGGGGATTTCGTCACGGAAGATAACTTCGATGGACTCCTGGCACATCTTGCTACCGTGCATCCCTCTGTTTATGTTCGCCTCTTGGAAGGCATCGACGTGATCGCGCTGAGTGACGTTCACGTCATTATGAATCAAACAGATGCGCTGCGTCTCGTCGCCTTTATCGACCGCGTCTATGACGCACAGATCCCTCTCATCGCTTCTGGCACTCCTCTGTCTGAGGTATTCGGCGGAGATATGGTCCACGGCGGTTATCGTAAGAAGTATCTCCGTTGCGTCTCTCGATTGATCGCCCTGACAAACTCTTAACGCGAAATCAGAACGAAACACAACACGTGATTTTGTAACCTGCACGACACCTCAATGAACTCGTGCGGAAACTCCCACCCCTCACACTCATGAATAGAGACGGTGCAACATCCGTCACCATTCGTGAAAGAGGTTGAAATGGATCAAGGCAACACCGCCTTTATACTCATCAGCGCAGCACTCGTGCTCCTGATGACCCCCGCCCTGGCATTCTTCTATGGCGGTCTCGTCAAGGCTAAGAGTGTCGTCAGCATGATGATGCTGAGCTTTGGCTCACTTGCACTCATCGGCGTGCTCTGGGTTATCTACGGTTACTCCATTGCATTTGCAAACTATGGCACGGACACCTTCTACGGCATTGATGGCGTAATTGGTATTGACACCGCCTACATCGGTCTTGAAGGCCTCCTCGAGACACCTGAGGGTGCGTTCTTCCCACCACTTGCTTTCGCTGCTTTCCAGGCAACGTTCGCCATTATCACCGTGGCACTGATCAGCGGTTCCATTGCTGACCGTGCGAAGTTTGGTGCATGGTTGGTCTTCGCTGGTATTTGGGCAACTGTTGTGTATTTCCCCGTCGCATCGTGGGTATTCAACTTCACCATCGTGGACGGCAAAATCGTAGACGGTGGATGGATCGCCTACAACCTCGGCGCGATTGACTTTGCCGGTGGTACCGCTGTTCACATCAATGCCGGTGCTGCAGCTCTTGCACTCGCATTGGTTCTCGGCAAGCGCATCGGATTTGCTAAGGGCGTTGACAAGCCTCACAACGTTCCTCTGGTTTTGCTCGGTGCAGGTCTGCTGTGGTTCGGCTGGTTCGGTTTCAACGCTGGTTCCGAGCTTGCGGCTGATGGCATCGCGTCGCTGGCCTTCATCAACACCATTGCTGCTCCTGCAGCTGCTGTCCTCGGATGGTTGGTTGTTGAGCGTGTCAAGGAAGGCAAGGCAACTTCGGTTGGTGCGGCTTCTGGCGCGGTTGCTGGTCTGGTGGCCATTACCCCTGCATGTGCATCTCTGACTCCTATGTGGGCCATCGTTCTTGGTTTGGTTGCTGGTGCACTCTGCGCCATGGCTATCGAGCTCAAGTTCAAGTTCGGATTCGATGACTCTCTCGATGTAGTGGGTATCCACCTCATCGGTGGTCTGATTGGAACCCTGTTCCTCGGATTCTTCGCAACCGACGTGGGACTCCTGTTCTCTGGTTCGTTCGACCAGCTCGGCAAGCAGGCTATTGCAGCCTTCACCGTCCTGATCTTCTCCTTCGTACTCAGCTACATCATTGGTCTCATCATTGAGAAGACCATGGGCTTCCGTATCAAGAATGAAGATGAACTAGCCGGAATCGACACCATCGTTCACGGTGAAGAGGGTTACTCGCTCCAGGAAGCGTAAGCCTCCAACGCAAAAACAATCACAAGCGCCAGACCCTGCAGAGTACTGCAGGGTCTGGCTGCGTTAATCTGTTCGAAACATATTCGCTTCACAGATGAAACGCATGTGTCATTGAATCTCCTGTGGAGGTTCTCTCATGGATACAGGTAATACCGCTTTTCTGATCATCAGCACGGCTCTCGTCCTGATGATGACACCAGCCCTCGCTTTCTTCTATGGCGGTCTCGTTCGCGCTAAGAGCGTCATCAGCATGATGATGCTGAGTTTCGGCTCGATGGCGATTGTGGGCGTGCTCTGGATTATTTATGGCTATGCGGTTGCGTTTCCTGTCTATGACAGCTCAAGCTTCTTCGGTATTCCCGGTGTTTTCGGTATTGATGTTTCCCACATTGGGCTTGAAAACCTCATTGAGATCCCTGACGGAGCAACAGTTCCCCCCTTGGTTTTCGCGGCCTTCCAGGCCACTTTCGCGATTATTACCGTTGCACTCATCTCTGGCGCTATTGCCGACCGAGCCAAGTTCGGCGCTTGGATGGTCTTCGCGGGTGTGTGGGCAACTCTGGTGTATTTCCCCGTTGCCTCGTGGATTTTCAACTTCACCATTGTGGACGGTGAGATGGTCAGTGGTGGTTGGCTGGTCTACAACGTCGGCGCTCTAGACTTCGCCGGAGGTACTGCAGTAGAGATCAACTCAGGTGCCGCAGCGTTGGCATTAGCTCTGGTATTGGGAAAGCGGATCGGCTTTGCTAAGGGCATACACAAACCACACAATGTGCCCTTCGTGCTGTTAGGTGCAGGCCTGCTGTGGTTTGGGTGGTTTGGGTTTAACTCTGGGTCAGCCATTGCTGCAGACGGTATTGCCGCCATTTCTCTCATCAACACCATGGCTGCTCCTGCAGCCGGCATCATCGGCTGGCTGATCGTGGAGCGAGTCAAGGACGGTAAAGCAACCTCTGTGGGTGCTGCTTCTGGTGCGGTAGCAGGGCTTGTGGCCATTACTCCTTCGTGTGCGTATCTGACACCAACCTGGGCCTTGGTTCTCGGTTTTATTACTGGTGTGCTGTGTGCGCTGGCTGTGGAATTGAAATTTAGATTTGGCTTTGACGATTCCCTCGACGTTGTGGGAATTCACCTTGTTGGTGGACTGATCGGAACGTTGTTCCTGGGATTCTTTGCTACCGAAGTCGGACTGCTGTACTCGGGATCCTTTGACCAGCTGGGTAAGCAAGCTATTGCATCGTTCAGCGTGCTGATCTATTCCTTCGTGCTCTCCTTCGCCATCGGCTGGATTATCGATAAGTCCATGGGATTCCGTGTTCGGAACGAGGATGAACTTGCCGGTATCGATAGCGTCATGCACGGCGAAGAAGGCTACGACTACTAAACCTGCGTGTCAGGTTTTGCGTTCGAGGTAACTTCTCGATAAAGTTCCAAAGTACTCATTAGAGTGCAACGCGGATGTGGCGCAGTGGTAGCGCATAACCTTGCCAAGGTTAGGGTCGCGAGTTCGAATCTCGTCATCCGCTCGAGTGTGGTCATTCCTAAGACTTACTCATCTAGTGTGTGAAAGCACCTACGGTGGATTGGCCGAGAGGATAGGCAGCGGCCTGCAAAGCCGTCCACACCGGTTCGAATCCGGTATCCACCTCCAAACCACGTTTTCGGACGTGGCTTTGAGCGATTGGCGCAGCGGTAGCGCGCTTCCCTGACACGGAAGAGGTCGCTGGTTCGATCCCAGTATCGCTCACTGAAAACCCTCGGATTTCCGGGGGTTTTTCTTTTGGCTAGGCTGGGTAGTCGAGATAGTTCCTAGAGGAGTTCACTTCGTGTCTGATGTTTCCGGTGCACTAACCGTTCAAGCTTCCAGCGATGGCTTTGCGCTGTACACAGACCGCAGCATTGTGGCCATGCGCGTCAACGGTGAATTGCGTGACCTTGCACACGTTCTGACCCCGGGGGACCTCGTAGAGCCCGTTTCTGTGGACTCTCCTGATGGTCTGAGTATTATGCGTCACTCAGCGGCTCACGTCCTCGCTCAAGCCGTTCAGAGCGTGAACCCGGAGGCCAAGCTCGGCATTGGTCCTCCCGTGACCGATGGCTTCTATTACGACTTCGATGTGGCAGAACCTTTCACTCCTGAAGACATGAAGTCATTGGAGAAGGCCATGTCTCGTATCGTCCGTGCCGGACAGCGTTTTATGCGCCGCGTCGTTACGGAGGACGAAGCTCGTGCAGAACTTGCTGCAGAGCCCTACAAGCTTGAATTGATCGGTCTCAAGGGTGGCAACACCGGCGATGACAACGAGAGCGTTGAAGTAGGCGGTCACGAGCTCACCATCTATGACAACGTCGATCCCGCAACCGGGGAGACAGTCTGGAAGGACCTGTGTCGAGGACCACACGTGCCCAACACTCGCATGATCGGGGACGGGTTCGCCCTGACGCGCTTGGCAGCTGCATATTGGCGTGGTTCAGAACACAACCCCCAGCTCCAGCGCATTTATGGCACTGCGTGGCCTAGTAAGGCAGAACTACGCGCCTACCAGGAACGACTGGAAGAAGCCGCCAAGCGCGACCACCGTCGACTCGGCTCAGAACTTGACCTGTTTAGTTTCCCGGAAGAAATTGGTTCTGGATTGCCCGTGTTCCACCCCAAGGGTGGAGTGATTCGTCGCACGATGGAGGATTACTCACGCCGGCGCCACGAACAAGGCGGATATGAGTTTGTGTATTCACCTCACATCACCAAGTCGAACCTTTTTGAAACCAGTGGGCACTTGGATTGGTATGCCGACGGCATGTTCCCGCCCATGAAATTGGATGAGATTCGTAATGAGGCCGGTGAGGTGACCCGCCAGGGTGTGGATTATTACCTCAAGCCCATGAACTGCCCATTCCACATTCTGATTTTCAAGTCACGTTCAAAGAGTTACCGTGAACTTCCCTTACGATTGTTCGAATTTGGCTCGGTCTATCGTTATGAAAAGTCCGGTGTTGTTCACGGGCTCACTCGTGTTCGCGGGATGACGCAGGATGATGCACATATTTTCACCACGCGTGAAAATATGAAAGAAGAGCTCACCCAGGTACTCAATTTCGTCCTCTCGCTCCTGAGGGACTACGGTTTGGATGACTTCTACCTCGAGCTCTCGACCAAAGACCCCAAGAAGTATGTCGGCGACGACGCCATCTGGGATGAAGCAACCGAGACCCTCCGCCAGGTTGCAGAAGACTCCGGATTGACCCTTGTTCCAGATCCTGGTGGTGCAGCGTTTTATGGCCCCAAGATTTCCGTTCAGGCACGTGATGCCATTGGTCGTACCTGGCAGATGTCCACTATTCAGCTTGACTTCAACTTGCCGGAACGTTTTGACCTTGAGTACACCGGACCCGATGGGAACCGTCACCGCCCCGTGATGATTCACCGAGCATTGTTCGGTTCCATTGAGCGCTTCTTCGGCGTGCTCACCGAGCACTACGCCGGGGCCTTCCCGATGTGGCTCTCTCCTGTGCAGGCTATTGGAATTGCTGTCGCAGATGAATACAAAGAGTATTTAGCCGGTGTTCTGGACCAGTTGTCCGCTGAAGGTTTGCGCGTTCAGCTGGACGCGAGTGATGACCGCATGCAGAAAAAGATTCGCAATGCGGCCGCTCAGAAGATTCCAGTCCAGATTATTGCCGGGGAAGAAGACCGAGCTCGCGGTGCGGTCAGTTTCCGTTTCCGCGATGGAACTCAGCGCAACGGGATTCCGGTAGCTGAGGCAATTGCATTATTGGTGGCTGCAGTTCGAGACCACCGTCAGATCATGACGGCAGACGATCTATGACCCATTATGGTGAGGGTGAATTCGACGGCGAGGACCTCCGCGCCGCGTCAACTTTCGCTGGAGTGCCCGACGAATTCCAGCGCTTGTGGACCCCACACCGCATGGCATACATCGAAAATGGCCAGCAACCAGCCGAAGCAGACTGCCCTTTCTGTCTCGCTCCAGGAATGTCTGACGAGGACGCCCTTATTGTGCACAGAGGAACCCACGCGTTTGTTCTGTTGAATCTCTACCCTTACAACAGCGGGCATTTGCTCGTCTGCCCCTATCGTCACGTTGCGATGTATGACGAGGCAACTATTGAAGAGACCGCAGAAATCGCTAGTCTGACACAGGAAGCAATGCGCGTACTGAAGAAGGTGTCCCGGAATGACGGGTACAACATCGGAATGAATCAGGGTCGGGTAGCCGGTGCTGGTATCGCCGATCACCTCCATCAGCATGTAGTGCCACGTTGGGCTACTGACTCGAATTTCTTCCCCATCATTGCCAAGAGCAAAGCGATCACACTTTTACTCGGCGATGTACGCAATGCGGTTGCCGCAGCCTGGCGCGAACAGAACTAAACTTTCACCTCTCACCTCCTAACAAGAAGCAGTAGAAAATGACTGAAAAGCAGAACTCTCCTCTCACCGGTAGCACCCGCGTCAAGCGCGGCCTGGCAGAACAGCTCAAGGGCGGCGTCATCATGGACGTTGTCAATGCTGAGCAGGCACGTATCGCTGAAGACGCTGGTGCGATTGCTGTCATGGCGCTGGAGCGCGTCCCCGCAGATATCCGTGCGCAGGGTGGTGTTGCTCGTATGAGTGACCCCGATCTCATCGAAGGTATCCAGGCAGCTGTCAAGATTCCTGTCATGGCTAAGGCTCGTATTGGGCACTTCGTTGAAGCGCAGGTGTTGGCGCAGCTCAACGTTGACTTCATCGATGAGTCTGAGGTTCTTAGTCCTGCTGACTACATCAACCACATCGACAAGTGGGCATTTGATGTCCCCTTCGTTTGTGGTGCAACCAACCTGGGTGAAGCACTGCGTCGTATCAACGAAGGTGCGGCCATGATTCGTTCCAAGGGTGAAGCGGGCACCGGTGACGTATCTGAAGCCACCAAGCACATCCGCAAGATCAACTCTGAACTGCGCTGGTTGTCCTCGATGTCCAAAGACGAGCTCTACGTCGCCGCGAAGGAACTCCAGGCCCCCTACGACCTGGTGGTCGAAGTTGCTGCTGCGGGTAAGCTCCCTGTCCCTATGTTCACCGCTGGTGGTGTCGCGACCCCCGCTGACGCCGCCATGATGCTTCAACTCGGTGCTGATGGTGTGTTTGTTGGCTCCGGTATCTTCAAGTCCGGTGATCCTGCAGCACGCGCCAAGGCCATCGTGAAGGCTGCTGCCTTCTTCGACGACCCCAAGGTCATCGTCGAGACTTCTCGTGGACTGGGTGAGGCAATGGTGGGCATCAACGTATCTGACATTCCTGCACCACACCGCCTCGCAGATCGTGGCTGGTAATTTCCGCCACCTCCGGATTGGTGTTCTCGCCTTCCAAGGTGATGTGCGTGAACACATTCACGTTCTCGAAGGACTGGGTGCTCAGGTAGTCAAAGTTCGTCGTCCCGAGGAACTTGGCACGGTTGACGCATTGGTCATTCCAGGGGGTGAGTCCTCCGTCATGGACAAACTTGTCCGGATGTTCGGAATGCAGCAACCCCTGCGTGATGCGATTGCAGCCGGGATGCCCGTATTTGGAACCTGTGCTGGGTTGATCATGATGTCCGACAACATTGTGGACGCCATTGCCGAGCAGGAATCACTCGGTGGCCTCCATGTGGATGTCCGGAGGAATGCGTTCGGTACCCAGATTGACTCCTTCGAAGTTCAACTCGACATGCCAGGTGTAACCAAGGATCCTGTCCCTGCAACATTCATTCGGGCTCCCATTGTGGAGCGCGTGGGGGAGGGCGTACGTGTTATTTCTGCACTTCCCGACGGCCGGATCGTCGCGGTTGAACAGGGCAATCTGTTGGGAATCTCATTCCACCCAGAAGTCAATGGAGATTCTCGCGTTCACGAATACTTCCTTGGGCGCGTAGCCCAATACGTCACAGAGAAGAAAGCTAGTATCTAAGGCATGTCTGGACATTCCAAATGGGCAACCACGAAGCACAAAAAAGCGATTATTGACTCGCGTCGTGCCAAGTCGTTTGCCAAGCTGATTAAGAACATTGAAGTAGCGGCCAAACTCGGCGGTGCTGACCTTTCTGGAAACCCCACCCTCGTAGATGCGGTTCAGAAGGCTAAGAAGACCAGTGTTCCCAACGACAATATTGATCGCGCGATCAAGCGTGGTGCTGGTCTCAGCGGTGACTCTGTAGAGTACGCCACCATCATGTACGAAGGTTACGGCCCCAATGGTGTTGCGCTGCTCATTGAATGTCTGACGGACAACAAGAACCGCGCAGCTGCCGAGGTACGTACTGCAATGAGCCGCAATGGTGGCAACATGGCGGACCCCGGCTCCGTGGCCTACAACTTCAGCCGCAAGGGCGTCATTCGTGTCTCTGCCCAGGCAGGTATTGATGAAGACTCCATTCTGTCGGCAGTGCTCGATGCTGGGGCAGAAGATGTCGAAACACACAATGGATCGTTCGAAATCACATCAGAGCCACAGGACCTCGTCAAGGTGCGTGAAGCTCTTCAAGCCGCGGGTATCGACTATGACTCAGCTGATGCTGAATTCGTCCCCAATCTTGAAGTTGAAGTTGATGCCGACACGGCACGCAAAGTCTTCAAGCTGATTGATGCCCTGGAAGATTCTGACGATGTCCAGAACGTGTTCAGCAACTTTGATCTGAGTGAGTCTGTGCTCGCTGAGCTCGAGCAGGACTAGTTTGCGCATTCTCGGAGTAGATCCGGGTCTCACCCGGTGTGGTGTGGGAATTATCGACTCGTTGGCAGATCGATCTGTACGTTTGGTAAACGTCACCGTCATCACAACCGATAAAGACCTTGAGCTCCCCATGCGTCTGCTCCAACTGCAGAAAGAACTGGCTCTCCTCATCGACGAGTTTCAACCTGCGCGCATTGCTGTGGAGCGAGTCTTTGCTCAGCACAACCTTCGCACTGTCATGGGGACGGCTCAAGCTAGTGCCGTGGCGTTTGTGGAGGCAGCATCACGAGGGATTCCGGTGGATTTACACACTCCGAGTGAAGTGAAGGCGTCGGTGACGGGAACAGGTCGAGCGAACAAAGTGCAGGTTGCATCCATGGTTGGCCGACTGCTGATACTTCCCGAAGGAAAACTTCTTCCCGATGCGACGGATGCTCTCGCTTTGGCTATTTGTAACGCGTGGCGTGGGGGACCCGTCACGACTTCCCCAGGAGCACTCACCCCTGCTCAACAGCGTTGGCGTGAAGCGGAGCGTCAGGCCAAGAAACGCGGGTAGGAACCCTATGCTGGGCAGGTGATCGCCTCTTTGCGTGGCACCGTTGTGGCGGTGCGAGAAAACGTCTGCACCCTTGATGTGCACGGTGTGGGTTACGCGGTGCATATCACTCCCACCCATCGCACACATTTAGACGTCGGAAGTGAATGCACCTTTGTGACCTCACTGATTGTGCGTGAAGATTCGATGACTCTTTTTGGTTTTGAAAACCCTGAAAGTTTAGAACTCTTTGATGCGCTGCTCTCGGTATCCGGAGTGGGTCCTCGTTCTGCATTAGCGGTGTTGGCTGAATTAGCTCCGGCAGAAATCCTGACTGCCGTGGTGAACGAGGACGATGCTGCCTTCAGGAAAGTTTCGGGCATCGGGCCCAAAACCGCCAAGCTCATTGTGGTTCAACTCGCAGGAAAGCTCACTGCGCTAACGTTGACTTCTTCATCAGGTCAGAAAGTGTCTGCCCAATCAGATGTTGCTATTGCCGTTATTCAGGCTTTGGTTGGTCTGGGGTGGAACGAACGGATTGCTCGAGAAGCTCTTGAATCGCTAACAATCTCTGCAGGTGAAGACACATCGACAGTTCTCAAACGTGCCCTAGCTGCCCTGTCGCGGAGTGCAACATGACCTCCGAACTGACTTCCGCCGAACCGCTCGACCCTGCTGAATTAGATTTTGAGGGCGCACTTCGTCCGTCTTCCTTGAGCGAATTCGTGGGACAGCGACGTGTAGTTGGACAGTTGGATCTTCTTCTCAGGGCTGCGGAGATGGATTCCCGCACGCCTGATCACATTCTGCTAGCTGGCCCTCCCGGTTTGGGGAAGACAACCCTGGCCATGATTGTTGCTCATGACAGCGGTCGTGCTCTGAGGATGTCGAGTGGTCCTGCGATTTCACACGCGGGTGATCTCGCTGCATTGCTGTCCTCCCTTGTTCCCGGTGAAGTGCTTTTTATCGATGAGATTCATCGCATGGCACGTTCTGCTGAGGAAATGCTCTACCTCGCCATGGAGGACTTCCGGATAGACATTATGGTCGGCAAAGGAGTGGGAGCTTCTTCGATTCCTCTGGAACTTCCTCCTTTCACGTTGGTGGGTGCAACTACACGAACGGGACTGTTGGCGAATCCCCTGCGGGATCGTTTCGGTTTCACCGGTCATCTAGAGTTCTACGAAACAGATGAACTCCTGCAGGTATTGACTCGATCTGCGTCCCTGCTGGGACTGGACATACCCCAGCCTGCTCTCGCTGAGATTGCAGGGCGTTCCCGGGGTACCCCACGTATTGCCAACCGCTTGCTCCGACGTGTTCGTGACTACATGACTGTTCATCCACACGAAGAAGCTCGAACGGCGGTCGATAGCGCCCTGGCTTTATATGACGTTGACCCTCGCGGACTTGACCGATTAGATACTTCTGTCTTACGTGCTCTCGTGGAACGCTTTGGCGGGGGACCGGTCGGTGTGTCGTCTCTCGCAGTTTCCTTGGGTGAAGATGCGGAGACGATTGAAGCCGTGGTGGAACCGTTTCTCATTCGTGAAGGGCTGATGGTGCGCACGCCTCGGGGACGCGTTGCAACCTCAGAAGCTTGGAAACACCTGAATCTCACGCCACCGGCGGCCGACCAGACCCTTCTGTGACTTATACTCAATAAGCGGTACATTCCGTACCCCGCGCACGAAATAAGGACTTTTCATGGATCCAATGACACTGTTCATGGTGGCTGTACTTGCCGTTCTCGTTTTCTTCATGTTCCGCAACGGACAGAAGCGTAAGAAGGACGCTGCAGAGCTCCAGAAGAAGGTTGTTGTGGGTGCCCACGTCATGACCACTTTTGGCGTCTACGGAACCATCAAGTCCATCGATGATGTCGACAACATTATTGTTCTCGAGACATCGCCCAAGAGCACACTCAAGATGCACCGTCAGGCCGTCGCTCGTGTTGTTGAAGACAAGCAGGATGCTGCACCCACCGCAGGTGAAGCAATTGGTGCTGATCTCACTAACCTTGCACTCAACCCAGAGGCAGAAGCTGGCGCACTTGAAATTGACCCTCAGTTCGGTGAGCGTAAGCCTAAAAAATCTAAGTAATGGCTAAGTCACAACCGATGCGCAAGGGATTGCGCTCTCTGACGTGGCTTCTAGTCCTCATCGCAGGTCTCATCGCTATCAATGGTGCTGGTGTTATCTGGGGTGGTGGTTCGTGGACGCCCAAGCTTGCTCTCGATCTTGAGGGTGGAACACAGATTGTTCTTGCTCCACAGCTCGAAAGTGGACAAACAGTTTCTGAAGAACAGATGACTCAAGCTGTTGCCATCATTCGTCAGCGTGTAGACGCTGCCGGAGTTTCGGAAGCTGAAATCAATACCCAAGGAAACAACAACATTGTTGTCTCCATCCCCGGTCAACCTGATGATGCAACACTTGCTCGCATCGAGGCATCGGCAAAGTTGGATTTCCGTGCCGTTTTGCTGTCGGGTGCGCCGACATCCACTGCGGTCGGGGCTGACGGAACCGCGACTCCTGTTCCGGTCGACCCCACCCTTTCTACGACCCCTGCTGTTGCTCCCTCAAACGGTAGTGACCTCAACTGGGTCACCCCTGCACTTCAGGCTGAATATGACGCCTATGACTGTGCGGCAAATTCGTCCAACAACAACGCCGCGGCTCCCGCAGATCAGCCTTTGATTACCTGCGACTTTTCCGACACAGTAAAGTATTTGCTCGGCCCTGTTGAAGTACCCGGCTCTGATATCTCTGACGCTGGTGCCAGTATGGTCACATCGTCAACCGGTGCTAGCACGGGGCAGTGGGCAGTTGATCTTTCCTTCAATGCGGAGGGAACCGCTGCTTTCGGTGACGTCACTTCTCGATTGAATGGCCTGACCGGCGCACAGAACCAGTTCGCGATTGTCTTGGATGGCAAGGTGCTCACTGCACCCACCACAAACGCTGCGATCACGACAGGAAATGCGCAAATCACAGGTGGATTTACTCAGGACAGCGCAAAGACTCTGGCTGACCAGTTGAAGTATGGTGCGTTACCCATTGGTTTCCAGGTGCAGTCTTCGGACACTATCTCGGCGACACTCGGGTCCGTCCAATTGATGAGTGGTCTGTTAGCAGGCGCCATCGGTCTCATCCTTGTTGTTATCTACTCGCTGATTCAATACCGTGCACTCGGTCTTGTTACCGTTGCGTCGTTGACCATCGCAGCCATCATTACGTACCTCTTGGTGACGATCCTTTCCTGGCGCGAGGGTTACCGTCTCTCACTTGCTGGTGTTGCTGGTTTGATCGTGGCCATTGGAATTACAGCTGACTCATTCATTGTGTACTTCGAGCGTGTTCGAGACGAACTCCGTGATGGGCGAGGACTTGAATCAGCGGTTGATGCGGGATGGAAGCGTGCGATCCGCACCATCGTTGCTTCTGACGCCGTGAACTTCTTGGCCGCTGTGGTCTTGTTCATCTTGGCGGTCGGTAACGTGCGCGGCTTCGCCCTCACTCTCGGTTTGACTACGATCGTGGACTTGTTTGTGGTGGCACTGTTTACCCACCCCATGCTCCAGATTCTGGGTCAGACAAAGTTCTACTCTGGTGGGAACAAGTGGTCAGGACTTGACCCCCAAGGATTGGGTGCTGTGTATCGTGGCAGAGCACAATTTGCCCCAGCTGCGACTGTAACCTCCGGAAAGATTGCGAAATCTTCGAAAGAAGCTCTCAAGCGTCAAACGATTGCAGAGCGTAAAGCCCAGGAATCCTCGGGATCGAAGGAGGCGAACTAATGGCTAGTTTCACTCGTTTTGGTAACCAGCTTTACAGTGGTGAACGTTCGATCAACATTGTTGGTCGTCGCAAGATTTGGTACAGCATCTCAATTGTGCTTGTTCTCGTGAGCATCATTGGACCCATTCTCAAGGGCGGATTCAACTTCGGTATTGAGTTCACTGGTGGTAGTGAGTTCGTCGTCTCTCAAGTCTCTGACTTGTCGCAGGACAAAGCAACGCAAGCGGTTCAATCAGTTGAGCCTGGCATGGTTCCTAAAGTGTCAACTCTGGGTGATGTAGCTATCCGAGTTCAAACCGAACAGCTCACTGCTCTGCAGACGCGTGAAATTCGAGTCGCGTTAGCTGATTCCTACGCAGTTCCTGTAGACAACGTGACAAGTTCCTTTATTGGCGCGAGCTGGGGTGCTGATATCACCACTCAGGCTATTCGTGGTCTTTTAGTCTTCATTGTGCTTGCTGCACTTGTCATGGCTTTATATTTCCGCACCTGGAAGATGTCGATGGTGGCCATTATTGCGCTGCTGCATGACCTCATCATTACCGCCGGCATTTATGGCATCACCGGATTTGAAGTAACTCCTGGTGCTGTCATCGGATTGCTGACAATCCTGGGTTACTCGCTCTATGACACTGTGGTGGTCTTCGACAAGATTCGAGAAAATACCCAGGGAACTACCAAGGAAGCAGGGATGACATTTGCGTCCCAGGTCAACTTGGCGGTCAACCAGACATTGGTACGCTCCATCAATACTTCGGTCGTTGCAGCCCTGCCCGTGGCAGCAATTCTCTTCATCGGCGCATTTGTGCTCGGTGCCGGAACGCTGCGCGATATTTCGTTGGCTTTGCTGATCGGTATCTTCATCGGAACCTACTCGACCATTTTCTTGGCTACTCCTCTGTATGTTCAATTGCGTGAAAATGAGCCTTCCATCAAGAAAGCGGATAAGAAAGTTCTCGCTGCTCAGGCCAAAACAGAGGGTGCGGCCGAGTCCGTTACCGCCTAGGCCTGAGGAATCCCGTCATAATGGAATCCTCTAGGAGGTGCCATGGTTGATACAACGGGTTCAACTTCTCTGCGCCGCCTTGTGCCCAGAATTTTCAGCCGCGCACAACCCACGGGTGGTTTTGAACGACTTCTGAAGACCGTACGCCAGCACCATCCCAAAGCAGACCTGCTCCAGCTCGAAGAAGCTCATGTAGTCGCAAAAAAGGCGCATGAAGGTCAACAGCGCCGATCGGGTGAGCCCTACATCACGCATCCCATAGCTGTGGCACAGATTCTTGCAGAACTTGGCATTGGCCCGAAAACCATCATTGCCGCACTTTTGCACGATACGGTCGAAGACACTGACTACACCTTGGAGCAATGCCGGGAACAGTTTGGCGCAGAAGTCGCCATGCTGGTTGATGGAGTGACCAAACTCGACAAGGTGAAGTACGGCGACAGTGCTCAAGCCGAAACTGTCCGCAAGATGATTGTGGCCATGTCCAAGGACATCCGTGTTCTTGTGATTAAGCTTGCTGACCGTTTACACAACGCCCGAACCTGGGGCTTCATGCCCGTTGAATCTGCTCAAAAGAAGGCGCGCGAAACCCTCGAGATCTACACCCCCCTTGCACACCGACTCGGTATTCAAACCGTGAAATGGGAACTGGAAGATCTTTCCTTTGCCGTGCTCCACCCCAAGATCTATCAAGAGATTGAAAACCTCGTTGCTCAGCGCACACCTCAGCGAGAGTCCTTTGTTCGGTCCGTCATTGCTGACGTTGAGAACGACCTCAAAGCTGCCCGTATTCGAGGTGAAGTCAAGGGGCGTCCCAAGCAGTACTACTCGATCTATCAAAAAATGGTTCTCCGCGGTCGCGAATTCGATGAGATTTATGACCTTGTTGGTATCCGCGTCATCGTGAACAGCGTTCGTGATTGCTATGGCATTTTGGGCTCTATACACGCACGCTGGAACCCGATTCCAGGTCGGTTTAAGGACTACATCGCCACACCAAAATTCAACCTGTACCAGTCTCTGCACACCACCGTGATGGGGCCTTCTGGTCGTCCCGTCGAAATCCAGATTCGTACCCCAGAGATGCACCACCGTGCCGAGTTTGGTGTTGCGGCTCACTGGATGTACAAAGACCGGATGAATAACGGGAAGACCGAAGACTCTCTCTCGGTTCAAGACACAGACATGGCGTGGTTGGCGCATATTTCTGATTGGCAGGCAGAAACTGAAGACCCCGGAGAATTCCTTGACTCCCTCCGCTTCGAAATCGGCGCCAAGGAAGTGTATGTCTTCACTCCTAAGGGTCGAGTAATTGGACTGCCTGCTGGGGCAACACCTATCGATTTTGCGTATGCCGTCCACACCGAAGTAGGTCACCGCACCATGGGTGCCAAAGTGAATGGTCGTCTTGTTCCATTGGAAAGCACACTATCCAGTGGTGATGTGGTGGAGGTTCTGACCTCCAAAAACCCCGATGCGGGTCCTTCGCAGGACTGGCTCAACTTCGTCAAGAGCACTCGTACTAGAAACAAGATCAAGCAATGGTTCACGAAGGAACGACGCGACGAAGCCATTGAGCAGGGCAAAGATGCGATTGCTCGTGCCATGCGCAAGCAGAACCTTCCACTTCAGAAGCTGATGACTCAAGATTCCCTCTCGGAAGTTGCGAGCACTTTGCGGTATGAGGACGTCTCTATGTTGTATGCAGCAGTGGGAGAGGGGCATGTATCGACCCAGTCTGTCATCGAGAAAATCTTGGCAAGCATCCACGAAGATGGAGATACCGAAGAAGTCGAATTCGTTCTTCCCTCACGAGGCCCCTCCAAGCCGCTCCGTCACAGTGACTCTGGTGTCCTCGTGCGAGGTGCTCCAGACATTCTGGTCAAACTAGCCAAATGCTGCACTCCTGTTCCAGGTGATGCTATCTCCGGTTTTGTTACCCGAGGTCAAGGTGTTTCCGTCCACCAAACAAGCTGCCACAACGTCAGCAACATGCTTGCTGAACCAGAGCGGATGATTGAAGTCGAATGGTCACCTTCGTCTAAGAGCGTCTTTCTGGTGCAGATTCAGATTGAAGCCCTCGACCGATCAGGTCTACTTTCGGATGTCACTCGTGTCCTTTCTGAGCACCACGTCAACATCCTTTCTGCCACAGTGAGTACTTCTCAGGACCGTCTTGCACTCAGTCGTTTTGTTTTCGAGATGAGCGATGTCACTCACCTTGATCGTGTACTGAACGCTGTACGCCGTATTGATGCGGTCTATGACGTCTATCGCGTCTCCGAAGGTTAATTCGTCTCCATCGCGTCAGTGAGCTTGAGAGCCCAGCGACTGTAGGGAACGTATTTCATATCGAGAATGTAGTTGCGTAATTGTGTTGCTGTGATGTGATGTGCCTGCATGATTTCACGAGAAACCTGTTTACTGTATTCCGGACTGACATCTGGATCCCTCAATAGATCGCTGAGTGTTCTGAGGGGAGTGGTTACTCCGAGTCCATCCACTGACCACACGTCTTCCTTGCCGAGAGTCCGCTCTTCTGAACGGAAATTCATACGTGGAGTCATTCCGTGACTGTGTCCAGGGAGTGCTGTCACGGTGTGCATCTCGGGTTCAGAATGTCCCCCCAGCGCCCAGGCAGCTGATAAGCCGGTGAGTACAGCATTCCTGCTATGGCCCCAGAGTGCCCGGTTAACCCTGGAAATCCAATCATCTGGGGTGTCGACAAATGTCCCTTCTGGAGTGATATCTCCGTCGAGTCGCATTGCCGAAATTTCTGCGGGGGCGAAGTTGAGGGGATGAAAAAGGAAGCCCATGCGCACAGTGTGCAGCATGGATTGAATCCTTTTCATCCTCATAAGAAGATGTGTGGACAACTCTTACTTCAGGACAGCAAGCCATTCCTTCTGTGTGGTGATGGCAGCTTCGAGTTCAGTAACCTTGGCGGAGTTCTTGGCTGCCTGTGCAGCGGTCAGTTCAGCCTGGAGTTTCTCAATCTTCTCTTCAATCTGTCCGGCGAGGCCTTCGGAACGAGCCTGCTTTTCAGGGTTAGAAGCATTCCAGTGGTAGTCTTCCAACTTTCGAACTGCCTGCTCGACTTTACGCATGCGTTCCTCGGTGGGCTTGAGCTGTGCACGAGGAACCTTCCCTGCAGCATCCCACTTCCTCTGAAGTGCGTTCAGCTTGGCACGAGCGTCCACACGATCGGTTGCGTTGATAAGGCCTTCAGCTTCCGCCAGAATCGCGAGCTTAACTTCGAGATTCCCAGCGAACGACGCATCTTCAGCTTCGTCTTCAGTTTTCTTTGCGGCATAGAGAGCATCACCAGCAGCCTTGAACCGTGCCCACAGGGCATCGTCAATCTTCTTTCCGGCACGTGGTGCCAGCTTCCACTGGTCCAGTAGAGCGCGGTAGGCGACTACTCCGCCAGCACCTTGGCTGGAAAGAGCTTCTGCTTTGGTGATGAGTTCTTCTTTAGCGGACTTCGCACCCTTGTTCTTCGAGTCAAGGTCGGCAAAGAATGCACGGCGGTGCTGGTCTAGTTTTTGGCGAGCATCGCGGAAACGCTTCCAGAGTTCATTGGAATCAGACTTGGACAAGCGGGGGCCGTTTTTCTGAGAGGCCTGCCACTGCGCAAAAAGCTCGTCAACCTGAGCAGTTGTTTGCTTCCACTGAATTTTTGAGGGGTCGGTTGTGGCAAGTTTTTCGATTGCCTCAACGATGACCATGCGAGCTGCTTTGGCTTCTTCAAGCGCAGCTGCATTCTTTTCCTTCTCGGCTGCGGTCAGTTCACCGAGGGAGTCAACGAGTTTTGTTAGGCGGTCTGAAAGTGCATCGTAGTTTCCGATGCCATTACGAGATTCGATTTGATCCTTGAGCTTGCCGGCGCTCTCAGCGAGTTCAGCAGCTGGAGCTCCACGCTTTGCGCGCTGTTCAAGAAGGACGAGTGCGGAGTTTGTGTCATTGAACTTGCGCTCAAAGAACGCAAGTGCTTCTTCAGGGCTCACATCGGCATATTGGCCGATGAGACGCTCACCCGTAGCTTCGACGACATATACATGGCCGGCTTCGTCGACACGTGCCGTTGTCTTCTCAGACATAACAATCCACCTCGTTGGGATAGGGAACAACCAGCCTCAAGCCTAGGGCACGAGCTGATAACTGGGGAATGTGAGGTTATTGAACGGTAACCGCGGTCATCGTCACTGGAACTGCAGGTGCTCCATCGGGGCCGCCCGTTGCTGTTCCCTTGCTGGTGATATCCGTAATGAGTTGAGGTAAACCGCTGGTGATGTGCCCGATCACGGTGTACCCGCCAGCCTCATCGCTAGGAATGATGCTGTCTTCATAAACAATGAAGAACTGGCTCCCCATTGATTCTCCGTTACCTCCCTGTCGAGCCATTGCAATCGTCCCGGCGGGGTAGAAATCATCGACAGGTGCATTCTCGATGGGACCGTAGCTATAACCTGGTCCGCCTGAACCATCACCGTTGGGGTCGCCACATTGCAGAACATAAATGCCTTCAGTTGTCAGGCGGTGGCAGCTGATGCCTTCATAGAAGCCATAGGTGATGAGAGAGACGGTGCTGGCGACTGCTTGTGGCGCAGCGGCTCCATCAAGTTCGAAGCCGACAGGAACTCCGCCAATATTCATCGACCCAGTCCAGATTCGATTTTCACTCAGGGAGGGGTCGGGAGCTGTTTGGTCTACTCCGGTTGCTGTGGGCACAGGAACGGGCGCAGGGTTGACCGCGGTCACAACAGCTGCGGTGACACCGATTCCGATAGCGAGGGCAAAAACACCGCTCACGGAGCCTACGATGATGCCGTTCCGGCGTTTTTTTAGCTTGCGGTTTCGTTCGAACTCGGCTTTACGTGCTTCATAGGAACTGATCCGGTCCCGAGCTTCTTTGGATACGCGGTTGTCATTGGTCTTGGCCATAGCAAGCAACGCTAATCTGAGAGCATGGCTCAAGGCGAATCGACACTCGGAGGAAACACCGCTCCGCTTGCTGTTCGTATGCGTCCACGGAGCCTGAGTGAGGTAGCTGGGCAGGATCAATTGCTCTCCGCTGGTTCTCCGCTTCAGGCCTTGGCGGCTCCAGGATCACAGAGCGCCGTGTCCGTCATCCTGTGGGGCCCACCCGGTACAGGAAAGACTTCTTTAGCACATGCCATTGCCTCTTCTTCAGATCGTCGCTGTGTAGAGCTCTCCGCGGTGACGGCAGGCGTTAAGGACGTTCGAACCGTCATGGAGGAAGCGCAGAGTCAACAAGATCTGTACGGAGTTCGTACTCTTCTTTTCCTTGATGAGATTCACCGCTTCAGTAAGGCACAGCAAGACGCGCTGCTGCCCGGTGTTGAAAATGGGTGGGTCACTCTCATCGCCGCAACCACAGAGAATCCTTCGTTCAGTGTGGTTACCCCGCTCCTATCCAGATCCTTGTTGCTGCGTTTAGAACCCCTCAGTGACGAAGCTTTGGCCACGCTTTTGCAACGAGCGTTGGATGAACCCTTCGGTTTAGCAGGAAAATTCTCTGTCGAGAATGAAGCACGGGACGCCATTATTGGCTTTGCCTCTGGCGATGCGCGCCGTGTGTTGACCTCTTTAGAAGCCTCTGCAGGTATTGCTCAGCAACTGAGTAAAAAGAAGACCGGCGTCATTGCCATCACTGCTGAACATGTTTCTTCGGCAGTTGATCGAGCATTGCTGCGATACGACCGTAACGGTGACGAGCACTATGACGTGATCAGTGCCTTCATCAAATCCATACGGGGTTCAGACCCTGACGCAGCTATTCACTACCTTGCTCGGATGATTTCTGCAGGGGAGGACCCTCGATTCATCGCGAGGCGTCTGATTATTTCAGCCGCCGAAGATATCGGTTTAGCTGATTCTCATGCTCTCAGTGTGGCTACAGCGGCCGCGGAAGCGGTCGCTCTGATTGGAATGCCCGAAGGGCGGATTCCTCTGGCGGAAGCGGTCATCTATCTGGCCACGGCTCCCAAATCCAATGCCGCCTACAATGCCATCAATGCTGCTTTAGCTGATGTTCAAAACGGTAAATCTGGTTCTGTTCCGAAACATCTGCGAGATTCCCACTATGCAGGTGCAAAGAAACTCGGACATGGAAAGGGCTATCTCTATCCGCATGATGCACCCCTGGGTGTTGTGGAACAACAATATTTGCCCGATACATTGAAAGCTTCCATCTATTACGACCCCACCGATCATGGTGCTGAACGAGAAGTTAAGGCGCGGTTAGAGAAACTGCGTGCCATTACGAAGCGAAAGTCACAGCCACACTCCTGAGGGTGATAAGCTTTCAGAGTCTATTTCGACCGTGAAGCGCGGCTGCAACACGGGATCGAGAGAACTGGATAGCCCTGTAGCCGGGCACCATGACAAACCCCTCGATTTTCGCTCTTACTGAGCGTGTTCATTTTGTTTGTTCAATCGAAAAGGAAATTGTGTCTACTAAGTCACGTACCCGTAGCAAGACCCGTCTGTCGCGTGCCCTGGGCATTGCCCTGACCCCCAAGGCAGCTAAGTACCTCGAGAAGCGTCCCTATGCTCCAGGTGAGCACGGTCGCACCAAGCGCAAGGCTGATTCTGACTACGCAGTTCGTCTGCGTGAGAAGCAGCGTCTACGCGCACAGTACGGAATCCGCGAAGCACAGCTTCGCAACGTTTTCCAGGAAGCTCGCAAGACGCAGGGCCTGACCGGTGAAAACTTGGTTGAGCTCCTCGAAATGCGCCTCGATGCACTCGTGCTCCGTGCGGGTTTTGCTCGCACCACAGCACAGGCTCGTCAGCTCGTTGTTCACCGTCATATCTTGGTTGACGGCCAGCTCGTTGACCGTCCTTCTTTCCGTGTGAAGCCAGGACAGCTCATTCACGTCAAGCCTCGCTCCGAGGTTCTCGAGCCACTGCAGGTTGCTGCTGCAGGTGGACACGCAGAGGTTCTTCCTCCCGTGCCTGCATACCTCGACGTTGAGCTCGACAAGCTCCACGCAACGCTGGTCCGTCGTCCCAAGCGCGCTGAAGTTCCCGTCACCTGTGACGTTCAGCTCGTTGTTGAGTACTACGCAGCTCGCTAATACAGCACACTTCATCAGGGCGTTGATTCTTCACGGAATCAGCGCCCTGATTCGTTTTAACCCTGAGCCATTGCTCGCGTAGACTGAGAGCTCGCAATTGCTCAGTTCATCTGGAGAAATCATGAAGCAGTTCTTTTGGCTCATTGTCGGCATCCTCGCCGGCTTCGTTGTTGCCCACAAGGTCAACCAGACCGAACAGGGCAAGGCCTTCTTTGCCAACATCGATGCGAAGACGCGTGACTTCACAGAGGCGCTTATCGATGGTTACAAAGAGCGTGAGGCAGAGCTCCGCGCAGCTCGTAACAACTCATAATGCAGACCGCTGAAATTCGCCAACGTTGGCTTGACTTCTTTGCTGCCCGTGGTCACACGGTAGTTCCTTCGGCTTCGCTGGTAAGCGATGATCCCACTTTGCTTTTCACTGTTGCAGGAATGGTTCCTTTCATTCCCTACCTCTCCGGTGTTGTACCTCCTCCATACCCCCGTGCAACCAGTGTCCAGAAGTGCATTCGCACCCTGGATATTGAAGAAGTGGGAAAGACCACACGTCACGGCACGTTCTTCCAGATGAATGGAAACTTCTCATTTGGTGACTACTTCAAGGAACAGGCCATCGAGTATGCCTGGGAGTTGCTGACCACTTCCGAGAACGAGGGGGGTCTCGGTTTTCCTGAGAAGGATCTCTGGGTCACCGTTTATGAAGACGATGACGAAGCAATTGCTTTCTGGAAGAAAACTGCAGGCCTCCCTGACGAGCGCATTCAGCGCCGTGGTAAGGAAGACAACTACTGGTCCACGGGACAACCTGGACCTGCGGGTCCTTGCTCGGAGATCTATTTCGATCGTGGTCCCGCTTACGGTATTGAAGGCGGCCCGGTAGCCGACGAGGATCGCTATATCGAAATCTGGAACCTTGTGTTCATGCAGTATCTCCGTGGTGAAGGTACGAGCAAGACAGAGTTTGAGATTTTAGGTGAACTCCCCAACAAGAACATCGATACCGGTATGGGTCTCGAACGTGTTGCATTCCTCAAACAGGGTGTTGAAAACCTGTACGAAATTGACCAGGTCCGCCCGGTACTCGACCGCGCAGCTGAACTTGCTGGTGTGACCTACGGTGCAGACCACGACAACGATGTTCGTCTGCGTGTCGTAGCGGACCATGTCCGTTCAGCACTGATGTTGATGGCAGATGGCGTTCAGGCTTCCAACGAAGGTCGTGGCTACATCCTGCGTCGTTTGTTACGCCGTTCTGTTCGCGCCATGCGATTGCTCGGCGTTGATGCAGCAACTTTCCCTGAGCTCTTCACGACCTCTCGCGATGCGATGAAGACGGCATACCCCGACGTGGAGAACGAATACGCACGTATTTCTCAGATTGCTTATGGCGAAGAGGAAACCTTCCTCAAGACCCTTGCATCTGGAACCACGATTTTGGACACTGCTGTCTCAGATACAAAAAAGGCCGGATCTCCCTCGCTAGCAGGTGATACCGCATTCTTGTTGCACGACACCTTCGGGTTCCCCATCGACCTCACTCTCGAGATGGCTGAAGAGGCTGGCCTCAGCGTCGATCGTGCCGCATTTGACAAGCTCATGCTGGATCAGCGCACCCGCGCAAAGGCCGATGCCAAGGCAAAGAAGTCCATCTTGGCCGATTTGTCGATTTACACCGACCTGCGAGCTAAGGGTGAAACTGTTTTCACCGGGTACTCTGACCTCGAAACAGAGACCAGTATTTTGGGTCTTCTCAAAGACGGTTTGCCCGTTCAGTCTGCGGTTGCCGGTGATGTGGTTGAAGTCATCGTGGGAGCAACCTCTCTCTATGCAGAATCCGGAGGTCAAGTTTCTGACGCTGGTTCGATCATCGGTGATGGATTCGATCTCGAAGTACTTGATGTTCAAAAGCCTGTCAAGGGTCTCGTCAGTCACACCGTAGAGGTGCGCAGCGGACACGTAACCGCTGGAGCACCTGCCACAACGGTTGTGGACAAGAACTACCGTGCAGCCGCAGCTGCTGCCCACTCGGCAACTCACCTTGTTCACGCAGCTCTGCGTGAAGTTCTCGGCGAGACTGCCCACCAGGCAGGTTCCATGAACAAAGCCGGCTATATGCGTTTTGACTTCTCCTGGAACGAAGCACTCTCTACGGAAACTCGTTCTGAGATTGAAGAAATCTCGAATAATGCGATTCTCGCCGACTATGACGTTGTCACCCGTGAAATGGCACTCGACGACGCGAAGAAGATGGGTGCAATGGCTCTCTTCGGCGAGAAGTATGGCGAGACAGTCCGCATGGTAGACATTGGGGGGCCCTGGTCCCGTGAACTCTGTGCGGGTACCCACGTCGCTCATTCCTCACAGGTTGGTTTGATCAACCTTGTCTCAGAGTCATCAGTAGGTTCGTCCAACCGACGTGTTGAAGCACTCGTTGGCGCTGATGCGTTCAAGTCACTTGCTGCGGAGCGCGCCATTGTGCACGAGCTCAGCTCGTCACTCAAAGCACCCCGAGAACAAGTCACAGCACGAGTCGCGGATCTAGTTTCGAGCCTCAAGGCGGCAGAGCGCAAGATTGCAGAATTTGAAGCAGCAGTAGTTCGTGAACAAATTCCGTCGCTTGTTTCCAAAGCCGCACCTGTGGGTGCAGTGACGGGAATTGTGGAGACCGTTTCCGGAGTTGCATCTGTGGATGATTTACGCAATTTGGTCACCGGTGTGCGCGAGAAGGTCCAGTCCACGAACACTGTTATTGCTCTGGGCGCTGTCGTTGACGGTAAACCTGCTGTCATTGTTGCGACGACAGAAGCCTCTCGAAGTGCTGGTGCCAAAGCAGGTGCATTGGCCAAGCTCGCTGCTCATACCTTGGGTGGTGGCGGTGGTGGCCGTGACGATATGGCTCAGGGCGGTGGCACCCAGGCTGAACAGCTTGGTGCGGCACTAGAAAGCATTCTTGTGGAGTTACGAAGCCTCTAATGCGTCCTGGAGTTCGTGTCGGCATTGATGTGGGAACCCTCCGCATTGGTGTTGCTCGGAGCGATCGTGATGGGTTGCTTGCAACACCTGTACAGACAATTCAACGCACGGGAGATGCACCCATTGCGGAACTTGTTGCCATCATTACAGAGCTCGAAGCCGTGGAAGTCATTATTGGACTTCCCTTGTCTTTGAGCGGTGCGCACACCGCCTCAACAGAAGATGCGTTGATTGTCGCTCGTGAACTTGCACTGAAGGCGGACACGCCATGTCGTGTGATCGACGAACGACTCACCACAGTCTCTGCTCACAGTGCTCTTCGCTCGGCTGGCAAAAAACAAAAGCAGACCCGTTCAGTGATTGATCAGGTAGCAGCGGTGATGATTTTGCAGCACGCACTGGATTCTGAGCGATCTTCGGGAAATCTTCCCGGAAAAGAGCTCAGCGAGTTTCCAGCTCAGTAGAACCGAGGCTGTGTAGGCTCGAACGAGTCCAATCCCCGAAACAGGCTGTGATGTCAGACGAAAATTTCCCCGCACCAACAGAGCCCATCCCTGAAGAGCTGATTTCTCGCACGTCACGCCGCGCATCGCTTCGTGAGGAAGATGACGTTTCATTGCCTCGAAAGAAAAAACCATTCATTGTGGCCGGCGCGATCCTTGCTCTTGTTGCCATGGTGGGCGCCATCGTGGGCGGACTCTTCTTTTCGGGTTTCTTGGGCGGTAGTCAAAATGATTATGCCGGTGGTGGTCATGGAGAAGTTCTCTTCACCATCAACGAGGGGGAAATTGGCGATCAAATCGCCAACAACTTGGTCGAAGCTGGCGTAACCAAGACTTTTGATGCTTTCTATCAATTGCTGCTTGAAACACAACCAGAACCTGTCTTTACTCCCGGTGTCTATCGCCTCAAGCTTGAGATGTCTGCACAGTCCGCCCTTGAGGGGTTGCTTGATCCTGCAAATCGAGTTGAGCTCTCCGCGACGATTCCGGAGGGAACGACCGAAAAGAATGTCCTCAAAATTCTTGCCGAAAGCTTGAATATTCCGCTGGCTGATTTTCAAGCCGCGGCAGCTGATCCTGCACAATATGGCCTACCCTCCGAAGCCACCACCCTTGAAGGTTTCCTTTTCCCCGCAACGTACACTTTTTCGCCTGGGATAACCCCCACCGAAGTACTCCAGCAGATGGTTAACGAATGTTTTGCCGCACTTGATGCTGCTGGTGTTCCACTAGAGCAGCGCTGGGACGTCATTCGACTGGCGTCGGTGATTCAGCGCGAAATGGGACCTAACCCTGACGACGCTTACAAGATTTCTCGGGTTTTCTATAACCGTCTCGAACAGGGCATGAACATGGGCTCTGATGTGACAACCTGTTACGGCGCGGGACTTGTGGGCAAAGATTGTTTGCTGATCACCCAGAAGGCGTTGGACGACACATCAAACCTCTACAACACCCGCATCTTGCCAGGGCTTCCTGTAGGACCGATTTCAAACCCCGGTGCAGTCGCCATTGACGCTGCATACAATCCCGCTGACGGGCCATGGCTTTTCTTTGTCACGGTCAACCTCACTACCGGTGAAACTGTGTTCACGGAAACAGCTGCAGAGCACGAAGTTGCTGTGGAGCAGTATTACCAGTGGCTTGAAGAAAACCCAGACGCTGTTGGGTAGGTTGAACCTATGAGTTCACAATCGTTGGCAGTTGTGGGACATCCCATTGCACACTCCAAGTCACCTGCGTTGCATCACGCCGCATACTCCGTGCTTGGTTTGGACTGGTCCTATGAAGCCATCGACGTGGAACCAGATGCATTTCCAGCTTTTCTAGCCGGTCCAGGTGCACAACTTCGTGGAATTTCCGTGACAATGCCCCATAAAACTGCAGCCTTGGAGGCTTCCACCTCACTGGATCTTCTCGCGGAAAGAACGCTCTCAGTGAATACGCTTTTCCTTGCCTCACCTGATCAAATTCTTGGGTTTAATACCGATGTGGCGGGGATTGTTCACGCTTTTCAGGATGCTGGAGTAACCCATGCCAGGCATGTTGTCATCGTCGGCGGGGGAGCAACAGCATCCTCTGCTGTTGCGGCTGCTGCGGAAATGGGCGCTGAGCACATTTCTGTTCTTGCTCGGACGCCTGCCAAAGCTTTCTTTTTGGAACAGGTTGGACAGGACTGTGGGGTGAACGTGACAGTACATCTTCTGGAAGACATGTCATCTCTGACTCCTGCAGATGTCGTGATCTCGACGCTCCCCGGAACAGTTGCTTTCAGCTTGGACCAACTTCCGCGAACGGCACGGGCAACGTTGCTTGATGTGGCATATAGCCCGTGGCCCAGTTCGCGAAGTGCGGCATGGAATGTTGCTGGGGGAGAAGCTGTCAGTGGTTTACGCATGTTGGCGCATCAAGCATTGATTCAGGTGCGCATATTCGTGACGGGATCGCCCGTGGATGTTCTACCCCGTGAAGAAGTGATTAAGAACGCAATGTTTGCCTCAGTTGGACTCTCATCGCTCTAAAGTGAATCAGGGTAGCTCCGGTCTATGACAAACTTGTTACATGCTTAGATGGCTTACCGCAGGTGAATCGCACGGACCAGAACTTATTGCCGTTCTCGAAGGATTGCCTGCCGGTGTCCCTGTTCTAGCCGAAGATATTCAGGCTGATTTGCAGCGTCGACGCCTCGGCTATGGCCGCGGTGCTCGGATGAAGTTCGAGCAGGACGAGCTCAATATCTCTGGCGGTGTTCGGCACGGAAAAAGCTTGGGTGGCCCCATCGCGTTGCGTGTCGGAAATAGCGAATGGCCCAAGTGGACTGAGGTTATGAACCCAGCGCCCGTTGATGATTCTGTCCTCGAATCTGGACGCGGTGCAGCTCTAACCCGCCCTCGTCCCGGCCATGCTGATTTGGTGGGCATGCAGAAGTATGACTTCGATGAGTCTCGACCCATTTTGGAACGAGCAAGCGCTCGAGAGACGGCAGCACGTGTTGCCTTGGGTGCCGTAGCACGTTCATTCCTCAGTGAACTCGGCATCAAGTTGGTGAGTCACACCGTCGCTATTGGTCCTATTTCTGTGCCAGATGAAGCTGATCTCCCCACACCTTCCGATGTTGGTGCGCTGGACGCTGATCCACTGCGCTGCTTTGATAAGGCAACCAGTGATGTGATGTATGCCGAGGTTGATAAGACCCATGATGAAGGCGACACCATTGGAGGAGTCGTTGAAGTGTTGGCCTACGGTCTTCCCCCTGGACTTGGTTCACACGTACATTGGGATCGTCGTCTCGATTCTCAGCTCGCCGCAGCGCTGATGGGTATTCAAGCCATCAAGGGCGTGGAGGTCGGAGACGGTTTCGAAACCACTCGTCGTCGCGGTTCTGCAGCACATGATGAACTCTTTGCCACCGAGGAAGGTATTGCTCGTGATACCGATCGTGCCGGCGGTATTGAAGGGGGTATGTCGACGGGAACCGTTCTGCGGGTTCGTGCTGGCATGAAGCCCATTGCGACAGTTCCGCGCGCTTTGCGCACTATTGACACCTCTACCGGTGAGGCGGCTCCAGCCCATCACCAGCGCTCAGACGTGTGTGCAGTTCCTGCTGCCGGTGTTGTGGCTGAAGCCATGGTCGCTCTCACTCTGGCCAACGCGGTGCTGGAAAAGTTTGGTGGCGACAGCATTGGTGAGACCAAGCGCAACCTCGACAGTTACCTTGCACACATCCCTACTTCAGTTCACACCGTCCAGAGCAACTAATGACTGAACCCCGCGCACTCGTGGTGTTCATTGGGGCGCCTGCTTCTGGGAAGTCAAAGATTGCTAAACGCGTTGCTGCGTTGTTGGGTGTAGAGCGCATTGATACAGACAAAGAAATCGTGGCCACACACGGCGCCATTTCAGACATCTTTGCGAACCAGGGTGAGCCAGCCTTCCGCGCATTGGAGCGTGCTGCCGTTAAACGCGCCCTTGCGGAATCAGCAGTCGTGAGTCTGGGTGGAGGTGCTGTTTTGGATCCAGATACTCAATCCGATCTCCTTCGCAGTCATGTTGTCCTCTTGACTGTCAGTGAAGAAGCTGTTGCAGAACGCATTGGTGGGGACAAACGGCCACTGCTCTCGGGAGGTGTTGAATCCTGGAAGAGATTGGTTGCAGCACGCACTCCGATCTATGAAAAGCTGGCAGACGTCAGCTGGGACACCTCTAGTGGTGATCTCGATGGAATTGCCGAAGAAGTTTCACGATGGATTAACGCCGGCTATCCCGCAGGAGAAAAATAGAGCATGACGACCACAAAAATTAGTGTCACCGGTGGCGGCGAATACACCGTCAGCATCGGTCGTGGCATGCTTTCAAACCCCGAACGTACTTTTGCAGAAGCACTCGGCGCTGGCGTAAACAAGGTTCTCATCATTCATCCCCCCACCATGGGCGCTGTTGCCAACAAACTGCGTGATCAGCTGATGGGGGAGCGGGAAGTACTCCTGGCAGAGGTACCCGATGCTGAAAATGCCAAGCGCATTGAAGTAGCGGCGTTCTGCTGGCAGGTGCTCGGACAAGCAGATTTCACCCGATCTGATGCGGTCATTGGCTTGGGGGGTGGCGCGATTACTGACCTCGCTGGTTTTGTAGCCGCAACCTGGCTCCGGGGTGTCCGATTAGTGCAGGTTCCCACCACTGTTTTAGCGATGGTGGATGCGTCTGTAGGGGGCAAAACGGGTATCAACACCGCGGAGGGTAAGAACCTGGTGGGTTCCTTTTATGCCCCTCATGCGGTCTTGTGTGATCTAGATGTGTTGGAGAATCTGCCACGTAATGAGATTCTGGCTGGTTTTGCGGAGATTGTGAAGTGCGGTTTCATTGCAGTCCCAGAAATTCTCGACATCATTGAGGCAGATGTGGACGTGGCTACAGACCCCACTTCTGACCAGTTCAAGCGGCTCATCGAGTTGTCTGTTGGACTCAAGGCTCGTGTTGTTTCCGAAGACTTTAAGGAAAATGGACAGCGCGAGATCCTGAACTACGGCCACACACTGGGGCATGCGATAGAGCACGCAGAGCGTTACACCTGGCGTCACGGTGCGGCCATTTCTATCGGAATGGTCTTTGCCGCGGAACTTTCCCGCATGACGCAGAACCTCCCTGATGAAGTGGTGGAGCGCCACCGCCGCATCCTTTCTTCGCTCACACTCCCCATCACCTACACGGCGGAAGCTTGGGAGCACTTGCTCACCACCATGAAGCGGGACAAAAAGTCTCGTGGCTCCATGTTGCGTTTTGTCGTTCTGACTGCTGAAGGCAAAACAACAATCCTCAACGTGCCAGACACGTCCATTCTGTTCACTGCCTACCAAGAGATCTGCGCCTAAGTTCCCGTTAGGCTGGAAGCATGTTACGCATTCTTGTCCTCAATGGCCCTAATTTAGGTCGCCTTGGTTCACGTGAACCGGATGTCTATGGAAATCAGGATTTGAATGCTCTGCGAGCTCTTCTTGAAGCAGATGCACCCGGCGTGACGATTGATCTTCGTCAAACAGATTCTGAGCCTGAACTAATGTCCTGGTTATTCGAAGCAGTCGATACCTCAACACCAGTGATTCTGAACCCGGCGGCTTTTACTCATTACTCTTATGCTTTGCGTGATGCTGCCGCCATGGTTACAAAGGCAGAGATTCCCCTCATCGAAGTCCACATCTCGAACCCACACGCCCGTGAAGAGTTCCGTCACACCAGCGTGATCTCCGCTGTAGCATCGGGAGTGATAGCCGGCTTCGGCTTCGATTCCTACCGCTTGGCGCTCGCCCAGCTCACCCGCCAGAACTGAACATCACTCGGCTAAATAGACCGTAGAATTGTCCCTTGGGCCACTTGCCCACATCTTTAGCCTGTAAAGGAACACCCATGGCATCTACTGCTGATATCAAGAACGGCATCGTTCTCAACATTGATGGTGGTCTGTGGACCATTATCGAATTCCAGCACGTCAAGCCTGGCAAGGGCGGTGCCTTCGTCCGCACCAAGATGAAGAACCTCATGACCGGCAAGGTAGTTGACAAGACCTACAACGCAGGTACCAAGATCGACATCACCAATGTTGACCGTCGTGATTTCCAGTACCTTTACAACGACGGCAACGAGTACGTCTTCATGGACAAGGGAAACTATGAACAGCTCTCTGTGTCCGCTGCTGTTGTGGGTGATGCAAAGAACTTCATGCTCGAAAACCAGGACGTCCAGATTGCTTTGCACGAAGAGTCTCCCTTGTATGTAGAACTCCCCGCAACTGTTGTGCTCGAGATCACCTACACCGAGCCTGGCCTGCAAGGCGACCGCGCAACCGGTGGTAACAAGCCTGCAACTGTTGAAACTGGTTTCGAAATTCAAGTTCCCTTGTTCCTCGAAATGGGAACCAAGGTCAAGGTCGATACTCGTGATGGTTCCTACCAGGGTCGAGTAAACGACTAATTCATGAGCGCACGAACTAAAGCGCGCAAGCGCGCTCTTGATGTGCTTTTCTCTGCAGATGTGCGGGATATCCCCGTCTCGGAAGCTTTAGAAGCTGAGGCAGCTCGTGCTGCAAGCGAACCAGAGCGTTCCGCATCATGGATGTATGCACGCGAAATTTTAGACGGCGTCATCGACCACAGTGTGGAAATCGATGAAACTATCGAAACGTATGCTCGTGGCTGGTCGTTAGAGCGCATGCCGGCTGTAGACCGCGCCATTGTTCGTATTGCAGTGTGGGAAATTCTCTACAACCCCGAGGTTCCGGGGCCTGTCGCGGTAGATGAGGCGGTCGAAGCTGCAAAGACTTTATCTACAGATGAATCCGCTGGATTCGTCAATGGACTGCTTGCTACTATCGCTTCCACCGCAAACTGATACACTTTTAACAACACCGACATCCTTTAATTTCCGTCCAGAGAGGCGGGGAAGGAGGTCAGAATGACTGCACGAGCCATCATGCAGGCGACTGACATGCACCGCGCACTCACGCGGATCGCTCACGAGATTCTTGAATCTAACCGTGGAGCCCAGTCCCTCGTTCTTCTCGGCATCCCTACTCGTGGTGTGACACTGGCGCACCGTCTCGCGGTAATTCTTGAATCCATCGTTCCAGGCGTATCTGTGCCCGTTGGTTCACTCGATGTCACGATGTATCGCGACGATCTTTACCAGCACCCCACCCGCGCTTCAGCGCCGACAGAGGTTCCTGTCTCTATCGATGACATGACCGTCGTCCTGGTTGACGACGTGCTCTATAGCGGTCGCACAGTGCGCGCTGCACTCGATGCTCTCACTGACTTGGGGCGACCCCAGGCTGTCCGACTTGCAGTGTTGGCTGATCGGGGTCACCGGGAACTTCCCATTCGTGCCGACTTTGTAGGCAAAAATCTTCCCTCTGCCCACGGTGAACGTATCAACGTGCTCCTCACAGAACACGACGGTGTCGACGGCGTCGAAATTGAGGAAGTGGTGTCTGCATGAAGCACTTACTGAGTACGCGTGACCTCAGTCGCGAGGACGCCATTCAGCTGCTCGACATTGCAGAAGACATGGCTGCCGTCAATGAGCGTGAAGTGAAGAAACTTCCAGCTCTCCGCGGAAAGACGATCGTCAACCTCTTCTTTGAGGACTCGACCCGTACCCGCATTTCTTTTGAAGCTGCAGAAAAACGTCTGTCTGCAGATGTCATCAACTTTGCCGCCAAGGGATCAAGTGTTTCTAAGGGTGAGAGCCTCAAGGACACCACTCAGACTCTGGCAGCTATGGGGATCGACGCCGTCGTCATACGCCATGGTGCCTCAGGTGCACCTCAGGTGTTGGCCCACAGCGGCTGGATTGATGCCCCTGTTATCAACGCTGGTGACGGAACTCATGAACACCCCACACAAGCTTTGCTTGATGCATTCACGATGCGTCGTAGGCTGCACGGTGCCGGTTCACGTGGCAAGGGCTTAGACGGCGTCTCTGTGACCATCGTGGGAGATATTCTTCACTCTCGAGTGGCCCGCTCGAATATCTGGCTTCTACAAACCTTGGGCGCCCATGTGCAACTGGTGTCCTCACCCACGCTGTTACCCTCTGCGGTTGACACGTGGCCTGTGACCGTGAGTTATGACCTGGATGAGGCTCTCGCCTCCACTGCGCCTGATGTCGTCATGATGCTCCGCATACAGCAGGAACGCATGAAAGATGCGTTCTTCCCGAATGAGCGAGAATACTCAAACCTCTGGGGACTCACCGCAGAAAGATTCCTGTCACTGCCGGAGAAGACCATGGTGATGCACCCTGGCCCTATGAACCGCGGCCTTGAAATCTCATCTCTCGCCGCAGATTCACCCCAATCCACTGTTCTGGATCAGGTCGCCAACGGCGTCTCAGTCCGGATGGCAGCTTTATATATGGTTCTCACCGGCGAACGCGAGGTATCTCATGACTAATCCCACTCTGTTGGTTCAGGGCGCAACGCTGGCCGATGGGACTCAAGCAGACATTCTGGTTAAGGGTACGCAGGTTATTGAAGTCGGCATGGGACTCTCTGCTGCTGGGGCTCAAAAGATTGATGCACAGGGACTCATCGCCTTGCCCGGTCTTGTAGATCTCCACACCCACCTTCGAGAGCCAGGTTTCGAACAGTCTGAAACAGTTCTCACTGGAACTCAGGCTGCAGCACTCGGAGGTTTCACCTCCGTTTTCGCTATGGCAAACACACAACCCATTGCGGATACTGCGGGTGTGGTTGAACAAGTACTTCGCCTCGGTGATGAGGCTGGATATGCGACCGTTCGACCCATCGGTGCTGTCACCAAAGGTCTAGAAGGAACTCAGCTTGCCGAACTGGGTGCTATGGCGCACTCTCGTGCCCAAGTTCGTGTCTTCTCTGACGATGGCAAGTGTGTTTCTGATCCGCTCATCATGCGCCGTGCACTGGAGTATGTAAAGACCTTTGGCGGTGTCATTGCACAGCACGCCCAAGAGCCTCGTCTGACGATCGACGCACAGATGAACGAGGGTGAGGTTTCTGCACGTTTAGGTCTTGCCGGATGGCCGGCTGTGGCGGAGGAATCCATCATTGCTCGTGATGTCCTCCTCGCCGAACACGTGGGTTCACGACTTCATATTTGTCACCTCTCGACTGCCGGTTCCGTTGATGTCATTCGATGGGCTAAAAAACGTGGAATCAACGTCACCGCTGAAGTCACCCCCCATCACCTGCTCCTCACCGATGAGCGTGCTGAAAGCTTTGACGCACGTTTCAAGGTGAACCCACCACTGCGCCGTTCTGAAGATGTTCATGCTCTTCGTGAAGCATTGGCAGACGGCACCATCGACATCGTGGCGACTGACCACGCACCTCACCCCGTCGAGACAAAAGAGTGCGAATGGGGAGCTGCCGCGTTTGGCATGGTCGGTTTGGAATCGGCTCTGGCGGTTGTTCAGACAACCATGGTGGAGACCGGAATGATGAACTGGGCAGATGTTGCCCGCGTTCTTTCTGAGGCTCCAGCACGCATCGGTGGCCTCACCTCACACGGCCACAAGATTGCTGCAGGAATTCAAGCTGAACTGGTCTTGGTAGACCCCACAGCACAGCGCACTTTCGGAGTGGAAGATTTGGCTAGCCTTTCTCACAATTCTCCATACTTAGGCATTGACCTGATGGGGCAGGTCGTCGCCACCATCCATCAGGGGTATTTGACCGCTGACAACCGCACCGTGATCGATGCTGAGATTGTCGCTGCTCGAGCTGTGGAGGTACTCCGTGGATAAGGTTCTCGTGATCGTCGTCGTTGTCGTTCTTATCGGACTGGCCATTACTGGAATGTTGATGTCCTGGCGCAAGCGTGTTGCTCGGGATGCTCGGTTCGACGTTCTTCTTCCGGGAGCGAAAGTTAACGGACATCGTGTTGCTCCACAGGAATTTTCTGGCCTCTATGTGTCAACAACTCCGGCTACAGATCCCCTCCAGCGCGTTGCCTTGCCAGGACTTGGTTTCCGTGCCGATGCTCAGCTCTTGGTCAGTGCGGATGGACTCACCATCGCCCCCCGTGGTGAACAAGAAACCTTTATCCCTGCTGCCCAAATTGTCCAAATTCACCGATCACAAGTCACCATTGATCGCGTCGTTGAAAAGGATGGCTTGACCGCGTTGTCCTGGACTGCCTTTGATAGCGCTCTGGGCGAACCCGTTGAATTTACCTCCTACTTCCGCATTTCCTCTCCAGAAATTCGTCTGGCGTGTGAAAACGCATTGACGACCACCTTCCCGCACGCAACATCGAAAGAGGTTTCCTCGTGAGTCTCACGACACCCAATGCCGTACTCGTCCTTGAAGACGGTTCCCGATACGAAGGCCGAGCCTATGGCGCTGAGGGAACAACTTTTGGTGAGATCGTCTTTGCCACCGGTATGTCCGGATATCAGGAGACCCTGACCGATCCTTCCTACGCAGGTCAGATTGTTCTGATGACAGCTCCCCACATTGGCAACACCGGAATGAACGATGCCGACATGGAATCACGCCGTATCTGGGTAGCCGGATATGTCGTGCGTGATGCATCCCGTGTTGTTTCTAACTTCCGTGCAGAGCGCAGCCTAGACAATGACCTCGAACACGAAGGCATTGTGGGTATCCAGGGCATTGACACCCGTGCAGTGACCCGGCATATTCGCTCCAAAGGGGCCATGCGCGCAGGAATCTTCTCTGGCGCTGCAGCGGAACGTGATACTCAGCAACAGCTTGAAGAGGTCCTCAGTGCAGATCAGATGGCCGGCAAGAACCTGTCTGCACAAGTCTCCACCGACAAGGAATATATTGTTCCTGCTGTAGGGGAGAAGGTAGGCTCCGTTGCCATCCTGGACTTGGGTGTGAAGACATCCACCGTCACCTACATCGCAGAACGCGGTTTTGATGCTCACGTGCTTCCACAGAGTATTACTGCGGAAGAAATTTTAGCTATGAAGCCCTCTGCACTGTTTTTCTCGAATGGCCCGGGTGACCCTTCTGCAAGTGACAAGCACGTCGAGCTGCTCCGAGCGGTCCTCAAGGAAGGCATTCCCTTCTTCGGGATCTGTTTTGGAAACCAACTTTTAGGACGTGCTCTTGGTTTCTCGACCTACAAGCTTCCTTTTGGTCACCGAGGAATCAACCAGCCTGTGCTGGATAAGGCCACGGGCCGTGTCGAAATTACCAGTCAAAACCACGGTTTTGCCGTCGATGCACCCATCGACGGTGTTCTCGAGTCTCCTGCCGGATTTGGCCGCGTCGAAGTAAGCCACTACAGCCTCAATGACCAGGTTGTGGAAGGTCTCCGCTGCCTCGATCTCAACGCATTCTCTGTCCAGTACCACCCTGAAGCTGCGTCGGGTCCTCACGACAGCAACTATCTCTTTGACCGTTTCCGCGACATGGTCCTCGCGTCCGCTACTACCACGGGAGCATCGAACTAATGCCACGTCGTCCAGACATTAAGTCCGTCCTTGTCATCGGCTCAGGCCCAATCGTCATCGGTCAGGCCTGTGAGTTTGATTACTCCGGCACCCAGGCTTGCCGAGTGCTGCGCGAAGAAGGTATTCGCGTCATCTTGGTGAACTCCAACCCTGCCACCATCATGACCGATCCTGATTTCGCTGATGCGACATATGTGGAGCCCATCACTCCTGAGGTGATTGAAGCCATCATTATCAAGGAAAAACCTGACGCGATTCTTCCCACACTTGGTGGTCAGACTGCCCTTAATGCAGCCATCGCACTGCACGAGAATGGCGCACTGGAGCGTCACGGTGTTGAACTCATAGGCGCCAAGGTTGAAGCTATCCGAAAGGGTGAAGATCGCCAGATCTTCAAGGATCTTGTGCTTGCCTCCGGTGCCGATGTGGCCAAGTCATATATCGCACACACTCTTGAGGAATGTCTCGTTGCAGCACAAGACCTGGGATATCCCCTCGTCGTCCGACCCTCGTTCACCATGGGTGGACTGGGTTCCGGTTTTGCATATAACGAAGAAGACCTTCTCCGCATAGCAGGCGATGGCATTCATTCCAGCCCCACCAGTGAAGTTCTTCTCGAAGAGAGCATTCTGGGCTGGAAAGAATACGAACTTGAGCTCATGCGAGACACCGCTGATAACACTGTCGTGGTCTGCTCGATTGAAAACGTTGATCCCGTAGGCGTGCACACCGGTGACTCGATCACTGTTGCCCCGGCACTCACACTCACCGACCGTGAGTACCAGAACCTTCGTGACATTGGAATCGAGATTATTCGCCTCGTTGGCGTCGACACCGGTGGCTGCAACATTCAGTTCGCCATCGACCCCGCGGATGGTCGCGTGATTGTGATTGAGATGAACCCTCGAGTCTCTCGCTCTTCAGCGTTGGCATCTAAGGCAACAGGTTTCCCCATCGCCAAGATCGCCGCCAAGCTCGCTATTGGCTACCGTCTGGACGAGATTCCCAACGACATCACCAAAGTCACACCTGCGTCGTTCGAGCCCACTCTGGACTACGTCGTGGTCAAGGTTCCTCGTTTCGCGTTTGAGAAGTTCCCCGCAGCAGATGCCACTCTCACCACCACCATGAAATCAGTGGGTGAGGCTATGGCTATCGGTCGAAACTACGCAACTGCACTTCAGAAAGCACTGCGGTCTTTAGAGAAGCGGGGCAGCTCGTTCCACTGGGGTGAGGAAACTCGATCGATGGATGAGCTACTCACCATTTCTCAGGTGCCCACCGACGGTCGTATCGTGACCGTTCAGCAAGCCTTGCGGAAGGGTGCAACGAACGCACAGGTATTCGAGGCAACCAAGATTGACCCTTGGTTTATTGACCAAATCATTCTGATCAATGAAGTGGCGGCAGAAGTTCACGCCGCCACCACCCTTGATGCTTCTGTCATTCGGTATGCCAAAGACTTTGGTTTCTCGGATGCTCAGATCGCGGAACTTCGAGGTCTTGGCGAACAGGAAGTGCGTGATCTGCGTCACTCATTGAACATTCGTCCCGTCTTCAAAACGGTCGACACCTGTGCGGGAGAATTCCCTGCGCTCACTCCGTATCACTACTCGAGCTATGACCTCGAGACGGAAGTTGTACCCAGCGATCGCAAGAAGGTCGTCATTCTGGGTTCAGGTCCTAACCGCATCGGTCAAGGTGTGGAGTTCGACTATTCCTGTGTCCATGCATCGTTTGCACTCTCAGATGCTGGATATGAAACCATCATGATTAACTGCAACCCAGAGACCGTCTCCACGGACTATGACACGAGTGATCGCCTGTACTTCGAGCCGTTGACCCTCGAAGACGTTCTCGAGGTCATTCATGCAGAAAGCGCATCAGGTGAACTGGTTGGTGTAGTTGTTCAGTTGGGTGGTCAAACTGCACTGGGATTGGCGAAAGGCCTGAAGGCTGCGGGTGTCCCCATCCTGGGAACAACGCCCGAGGCTATTGACCTTGCTGAAGAACGCGGTGAATTCAGTCGTATTCTCGATGCAGCCAACCTCCTTGCACCACGCAATGGAACTGCGACAGACGTCGATACCGCTGTCACAGTGGCTGAAGAAATTGGATATCCCGTCCTGGTCCGCCCCTCTTATGTTCTCGGTGGTCGCGGAATGGAAATCGTCTTCGACACTGCAACATTGCGCGACTATTTTGTGCGCATTGATGGTCAAGCCATTGTTGGACCGGATTCGCCCTTGCTGGTGGACCGTTTCCTCGATGACGCCATCGAGATTGATGTGGATGCCCTCTATGACGGAGAGCAACTGTATATCGGTGGTGTGATGGAACATATCGAAGAGGCCGGTGTGCACTCAGGTGACTCGGCGTGTACCTTGCCACCGATTTCTTTGGGTAAGAAGGATGTGGATCGTGTTCGTGACGCAACGTTAGCCATTGCGCAAGGGATTGGCGTCCAAGGTCTTCTCAATGTCCAGTTCGCTATCGGTGCGGGTGTTTTGTATGTGCTCGAGGCAAACCCTCGTGCATCGCGCACCGTCCCATTCGTCTCTAAGGCATTGGGTATTCCGCTCGCCAAAGCTGCAAGCCGTGTCATGGTGGGGGAGAGCATCCGTGATCTCATCGCAGAAGGACTTCTCCCCATCCAAGATGGCTCAGTAGTGCCCATGGATGCACCGATCGCTGTGAAGGAAGCTGTTCTTCCCTTCAAACGCTTCCGCACTCCAGAGGGCAAGGTTGTTGATTCGCTACTCGGGCCTGAGATGCGCTCGACCGGTGAAGTCATGGGTATGGACGTGAACTTCCCGATTGCATTCGCTAAGGCGCAAGCAGGCGCTTACGGTGGATTGCCTTCCTCTGGAACTGTGTTCATCTCGGTAGCGGACCGTGACAAGCGCAACATCATCTTGCCTGCTTTGCGCTTTGCGCAACTGGGATTCAGCATCGTGGCCACCGAAGGCACCGCAGAAATTCTGCAGCGCAACGGTATTCCCACGACGGTAATTGGAAAGGTCAGCGCCAAGCTTGGTGATGACACGATTGTGGAACTTATCAATCGCAACGAAGTGGACATCGTTATCAATACTCCCAGCGGTTCTGCCGCTCGTGCAGATGGCTACGAGATTCGTGCTTCAGCGATTGCTGCAGACAAGCCATTGTTCACCAATATGGCTCAAGTCAGCGCAGCAGTTGCATCCATCGACACCATCCGCGAAGGTTTTGATGTGTGCAGTTTGCAGGAATACGCCATCAAGCGTCGTGAGGCTTTGGCGCGCGCATGAGTGAACTCGGCTTCGGTGATCGCCTTCAGACTGCATTCGGGCAGTTTGGGCACCTGTGTGTAGGTATTGATCCACATCCTTTCCTACTTAACGAATGGGAATATGACGACTCCGCAGTCAGCCTGCGAGAGTTTTCATTACGTGTGATTGATGCGTGTGCAGGACAGGTGGGCATTATCAAGCCACAGGTAGCCTTCTATGAGCGTCACGGTGCTCGGGGTATGGAAGCACTCGAGTACATCATTCGACGTGCTCGGGAAGCCGATCTTCTTGTGATCTCTGACTGCAAACGAGGAGATATCGGCAGCACCATGGAGGCCTATGCGCAGGCTTGGTTGACCCCAGGTTGGTCGCTTGAGTCTGATGCCATCACGGTCAGTCCCTACCTTGGTTCTGGCGCACTAGCGCAGACGGTGAACTATGCACTTGGTAACAACAAGGGCGTCTTTGTTCTCGCCGCTACCAGTAACCCTGAGGCTGCTGTGCTCCAGAGCGCACGTGTGACCTCAGGAATCCACGAAGGTAAGACGGTAGCAGCAGCCCAACTCAGTGACGTAGCTCGGTGGGCAACCGACTCAACACCAGCTAACTCAGTTGGTGCAGTTTTGGGTGCAACGCTGGATCTTCAATCTTTGGGTATCAACCCTGACGATTATCCAGCCCTGCCCGTTTTGGCTCCAGGCTTCGGTTTTCAGGGAGCTCGCGTGGAAGATGCACAGCGCTTATTCGGAAATCTAGCCACAAATTTGATTGTTTCTGAAACCCGCAGTGTGCTCTCTGCGGGTCGGGAACAAGTAGGGGAGGCCGTGCTTCGTCGTGCAGCTGAGGTAGCTTCTGCCCTTGCCTAACGTGATGCCGGAAGTAGACCGCCAGGCAGCAGCTCAAGCAGGAGTTGTTGCCAGGCGCAAGCGCGCCGTCATCAAATCAGATGTCTTTGAGGGACGTCGCTCCGCATTAGATGTTTTCACGGTGGCCACTATCGATCCTTCTTCATCGGAAGCCACGATCCGCGTCACGGATTTCCTGAAGTCTCTTCGCGGAGTCGGTGTTAACAAGATCCCCCGGATTTTGGAAGAGTTGGATGTCTCACCACGCAAGCGTTTGGGGGGTCTGGGAAAGCACCAGAAAGCCACACTCCATCGTTGGATTCTGAGTTATCAGCGCAAACGAAACGAATCATGGCCCGCCAAAGCCGTCGTTCTTGTTGGCCCCTCGGGAGTGGGCAAAGGAACAGTGGTCAACCATATCAAGCAACATCACCCCCAAGTTCACCTTTCTATTTCTGCGACGACGCGGGATCCTCGCCCTGGCGAAATTGATGGAGTGAATTACTACTTCATTGATCATGGTGAATTTGACGCCATGATTTATTCGGAATCCCTGCTGGAATGGGCTGAAGTTCACGGCCAGAATAAATACGGCACGCCCCGTGGGCCCATTGAAAATGCCTTGTCTGAGGGAAAGAGCGTCCTGTTCGAGATAGATCTCCAGGGTGCTCGCCAAATAAGACACAGCATGCCCGAAGCACGTCTGGTCTTCCTGCTTCCACCAGATTGGGATGAATTAGTGCGTCGATTGCGCGAACGAGGAACAGAGTCAGAGGAAGAAATAGAACGACGTTTGCAGACCGCCTATGGCGAGTTAGCAGCGAAAGAAGAATTTGATGTTCGAGTTATTAATCGAGACGTCAGCGAAGCAGCCCAACAGGTCGTAGACTTAATGGGACTTAACAAGGAGTAAACATGGCTACCAAGCTTGAAGGAATTATCAACCCACCCATCGACGATCTGCTCTCGAAGGTTGAATCCAAGTACGCACTGGTTATCTTTGCATCCAAGCGTGCTCGTCAGATCAACGACTACTACTCCGACCTGCACGAGGGAAGCCTCTTCGACAACGTTGGACCCCTTGTTGACTCCAACATCGACGACAAGCCCCTGTCCGTAGCTATGCACGAGATCAACGAAGACAAGCTCATCGCTCGTCCTCTCGCGGTCTAATCACTGAATCGACACTTCGTGTCGCACACGCAACTTCGCATTGTCGTCGGTATTACCGGCGGCATTGCTGCGTATAAGGCAGTTTCGGTCGTCCGGGAGTTTGTCAAAGACGGGCATCACGTTGACGTCATCGCGACAGAGGCTGCACTCCAATTTGTGGGACGCCCCACTCTCGAAGCAATCAGTCGAAACCCTGTATATGTTGGGCTCTATGACGATGTCGCTCAGGTTCGGCACGTTGCGCTGGGGCAACAGGCAGATGTCGTTGTCGTTGCCCCTGCAACAGCTAATACTCTTGCGCAGATAGCATCTGGGCTTGCACCCGACTTACTGGGAAACACAATTCTTGCGCGCCGTGGACCTCTAGTTGTCGCCCCTGCTATGCACACCGAGATGTGGGATAACCCTTCGACGCAGGCCAACATTGCTGTCTTGCGTGAACGCGGGGTCATCGTTGTGGGACCAGGGGTTGGTCAGCTGACCGGTTCTGACTCCGGTGCGGGGCGGATGAGCGAGCCTGAAGAGATAGTTCAGGCTGTCTATAGCGTTGTGGTGCCTTCTGTTCAAGATCTTGTTGGAAAACGCATCTTGATTACCGGTGGTGGAACACGCGAGCCCCTGGACCCAGTTCGTTTCATAGGCAACCGTTCTTCGGGGAAGCAAGCGGTTGCGTTGGCAGAACGCGCACTTCGGCGAGGCGCGAACGTGACATTTATTGGCGCGCATCTGGAAGTTGCTGCGCCTTCCGGGGTCACCCTTCAGGAAGTTTCAACAGCAGCAGAAATGCAAGATGCCGTCATGAGATTACGGAACTCGATGGATATCGTCATCATGGCTGCCGCGGTTTCAGATTTCAGGGCAGAAGATGTCAGTGAAAACAAACTGAAGAAAGACGTAACTTCCGAACATCTTCACCTCACATTGGTCAAAAACCCCGATATTCTCGTTGAGCTCGTGAAAACAAAGCCTCAGTCCCAAATCATTATGGGTTTCGCGGCAGAAACCGGTGAACCTGGAAAATCTGTTCTTGAGTTAGGGCAAGCAAAGATTGCCCGTAAAGGATGTGACTTTCTCGTGCTTAACCAGGTGGGGTGGGATCAAGGATTCGGCACAGAACGTAATGTTGTGACCGTACTGGACTCCACAGGCGATATCCTGAGTGAAGTTTCGGGGTCAAAACTGGCCGTGGCGGACAAGGTACTCGACACGTTCGCCTAACAACACTGTCCGAACGTATTGAGAAATATCTGGATTAATGAGCGAACTTCGCCTTTTTACGTCCGAATCTGTCACTGAGGGTCACCCAGACAAAGTTTGCGACCAAATCTCCGACAGCATTTTGGATAATTTGCTTTCCCAAGACATCGCATCACGCGTTGCAGTGGAAACACTCGTCACTACTGGACTGGTTCATGTAGCCGGTGAAGTAACCACCGACGGCTATGCAGAAATTCCTGACATCGTCAGAAACGTTGTCAAAGACATCGGCTATACCTCTTCTGACATCGGATTCGATGGCGAGAGTTGTGGAGTTTCTGTTTCTATTGGTCAGCAATCACCCGACATCGCCAACTTGGTTTTCGGCCAGGAGGAGCAGGGTGCAGGCGACCAGGGAATCATGTTTGGATATGCAACGACTGAGACTCCACAGTTAATGCCACTACCGATCTATCTCTCCCACCGCATCGCAGAACGCCTTACTGAAGTTCGCAAGAACGGTGAACTCGGATACTTGCGACCAGATGGCAAAACACAGGTCACTATTGGTTACGAGGGAATTATTCCTCGCACCGTCGAGACAGTTGTGGTTTCTACGCAGCACGCTCCACAGGCAGATGAATCACTTGATTCGCTGCGAAAGGATGTTCTGGAAGCCGTCATCAAGCCTGTTCTGTCTGAAGCAGGTTTTGATTCGACTGACACTCGCTTCATGGTGAATCCCATGGGTAAGTTCGAAATCGGTGGACCTAAGGGTGACGCTGGTTTGACTGGTCGTAAAATCATCGTGGACACCTACGGTGGAGCAAGCCGTCACGGTGGCGGTGCGTTCTCCGGTAAGGACCCCTCAAAGGTTGACCGTTCTGCTGCATATGCCATGCGTCACGTGGCCAAGAACGCTGTAGCAGCTGGCTTTGCTGAAAAGCTCGAAGTTCAAATTGCTTACGCAATTGGTGTTGCACAGCCTGTTGGTCTCTACGTCGAAACCTTCGGCACAGGCAAGGTTGATGATGACATCATTATCAACGCAATTCGAGACTCATTTGATCTCAGCCCTGCGGGCATTATTCGTGAACTTGACCTGCTGCGTCCGATCTACCGTCAAACTGCGGCTTATGGTCACTTTGGCCGTGAACTTCCTGATTTCACATGGGAAAAGCTCGACAAGGTAGACGAACTGCGCCGCAAGGCCGGTCTCTAGGAGTTGCCCTCCCCAGTTGAGGTAGTGAGTGTGTTGTTGGACACACCACTACCTCAGCTTGACCACATCTTTGAATATCGGGTTCCTGAACATCTCATAGGTCAGATTTCTCCGGGCTTCAAAGTTTCAGTTCCCCTCCGTGGGGGCAGCCGCTTTGCTGAAGGTTATGTCACTGCTGTCTCCGACAAAGCAGAATTTTCTGGTGAGCTTCAGTCTGTTAACAAACTCGTGAGCTCAATACCGATTGTTCTTCCCGAGACTCTGGAACTCGCCCGGCAAGTAGCTGACCGTCAAGCTGGCTCAGCTAGTGATGTTCTCAGGCTGGCAGTTGCACCCCGTTACGTTAGAACTGAAAAAGCCTTCGTCGCCAATCGTGCAGAACGTATTCCCTTTACAGGTGCAGTCCCCGCCGGAAGCGAAGATTTCAAAGGGGCCGAACTAGATTTCGGCGGTCGATATGCGCTCCACGTCCCTCCTGGCAAGAACTCACCTAGAGAGCCTGAATCATTCCCAAACTGGGTTCGACAATTCATTCATTTCGCTGCGAGTGAGCTCTCACAAGATCGAAGCACAATCATTTCTGTCCCTGATTTTCGGGATATTGATCTGCTCGAACAAGCCATCACGGCCTCAACGCTAGCAACACATTTCATTCGGGTAGATGCCCGATTGAGTGGGCAGGAACGCTACGCGAATTATCTTCGTTCTCTCTCAGAACCCCTCGTCATTCTGGGCAATCGCTCTGCGGTACTGGCGCCTGCGCAGAACCTCGGATTGATTGTCGTCTGGGATGATGGTGACCACAATTTTGAAGAACCCCTTGCTCCTTATACGCACAGCCGCGATGTTGCATTGATACGGCAAACTCAGACAGATTGTTCCTTGATATTTGCCAGTCATACTCGTTCTTTGGAAGTTCAGCGATTGGTCGACTTAGGTTGGCTGACCGAATGTGATGTCTTTCCGTCCCACTCCATGCATGTTGTTCTGACGGATGCTGATCATCTCTCCGAAGATGGCACCTCCGCAAGAATTCCTGCACAGGCACTTCTTGGAGCCAAGAAAGCACTGGAAAAAGGGCCTGTTCTCATTCAGGTGGCAAGTCCTGGTTTTGCCCCAGCGATGGTTTGTGGGGGATGCCGTGAGCGAGCACGTTGTCTCTCCTGTCAAGGCCCCCTCCACGTCGCGAGGCGCGGGAGCGTAGCGAGTTGTCGGTGGTGTGGGCAAATGGCCTCCACGTGGTCCTGCACAGGCTGTGGTTCGCACGTTCTTCGACCTGTCGCTGCTGGAAGTGAACGTACCTCTGATGAAATTGGCCGAGCATTTCCTGGGGTCCAGATTATCGTTGCAGACGGTAACCATACTGTGACTCAAGTTTCTGACTCCCCAGTCATAGTTATCGCCACCCCGGGAGCAGAGCCCCGTGCGCAGCATGGATATTCAGCCGTTTTGTTGTTGGACGGTGAACGACTGCGTGGTCGTGAGGCGATGCGTGCAGAGGAAGACGTCCTCCGCAATTGGAGTAACACCATCGCGCTGGCTCGAACAGACTCCACGATTTACATCACAGGTGCAGGCCCCATACTTGGACCAACGCTTCTCGAGTGGTCTCAGCCATCGTGGGCTCAACGAGAACTCGCTGATCGTCACAGTCTGAAACTTCCGCCTGTGGTTCGGGTTGCTTCGGTTACTGGTGCACACGACGTTGTGACTAAGACATGTGACGAACTTCCGCTGTTGACGGGCAGTAAAGTATTGGGACCTGTTGGTTTAGGCGATGGTTCTGCCCGGGCACTGATCATGTTCGAATACAAAGATGGTGAAACTTTGGCCAGTTATTTGCGTTCGTGTGTCGTCAGGTCAGCCACCCGATCGAAAAAGCCATCTACTGGGAATACACACGCACAGCGAGTCCTTAGACTGAGAGTGCGTTTCGATGATCCGGATATCGATGCGCTCTAGAAAAGTAGTGAGGCTGGTGTCGTGAAGATTATCTTTGCCGGAACACCAGAAGCAGCGGTTCCCTCTCTGAGGGCTTTACTCGATAGTACCCATGATGTGGTTGCTGTTCTGACGAGGCCTGATGCTCCTGTAGGTCGTAAACGTGTTCTCACTCCATCTCCAGTTGCACAACTTGCACACGATGCCGGAATTCCTCTGTTGTATGCCAACAAGATCGATGACGACATCCAGAAACAGATCACAGCGAGTGGTGCAGATTTGGGAGTTGTCGTCGCATATGGCGCACTATTACCTCAAGCGACCCTGGATGTCCCGCGTTTGGGTTGGATCAACCTCCACTTCTCGGAGCTCCCACATTGGCGTGGTGCGGCACCGGTCCAGTGGCAAATCATTTCTGGCGAAACCGATGCGGGTTCCACGGTGTTCTCTCTCGTTCAGGAATTGGACGCTGGAGATGTTTTTGATTCTCGAACATTCGCCATTGATCCGGATGAGACGAGTGGTGAACTGCTTGCCCGGTTGAGTGAGCATGGTTCTGCGCAGGTTCTTGATGTTGTTGACTTGCTCGACAGAGATGTGGCTGTGGCCACACCTCAGTCGGGAGAGAGCTCCTATGCGCGAAAGCTTTCATTAGAAGACGGTCATCTGGACACTCACGCACCGGTTGAGGTTGTGTATAACCTCTACCGTGGTGTGACGCCCGAACCGGGTGCATATGTGCTGCTGAACTCGGAACGACTCAAGATCATTTCGATGGCACGAAGCAATATATCCGCGCCAGAAGGTGTCATCCGCTTCCTCGAGAAATCAGCCATTCTGGGGTGTCGTGATGGAGCACTCGAACTCATCACCGTCCAACCATCAGGAAAGCAAGCAATGTCTGCTTCGGATTGGTTCCGCGGACTTCGTGTGAAAGAAGTGGAAGTTTCATGACCGAAGAGACACGCCCGCGCAAAAAGCAACCACGACGCTCGAGACCCATCACTCCAGCTCGCCTCGTTGCCTTCGAAGTTTTGATGGCCGTCGATGAAGACGACGCCTATGCCAATCTTGCGTTGCCCGCCAAGATTAAAGAGTTTGGCCTGACAAGTAATGATGCAGGACTTGCAACTGAACTGACGTATGGAACCCTGCGCATGCAAGGCTTCTACGACACAGTCATTGCTAATGCTTCCGCACGCGATATTGAAACTATCGATTTAGTTGTGTTGAACATTCTCAGACTCGGTGTTCATCAACTCTTGAATATGCGTGTTGCAACCCATGCCGCGGTTGATGAGAGTGTCAACCTGGCGGAACATATGGCTTCTTTAGGCGCGGTGGGCTTTGTGAATGCGGTTCTTCGACGAACCAGCAGGCACGATCTGGAAGATTGGCAAGACTTTGTCACTCGTGACATTTCTAATGCTGAAGAGCGTCTCTCCGTTCTGTATTCCCACCCCGTGTGGATTGTGCGGTCGCTCAAGCAGAGTTTGGAGGCTGAAGGTCGTGGTGAAGAACTAGAAGCACTTCTTGCAGCAGATAACGTCAATCCCCGAGTCACTCTCGTCGAATTGCCTGGCTTCGTCGACACGAACGATGAAGTGGAGGGTGAACCAACTCCCTATTCACCTGTCGGTATGTCGTTGAACACAGGCGGGGACCCCACACGTTTTGCTCGTGTACGAGAGGGTGTGGTCAGGGTTCAAGACGAAGGTTCACAGTTAGCGGCTTTGACTTTGTCGCGAGGTGTTGATTCTTCCGAACATGAACAATGGCTCGATATGTGTGCTGGCCCGGGAGGTAAAGCCGCGCTTCTTGCTGCTGAAGCAGAAGAGTCTGGGGCTATCTTCATCGCTAATGAAGTCATACCTGCGCGTGCAGAACTTGTCCGTCACGCACTCGATGTGTTGCCAGGGGTTGAAGTGATAACGGGGGATGGCCGTGAGATCGGTGAAACTATGCCGAATACTTTTGACCGCATCCTTCTGGACGCTCCCTGCACCGGCCTCGGTGCTTTGCGCCGCCGTCCTGAGGCACGCTGGCGCAAATCACCGAAAGATGTGGGTGATCTGACCGGGCTTCAAGCTGAACTGCTGCGCAGTGCAATTCTTGCGTTGAAGCCGGGTGGAACGCTGGCTTATGTGACCTGTTCTCCGCATTTAGCAGAGACCAGGGGGGTCGTAGAGGGGGCACTTCGTAAATACCCGACAGTTACCGAACTTGATGCGCGTCAGGCCATTTCAGGAGTAACGATGAGTGCCCTAGACCTGGCCGGAGATTCGAAATCCGTTCAGCTGTGGCCACATCGACACGGTACAGATGCCATGTTCATCGCCTTGCTGACTAAGTCAGAATAGGCTCGCTCTATGGGTATTCGAATCAATCCCAGCATTCTCTCTGCTGACTTTGTGAACATGCAAGATGGTCTTGAGGCAATCTCTACGGCGGACCTGGCCCACGTCGACGTCATGGATAACCATTTTGTTCCCAACCTCACTTTTGGCCCACAGATGGTTGGCAGGATCCAGGATGTTTCTCCTCTCCCACTCGACGTTCATCTCATGATTGAGGATCCTGAGAGATGGGCCCCTGGTTATGCAGAGTTAGGTGCCTACTCCGTTACTTTTCACGCAGAAACAACCGAAAACCCAGTAGCTGTTGCCCGGCGTCTGCGCGACATTGGCGCACGCGCAGGTCTCGCGGTCAAACCGGGAACGCCCATTGAGCCGTATCTGGAACTGATGCCAGAATTCGATCAAATACTGGTGATGACCGTGGAACCTGGTTTTGGAGGCCAGTCATTTATTGCGAATGTCATGCCAAAACTAGGTTTATTGAGAGAGGCCCGTGCCCAACTGGGACTTGACGTGTGGCTTCAGGTGGACGGGGGCATCACTCTCGACACGATTGTTATCGCTGCAGAGGCAGGGGCAGACACGTTTGTTGCCGGTTCTAGCGTCTACAACTCAGGAAATCCTGAAGCAGCGATTGCTTCTTTACGCTCAGCTGCACACTCTGCTCACCATCACTAGTTCACACAGGGTAGCCTTAAGGAGTGAAATCCTTTGATTCTCTCTTTGAAGAACTGACCGAGAAGGCCGTTAATCGCCCCGCCGGTTCTCGCACTGTTGCCGAGTTAGATGCAGGCGTCCACGCAATAGGTAAGAAGATTGTCGAAGAAGCAGCTGAAGTTTGGATGGCTGCAGAGTATGAAACAAAGGAAGCTGCGGCCGAGGAGATCTCTCAGTTGCTCTATCACCTTCAGGTTTTGATGATTGCTAAGGGTATTTCTCTTGATGATGTAAACCATCATCTTTAAACGCTTCCGATCATTTTTCCACTCGTTCTAAGGTTTTTTATATGTTGCGTGTAGCAGTTCCCAATAAGGGTTCTCTGGCAGAAATTTCTGCAGAGATGCTCTACGAAGCCGGATATTCCGGTCGTCGCGATCCACGCGACTTGCACTACTCCGATCTGCGCAACGGAGTTGAATTTTTCTATTTGCGTCCCCGGGACATTGCCACCTATGTGGGTTCTGGTGCGCTGGATGTGGGTATCACCGGCCGCGATTTGCTTCTCGATTCGCACTCCGAAGCCCAGGAGATTGCCGAACTGTCATTTGGGGATTCAACTTTCCGCTTTGCTGGACCAGCAGGCCAATTCCAGGATCTTTCCGATCTTGCTGGTCAGCGAGTTGCCACTAGTTACCCCGGATTGGTGGGAACTTTCTTGGCTCAGGCAGGTGTCCAATCTCAGCTTGTTAAGCTCGATGGCGCAGTGGAGTCTGCCGTTCGACTCGGCGTGGCCGATGCCGTGGCCGATGTGGTATCCACGGGGTCAACTCTCAAAAAGGCAGGTCTCGAGATCTTTGGCCCAGTGATTCTGGAATCCACAGCAGTCTTAGTGAGCCGGGATGAAAGCATAGACGGCATCTCCACGTTGATGCGTCGTCTTAACGGCGTACTTGTTGCGAAGCAGTTCGTACTCATGGATTATGACGTTCCTAAGAAACTCTTGGATGCTGCCTGTGCAATTGCGCCGGGAATTGAATCTCCGACAGTGAGCCCATTGCACGACCCCGAGTGGGTTGCAGTGCGCGTCATGGTTCCACGTGCCGACCGAAATGACGTTATGGATAAGCTCTATGACCTAGGAGCACGTGCCATTTTGGTGTCCGCTATTCACGCTGCACGCCTGTAATCGTGTCTGTCGCAGTTCGCATCATCCCGTGTCTTGACGTGGCTGAAGGTCGCGTGGTTAAGGGAGTGAATTTTCTTAACCTTCGTGATCAGGGCGACCCTGTTGAACTTGCTCAGAAATATTACGAGCAAGGAGCGGATGAAATCACGTTCTTAGATGTCAAGGCAACGGTGGACAATCGCTCCACCATGTTTGATCTTGTTGCTCGCACTGCTGATGCTGTCTTCATTCCCCTTACTGTTGGTGGGGGTGTTCGCAGCGTGGAGGATGTGTCCAAACTTTTGGCCAGTGGTGCAGACAAGGTGGGGGTTAATAGCGCCGCCATCAGTCGTCCATCACTGATCGATGACATCAGCACACGGTATGGCGCCCAGGTATTAGTCCTGTCCTTGGACATTACGCGCAGTACCGAGACAGTTTCTGGTTTTGTTGTCACGACGCATGGTGGACGACAGGTCACGGATATTGACGCCCTTGCATGGGCTCAGGAAGCTATTGAACGGGGTGCTGGCGAACTGTTGGTGAATTCGATTGATGCCGATGGAACGAAGGATGGCTTCGATATAGAACTTATTTCCGCGATGCGTGAGATGAGTTCTGTTCCAGTAATTGCCAGTGGTGGAGCTGGTTCAGCTGCTGATTTTGCACCAGCCTTTGCGGCTGGTGCGGATGCAGCCCTGGCTGCAAGTATTTTTCACACAGGAGCTGTCACTATTGGTGAAGTGAAAGAATTTGTCGCAGCAGCAGGATACGAGGTGAGGGTATGAGTGCAGGAGAGACCAACAACATGAAATTCGATGACAGCGGTCTTCTGCCAGCCATCATCCAAGATGTAGACACGAAAGATGTCCTCATGCTCGGATACATGAATGCCGAGGCTGTTCGTCGAACGGTCACCGAAGGACGCGTTACGTTTTGGTCTCGGTCACGTCAGGAATACTGGCGTAAAGGCGACACGAGTGGTCATGCGCAATATGTACGTGAAGTACGTCATGATTGTGATGCGGATACTTTGCTCGTTCTTGTGGAGCAAATTGGTTCTGCCTGCCATACCGGTGCTCGCAGCTGTTTCGATGACTACGAAATGCATGCCACCACTGATGTTTCACCTGTTCAGGAGTTTGATTCATGACTCACGACACTACTTTTTCCGAGTTCTCTAAACTCACTGCTCAGGGATACAGGGTCATTCCTGTTACCCGGACTTTATTTGCTGATGCAGAAACACCCATCAGCATTTACCGCAAACTCGCATCAGGCGTTCCCGGTTCTTTCCTGCTGGAATCTGCAGAGCAGGGCGGTATTTGGTCACGGTTCTCTTTTGTAGGGGTGAGTAGTTATGGAGTGCTTACAGATGACGAGGGAACTCCTGTGTGGATGTCGAGCGAACTCGATACTGATCAAGCATTTGGTGGCAGTATTCCTGACACGGGTCTTGATGCATTGGACGCGTTATATCGACGGTGGAAGACCCCTCGAATCGAAGGTCTGCCGCCGTTGACCGGCGCTCTCGTAGGCTTCATAGGGTGGGAAGCCATTCGAGAATTAGAAAATCTTCCAGATGCTCCGCCTGCTGACTTCTCTGTTCCACGCCAAGCCTTGAGCTTTAGTCGTGAAGTGATTGTGCTCGATCACAAGTACGGCACTGTTACCCTGATCACAAATGTGTTAGCTCTCGAAAATGGTGCTGTTCCAGAGGAACTTTTTGACGCTGCACAAACCCGTTTGGACGAGTTGCAAAGTCGACTCGCTCAAGCCGGCTCGGTCGGCTTAGCCACCATTGATCTTGATGTTATGCCTACGCCTACTTTGCGAACTCCCAAGCAGCAATTTCTTGAGTCGGTTGTCTCCTCTAAGGCCCACATTGTTGACGGTGATGTCTTCCAGGTCGTCATTTCTCAGCGTTTTGATGTAGAAAATTCTGCCACGCCGGAAGATGTTTACCGCGTTCTGAGAAGCCTCAACCCCAGCCCCTATATGTACCTTTTGGCTCTAGAGGCCCCCTCGGGGGAGGCTTTCTCTATCGTCGGCTCTAGTCCTGAAGCTTTGGTTAAGGTTGCTTCTGGTCGCGTCTTCACACATCCCATAGCTGGCTCACGCCCGCGAGGCGTCTCTCCAGAAGATGACCTTGAACTGGAAAATGATCTTCTTGCCGATGACAAGGAACGTTCTGAACACCTCATGTTGGTTGACTTGGCCAGAAACGATTTACTTCGAGTATGTGATGCAGGATCTGTAGAAGTTACTGAATTTATGCGCGTGGAGCGCTTTTCCCACATCATGCACATCGTGAGTTCTGTTGAGGGAAACCTTTCTCCTGGTTTAGGACCTGTGGATGCCTTCAAAGCAACATTCCCCGCAGGAACACTCAGTGGTGCACCCAAGCCTCGTGCCTTGGAAATTATCGATGCTTTAGAGCCTGCGCAGCGAGGTGTTTATGGGGGAGTAGTCGGATATTTCGACTTTTCAGGAGATGCTGACCTCGCGATCGCTATCCGCACGGTCACTTTAATGGGTCACAAAGCCTACGTTCAGGCCGGTGCAGGACTTGTGATGGACTCTGTTCCCGAAACCGAGTACATCGAAACTCAGAATAAAGCGGCAGCCCCATTACGGGCGGTTGCCATAGCAAACCAGTTGAAGAAGTTGTAGACATGAACTATCGCCGATTCAAGAGCCTGAGTCTCCTGACAGCAGTCCTGTTGTCCGCCATGGTTCTGATTGGCTGGAGTCAAACCTGGTTCATATTCGAAGTATCTTTTGCCGATGGCCAATCTCAGCCACTCGATATCTCAGGTCAACAGGTTGCTGGTGCTCTGAGCGCCCTGGGATTAACTGGTTTTGCGTTGACTGCAGCACTCGCACTCGCGGGAATACTGCTCCGTCGAATTCTTGGCGTTTTACTATTTTTGCTCGGCATGGGAATTTTCTGGGCAACTATTTCCCCCTGGGCAGATCCTATTTCGGCTGCAGCGCCCGCTTTGACAACTCTGTCGGCTATCTCTGATGTTGAAACACTTCGTACATTCGTTGTTTCAACCTCTATGACCGCATGGCCGGGTGTTACTGCGGTCATCGGGTTGTTATTTCTCCCGCTGGGCATCCTGATTTTCTTCACCGCCGGAAAGTGGGGAACCGCTAGTCGAAAATTCGAACGAACCTCGAAGAATTCGACCACACCAACACTCCAGAAGCTAGATGCCTCATCACCCGGGCTCATGGAAGACATTTCTGCACAAAATATTGACGCGTGGGACTCTTTGAGCCACGGCGACGACCCCACTATCAAGTAGAGTAAAAGAGTACTTTTTCGCACTGAGGAGCGTCATGAGCAACGACATCGTTGATCCCGGAGAGGGCCACTCGCCCGCAGCATGGACTGCTGTCATCGTCATGCTGGCAGCATTTGCTATCGGCACTATTGCTTTTGTTTTGGCAATTGTGTGGCTTGTATGGGCTTCCGTTGTATTGGTCTTCGTCGGTTGGGGCTTGGGCTTCCTTCTCGCCAAGATGGGGTACGGCGTCAAGGGTCCTAAGTTCACCCCTAAGCCTCACCACTACTAAATGCTCAGCGACCTGACAGCTGGCGCTCTCGCAGATGCAGCTGCCCGTCGAGAGTCGGTAAGTTATGCCGACGTGGAACGCGCTGCTTTAGATCAGATCCCTGCACTCAATGCACTTGAATTTCTCGCACCTGCAGACCGCATCAAGGTTATTGCTGAGGTTAAGCGAGCAAGTCCGTCGCGTGGTGATCTCTCTGCAATACCTGACCCTGCTGCTCTAGCTCAGACGTATGCTGCACATGGTGCCTCGACTATCAGTGTCTTGACAGAAGGCCGCAAATTTAAAGGTTCACTTGAAGACCTTCGAGCCGTACGTGCTGCGGTTGATATTCCTGTTTTGCGTAAAGATTTCATTGCCGAGGAATATCAAATCCTCGAGGCTCGTGCAGCGGGTGCTGATCTCGTCCTCCTCATCGTTGCCGCTCTGGAACAAGACGTCCTCTCCAGACTCAACACTTTCGCACTCTCGCTCGGGCTGACCGTTCTGGTGGAAACCCATTCCAGAGAAGAGCTTCATCGTGCTCTCGAGATTGAAGCCGCACTTGTTGGGGTGAACGCTCGAAACCTCAGCACCTTTGAACTCGACAGGGACCTCTTCGGTACTCTGGTCGATGAGATTCCCACAGGCACCATCAAGGTTGCAGAATCCGCCGTACGCAATGCGGACGATGTTCGTCATTACCGTGAAGCAGGTGCGGATGTCGTGCTCGTCGGCGAGGCACTTGTAACGTCTGATCCTGCTGCAACCTTGACGTCTTTCTTGGAGATTTAATGGCACTGCGCGATGAACTCGGACCATACTTCGGTGAATACGGCGGTCGCTTCGTTCCTGAATCGCTCATTGCCGCCTTGGATGAACTCTCTGCCGCTTATGAACTAGCCAAGCTTGACCCGAGCTTCCAAGCAGAACTAGCTGATCTACATCGCACCTACACGGGCCGACCTTCGATCATTACTGAGGTTCCCCGTTTTGCTGTGCATGCAGGTGGCGCCCGGATTATTCTCAAGCGTGAAGATTTGAACCACACCGGCAGCCACAAGATCAATAATGTTTTGGGCCAAGCGCTTCTTGCGAAGCGACTGGGTAAAACCCGCATTATTGCTGAAACTGGCGCTGGTCAGCATGGTGTTGCGAGTGCAACAGCAGCAGCACTATTTGGGCTTGAATGTGTTGTCTATATGGGTGAAGTCGATACGGTGCGTCAAGCCCTGAACGTCGCCCGAATGCGCCTGTTGGGCGCAACCGTCATCCCTGTGACCACCGGTTCGAAGACTCTCAAAGACGCCATCAACGAAGCCCTTCGTGACTGGGTGACCAATGTTGACAACACGCACTACCTGCTCGGAACGGTTGCTGGTCCGCACCCGTTCCCTTCTATGGTTCGCGACTTCCACAAAATTATTGGCGAAGAAGCTCGGGAGCAAGTCCTTGCTCTCACTGGTCAACTCCCTACAGCTGTTGCTGCATGCGTGGGTGGCGGTTCTAATGCCATTGGTATTTTCCATGCTTTCTTGGATGATCCAGAAGTCGCGCTCTACGGTTTCGAGGCTGCAGGTCGTGGAGTGGACACCCCCGAACACGCTGCGACGTTGACTATGGGACGACCCGGTGTTCTCCATGGTGCACGCTCGTACATGCTGCAGGATGAAGATGGGCAAACCGTTGAGTCGCACTCGATTTCAGCAGGTTTGGATTATCCAGGCGTTGGTCCTGAGCACTCCTGGCTCAAGGATCTTGGTCGTGCGCATTACCGTCCCATCACGGATGTGGAAGCTATGGATGCGTTACGTTTGCTTTCACGCACTGAAGGAATCATTCCTGCAATTGAGACGGCACACGGTCTCGCTGGTGCACTTCAACTCGGTAAAGAACTGGGGCCTGAAGCCATCATTTTGGTGAACAACTCTGGTCGTGGTGACAAAGACATGGAAACTGCCGCCAAATACTTCGGCATTCTGGACGGAGTTGAACAGTGAGCTCGAAAGTAGAAGCCCAGCTCGATAAAGGCAAAGCTCTCATTGGTTACCTCCCCATCGGTTTCCCCAACTTCGAAGAAAGTGTCGAAGCAGCAGTCGCGCTGGTCGAGAGTGGCGTAGACATCCTGGAGCTCGGAGTTCCCTATTCTGACCCCGTGATGGATGGTCTCGTAATTCAGGAAGCAACGCAGATTGCCCTCGCACAGGGATTTAAGCTTCCTCAAGCTATCGAAGCTGTCCGGCAGATTACTGAGCGCGTGTCTGCTCCAGTTTTGCTCATGACGTATTTCAACCCCGTCATCCAATATGGTGTTGACAAGTTTGCCGCAGATCTTGCTGCAGCTGGCGGAGCAGGACTCATTACGCCAGATCTCATCCCAGACGAGGCAGCTGAATGGATCGCTGCATCCGAAAAATATGACCTCGACCGCGTTTTTCTAGCGGCCCCGTCATCTACTGACGAACGTCTGCGGCAATCCGTCGAACTGAGTCGCGGTTTTGTCTACGCGGTCTCCACCATGGGGATCACGGGTGCACGTGCTGATGTTGATGTTGCAGCACAAACCCTCGTCGAACGTCTTCGTGCAGTTGGTGCTGAGTATGTGGGTGTCGGTGTAGGGATCTCCACCGGTGAACAGGTAGCTGAAGTCCTCAGCTACGGTGACGGCGCCATTGTCGGTTCCGCTCTTGTGAAGTCGCTCAATGATGGGGGAGTTGCCGCAGTTGCCCTGACTGCTCAAGGACTCGCTCACGGCAAGCCTTCCGCTTCGTAACCGCCCTGCGTTCTCTAAACTAAGCACGTGCATATTCTTTCCAGTATTCCCAGTCCAGATATTCAGTTCTTTGATCTGGGTCCTATCCGGGTCCACATTTATGCGCTGTGCATCTTGCTCGGCATTATCTTGGCTACCTGGATTACTGACGTCCGGCTCACCCGTCGCGGTGCAGCACGTGGATCTGTTCTCGACATCATTCTCTGGGCGGTACCTCTAGGGATTATCGGTGCACGTTTCTACCACGTCTTCACTCACAGTGGCGATTACTTTTATGAGAGTGCTGACCTTCTTCGGGTGTTCTACATCTGGGAGGGCGGCAACGCCATCTTCGGTTCACTCTTAGGTGGAGCTGTAGGCGCCTGGATTGGTTGCAAACAGACGGGTATTCGTTTCTGGTCATTTGCAGATGCTCTTGCCCCAGCCATGCTGGTGGCCCAAGCGGCAGGTCGTCTCGGGAACTATTTCAACCACGAATTATTCGGTGTTCCTACAACTCTTCCCTGGGGGCTGGAAATCGAAGCGACCAATGCTGCTTTCCCCGCAGGATTGCCCGAAGGAACTCTCTTTCACCCCATGTTCCTGTATGAAATTATCTGGAACTTGGTCGGTGTGATCATCATCGTCGCTCTTGAAAAGAAGGTTTACTTGCGTTGGGGTAAGGCATTTGGTGTTTACCTGATTTGGTATGGAATTGGTCGATCAATCTTTGAAACGTACCGTCTTGACCCCAGCGATACTTTCCTGACGATTCGAACGAATGTGTGGGCTGCTTTAGCAGCAATTCTGATCGGCCTGTTGATCATTCTGATCCAGAACAGACGCCACCCAGGTAGAGAGCTCAGTGTGTATGTTGATGGCGCTCCTACTGTAAAGTTAGAAGGGTAAGTATCGGCAAACGGATCAGGGCAACGTAGCCCCCGTCAAGGCTCACACTTCAACTCTTCTTCTGCCACAAGCGGTCAAGAAGTTCAAAGGGCGACAAGCTCTCACTAGCTTCACTTTTCCAGATGACTTTAGGGCCAATGTCGTCCCTCCCGAGTAACCGTTTTCGAGAGGAGGGTTCCTATGTCGCTCGCGACTCCTTATCAACGCTTTTCATTGGCACCCGCTGCCCAAGGTCTCTATGACCCCGCTCTAGAGAAAGATGCCTGTGGCCTCGCCATGGTCGCGACACTTCGCGGTATTCCCGGTCACGACATTATTGATGTTGCACTCAGCTCCCTTCGTAATCTTGAGCACCGTGGTGCTGTTGGTTCCGATGCTGGTACCGGTGACGGTGCCGGAATTTTGACCCAAATTCCTGACGCTTTCTTGCGTGAGGTTGCAGGTTTCGATCTCCCAACTGCGGGTACGTATGCGGTCGGAAACGCTTTCCTTCCCCTCGACACAGCAGCACGCGAGGCTATCCAGGCACGTTTTTCTGAACTCGCTCACTCGGAGGGTTTGAAGGTCTTGGGCTGGCGAGTTGTTCCCACTGCGCCGGACAACCTGGGAAAGCTTGCTCGTGAAGCGATGCCTGCCATTGAACAGGCCTTTGTCACAGCTGCCCAGGGATCACTCTCCGGCATCGAATTAGATCGTTTGGTCTACCGTCTGCGTAAGCGAGTTGAGCGAGAATGTGAAATCTACTTCGCTTCGCTGTCTTCTCGCACCATGGTTTACAAGGGTATGGTGACGACGCTTCAGCTCGAGCCGTTCTATCCTGACCTCAGTGACGTGCGTTTTGCCTCCACGCTTGCCCTCGTGCACTCTCGTTACTCCACGAACACTTTTCCTTCATGGCCATTGGCTCACCCGTTCCGTTTCATTTGTCACAACGGTGAAATCAACACTGTTCAGGGGAACCGCAACTGGATGCGTGCGCGTCAGTCCCAACTGGAATCTGAGCTACTGGGCGACATCAAGGATTTACTTCCTATTTGCACCCCTGGTGCTTCTGACTCAGCCTCGTTTGATGAAGTTGTTGAGCTTCTCACATTGGCAGGACGCCCACTTCCTCACGCCATCATGATGATGGTTCCAGAGGCATGGGAAAACCAGCCCGATATGGAACCCACCAGACGTGCGTTTTATGAATACCACTCGTCCCTCATGGAACCCTGGGATGGACCTGCTGCCATCTGTTTCACCGATGGTTCTTTGGTGGGTGCAACACTGGACCGCAATGGCCTTCGTCCCGGACGTTATCTTGTCACCGATGACGGCCTCATCGTTGTGGGATCTGAAATCGGCGTTTACGATATTGATCCGGCCAAGGTAGTCCAGAAGGGCCGCTTGCAGCCTGGAAAGATGCTTTTGGTTGACACTGTTGCCGGCCGCATCATTTCCGATGACGAAATCAAGTCAGAACTCGCTTCATCTGGTCCTTGGCAGGAGTGGATTGACGAATCTCGTATTGATCTCGAAGAGCTGCCACAACGTGAACATATTGCTCACACTCGTTCCTCAGTGACTCGTCGTCAGCGAACTTTTGGTTACACCGAAGAAGAGCTCCGCATCATGCTTGCCCCCATGGCCAAGACGGGCGCTGAGCCTCTGGGCGCCATGGGAACCGATACTCCTATTGCTGTTCTTTCCTCACGTCCACGCTTGCTGTTTGACTACTTCGTGCAGCAATTCGCCCAGGTCACCAACCCACCACTGGACTCGATCCGTGAAGAGGTTGTCACCAGCCTGAAGCTAGGTCTCGGTCCCGAGCGTAACTTGTTGGACGCCACCGCAGCACACACTGAACAGGTAGTCCTTGACTTCCCGGTCATTGATAACGACCAGCTGGCCAAAATTCTTCACATCCACTCTGCAGGTGGCACTCGTGAAGCTATCAAGCTCAGTGGTCTCTACCGCGTTGACAAAGGCCCCAAAGCCATGGAAAAGCGCATTGCGCAACTCTGTGAAGAAGTAGACGCTGCCATCGCTCACGACATTAAGTTCATTGTGCTCTCAGACCGCGATTCGAACGCAGACTTGGCGCCTATTCCATCCCTTTTGATGCTTTCCGCTGTGCATCACCACCTCATTCGTACTGAAAACCGCACCAAGGTTGGCATCGTGGTTGAAGCCGGTGACGTGCGAGAAGTTCACCATGTTGCTGTTTTGCTCGGATACGGCGCTTCTGCTGTGAACCCCTATCTCGCCATGGAAACCTGTGAGCAGCTCGTACGTGACGAATACGTCACCGGGGTAACCGCAGAGAAAGCAACAAAAAACGTCATCAAAGCACTGGGTAAGGGTGTGCTCAAGGTGATGAGCAAGATGGGTATTTCTACCGTTTCTTCCTACACTGGCGCACAAACTTTTGAAGCTGTAGGCCTGTCTCAGGAATTGGTTGACCAATACTTCACCGGAACTAACAGCAAGCTCGGTGGTGTCGGCATTGATGTCATCGCTGCTGAAAACCTGTCGCGTCACGCATCTGCCTATCCTTCGGATGGTGCACCTCTCACTACTGAACGCCTCACCACCGGTGGAGAGTTCCAGTGGCGTCGCGACGGTGCACCGCATCTGTTCAACCCAGAAACAGTCTTTAAGCTCCAGCACTCCACCCGTGAACGTCGTTTCGATGTATTCCGCGAATACACCAAACTTGTCGACGATCAGAGCCGTGAACTCATGACACTTCGTGGTCTTTTTGCACTTGAGAGCGGCAATCGTCCAGCTGTTCCCCTGGATGAAGTTGAATCGATCGAATCCATCGTGAAGCGTTTCTCCACGGGGGCGATGAGTTACGGTTCGATTTCTCCTGAAGCTCACGAGACTTTGGCTATTGCCATGAACTCGATTGGCGCCAAGAGCAACACGGGTGAAGGCGGAGAAGACGTTGCACGTCTACTCGATCCCACTCGTCGTTCTGCCATCAAACAGGTTGCTTCTGGCCGTTTTGGCGTCACCAGTATGTATCTGACTCATGCTGATGACATCCAAATTAAAATGGCACAGGGTGCAAAGCCGGGTGAAGGCGGACAACTCCCTAACAACAAGGTGTACCCGTGGATTGCTCGTACTCGTCACGCGACAGCCGGTGTAGGTCTGATTTCACCACCTCCCCACCACGACATCTATTCCATTGAAGATCTCAAGCAACTTATCTTCGATGTGAAGCGAGCAAATCCTGCAGCACGTGTTCACGTGAAGTTAGTTAGCCAATCCGGTATTGGTGCTGTCGCTGCTGGTGTCTCCAAGGCACTGGCAGACGTGATTCTGATCTCTGGACACGACGGTGGCACCGGAGCAAGTCCTCTGAACTCACTCAAGCACGCCGGTACTCCGTGGGAACTTGGTCTCGCCGAAGCCCAGCAGACTCTCATGCTTAACGGCATGCGTGACCGCGTATCGGTTCAGGTTGATGGCCAGCTAAAGACTGGACGCGACGTTATCGTGGCAGCCCTGTTGGGTGCGGAAGAGTTTGGTTTCGCTACCGCGCCCTTGGTTGTTTCGGGCTGCGTCATGATGCGTGTGTGCCACCTGGACACCTGTCCTGTGGGTGTCGCTACACAGAACCCTGAACTACGTGCACGATTCACGGGCAAGCCTGAATTCGTGGTGAACTTCTTTGAATTCATTGCTCAGGAGGTTCGTGAATACCTTGCTGAACTCGGTTATCGTAGCCTCGATGAAATCATCGGTCGTAACGACCTTTTGAACATCAACGCTGCTGTCGAACACTGGAAGTCAGATGGACTCGAGCTCGAACCCATCTTGGTTGGACCTTCATTTGCTGAAGACGAGCCTCGTATCCGTGGCCGTGCACAAGATCACGAACTGGAAGAGCACTTCGACAACGAATTGATTAACTTGTCTCGTGTTGCGCTCACAGATGGAAAACCAGTTTCGATCGAACTTCCTATCCGCAACACAGAACGAGCTGTAGGAACCATGCTGGGCCACGAACTGACAAAGAAGTTTGGTCAAAACGGTCTTCCTCAGGGAACCATCGACATTACGTTGACGGGAACCGCAGGTCAGTCCTTTGGTGCTTTCGTTCCTGCAGGCATTTCACTGCGTTTGATCGGCGACTCGAACGACTACGTCGGTAAAGGTCTCTCTGGTGGACGTATCGTTGTGAAGCCATCTGAGAAAGCTTCATTTGCGCCCGATCAGAACGTCATCGCCGGAAACGTTATTGGTTATGGTGCAACAAGCGGATCAATCTTCATCAGTGGTTTGGTAGGGGAGCGCTTCCTTGTTCGCAACTCTGGTGCCACCGCTGTTGCTGAAGGTGTAGGTGACCACGCTCTCGAATACATGACCGGTGGACTTGCCGTAATTTTGGGTATGACAGGTCGTAATCTCGGCGCTGGTATGTCTGGTGGAACCGCATACATTCACCAACTCGACACCAACAAAGTCAATGCAGACTCCCTCACCTCAGGCGAACTCCGCCTGGAAGAACTGGGATCTGCAGATGCAGAGATTCTCAAGGATGTTTTGGAAAACCATCTTTCAGAAACGGGTTCTCCTCGTGCAGCCGAACTTCTCGCTGGCTTCTCGCAGACCGTGGGCGAATTCGTCAAGGTCGTTCCTCGCGATTATGCAGCTGTGCTCGAAGTCCGTCAGGAGGCTGAAGCTGCCGGTATTGATCCCGATGGTGATGCAACCTGGCAGAAGATTATGGAGGTGACCGGTGGCTGATCCCAAAGGTTTTCTAAAAACCCAACAGCGTGAAGTTCCTGCTCGTCGACCTATTCCCATCCGCTTGATGGACTGGAAAGAAGTCTACGAAGCTGGTGATCGTGACACACTCGTGCGTCAAGCAGGACGTTGCATGGACTGTGGTGTGCCTTTCTGCCACCAAGGATGCCCTTTGGGGAACCTCATCCCCGAATGGAACGACCTGACGTGGCGTGGAGATGACCACGACGCAATTGATCGACTGCACGCAACCAATAACTTCCCAGAGTTCACTGGCCGCCTCTGTCCAGCACCGTGTGAATCATCTTGTGTGCTCGGTATCAATCAGCCTCCGGTGACCATTAAGCAGGTTGAAGTCTCGATTATTGACCAGGCGTTTGAAGAAGGCTGGGTCACTCCACTTATTCCTGAGCGTTTGTCTGGAAAGACCGTTGCAGTAATAGGTTCTGGTCCTGCCGGTCTTGCTGCTGCACAACAATTGACCCGTGCCGGTCACACAGTTGCCGTCTATGAGCGAGACGAAAAAATTGGCGGACTACTGCGTTACGGCATCCCTGATTTCAAGATGGAAAAGATTCATATTGATCGCCGCATAGAGCAGATGGAAGCTGAAGGAACTCGCTTCCGTCCAGGCGTGAACATCGGTACGGATATCAGCTGGGAAGACCTCAAGCAGCGATATGACGCTGTTGTTGTGGCAACTGGCGCGATGATTCCTCGTGACCTCGCCATTCCAGGCCGAGACCTCAACGGTGTTCACTTTGCGATGGACTATCTCGTACAGTCCAACCGTGCGGTTGACGGACAAACTGTCGAAGACCAGATTCACGCGCAGGGTAAGCATGTTGTTGTTCTTGGTGGTGGAGACACCGGTGCGGACTGCATTGGTACGGCACACCGTCATGGCGCTGCATCAGTGACGAACCTTGCTATTGGTCAGCAGCCACCCGCAGAACGCCCGTCCAACCAGCCATGGCCCACTTTCCCCAACTTGTTTGAGATTTCCAGCGCACACGAAGAAGGCGGAACTCGCGAGTTCCTCGTATCTACTGTCGAGTTCCTCAACGACGGCAAGGGTAATGTTCGAGCCGTTCGCGTTGCTGAAACGGAATTCAAGGATGGCGCACGTGTTCCTAAAGCAGGAACAGAACGTGAAATCCCCGCAGATCTCGTTCTCCTTGCACTCGGCTTCACGGGCCCGGAACGTGACATTGCCGCCTCAACACTCGACGTGTCGTTGTCCGATCGCGGAAACATCAGCCGTGACGACAATTACGCCACAGCTGAAGAAGGCGTCTTCGTCGCAGGTGATGCTGGCCGCGGTCAGTCACTCATCGTCTGGGCTATCGCCGAGGGTCGTGCCGCAGCAGCTGCGGTTGACCGCTACCTTGAAGGAGACACATTGCTTCCCTCACCTGTTTCACCCACAGATCGCGGTTTCGCAATCCTGTAACTCACTCGCCGTATCCCTCCACGGCATGGCACAACTGAAAGAAAGAGACATTTCATGAGACGCGCCAAAATTGTTGCAACCCTTGGCCCTGCAACTTCCAGCTATGACAGCCTCAAATCAATTATTGAGGCTGGTGTTGACGTTGCACGCATGAACCTCTCTCACGGCACGTATGACGTGCACGAAGAGGTCTATAACAACGTACGCAAAGCTGCTTCCGATCTAGGAAAGCCTGTCGCTGTTCTCGTCGACCTTCAGGGACCCAAGATCCGTCTTGGAAAGTTTGAAGGTGGTCCGTACGACCTTGCTGAGGGTGACATCTTCAAAATCACTATCGATGACATCATCGGCACCAAGGAATTGAGTTCCACCACTTTCAAGGGACTCCCACATGACGTGAAGCCCGGTGATCCTCTGCTGATCGACGATGGCAAGGTTACCCTCCGCGTTCTGGAAACCGATGGCACCGTCGTGACCACCGTCGTTGAAGTAGCTGGTCCTATTTCAAACAACAAGGGCATCAACCTACCTGGCGTCGCCGTGAACGTTCCTGCCCTTTCCGATAAGGACGAGGCAGATCTTCGGTGGGGGCTCCGACTTGGTGCCGACTTTATCGCTCTGAGCTTTGTGCGTGATGCTTCAGACATTAAGCGTGTGCACGAAATCATGGATGAGGAGGGAATTCGCCTTCCTGTTATTGCGAAGATCGAGAAGCCTCAAGCCGTCGATAATCTCGAAGAAATCGTCGATGCCTTTGACGCCATCATGGTTGCCCGTGGTGACCTCGGTGTTGAACTTCCCCTCGAAGCTGTTCCTATTGTTCAAAAGCGTGCTGTAGAGCTTGCTCGTCGGTGGGCTAAGCCCGTTATCGTGGCAACACAAGTGCTTGAATCCATGATTTCTAGCCCGCGTCCTACCCGTGCTGAAGCATCTGACTGTGCAAACGCTGTCCTTGATGGTACTGACGCTGTCATGCTCTCCGGTGAGACCAGCGTCGGTGACTATCCCACCATCACTGTCGCCACCATGGCACGCATCATTGAGTCAACTGAGGATCACGGTCTCGAGCGCATTCCTGAACTAGGAACTAAGCCACGCACGCAGGGCGGGGCCATTACCCTCGCTGCCAAGGAAGTAGCAGAGTTCGTCGACGCGAAATACCTGTGTGTCTTCACCGAATCAGGCGACTCTGCACGACGCATGGCCCGCCTTCGCTCGGATATCCCCATGATTGTTCTCACCCCACACGAACACATTCGTCGCCGTATGGCATTGACCTGGGGGGTGAAGTCGTTCTTGGTAGACCCAGTTACCCACACCGACGCCATGTTTGGCCAGGTAGATGAGCTTCTTCTTGGTCAGGGTTTGGCTGAACCAGGTGACAAGGTTGTTGTTATTGCGGGTTCCCCTCCGGGAATTGCTGGTTCCACAAATGACCTTCGTGTTCACATGGTCGGAGATGCACGCAACCAGGCTGCCCCTGCCTATGCAAATTTGTAAAGGTCAAACATTGTGAAACACAAATGCCCCTCATCTGAGGGGCATTTGTTGTTCTGGTGCCGAATGTGGGACTTGAACCCACACGTCCGAAGACAAAGCATTTTGAGTGCTCCGCGTCTGCCATTCCGCCAATTCGGCTCGTAACTCTTCAAGAATATCCTAGGCTTGAGCTATGGCTGACCAAGAGATCCAGACTCCCACCAAACGACGTGTTGTTGTTGCCGAAGATGAGTCACTTATCCGTATGGATATTGTCGAAACTCTCCGTGATAACGGCTTCGATGTCGTCGGTGAGGCAGGTGATGGTGAAGCTGCAGTCGCACTGGCCAAGGAATTGCTTCCTGATTTGGTCATTATGGACGTGAAAATGCCCAAAATGGACGGCATCACAGCTGCTGATTTGCTCAACAAGGAGCATATTGCTCCGGTCGTACTCCTGACTGCATTCAGCCAAAAAGAACTCGTTGAGCGCGCAACGGAAGCCGGTGCACTTGCATATGTCGTGAAGCCCTTCACGCCCAACGATCTGCTTCCTGCAGTGGAAATTGCCTTGTCTCGTTGGGCACAGATAGTTGCATTAGAAAACGAGGTCGCAGATCTCTCTGAGCGCTTCGAAACGCGCAAAATTGTCGACATTGCAAAGGGAATACTCAACGAAAAGATGGGCTTAACCGAGCCTGAAGCATTCCGTTGGATTCAAAAGGCTTCTATGGATCGTCGTCTCACCATGAAGGATGTTGCGGTCACCATCGTTGACCAGCTTGGTGGAGAGCAGAAAAAGAAGTAACTACGCCGTGCGTCTTTTGAGATAGTTCGTGATGCGCACCGTCGACAGGCGGTTACCATTCTCATCCGTGCACACAATTTCGTGTGTCGTGAGGGTATTTCCTAGGTGAAGTGCGCGGCACGTCCCGATCACAATTCCGGAAGAAATACTCTTGCTGTGTGTCGCGCTCACTTCAATACCGACGGCACCATTTCCTTCACCGGCATGAATGGTCGCAGAAATCGATCCCAAACCTTCCCCGAGGACGACAAAAGCACCACCGTGAAGGATTCCAATTGACTGAGTATTTCCTTCAACCGGCATGGTGGCGACGGAATATTCAGCAGATAATTCATGGAATTGAACACCCATCTTGTCCATCAGGGGTCCTGCAGTGAATCCACGAAATTGAGTGAGATCTAGTGCAGGTGGGCGAACGTAGGTGGAAGACATAGATATTCCTCGTGAGCTGGGACTTGTGCGCTGTGTAGGCTGGGAACGTGTCGAATAATGCCCAGCCTACCCTCATGGTTATTGATGGGCACTCGCTTGCTTTTCGGGCGTTTTACGCCCTCCCGGTAGACAGCTTCAAAACGGCTGACGGTCAACACACCAACGCCATACATGGTTTTATCTCGATGATGTTGAATCTTCTCGCGAAAGAAAAGCCCACCCATTTAGCTGTTGCTTTCGATATTTCCCGGTTTTCCTTCCGCACACGGGAGTATCCCGACTACAAAGGAACACGGGGAGAGACGCCCCCCGAATTTATTGGTCAGGTTCCTTTACTTCAGGATGCTTTGCACGCCATGGGCATTACGACGGTAACCAAGGAAGATTACGAAGCCGACGACATTCTTGCCACCCTTGCGGCCCAGGGCTCTGCATCAAACTTTAAGGTTTTGGTGGTGTCAGGTGACCGCGACGCTATTCAGCTCATCGATGACAATGTCACCTTGCTGTATCCGTCGAAGCAGGGAGTTTCTGAGCTCACTCGCTACGACGCGGTGAAGGTTTTTGAACGGTATGGAATCCAGCCCCATCAATATCCTGAAATCGCTGCGCTTGTCGGAGAGACCAGCGACAATCTTCCCGGTGTTCCCAAGGTGGGAGAGAAGACGGCCGTTAAATGGATTAACGAATTTGGCTCATTAGATGAGATTTTGCGTCGAGCCGATGAGATCGGTGGCAAAGTCGGTGAAAGTCTGCGTGAATTCAAAGACAACGCCATTCGGAACCGGAAACTCAACCGTCTCGTCAATGATGTAGAACTTCCGGTAGGTCCTACAGATCTTGAATTGCACGACATCAACGCAGATGCTGTGCGTGAAGTGTTTGGTCGACTTGAATTCAAATCTTTGTTGACTCGGGTTCTTTCTCTCAGCTCAGAGGTTGTGTCGGCTTCGTCGTCCACGAAACCCGCTGTCATTGTTGCTTCTAGCGTGGCATCACTTGATGATGTCGTTCGAGAACCACAACCCGCTCCTTCGGCCCCGCGGTCTCAGACCCTCCTCGATGAAGAACTCCGCGCCTGGCTTCATCGTGCTTCAGATGCCTCTCCGCAGGGCATTGGTGTGGAACTTGAAATTTTCAACAACACCATTGCAACCGTTGGTCTAGCCACCGAAACCGAGACAGTTGTGATTCCGTGGTCACCAGTTTTAGCAGATATTCAACCGCTAGTGGATTGGTTTGCAGGACCAACGCCCAAAATATTCCAGGGGGCAAAGGATCAGATAAAAGCACTCTTTCGGCTGGGTGTTGTTGTCGAGAACCTCGGATTTGATACAGAGATAGCCGACTGGGTACTTCGTCCAGATTCTTCAAAGCGTGAGTTTGCTGATCTTGTCCGCCATTACCTCTCTGAAATTGTGCCTATCCCAGATCCGAATCAGCTTGTGCCTGATGACGATGGACTTGATGTTGCTGGTCGTGCTTGGTTCATTCAGCGATTAGATACAGCTATCCGAGCGCAGATGAATGCTGCCACACTGGCTCTTTTCCTTGAAATCGAAATACCCACCCTTGTTACCCTCGCTGCGATGGAAAATCGTGGAGTTACTGTCAATAAAGTTAAACTTGAATCCCTGTCAGCTGAACTATGTGACAGAGCAGAGAAGGCAAAACAAGAAGCTTTCACGGTGATTGGTCGCGAGGTAAACCTTGCCTCTCCGAAGCAGCTCCAAGAAGTTCTCTTCGATCAACTAGAAATGCCGAAGACGCGTGCGACCAAGACGGGCTACACCACAGATGCCACGGCGTTGGCAGATTTGCAGGCGACAAACCCGCACCCATTCCTGGGGCTCTTGCTTGAGCATCGAGATGTCACCAAACTCAAGCAGATCGTGGAAACGCTTATCCAAGCAATCGGTCCAGACGGTCGAATTCACACGACCTATGGACAAACAGGAACGAGCACGGGGCGTTTGTCATCTGCAAACCCCAACTTGCAAAACATTCCTATCCGCACAGCTGATGGTCGCCGGATTCGCGAGGCATTTGAAGTGGGTTCAGGCTTCGATACCCTCGTGACCGCTGACTATTCACAGATCGAAATGCGCATCATGGCTCATTTCAGTGAAGATGAGGGTCTCATTGAGGCCTTTATCTCGGGAGAGGACCTCCATCGCTTTGTCGGCGCTCGTGTCTTCAGTGTTGCCCCGGAAGATGTCACTTCCGAGATGCGCAGTCAGGTGAAGGCGATGAGTTACGGCTTGGCGTATGGCCTCAGTGCATTTGGCCTTGCTCGTCAGCTCGGTATTGATAACAGTGCTGCAAAAAAACTTATGGCTGACTATTTCCAACGTTTCGGGGGAGTACGAGATTATCTGCGCAGTGTCGTCGAACAGGCGAGGTCTCAGGGCTATACCGAGACACTGTTTGGACGGAGGCGTCCATTCCCTGACTTAGCTAGCCCCAACCGTGTACTCCGGGATAATGCTGAGCGTGCAGCGCTGAATGCTCCAATGCAAGGAACCGCAGCAGACATCATGAAGATTGCGATGGTCGGGATTGAACAGGATCTCATCGCTTTAGAACTCACATCCCAACTACTACTTCAAGTTCACGATGAACTCGTTCTTGAAGTTGTCGAAAGCGAACGTGAGCAAGTCGAAAAGATTGTTGTTGAACGGATGGCTCATGCTGCCCAGCTCAGGGTCCCGCTCGATGTTCAGTTGGGCATCGGACTGAACTGGAACGACGCAGCTCACTAACGTCATTTTCCGCGAGTTTGTGCGGATAGCGTTCCTCAAGTAACCTGAGAGATGCACATTTGTGCGCACTATTCGCCTGCCCTGAAGACAATTACCCAGCTAGCTGTGTCTGAAGGCCTGAAGTAAGTAAATACTGGAGCACGTTTTACATGACGCTTGTAGCAAAGAAAGCAGCCACTCAGGTTGCAATCAACGACATCGGTTCTGCTGAGGATTTCCTCGCCGCTGTCGAAAAGACCCTCAAGTTTTTCAACGATGGTGACCTTATTGAAGGCACTGTTGTCAAGGTAGACCGCGACGAGGTACTCCTCGACGTTGGATACAAAACCGAAGGTGTTATCCCTTCACGCGAGCTTTCTATCAAGCACGATGTAGACCCCTCCGAAGTCGTCAAGGTTGGCGACACCGTAGAGGCACTCGTTCTTCAGAAGGAAGACAAAGAAGGTCGCCTCATCCTCTCCAAGAAGCGCGCACAGTACGAGCGTGCATGGGGCGATGTAGAGAAGATCAAGGATGCAGATGGCATCGTAACCGGTTCGGTTATTGAAGTTGTCAAGGGTGGCCTCATCGTAGACATCGGTCTTCGTGGCTTCCTTCCCGCATCTCTCATTGAACTCCGCCGCGTTCGCGACCTCACTCCTTACCTCGGTCAGGACATTGAGGCCAAGATCCTCGAGCTGGACAAGAACCGTAACAACGTTGTTCTTTCTCGCCGTGCACTTCTTGAGCAGACTCAGTCCGAAAGCCGCAGCACCTTCCTGGTTAACCTCCAGAAGGGTCAAATCCGCAAGGGTGTCGTTTCTTCGATCGTCAACTTCGGTGCATTTGTTGACCTTGGTGGCGTAGACGGTCTCGTCCACGTTTCTGAGCTCTCCTGGAAGCACATTGAGCACGCTTCTGAAGTTGTTGAAGTTGGTCAGGAAGTTACCGTCGAGATTCTCGAAGTTGACATGGACCGCGAGCGCGTTTCGCTGTCGCTCAAAGCAACTCAGGAAGACCCATGGCAGGTATTCGCTCGCACTCACGCAATCGGTCAGGTTGCACCAGGTAAGGTCACCAAGCTGGTTCCCTTTGGTGCGTTCGTCCGCGTTGCAGATGGCATCGAGGGTCTTGTTCACATCTCTGAGCTCTCTGGCAAGCACGTTGAACTCGCAGAGCAGGTTGTTTCTGTGGGTGATGACGTCTTCGTCAAGGTCATTGACATCGACCTCGAGCGTCGTCGCATCTCGCTCAGCCTCAAGCAGGCTAACGAGGGTGTTGACCCCGAAGGTACCGAATTTGACCCTGCTCTCTACGGAATGCTCACTGAGTACGACGAGAGCGGCAACTACAAGTACCCTGAGGGCTTTGACCCTGAGACCAACGAATGGCGTGAAGGCTTTGATGCTGCACGTGAGAAGTGGGAACAGGACTACGCAGCAGCTCAGGCTCGTTGGGAGCAGCACAAGCTACAGGTCAAGGCAACGAACGAGGCCGAAGCCAACATTCCTGACGCACCAGCTGCGGCAGCAGAAAGTACCTCCTTCTCGAGCGAAGCAGCTTCAGCTGGAACGCTTGCAGATGACGAGTCACTTGCTGCACTTCGAGAGAAGCTCGCAAACAACTAACAATATGAAGCTAATGGGTGGATCCTTTACAGGGTCCACCCATTACTCGTTTAAGCTGATGCCATGACGTTGATTGGTCTCACTGGTGGAATTGGCTCGGGGAAGTCGACGATTGCCCGTCGCTTAGCTGAACATGGTGCTCATATTGTTGACGCAGACCAGATTGCTCGTGAAGTTGTTGAACCGGGGACACCTGCCCTAGCGGAAATCATCGCCCATTTTGGAGCTGGAGTGCTGAACTCGGATGGAAGCCTCAACAGAAGTGCTTTGGGAGAAATTGTTTTTACAGATGAGACACAACGAGAAATGCTCAATTCAATCGTTCACCCTGCTGTTCACCGCCGTACCTCAGAACTCTTTGCCCAAGCTCCTGTGGGGAGCGTAGTTGTCTACGACGTTCCCCTCTTAGTGGAGGCTAACTCAAGATATTCCTTCGATGCGATAGTTGTAGCTAGTGCTCCCGAAAGTATTCGCGTTGAACGCTTGATGGAACATCGTGGCATGTTGGAGTCCGAGGCGTTGTCCCGCATTCAATCGCAAGCGCCGGAAGAAGAACGCCTCAAAATTGCCAATCACGTGATTGATACGTCGGGGAACATCAACCACACATATGCTCAAGTTGACGCTCTCTGGAACCAGCTAGCGAACATAGACTAGGGGAGTGGAACCGAGACGATCTGAGAAGCCTTTCAAGGTCGTTTCTGAATATTCCCCAAGTGGCGATCAGCCCACTGCTATCGCTGAGTTAGCTGGACGAGTCAATGCCGGTGAAACTGATGTCGTCCTACTTGGAGCCACAGGAACAGGTAAGTCCGCCACCACTGCCTGGCTTGTTGAAGCAGTCCAACGCCCCACGTTGATTTTGGCCCACAATAAAACTCTTGCAGCTCAACTTGCCACCGAATTTCGTGAATTACTTCCCGACAACGCCGTTGAGTATTTTGTGTCTTACTACGACTACTACCAACCAGAGGCGTACGTTCCTCAGACCGATACATTCATTGAAAAAGATAGTTCGATCAACGCGGAAGTAGAACGTCTGCGCCACTCAACAACCAATTCTTTGCTCACACGTCGTGATGTGGTTGTTGTTTCTACCGTGTCCTGTATTTACGGGCTGGGAGCTCCTCAGGAGTACTTAGATGCAATGATCACCCTCGTAGTAGGCGAGCGCATTCCACGGGAAGCTATTCTTCGCCAGTTTGTCGCAATGCAATATGCCCGAAATGACATTGATTTTTCACGAGGAAACTTCCGTGTGCGCGGAGACACTATTGAAATCATTCCGATGTACGAGGAGCTTGCTGTTCGCATTGAAATGTTTGGTGATGAAATTGAAGCCCTCTATAGCCTTCACCCTCTCACAGGTGATGTGGTAGAAAAACTCGAGATGATTTCTGTCTTTCCTGCCTCGCATTATGTAGCCAGTGAAGACATCATGAAGAAAGCCATCATCACTATTCGTGAAGAGATGGAAGAACGTGTGGCCGAGTTCGAAAAACAGGGCAAGCTCCTCGAGGCTCAGCGCTTGCGCATGAGAACAACTTTTGACCTTGAAATGATGCAGCAGATCGGCTTTTGTTCCGGAATTGAAAACTACTCCCGGCATATCGATGTACGCGAACCGGGAGAAGCACCCCAGTGTTTACTGGACTACTTTCCTGATGACTTTTTGTGCGTCATCGATGAGTCGCACGTGACTGTTCCACAAATTGGCGCAATGCATGAAGGGGACGCGTCACGCAAGCGCACACTTGTTGAACACGGATTCCGTCTCCCTTCTGCAATGGATAACAGGCCTTTACGTTTTGATGAGTTCAAAGAACGTGTGGGGCAAACGGTCTATCTGTCGGCGACCCCCGGAAAATATGAGATGGGTATTGCCGACGGAGTTGTCGAACAAATTATTCGTCCGACAGGGCTGGTCGACCCACAAATTGTTGTGAAGCCGTCCCAAGGCCAAATCGATGATCTTTTGGAGCAGATCCGCGTTCGTGCGGCCAAAGATGAACGAGTTCTTGTGACCACTCTGACGAAGAAGATGGCCGAAGAACTGACCGACTTCTTGACCGAAGCAGGTGTTCGAGTGCGCTACCTGCATTCAGATGTCGATACGCTGCGCAGGGTCGAACTTCTCACAGAACTCCGTCAAGGCGTTTATGACGTTCTCGTGGGCATTAACTTGCTCCGCGAGGGTCTTGACCTTCCTGAGGTTTCCCTCGTCTCCTTACTGGACGCAGACAAAGAAGGATTCCTCCGCTCTGCGACATCACTCATTCAGACAATCGGTCGTGCTGCCCGTAACGTCTCTGGTGAAGTGCACATGTATGCCGATGTGATGACAAAGTCGATGGTTCAAGCAATTGACGAAACTACACGCCGGAGAGACAAGCAGATTGCTTACAACCTTGAACGAGGTATTGATCCTCAGCCCCTGCGAAAGAAAATTGCCGACATCACAGCAATGTTGCAACGCGAAGAAGCTGATACAGCAGAGCTGCTATCTGATAGAGGTAACAAGAAGACAAAGTCGGGTGCTACCAGGCCTAGTATTTCTACACTCCTCACTCCTCGCATTGGAGAAGCAGGAGCAACCGAACTCGAAAACATTATTGGTGATCTCAACGAACAAATGCTTATTGCCGCTGCAGAGTTAAAGTTTGAGCTCGCTGCCAGATTGCGCGATGAACTCTCCGAACTCAAACGTGAACTCCGCATTATGAAAGAAGCAGGACATGCCTAAGCCCCTCTACGCTCACTCACATCTCAGTGTGAAGGGCGCACGCGTGCACAACCTGCAGAACGTTGACCTAGAGATTCCACGAGACTCCCTCGTTGTTTTCACGGGCTTATCAGGTTCGGGGAAGTCGTCCCTGGCTTTCGACACCATCTTTGCTGAAGGACAACGACGTTACGTAGAGTCACTTTCCGCTTACGCTCGGCAATTCTTGGGGCAAGTTGATCGTCCAGATGTTGATTTCATTGAAGGCCTGTCTCCTGCCGTCTCGATTGATCAGAAATCTACGAACCGTAACCCTCGATCTACTGTCGGCACCATCACCGAAATCTACGACTACATGCGTCTGCTCTGGGCGCGTATCGGAGTACCTCACTGCCCGGAGTGTGGTGAAGTCATTCAGTCACAGACGGTGCAGCAAATTGCTGATCAACTCATGAATCTCGAAGAAGGAACGCGATATCAGGTTGTGGCACCTGTGGTATCCCAGAAAAAGGGAGAATTTGTTGACCTTTTTGCAGAGCTGATGGCCAGTGGGTATTCACGCGCTGTGGTTGATGGTGACGTTGTACAACTGGCTGAAGCTCCTCCGCTCAAAAAGAGCTACAAGCACGACATCTCTGTCGTGATCGACCGTCTCGTCGCAGGCCCTGATTTACTTTCTCGTCTCACTGACTCTTTAGAAACAGCTCTCAAATTGAGCAATGGGACTGTAGATATCAATTTTGTTGATCAATCAGGTGATGCAGCGTGGCAATCGTTTAGCGAAAAGTTATCTTGCCCCAACGCACATCCCATTCAACTTGCTGAGATTGAACCACGAACTTTTTCGTTCAATTCACCTTTTGGTGCATGTCCGGTGTGTACTGGCTTGGGCACAAAGATGTCTGTCGACGAAGATTTACTTCTTGGAGATCCGTCATTGAGCATCAATGACGGCGTGATCATTCCCTGGGCCACACAAGGAAAGGGATTGTTTCAGTACTACGAAAAGCTTCTCCTGGGTCTTGCGTCAGATCTTGACTTCTCCTTGGATACTCCGTGGGAATCACTCGACGAAGAGATACGTGAAGCAGTGATGACGGGAAATAACTTCAACGTTCGAGTGAAATGGAAAAATCGATACGGCCGTGAGGTCCAGTACAGCTCAGGTTTTGAAGGTGTTGTTCCGTATATTGAGCGTCAATACATGCAGGCAGAAACTGATGTTCAGCGTGCACGCTGGGCAGAATATCTTCGGGAAGTTCCCTGTGCGGAATGTCATGGCCAGCGTTTGAAACATGAAGTTCTTGCCGTCAAAATCAATGGGCTGTCGATAGCCGATATGACCGAACTTCCTCTTTCTGCAGCTCGAGATTTTATGGACACTTTGACACTGTCCGAACGCGACGCGATGATTGCCGCACAAGTTCTCAGAGAGATTCGAGCTCGTTTGGACTTCCTCATCGAGGTTGGTTTGACTTACCTCAATCTTGCTCGTTCTGCAGGTTCTCTTTCTGGCGGAGAAGCGCAACGCATTCGTCTTGCAACTCAGATTGGTTCTGGGCTGACAGGAGTTCTCTATGTACTCGATGAGCCTTCTATTGGCCTCCACCAGCGAGATAATCGTCGTCTCATTGATACCCTGATCAAGCTTCGCGATCTTGGTAATACCTTGATTGTCGTGGAGCACGATGAAGACACTATCCGCACTGCGGATTGGATTGTTGATATCGGACCGGGCGCTGGAGTGAACGGTGGTCGCGTGGTTCACTCAGGAGACTACGAGTCCCTTCTGAAGAACACCGAGTCGATGACGTCCGACTATGTCTCAGGACGAACTGTCATTGAAATCCCCAAGAAGCGTCGTTCACTCGATAAAGATCGCATGATCTCTGTTGTCGGTGCTGAGGCAAATAACCTGAAAAAAGTTACTGCGGACTTTCCTCTGGGAACATTTACCGCCGTCACAGGTGTCTCAGGTTCAGGTAAGTCTTCCCTCGTCAACGACATTCTCTATAAAGTCTTAGCTAACAAGCTCAACGGTGCGAGGACAGTCGCAGGTAAGCATGTTCGTGTGACTGGTCTTGAACATCTCGACAAGGTCATTCACGTGGACCAGAATCCCATTGGTCGCACACCACGTTCCAATCCAGCTACCTATACGGGTGTCTTCGACAAGATCCGCACACTCTTTGCAGAAACGACAGAGTCGAAGACGCGGGGATACCAACAAGGACGATTTAGCTTCAATGTTAAAGGCGGTCGTTGTGAAGCGTGTGCCGGGGATGGAACCCTCAAAATCGAGATGAATTTCCTTCCTGACGTCTATGTGGACTGTGAAGTGTGTCACGGGAAGCGCTATAACCGTGAAACATTGCAGGTTCGCTATAAGGGCAAGAACATCTCCGAAGTATTAGAGATGCCTATCGCCGAGGCGGCGGAATTCTTTCAACCCATTAGTTCAATTCATCGCTTCTTACAGACCCTCGTTGATGTCGGACTTGGATACGTTCGACTGGGTCAAAGTGCTACGACTTTGTCGGGCGGTGAAGCACAACGTGTAAAACTAGCCACAGAACTTCAAAAGCGAAGTAACGGTCGATCAATTTACGTCCTTGATGAACCAACCACGGGTCTTCATTTCGAAGATGTTCGCAAGCTTCTTCTGGTACTGAACTCCCTTGTTGAAAAGGGAAATACGGTCATCGTGATTGAACACAATCTCGACGTGATCAAGAGCGCGGACTGGATTATCGACTTAGGTCCAGAAGGTGGCGCCGGTGGCGGTGAGATTATTGCTGTGGGTACACCCGAAAAAGTTTCCAAGAGCACCGTGAGCCACACAGCAACTTTCCTCAGAGAAATTATTTCTGCATAGTCATGGCAGATACTGTTCCGTATCGCCCTAAAACGGGGGACATACCCACCAGTCCAGGAGTGTATCGATTTCGGGATGAGACGGGTCGCATTCTCTATGTAGGCAAGGCCAAAAATCTCCGAGCCCGACTGACAAGTTACTTTGCTCCACTTCATACGTTGCATGAGCGTACAAAACGTATGGTGACGAGTGCCGCGAGCGTCGAATGGACAATTGTCGGTTCAGAATTTGAAGCACTGCAGTTAGAGTTCACCTGGATCAAGGAATTTGATCCGCCATTCAACATTCAGTTTCGTGATGATAAAAGTTACCCCTATCTCGCCATCACCCTGGGGGAGCGAATTCCCCGTGTGCTCGTGACGAGAACACGCAAGATGGACAACGCTCGATACTTCGGTCCCTACACAAAAACATGGGCCATTCGCGAGACTTTGGATCTCATACTTCCTGTATTCCCCGTACGTACGTGTTCAGATGGTGTCTATAAGAAAGCTGAACGTAGTGGGCGGCCATGTCTTCTGGGAGACATTGGCAGGTGTGCAGCGCCCTGCGCTAGTCGTGTTACACCAGAAGAGCACCGCTCCATTGCTCTCGACCTCGCTGCCTTTATGGCAGGCAAAAACGACGGCCATGTGCGTGAGCTCAGAGAAAAGATGTCATCCGCCTCAGAGGCGCAAGACTATGAATTGGCAGCGCGATATAGGGACAACATACAAGCTCTTGAAACGGTGGCGTCAAAGAGTTCTGTTGTCCTTGAGGACGATGTAGATACCGACATATTTGGCCTCGCCCGAGATGAACTTTCTGCAGCCGTGCAGATGTTTGTGGTGCGAGAAGGCAGAATTCGTGGTGTTCATTCGTGGAATGTAGATACCGAACTCGATGTCAGTTCTGGTGAGCTGGTTGATAATATGCTCCGAACAGCATATGACGATTCCGACATTCCTCCTCGTGAAGTCATTGTTCCTGAGTTACCCCTAGACAGTTCCGCCATCATTACGTGGCTCACTGAACTCAGACGAGAACGCTTAGAAGATTCACGTGCGGCTGCCGTCAAACTTCGTGTGGCCCAGCGAGGCGATCTCGCGGCTTTGTCAGCTACGGTGACTCATAATGCTCAACAAGCGCTTTTGTTATACAAAACAAAACGGCGAGCTGACTATGTCACACGAACAAAGGCGTTGGGAGACATCCAAGAAGCATTGGGTCTGCCAGAGTCTCCACTACGAATTGAATGCTTTGATATTTCACACTTGGGTGGAACCAAAATTGTGGCTTCTATGGTGGTTTTTGAGGATGGACTCGCCAAGAAGTCTGATTATCGAAAGTTTTCCATCGCATCGGCTCGAGATGACACTGATGCGATGAATCAAGTTTTGGCTCGTCGAGCTGCGTATCTCACCGGTGAAGACATTGATGAGGAGAAGAAAGCATCCAGCTTTTCCTATCCACCGGGGCTTTTTGTGGTTGATGGCGGGCTACCTCAGGTCAATGCCGCAGCACAAGCTTTATCTGAGGCTGGGCTCTCACATATTCCCCTCGTCGGTCTCGCGAAAAGACTCGAAGAATTGTGGTTGCCGGGGGAGAAGTTCCCGATCATTCTTCCTCGAAATTCAGAAGCGTTGTTTCTTTTTCAACAACTCCGTGATGAGGCTCACCGTTTTGCTATTTCGTTCCAGCGCGCCAGCCGAAAGAAAGACATCAATACAGTTCTTTCTGAAGTTCCCGGCATGGGGCCCACCAAGGTTAAAGCTGTTCTTTCCCATTTTGGTTCGGTAGCCCAGCTTCGAAAAGCATCGGTTGAGGAAGTTGCTGCTATTCCGCAGATAAGTCCCGCATTAGCTCAGGCAATTAAAAGCACGCTCGCACAGAAATAGTCACTATTTTGGGAAGGTTTCCCGGGCCACATCTGCGCGATCTGTCACCACGCCATCGACTCCTGCCCCGACAAGCTCGACCATCTGTTGAGCGTCATTAACCGTCCATACATCAACCTGCACACCTGCACGATGGTACGCACGCACAAGCCGAGGTGTCACTGTTGATCTGCCCAGAGCTCGAGCAGGAATTTGTACAGCATCGCAATTTTTGAGCACGATGTTCACCATCCATTGTTGCCCTAGTAATGCGCCGATAAATGCCGGGGCAAATTGCAAAGTTGATGCTGAAGTCGCAACCCCCGGACAGTTCTGAACTACTTTGCGACGTCGACTACTACTGAACGAAGAAATGAGGATTCGATCCTCTGAAGAAAGTTTTTTTATCACCTGTGAAACAGGAACAATAGCCGCTTCGTTCTTTACATCAATATTGAATCGTGCGCTCTGAAATTCGTTGAGCACAGATTCTAAGGTTGGAATGTAGTCCGGTAATTCGGCGTGGGTATAAGAGGAAATTTCCTTGCTGTCCAGTACGTCGTCATGAAACAGTACTGCCACACCGTCCGCAGTTCCGTGCGCATCTGTTTCGAGATGAGTAGCACCAGCCAAAAGCGCGGCAGCAAATGCTTCACGTGTATTTTCTTTGCAATCCACAGCTAAACCTCGATGAGCAAAGATGTGTGGAACGGGGCCAGAAAAATAGGGGTGCACGGCTCGAGGGTAACACTCAGTGTCCTTGATAGTCTGCATGAGGAAAACTTTTAAGAAGGAGACGAATGTGTCTAACCCATTAGCTGCTGGTTCACTTGTTGGAAAGCGTGTGCTTGTTACAGGATCTTCCCGCGGAATTGGTGCTGACACTGTCAATTATTTTGCTGAAGCTGGCGCTTCAGTGGTTGTGAACTTTCGGAACAAAGAGGCACGTGCACAGAAGATTGTCGATTCCATTAAGGCTAATGGGGGAGAGGCGATAGCTGTGGGGGCAGACCTAACTGATCTTGCATCTGTAGAAGGGATGTTTTCTGCAGCTCAGCAGGCTTTTGGTGGGCTCGACATTCTTGTCATGAACGCTTCAGGCGGCATGGAATCCGGCATGGGCGAAGACTATGCCATGAAGTTAAATCGGGATTCCCAAGTCAATCTTCTCAGGGCAGCTCTCAAAGTTCTCGTTGATGGAGCACGTGTGGTCTTCGTCACCAGCCACCAAGCCCACTTTATTAGGACAACACCGACTATGGATGAATACCTTCCCGTCGCACTGTCCAAGCGTGCAGGTGAAGATGCTCTCCGTGACATGATTCCCGAACTTGAAGAACGTGGCATCGGTTTCACGGTGGTTTCCGGAGACATGATTGAAGGCACCATCACCGCCACACTTCTTGAGCGAGCCAACCCTGGTGCGATCAACGCCCGGAAGGAATCTGCAGGAAAGCTGTACAACGTGAGCGAATTCGCTGCAGAAGTAGCCCTCGCTGCAGTTGAACCCGTTCCAGCTGACAACACGCGCCTTGTGGGCGACGTAAGTTCCTTCGTCGCTGAGTGATCATGTCCCGTCCTGCGCATCGACGCGTTTCTCGAGTCATTCTTCTAGATGATGCTGACCGCCTTTTGTTGCTCTTGACTCATTCCCCCAATTTGATGGTTCCACACACGCGGTGGATCACACCCGGCGGGGGAGTGGAGGATCATGAAACTCATGCTGAAGCGGCCGTTCGTGAGCTTTTTGAGGAAACAGGTCTCAGGGTCGACAGTGTGGGGGAGCCGTTCTGGACCACTGAAGGTACCTCTGTCTTCAACGATGGACACGTTCAGACCACACACAGTGAATATTTCGTTCTTCGCACACCAACTTTTGAGCCAATCAGTGACAACTGGATGGAAAATGAATTTACTGACATCTCTTCTGTGCGCTGGTGGCATATCGAGGAGTTGAAATCTTCGGGCGAGCCATATTCACCCGAGCCCCTCACAGATTTAGTAGAGCGTGCTCTCAAAGATTTCTAATGAACATACAGAAAATGCCCCCGGAGGACCGGGGGCATTTTCTTATGAAGGTTGAGTTTAGATTCCAGCTTTTTTGGCTTTGACGCCCAAAACAATGGCGCCGATGATCTGAATGATGGCCAGCAGTACTAGGAAGATACCGACGATGTACATGATTACTGCGACCCCAATAATGGGTGCAAACAGCATCACAACACCAGCAATAATTCCAACGATGCCGGCGAAGATTGCAAAACCGCGGGATGCTGCTCGACCTGATTCAATCAGGGCGGCGATACCGTCCAGGATCCATGACAAACCAATGAGGATGCCCAGGATTTCAATTGCTGTGCCAGGGTTACTGAGCGCAATGATGCCGACTGCGCCTAAAATCACACCAAGGATGATGCTAAATGTGCGCCCACCAGCAGTGAGACCGGGTGCAAAGATTCCAACGACAAGTCGAACGAGTCCGCGGATAAGGAAATAGAGTCCTAGCAAGATGGCGATCAAGATGAGTGAAGCCTTGGGCTGGGCGAGAATAATCACACCGAAAACTCCAGCAAGAACAGCACCAATCCACAGTCCAGTCTGAAGTACCTTGACAGCCTGCTTGGAGGTTTCGTGGCCATCACCGTAGAACGTGAAGCCTGATTGAGGGGATGGGGTAGACATATAACTCCTTTTGTTGCGAAGTTCGCACCTCACACTATAAATCCCTCAGAACGTGTTTATTGGTATTTGATACACGAGAATACTTCTTGAGGTGTTCAGGCAGTGGTTTCTCCCTCACCTCCTGCTCCAACAAGCGGTACCCACTGTCTCGCAAAATCTACGATGAACTCGTATGCCCAAAAGCCCTGTTCTATATTTTCGAATTATGTCAGTTTGTCCGGATTGTGGTCTGGATATGGCGGGGGCGGAGGTAATCCCACGTGTTCGGCTCGAAGGATCCACACTGATCACAACATGGTCAAAGAATCGCTCCTGACGGAACTTCCTTTGGGCATCTTTGTACCAAAAGGAATTTGAATTGCTGCGCATTAATGCCAGGCGCGGCCTGTTTGAAGCTTTCGGATACTTTCAGTACCGTGAAGAATTCTGTTGGTCTCAGACTTACCGTGGTGGCGTGTGTGGCCCACAGTATTTGAGCTTGTAATATCCGATAATACACATTATGTCAGTTAGTAAAATAGGTATTAGCAAAGTATGCTCTTGACCGGAAATCCGGTATCCCCTCCACTGGTTCGCATTAAAGCATGTTGATCAGGACTTGTTTCTTCAATGTGCGCCGCGTAGGCGCTTCGCAACTGCTTCGAATTGTCCTTCACAGTGCGAGCCCTGAAACCAAATTTGATCAGGCATTCCCTCTTGTGCTCTGCATTTTTTGCTCTTAGACTGCAAAAACTGCAGACGACTTGGAGGCATTTTGGTCGACAAAATGGGCGGACTGTCGTTCCTTCAGTTTCCGGATCGTGGGCCCGACCGAGACGCGTTCCTGGAGCAGGTCCTGACCGGCTGGAAGCGACAGCAGTTCACCAAGAACTTCACCGAGAAGACGGTCAAGCGCCGGATTGCCTCCGTTGTGGGCTTTGCCGAGTTCAGTGGCAAGTTCCCGTGGGAGTGGACGCCCAGGGACGCGGACGACTACTTCGCTCACCTGCGCGGGGTGAAAAACCTTTCCCAGGAAACGGCGCGTGCGTACCAGAGCGACATCTCGTTGTTCTGCGCCTACGCCACGAGCGACATATACCAGTGGAACGAGACGTGTGGCCGGATGTTCGGTACGTCCATGTCGCAGGTCATCACCGACCTGAACAAGGCGAAGCACACCCAGGAAGCGACCATGGGCCCCGAGAAGCGGGCATTCGACATGGCCGAGCTTCAGGACTTCTTCGACCTAGCCGATGATGAGGTCGAACGCATCCTCAGGTCAAGGAGGAAGGGTGGCTTGGCAGCGTGGCGAGACGCCGTCGCCCTCAAAGTTGTTTATGGCTGGGGGCTTCGCCATGACGAGATGCGCAAGCTGGACCTGGTCGATTTCTCCCGCAGCGCCAAGGCTCCGTACTTCGGCGACTATGGGATCGTGAGGGTTCGCAATGGCAAGTCGAACAAGGGCGCTCCGAAGAAGCAACGCTCCGTCCTCACGCTGGTCGACTGGGCCGCCGAGGCAGTTGCCGACTGGGTCGAGAACGGACTCCCCCGGTTCGGTCAACCGATGACACACCTGTTCCCCACCTCGACAGGCGGTGTCGTCGCCGAGAATGATCTGCTCCTTCGGTTCCAGGGCTACGTGAAGGAGCTGGGGCTGGAACCCGGTCTTGACATCCACGGCCTTCGGCGCTCCTACGCCACGCACATGATCACGGTCTATGGCTATGACGAGAAATTCATCTCGATGCAGCTCGGCCATGTCAACACGTCCACTACGACCATCTACACACTCCCCTCGGCTGACTTCGCCGTGAAGGAGATGGAAAGAGTCCTCACCAAGGACATGCTTAACAGCAGGGGAAGCCTTCTCCTCAAACCAAAGCGGTCAACCGGAAAGGTAGCGCGATGAAACGCCAGATCGAGTACAAGTTCCGAGTTCGGGAGCTGATGGCACGTGCTGGGATGCGCAACAGCCGTGACCTGGTTGACCCGCTCCGCGACCGCGGCATCACCTTGTCCGAGTCACAGATCTACAGGCTCGTGTCTCAGGACCCGGACCGGATCGCGTTCCAGGTGTTGGCAGCCCTCTGCGACATCTTCGCGGTCGAAGCCAGCGACATGTTCACGTACACCAGTGTCGATGTGAAGACCAAGCGGGACCGAGCTGCTGTTGGCCAGGGCACGGATGTCCCTTTGTTGGAGGCGTACCGTCCGGTCCGGGCGCGCATTCGTCGCCCAGAAGATGACTGACTTCAAGCCTCGCGGACGGCCGCGGAGCGCGAGGACCGGCTATACCTGTGACAGGTGTGGGCGCGAGGTTGGAAAGATCCGGGTTCGCTGGCCCGACGGACGCATCTGCGGCATTTGTTTCACTGAGGCTTCCCACACCTACGGCGAATGCCCCCTCTGCGGTGAACACCGGATGTTGCCCGGCCGTCTTGACACGGGCAAGGACATCTGCCGGGAGTGCGCCGGGATCACGACCAATTTGACTTGTGCTAATTGCGGCCGCGAGGCCGAGCGCTTCCGAGGCGGGCACTGTATCGTCTGCGTTCTCACCGCAGACCTGACCGCGTTACTCAAGCCGAATGAACCTCCGGACTTGCGCTTGAAACGGCTGATTGCTGTTCTGACCTCTGTCGGGCGGCCGGAAAGCATCTACACCTGGCTCCGCAGCAATGGAGGGGCGTCATCCGACCTCCTTCGCCGCATCGGGAACCGGGAAGTCAGCTTGTCCCACGAGGCGTTCGACACTCTGCCAAAGACTCACTCCGTCGAGCACCTCCGGGCGATCCTTACCCACAATCGAATGCTCCCGGCGCAGGATGACCGGCAGCTTGCCATCTTCGAGCAGTGGCTCGACGAACGGCTCCACGAGCTCGAAGGCAGTCCGGAGATTCACTCCCCGATTGAGCGGTTCGCGAAGTGGCACCACCTCCGCAGGCTAAAGAGCGAGTCCTCCGAAACGAAGAACATGAACTACGCCGCGCGTAGCGCCAAGCAGGAGATCACCGAGGCCGGAAAGTTCCTCCGCTGGCTCCTGGACGAACACGGGCGAACTGCCGCGACGATGGGTCAGGTCCACATCGACGAATACCTCTCTGAGGGACCCTCAACCCGCAAGCAGATTCGGAACTTCGTCCGATATCTCCGCAAGGAACGGACGGTGAAAGGCGTCGATGTTCCAGTACGCCTCGCTCAGACGACCCCCATGCTGACCCAGGACGAGCGACTGAAACACATCAAGACACTCATCGAGGCCGTCAACATCAGCGAGTCAATCCGAGTCGCCGCCCTCATCTTCCTGCTGTATGGCGTCCCAATCGGCCGGCTCTGCATGCTCACCCTCGACGATGTCGAAGTGAAGCCGACCGGAGTCACCCTCAAGCTCGGCCGCTACCCGGCGCCGATCCCGGAGCCATTCATCCCCTTGTTCCTCGCGCACCTGGAGAGCCGTGAACACCAAGGCACAGTCAACTCGGGCACGAACTGGCTATTCCCAGGGCAGCGGGCGGGCAAGCCCCGCTCCCCCAACACTCTGGTGCTGAAGCTGCGCGGCATCGGAATCGACATTCAGGGCGTCCGGAACACGACCATACGAGGACTCGTCGAGGAGATCGACCCCACATCGCTGTCTCGGATGCTCGGCTACAGCAAACAAATCATGTCCAAGCATGCGACTGCCGCGACAGTCCCGTGGTCCAGCTACGTCATCGACAAGAACCCGCGATTCGCCAACGAGCGTCCTCCTGTGACGTGACAGTCCAGATCTGCCACCTGGTTCGGACAAAGTGAAGACAGTGCCCGTCTCTGTGGTCGGCGCCCGCTCAGCGGGCATCTTCAGCGAACGAGCCTTGCGGACTTGTCTCCAGGCAAAGCATTATAGGTGCGTCCTCGGTGGGGGTCCCCACGAACAGCCGAACTCGCGCTCACCAACCGTTCACGAGCACGGCACAGACCTCGAGTTGTCCGACGGGCGTTGTGGCCAGCGCTGTCGAGTGTCCCCTACGTCGCGACTTCAAAGCGTGTGGCACGAGGGCACTTGTGAGTTCACCGGCGCGAGGGCCGAGAGCCGGCGTTTTGCCCGGAAAGGGTGCGTGTCGGATTCCGTTGACCAACGAGCGTGCCCAGCGTGAGCATTGCGACTCCGACGGTGACGAATACGTCCGCGAGGTTGAATGTGGCGAACCATCCCGTGTGCAGGTAGTCGACCACGCCTCCGCCATCGAGGCGGTCAATAAAGTTGCCGAGAGCACCGCCCAGAAGGAGAGCTGCGCCCAGGCTGGAGAGCGCAGTCAAGGTCTGTGATCGGGTGATCAGATATCCACCGAGTGCGACAATGATCGCTCCGGTAAGAACTGAAATCACCCAGGATGGCAAAGTGGAACCGAGGCTGAAGGCTACCCCAGGGTTGTAGACGAGCTGAATGCTCAGCACGCCCCAGTCGATGACCGTCCCGCTGGCCAGCTGGGTGCTGACTACGGCTTTCACTGTTAGGTCAACGCCGGCGGCGAGGCTCGCCGCCCCGATGACGAGCCCCAGCCGTCGCAGGTCGGGCGCCGTATCGGCTTTCGCAACGGTCACAATGTCGCCGTCAGCGTGCGTGAGCTGTTGGTCGTTGCGGGGTCCGAGATGATGGTTCTTCGGATCCGTCCCGCGCGGACGCCGTTACCGATGACGACGATCTCCGCGAGCTCGTGGACCAGCACGACGGCTGCCAAACCCAGGACACCGAAAAGCGCAAGTGGGATCAGAACCGCGATCAGGAGCAAGGACATACCCACGTTTTGCAGCATGATGCGCCGGGTCTGCCGGGCGTGTTCGAGGACTTGAGGAAGGTGCTGGAGGTCCTCGCCCATGAGAGCAATGTCGGCGGTCTCGATAGCAACGTCTGAACCCATTGCGCCCATCGCAATGCCCACATTCGCCGTCGCGAGAGCGGGGGCATCGTTGACACCGTCGCCTACCATCGCGGTCGGCTGGCGTATTTGCAGAGCGCGGATGATGTCCGCTTTGTTTTCCGGGCGAAGCTCGGCGTGAACTTCAGTGATCCCGGCCGCGGACCCCAGGGCCTGCGCCGTGAGCGTGTTGTCCCCCGTGAGCATGGCTGTCCGGTAGCCGGCCGCAGTGAGCCGGGCAATGACAGTCGCGGCTTCTGGTCGCAGTTCATCTCGGACGGCGATTGCGCCCAGAAGTTCACCGTCCTCCTCAACCAGAACGGCCGTGGCACCGGCTTGCTGCATCCGCGTGACATCGTCGCTCAAGCTACCGGCGTCAATCCAGCCCGGCCGCCCGAGGCGGACCTGCTTGCCGTGAACGGTCCCTTCCAGGCCGGCACCGGGAACACTGTTTACCTCCAACACGGCAATTCGATTTGGCGAGGCCGTCAGGATAGCGCGGGCCAGCGGGTGCTCACTGCGCTCTTCCAGCCCGGCAGCAATCGCCAGCACGCGCTCCGTGGTCGTCCCAGGTTTCGTCACGACTTCGATCACAGCGGGCTTGTTCTGAGTGAGGGTGCCGGTCTTGTCCAGGGCGATAGTGCGGATCTTCCCGAGCGCTTCGAGCGCCCCACCACCCTTGATCAGCACACCAAATTTGCTGGCTGCACCGACTGCAGCGACCACCGTCACCGGAACAGCGATAGCCAGGGCGCACGGAGAAGCTGCGACTAAGACGACAAGGGCCCGCTCGATCCACAGCAGCGGATCCCCAACGATGAATCCGTAGGCGGCGATGAGGGCTGCAGCGATGAGGATGCCGGGTACGAGGCGTTTGGCAATCGAATCGGCCAGGCGTTGACTTGGACCTTTGCGGGACTGCTCTGCCTCGACAATATGCACGATCTTCGCCAGAGAGTTGTCGTCCGCGGTGCTGGTGACCTCGACTTCGAGGGGTCCTGTTCCGTTGATTGACCCGGCATACACCTGGGAGCCGGGACCAACCTCGATGGGGAGGGACTCGCCGGTCAGCGCGGACATGTCGACCGAGGTGCGGCCGATCAGGATGCGACCGTCCGTTGCGAGCCGTTCGCCCGGGCGGACCACCATCCGGTCCCCCAGAATCAAGTCTGTCGGTGCGACGGAGACCTCGGTACCAGCCCGCAGGACCCGGGCCTCGGCGGGCACCAGGTCAAGGAGAGCCCGCAGTCCCCGTCGAGTTCGTGCCAGCGAGTACTCCTCGAGCCCCTCCGAGATCGCGTACAGAAACGCTAGAGTGGCCGCTTCCTCGACCTGACCCAAGACGACGGCGCCGACGGCGGCGATGGTCATCAGCGTCCCGACGCCGATCTTCCCCTTGAGGAGATCCTTCAGTGTGGACGGGACGAACGTCCAGGCGGCGATCAGCAGTGCGGCTACCGCCAGCGGCAGGGATACCCACACTGGGGCATCGGCCAGTGTGGCAATCCACCCCGCGAGCAGCAGAACACCGGCGAGAGCAGCTGCCCGGAACTCGGTGACCTGCCAGAAACTTGTCGGCTCCTCGTCTGAATCGACCTCGCCGTCCGAGAGGGCACCACTGCCGTGGTCCGGTGCCGTACTCACCGGTTCGCCAGCCCGACAGTGGAGGCGGCGCTATCCGCCCCAGCGCTGAGTGTCCCGTAGACCGGGCACAGGCTGACCGCATTGCCGGTCGCCGCCAGCAGGGTCTCGGCTTGCGCAAGCAGATCGATCAACTCGGTATGGGTCAGTGAGTAAATCACTTTCCGCCCCTCCGGCCGGCCCGCCACGAGACCGCAATCGCGAAGGCACGCGACGTGGGCGGATACAGTCGACTGAGCCAGTCCCAGATCCACTATCAAGTCGCTCACGGTCGCCTCACCCCGCGCAAGACGCTGAACAATAGCCAACCGGGCGGGGTCCCCGAGAGATCGGAACAACGCGACCGCCGGCCCCAGATCAACCGCTTCCTGCATCGATATAATCGTCATGTATCGATTATATCGGTCCCGTCGGGTAGAAGGACCCATTCGACCCATCCGGGAACCCGCTTGCTGGCAGCCCCTGCCGCAGATGGCACGCGAGGCCAACCAGCTCCCGCACCGGAGACAGGCGCCGATACCCCAGTCGTGCGACAGCCCCGGACTTTCGGTCGACTGATTCTCGCCTATCCGAAAAGTTCGCCGAGCCAGTTCTCTTTCTTTCGGCCTCGACCGGAGGAGTATCCGCCTCGCCCCGAGTCGCCGTGGCCAGGACCACCGTGATCGTCGCGGGACCGCCTGTCAGGTGACGGATCACCGAAGCGGCCGGATGACTCCGTCACCGAACGTTCAATGATCTTGTCCAGCTCGCCTCGGTCAAGCCACACGCCCCGGCACTGGGGACAGTAGTCGATTTCCACTCCGGACCTGTCGCTCATAGCCAGCGTCGAGCCGTCGGTTGGGCATTGCATCTCGTCGTCCTCTCGTTGTGCATTCCAGAGCGCGAGGGCATTTTAAGCTCGCGCACAATGTATGCAAGACTGTTCATACGTAAAGGTAGTCTAAAGCAAAAAGCCGTGCGGACGCTGTGAAGGAGAAAGACGCTGATGGGATCTGAACACGCACACCCCTCCGCTGTGAGCGCCGGCGGCAAACATCGCAAGCCGCTGCTCATCGCCTTTAGCCTCACCGCTGCCTACATGATCGTGGAATTCGTCGTCGGCTTCCAAGTCAACTCTCTCGCGTTGATCTCCGATGCCGCACATATGGGCACAGATGTCCTCGGACTCGGCATGGCACTCGCCGCGATCACCCTGGCCTCACGGCGCACCACGAGCCAGAGGACGTACGGGTTCTACAGGCTGGAAGTGCTCGCTGCACTCGCCAACGGAATCCTCTTGTTCGCCGTAGCCGGGTACGTGCTATTCGAAGCCATCCAGCGCTTCAGCGACCCGCCCTCGGTACCCGGCCTTCCCTTGTTGGTCTTAGCCGTCATCGGCTTGATGATCAACCTGATCAGCTTCCGACTCTTGACGGCCGGCTCCAAAGAGAGCCTGAATCTCAAAGGTGCTTACCTTGAAGTGATGGGCGACCTGCTCGGTTCGGTCGGGGTCATTGTCGCGGCCATCATCCTGTTCACGACCGGCTGGCCATACGCCGACCCCATCATCGGGGTCGGGATCGGATTGTTCATCCTGCCCCGCTCATGGAAGCTCACCCGCCAAGCACTACGCATCCTCATGGAAGTTGCCCCACCGAACCTGAACATTGACAAAATCGGAGCTGAAATTGCCGAGCTGCCCGGAGTCGCGGCGGTGCACGACCTTCACATCTGGACCATCACGTCGGGTATGGAAAGTGCCAGCGGGCACGTAGTCGTCAAGCCCGGCGCGGACTACAGTGAGGTGTTGGACTCCGTGGTCCTGTTACTGCGAGACCGGTATCACGTGTCCCATGCCACGATCCAATGTGAGCCTGCCAACTTCGCAGAGGCAGATAACCCGGTCTGACCGGAACCGATACGCTGTGACTATGGGCAGGGTACAGGCAAAACCAACGGAGAACGGGCGCGATTCGCTCGCTCCGATGAGAACGATTGACGCCGAACACGTCGCTCTAGTCCGGGCAAGCATGCCATCCGTTGAGGACGTCGCGGATCTTTCCGACGTGTTCGGACTACTCGGCGAACCTAACAGGGCGCGCATCCTCATCTCACTGCTGAACGGACCAATGTGCGTCCGTGACCTGGCAGCAGCCATCAACCTCAGCGAATCCGCCGTGTCGCATGCACTGCGGCTGCTCCGCGCCCACCGAGTCGTCGAAGTCCACAGAACCGGTCGCGTCGCCCACTACACGATTGCGGACTCCCACGTGCGTGATCTCCTGGAGATCGGCCTCGAACACGTCGGACACACAATACTCATCCACGCCACCACCGCGGAAACGGATCGCGATTGCGACCCAGGAACGATTCCCTGCGATCAGTAGCAAGTCCAGACACCCCGATAGTGGCCTTCAGGCTCATCCGATGGTCTGCGCGTAACTCCCGCCTCATGCGAATCTTCGCGAGAGCCCCTAACTCCACTCTGCTTCGCGTGCCGATGCCTGACGGCAAGGCAAGTAGTTCGTCACTAGAGACACCCGCGGCGCAATGGGCGGCGCGGTGAAGTCGGAACGACGGTGGCGCCACTTCGACCCTTCGAGGCACGCTGCGACCTCCGATGAAGCTGACGTTGTGAGTCTCTGGCACCTTCTGGAGGAAGGAATGGCCGGGAAAGCGATAACTAGGCTACCCAGTTAGATTTCTATACGAGTAGCACCCTCGATCCCAAGGTTGTCCCCTCTCACCTAAGCTTGAGCGGTGAAGAGACGCACAGAGACATCCGGCCGGTCCTGGTACTGGCTCGTTTTTACTATTTTTGGAATACAGGGTTTGTTCTTTGCCACCTGGGTTGCTCGAACACCTGAAGTTCAACAAAAACTTGGCTTTGATACGGCACAAATGGGGCTCTTTGCTTTTGTTATGTCTGCAGGTGCACTACTCGGCCTATTTCTTTGTGGGCCAATTATTGCTCGTTTTGGTACCCGAATTGCCACATTGATTGGTTTTCCTCTTGCGGGAGCTGCTCTTGCCGGAGTAGGTTTCGCTGCTGAACAAGGTGATGTTTTCTCTGCCACTGTATTCATCTCAATATTTGGTATTGCTGGCGGTGCGACGGGTTTAGCCATCAATATCGAGGGTGCAAACGTTGATCGTTCGTCCTCGAAAAGCCTTCTTCCCTCTATTCATGGTGCGTTTAGCGTTGGAACGCTTGTAGGTGGTGCATTGGGAACCCTCGCAATCATTCTCAACCTCTCATTTTCTCTGATGTTTACTGTCATTTCAGTGGCGCTGTCCATACTCGCCATTGTTGTGAGTGTGAGACTCCCCCGTGATTCTGGGCGTCACATTGCCTCAGACATGAGTACCTCTGACATTCAAACGATCCCTTCACGAACGGAACGGCTCTCAGTGTGGAAAGAACCCCGAACGTTGGCAGTCGCCTTTATTGTTGTCGGCTTTACACTCGCAGAAGCAACCGCAAGTTCATGGCTACCGATCGCATTGGTTGATGCTGGCCTCGGTGCTGCCATTGCGACAGGGGCATACACCGTATTTGCAGGAACAATGATGATCGGAAGGTTGACCGGTGGACCAGTTGTTGACCGCCTCGGAAGATCTCGCGCTCTAGCGATCTTTGGTGTGATTACCGCAGTTGGTATTTTCATCGTGGTGGCTACAAACTTCATTGCTCTCCCCCTCATAGGAGCTGCACTCTGGGGGTTAGGTAATTCACTTGGTTTCCCCATGTCGGTCGCAGCAGTGTCTCGAGAACCTCGTCTTTCGTCGTCGCGAGTTAATGTTCTTGTTGTTTCCAGCAACGTAACGGGCGTGACAGGACCGCCGATTCTTGGATTCATTGGTCAGTCATTAGGACTCTTTACGGCGTTCATCGTTCCTGCGTTATTGGTCCTAGCTGGATTATTTGCCAACAAATCCACACAAGAACACGTTCAACAGATTGATCAAAAATCATGACGGTCACCCCGTCTGTTCAGCGATCTATAACTGTGCTGACAAGTTATTTCTATATTTTTGGGATTGGAATGTCAGCCTGGCTGGTTCGACTTCCTGAAGTGAGAAGCTCGATTCAAGTCTCGATAGCGATTCTCGGCTGGGTCCTGTTTGCCAGTTCCGTGGGTGCAATGACATCGCTTTTACTAGCCGGCAGATTTATTGCAAGGTTTGGAGCACGAACTGCTGTAATACTCGGTTTCACAGTTTTAGGTATCGGACAAACAATTCAAGGTCTGTCACTCGTTATAGCGAGCCCGGTCGGTGTTGCTTTCGGTGGACTTATCAGCGGTTTAGGTTACGGAATTGGCGACGTCGGTATCAACGTTGAGGGTGCAGAACTAGAAAAGCGTCGAGGCAAAAGTCTGCTTCCCCAGTTACATGGTGCATATAGTTTGGGTGCCCTGACCGGAGCCGGAATTGGAACAGCGGCGATTGTCACCGATTTTCCCTTAGTTTTCCAGGTACTCGTTTTAGCAATCGGAACAACAGTAATTGCGTGGTGGACCTACAAAAAACTACCTGTAGCAACTGGTCGCCTAGAGAAGTCAGTAAATATTTTGCCTTCAACGAGGACTGTGAGAAAAACGCCTCTGCTTGACAAGCGGATTGTCTTTTTGGGGCTCGGAATCATGGGACTTTCACTGGCAGAAGGCGGTTCAAATGACTGGCTAGCCCTCTCTGTTGTTGATGATTACAAATTGGACACAACCACTGCAGGAATAACTTTTGCCATCATGACCGCTGCGATGGTTGTTACTCGGTTTACTGGTGGAAAGCTAGTGGATAGATTTGGTCGTGTTTTTGCCCTCCGGGCCTTCGGACTCGCGGGAGTGGTGGGGATACTTGTAGTGATCCTCTCCCCCACTATTTATCTGGCATGGGTAGGTGCCGGCCTCTGGGGTGCTGGCGTCGCATTGGGATTCCCTTTGTTCATCTCTGCAGCTGCAGACGGCGAAAACTCGTCTGGACGCGTAGCAACAGTAACCACCTTTGGATACATCGCTTTTCTAGTCGGCCCTCCTCTACTTGGCTTCGTCGGTCAATCGTGGGGTTTACTCAACATGTTTTACTTACTGGCAGCTTGCGTCGCGGCCGCTGTATTTTTTGCAGGAGCGGCTCGTCCCGTGAATACTCAAGAAGCAGAGAGCTATTTGGCGTGAGTCCTGATAGCGTCTCGGCATGACTACTGAGCGATATGTCCTCGCAATTGATAATGGCACCACGAGCACTCGGGCCATTGTTTTTGATCATGATGGTATGAAACGCGGCACTGGTCAGCTTGAAACAACCCAAATATTTCCTAAAAGTGGATGGGTCGAACATGACCCCCTCGAGATTTGGGCGAATACGCAAACAGTTATTACTGAAGCGGTTTCCCAAGCGGGTATGGAAAGTTCTGCAATAGTTGCTGTCGGGATCACCAATCAGCGCGAAACTGCAGTGGTGTGGAACACACAAACTGGACGTCCCGTCTATAACGCTATTGTCTGGCAGGACACGCGATCGCAGTACATAGTTGATGATGTAGCGACGGTGCATGGTTCAGAAGTTTCAGATGTATCAAGATATTCCTCCGTTACTGGCCTGCCACTTGCGACATATTTCTCTGCGTCCAAAATCGCATGGATATTAGAACACGTCCCGGGTGCACGGACATCAGCGGAGAGAGGCGAATTAGCCTTTGGAACTATTGATTCCTGGCTTGTCTGGAACTTAACTGGTGGAATCAACGGTGGGGTTCACATTACTGATGTCACCAATGCCTCCCGCACGTATTTGATGAACCTTGAAACGCTTCAGTGGGAGGAAGAGCTCCTTGAGGCGTTTTCGATCCCCCGCGCAATGCTCCCCGAAATTAAATCTTCATCTGAGATTTATGGTCATTGTTCTGAGATTCTCCCAGGCGTTCCTGTTTCTGGGATTCTTGGAGACCAGCAAGCAGCCACGTTTGGTCAGGCTGCATTTACAGCTGGAGAAGCAAAAAACACCTACGGCACTGGGAATTTCCTGATCTTCAACACGGGCGAAGAAATTATTCATTCACGAAATGGATTGTTGACCACAGTCGCATACAAGCTCGGTACTCAACCAGCACATTACGCACTTGAGGGCTCAATAGCCGTCACTGGCTCTCTCATACAGTGGCTCCGTGACAACTTAGGAATTATTTCTTCTGCTGCAGAAGTCGAAACCCTTGCACTCAGTGTCGAAGACAATGGTGGTGCCTACTTCGTGCCAGCCTTCAGTGGTCTCTTCGCTCCCCATTGGCGTCCAGATGCCCGTGGTGTCATCGTTGGACTTACTCGATTTGTGAACAAAGGGCACATAGCCCGTGCAGCGCTTGAGGCAGTTGCTTTTCAGACGCAGGAAGTACTTCAGGCAACCAATTCTGATACGGGTGTCCCCCTTTCTGAAGTGCGTGTTGACGGCGGAATGATCGCGAATGAAACCCTGATGCAGTTCCAAGCCAACATCTTGGGGGTTCCCGTTATTCGACCTGTCGTGGCTGAAACAACTGCGTTAGGCGCGGCGTATGCAGCTGGCCTGGCTGTGGGGTTCTGGTCGTCTACAGATGAACTTCGTACTCTGTGGAAAGAAGAAAAACGCTGGCTTCCACAGTTCACTCAGGAAGAAAGAGAATCACGGCTTCGGGTGTGGAATAAAGCTGTTCAACGAAGCTTGAACTGGATCGACGAAGATTCTGTTCAGCTATAGCTATTTGTCGCCAAAACCCATTGCTCCAGTTTTGATGTTGCTGCACCCGAATCGATGACCGCAGCAGCACGTTCAAGCTGTTCAGCGAGACGGAGCTTGATGGGGCGAAGGACCTGAGTTGAATCTTGAGCCAGTTCAAATGCTGTCATTCCTGCTGCAGCATTGAGCAAAACGATGTCACGAATTGGGCCTGTCGTTCCGGTCAGGGTGTCTTTCAAGACTTCTGCATTGTAAGAAGGTTCACCCCCGCGGAAATCAGCAAGATTTGCTCGAGGAATACCAAGTTCTAGTGGATCAAGATCATGTTCCACAATTTGTCCTCGAGAGATCTCCCAGATATGTGAATGACCGGTTGTTGTCAGTTCGTCCAACCCGTCGTCTCCACGAAATACCAGTGCCGTCGCATCCCGCGATTGGAAAACCCCTGTTACCAAGGGAATCCTGTCGAGTTGAGCTACTCCCACGGCGGAAGCGTCAGGGCGGGCAGGATTACACAGTGGCCCCAGAACATTGAAAATTGTCGGGATTCCGAGTTCTCGTCGTGCTTCTGCAACATGGCGGAATCCAGGATGAAAGGCGGCAGCAAAGGCAAATGTAATGCCAGCAGTTTCGAGTACGTCGGCTACTTGAACATTCGTGAGAGACAGATTGATTCCAAGCTCAGACAGGACGTCTGAGGAGCCAGAGGCGCTACTTGCAGCCCTATTGCCATGTTTGACAACAGGTATTCCTGCAGCTGCAGCGACGATGGATGCAGTTGTTGAGATGTTCACGCTGTTGTGACGGTCTCCCCCGGTGCCCACGATGTCCAGAGCACGTGACGAAACAGGGAGTTCGAGTGCATTTGAAAGAACGGCGTCGCGAAAACCTAAGACTTCATCCACTGATTCACCTTTTGCGCGCAGTGCGGTGAGAAATGCTCCGATTTGAGTGTTTGTGGCGTTTCCCGTGATGATCTGGTTCATGGCCCAGTCCGCCTGTTCAATCGATAAATCACTACCGTCGATGAGCTGTGCGATGAGATCGGGCCAGGCAGATGAGTGAACCATGTCTATCAGGGTACTTGCACAGCGTGGCGGACGTCGATTGCTGCCCAGCCCAACTCGTATTCCGGCATAATGGAAGGGTGACAGCAGCGACTATTACACCAGCATCCCTAACGGCAACTGTGAATCGACCCAACCCTGTTGCGGTCGGCACAATCGTGTGGCTTGGCAGCGAAGTTATGTTCTTCGCAGGCCTCTTCGCGATTTACTTCACACTGCGTTCCGCCGTCCCCGAAATGTGGGCAACTGACTCGGCATTGTTGAACTTTCCGTTCTCTTTGACGAACACCATCATCCTTGTTTCGTCCTCCGTGACGGCTCAGTTTGGTGTGTTTGCTGCTGAGCGTTTGCAGTCACGTTCTACCGGTTGGAAGCCCTCTCAGTGGGGCATGGTGGAGTGGTTCTTCCTCACTTATGTACTCGGTGCGATCTTCGTAACCGGCCAGGTATACGAATACGCCATGCTGGTGAGCGAAGGAATTACGCTCAACGGAAATGCATACGGAACCGCCTTCTACCTCACCACTGGCTTCCACGGTCTCCACGTAACGGGTGGTCTGATTGCATTCCTCTTGGTTATTGGTCGCGCATTCGCGGTCAAGAACTTTGGACACAAAGAAGCAACGAGTGCGATTGTTGTTTCCTATTACTGGCACTTCGTGGACGTGGTCTGGATTGGCCTCTTCCTCGTCATCTACGTACTCAGATAACTAACGGACGGTATTGAAGTTCATGCGTAAGAACATGTCTGACAACAAAGCACAGCGACGTCGCGGACGTCGCGGGCCAATTGCTTCTGTTGCATTGATCCTGGTGGGTCTCGTCGCAACAGGCGGCGCTTATGCGGCATTTAGTTCTGCCTCTGCAAATGCAGCTGTGGACCTTACCTCCCCTGCTGTCATCGAGGAAGGCCAGAAACTCTTTGCCGCAAACTGTGCAACGTGTCACGGACAGCAGGCACAGGGCACAGAGAATGGCCCAAGTCTCATTGGTGTTGGTTCAGCTGCAGTTGACTTCCAAGTAGGCACCGGTCGAATGCCTATGCAGATGTCAGGTCCTCAAGCCGAACAAAAGCCTGTTCAGTTCACTGATGAGCAAACCCAAGCTTTGGCTGCCTATGTAGCCTCCCTTGCTCCGGGCCCCTCTATTCCCACTGCATCACAGCTTGAAGGTGGAAATGTTTCTAACGGTGGAGAGCTGTTCCGAATCAACTGCGCAATGTGTCACAACGTGGCAGGTGCAGGTGGAGCTCTTACCGAAGGTAAGTACGCTCCTGAACTCACCGGTGTGGCTGCGGTTCACGTGTACGAAGCAATGTTGACTGGCCCTCAAAACATGCCTGTTTTCAACGACCTCAACCTCACACCTGAAGAGAAGAAAGACATCATTTCTTACCTCTCTTACATTGAAGAAAACCCCTCGGCCGGTGGTATTCAGTTGAGCAACCTCGGACCAGTTTCCGAAGGTTTGTTCCTCTGGATATTCGGTTTGGGCGCAATCGTTGCACTCACTGTGTGGATTACAGCGAAGTCCAACTAAGACTTTCGAAATTTTGAGAAAGAACCTGAAGGAGAACCATGGCTAAGAACGAGAACGGCACAGCCGACATCGTTCCTGCAGGTAGTGCAGAAGTAACCGGTACTGGTGTTGTATCCCCCGATGCATTCACCAACCCAGGCTTACCCCCACACCGCCCACGCATTACTGATCTTGACCCCAAGGCGGCAAAGCGCGCTGAGCGTGTTGTCTACTGGTTGTTCTACATTTCTATTGCAGCCAGTGTTTTCGCTGTGTACGCCTACATGTTCTTCCCCATCGAACCTGAGAACATTCACTCAGTTCGAATGAACACTCTGTACTTAGGCTTGGGTATTGCCTTCTCTCTCTTGGCCATCGGTATTGCCGCTGTGCACTGGGGTAAGGCTGTCATGGCCGACAAGGAAGCGATTGATTACCGTCACCCAGTGCGTGGAACCGAGGAAACTCGAGCTCGAGCTGTAGAGATTTTCCGTGAATCTGACGAAGAATCAGGATTTAGCCGCCGTACCTTGATTCGTAACGGACTTATTGGTGCACTCATTGCATTCCCACTCCCTGCAATTGCACTTTTCCGTGGTCTCGCTCCTATGGACCAAGACCCCAACAATCTTCTCAAGCACACCATGTGGAAGAAGGGCACCCGCCTGACTCGTGACCCGCAGGGAACACCTATCAAGGCATCCGAGTTGACTATCGGTTCTGCATTCCAGGTCATTCCTGAAGGTCTTGTTGATCTCCCTGAGCACGAAATGCTCGATGAAAAAGCAAAGGCAGCTGTTCTTCTTGTTCGCTTGAAAAAAGAGGACCTCAACTGGACCAGTGCTGAGCGTGAAAGCTGGTCCTACGACGGCATTGTCGCGTACTCCAAAATTTGTACCCACGTGGGTTGCCCTGTTGCATTGTACGAGCAGCAAACGCACCACCTGCTTTGCCCTTGCCACCAGTCACAGTTTGATATTGCGAATGAGTGTGCTGTGATCTTTGGCCCCGCCGCACGTCCCTTGCCCCAACTTCCTATCACCGTTGATGCTGAGGGATACCTTGTCGCAACGAGTGACTTCACCGAACCTGTAGGTCCTAGCTTCTGGGAGCGTTCTAAATGAGTAGCGTAACTGCACCCGCACAGAGCGGAGTAGTCGGCAAGTTCTCCAACTACCTCGATGAGAGAACCAGTATTTCTGGTGCTGTCAAAGAGTTTGGTCGTAAAGTTTTCCCCGACCACTGGTCATTCCTTTTGGGAGAAGTAGCACTTTACAGCTTCGTCATCATTCTGCTCTCTGGTAGCTTCTTGACGTTCTTCTTCCAGGCTTCAATGACTCCGGTCCACTACGAGGGTTCCTATGTCCCCCTCAAGGGAATCGAAATGTCTGCTGCTATGGCGTCGACACTAGATATTTCCTTTGATATCCGTGGCGGACTTCTGATGCGTCAAGTTCACCACTGGGCTGCTCTGCTCTTCGTTGCCAGCATCGGTCTGCACATGCTCCGCGTATTCTTCACCGGTGCGTTCCGTAAGCCACGCGAACTGAACTGGTCGATTGGTTTCGTTCTCTTCGTGCTGGCTATGGCAGAAGGTTTCACCGGTTACTCACTACCCGATGATCTTCTTTCCGGAAACGGTCTGCGCATTATTGACGGAATGGTTCTTGGTCTCCCCGTTGTTGGTACCTGGATCACCTTCCTGCTGTTCGGTGGAGAATTCCCTGGTAATGACATTGTGGGCCGTCTGTACTCTCTCCACATCCTTCTTTTGCCTGCCTTTGTTCTGATCTTTATCGTGCTTCACTTGATGTTCGTCATCATTCACAAGCACACTCAGTACCCCGGCCCAGGTAAGACTGAAGAAAACGTTGTTGGATTCCCAGTTCTTCCTGTGTACGCAGCGAAAGCGGGCGGATTCTTCTTCCTGGTATTTGGTGTTGTGGCATTGATTGCAGCAACAGTCACAATCAACCCGATCTGGAACTACGGCCCCTACGACCCCTCCCCTGTTTCTGCTGGAACACAGCCCGACTGGTACATCGGTTTTGCCGATGGCGCTCTTCGTCTGATGCCTCCGCACCTGGAAACTTATTGGTTCGGGTACACATGGTCATGGAACATCATCATTCCTGTGCTTGTTCTCGTGTTGTTCCTTGCCGCCGCCTTCGCCTATCCGTTTGTGGAAGCGTGGGTAACTGGTGACAAGCGCGAACATCACTTGCTGGATCGACCTCGAAATGCTCCTGTACGAACTGCAATTGGAGCTGCGGGTGTTACCTTCTACGCCGTCCTCTGGGCTGCAGCATCCTCGGACATCATTGCGACCCACTTCAAGGTGACGATGGAAGGTGTAATCAACACGCTCCAGATTCTCTTGATTATCGGGCCCATCATTGCCTTTATGGTAACCAAGCGCATTGCCCTAGCTCTGCAGAAGAAGGATCGTGAGATTCTCCTTCACGGTTTCGAGACAGGTCGCATTGTTCGTCTTCCTGGTGGTGAGTTCATTGAAGTTCACCAGCAACTCGATGCTTACGACCGTTGGCAGCTTGTCTCCTACAACGACAATGCACCCATCATGCTTCGCCCTAACCCCAAGGGCAAAATCACTGGTGGAATGCGCATGCGTGCATCGTTGTCTCGCTTCTTCTTCGAAGACCGTATTGCACCAGTTACGGAAAACGAATACAAGCTAGCTCTCGAGCACTCACACCACTAACTGTTCATAAAGAATGCCCCTCTCCGGAGGGGCATTCTTCGTTAACCAGTGGGCTTAGATGTGTAGTGACACATATGTGCTCAAAGTTTGACTGAAAGATTTTCCAGTTAGTACTCAGGGTCTGAATGTTCATTTCGAACTAACAGGAATGTAGTTTCAAGGAATCCGTACAGTAAATTTCTGTTCAATATATGACTTGTACAAACTTCATTCATTATGAAATCAGGATTGTGTGGAATGTTTGTCATCACTGAGTTATGTAATCTGTCCAAATTCTCAGGTGATGCTCTATGGAAGAATCTGTCAAAGAATATATGTGAGAGACCTGAAATGAATTCTTGCAGCTAAGGATGAAGTCGGTTGGACATCAACAAACTACTTTGATTCATTGCAATCTGGCCTAGTGAATTGTTCCGAGGAGTAGTTATAGATACTCCAAACCACACATTCTTCATGATGCTGAGTACTTAACCGAACAAATGTGCTGAATAGCAATGCCCTGCGTTTTTAGGGGGCCAAATACAAATTTGGAGAGGTTCTTACTAGGAACATAAATAGGGCCTCAGAAATGAAACTGAGGCCCTATGAAGTTTTGAGTTTAGCGAGCGAAGTTTCCGCGGTAGTACTCGTAAGTCCACCCGGTAATTGCTACCAAAACGAACGGAATCGCAAGGAAGATAATCCAGAAACCAACAGCAAGACCGAGGAATACCAGAGCAACAGCGAATCCAAGAACTAGTGGCCACCAGCTCCAAGGGCTGAAGTGTCCGAGGTCTGGATCTGCATCATCAATATCTGCAGTGGGGTGATCCTCAGGCAGAAGTATTCCGCCCTGAGAGCGATTGACCATGTTCAGGAAGAACGCGATAAATCCGGCCAGAATCGCAGACAGCAGAAGTCCAAGCGAACCAGTTGCTTCAAATTCATTGCCTGCTAAGGCGTTCCAAATGATGTATGCGGCACCAGAGAGTAGGAAGTAGCCACCTAGGACCAAAAGAATAACAACGTTACTTTTCATGGGATATTAGGCCTTTCCAACGAGTTCTGGCTTACTAGTGACGTAGCCGCTAGGTGCGAGTTCAGGGTGGTTCAGGTCGAACGCAGGAGACTCGCTACGAATGCGTGGGATTGAGGTGAAGTTGTGACGTGGTGGTGGGCAAGACGTAGCCCACTCGAGTGAACGTCCATAACCCCATGGGTCATCCACGGTTACCTTCTTGCCATAACGTGCAGTGAGGTACACGTTGAGCACCCAAGGCAGAAAAGAGACAGCCATGAGGAAGGCTCCAATAGTGGACAGCTGGTTCATCCAGGTGAAACCATCCTCAGGAAGGTAGGTCGCGTAACGGCGAGGCATACCAACCACACCGAGCCAGTGCTGGATGAGGAATGTCATGTGGAAGCTGATGAAGAACAACCAGAAGTGCCACTGGCCCAAACGCTCGTTGAGCATCTTTCCAGTCCATTTTGGCCACCAGAAGTAGAAAGCCCCGAAAAGACTGAAGATCAGAGCGCCGACGATGACGTAGTGGAAGTGAGCCACGACGAAGTAAGAGTCAGACAAGCCGAAGTCAAGAACTGGGGATGCCAGGATGATTCCCGTCAGACCACCGAAGACGAAGTTGAACACAAATCCAAGTGCAAACATCATCGGAGTCTCAAAGGTGACAGAGCCTCGGAAAATGGTTCCAACCCAGTTGAAGATTTTCACACCGGTTGGCACAGCAATCAGCATGGTGAGCAATGCGAAGAAGGGAAGAAGCACCGAACCGGTGACATACATGTGGTGAGCCCACACGGTCATGGAAAGTGCGCCAATAGAGATAGTCGCGTAGACAAGAGTTTTGTAACCAAATATTGGCTTGCGACTAAACACGGGGATGATCTCAGAGACAACACCGAAGAATGGCAAAGCCAAAATATATACCTCGGGGTGTCCGAAGAACCAGAACATGTGTTGCCACAAGATGGCACCGCCAGTGGCGGCGTCGAAGACGTGTGCGCCGAAGATTCGGTCAGCTGCAAGCGCGAACAGGGCAACAGCGAGAATAGGGAATACAAGCAGCACCAGGATTGAGGTGATGAGAATGTTCCACGAAAAGATTGACATGCGGAACATGGTCATGCCGGGGGCACGCATCGTGATGATGGTGGTGATGAAGTTCACGGCACCAAGGATGGTACCGAAACCACCGAGGGCAAGACCCATCACCCACATGTTCGAACCGATTCCTGGTGAGAAGGTCGATGTTGAGAGTGGCGCATATGCGAACCAGCCGAAGCTTGCAGCACCCTGAGGGGTGAGGAATCCACCAACAGTGATCAGTGCACCAAAGAAGTAGAACCAGAAGGAAAGCATATTCAAACGTGGGAATGCCACGTCTGGAGCACCAATTTGTAGCGGCAGAATTGCGTTAGCCAGACCAGCAAACAATGGGGTGGCAACAAGCAACAGCATGATTGTGCCGTGCATGGTGAACATCTGGTTGTACTGTTCTTTTGTTTGAAGCACATTCAGACCAGGTGCAAAGAGCTGAGCACGAATGATCAGTGCCATCACGCCACCGAGCAGGAAGTACAACACGGCTGTGATGTTGTACATATGACCGATGATCTTGTGGTCAGTTGATGTCAACCAACGAACAACGATGTTTCCCTTGGAGACTGAACGTGTGACACCAACAGTCTGAGGTTTCTGGGTCGTGGTGACGACAGGTGTGGGAGTGAGAGTTGCGCTCATAATGTTCTCCTACTACTCGGACTTGTTAGCGGATGCAACGACATTCGCCTGGTTGAGGTTACGGTCATACTCTGTTCCGAGTTGACCTTCGAAGCCTTGCTCTCGCAAGCTTTCGATGTATGCGTCGTATTCAGCTTGAGAAACAACCTTGACCTGGAAAAGCATCTGAGAGTGGAATTCTCCGCAGAGCTCTGCACACTTTCCAGCGTACGTACCTTCACGTTCAGGAATGATCGACATGTAGTTGGTCTTGCCGGGAATCATGTCCTTCTTATACAAGAAGTCAATGACCCAGAAGGAGTGGATCACATCGCGTGCGTTGAGCTGAATCTCAACCTTCTTGCCAACGGGCAAGTAGAGGGTTGGAAGTGTTGCTTGATCGATCGAGCCCTGAGGAGCTCCCTCGGTCTTGTCAGGCTGAACCTGAATACCGGAGTAGTACACATCTTCGTTCGTGTAGTTGAAGTCCCACGCCCACTGCTTACCAAAAGCCTGAATAGTGACCTCTGGCTTTTCGAAGCGCTGTTCGATGACTTCTTGGTCACGTGCAGTCAGTGCGAAAAGACCAAGGATAAGAATGAAGGGAATAACGGTGAAGAGAATTTCGATAGGCATGTTGTATCGAAGTTGAACGGGCAAACCGGTGTCGGTTTTGCGGCGACGGTAAACGACCATCGACCAGAGCATCAGGCCCCAGGTGATGAAACCAATCGCGAATAGAACAATCCAGCTGTTGACCCAAAAGTCAGTAATGAGCTGAGTGTGGTTTGTAACAGGAGACTCACCAGAGATAAAACCAGGCATGTAGCCAGCGAGCTCCTGGTCGGTACACGCCGTTAAAGCGAGTACGAGCATTGCAGCAACAGGAATAGCTGCCCATCGGATTCGACGTGTAGAACGCACCATTGGCCTTTCACAAACACTTGTTCAAATTCGAAAACTCAACGCTTCGAATATGTTCAACTCTACCCTCAGAAAGAGCTGTGAATGTGTAACAACGTGCTCGATTTTCGCTCGCCAGAATCAAAAATGAAGATTGTTAGTGGAAGGAATCTCCACAAGCGCAGCTGCCTTCAGCGTTGGGGTTATCGATAGTGAAACCCTGCTTCTGAATGGTGTCTTCAAAATCAATCGTTGCGCCGTCTAGATAGGGAACACTCATTTTATCGACGGCAACTTCAACTCCACCGAAGTCAACGATGGCATCACCATCCATGCTGCGTTCGTCGAAATACAGCTGGTAAATCAGGCCGGAACAACCACCAGGTTGAACAGCTATACGCAGGCGGAGGTCATCGCGACCTTCCTGGCTCAGGAGTGCGCGAACTTTGTCTGCCGCAGCGTCTGTGAGTCCAACGCCATGAGCTTTGGTATTTGAGGTGACGGTTTCAGTCATTTCCACTCCTTGGAAGAACATTTGGGTGTCGTTAACATTCTATTTCGTGAACCTAGCAGTGGCCTGAAATATTCCTGAACGCTAGTTCGAAAAGGAGTTGCACGTGACCAAAAATCGAAGTTCTGCTTCTATAGCTTTTTTGTATGAGTCGATATGCAGAGATTCATTAGGACTGTGGGCACGTGAATCGGGATCCTCCACGCCGGTGACAAGTACTTGAGCATCCGGAAAAGAAGAAACGAAACTATTGATGAACGGAATAGAGCCTCCGACTCCCATTTCAACGGGGGATGTATCCCACACCTCAGAAAGTGCTGTCGCATAAGCGCGAGATGCCCATCCAGTTGCATCAGCGGTAAACGGCTCCCCCAACCTGACCTCAGAAAACTCGGCGAGTACACCGAAAGGAGCATGTTGGTTGATGTGCTGGCTAACAGCATTAAACGCTTCTTCTGCAGACTGACCCGGTGCAACACGAACACTAACTCGTGCTGTGACAGAAGGAATCAAGGTGTTTGAAGCGTGAGCAAGGTCTGGCATATCAAGTCCGGTTATGGTGATCGATGGCTGGTGCCACAAACGGTTGAGAAAACTTCCCTCCCCAATGGTGGTTACGTGTGAAAGCAAACCGCTTTCTTCTCTTACTCGCTCTTCGCTGAATTCAGGTGTCTCTGGTGCGGTGTGAAGCAAGCCTGTGACGGCAATGGTGCCGGATTCTGAATAGAAACTGTTCACAATTTTGGTAAGTGCCAAAAATGCATCGGGGACTAAACCGCCAAACATTCCGGAGTGCAGGGCATGATCTAACGTTCTCACCGTCAATTGAAATGTCACGTTGCCGCGTAAGGAGGTGGTCAACGCGGGCGTTGTCGTGTCCCAGTTACCTGAATCAGCCACCACAATCACATCTGCGTCGAGCATGTCGTGATGATCAACAAGGAACCGATCAAAGGAGGGAGACCCGAATTCTTCTTCCCCTTCGATGAAGAGAACGATTCCAACCTCCAGTGAATCCACGATTGTTGGCAAAAGTTGTAACGCTGTGATGTGGGACATGATTCCTGCTTTATCGTCTGCGGCACCGCGACCATACAGACGACCATCTCGTTCGACTGGTTCAAAGGCTGAACTCAGCCAGAGCGAAGAATCCCCTGGTGGCTGAACATCATGATGTGCATAGAGCAAGATCGTGGGCATGCCAGCTGTAGCGTTTCGTCGTGCAACGACCGCAGGCTGACCTAGAGTCTCTCCATCAGAAGTGAGTGATCTAAGAACTTCGACTTTTTCGAAGAGACCCGTACCTTGAGCGAGTTGTGCTATTTCTTGTGCAGACTGAACTACGTTTTCTGGTCCGAATGATGGCCAGGAAACAGAAGGAATTCTGACGAGCCTGCACAGTTCGCTCAGAGCATGAGGAAATGCTTCGTCAACTACGGTCTTTACGTCAGGAAATGAACTGCCCATGCCGGTAATCTTATGTTCGACACCGACGAACAAAGGAAAATTGTGGCCAAGAAGTCTGAAGAAACTCCCACCGCAGAATTCTCTGCTGAAGAGACCGCTGCCGGTAAGGGTCACGCCACACCCAGTCGCAAAGAGCGTGAAGCGGCAAATAAGCGCCCTCTCGTTCCCAACGATCGCAAAGAAGCAGCTCGTATGGAACGTTCACGGGCAAATGAAGCACGAAACAAAGCACGTATCGGCTTGGCTTCAGGAGACGAACGTTTCCTCCCCCTGCGTGACCGTGGACCTCAAAAAAAGTTTGCCCGTGATTTCGTTGATGCCCGCTATAACGTGGGAGAGCTCATGGTGCCCTTGATGTTTATCGTGATCATCATGACTTTCCTCCCCATTCTTGCTGTTCAGGAAAGTTCGTTCATTGTCTTGTGGGCGTTCTTCTTCATCGCACTGCTTGATGTTCTAGTTCTTAACATCCAAATTCGTAAGCGTATGGAAGCGAAATTTGGAACTATCGACCGCGGAGTTCGCTGGTATGCCAGCATGCGCAGTCTCCAGATGCGCCCCTTACGTCTCCCTAAGCCTCAGGTAGCGCGTCGCCAATACCCTGAATAGCTAGCGCGAACGCGCAATCTTTTTCAAACCACGGTTAATTGTGGCTGCCCACAGTGGCCCGTTGTAGATAAAGGCGGAATAGCCCTGAACAAGGTTTGCACCCGCGTCCAGTCTTTCTTGGACTTGTTCTGCTGTTTCAATTCCACCAACACTGATGATGCACATTTCAGAAGGCACAACTGAACGAAGTCGTCTGAGTACTTGGAGAGATCTGGCAGCAAGTGGTGCTCCAGAAAGACCCCCGGCACCAATGTTCTCAACCTTGTCTGGATCTGACTTAAGTCCAGTTCGAGAAATAGTTGTGTTGGTTGCAATGATCCCCGCCAAGCCAAGTTTAACTGCGAGGGCCGCAATTTCATCGAGTTGTTCATCCGTCAGATCGGGAGCAATCTTGACTAACAGCGGTGTAGATCCAGACTCCTGTTTGACAGCAGAGAGAAGTGGCTCTAGTTGTGTCAATTCTTGAAGACCACGAAGTCCAGGCGTATTAGGGGAACTGACGTTTACAACGAGATAGTCGGCAAGAGGTGCGAGTAATTTGGCACTGCTCACATAGTCTGCAGTTGCGTGTTCAACATCCACGACTCGAGATTTGCCAATGTTCACACCGATGACAGGCCTGTGTTTGTGTCGTCGGAGTTTCTCTAAACGTGAAACTGCTGCCGCTGCTCCCCCGTTATTGAACCCCATACGGTTGATGACAGCACGGTCTTCGATAAGGCGGAAGAGCCGGGGGCGTGGATTGCCCGGTTGCTTGTGTGCTGTGAGAGTACCTACCTCCACATGGCCAAAACCTAGTGCGTAGAGACCCGAAACCATCGTGACATCTTTATCGAAACCTGCAGCCATGCCAAAAGGTGTCTCAAAGTTCAGGCCCAGGGCCTGGACGTGAAGTTCCGGACTAGACCGTGTGAACGCATGCTTGACTGACCGAACTCCGGGCAGGCCGGCTAACTTGATGATGATGGCACCGAGATGATGCGCATCTTCAGGATCAAAATGCCGAAGAACACTGGAAAACAGGAAGTTATAGAAGCCATGCTGGCCGTTGTGAGAAGCCATTATTCGGGAGTGTCACTGTTCTTTCGTTCTCCACGAAGGGTCTCAACCGCTGCTTCAAAGTCCTCGAGTGATTCAAAAGCTTGGTAAACACTGGCGAACCGAAGATAGGCAACTTCGTCGAGTTCGCGGAGAGAGGGCAAAATAGCCAGACCAATTTCGTTTGCTTCAATTTGCGAAGCTCCAGTTGCACGAATAGTTTCTTCAACTTTTTGAGCCAACACTGCTAGATCTGCATCTGTGACAGGTCGACCTTGGCATGCTTTTCGAACACCAGCAACTACTTTTTCGCGAGAAAATGCTTCGACAACTCCGGAACGTTTAATCACGGAAAGTGACGCAGTTTCAAGTGTTGAAAAACGACCGTTGCACTCTGGGCACTGGCGACGACGACGAATAGATAAACCATCATCGCTCGTGCGTGAATCAATCACGCGTGAATCGGAGTGGCGGCAAAAGGGGCAATACATGTCTCTAATTGTCCTCAGAACGGAAGCGGATATCTACAGCATCGCCGTGAGCAGGCAAATCCTCATCGTTGGAAAGAACACGAATTCCTTGAGCAACTTCATTCAAGGCTTCTTTGTTGTATTCGATGATTTGTTGAGGGCGAAGGAAGGTATATGCCCCTAAACCTGAGGAGAAAAGTGCCTGTCCGGCTGTAGGAAGGACGTGGTTGGAACCCGCAGAGTAATCGCCCAAACTAACGGGAGTGAAGTCCCCGAGAAATATGGCACCTGCGTTTGTGATCTTGGTAACAAGCTCAGCGTTTTGAGATGTGTGAATTTCGAGGTGTTCAGGGCCGTAAGCATTAGAGAAATCAACGGCTACATCGAGATCATCGACGAGCACGAGGGCAGACTGAACTCCCCCTAGCGAGGTGTGAACACGTTGAGCATGTGCAGTTCCCGATGCTTGAAGATCTATTTCTGCTGCAACAGCTGTGGCAAGCTCTTCCGAGTCAGTTACGAGAACAGCCGACGCAAGCTCATCGTGTTCAGCTTGTGAAATAAGATCTGCTGCAACCAGGCGAGGCTGTGCTGAGCTGTCCGCAATCACCAATATTTCTGTTGGACCAGCTTCTGAGTCGATACCGACCGAACCACGTACAACTCGTTTTGCGGCAGCAACATAAACATTTCCTGGTCCGGTTACGACATTGACTGGTTCCAGGCCGAGATCGGGAACGCCATAAGCAAATGCACCAATTGCTCCAGCACCCCCCATCGCGTAGACCTCAGCAATCCCTAGTAATCCGGCTGCGGCAAGGATGGTGGGGTGAATCCGACCCCCGAATGCCGCTTGTGGTGGTGAAGCGAGAGCTATGGAGTTAACGCCGGCAACTTGCGCGGGGATCACATTCATGATCACGCTAGAGGGATAGACAGCCTTTCCGCCAGGAACATAGAGACCCACCCGTTCGACAGGTTGCCATCTTTGTAGGATGCGTGCGCCAGGAGCGACAGTGGTTTCCACTGACGCCGGAACCTGTGCGGCCGAACCTAAGCGAACACGCGCAATTGCTGTCTCGAGAGAATCGCGAAGTTCTGGTGAAAGTTCGGAGAGTGCCTCAGAGATGTGTTCGGCGGGAACACGTATGTTGTGGTCGGTAACCTTATCCAGACGATCAGCTTGTTCTCTCAACGCCGAAGATCCCTCGGCAATTACTGCAGAAATAAGATCTCGAGCCACCTCAGATGCAACATCTACATCGATAGCATTGCGGGGAATCAAAGAAAGAAATTCTGCACGAGAAGGCCGTGAACCACGCAGATCAAGGGTACGAATCATCAGATACCTAGTCTAAAGGGACTAACCGAGGCAGCCAGGACCGAGGAGGGACTTGAGTTCCCCATACAAATCGCTGGAGACACTCACACGTGCTGGAAGTTCAAAGACGCGTGCTGTGGCTCCACGGGTCAGACGAAGACGAACCTCACTTTCCCCTGGATGACGTCCAAGGACCGCTGAGAGTTCACCAATCGTCGAACTGGTCGCGCGAATTTCAGGTATGACGAGATTTAGTGGTCCCTGAACGCCGGCAACCGGTCCGACATCCGGGACAAACATACTCATTGCTTGGATGTTCAAACCGTCATCACGAACGTTTACCCTGCCCTTGACGGCGAGAACCATGTCAGTTTCTAACATGGGCCCAAATTCTTGATACGTTCGCCCCAAAAGCATGATGTCCATTTCGCCACCAAAGTCTTCAAGTTTAATAATTCCGTAAGCATTTCCGCTTTTTTTAGCAATGCGTCGTTGAACTTCAGTTACAAGCCCGGCCAGGGTGACGATATCTCCATCTAAAGTTTGATCGCTTGTGGTGAGATCGTTGATGGTAACGGTGGCGTGCTTAGCTAACTGTAGTTCAAGACCCGCCAGGGGGTGGTCAGAGACATAGAGGCCTAACATTTCACGTTCGAAGGCGAGTTTGTCGCGTTTAGTGAACTCTGGTCGTTCTGGAACTTGAGAATTTTCCTCTGCGAATTCAAACAGATCACCGAATAGATCTACCTGGCCCAACGCTTCATTACGTTTCAGACTTACGGCAGATTCGACTGCTTCTTCGTGGATTTCAACCAATGCACGTCGAGTGTTTCCCATGGCATCAAATGCACCTGCCTTGATGAGAGATTCAAGCGTTTTCTTGTTCGCAACCTGGACTGGTACTTTTTTCAGAAAATCGTGGAAAGTACTGAATCGTCCCTTTTTAGCTCGGGATGACTTGATGTGTTCAACGACACCAAATCCCACGTTCCTAATAGCACCCATGCCAAAACGAATGTCTGAACCGACAGCAGAAAACACACCATCTGATTCGTTGACATCAGGCGCCAGAACATTGAGACCCATACGACGGCATTCTGAAAGATAGATGCCCAATTTGTCTTTGGAATCCCCCACGGACGTGAGTAACGCAGCCATATACTCGGCTGGATAATTGGCTTTGAGATACGCAGTCCAGTAGCTCAAAACACCATACCCAGCCGAGTGTGCCTTATTGAAGGCATAGTCAGCGAAGGGCATCAATGTGTCCCAGAGAATCTTCACTGCAGGTGCAGAGTATCCGTTGGTCAACATCCCTGCTTCGAAGTCAGCAAATTGTTTATCCAGTTCAGATTTCTTCTTCTTTCCCATAGCGCGACGAAGAACATCGGCTTGCCCGAGGGTAAATCCGGCTACTTTTTGGGCAACGGCCATCACCTGTTCTTGATAGACAATGAGGCCATACGTGGTGCCCAAAATTTCTGAAAGTGGTTCTTCCAGTTCGGGGTGAATGGGTTCAATATCTTGAAGACCATTTTTACGCAACGCGTAGTTGGTGTGAGAATTCATGCCCATGGGGCCGGGGCGGTAGAGCGCAATAACTGCAGAAATATCTTCGAAACACGTTGGTTTGAGCTGACGTAACAGGGCACGCATCGGGCCACCATCAAGCTGGAATACTCCCAAAGTATCTCCGCGAGAAAGAAGATCGTAGGTGGGCTGATCGAGATCAAGATCAAGGCCTTCTGGCTCGACAGTGATCCCTCTGTTGTTTTGTATGTTCACCAAAGCATCTTGAATAACGGTGAGGTTTCGAAGCCCGAGGAAGTCCATCTTGAGCAAGCCCAACGACTCACAGGGTGGCTGATCAAACTGGGTAATGATGGCGCCGTCGTCTTCACGTTTCATGATGGGTATAACGTCCATCAAAGGTTCTGCGGACATAATGACACCAGCTGCGTGAACACCCCATTGTCTCTTGAGGTTTTCAATGCCCTGAGCTGTTGCAAATACAGTTTGTGCATCAACATCAGATTCGAGTACAGAACGGAAATCTGCCGCTTCTTTATATCGAGCTGCCTGCGGATCCATGATTTCGGTCAGGGAAATGTCTTTGCCCATAATGGCAGGAGGCATTGCTTTGGTCAGCTTTTCCCCGACGGAATAGGGCATACCCAGAACACGTGAGGCATCTTTGAGCGCCTGTTTTGCCTTGATTGTTCCGTAGGTAACAATTTGAGCAACACGGTCATCGCCATACTTCTCTGTGACATACCGAATGACTTCCCCACGGCGACGATCATCGAAGTCGACATCCACATCGGGCATGGAGACTCGTTCAGGGTTGAGGAAGCGTTCGAAAATGAGTCCGTGATGAATCGGATCGAGTTCAGTGATGCCCATGGCATAGGACGCAAGGGAACCAGCTGCCGAACCACGACCTGGTCCAACCCGGATGCCCTGATTTCGTGCCCAGGCAATGAAGTCTGATACAACTAGGAAGTAGCCGGGAAAACCCATCTGGATGATGACATCAACTTCATACTTGGCCTGAGCGAGGTGTGCATCTGAGACGCCTTGAGGGAACCGGCGCTTGAGTCCAGCATCGACTTCTTTTGCAAACCAAGTAGCCTCGGTCTCCCCCTCAGGGACGGGGAAGCGTGGCATCAGGTCTCGTTTAGTGAAACTCGTTTCACACCGCTCAGCAATAAGCAACGTGTTATCGCATGCTTCGGGATATTCAGAAAATAGTCGGCGCATCTCAGCTGCAGATTTGAGATAGAACTCGTTTGATTCAAACTTGAACCGGTTGGGATCATCCAGTGTGGAACCTGACTGCACACACAGCAGAGCTGCGTGTGCATCTGCATCGTGAGCGTGTGTGTAGTGCAGGTCATTGGTTGCAACTAAAGGTAAGCCAAGGTCTTTGGATAGCTTGATGAGGTCGGTCACAACTCGACGTTCGATATCTAAACCGTGATCCATAATTTCGACAAAGAAATTCTCGGCGCCGAAGATATCCCGAAATTCAGCTGCTGCTTCACGGGCCTCGGCGTATTGTCCGATCCGAAGTCTGGTCTGGATTTCGCCACCCGGACAACCGGTGGTTGCGATAAGTCCTTTGCCGTAGGTGTTGAGAAGTTCCCGGTCCATACGTGGCTTGAAGTAATAGCCCTCGAGGGAGGCCAGAGAAGACATCTTGAACAGGTTGTGCATACCCTCGGTCGAGGAGGACAACATGGTCATATGCGTATACGCGCCACCGCCAGAAACATCATCGTCTCCACCGTTGTTCCAGCGAATTCTTGTTTTATCTGAACGGTGTGTGCCCGGTGTGAGATACGCTTCCGTACCAATGATCGGTTTTATTCCTGCATCGGTGGCCGCATTCCAGAAGTCATATGCGCCGAACATGTTTCCGTGGTCGGTGATGGCGATAGCTGGCATTTCTGCCTGAACTGCTGCCTCAATGAGGGGCTTAACCCGTGCCGCACCATCGAGCATCGAATACTCAGAGTGAACGTGGAGGTGAACGAATGAATCGTTTTCCTTCGCCATCTTCACTCCAGTCTCGTCAAGCTCTCAGACTCCAATTCTAGGGTCTGCGCGGCAGCAGACACAGCGCCAAGCCGACGAGACCAACCATCGAAAGTAACCACTCGATTGTTCTACCGAAAGACATTGCTGGTGTCATCGTCGTACTGAGCGGGACGTTGTCTAACATGGCACCTGGTTCATAGGCAGGGATACTATCCATCGTCTCCCCCGTCGGTGAAATGATGGCGGAAGTTCCGACCGTGGAAATGTTCACGACTGAACGACCCGTCTCTATAGCTCTTAATCGAGCTATAGCCAATTGCTGAAGATTTTCCGATGTTTTTCCAAAGTCCGCATTATTTGTCTGGGCCAGAATAACCTCGGCACCCCCCGCGATCATGTCATAGGCCTGTTGATCATCTGTGATGTCGAAGCAAATTGAAATACCGGCCACAGTTCCTCCGATGTCGACAACATTTGGGCGTGTACCGAAGGAATAATCTCGCGTGACTAAATCAACAAGTTCCGGCTGGAATGTTCTCCAGAATGGCCTATCAGGCATGTATTCAGCAAAAGGAACAGGGTGGATTTTGTCGTATTGAGATTGCACAGAATCAGTCCAGACGATGGAGGAATTGAAATTTTCGTCCTTGTCGTTCGAAGTGATGACCCCTGTAACGAGAGGGGCATCCATTCGGTTGGAAACTGCGGTCAGTGTCTGAGAGATAAGCGCGGACTTGTCAGGTGAAATATCTGTAGCATTTTCAGGCCACACCACCATGTCGATATCTTCACCGGCAAAAGGAAGGGTACCGGAGACGTGATCTTGGAAAATTTCACCGGGGTAGTGTTCATCAAAGAGACCAGCTTTGGAATTGCCTTGAACAGCAAGAATTCTGGAATATCCGATTTCGGTAATGGCAAAGGTGGGAAAAACAATCATCACCACCATGAGAAGAGCTGGAATCAACAGAAGTTTGATCGAACGCTCGCGAAGTACTTGAAAAACTAAGGTGGCTACAAGCACGACAAGAAAGCTCAGCCCTGCCGTACCTACCCAAGCCACATCATGGGCATAAAAACTCTGAGATTGAGCCTGCGCTATCTTTCCCCAGGAAAAACCACCGTAGGGCCACACACTGGTTACACCCTCACGAAGTACCCAGAGACCAGCGATCACGATGCTGACAAGACCGACACGGCCCCATCGTGACGGCCACCGCTGTGGACCTCGATTGAGAACTAGAGAGATGAGGCCTGCACCGAATCCAAAAAAAATTGCTTGTAAGAGAGCGAGTGCCAACCAGGGAACAGGTCCAAGATATAAGGTCAGCCAGTTAATGAGGGAAAGCCAGAAACTCGCTCCGGCGATCGTGCCTAACAACACACTCATCCAAAACTTACGTCCCAGCAACGTCCACAGCACAAGGAAAACACCCAGAATGGACAAGGGCCATATTCCGAGGGCAGGAAAGGCACTCTGCAAGACAAAACCTGAGAGTGTTGCCACTGCCAGTGCAAGCCAGAGATTGAGTTTTCTCATTAGCCCACCGTGGAGTATGCAACGATGCCGCGTCGAACTTGATCCAAAGCAAGACGAGCTGTTTTCTGAAGCTGACCACTGGTTACTTGAGAAAGTTGATCAAGTAGATCGATAGTTTGTTTAGCCCATCTCACAAAGTCACCAGCAGGCATATCTGCGTCGAAAAGGACATCATCTAAACGAGAACCCTTCGCCCATTTGTGCATTGCTAAACAGAGCCCAGTTGAGACGGGGTTGGTCCCGGGCAGTTTATGGAAATTTTCAAGTTCCTCTAGATCAGACCAGAGTTCTTGGGTTTGATGAAGTGCATCGATAAAGGTGCCCCGTGGCAGATATCGTTCGTTGATGATTCCTTCCTCACGTCGAGGTTCGAAAACAATTGCACACGCCATGGCCGCAAGTCCGGGTGCATCGAGCGCTTCCCAAAGTTTGAGGCGAATACTCTCTGCGATGAGAAGGTCACGCTCGCCGTATATTTTTCCCAGAGATTCACCCTTGGGAGTAAGAGAAAATTCTGTGCCTTGGGGATCCTTCATGAGGTAATCCATGTCAACCAAAACATAGCACACTCGATCAAATATGCGTGCCACTGCTCCCGTGCGGGTATTGATTTGTTGAACTAATTTGTCAATATCTCGCTTGAGGCGCCACCACCGTTCGGCCCAACGAGCATGTTGCTCTCTATCGGGACAGTGATGACACGAATGTGACTTCATGTCTTTACGCAAGGAATTCAGTTGGGTACTGCGTTTCTCCTTTGCCGCACGAGAGCCGGCTTCCGTTTGCTTTTCAAGATCTGTGAGCTGCCTGCGAAGGGCTGCATATTCGGCAAAATCCCCGAGATGACAACGCATAGGTTCTGCATAGCCTTCAAGAGTGGTCTCGTGCTGCTTCACCTTGGTTGCGAGATCAACAACAGCACGGTCAGCTTGAAATTGAGCGAAACTGCTCTCCAAAATATCTCGGGTTCGAGAGCGACCAAACTGCTCAATCAGGTTGATTGCCATGTTGTAAGTTGGGCGAAAACTAGAGTTCAGGGGATACGTCCGACGACTTGCGAGATTGGCCACCGTTTGTGGGTCAAGGGTCTGTGACCACTGAATGAGGGAGTGACCTTCCACATCGATACCGCGACGTCCAGCACGACCGGTGAGCTGAGTGTACTCACCGGGGGTCAGAGGAAGACGAGCTTCTCCGTTGAACTTTTCAAGCTTCTCAAGTACGACCGTTCTAGCCGGCATATTGATGCCCAGCGCGAGAGTTTCTGTGGCAAAAACTACTTTGACGAGTTTCTTCTGAAACAGCTCTTCGACAACTTCTTTGAAGGCGGGAAGGAGACCGGCATGGTGTGCGGCAACACCAAGTTCCAAACCTTCGAGCCATTGCCAATAGCCCAGAACACCGAGGTCTTCGTCTGCAATGGAGCGACAACGCTCTTCGACGATGTCCCGGATTTCTTCGCGTTCCTCTTTTGTTGTAAGTTTCACGCCTGAGCGAAGCACCTGAGACACTGCTTGATCGCAACCAGCACGGCTGAAAATGAAGGAAATGGCGGGAAGGAGGTTCTTCTCCCCCAACATTTCAATAATGTCCGCACGATCCATACGACCCTGAATCGGAGCATTCTGTGAGAAATTGTGACGGTTTTGTTTTCCGCCACGATGTGAATTTCGTCCTCCTCCGCGGATATGTGGAGCGCGTTGAGTGGAATGTGCAAGCTTGATGAGTTCCGGATTCACTCGATGTGTAGCTGCAGCACCTGCTGAATCGAAGAGATCAATAAATTTATTTCCGACTAATACATGCTGGTCGAGTGGAACAGGCCTGTCCTCAGAGACGATGATGTCAGTATTTCCGCGAACTGCTTGGAGCCAATCACCGAATTCTTCCGCGTTCGAAACGGTCGCACTTAAACCAACAAGGCGCACATACTCAGGCAGGTGAATGATCACTTCTTCCCAGACAGCACCCCGGAATCTATCTGCGAGATAGTGAACTTCATCCATCACGACAAACCGGAGATTGGTCAGAAGGTCACTATCTGCATAAAGCATGTTTCGCAAAACTTCCGTGGTCATCACCACGATTCGAGCGCTGGAATTGACGTTGGTGTCCCCGGTCAAGATACCGACGTTTTCAGCACCCCACTCCGCTACAAACTCGTTGTATTTTTGATTCGATAGTGCCTTCATGGGAGTTGTGTAAAAAACCTTGTCACTGGTGCTGTTCATAGCGAGGTACACGGCAAATTCAGCGACCACTGTTTTACCAGCACCCGTAGGAGCCGCTACAAGAACACTATTTCCCGCTTCCAACACATTGGCGGCCGCTATTTGGAAGGGGTCAAGATCAAAGGGTCGCTTCTCCCGAAACGCATTAACTAATGGTGTTTTGTTGCGAACTTGCGCCTGCGCAAAACGCTCAGCTGCAGAAAGCTCAGCCACAACTAGGCTGACAGCTTTTCTGTGGGTGGGAGCTGGCTCGGAAGATCGGTTTCCATAATGGCTCTTTTCTTTGCCAGGCGGCGATCGTGAAGCCAGGCTATTCCTGCGGCCATGAAATATAACAAAACCATCGGAATAGCCAAGAGGAACATCGAAAGTATGTCAGCGGCAGGAGTAGCAATTGCTGTGAATAGAGCAATAAGCAAAACAGCTATCCGCCAGGACTTCAGGATGCTCTTGGCGCTAATTATTCCAGCGAAGTTGAATAACACGAGAAACACAGGCAAAACGAATGCTATGCCCACAACAATGACGAGTTTGAGGACAAAATCGAAATATCCCTTAGCCGTCAGGATGGTTGCGTCTTCACTCGGCGCAAAACTGGTCATCAGGACCACAATGTGGGGGTAGACATACCATCCTGCAGCACAGCCAGCTATAAATAGGGGTATTGCACTGAAGAAAAATCCAAGTGTGTACTTTGATTCTTTCTTCGTGAGGCCGGGCATAAAAAAGGCCCATATTTGGTAAAGCCAGAAGGGGCTCGAGATTATTAGCCCCACGGTCAAAGCTATCTGGAGTTTGAGATCAAAGGCTCCGGTGATGCTGTCGTAGTTGAGCGTCGCAACACGTGATTGGTCGACTCCCACCATAAAAACAGGTTCTCGAAGTTGATCCAGAATGTAGTCAGACAGAAACCAACCGACAACTGCACCGGCGACGATGAATACGGCAGCTAAATAGAGCCTTTTTCGCAACTCAACTAGATGTCCACCCAGGGACATTCTTCCTTTGTCGTTCGTACGACGCTGACGGGCCGCCACGAACGTATTAAGCGGACTTGGACGAGTCGCTTGATTCAGATGCGGTGTCTGCAGGCTTCTCGTCATCCTTCATCTGCTTCACTTCAGACTTGAAGATACGCATGGACTGACCAAGAGAACGTGCTAGACCAGGAAGCTTGGGTGCACCAAAAAGCAACAGAACAATGGCGATGATGATGAGCAAGTGCCATCCGGAGAGATTTCCTAGCATCGTGTCTTCCTTTGAGTTGCGAGGTGTTGTTCTAGTTTACGGGGTATCGGTTCTCTGTGAGCGTTTCGCCCAGGAAATAACCAGCTCTCTCGCCTCTGGAGGTGATTGAACGGTGATGGCACCTGGGAGTTGCATCACAAATCTAGGAACAGCCCCCATATCTGCAAAACCAACTGCAACTGTGACTTCGTCATCACTGACAGAGGCAACTACTCGTGGTTTATAGGGGGAAAGAAAAGGCAATGCTTTCTTATTGACGAGGAAAATCACTTCAATATCTGTTGCTGAAACATCAAACAACTCAGCAGGTAAATCCGCGTCGGTGAGAGTAGAGACACGTGGTTCACCGGATAAGGCGAGGTTATTCATTCGGTCAAGACGAAAGGTTCTCAGTGCTGAACGCGCGTGACACCATCCACGTAAATACCACGTCTGACCAACAAGATCGAGACGGATCGGATCTACGGCACGGTCTAGACGCTCACTTCGGCTATTGAGATAACTGAACGTAATGCTTTTGTCAGTGCGAACTGCATCACGAATAATTTCTAAATCAACGGGGACAGGTGCGGCCGAAATTAAAATGTTTTCTGGGTGAGCGGAAGCACCCTCTGCGATCTTGGCGAGTAACGCCTGAAGTACGGACTTGTCGGAATCTGGAATGATGCCTGAGATGTACTGCAGGCCTGCAACAAGTGCAGCAGCCTCACGAGATGAAAACTTGGGAGTTGCGTCCACAGCTACGTGATTCCAGAGTTCAACAATCTGCTCTTCTTCAAAAAGGTCCCAATTGATATCAAAGAGGTCCTGATGTTGATACAGACCGTCACCACCGGGCAAACCTGAAAGGGCAAGGAGTTGAACGAGTCCTGAAACTTCAGTGGTGGAAATGTCAAAGTGTTCAGCTATCTGGTCAACGCTGACGGGTCCCTGATCTAAAAGATAAGGAACAAAAGACATGAGAAGCGTGACGCGATCCGCAGCTTCTAAACGCGGCCGTGAAACGCTCATAGTCCACTCTCCGAATGTGCCAGGAGAACGGCCTGGAAACGACGCTGGACAGCTACTTTCAATTCTTCGGGTGACGCGATGTTTACTTCGTCACCATACGAAGCAAGTTCTTCGGCAAGCAATTCAAGATCTGAATATCCAAATGTCAATTTTGTTCCGGAAATGCTGACATCTAGCAGTGAGGAAAGTCTGACTTCAGCATCCGACCCTGAAATGACGGTTATCGTCGCCTTATTGGCCAAAGAACGCTCTACAAGTTCCTGTTCAAGCTGCTGGGCATATGAAGCAGGAATCCGAGGAAACGTCCGTTGTGGAATGCGCTGTGGAGCTGAAACGATTCGACGAAGTAAGAATGTTCGTTGTGCATCTGCATCGAGGTCATGAGCGAGCACATACCATTGACCCCGCCAATTCAACATGGCCAGCGGAGCGGCAGTTCGGGTCTGCGGTTGTGACTGTCCCGGTTTGAGATAGCTGAATCTCAGAATGAGCTCATTTTGAAGAGCATCCTCAATAACTTCAAAAGCTACATCATCGGTACGGATATGCGGTGCAACACCAATGAGTGGATCGTTTGCAGAAATCCCCAAGGATTTAATCTTCGTTAGCGCGTGACGAGAGTCTGCGGACAAAGATGCCTCTTGCCATGCCGTTGCCGCAACATTGAGGAGGGTAAGTTCCTCGGGGGTGAACCGAATCGTGTCAGGCAAGTCATAATTATTTCGAGAAATGGAATAGCGAATGTTGTGTGTTTCGCCTTCTTCCTCAGCAAGCTCGAGAGTATCGATAACGACTCCCATGGAACGAAGTTCTGACTTGTCGCGTTCAAACATTTTGTCGAGCGCCGAATTAACGTTGAAGTCGTACACATCGCTGTAGCCGCGAACTGTCTGAAGAATGTCGGACTTCGTAAGTCCTTCGCGGGAAGACACAAGGGCAAGAATCAGACTAAAAAGTCTGTCTTCTTTCTTGACTTGAGATGCTCCCGCGCGTGACATATCTGTTAGGGAGTCGTCGCCAGAATGTCAACAACAAAGACTAATGTCGCTCCACCAGGAATGGTCCCTTGACCGTTTTCGCCATAAGCAAGATCGGGAGGAATAACCGCAAGAATCTGAGATCCAACGGTCTGTCCTTCAAGTGCCTGTTGGAATCCAGGAACAAAGTTTGAGAGTTGAAGAGTCAGTGGTGTGTTTTTGGCCCAGCTGGAATCGAATACCTTGCCGTCTATCCATGTCACGCCTGTGTAGTGCACGGTTACCGTAGAGTCAGCCGTGACAACAGCTCCGTCGCCTTTCTTGAGTACAGCTACTTTCAAGTCCTTGGGGGCATCTGTAGATGGGATAGTAATCCCGGGAACCCCATTAGGATCGAGGACAACCTTGGGGAGCCCATCAGGAGCAGTCTGATCTTTACCGTTAGCGCGAGAAATACTGGCGGAAACCAAATCGGCAACGATCACGATAGAGGTTTTTCCATCAAGACCGGCAATAGGGTTGCCGGAGGGATCGAGCAAATCATTGGGCGCCATAACTGCGACGATTTGGCTCCCTACCGGTGCACATTGAAAGGCTGCAACCATTCCGTGAATCATATTGTCGTCATTGAGCGGCAAGGGATTGAGTGTTGAACCGTCATAGGCGGTTTGGCCTAACTGTTCACCTGTTGTGCCGTTGTAAAAAGTAAAGTCCGCCTGAATAGTTCCATTGGGGACGGCAAGGTTTCCGTCACCCTTAGAAAGGATCATGCGTTCGGTGGACTCAGCCGATAAGGGTGCTGTGAAGTCTGCAGTTGGCTTTTCACCAAACTCTCCCGTGACCTTGACGGACTGCACCGCCGATCCTTCACTCGCGAGGGACGTGCATTGATCCGCTGCAGAGCCTGACGAACATGCTGTGAGACCAGCAATGAGAGCTACTCCAGCAATAATTCCGATAGTACGACGCACAATTCCTCGCAAAAAATGAAGTTCATCACGGGTTGTTATGAACGAGTCCAGCATAAAGTGATTAACCTGTGAAAAAGCGGAGACTAGCTGTCTGCTGCCTGAGAAAGTTCAGCACTTTCAGTGGCATTCTTCACGCGTTTACGTAAACTCTTCGCGCTAATTTCTCTCCCACCCAGCACTCCCGGAGTCCAAGCTTCCAGGTCTTCAGCACTGAAGTCGCTCTTCGAAGCACGTCGCTTGAGATCGGGCAGAACAGTTCCGGGAGCTAATTTCCTTGCAGAGACAAGGAATGCCGTGTGGCCAATCATTCGATGTTCTGGGCGAACTGCCAGACCTTCTACGTGCCAACCACGAACTATGGTTTCACTTGATTGTGGGTGACTGAATTGGCCTGATTCACGTAAAGCTTCCACGACACGTGAGAGTTGAGTCACGGTGGCGACGTACATGAGAACAACTCCGCCCGGGACCAGTGCGTCAGCTGCCATCTCCACACATTCCCAGGGTGCGAGCATGTCTAAAACCACGCGATCGGCTTGGCCAGCTGCGACTGTCTTGGGGAGTGCATCTTGAAGATCACCTACTGTAACTGACCAGTTTTCAGGTGTGTATCCGTGGAATGTGGACACGTTTGCACGGGCAATGTCGGCAAATTCTTCTCGTCGTTCAAAAGAGTACAGAAATCCGGTTGGTCCGATAGCACGCAGCAGCCAGAGCGAAAGTGCTCCTGAGCCAACCCCTGCTTCCACAACGCGTGCACCAGGGAAAATATCTGCTTGCCCCAAGATTGCCTGAGCTTCTTTGGGATAAATAATGGCTGCACCACGGGGCATCGACATTACAAAGTCGATGAGAAGGGGACGCATGACGAGGTATTCAACCCCCGAAGTATTGAGGACAACGGAGGTATCTGGAAGGCCGATAATGTCGTCGTGCTTAACGACACCACGGTGAGTATGAAACTCATCTCCATGCTTGAGTGAGACCGTGTTGATTTTTCCCTTGGGATCGGTCAGCTGACATCTGTCTCCTGCACGAAATGGACCAGGCATGTAGCGGGGCGTCTCGTGATGAGTCATCGTGAAGCTTTCTCGGTTGCGGCAAAGAGGTCGAGTACATCTGAAGCGGTGACACCAACCAGGGTGGGAAGTGTGTGAGTAGTGGGCACAGAATCTAAACTCACAAGGTGAGTCACACCAAGGGTCACCGCTCCTGCTGAAATTGCAGATCGACATCCGGCGGGTGAATCCTCGATTGCTACGCAGTGAGTGATGTCCACCCCTAGCTTTTCGGCAGCTAGCAGATAGGCCTCTGGAGCAGGCTTAGGCTCCATCACATCATCACCGGCAATAACAATTCCCAGCGGGGCGTTGGGGATGTATCCAGCTACTGTCCGCGCCATCCGTTGTATGGACATCGTGACCAACGCTTGCGGGATCCCCAGTGACTGTATCTGATGCATGAGCTCAACCGCACCCGGACGCCAGGGCACTGCTTCGTCTAACAGTTCAAGAACACGACTTGTCAGAGCTTGGATAATCTCATCAATGCTGAGTGTGACGCCACTTTCTTGAAGTTGCTTAGCAGTGAATGGAAGTCCATTTCCAACTAGCTTGAGACCATCTTCATGGCTCCAAGAACCACCAAACAGTTCTACAAGCTCTGTTTCAGCAAGAATCCAGTATTCCTCTGAATCGATGATTGTTCCATCCATATCCCAGAGCACGGCTTCTGGGAGTTCAACAGAAAATTCAGATGTGTTCACATCTCAAGACTACTTGTCCAATGAGCCCGGTATTCTGGAGATGAAAAGAACGGGGTTCACTGCAGTGAGCGAAACACACAATCCATTCCGGGGGCGGCTGCTTGTCGTTGCCTTTGAAGGTTGGAATGACGCGGGTGAAGCTGCTAGCTCTGCCGTGCGAACTCTTCAAGAGCAGCTGGATGTTTTCCCTCTACACACCGTCGATCCAGAAACATATTACGACTTTCAATTCAACCGTCCGACCATCGGTTTCGATGATGATGGAAATCGCGCTCTGACCTGGCCTACATCGATTTTGTATGCTCCCATGGTCCCCGCTGATGTTGTTCCTTCCATTGCTGAAGATGCTCTCCTCGATGTCACCGGCGCAAACGCTGGAAATATATATTTGCTCCAAGGAGTCGAACCCAGCAGGAACTGGTTGACATTCACAAACGAAATCTTAGATGTCGCACTTGCCGCTGATATTTCGGCGATTGTTCTCTTGGGCTCCATGCTCGCTGATGTTCCACATACCCGTCCAATCTCTACCTTTGTGTCTAGTGAAAATGCTGGGGTGAGACACTCCCTTGAGGTTGAACGCAGCACCTATGAAGGACCCGTTGGAATTCTGAGCGTCATTGCCGCTGCTGCCGAAGAGGCAGACATTCCCACCCTCGCTATATGGGCTTCTGTCCCCCACTACGTTCACCAGGGACCAAGCCCCAAAGCAACATTGGCTCTCATCGACAAACTCGAAGAAATTGTCGATGTCGTGATTCCCCGCGGTGAACTTGTCGAAGAGGCAGCAACCTGGGAAGAAAACATCAACAAGCTTGCGTCCGAAGACGAAGACATGTCCGCCTATATTGCGCAGCTTGAACAAGCTCGAGATATGGTCGACTCCCCCGAGGCGTCAGGTGAATCGCTAGCCCAAGAGTTCGAAAGATTCCTGAGGTCTACAGATAAGCCTTTAGACGGTACGCCAGAAAATCCTCCTGGTCCTTAGCCTTGGAGAACTCCTGCACCAAGCAGCACCAAGAGGGTGCTCCCCAGCGCGATGCGGTAGATAACAAATGGCCAGAAACTGTGCTTTCCTAACCAGTTCATAAGGAATGCGATCACACCGATCCCTACGATGAATGCAACAACGGTGGCAGCTAATGTTTCAATACCCGTGAATACTTGAGGCTCATTAAAGCTCTTAACTAGTTGGTACAGGCCGCTTCCAAAGACAGCAGGTAACGCCAAAAGGAAAGAGTATCGAGCGGCAGAACTACGGTTGAAGCCCATAAATAAACCGGCTGTAATCGTTCCCCCAGAGCGGGACACGCCCGGAATGAGAGCAAGAGCTTGGGCGAAACCAAAGATGATTCCTCTCCCGACCGTGAGCTGCTGGAGGTTTTTTGTTTTCTTCCCCACAACATCTGCGATTCCGAGCAAAATTCCAAAAACAATGAGCATTGTTGCCACAATCCACAGTGACCGCAAAGTAGTTTCAATCTGATCTTGAAAAACAAGCCCTAGAACAATGATGGGGATGGAACCTACGATGATGAGCCAGCCCATGCGAGCATCAGGGTCATTGCGTGGAACCTTGCGCACGAGTGAGAACAACCACTGTTTCACGATACGTACCAAATCCCGCCAAAAGTACACAACGACGGCTGCTTCAGTTCCAAGTTGGGTAATGGCTGTAAAAGTTGCGCCAGGGTCAACAGCGCTCGGCAGTAATTCACCAACAATTCGTAAATGAGCTGAACTAGAAACCGGAATGAATTCTGTCAGGCCCTGAATAAAGCCTAGAAATATCGCCTCAAAGAAACCCATACCGGCGAGACTATCGGGGGCAAAGTCCATTCGACGCAGCGACGTGAACATTGAGCATATTTCTTCGTGCTAATGTTGTCATTCGGTGGTTAAACACCAACACCTGCGCGGGTGGCGGAATGGCAGACGCGCTAGCTTGAGGTGCTAGTGTCCGTAAGGACGTGGGGGTTCAAGTCCCCCTTCGCGCACAATAAGAAATCCCCGGTTGAATGGTCGGGGATTTCTTGCGTTATAACACTGCCTAATGCTGAGAAACGAGCTCTTGTTCAGCGAGATCAGCTTTCCACGCCACTAGCTTCCGCACGGATTCACTCTGATCTCCTGCAAGCGCTTCCATAGTGTCTTGCGGGACGAAGAAATTTACGGCGACCCAACTGCGCACCTGTTCACTCTTATCGGACGCGAGGTATCTCAAGATGTCACACGGAGTGGTCTCATTACGGGCAACACAAATTCGAACACCTTCGTTCTTGTCTTTTGCTAATGCCCACATCACTTCTTCAGGTACGTGGTAACTCAACGCCACGCTTTCACGGATTTTGGGGTTCTTATCTTCAGCCATAATCCTGAGGCGGTTAATTTTCGTTTCACCAAACTCAGGGCCGAGGAATTGAGCAACTGCAGTATCTGCTAATTGCTTATCTGCACGCAAACGATCGAGCTGTGCACGTTGTGCAGGAGTGTTAAATCGAATACAAGACATGCAGAAATAGTACCTCCGGGAAAGGGAAAAACATTCGATAACTACTTGATGTTGTGGCGTGTTGAGAAAGTAGTTCTATATCTAGTTAGGAACGTGGACTGTAAATGCGTCGACGCATGAGGTCGATTCGTGCTTGAAGTTGCGCCACGGTCGCCTGCGCGACGGCAGGACCGCCGCAACTTTGCCGAAGATCCGTATGAACGATTCCATGGGGGGTGTTCGTTTGTTTGCTCCAAAGAGCTACGAGGGAATTCAGCAGTGCGCGTTGTTCTTTAAGATTGCGATGCAAGGGGATGTTTCGAGCAGTCGCAACATCTGAGGAGCGTTGAGCTCCTCGCTGAGCCTGGCGGCGTTGGCGTTGAAGCAGAAGCTCTGAAATTTGCTCTGGTTCGAGAATCCCTGGGATGCCTAGGAAATCAAATTCTTCCGGACTGCCGGGCTCTGCATAACCACCAAATTCTTCTCCTTGATACATCACCCTCTCGAAACTGGCATCTGAACCTAATATTGCGAACTCGTTGAGCTCGTCCCCCAGCTCATCAGAGGCTGATTCTTCGCGTTGAGCTTGATCAAATTCTGAAGCTTCCGGATACTCGGGATCTTCTCCAGGTTTCAGTCGACGTTCGAGTGCATGATCACGTTGGATTTCGAGTTCTTCTGCAAGTTGCATCAAGCTAGGAACATTTGGCAGAAAAACTGTTGCCGTCTCACCACGACGACGTGCACGAACAAAACGACCGATAGCTTGCGCAAAATACAAAGGTGTTGCTGCGCTGGTGGCATAGACACCGACGGCTAATCGAGGAACATCAACGCCTTCCGACACCATACGCACGGCGACCATCCACCGAGAACTTCCTGCAGAGAAATCGTCAATTTTCTGACTACCACCAGACTCGTCACTCACAACAACAGTGGGTTCTTCACCGGTGATGGTGCGGAGAATTTTTGCATACTCGCGGGCGTCATCCTGATCAGTGGCAATGATGAGACCCGCAGCATCAGGAATATTGTTCCGAACTTCCGATAAACGTGTATTCGCCGCTTGTAGAACCTGAGGTATCCACTCCCCTGTAGGTGCGAGTGCAGCACGCCATGCCTGCGTAGTGACGTCTTTCGTGTTGTCCTGCCCCAGGCGAGCTTCCATCTCCTCACCAGCCCTGGTGCGCCACCGCATAGAACCGGCGTAGACCATAAACATCACAGGCCGAACAACACCATCGCTGAGTGCACGTCCATATCCATAGTCATAATCAGTTTGCGAGACGAGGACACCATCCCGATCAGGAAGATAACTCACAAATGGGATCGGGGCGGTATCGCTGCGGAAGGGGGTACCAGTCAGGGAAAGGCGTCTGGTGGCGCGGTCAAATGCTTCTCTGATGGCATCGCCCCAGCTCAGTGCATCCCCACCATGATGGACTTCATCAAGAATCACGAGAGTTCTGCCAGATTCGGTCAGCTCCTTGTGAACATGAGCTTTCATGGCAATCTGCGCATACGTCACGGCAACGCCATGAAACTGCTTACTGTGGCGCTTATGCGCGTTGGTGAAATGCGGATCGAGTTTAATGCCAACCTTGTGCGCAGCTTCAGCCCACTGAGATTTGAGGTGCTCTGTGGGGGTGACTACGGTGATGCGGTCAATTTCTCGACGCCGCAGTAATTCTGTTGCGAGGCGGAGTGCGAACGTAGTTTTACCGGCACCCGGGGTAGCGGCGGCAAGGAAATCTCGCGGCTGATGAAGGAAATATGCGTCCAGTGCTTCCGTTTGCCACGCACGAAGGTTTTCTGCTGTTCCCCAAGGTGCACGGGAAGGATACGCAGGTGAGAGATGTTCTGCGGCGAAGGAACCAATGTGAGTCGATTCAGCCGTCATGATGTGTCCATCCTAAACAGATCAGAACAGTTCGCCCAGGTGTGACAGGCGCCAACTCAGACCAGGGTCATGAATTGAGGTTCCCAGAAGAACCGAAACACTCCGTGAAGAGACACCTGATGAAATGGTCAGTAAGCCTTGTGCGCTCCCCGACTCTCCCCCGGAGAAAGTATTCAACTCTGAAGAAACGGATATGGGTGTATCCGCCCACACAAGCTCGGTCAGTGAATCTGCGGCGAGCAGTGTTCCCGTTTCGCCCCACGCTGTGGTGAAGGTCCCCACCTCAGAGCCTTGAGTAAGTACGGGAACTTCGTGGAAATTCTGCTGGATGCTGTCGAGCATTGCCCCTACATCTTCACGCAACTGTGCATGAGTGTCTTCTCCAAGAGTGGTTCCTGTGACATGGATAACGTGATCACCAACTGCGAAATGTGAGGAATACAACAGACACGCACCAGCAGCAAGCGTGGTTCCTGTTTTAATGCCATCGACACCATGTGTACCCAGCAACTTGTTGCCATTGCGAACGAGCCCTACCCCTGGAATCTCGGCGGAAACAGTACCAACAATGGAGGCAAGTGCAGGATTTTCCATGGCCAACTGACCAATGGTGACGAGATCTGACGGCGTGCTTGCTGAACCATCGTCGAGTCCACTTGCATCAGAGACGCTCGTCCCCGTTAATCCATGGGCATCAAGCCATTCGTGCGCCGCTGCAAGGTATGTATCCATCGAACCATACGCCCACACGGCCAAGCTTGTTGCATAGTTATTGGCACTGGACAGCATCATGACCGTCATCGCCTGCTTTTCGCTCAGAGTGAGACCAGCACTGAGCTCTTCATATGAACCCAACATAGCTTTCGTTTCGCGGAGGATTTCCACGTCCGTTTCCGTGAAAGTGATAGAAGGACCATCATCTTCTGCGTCGCTCAACGGCTTCGCATCGAGGACGACGAGTGCGGTAATTGTCTTCGTGATGCTGGCTATGGGGCGCTTTTCCAGAGGCCCGAACTCAGCAATAACACCAAATCCATCCGCAACAACCTGAGTAGTGCCCACAGGCGGCAATACAACGCTTGAAGGTGCTTGAGAAATAGTTGAGGGCACAGAAAGGGTCACAAGCGCTGGTGGTAACGGGGCCAGAGCTACGATCAGGAGAAAGGCACTAAAACCTATAAGCAGCGAAAGAGCACCAAAGAACACTTGTCGGCGACGACGATATACAGCAGGAGAAGGCACCTCCAGAACTTTACTGAAGACTAGGAGTTCAGTGCGTATAACGCGACGGCGCTCGCCGAAGCCACATTGAGTGAATCTACGCCGTGCAGCATCGGAATAGTCACAACGGTGTCCGCTACCTCCAGAGCTTGACGAGATAAACCATCACCCTCAGACCCTAAAACCAATGCAACCTTGTGTGGCGGGTTGAGCACGAAACTTCTTAAGGTGACAGCATCTTCCGCAAGGGCGAGAGCAGCAATATGAAAACCAGCGTCATGCAGTAACTCACGCGCATCTGTCCATTCCGGAAGTCTCGTCCACGGCACCTGAAGGACAGTTCCCATTGAAACGCGAACAGAGCGGCGATACAAAGGATCAGCACACCGAGGTGTGACGAAAACGGCATCAGCGCCTAAGCCGGCAACTGCACGAAAAATTGCACCCACATTAGTGTGGTCAACGATGTCTTCGAGAACTACTACCCGAGTCGCAGCAGCGAGTAGATCAGCGGGATTAGGAAGAGTTGGCCGTTCCATCGATGCAAGTGCCCCGCGATGAACGTCAAAACCAGTAATCTGCTCGATGAGCTCTGACGACCCAACAAAAACAGTACATTCAGGGAAATCGCTCAGAAGCGGTTCAATAGCTGACAACCACTGTTCTTGCAGCAGTACAGAACGTGGGCGGTGACCTGCGTGGAGTGCACGCTCGATAACTTTGCTTGATTCTGCAATGTACAGACCATTGCTCTGCTCAGTATTTTTCCGCAGTGCAACGTCCGTCAACCCGACATAGTCCTGCAGCCCCTCGTGTTCGAGATCAGCGATGTGAACGATGGAAGCCATGCGTTCAGTCTGCCAGTAAGACGAAACATGAATGAAACGCGGGTGTCTTAGGCTTGCGGCCATGGCCGCAATTTTGACCCAGGGTACTCATGTTGAGGGTATTGACTCTCTCGTTGAGCTCATTGCTGGCCGAAGAGTGGCGGTTTTGACGGGTGCGGGTGTCTCTACTGACTCAGGAATCCCAGACTATCGAGGTAAAGGTGCGTCCAAACGCACTCCAATGAATATCTCGGACTTCCTCAGCTCGCCCCGTTCACGTCAGCGCTACTGGGCTGGTGCACACGTGGGGTGGAAGCACTTCTCTGAGGCAGAGCCCAACCAGGGTCACCTTGCATTGGCCGCTATGGAACAAGCCGGCATTATTGAAGGAGTCATCAGCCAAAACGTAGATGGTCTTCACCGCCGCGCTGGAAGCGCACACGTTGTTGATCTTCATGGCAGTCTAGATCGCGTCATTTGCCTGGATTGTGGTCAACAATTCGACCGCTCCGGCATCGAAACAACACTGAGTTCACTCAATCCTTGGCTAGACGAACTGCGAAACATTGTGTTGGCACCGGATGGGGACGTGAACGTCACAGATTTTGACAACGTTGTGATTCCCCAGTGCACGGTGTGTAGTGGAATTCTCAAACCTGATGTTGTATTTTTTGGGGAGTTCGTCCCACTGAAAATATTCGGCGCCGCAGCAAGCTTGGTGAAAAGAGCTGATGTTCTTCTCATTGCCGGCTCGTCGCTCGCCGTCAACTCAGGACTACGTCTATTGGAGCAGGCGCGTCGCAAACGTATGCCCGTCATCATCGTGAACCGTGGTGAAACGAAAGGCGACAAGAAAGCCACTATCAAGATTGAAAACGGCACGAGTGATGTGCTGAGCGAGCTCGCAACGAAACTAGGCGCGAGCAACCTCTACGAGGACATCGAGTAGTTTCTGCGCAGAGTTTTTCCAGCTGAACTGTGCTGACTGGCGAAGACAGGCTTGAGAACGTTCGCGCCACAACTGTGGATCCGTGAGAGCGCGAATATGCTCGGCGAATTCTTCCGGTGAATCCGAGGGCGCATATAACGCTGCGGTTGAACCAATCTCATGAAATATTGCGATATCTGAGACAACAATAGGGGTTCCCACACTCATTGCCTCCACGAGCGGGATACCGAAACCTTCATCCCGTGAAGCTGTCACAAGTGCTGTGGCCTGGCCGAGGAGTTCAAAGTACTCTTCATCACTGATGCCGTTGTGGAAGTTAATCTGCGCTGAGGGCGCGAGTGCGCTCAGGCGACGTTGGTCTGTGTCAGAAATGCGACTGAGGAGGTGCAGGGTGAATTCAGGCAAAAGCGCCACGGCGCGAACAAGTGTTTCCACATTCTTGTAGGGCATGAAAGACCCCATGTAGATGATGGATTTGTCGCGGTGTGAAGCAGAGGCTGTGGAGTGATTGGAATCTGCAGAATCTGCAGCGTTAGGAACCACATACACAGGTTTTGTCGTCAGCTTGTGTTGAGCGATGAGCTTTTTTGTTGTCTCAGAGACAGCTACGACGGCATTGCTGCGTCCTAAAAGCATTCTTTGTGGCCACCATGCCGTGTGATACAACCGCCATAACGCACGAACAGCCCAATTGAACTGGCGAGGTGGTGTGGGATGAGCGTAATAGATGAGGTCGTGAACGGTGAGAACGAGGGGATACTTTTTTCCGCGAGCACCGATGGTCTGCATAGGGCTGAAAACAATATCTGGCGAAAAGGTGTTGATCTGACGAGCCACGAAGGGTTCACGGCCACTCGTAGGTCCAGATACTTTTTCCCAGGCCAGGGGTGGAAGAAGTGAGAGTTGACGCTCATCACTAATGAGCATGGTTAAAGAGTGGCCGTCCTGCTGAGCAAGGGGAGCTAACTCCTCCACCAAACGAGCACTGAAACGAGAAATACCGTCATGGTGATCCGTGCGGACGTATCTGCAGTCGAAAAAAATCTTCATGAAGATCGACCTATGCCCAAGAATTCTCGGATGTGCTTCGCAGCAAAGTCCGGGGCTTCGTAGTGAACGAGGTGGCCCACACCGGCGACTACTTCCATTCTGGCTCCAGGGATACGAGCAGCAAGCTCATATTGTTCAGGGAGTGCAGTGATATCGTCACGATCTGCCACAAGCATCAACACATCCTGATGAATTCGGCGAGCAAATTGGCTGACGTCGTTTGAGACGGATGTTTCGAAGGCTTCCAATACGGAGTCCCGGGATTCGAAAACACTGAAATACGCATCGTGCTGTTCATGAATCCATTCGCGCAGGTTGGGATCATGAGTTTTAGCCATAGTGTTACTCATAATGCGCACAATGTGTCTGTTTTTCAGTAAAGAAAATCCTGCTTTTTCAGGAAGGGCTGCAGCGATTTTGTAATACAGGACGGCTAAGCGAGTCATCACACCACGAGGACCTGTGAGTGCATTAGCTGCGATGGGATTAATCAAAATGATGCGTTGATTGACTAAGTCTGAGGCTGCCGCTGCGCCAACCACAATCGAACCAAAAGAATGGCCAAGGACAACAGCTTGCTCTCCCCCGGGAACTACCGAAAGAAATCCGGTCAGCCACGCTGCATATGCGTTGATATCCGCAGGCGAAGGGAGTGCTTGCGAGGAACCAAAACCTGGCAGATCAGGAATGATCACGTGAACTTCTGGCCCCAGCTCCGCAACGATCGGCTCTAAACCGTGATGATCTCCTCGAAATCCATGAATCATCACCAGCTGGAGAGGTGCTGTAGCTGGACCATATTCCCAGTACTGGGTTGTGATGCCGTTCACCACAACGGACGCTTCGGCGGTGGGAATAGAAGCGAGTGTGGCAGCAAAGGGAGATACAGCAGGCATTGCCTCAAGTGTAGGCGCACCGTGCTATTTCAACCTTCATGTCGGTGGGAGAGCCTAGAGTGAACTGGTGAGTAACACAGGATTGCCCGAATGGGCCAATGTTTTAGCCGTTTTCGACACAGAAACGACCGGTATCCAACCTGATACCACCAGAATTGTGTCAGCGCATGTGAGTGTCCTCAACCCCTATGGCGAAGTTGAAGACCGCACAGATTGGCTCATAAACTGCGGAATCGATATCCCGGAACAAGCTACTGCGGTGCACGGGATTACGACGGAACGAATGCGTGCTGAGGGCGCCCCCGCAGCTGATTCTGTCTTTGAAATATTAACGAAGATCCAAGCCTTCTTGAATGCCGGTATTGGTGTTGTCGCTTACAACGCTGCTTACGACTTCACCATTTTGGACCGCGAAGCAAAACGATACGGTTTCGACCCTCTCGAACTCCCCCGCCCGATTATTGACCCGCTCATTATTGATAAGCAAGTTGACAAATATCGCAAGGGAAAACGAACTCTAGAAGCTGCCTCTGCCCACTATGGAGTTGAGCTCATTGATGCACATGATGCTTCTGCCGATGCCATCGCTGCTGGTCGTGTCGCACAGGCAATTGGTAAGAAATATGCGGCTGATCTTGCATATCCGGCCACTGAGCTGCACGACCTTCAAGTTGTTTGGGCGCAGGAGCAAGCAGAAAGCTACGCAAACTGGCGCAGAAGCCAAAATTTGCCGGTCTATCCGGGCGACGGTCTCTGGCCAGTTCGCTAAGACTTAACAGAAGAAAGCCCGGTCAATGACCGGGCTTTCTTGATACTGGTGTGCGAGCCTACTGACCGAACCCAGCGAAACGCTTGTTGAACTTCTCCACACGACCGGCAGAGTCCATGATGCGCTGCTTTCCGGTGTAGAAGGGGTGAGAAGCGTTTGAGATTTCCACGTCAATAACGGGGTACTCGTTGCCATCAGTCCAGGTCACCGTCTTCGAGCTGGTCACGGTGGAACGGGTAAGGAACGACTCGCCCGAAGCAAGGTCGTGGAAAACGACGGGTGCGTATTCGGGGTGAATGTCAGACTTCATGGAAATTTCCTTCAATAGGGAGACTGTTCAGCACATGGTGTGAAGAACAAAAACTTTCAGCCGTTCGTGAATCGAACGAGGCCGACTCACCATGTTATCAGAAACTTAGAGCGTTGCTTGTGCAGAATAACGACCAGCATTGTTGAACACGGTCACTTTCACTCCGAAAACATCACTGAGGTTCTCGCTCGTCAAAGTAGTGGCAAGCGGTCCCGCGTAGGCAGCTGACCCATTTTTCATGAGAAGAACGTGAGTGAACCCCAAAGGAATCTCTTCCACATGGTGCGTCACCATGACGATGGCCGGTGCTGAAGGATTACCAGCAAAGAAACCAAGCATCTGTAAAATCTCTTCGCGTGAACCAAGATCCAAGGCCGCTGTGGGCTCATCGAGAAGCAGAAGCTCAGGGTCCGTCATGATGGAACGAGCAATCTGTAAACGTTTTGCTTCTCCTTCTGAGAGTGAAAGCACTGTCCTGTTGGCCAAATCTCCTAATCGCCATTCGTTAAGAACGCGGCGGGCGCGGCGCAGGTCTAGCTCGTCATATTCTTCACCGCGACGTTCTGCAGCAGCATAAGCTGCGGTCACGACGGCATCTTCGACAGTTTCTGTTGCAGGGATGCGCTTGGACATGCTCGAGGATGCAAAACCGACACGTGGGCGAAGCCATTCAGGATCAGCAGATGTGAGATCTTCATCCAATACTGTGACGTGTCCAGAAGTTGGCACGTCCCAGGCTGCGGCGAGGTCAAGAACAGAGGTTTTACCTGCTCCATTTGCACCAAGAATAATCCAACGCTGGTCGCTGGTTACAAGCCAGTTCAAGTTGTTAACGAGAGTGTTGCCCTCGCGCTCGAGAGAAGCATTGTTGAAAGACAGAACTTGAACCATGACTCAATGCTAACGAGAGTTAGCGACAGACGAGGTCGTATATGGCCCGTGTTTGGTCAGCAATTGCCGTCCAATCAAAATGAAGTCGTGCACGTTCACGCGCAGCGACGCCCATCTGCTGTGCACGTTGTGGATCTGACACTGCAAAAATCATCGCTTGTGCAAGGTCATTCACATAGAGTTCTGGATTCAACGGTGTACCGGTGCCATCTTGGACTTGCTCGATGGGGACGAGCCATCCGGTCACACCGTTATCTATCACCTCGGGTATGCCCCCTGTCGCTGTACCTACAACAGGGATTCCACATGCCATAGCTTCTAAATTCACGATGCCGAGGGGCTCATATATCGAAGGGCAGACGAAGGATGTTGCTGAACTCAAAATTGCGGCGAGTTCGTGTCGAGGAAGATGATCAGAAATCCAAATCACACCCTCCCGGCTCTGTTGAAGCTGTTGAACACGTGTGGTGACCTCTGCGAGTATTTCAGGAGTGTCCGGTGCACCTGCACACAAAATCAATTGAACATCCTCAGGGAGCTGCTGAGCCGCCTCCAAGAGATACGGCAGGCCCTTCTGACGAGTAATGCGGCCGACGAAAACGATCGAGCGTCGTGCTGGATCAATGCCCCAGTGTTGAAGGAGTTCAGGATTACTGGTGGGCGCCCAGGCCGTGACATCTATACCGTTATGAACAACATGAACTTTCGCTGGATCTACGGTGGGATAGCTGCGAAGAATATCTGTTCGCATTCCACCGCTCACAGCGATGACCGCATCAGCAGATTCATACGCTGCTTTTTCGATCCAACTGGAGACCCGGTAGCCCCCACCCAACTGTTCGGCCTTCCAGGGGCGTAAGGGCTCGAGGCTGTGGGCTGTGATGACGTGGGGAATGCCGTGGAGCAACTGTGAGACGCGTCCCGCTTCGTTTGCATACCAGGTGTGTGAATGAACCAGATCTGCCCCGGCAGTGTCATTTGCCATGAGGAGATCTACACCGATGGTTTGTAGAGCAGCATTAGCCGATGACATTTCGGCTGGAACTCTGTAGTTGTAAACACCCGATTCGTCGCGAGGTGCACCAAAACACCGGACTTGAACGTCAATGGAGTTTCGAAGTGCTTTCACCAGTTCGGCGACGTGAACACCTGCCCCTCCGTAAATCTCAGGTGGATACTCCTTGGTAAGCAAATCAACGCGCATGTGAAGAACGCTACAACAGGACAGAGAAAAAGTGACTTTTTGAAATCTTTTCACTGGATGTTTCACAACCGTTACATAGTTGCTTTACTGTGAAGACATGCCAACGAAGGTTTTCGGAATAGTTCTTGCCGGCGGCGAAGGAAAAAGGCTCATGCCTCTGACTGAAGACCGCGCGAAACCTGCTGTGCCCTTTGGCGGCCAGTACCGACTCGTGGACTTCGCAATTTCTAACCTGATCAACTCAGGGCTTCGACAAATAGTTGTACTGACTCAGTACAAATCACATTCACTCGACCGCCACGTTTCACAGACTTGGCGCATGTCCTCTTTACTGGGTGCTTACGTTGCTTCTGTCCCCGCACAACAACGTCTGGGAAAAAGGTGGTTTTCGGGAAGCGCTGACGCCATACTGCAGAGTTTGAACCTTATCCGTGACGAAAAACCGGACATCGTCGTTGTTGTCGGTGCTGATCACGTGTACCGGATGGACTTTGATCAGATGGTCCAGGCTCATATTGACTCCGGTAAAAAAGTAACTGTTGCAGCTATTCGACAGCCCATCAAACTTGCAGATCAGTTTGGTGTCATCGAAGTGGACCAGAGTGATGTCACCTCCATAGGTCGTTTCCGTGAGAAGCCGAAGGACGCCCTCGGATTGCCCGATTCGCCTAAAGAAGTCCTCGTCTCTATGGGTAACTATGTCTTCGATGCTGATGCACTAATTGAAGCCGTTGAATCAGATGGCGAATTGCCAGATTCTAGTCACGATATGGGTGGCGACATCATTCCCTACTTCGTTGCCAAAGGTCAGGCTGGAGTTTACGATTTCAATCGCAATAAGGTTCCAGGCTCAACCGATCGAGACAAATACTATTGGCGCGATGTGGGAAGTATCGACAGTTTCTTTGATGCACACATGGACCTCATATCCACATTGCCCGTGTTTAACCTCTACAACACCGACTGGCCGATCTACTCCATGCAGGTGAATTCGCCTCCCGCAAAGTTTGTTCGTGATGCCAAGGGACGTGTGGGTTCGACCGTGGACTCGATTGTGTCGTTGGGTTCCCTGCTTTCCGGTGCAACTATTGAACGCAGTGTCTTAGGGCCTTGGTGCAAGGTTGATTCAGGTTCCACAATTTCTGATTCCATCGTCTTCGACCATGTGCAGATCGGGGCCGACGTCGATATTCGCCGGGCTATTCTGGACAAAGAAGTTTTTGTTGAAAACGGTGCACACATTGGAGTTGATCACGATCGTGATCGGGCTCGTGGATTTACCGTGACTGAATCAGGAATTACCGTAGTTGGTAAGGGAGTACGAGTAGCGCCATGACCGAGTTCCGTAACGATATCCACGCTACGGATTCACAGCGCTTCCTCGTCGTCCTTGATGTTGACTCCACGTTGATTGAGAACGAAGTCATCGAACTTATTGCCGCAGAGGCAGGTTCGTTAGAACTTGTTACCGCTGTCACAGAACGGGCCATGCGTGGCGAACTGGATTTCGCCGAAAGCTTGCGGGAACGTGTGGCCACACTTGCTGGTCTCCCAGAAAGCGTATTCGACACTGTGAGAGGACAGATTACTGTCACGCGAGGTGCAGAAGAACTCATCACATCCGTTAAATCACACGGTGGACACGTGGGTGTAGTCAGCGGCGGTTTTCATGAGCTACTGGACCCACTAGCCGAAAATTTGGGACTGGACTTTTGGAAAGCAAATCGACTAGAAGTTGTCGACGGAATATTGACCGGAAAAGTACTCGGAGACATTGTTGATGCACAAACCAAGGCAGATACTCTGGCCGCGTGGGCCCAAGAGACCAATACTCCCCTCGCTCAAACCGTTGCCATCGGTGACGGCGCAAATGACCTCACCATGATGAGTGTCGCTGGTCTCGGTATTGCCTTCTGCGCAAAACCTATCGTTCAGGAGCACGCAGACGTTGCTCTCAACGAACGAGATTTGAGCAAAGCGTTGGCGCTGTTTGGACTTTAGTGTCCCATACCCAATCCCCCATCAACGGGGATAACTGCTCCGGAAATGTATCCAGCATCATCTGAAGCAAGCCATGCACACACTTTGGCAACTTCCGATGGCTGTGCGAATCGACCAGCTGGAATGTTCTTGCGGTATTGCTCCTGCTGATCTTCAGGGAGCGCTGCGGTCATATCGGTTTCAATAAAGCCAGGTGCGACGACATTCGCCGTGATGCCACGAGCACCTAGTTCGCGGGTGAGCGAACGCGCCATACCAACCAGTGCGCTCTTAGAAGCTGAGTAATTGACCTGTCCGGCAGAACCATACAGCCCCACAACTGAGGAAATGAGGATGATTCGACCAAATCGTGCCTTGAGCATTCCTTTGACAGCACGTTTGACAACCTTAAACGTTCCACCCAAGTTAGTGTCAACTACAGAATCAAACTCTTCATCCGACATCCGCATGACAAGGGTGTCTTTGGTAATTCCCGCATTGGCAACCACAACTTCAATGGGGCCAAGTGACGCCTCCACCTCCGCATAAGCCTTGTCAAGTGATGCACCATCGGTGACATCCGCACGAACGGTAAGGCAACCTGCAGGACCTTCTCCAGAGCGAGCAGTCACGGCAACCCGGTGACCTTGAGCGATGAACTCTTCAGCCAGTGCATAACCTATGCCACGGTTTCCACCAGTAATGAGAACGGTACGAACGGTCACTATTCCTCCAGTCGGATGTACTGTCAGCCAGCTTAGCCGTAGGCTAGTAACACCACACCAACCGTGAGGATTTGGCCGACAATGAAGAAGAAACTTCAGTCAGCAACAACACTTCCGCTCTCTCCTACAGACGAGCGTCGTATTCGTATGATCAAATACTCCATCACGATGGGTATCCGTATGGTCTGCATTATTGCCATGTTGTTTGTGAGTGGCTGGTGGCTGGTGGTTTGTGCCGCGGGTGCAATATTCCTACCCTATTTCGCCATGATCGCGGCCAATGTCCGCATGGCGCCTAAAAACCACGCGGTAGAGCGTCCCAGTACTATCGTGATCTATCAAGAGAAGTCATCTTGACACCAGCTTCACCTCCTCCACGTGTTCCTTGGTATCGTGTGGCACTCACTCGTCGCTGGCTGAGTTATCTCCTCGTGACAGCGATATTTGCAGGTACCTGTGTTGCTCTCTCGATGTGGCAATTTGCACGTCGTGAAGAAGCACAAGTTGAAATTGAACGGGTTCTTTCCAACTACGAGACAAAACCTGTCCCCCTTTCTGAGGCACTCCCCGACCTATATTCGTACTCAGAAGACGACAAATGGAAACCAATTCTGGTGACGGGCGTCTATCTACCGGAAGAACAGCTGATTGTCCGTTCGCGCCCGCGAGAACAGCAGGCCGGAGTCGAAGTTTTGACGCCCCTGCGCACTGATTCAGGAGAAATTTTCATCGTGGACCGGGGATGGCTTCCTGCAAATGCAGACTCCACGGATCCTTACCTCCTTCCAGAGCCTCCACAAGGTGAAGTCTCCGTTGTGGCAAGGCTCAAAGCAAGTGAACCCAGCATTCCCGGTCGAGGCATGGTCGATGACCAGGTAGCCACGGTTGAGCTCCCCCTCATCGCAGAAGTACTTGGAGAGCCCACCTATATAGGCGCCTATGGACTCCTTGATTCTGAAAATCCATCACCGCGTGATGACGCTCCGCTGACAGCCTTGAAACCAAGTCTGGATGAAGGGGCTCACCTCAGTTATGCGCTGCAATGGATCATGTTTGGCGTACTTGCCTTCATCGGACTTGGATGGGCAGTGCGGAATGAAATACGTATCAAAAACCAAGACACCGAAGAGGGCAAAAAAGCAGCTGCAGCTTACGCAAAGAAGCGACAGGCACAACCCACCGAGGAGGACATCGAAGATGCCATTCTCGACAGGAGAAGCTAGCGAATTGCGCGGTTAATCGCGGACACGACGGCCTTCAGTGAAGCTGTTGAGATATCCGAATCGATTCCCACGCCCCAGAGTCGAGTTCCGTTGACATTGAGTTCGACATAAGCGGCAGCTTTGGCGTCTCCCCCAGCTGACAGAGTGTGTTCAACATAGTCGAAGAGCTCAACAGCAATCTCGTGCTGTGTCATCAACTTGAGGAAAGCATCAATGGGACCATTACCGACAGAGTCCTGACGGGAGATAGTCTCACCATCTCGCAAATCTACGGACAGCTTGAGGGTTCCGTTGAAATCACTTTCAGTGCGGCTTCCGGTGAGTTCAAAACGGCCCCACTTATGTGCCACATCTGCAGAGGGCAGATACTCGTCCTGGAAAATTGTCCAGAGCTCGTCACTCGTGATTTCACCACCCTCATCATCTGTCTTCAGCTGCACTACGCCCGAGAATTCAATTTGAAGACGACGAGGAAGGTCGAGATTGCGGTCCTTCTTGAGCAAATACGCAACACCGCCCTTGCCTGACTGTGAATTGACACGAATGACAGCTTCGTAGGTCCGGCCCAGGTCCTGAGGATCTACAGGGAGGTAAGGGACAGCCCAAACCAAACTATCTACATGGACACCCTGCTGCTCTGCATCGGAAGCCATGCGTTCAAAACCCTTTTTGATGGCGTCTTGGTGTGAACCGGAGAAAGCGGTATATACCAGGTCGCCAGCCCAGGGGCTTCTTTCGTGAACTTTAATCTGGTTACAGTACTCGGCAGTGCGACGAACTTCATCGAGGTTACTGAAATCGATTTGAGGATCAATGCCCTGAGTAAACAGGTTGATTCCCAGCGCAACGAGGTCGACGTTTCCTGTGCGCTCACCGTTCCCAAAGAGGCAGCCCTCAATGCGGTCTGCACCTGCCATATAGCCAAGCTCAGCGGCCGCAACGGCAGTCCCACGGTCGTTGTGCGGGTGCAGCGACAATATGACGTTCTCTCGGTGAGCGAGGTGACGCCCCATCCACTCGATCGAGTCGGCATAGATGTTCGGCGAAGACATTTCTACGGTCGCCGGAAGGTTAATGATGACCTTGCGGTCCGGGGTAGGTTCGAACACCTCAAGGACGGCGTTACACACCTCAACGGCGTATTCCAGCTCAGTTCCGGTGAAGCTCTCTGGAGAGTACTCATAGAACACTGTGGTGTCGGGAATGTTCTTTTCCATTGCGCGACAGAGACGTGCACCTGAGAGGGCAATGTCTTTGATGCCGTCACGGTCTTCATTAAAGACAACATCACGCTGCAGAATGCTGGTGGAGTTGTAGAGGTGAACAATGGCCTGTTTAGCACCACGAATTGATTCATATGTGCGCTCGATGAGTGCCTCACGAGACTGCGTCAACACCTGAATAGTGACGTCATCCGGGATGGCGTTTTTCTCAATGAGTGAGCGGACAAAGTCGTAATCAGTCTGGCTGGCAGAGGGGAAACCAACCTCAATTTGCTTGTACCCCATCTTCACCAGAAGATCGAACATAATTCGCTTACGTTCTGGGCTCATGGGATCAATGAGGGCCTGGTTTCCATCACGCAGGTCGACAGCACACCACATGGGTGCCTTCTCTATACGCTTTCCAGGCCAGGTGCGGTCAGTCAGATCAATGCCGAGAGACTCGTGATACGGACGGTACTTGTGCACGGGCATTGTGCTGGGGGTCTGTGTGTTCTTCATGCTCATTCTCCTCGCGAGTGGTGGTCAGCCATAGGGCATCTCCGCGACGAGTGGGGCCTAGAGTTTAGACTCGTCGCGGCAGCTAAGAAGAAGCAGACCAAAGGACATACTTCAAGGCTACCACTGACGGACTAGAAGCCCAATCGTTGCAGGAGCTTAGGATCGCGCTGCCAATCCTTGGCTACTTTCACACGAATGCTCAAGAAAACTTTTTGGCCGACGAGCGGTTCAATCGCTGCTCGTGATCGTTGACCGATGTCCTTGAGACGTTCTCCACCGTTGCCAATGATGATGCCTTTTTGGCTGTCTCGCTCCACAAAGACATTGGCATAGATTTCAAGAAGGTCTTTGTCTTCCCTTTGAATCATGTCGTCGAGGGTGACGGCAAGAGAGTGGGGCAATTCTTCGTGAACACCTTCAAGAATTGTTTCTCTGATGAGCTCAGAAATTCGCTTTTCGATATCTTCATCAGTGTTGGTGTCCATTGGATACAGCGCCTGCCCCACGGGCAAAAGTTCAATCAACTCATCGGCAAGGAGATCGACCTGATCATCACCAACAGCGGAGACAGGAATGATGGCTGCCCAGTCACGGAGTTCTTGAACTTCTAACAATCGTGCAGCAGTAGCCTTTTTTGAAGCCACATCGGTTTTCGTGATGACTGCTATCTTGACCGCACGGGGATATTTATCAAGCTGTTCATTGATAAACCGATCACCAGGACCGACGGGTTCATCAGCTGGAAAACACATCCCAATGACATCAACATCACCGAGGGTGGCCTGAACCAATGCGTTCAAACGTTCGCCGAGTAATGTGCGGGGACGATGAATACCCGGAGTATCCACCAAAATGAGTTGTCCTGTCGGACGGTTCGTGATTCCACGAATCGTGTGACGTGTGGTTTGTGGTTTTGAAGAGGTGATAGCTACCTTCTCCCCCACCAATGCATTCGTCAGAGTGGACTTCCCCACATTGGGACGGCCGACGAGAGAGACGAATCCTGAACGAAGAGTACCTTCAGGAAGATCTCCCCGTTTTTCAGCTTTAGACGGACGAGCCATTAGTTTCCCTCCGCCGCAAAGGCATTCTGTGCATCAATCAAATCTTGATCCCGTTCCACAATCACGCGCGTGACGCGTTTCCGATGGGAACCACTGCGATCTGCCTCAATGATGAGACCGCTCACGACGACCTTATCGCCCACGACGGGCAATCGTTCCAGTTCTTTTGCAAGTAATCCGCCAACTGAGTCAACGTCCACATCATCTAACTCCAGACCAAACAGTTCACCGAGCTCATCGAGAGGTAGACGTGTGGCGACACGGAATCGAAATTCGCCGAGTATTTCGACTTCTGGAGCACCACGGTCATGTTCATCAGAGATGTCGCCCACAAGCTCTTCGATGAGGTCTTCAAGTGTGACTAAGCCAGCAATTCCACCGTGCTCATCAACAACAAGTGCAATATGAGTGGACTCTGCTTGCATTTGTTTGAGCGTGTCATCTGCTTTTTTTGATTCCGGAATAAACATGGCAGGCCGCGCTAAATCCTGGGTACACAAAGAAGCAAGTTGTTCCGGATGTTCAAAAGTTTTACGAGAAACATCACGAAGATTCAACACACCCACTACTTCATCAACATCGTCAGCCACGACCGGAAGCCTCGAATACCCAGAATCAAGAAATATTTTGGTCGCATGAGAGAGAGTTTCCCTGGCGTCCACCGTCACCATATCGATCCGGGGAACCATAACCTCACGTGCAATCGTGTCCCCCCATTCAAAGATGGAGTGAATTAACTCACGCTCTTCACTTTCTAGCACGTCGTGCTTCACCGCCTCATCAACCATGCTCAGCAACTGTTCTTCTGAAGCAAATGATGATGTGCCCGGACGTCCCGGGGTAACTTTGTCACCAATCGTGACAAGAAAATTAGCCAAAGGACCCAGAATCACCCGAAAGAAGTGAATGAGGGGCGCCGAAACAGAAAGAACTGCTTCCGGATGTGCACGACCAACAGAGCGTGGACTAGATCCAGCCAAGACAAAACTGGCCACACTCATAATCAAAATGGCGAGAAGTAACGCCCACCCGGTATCGATGCCGGAGGAAACAAGTGAAACAGTGACAACTACTGCGGCACTCGTTTCAGCAAGAATGCGCACAAATGTTGTGATTGTTCGGTGTGGACCTAAGTCTTTAGAAATGGCAATCAACGACCGTTCTGCTTTTTTTCCTTGTGCAGACGCACGGATATCGTCGGTGGAAAGTACATTCAGAGCAGAGTCTGTGGCTGCCATCAAACCGCCGAAGCCGATGAGGAGAATCAGCCCGAGGACGGTCAAAAATATGGACACGTGGTTTAGCGTTTCTTTTCTGACATGGAGAAGCCGATAAGCAAATCGCGCTGCAAACTGAACATTTCTTTCTCTTCGTCAGGTTCAGCGTGATCAAAGCCAAGTAGATGCAGAATTCCGTGCGTGGTGAGCAAAAGAAGTTCATCCATGGTGCTGTGTCCCGCACCCTCAGCTTGAACTTCTGCGACCTGTGGACACAACACGACATCACCCAGCACGCCCGCAGGAGTGATGTTGTCATCATTTCCTGGACGAAGTTCGTCCATCGGGAAACTCAATACGTCAGTCGGCCCTGGTTCCCCCATCCACTGCACATGGAGTTGTTCCATAGCGGCTTCATCTACGAGCACGAGGGCAATCTCTGCATCCGCGTGCACACGCATGGCGTCGAGACAGTAACTGGCTAGACGTTGAAGAGCTGCTTCATCAATGTCATACGTTGATTCGTTATTTACTTCAATACTCACGAGCTGCGTTCCTTAGTTTCTCTGCGCTGACGTGCCGCAAGCGATTTCTCGTCGTATTCGCTGTATGCATCGACGATGCGGCCGACGAGTGAGTGTCGAACAACATCGGCGCTGGTCAAACGAGCGAAATGAATATCTTCAATCTCACTCAATATTCCTGTCACGAGGCGCAAACCACTCGCAGCAGCAGGAAGGTCGACCTGAGTGATGTCACCGGTGATGACCATTTTGGAATCGAAGCCTAGACGGGTGAGGAACATCTTCATCTGTTCGGGAGTCGTGTTTTGAGCCTCATCTAAAATGATAAAAGAATTGTTCAACGTGCGACCACGCATGTAGGCCAGAGGTGCGACTTCGATGGTGCCGAGCGCCATTAGTTTGGGAACAACCTCAGGATCCAACATCTCATTCAACGCATCAAACAGGGGGCGAAGATAAGGGTCAATCTTGTCAGTGAGTGTTCCTGGGAGGAAACCTAATCTTTCACCAGCCTCCACGGCAGGTCGGGTCAGGATGATGCGTTCAACTTCTTTACGCTGCAAAGCCTGAACAGCCTTCGCCATGGCCAGATATGTCTTTCCTGTACCCGCGGGACCAATACCAAAAGTAATGGTGTGGTCTTCAATTGCACGAACATATTCTTGTTGTCCTACAGTTTTCGGGCGTAATGTCTTTCCGCGCGTGGAAAGAATGTCTTCACCGAGGACCGCGGAAGGAGATGTATGCGGGTGGGCATCTTGAATGAACTTCGATTCGTCAACATCACGAGGAGTCAAATCTTGGCCATTTCGCACCATGGCGAGTAGTTCTTTCACAAGGGAACGAGCAGCTGCAAGCTGTTCTTCCGCATGGGGTTCATCGGTCTGTGCAGTCAGCCGAATTTCGTTACCCCGCACGTGGACATCCACGAGGGGGTATTGCCGTTCCAGATTGGTCAGTAGGCGATCTTGAGCACCCAGCAGCCGCACCATGTCAATGCCATCAATGGTGATGACATCGGTATCGGAGGGTGATTTAGGCAAGCGTGTGCTCCTCCAGACCGCCAGAAAGCACATGAGCATGAACGTGGAACACCGTCTGACCTGCTGTGCCACCCGTGTTGAATACGAGTCGATATTCCCCATTCGAGTGGAGTGTGGCCAGATTGTGAGCAGTAGCCACAATTTCTGCCAAAAGTGCTGGATCACCCAGTCCAAGTTCGGTTACGTTTGCGAATTCTGTGCTTTTAGGAATGACGAGCAGATGCACAGGAGCTTGAGGTGCAATATCACGAATAGCGATGAGGCGATCATTCTCAAAGAGAATGTCTGCTGGGATTTCTCGGTTCACAATTTTTGTGAATATGGAGGTGGCGTCTGCAGTCATGGTTCTAGCTTAACAACGGCCAAGCTTGGCGTTGAGAATGGCAAGGGCTGCCGGACCAGCGGTGGAGGTACGTAGAATATTCGCCCCCATCGTGACGATCGTGGCACCAGCTTCTCGGAAGCGAGAAATTTCAGCTGGTGAAATCCCCCCTTCAGGCCCCACAATCAGAGCAATGTCACGCTCATCGATCTCAAGAGAACCCAAGGACACATCCCCAGTCGGATCCAGTACCAGAAGATTGCACCCAGCTAGCCGTGTACAGACTTGAGCTGTCGTAACGTGGGATTCGACAACAGGGAGAAACGGCCGAACGGACTGCTTTGTTGCCTCACGAACGATGGCGGTCCAGCGAGCGAGCCCCTTCTCAATTTTGGGACCTTCCCACTTTGACACACTGCGCTCAGCTGCCCACGCGAGCACAACATCAACTCCTAGTTCAGTGGAGGCTTCAATAGCTCGCTCGTCTCGGTCTGTTTTTGCTAGTGCTTGTACGAGGGTGATCTGGGGACTGCTCTGCGAAGCATGGTCGACGGAATCGACCTTGAGTATGACGATATCTTTCGAGGTATCTGTGACAGTGCCCGAGAGTGTCAGCCCACGACCGTTTCCCACCAGTAAGGACTCACCGACGCGCACGCGCGAAACTGTTGACGCATGACGACCTTCTGCCCCATCGAGTGTGACCAGAGATCCAGGTGTGGTGACCTCAAGAGTTTCAAGTAAATAGAAGTGAGCCATATTTAGTTACTGAAGAAGCGATCTCGAAGTTTGGAGAACATACCTTGCTGGAAGTGAGAAAGCTGAGGTGCATTCTGCTTTCGCCCCTGTGCAAAGTTCTGAATGAGTTCTTTTTCTTTCGAATTAAGTTTCGTCGGAGTCACGATATGTACCCCTACTTTGAGGTCGCCACGTCCACTGCCACGAAGTCGGGTAATCCCGCGATCCTTGACAGTAATGACCTCAGAACCCTGTGTCCCTGCCTTCACCTCAATCGAAACATCACCGTCAAGGGCAGGCACAGTTACGGTTGTTCCCAAGATGGCATCTGTCATATGAACCTCAAGAGTGCATAACAGGTCATCGTTGTCACGTGAGAAAACATCATCGTGCGCGACCTTAATCTCAAAGTAGAGATCACCGTTGGCTCCACCAGCCTGTCCTGCCTCACCTGCATTAGCCATGTGGAGTCGCACTCCTGTGTCTACGCCAGCAGGGATGTCCAGGGGAATGTTCTTGGTCGCACGAACACGACCTTGCCCCTGGCAAGTGCTGCAGGGAGCCGGGATTGTTGTTCCATACCCGCGGCATGAACCACACGGGTTGGTGGTCATGACGTTACCTAACAAGGAACGAACTGCGCGTTGAATCATGCCAGATCCGCCACAAATCTCACACGTCTGCGGTGAGGTACCAGGCTGACAGCAAGTTCCCGAACAGGTTTCACACGTGACGGCGGTATCGATGTCGATGTCCTTGTGGACACCAAAAATTACGTCCGCAAGAGTCACCTCAACACGAAGAAGTGCATCCTGCCCTCGCTCCATTCGAGAGCGTGGACCGCGTTGCTGGCCACCACCAAAGAAGGTGGAGAAAATATCTCCAAAATCGTTGAATCCTTGACCGCCAAAGTTCCCGCCAAAACCTGCTTGTGGACCGAGGTCATATTGCTGGCGCTGAACAGGGTCACTGAGCACTTCGTAGGCATGAGTCACGAGCTTAAATTTTTCCTGCGCTGCTGCATCTGGGTTTACATCCGGGTGCAACTCACGGGCAAGCCGACGATATGCCTTCTTGATTTCGTCAGGGGTTGCCTCGCGGGAAACTCCGAGTACGTCGTAATGATCAGCCACGAACGGCCATCTCCTTTGGGTTGAAATTAGTGTGCGTCAAGAACGCGAGTGAGGTAGCGAGCTACAGCCCGAACTGAGGCAATGTTGTTGGAATAGTCCATGCGTGTGGGTCCGAGTAAACCGAGTGTTGCTGACTCACCTGACGAGGTATAGCCCATAGCGAGCAAGCTCGTTTGTTCTAAGCCGGAATTGCTGTGTTCATGACCAATACTCACAGCAACTTCCCGTGCATCAGCTTTCATCTCGGTCAGCAATTTCAGCAAGATTACTTGTTCCTCAATGGCATCCAGCACAGGATAAATGCTTCCCTGGAAATCATCTTCGGTGCGAACGAGGTTTGCCGTACCTGCCATGACAAGTTTTTGCTGACGGTTGGCCTGAATACTATCCGTCAACGCTTCAGCAATGTGTTGCGTCGCAGAAACCAAGGATGATCCCACGGTCGCTGTGAGCAGCCCCACAGAGGAAGAAAGTTCGGTAAGTAATTTGCCTGAAACCTGGGCATTGATACTTGCCCGCAGATCAGATAGTTCTTCTTCTGAAAGGTCAGAATCTAAGTCCAAGAGCCGTTGTTCGACTCGTCCATTGTCGGTGATCACAATGCACAATGCTCGACGATTCCCCAAGGCGACAAGCTCGACGTGGCGAACACGAGTTGCACCGAGTGTGGGGTACTGAACAATGGCGACCTGATTAGTTAGTTGAGAGAGCAGGCGGACTGTGCGACCCAGTAATTCGTCAAAATCAACGGATTCATCTAAGAAACGATCAATGGCTTGCTTTTGCCCCGGACTGATGTGCTTGACTTCTGCAAGATGATCCACAAATAGTCGATAGCCCTTATCTGTGGGCACTCTGCCGCTGGAAGTATGCGGGGCAACGATCAGCTCTTCTTCTTCGAGGAGAGCCATATCGTTACGAATCGTGGCTGCTGAGACGCCAAATTGATGGCGGTCCACAATAGCTTTAGAACCGACGGGTTCTCGGGACGAGACATAGTCCTGAACGATGGCTCTCAGCACTTCAAGTCCACGCTGCGAAACCATGAAAGCCTCCTTCACCACGTTCTAGCACTCGACAGTTCTGAGTGCTAATACTACCCGGAGGAGACTATAAATTCTGAGTTATTCAAACGCTACTCGACGTACGACGTCATCCGCGCGTAGCCTGCCAGTCAAGGTCAGAATCAACAATCCGCGAGAGGCTGCATCAGAATCGATGAGACCGTCCCCACTCAGGCGAACCAACGTCTCTGGATGAATTCCATCGGTTGAAATTCCTTCACGTAGGCGACTGCCGAGCAAAATTCGTTCTAATTCACGGGCGTCGTGATCTGGCTGTTCCCAGCCGGCTGATGGAGAGTTATTCAGTGCTAGTTGCTGAGCATATGCCGCGGGATGCTTGACGTTCCAGAACCTGGTGCCACCAATGTGGGAATGTGCGCCTGGGCCATACCCCCACCAGTCCTGGCCTTGCCAATACATCAGATTATGCACAGAACGTTCAGTTGGTGACTTTGCCCAATTACTCACTTCATACCATTCGAAGCCGGCCGCTCCAAGCAGCTGATCTGCAAGCTCATACATGTCCGCTTCAAGGTCGTCATCAGGGGCAGGAAGCTCTCCCCGCCGGATACGTCGTTCAAGAGCTGTCCCGTCCTCCACGATGAGGGCATAAGCAGAAATATGACCGGTGTCTAACGCAATTGCTGACTCTAATGATTCACGCCACTGGGACAGTGTTTCGCCCGGGGTGCCATAAATCAGATCCACACTGACCTGAAGTCCCACGGCCCTCGCTGCTTCGACAGCAGGTGCTACTGACTGGGGATTGTGTGTGCGATCGAGCGTGGCAAGCACAGTAGGAACGGCTGATTGCATGCCTATGCTGATTCGGGTAAACCCTGCACGGGCGAGTTCTTCAACGTATTCATAAGTCAAGGTGTCGGGATTTGCTTCGGTAGTTATTTCCGCACCAGGAACAACACCATGTAACTCCCGCAGGCTCTCTAACGCACGAACCAAATCGGTAGCCGGTAACAAAGTTGGTGTTCCTCCGCCGAAAAAGACTGAACTCAACGGCCTTCCAGTGATTCCTGCACGCTCAAGAACTCGACCGGAGAGAATGATTTCTTTCTCGAGCTCATCAACATATGTTGCCTGCGAAACACCAGAAAGTTCTGTCGCGGTATAAGTGTTGAAATCGCAGTAGCCACATCGAACACGACAAAACGGCACGTGCACATATGCACTCATCGAGCGCAGATCTGCACCAACGCTCACACCATCGGGCAGTGTGCCATCCGTTGGCATGGGGTTACCCTCAGGTAATGGCCCAGCCATAACTAGGCCGTTCTAGCAGGAAGAAGTGAACGAACGTATTGTCGACGCTGAAGCAACTGTCGAAAACGGATCAGAGGAGCGAGGAAGCGATACTTACGCCCTTCCGCAACCGCTGTCACACTGCGCATCACGGCCCACACAGAATCATCCTCGCGCCATTCAACTGAGAAATATTCTTCGCCAATAACAGGAGCGGAATCGAGCGTCCCCAGTGCATAGCCAATTCGTCGTTCTTCGCGTTGCACATAAATCACTCGGTGACTGGTTACCAACGGAGACGGTGACCACATCTTTCCGAGTTCGACGGTGGTTCCCGCCGAGAGATAGGGGGTTCCATCGGATGCAAATAACTGCTCTAAAGCATCAGCTGTAGGTGCAATGGGCGCACCAAACTCGTTAAACAGTAAACCGCTGTAACCTTCAGATTGCGCTTCATCTATAGAGATCAATTCGAGGTGTGCCCCCTGAGGAACACCCCAGGTCATCAAAGCAGCGCTGGCGGTTTCAAAACGTTCTTGACCACTGCCCAGCCGAAATTCCTGCTGAGCCGCAGTGAACCCTGCGGGTGGGAAAATTAATACGTCAGCCGCTTGGGTAGCACCAACAGAACCGTAGCTCACAACGCGCTCGCCACTATAGGTGCGTCTTCTGGGAGAAGTCACTATTTTTTCTTCACTTCTTCGTCACCCTGAAGTGCTGCGATGAAGGCTTCTTGAGGAACTTCCACACGGCCGACCATCTTCATGCGCTTCTTACCTTCCTTCTGCTTTTCCAGAAGTTTGCGCTTACGAGTGATGTCACCGCCATAACATTTCGCAAGAACATCCTTGCGAATAGCAGAAATGGTTTCACGCGCGATGATGCGGGCACCAATCGCAGCTTGAATAGGGACTTCGAATTGCTGTCGAGGGATGAGTTTCTTGAGGCGTTCAGTCATCATGAGGCCATAGGCATACGCCTTGTCCTTATGAACAATTGCGCTAAACGCATCAACCTGTTCACCCTGGAGCAAGATATCGACCTTGACCAGATCCGAGTCTTGCTCGCCCGCCTCTTCATAATCGAGAGAGGCATAACCTTGCGTTCGGCTCTTCAAATGATCGAAAAAGTCAAAGACGATCTCACCAAGGGGAATCTCGTACTTCATTTCGACACGATCTTCACCGAAGTACTCCATGCCCAGCAGATTTCCTCGACGACTTTGACACAGCTCCATAATGGTGCCCACGTAGTCTTTGGGCGTCAAAATTCCAGCACGAACTAACGGCTCTGACACTCTAGTGATCTTGCCAGTGGGGTACTCACTGGGGTTTGTGACGGTCACGGTTTTCTTATCCTCTGTGGTTACCTCGTAAGGCACAGAAGGTGCTGTTGCGATGAGGTCTAAACCGAATTCGCGTTCCAGGCGCTCTGTGATGATCTCGAGGTGAAGAAGACCGAGGAATCCACAGCGGAAACCAAACCCAAGTGCCACAGATGTCTCGGGTTCATAATTTAGAGAAGCATCGGAGAGCTTCAGTTTGTCGAGCGCCTCACGCAGCACCGGATAATCAGAACCGTCTATGGGGTATAGGCCAGAAAAAACCATAGCCTTGGGGTCTGTGTAGCCCGGGAGTGCTTGAGAAGCTGGCTTTGCAAAGTCAGTAACTGTATCGCCCACCTTGGATTGACGGACGTCCTTAACGCCGGTGATGAGGTACCCCACTTCACCGACACCCAACCCCTGAGAGGGAATCGGTTCGGGTGAACTAACTCCAATCTCAATAAGTTCGTGTGTTGCCTTCGTACTCATCATCTGAATGCGCTGACGTGGCTTGAGCATCCCATCAATTACACGTACGTAGGTGATGACGCCACGATATGCGTCGTAGACGGAGTCAAAAATCATGGCGCGTGCTGGTGCATCTGCATCACCGGTCGGAGCAGGGATTTTCTCCACGACCAGGTCTAGAAGTTCGGCAACTCCCATTCCCGTTTTCCCGGAAACGCGAAGCACGTCTTCTGGCTTCCCTCCGATGAGATCAGCCAATTCCTTGGCATATTTCTCTGGGTCAGCAGCGGGCAGATCTATCTTGTTGAGAACGGGAATGATGGTGAGGTCATTCTCCATGGCTAAATACAAGTTGGCGAGAGTCTGAGCCTCAATGCCTTGGGCTGCATCAACGAGTAGAATTGCTCCTTCACAGGCCGCCAAAGAACGGCTGACTTCGTATGTGAAGTCAACGTGTCCTGGTGTATCGATCATGTTGAGGGCATATGTTTGTCCCTCCACCTCCCAGGGCATCCGTACTGCCTGGCTCTTGATGGTGATGCCACGTTCACGCTCAATATCCATGCGGTCTAGGTATTGTGCACGCATCGACCGATCATCCACGATGCCTGTGATTTGGAGCATGCGGTCGGCCAGGGTTGATTTGCCGTGGTCGATGTGAGCGATGATGCAAAAGTTGCGAATCTTCGCTGGCTGCGTGGACGCAGGCTGCAGGGGGTTCGTTGAACGTGGAGACATAGAACCTCTAGTCTCCCACGAACTACGACACAGTTTTAGCAACTGACTGCTTTACTGGTAGTGTTGATTCTTGGCTTACGTGTAGTTCCCCTACATGATTCGTCGCGAAGAGCCCTCTACCTCTAGTGCGACACAATCCATACGTACATACAACGAGTGAAAGACACGGTTAACGTGGCAAACATTAAGTCGCAGATCAAGCGAATTGGCACCAACGAAAAGGCTCACGAGCGTAACAAGGCCGTGAAGTCAGAAGTCAAGACCGCCGTTCGTGCAACCAAGACCGCTATTGCAGCAGGCGATAAGGCAGCAGCCGAATCAGCTCTGAAGAACGCTGGCAAGAAGCTCGACAAGGCTGTAAGCAAGGGTGTTCTGCACAAGAACAACGCTGCGAACCGCAAGTCAGCTATTGCGAAGCAGGTAGCTTCTCTCTAAGAAGAAACACTTGTGAAGAGGCCTCCACGAAAGTGGGGGCCTCTTCGCTTAACTATCTGCGGCCGTAGCTCGCCACAACATTGACCATACGTTCCAGAGCGTAAATCGGATCACGCGATGCGCCCTTCACGTTGGCGTCCGTTTCTGCAACTACTTCAATCGCGCGACCGAGCCCATATTCGGTCCACCCTTGAAGATCTTTCCGTGCACGATCAATCTGCCAGGGCGCAGCACCCAGTGCTCCAGCTAGCTCCCCTGAGCTGCGTCGCTCTCCAAATAATTTGGCCATGAGGCGCAGCTTTGCGGCGAATGTTGCCACGATAGGGACAGGATCTGCACCCGATTGCAGGGCATGACGTAGTGTCACCAGTGCATCCCCCATGCGACCTGCAACTGCTGAATCCACGACTTTAAAAGCTGTGGCTTCAACTCGACCTCCGTAGTAATCCTCAACTGTTCGATCAGTAATGTCACCTTCAGCGTCAGCGATGAGCTGTTGACATGCATTAGCAAGTTCTGATCCAGAACCTGAAAAGGCCTGGACAAGAGCACGAAGAGCACTCGGAGCTATTTTTCGCCCGGCCAGCCTAAACTCTGCGGCTGCAAAGTCGAATTTTTCGTTGTCGCTTTTGAGTTCAGCACAGACAACTTCCACAGCGCCCCCTGAACCAGAACGAAGTGTGTCCAGGAGCTTCTTTCCTCTGACTCCCCCAGCATGTCGAAGAATGACAGTCGTGTCTGAGTCCGGTGAGGTAACGTAATCCAACATTTCTTGAAGAAATTCGTCATTGCATTTCTCAACGTTACTGACGCGGATGAGTCGCGGTTCCCCAAAAAGCGACGGACTGGCGAGAGTCAAAAGTTCACCTGACACATAAGAACTTGCGTCGAGATCGCTGACTTCGAGAGAGGGATCGGCAACTTTAAGGCTTTCACGCAACCTCTGCGTTGCGCGGTCGGCTAGAAACCCCTCTGCACCCGTAATCAGTACGATGGGTGCGGGTATGGCATCACTCCAAATGTATTGAGCAATCGCATTCTTGGATTTTCCCGCCATGTTTTCAGCCTAATGCTCTGTCCAGATACTCAAGCCGCCTGGAGCGGGACTTATCACAATCAGACCATCATGGTCCGTTCGTGGAACCTTGGAATCTAATTTCTCAAGAAGTTCTAGTATCTCTTTGCGTGGATGACCGTAATCGTTTTCCGCTCCCACTGAAAGTAGTGAAATGGACGGCCTCAATCGCTCATAGAGCTGGGGGTATTGATCTGCCGATCCGTGGTGGGCAACTTTGACGACATCGACCTGCCCGACCGGGTTGGCCTCCAGTAAAGCACGCTGTGATTCTTCTCCGAGATCTCCAAGAAATAGAGCATTGAATTCAGGAAAGACGACTTCAACGGTGACGGAGCCAGGATTCCCTTGTTGCATTTCCGTCTGACCCGGTTGAGGCCACAGAATGTTCCATTGGGCTGAACCGAGTGTGCCAGACATACCCTTCCTGCCACGTTCAACCGTCGCGCCATGGCTCCGTAAATCCCGCAGTAATCCCTCATCTTCACTATTTTCGGGACCTCCCGAGATGACGTGATCCACTTTTCCCGTCACGGCAGAAAGCCCACCCACATGATCCTTATCGAAATGTGTCAGCACGAGCAGATCGAGATGTGTGATTCCTAAGGTCGACAGGCACTTCTGCATCTGCGCAGGACGTCTGCCTACATCAATAGCAGCAATAGCGTTGGCGCTCTTCACTATCAGGGCATCGCCTTGTCCCACATCACATGCCGCGATACTCCAATCCTGGGGAATGTTACCCCGAGGAATGCCTGATATTCCAGAAAATACGACGACACAGCCAAAGCAGAGGACAAGCACGAGAGTGGACAGTCTTCGCACAAAAGCCGTTCTGGCAATCAACACGAGAAACATCAGTGCACTGCCAGCGGCAGCGCAAACAAGTCCGAGCGGACCACTCATCCACGGAATAGCAGCCGCTGGAAGAGCTGCAAGAAACTCTGCTGTACTGCCAATCCATTGTGCTGGAATCCATGCACACCACAGCAAAAGCTGAGAAATGACGGGAAAGAAAGGAAGTGAGAGGAAAGCCAAAAGTCCACACACAGTAGCAACTGGTGCGGCAGGAGTGGCCAGGATATTTGCGAGTAATCCATAAACGGGTATTGCTGGAGCGAGAAGAATGATGACCGGTTGACACATCAATTGCGCAGCTAAAGGAATTGAAATCAATTCCGCCAAGAGGCTCGGCATCCACTTGGATAGTGAACGTCCTAGTGGTTGCGAGAAGACTAAGAGCCCGAAAACAGCAAGGACGGACAAGATGAATCCATATTCAAGTGCCCACCATGGATTCCAGAGCAACAGGATCAGCACTGCGGTAGAAAGTAGCGCGACTCCTGTGCCAGGCCGTCCAATGTACATACCAATTAACACAAGAACTGCCATGACAGATGCGCGCATGACACTTGGCTGTGGAGTGACAATAACTACAAAAATAACTAACGCCAACAAGCCAAGGATGATCCTGATGCGTCGCCCTGCACCACACATGCCTGCAATCATCGAGACACCTGCCGTAACAATGATGCAATTGGCTCCAGAAACAGCCGTGATGTGCGTGAGTGAGACCATTTTCATGGCATCGCTGAGTGATTGTGAAACCGTCGTGGTATCGCCAATGCCCAGTCCCGGAATGAGCTGTCCACCCACCCCCGGCATCTCTTGTGAGGCGAGTACAAATTTTTGCCGAAGTTGTGCAGCCCAATCTGGGGTACCACTTGTCGAGGCAACGTTCTCCTGCCACGGTGAAACATGGGGATGAAATGGCAACTGAATCAGGAGGGATATACAGACGGCCCCAATTGACAACAAAGACAACGAGAGGTGTGGAATATGTCGAAATGTCAACAATCCACCAAAGAACGCGAGGACGACCACGCACCAGGTCCACATGACCAGGGAAGCCGACTGCTCGGCATGGAACAGTAGGAGAAGTGCGACTGCACTCCACGAACTCACAACCGGTATTGCAAGACGGAGATCTATTTTCACAAGGTCACGAGTTCAGCCACACCTGCATATAACTTGTCACCAATGCCTGGGACTTCGTTGAGTTGTTCAATAGAAGCAAAACCTCCGTTACTGTCTCGCCATGAAATTATCCGTTGAGCAAGAGTGGGGCCAATTCCAGGTAACGAATCAAGTTCCTCTCCGGACGCATCGTTGAGTGACACCACGTCCGAGGAGCTTTGCGTGTTCTCCGCACATTCACCCCCCAAGGTAATTTGCTCACCATCTCGAATTTCGCGGGCAAGGTTCACGCCACAGTCGTCAACACCGCTTTGAAGTCCGCCAGCTGCCATGATCGCGTCGATGACTCTGCTTCCAGAAGACAGTGAATAGATGCCAGGTGCGGTAACGCCTCCACTGAGATGGACTGTGAGCAGTGAAGTTTCTACTGTTATGTGCTCAACATCCTGCGGGGTTGCTGTTGTCAATAGCTCTGTTGGTAAATCATTTGTTGACTGAGCATTGGTAACGAAAGCAATGCCAACAGAAACAGAGAGCACAAGTAGTGCAGCTGTAATCGCCGCACCCGACCCAACACGGATTCGAATACGTGCTCGGGAACCCTCCGCAAGTTCACGATCATCTAGTCCACATAAGAAGCGGAATATTTCAACAGGGCGTTTCATACCTGCATGCTAGGCAAGTAACCACGGTGCACAGAGGACCAACAAACTGTTGTGGATGCACCGAAAATCTATTCAGTTGTGAACGAATACTTGGACTTGAGATTGGCGTCACGTCGCGAGCCCTCGATGCACACACCACCACTTTGAATATGGTGAACCTGTGAGTCTTGTTTCCACTGTTCAGCTGAAAAAGCGCATTCCGATTTTGCAACTCGTCAAAACGATTGTTGCCACGTTATTGGCTTGGTTTGCTGCACTTGCGATCTACCCTCATGAGCAGCCCATCTTCGCTGCAATCGCGGCGATTATCGTGATCCAACCCAGCATCAACCAATCGCTGGGAAAGGCTTTGGAACGTAGTACTGGCGTCATTCTAGGGGTGGCCATTGCCCTGGGTGCAAGTCTTGCTTTTGGCAGTCAGGGATGGCTCGTTCTCCTAGCCATCATCGTTGCCTTCATTGCCGGATGGGCTTTCAAATTCACACCTGGAACAGCAAACCAAATTGCAATTTCAGCCATGCTGGTGATAGCAATCGGTTCGGCGACACCTGAATATGCATTAGGTCGCATCGTGGAGACATTCATCGGGGCGTCCATTGCGTTCGTGATTAACGCCGTCATCGTTCCTCCCATCGACATCGAGCCTTCCCAGAAGGCAATAGCTACGCTCGGTGCAAACATCGCAGAAGTCCTTGAGGACATTGGCAGCGTACTCAGAAGGTCCACAAGCCACGAGGTCATTCAGAACATATACATCCGAGCACGCGATCTCCGCCCCCAGCTCAACAGCGCGCAAGCAACCCTTCGCAATGCTCAAGAAGGTCTCCGCTTTAATGTTTTCAAAGGGAAGCATTCCGAGGAACTTGAAAAGGAAGCTGCACTCCTGCAGCAACTTTCCATCATCGTGACGCGCGTTATTGGGGTAGCCCACGGCGTTCGAGACCATTACGACGATTCCGTGATCGCGGAGCCTGGTATAGCTCAAATTGCAGAAGAGCTCATGCGTTCAGGTCATGACCTCCGCCTGTTGGTGCGTGATGCTGGGTTACCCGCTACGAATCAATCCCATCCAGACACCGAGGAACTTCCTGCCCTCACAGAACCCATTCAACTCAGTCCACCTTCCGGACTGAACTGGGTACTTATCGGTTTTCTCATGGAAAATCTTCGACGAATACGCGATGAAATCACCGAAGGGTTCGAGGACTAACCCTTTTCCTTTTTCACCTCGACATATCCCCATACAAAGCAACGCTCGTCACAGGGCGGAATCCATCTCTCTGCATCGGGAAACAGTAATCGACGTTGAGTGAGCACTCGGGTTACTGAATCGGTAATTTGACTCTCAGGTATTCGACCAGATCTCACGGCGCTTGCAACCCCTGCAACAACTGTGTCTGGATCAAAACTGACCGATGGAACGTAAAGCAACATGTCGTTGCCGGCCGCTATTGCCCATACAGCGTTAGTGACGGGATCTGAGTACTCAGGAAGCGAGGAATTCTCAAGCATGGTCATATCATCGGTGATGATGATGCCGGTAAAACCCAATTGTTGCCTGAGAATACTGTGCCAAGCAGGTGAGAGAGAAGAAGGAAGTGGATCGATTGCTGGGAACGAGAGGTGTCCAAACATCACCATGTCTGCACCTGCACTAATCCCTGCTTCAAACGGCAGCGCATCAGAAGCTATCCATTGCTCATATGTCAATGGGGATGAAGGAACGCCAACGTGCGAATCGCCTGGCGCACTTCCATGACCGGGGAAATGTTTAATCGTCGAGAGTACGGAAACATTTTCTGCCTCAACCGCTGCAGCTACACGTTCTCCCGCGGACACACCTTCAGCACCAAATGATCGTCCATAGATAAAGGAAAGCGGATCTGCCGATACGTCCGCAACGACGCCAAAATTGAGGTTCGTACCTACTCTTTTGAGCAGCTCTCCGCGTTGTTGAAAAGCGGCAGTTGTAGCCTCGGGAGGTTCGTTACGAAGTAAATCAGCACCAGCAAAGACGTCGTAGGGCAATCTCTTCACTTGGCCACCTTCTTCATCGATTCCGATGAAGAGAGGTAGTTCTGCACTCCCCCGAATGCCAGCGGTCAAATTAGAGAGTTCTTCAGGAGTAGCCGGAATATTGCTGCCCATCAGAATGAAACCACTTGGACGATAACGAGAGAGGTAATCCTGCAGGTTTACGAGATCAGTACCCGGGTAGTTCACAATCAGGAGGGATCTGATTTTGTCTTCCAGGGACATAGCGGACAACGTCTCCGTGACGTAAAAGTCGACGGGGTGAGATCCCCATGGTTCGTAGCTAACCGGTTCGGACATCTGAATATATTCAGAAGGGTCCCCGAAACGAAGGGGTTCCACGCGCGGAACATTGAGCAGACCAATGCCGACCAGAATCAATACAACAGCGGTCAGGACTCCCAGCCATCGAAGTATTCGGCGTCGTCGTGATCCCACACTTCGGAGTTTAGCTAGGCCAGGGACAAGAAAAGCTTTTCTAGCTCTGCAACGGTCGGTGCGTTGGCGTCCTGCTCTGACCCTGTCGCCATACATTCCTGCATTGCCTTGGCAATGATGGCAAAGCCAGCCTTATCGATAGCTCCTGACACAGCAGAGAGCTGAGTGACAACGGTACGGCAGTCTCCACCAGCTTCCACCGCGGTAATCACCGCGGCAAGCTGACCCTGCGCGCGCTTGAGACGGTTAACAATGGCCTTGTGTTCTGCAGCAGTGATCTCGGGCATTACTTCATCTCCTTTGAAGCCAAACCGGCTTTATATGTCAGGTAGCCACCATTGAGATTGGCTACGTGTATTCCTTCTTGAGCTAACAAACGCGCAGAAGTGTGACCTCGCTGGCCTACTTGGCAATAAACAATGACGTTCTTGCCTCTGAGCTCATTGATGTGTTCGCGCAATGAATCAAGTGGAAAGTTCAGGCTGTCCGGGATATGGCCGTACTTATGCTCACCTTCGGTACGAACGTCAACCACCAGGGCGCCGTCGTTACGCAGGGTTTCCAATTCGTGCCATTCCACAACTGAGGTGAGTTCTTCTGCAATATTTCGGTTGACGTATCCGAGCATATTAATCGGATCTTTGGCTGAACCGTGTTGGGGGTCATACGCAAGTTCGAGTTGCGCAAGGTTACTAGCCGTGACTCCAGCAAACATCGCGGTTGCAATGACGTCGATTCTCTTGTCGACTCCATTCCCTCCGACACCCTGAGCTCCCAGAATAAGGTCCGTTTCAGGATCAACTAGGAGTTTCAAACGCATGGTTTGGGCCCCTGGATAGTACGCAGCGTGATCCGACGGATGAGTATGAATGATTCGCATCTTCCGCCCCGCAGTGCGAAGTGATTTTTCGCTCCAGCCCACATTGGCTGCAACCATGCCATCGAAACTAAGAATCGATGTTCCAAGAGCAGGAGTTGCAGGAATAGTGGTGGCTCCAGCTATGGCGTTAGCCACTGAGTGACCATGTCGGTTTGCCAGACCCGCGAGGGTAGCAAGCCTCTCATCGCCGCTGATGGCATCAATTTTCTCTGCAGCATCACCCACGGCAAAAATGGAAGGATCACTAGTGCGTTGATGGTCGTCGACCCAAATTCCCCCGTTGGCGCCAATCTTCAAACCAGCTTCAACTGCAAGATTGATCTCAGGCTGTACACCCATAGCTGAGAAAATTACATCTGCTTCAATGACATCACCGTTATCCAATGTGACTGAATTTCGAGTGAAACTTTCGACGGTGCGACCCACACGAAGATCTACTCCCGAATTGCGAACACGCTGCGTCAAGGCAACTGCCATTTCTGGATCAAGATGTTTCAGGATTTGTGGACCGCGATTAATGAGAGTTACGGACATGCCCCGCTTGAGAAGGTTTTCTGCTACCTCTAAGCCGATAAATCCACCGCCGAGAACGATAGCTGAAGAAGGATTGGGGTAAAGCCACGCAATTGCTTTATCCATGTCTTCCACCGTGCGCATAGCCAAAATCCATTTGGAGTCTGGCCCCTGGGGCATGGTTGCAGCAGCACCGGGGGAAAGAACGAGAAAGTCATATTTCTCGACATACGTGACTTTCCAGACCCGGTCATAGATAGTGACGGTTTTCGCATCGCGGTCAATCGATACGACCTCGTGTCGTACGCGAACATCGAGGTTGAAACGCTCACCTAAGGAGACAGGGTTTTGCAAGATAAGAAGTGAACGCTTTTCAATGGTTTCGCTCAGGTGATAGGGAAGCCCACAGTTGGCGTAGGAGACGAAACCGCTCCGCTCCAACACAACGATGTTTGCCTTCTCGTCCAGGCGACGAAGACGAGTTGCCGCGGACATTCCGCCGGCAACTCCACCAATTACTACTATCTTGCGAGGTCTTTCCATAACCCAATGATATACCCCCAGGGGTATCTTTACCAAGTATGACGCGGGTTATTTTGACATCTCGCTGAGCAATTCACGCACACGTGGAACGACAACAGTTCCATACAGTTCAATACTGCGCATAAGGTGCTCGTGGGGCAGGGTTCCCAAGCTGTATTTCAGGTCAAACCGGGAAATTCCGAGACCATGAATACTGCGCGCCATTTTTTGGGCAACCGTTTCTGGAGAACCCGCGAAAAGGGCACCATCCATACTCGCCTCATGTTCAAACTGTGCACGGGTAAGTGGAGGCCAGCCACGTGTACGACCAATCCGCTGATGCATCGCGGCATAATGCGGAAACATCAGATTTTTAGCTTCATCATCTGTATCAAAAATGAAACCAGGTGAATGCTGACCAATGGGCAATACGTCAACCTGTAGCTGAGCCAGTGCCTGGTGGTACAAATCTACAAAGGGGCGGAAGCGAAGTGGATCTCCCCCAATAATTGCCAACATTAGAGGCAGCCCGTACTGCGCAGCTCTAACGACAGATTGGGGGCTGCCACCCACACCTATCCATGTCTTAATCCTGCCGGAGGCAGTGGGAGGAAAGACCGATTGTTCCTCGAGTGGCGTACGGATTGAACCAGTCCAGGTCACAGGTCCACCTTGAACAAGGTGCGAGAGGAGGTCCAGCTTTTCCTCAAAGAGCAATTCATACTCTGACAGATCAAAGCTAAATAGAGGGAACGACTCTGTGAAGGAACCGCGGCCAGCAATAATCTCAGCGCGACCGTTAGAAAGAGCATCGAGGGTAGAAAATCTTTGGAAAACTCGGATGGGGTCGTCAGAACTGAGCACAGTCACTGCTGAACCTAAATGAATACGGGACGTTTGCGACGCAATCGCACCGAGGAGTACTTCAGGGGCAGACACTGCGAAATCATCACGATGGTGTTCCCCGATTCCAAAGAAATCGAGACCAATCTCATCGGCGAGAACCGCTTCGGCAGCTACGTTACGAAGCACTTGGTCCGGAGCTACGGGATGTCCCTCCAGATCAACCGTCACATCGCCAAAAGTATTGAGACCAAATTCAACCTCATGCACCACGCAACACCCAATTCTTCATCCCCAACAGATACATCAAGGATAAGTCGGGGTACCCCAGATATATTCCCATCAGCAGCTTTTGTGACAGACTTATATTGTGGTTCCCAACGACGGTTACCACATTCCATTCACAACGGATCGTCCGGCACGTACCTGCCGGTGAAGGAGCAGTATTAGTCATGGCTACAGTTACATTTGATAACGCCACTCGCCTCTACCCCGGGACCAATAAACCGGCTGTAGATAACATCAACCTCCAGGTTGCTGACGGTGAATTTCTCGTCCTTGTCGGACCTTCGGGTTGTGGCAAGTCAACGACCCTGCGCATGCTTGCAGGCTTGGAAGAGGTGAATTCCGGGCGCATTCTGATCGGCGACCGTGATGTGACCGATATCCCGCCCAAGGACCGCGATATCGCAATGGTCTTCCAGAACTATGCCCTTTATCCCCACATGACTGTGGCAGAAAACATGGGTTTTGCTCTCAAGATTGCCGGCGTCAACAAAGAAGAACGTGCAGAGCGCGTGCTTGAAGCCGCCAAGCTTCTTGATCTCGAGCAGTACCTGGACCGCAAGCCCAAGGCACTTTCCGGTGGTCAGCGACAGCGTGTGGCCATGGGCCGTGCGATCGTACGCAAGCCTCAGGTATTCCTGATGGATGAGCCTCTGTCAAACCTTGATGCAAAGCTGCGCGTCCAGACTCGTACCCAGATTTCTTCCCTGCAACGTCGTCTCGGTGTCACTACTGTGTATGTCACCCACGATCAGATTGAAGCACTGACCATGGGCGACCGCATTGCGGTTCTCAAAGATGGAATCCTGCAGCAGGTTGGAACTCCTCGTGATCTGTACGAACGCCCCGCCAATACCTTTGTGGCAGGCTTCATCGGCTCCCCCGCCATGAACTTGTTACCTACCGAGGTTTCGGGCAAGGGTGTCAAATTCGGAAATGCTGTAGTCACAGTTGATCCTGAAGTTCTCAAAAAGGCCACCGGCGTTGTGACACTCGGTATTCGTCCCGAGGATCTCACACTGTCACAGGACCAGGGCCTCAAAGTTATTGTCGATGTCGTCGAAGAACTGGGTGCTGATGGATACCTCTACGGCCACACCGATATCAACGGGACTGAAGAAACCATTACTATTCGCGTGGATGGACGCACACACCCACTCCGCGGTGACGAGGTGTACGTGATGCCTGTTGAGAAGCACATTCACGTCTTCGATACTGCTTCCGGTGAACGCCTGTCAGACGCTGTCGTCCTCTAAACGAACCTCGTTTCACGCCATCACACGCACTGTTGCCCGCGATCTAGCTCAAGGTCGCGGGCAACAGTCTTAATTCCTAAGGACACAGATGAGCGGCTCCTTGAACATCACCGCGTCCACCGTTGAACCTGGGCTTTTGACTCTTCCCTGGGATATTCCACTCGAGAGCTGGCCGGAAGACACCATCACCGCTCTCCCTAAAGGAATTTCTCGTCATATTGTTCGTTTTGCGCAATTGGACGGAACCGTGATTGCCATCAAAGAAACAACGGATGAGATGGCCCAGGGCGAATATGCGATGCTGAGAAATCTTCTGAAAATCGAAGTTCCGTGTGTGGAACCGGTGGCTGTTGTTCAAAACAGAACAGATGAAGAAGGCAATGCGTTGCCTTCAGCTCTCGTCACACGGCACCTCAAGTTTTCAATGCCCTTCCGTGCCCTGTACTCGACCACACTGCGCCCTGAGACTGCTCAGCGTCTCGTGGATTCCCTGGCGCTCTTGCTTGTACGTCTTCACAACATTGGCTTTTTCTGGGGAGATGTTTCCCTCTCAAATACCCTCTTCCGGAGAGATGCCGGATCATTCGCGGCGTACCTGGTCGATGCAGAAACTGGCCGACTCTATGACAGCTTGACCACCGGTCAACGTCACCATGACCTCGACATCGCTCGCGTTAATATTGCCGGTGAATTAATGGATATCCAGGCCGGTGGAAAGCTAGACGCCAACATAGATCCCATTGCCACAAGTGACCGGATCATGGCATCATACGAAACCCTGTGGCATGAACTGAATGATCCTGAACTCGTCGAACAGAACGAATTGTGGAAGATAAACAAACGAGTGCAACGGCTCAATGAGCTGGGTTTTGATATCGAAGAACTTTCTATCAAAACGGATGAGACAGGGACCAAAGTCAAAATTCAGCCGAAGGTCGTGGATGCGGGCCATCATGCCAGAAGATTGTTACGGCTCACCGGGCTCGACACTGAAGAAAATCAAGCACGAAGACTTCTCAATGATCTCGATGCATATGCTGCAACCGTAAGTTTGCTCAACCTAGATGAGGAAGTCGTAGCTCACCTGTGGCTCACCAGGGTATTCGAACCGGTTATTCGCAGTGTTCCAGAAAATCTCGATAGCAAACTGGAGTCTGCAGAGGTTTTTCACCAAGTTCTCGAACACCGCTGGTTTATCTCCCAACAGCAAGCACGGGATGTCCCTCTGAACGAGGCAGTACGTGACTACATTGAAAACATTTTGCAATACCGCAGAGATGAAGAACTGGTTATCCATCCTGCTACAGGTGCAATCTCTACCAACATCAGCATCATTAAAGATGATTCCGATTTTGAATATCTCGATGAACCAGTACTCCCCCGCGGGGCAGACGAACCTGTGCGGGATTGGCGCGATCTGGTTTAGAGGTTAGAGAACCTTTTTAACCACGCTGGATTTGAGTTGCATCTGACCAAAGCCATCAACTTTGCAGTCAATGTCGTGACCGTTAGAAGCGCCGGGCACTAAACGGATATTACGAACTTTGGTGCCTACCTTGATGTCTTGTGGGAAACCCTTCACTTTGAGCCCCTTCACGACGGTGACCGTATCTCCATCTGAAAGAACGTTGCCGACAGCGTCTTTGATGATGGAAGGATCATGTGCTTGATCTTCCTCAACGTTCCATTCATGTGCACATTCTGGGCATACGAGCAAAGCACCCATTTCGTAGGTGTATTCGCTAGAACAGAGAGGGCAAGCGGGAAGAGTTTCTGACATTTCAATCCTTTGAACCTCGAAAACATATCACGCAGCCCTGCCTACACTGGTTGCAACCCACCCTGTTCAAAAGCTCAACAATGCCCGGTTTTGTGTAAAACCAACAATAAAATCTTCTCAGGAGGTTCAACACATGGACGTGTTCACCATTAACCTGTGGATTTGCGCAGCAGTTTGCGTCATGACCTGGGTCATGTCAGTCATCACCAACGAACATTCGTGGGTAGACCGCATTTGGTCGATTATTCCCATTGTGTACATGTGGGTGTTCGCTGCAGGAGCTAACTTCGCAGACGCTCGCCTGAATGTCTTAGCTGTACTTGTGACGCTCTGGGGAGCTCGCCTCACCTTCAACTTCGCACGCAAGGGCGGCTATGCCAAGGGCGGCGAAGATTACCGATGGGAAATACTCCGTCAGCGAATGCCACGGTGGCAGTATGAAATCTTCAACATATTTTTTATCGTGATTTACCAGAACGCACTGCTTCTGATGATTACCTTGCCCGCATGGACAATTCTCCAGTCTGGAATAGCGCCTTTTAGTCCGATCGACTTTTGGCTCACCATCGCGTTCCTAGGCCTGCTGCTGATGGAGACGGTAGCGGATCAGCAACAGTGGAACTTCCACAAATGGAAGAGTGCTGAAAAAGCAGCAGGAAGAATCCCCAACCCTGGTTTCATGAGCACGGGGTTGTTTGGAATTTCACGTCACCCCAACTTCTTTTCTGAGCAAGCACAGTGGTGGGTTGTTTTTCTCTTCGGGGCTGCAGCCGCGGGAAGTCTTGCTCAGTGGACAGTCGTAGGAGCTTTCTTGCTCACCATCTTATTTATCGGGTCGACCAAGTTCACCGAAGAGATTTCTCTGGCGAAATACCCTGAATACGCGCAGTATCAGCGTCGGGTGAGCATGCTCTTTCCTTGGTTCCCTAAAAGAGGCTTAGAAGCTATTACAGAGCCGGCCAGCTAAAGAGCGAAGTCCACCAGAGTGTTCATAGGATCACTCGTTTCATGGTGGATCTGAGGGGACTCGAACCCCTGACCCCCTGCATGCCATGCAGGTGCGCTACCAGCTGCGCCACAGACCCGTAACCTCGCTTCTCAGCAAGACAACTTGTTTAGATTACTACACCTCTGTGTGCTGAGCGAACTCAAGAGGGATTGCAGGGCAGTCCTTCCAGAGGCGTTCGAGGCCGTAATACATGCGCTCTTCTTCGTGGAAGACGTGAACGACTAAGTCTCCGAAGTCAAGAAGAATCCAGCGCCCCTCAGAACGGCCTTCACGTCGGATGGTCTTCACCCCAGCTTCGATCATTTTGTCTTCAATTTCATTCGAAATTGCGATGACGTTTCGTTCGTTTCGACCGGTGACGAGGAGAAAAATATCTACGAGCGGAAGAGGCTCGGAGATATCCAGAGCAACGAGATCGAAGCCGCCCTTCTCATCTGCAGCGGTAGCAGCAATCTGGAGGAGACGGTGGGCGTTTTCAGTAGCAGCCAATTAGAACATTCCTAAGAAATAACCGGCAATGAATAGAGCAACCACTCCGACAGCCAGACCGGCAGCTGTGATGGAGAGGATGAATGGCAAACGCTCGTTGAGACCACGCGGGGTTGTCACGACAGTATTGGAGACGTTGTATGCACTGACAGCAGATGCTGCACTGACAGGAGACATCCCCTGCGTGGGAGCAACTTCTGCGTCGTCAGCGATGACGTCGATTTCAGAAGTGTCAATGGAATCAAAAGGGGCACCTGTCTGAGAGACGGCGGATGGAATCAAAATCGATCCGGTGATGACAATTTCACCTGTGGGGTTTACCGGAGCAATAGAACCCGTTGTTTCTGGAAGAGAAGGCAAAATCAATGCATTACTGATTGCAGGAATTGAACCCGTGGTTGTGGGAACAGCGGAAGCTAGGTTGCCATATTCGATGTTGACTTCGCCGGCTTCTACAACTGCCTCAGCAGCAGCCACTGCTTCTGCTATCGCAATAGCAGCAGTGGCTTCAGAAATAGTTTGTGGCTCGAGCTCTTCTTCACGCTCATCCTCACCAATTTCAGATTCGAGTGTGAGATCTGCATCCGATGCATCAGAGTCTGGACGGGCTTGAGCTTCTGTTTCAACTACGTCGTCAGAAACCTCGACTATCTCGACTTCAGTCTCATGCAGAGCTACTTGGTCTGCAACAGAAAGTGCCTGTGCCTCAAGTTCTGCTTCTTCGGCTTCCCGAGCGAGCTTGATCGCAGCAGCTTCTGCAGCTGCCTCTTGCTCCGCAAGCATCTTTTCTTGCTCGGCAATGCGGTCTGCTTCCTCGTGTTCGAGGCGAACAGCTTCTGCTTGTTCTGCTGCTTGAGCAGTAACTAACGCAGCGGCAGCAGCGGTAGCAGCAGCTTCAGCCTTCTCTTGCTTGGCAAGTAGAGTCGCAGCTTTCTTCGCTTCGCGGGAAGTGCGGAAGCTTTCGATCCACGTTGGCCCCTTGGAAGGTTCTACTTCCTCTGCCGTGACGAGGTTATCAAATTCTGTAGAAATCTCACCTGTGTGCTCTGAAACGGCGGCCAGAGTTTCATCAACTGCAGAAAGCGTCGAAGAATCTAGCGCAGGAGAAACAGCCAAGGGCTCAATCGGTCCAGTTTCACCTGAAACCAGTGCGTCAGAAACCGGAGGCACCGCTGAAGCCTCGAGAGCATTTTCAACGACGACCTCTTCACTCAACGCAGGAGCAGGTTCTTCAACTGACGCTGTCGTTTCACGAGCGGCTTCTGCTGCCGCAACCTGGGCGTGAGCTTTGGCCGCCGCAGCTTCTTCTTCGGAAATAACGGGAATTTGACCAGTGGCTGCGATGTATTCGATAACCGCCGTGTCGGGGTCTATGCCCTTTGCTTCTAGTTCTCGTCGAGCCTTGCGCGAGAGGTCACCAAATTCGTTGAGCACGATTTCTGGCATGTCACCGCTCACTGTGGTCTCCGATACAACTGGTGGTCAAAAATATAATCTGCGACGGCTGACGGGACTAAGCCTTCGAGAGCCTTACCCTCCTGTATTCGTTCACGGCACAGCGTGGATGAAATGGGAAGCGTCGTTATTTCTAGCAAGTTTACGCTGGGTGAAAGCTTCGCGGGAACCTTTACGGGTGTTCCGGTGCGAGAAACGACAACAAAGGTAGCCAAGTTAGCTAATTCTTCGAAGGATTTCCACGTTTCAATACCTTCAAATGCTTCGTCACCAAGGATGAAAAACAGATCTGCATCAGGGTATTCACGGCGTAGGTCACGGAGCGTATCGACCGTAAAGGTCGGACCGTCACGATCAACATCGACAGTGCTCAGTGCAAGCGAGTTATGTCCTGCGATTGCTAAACGGGACATCGCAACACGGTGCTGAGCGGAGATAGCCTCAGTTTTTTGCCAGGGAGATCCAGCAGGTACAAAGAGTACTAGTTCGAGTTCGAGTCGGCGTATAACCTCAAGTGCGACGGCAATATGGCCATTTTGCGGAGGGTCAAAGGTGCCACCCAAGATGCCAATCCGGCGATGTGGACCTGTCACGGTCACAGGGTGCTTCGTTTAGTGGTGAGCACCGTGGTCTTCAGCCGACGAGAACTTCTGGCTGTGTCGGTTTGCGACGTTCTTATAGCTGTACATAGCCAAGCCGAGGAAAGTGAAGATTCCTGCAGCAATAATGGCGAATGCGATTGCCGGAATGACGAGTGGGTAAGTTACTTCGGACTCGCTAGCAAGAATTAGTGCATTCATCATTACTCCACAAAGGTTCGGTGTGATCTCACTCAATTCTAGCCACGAATGTGACCAGAACCACGGACCAACCACTTAGTGGAGGTAAGTTCCGGAAGACCCATAGGACCTCTGGCATGAAGTTTCTGGGTAGAGATGCCCACTTCGGCACCGAATCCAAATTCTCCCCCGTCGGTGAAACGAGTAGAAGAGTTCACCATGACAACAGCTGCATCTACTTCCGCGAGGAATTTTTCTGCGTTTGTGACATTGTTCGTCAGGATGGATTCAGTGTGTTTGGTGGAGTACATACGAATGTGCTCGATGGCTTCATCGACGCTCGAAACGACCCGAATAGACATCTCCAACGACATATGTTCTGTCGCGTAATCCGCTGGTGTGACTATTCCTGCTGCAGGATATATCTCACGCGTCCGATCATCACCCTTAAGTGTGACCCCTGCTTCAGCGAGACGATTCAGAATAGGTGGTAGGGCAGTTTCAGCCACGCTGTCGAGGACGAGGAGCGTCTCTAGGGCGTTGCATACACTGGGGCGTTGAACCTTCGAATTGTGAACAATCTCCACCGCTTGGGCAATATCGGCACTGTCATCAATGAAGATATGAACTACACCAGCACCTGTCTCAATAACAGGAACTTTGGATTCAGAGACAACCGCGTTGATGAGGTTGGCGCTTCCACGGGGAATCAACACATCGACATACCCACGGGCAGTCATGAGCTGAGTAGCCCCTTCGCGCCCCAGATCATCGATGCTCTGAATCGCTTCAGCGGGGAGTCCTGCTGCGGCAAGGGCAGTTTGCATCAACGCAACGGTAACGGTGTTTGTGTTTTCTGCGGCGCTCCCCCCACGTAATACCGACGCATTGCCGCTTTTGACACACAAGGCCGCAATATCGACCGTCACGTTAGGGCGGGCTTCGTAGATAGCTCCGATCACACCAAAAGGAACGCGTACCTCGGTCAAATGGATGCAGTTGGGCATGTCATTACCTCGTACGACAACCCCGACGGGATCGGGCAACCCGATCACATCACGCACCGCCTCGGCTAATGCGGTGAGTCGTTCGGGGGTGAAACGCAAGCGATCAAGGAGCCCCGTCGTCATACCTGAGCTCTCACCAGCAGCAATGTCGAGTGAATTTGCTTCAAGGATGGCCACATGATTGGCATCAATAACATCTGCAATCGCCGCTAAAGCTGTGTTTTTCTGCGCTGTGCTGAGCGTAGCGAGGACACGAGAGGCACGCTGAGCAGCTTCTAGCTTCGAAACGAGGGCAGGACTAAGTGTGGATACAACCATTTCACAATGTTACTTCGTTGGACTAGCTGGAGGCCGCGTCGAACCAGGTACCCACGTTCTCACCACGAAGAGCTGAAGAAACAAGTGCAGCATTGGTAATCAAGACTGCTGTACCAGACTGGGCAGCAAATTGGGCCGCGGCAACTTTTGTGCCCGCTCCCCCACTTCCCACACCAGCAGCACCAATAGATCCAAACTCAACGTGTTCCAAGAGTTCTCCAGAGGAAACATGTTCGATGCGTTCTGCCCCCGGCTCATGAGGAGGCTTTGTGTAAATACCGTCGACATCCGAAAGCAAGATTAAGACATCTGCAGTGACCAGTTGAGCGACGAGTGCTGCAAGGTGGTCATTATCCCCGAAGCGAATTTCTTGCGTGGCCACCGTATCGTTTTCGTTCACGATGGGGAGGACACGGAGCTCCAAAAGCTTCTCCATGGCCAGTGCCGCATTCGAGCGTGTGGACTCATTGTCAAAATCACCGGATGTCAGGAGAACTTGACCAGCAACGATGTTCCAGTTGTCCAACAACTCTTGATAGCGGAAGATTAGGCGACTCTGACCGACAGCAGCTGCAGCCTGCAGGGTAGGGAGATCAGTTGGTCGACTGGTCAGGTTGATGTAGGGGAAACCAGTCGCCATCGCTCCGGAAGAAACAAGCACAACTTCTGAACCTCTCCCGTGAGCTTCAGCAAGCGCAGTAACCAACTTTTCAATCTGATGCGCGTTCTCACCACTAATTGAAGAGGAACCCACCTTCACCACAATCCTGCGTGCCGCAGGAATGTCAGAACGACTTTTAATGCTCATCAGCGATCTCTTCATCCACCTGCCAGATACCAGCATCACGTTCACGCACAAGCTCTTCTCGGGCTTCCTGCTTTGCATCCATCAGAGTGTAGTAGTCGTCTCGACGTTCCTTGTTGGTGCGACGATTGTTTTGGTTAAGGCGTTCATCTGTTCCACGAGGTCCCGTCATGAGTTCTGCAGCAGACGTCATGGTGGGCTCCCAGTCAAAGACAAGTCCATTTCCTTCACCAATGATGACGGTTGAACCGGCAACGGCTCCCTTTTTGTACAGCATGTCTTCTACGCCGGCTTTATTCAGTCGATCAGCTAGATAACCCACAGCTTCTTCGTTATTGAAGTCGGTCTGTTCTACCCAGCGCTCAGGCTTAGCGCCAATCACACGGTATATATTTCCGCCTGAACCACCTTCTACACGAATAGTGAAGCCCTGATCATCCACGGCACGTGGACGCAACATGATGACAGGAACTACCTCGTTTGCGGCAGCTTCTTTACGTCCTGCTTCAACAAGTTCAGCAAGTGCAAAAGAAAGTTGACGCAGCCCCTCGTGAGAAACGGCAGAAATTTCAAAGACTCGATATCCACGTTCTTCGAGGAATGGACGAACCATGTCTGCCATGTCTTTGGCATCGGGGACGTCAACCTTGTTAAGAGCAATGAGTTGTGGTCGTTCTAACAGTGGAACCTGGTCTCCAGGAACGGGGTAAGCAGCAAGTTCACCCAAGATGACATCCAAATCAGCGAGGGGGTCGCGACCTGGTTCCATGGTGGCGCAGTCAATGACATGCAGCAGAGCCGTACACCGCTCAACGTGACGGAGGAACTCAAGTCCCAATCCCTTACCTTCAGATGCCCCCTCGATTAAGCCAGGAACGTCAGCGATGGTGTACCTCACGTCTCCAGCTTGCACAACGCCCAAATTGGGGTGGAGCGTGGTGAAGGGGTAATCAGCGATCTTGGGACGAGCAGCAGACAGTGCTGCGACGAGAGAAGATTTACCTGCAGAGGGATAGCCAACCAAAGCAACATCTGCCAGCGTCTTGAGCTCAAGAACTACATCGCCTTCAAAACCCTTTGTTCCAAGGAGAGCGAAACCGGGCGCTTTACGTTTAGTCGAGGACAGTGCAGAGTTACCCAAACCACCTTGACCAGCGGGAGCGATGACAACTCTCATTCCAGGAATGTTCATGTCAGTGATCACGGTTCCGTCAGGATCCTTCACGACGGTCCCAACGGGTACAGAAAGTACGAGTTCTTCGCCCTTGAACCCTTGACGGTGATCACCCATTCCAGGGCCGCCATGAGGTGAATTGACGTGAGGGGAACGGTGAAAACTCAAGAGAGTTGTAACTTGTGGATCTGAAAACAGAACGATGTCTCCACCGTCTCCGCCATTGCCGCCATCGGGGCCGGCAAGTGGTTTGAACTTCTCACGCTTGACGGAGACACAACCATTACCACCGTGACCGGCTTTGAGGTGCAGAGTTACTTTGTCAACAAATGTTGCCATGACTGCAAACCTTTCTGCCGATGCTCAGGCGTTTGTAATACTCGAGTAAAAAGAAAAGGCGAGCTAAAAGCTCGCCCTTCCTCTAAAGCTGTATGCGCTGTGGTTAGACAGTCACAATGTTGACGACCTTGCGGCCACCCTTGTTACCGAACTCAACAGCACCAGCTGCGAGGGCGAAGAGAGTGTCATCGCCACCACGGCCGACGTTAACGCCGGGGTGGAAGTGAGTTCCACGCTGGCGAACAATGATTTCACCGGCAAGAACCTTCTGACCCCCGAAGCGCTTGACGCCGAGGCGCTGTGCGTTAGAGTCACGACCGTTGCGAGTGGAGCTCGCACCCTTTTTATGTGCCATCTTGAGTCTCTCCTAGGCCTTACTTGATGCCGGTGATCTGAACGCGGGTGAGCTCCTGACGGTGGCCCTGGCGCTTCTTGTAACCGGTCTTGTTCTTGTACTTCTGGATGATGATCTTGGGGCCGCGGAGGTCGTTGAGAACCGTTGCGGTTACCTTGACCTTTGCCAGCGAAGCCTGGTCAGCGGTGATCTTGTCACCGTCAACGAGGAGGACTGCGGGCAGCTCGATGGAGCCAGACTTGTCAGCCTTCACACGGTCCATTGTGACAATGGTGCCGACTTCAACCTTTTCCTGGCGACCGCCGGAGCGCACTACTGCGTAAACCACTTTGCTACCTAATTTCTTAAAGCTAATGAATTGTTTCTGCGTTGTATTCCTGGGCAAACCGGACTATCCGCAGAAGATTGGTGCGTGGACATTCAGAATCGAATGCGCACCAAGGTTCAAGAATAGCCGTATCTGAGACCGTGGTCAAACCAACACGACCAACGGTTTCAACCGATTTACTCCCCTACTGCCTCATGAGGAACAGAAGTGACGTCACCGTCGGCTCCTGTCGAGATGTTTGCAGTAGAAACTCGACGTGAACGCCCTCTCCCCTGACCAGCTTTTTTAGGCTCTGGCAGTGCATCGAGAACATTTTCGAGAATGACTTCGGCCTTTTCTGCCGAGACTCGTGGCTTACGGCCACGACCAGATTTCACGGGGATATCGAGAATCTCGACAACTTCTTCAACGTCCTGAGTTTCGTCATGTTCCTCAGTGGTGTGTCCCAACGTGCTGGCAGCGATCTGCGCTAAAGCGTTCTTGGCGCCTTCAGGGATGGGGTGGGCCACCACTGCAGGGGCTACAGGCTGGTTATTTCCACGACCCTTGCTGCGACGACGAGGCTCAGCGGCATTAGATTCACCGTTGTTCCCAGCTCGAGTAACAGGTTCGTGGTGAACAATCACGCCACGACCAGCACAGACCTGGCAGGCCTCCGAGAAAGTTTCCAGAAGACCCAGACCCAACTTTTTACGCGTCATTTGGACCAAGCCCAAGGACGTGACTTCAGCAACCTGGTGCTTCGTGCGATCACGAGAGAGACATTCGATCAGGCGACGGTGGACCAAGTCGCGGTTGGTCTCCAGCACCATATCGATGAAGTCGACCACGATGATGCCACCAATATCGCGGAGTCGAAGCTGGCGAACGATTTCTTCTGCGGCTTCCAAGTTGTTCTTTGTGACGGTCTCTTCTAAGTTTCCACCCGAGCCAACAAACTTGCCCGTGTTGACATCGACTACGGTCATTGCTTCCGTACGGTCAATAACCAAAGAACCACCAGAAGGGAGCCAAACCTTGCGGTCTAACGCCTTTTCAATCTGTTCGGTGATGCGGTATTCCTCGAAGCTGTCACGATTTCCCTCATATGCAGAGACACGTTCCAACAGCTCCGGTGCAACCTGATTGAGGTAGCTCTCAATAGTGCTCTTGGCCATCTCGCCTTGAATGATCATGCGGTGGAAGTCTTCGTTGAAGACATCACGAACGATCTTGATGAGCAAATCAGATTCACTGTGGAGCAACGCAGGCGCGTTGTCGGTCTCTACCTTGCGAGAAATCTCTTCCCACTGCTGGGTCAAGCGCTGGACGTCTACGGTGAGTTGTTCCTCTGTAGCGCCCTCGGCGGCCGTTCGAACAATAACTCCCACGTTTTCAGGAAGTACTTCCTTGAGGATGCGCTTGAGGCGGGTGCGCTCGGTATCGGGTAACTTACGGCTAATTCCATTCATAGAACCGTTAGGTACGTAAACCAAGTAGCGGCCTGGAAGTGAAACTTGAGAAGTCAGACGAGCACCCTTTTGACCAACCGGGTCTTTAGTTACCTGCACAAGAACTTTGTCACCAGGCTTGAGCGCGTGCTCGATCTTACGAGCCTGATTACCGGTTTCTACCGAATCCCAGTCAACTTCACCCGAGTAAAGTACGGCGTTTCGGCCACGACCAATATCAACGAAGGCTGCTTCCATCGACGGCAATACGTTCTGAACCTTACCGAGGTAAACATTGCCAATCAGGCTTGCTTCTGATGCACGAGCGACATAGTGCTCTACGAGTACGTTGTCTTCTAGAACACCAATCTGTACTCGGTCTTCCATTTCCCGCACAATCATGGCGCGGTCCACTGCCTCTCGGCGTGCGAGAAACTCACTCTCGGTCACCACGGTGCGACGTCGACCTGCATCGCGACCATCTCGTCGTCGCTGCTTCTTTGCCTCTAAACGCGTAGAACCTTTGATCCGCTGTGGCTCGGTAATGAGTTCAGGTGCACGAGGAGTGCGAACGCGGACTACTGTGTTCGCAGGATCGTCCTGACCGGGTCGGTCTTCTCCCTGACGGCGACGGGCGCGGCGGCGAAGTGTTGAACTACCTTCTTCAGAATCGTCGTCAATCTGTTGACCAAACGAACCGCGCTCTGGGCGCTCCGTTCGGTTTGTGCGGTTGTTGCGGCGATCTTCCATGCGGTCACGACCGTCACGGGTAGGGATCCGATCTTCAGAGCCTGGCAGAGTGGGTGCGAAGAAAAAGATGTCCGTGATGTCTTTCGCCACGAAGGTGGGATATTCAACCGCAGCGACAACAGGCTGGGTTTCGACAACGGTTTCGAGGACAGCTTCAGCAAGAACTTCTGCGGCTACCTCGATAACTTCGGCTTCGGCAACAGCTTCAGCGACAATCTCCTCGGCTACCAAGACAGCCTCGGCAATGATTTCTGCAGCGACATCCGCAGCTTCGGTCACGACTTCAGTGACCAATTCTTCGACAGCGTCGGAGTCGAGGCTTACGTTTTCTTCGTTGTTTTTCACCATGGGTGGTGTGCTTCCCGTTACCCCCTGCGTCACCGCGCCACCTGGGGTGTAACTATTCTCTTTTGCCGAAGACTCGAGGCTTTCGGGCTATAAATCTTTTATTCTTCCCACAGAATCCGGCTTTGTAGCTCTGGAACTGTGGCGGGCAATCGCGGTGATTCCCCGTGCGCATAACCGTTGTTATGCAAAGTCTTGATTGTCACGTCGCACGAGAACGCTGTCGTCGCACTTCTACCAGTATGTCAGGTTTGGACAGCCTGCGTGATTCCTGAGTGAAAGATTCCAGTCCACGACCATAATGAGAAGGTGAGTATTCCCATCGCCGAGTCCAAACGCCCGACTGGGCTCGCGTTCTTCATGCTCATTGCCGGGGCTATAGGACTCACAGCCGCATTCGCACTCTCGGTTGAAAAGATCCATCAGCTCCAGTTCCCTGACGAGAGCGCCTCCTGTGACTTTGGTGTCGTTGTTCAGTGCGGCAAGAATCTTGCATCGTGGCAAGGATCACTTCTGGGTTTCCCGAACCCACTCATAGGTCTGATGGGGTGGTCCGTAGTCATCACCTTGGCGATTGCACTTCTCGCTGGAGCACGTTGTGCTCCGTGGTTCTGGCGTGGGCTCAACATCGGTGCTGCTGGTGCACTGGGGTTTGTCCTGTGGCTGTTTAGCCAGTCCGTGTTCGTTTTAGGAACTCTCTGCCCCTGGTGCATGGTGACGTGGTTTGCAACCATCCCTTTCTTTTGGGTCATAACCTTCTGGAACATGAAACACGGCGTGTGGGGAATAAATGCTCAAAAACTCGGTTCACTTTTATTGAGCTGGGTTGGGTTGATCATTCTGGTGAGCTTTCTCATTGAAGCCCTCATTGCTCAACTCGTACTCGACTGGATAGGTACTCTGTAGTAATGACTTCCCCGGAAATGTCCCTCCCACTTTCCGACAAACTTGACTCCCGACACAAGGTCATCTTGACCGTCATATTGGTTTCTACTTTTGTCGTTTTTCTGAACGAAACAGCCCTCGGCGTTGCACTTCCTCAGATCATGACCCAGTTGGGTATTGCGCCCAGCACCGGACAATGGCTCAACACGGCATACATGCTGACCATGGCGGTCATCATCCCCACCACAGGATTCCTGCTCCAGCGTTTCAGTACTAAACGTATGTATATCGCGGCGATGCTTCTGTTCACTACAGGCACTCTCGTCGCAGCCCTGTCCCAAGATTTCTTATTCCTCCTGCTGGGACGGATTCTGCAAGCTGGGGGCACTGCCATCATGCTGCCTTTGCTCATGACTACCGTCATGGTGATTGTTCCCGAACATCTCCGTGGCCGCATCAACGGAACAATTTCTTTGGTGCTCTCTGCAGCGCCCGCACTAGGTCCTGCCTTCAGCGGTATCGTCTTAAGCTTCTTGGACTGGCGATGGCTCTTCTGGATCATGCTTCCTATTGGAATTGTGACCCTCATCATTGGAGCGATCAATATCTCCAATAGCCAAGAACCTCGGCGAATCCCTATTGATGTCCGGTCCGTTGTCTACTCTGCTTTCGCATTCTCTGGCTTGATTTATGGTCTCAGCGCTTTTGCGGATGCCGCCCGAGGTGTAAGTTCACTCTCGCCATGGATTCCACTCGCGTTTGGAATCATTTTCTTCGTTCTGTTTATTCTGCGTCAGACCAAGCTTCAGAAGACGGATAGTGCCCTTCTTGACCTGCGTACCTTCCGATCGCGCGCCTTCACCGAAGCAATGTTCCTGCTCGCAATTGGAATGTTGATTCTTTTCGGTGCTGGCATCCTCATCCCCATATACATGCAAAATGTTCTCTTGGTTGAACCATTGGTTACCGGCCTCATGATGTTGCCTGGCGGTCTGGCCATGGGACTTTTGGGACCTGTCGTTGGCCGCATCTATGACAATCGTGGACCACGAATTTTGTTGATTCCTGGAGCCATCGTGGTCAGCCTTGCCTTCTGGTCCATGGTGTCGTTTACGGAGAACACATCAGTCTGGATGGTTTTCGCCAGCTACACGCTACTGAGTTTGGGGTTAGCTTTCCTCTTTACTCCCCTCTTTGCTCTCTCCCTGAGCTCAGTACCGCCTCAGCTTTACAGCCACGCCAGTGCAACAATTGGCACTCTGCAGCAACTTGCCGGTGCTGCAGGCACGGCGTTATTCATCACTGTCATGACGTTGATATCGGTCAACCTCTCTGAAGGTGGCGCCTCAGAGATCACCGCATTGGCCGGAGGCATTCAGGCAGCTTTCCTCATTGGTGCCATCCTGTCTCTCGGTCTGATTGTTGTCGCGTTAATTCTCAAGCGACCAGCTAATGCAGAAGAGCGAGCCGCAGAATTGATGCACTAACAGTGACCGCAAATACAAAGAAAGCCCAGCACATGCTGGGCTTTCTTTGTATTCTCTACTGATTTATTTAAACCAGAGCGCCAATTCGCGAGAAGCAGATTCTGGGGAGTCTGAGCCATGAACGAGGTTCTGCTGAACTGCTGCACCCCAGTCGCGACCTAGGTCACCACGAATAGTTCCTGGCGCTGCAGTGGTGGGATCGGTTGTCCCCGCTAAGGAACGGAACCCTTCGATTACTCGGTTACCAGCAAGACGAATCGCGACAACGGGACCAGATTCCATAAAGTTCACCAGTGGCTCATAAAAGGGTTTTCCAACGTGTTCTTCGTAGTGCTTGCCGAGGAGTTCGCGATCTGCCTGCACCAAGCGAATGTCGACGAGGGCATAACCTTTGGCTTCGATGCGAGACAAGATTTCACCGGTAAGTCCTCGAGCAACGCCATCGGGCTTAACTAGAACAAGTGTTTCTTCAATAGCAGTCATTATTTTTCTTTCTTTTGAGAGTCCAGTTTTGCCCCCGCCGTCATGGCGAAAGCCCAAATACCTGCAAAGACTGCTCCGATGAGGAACAGCATGGTCACAGCAAAACCACTGAGAACGAGAATGGCTTGAACGGCCCAGCCGAGAATGAATGCCCAGCGGTATTTCATCATCAAAGCAATGGTGAACACCATCAGCGCACATAATGCGGCACCGCCACCTAGAGCAAGCCACGCTGGCAGAGCACCCAGTCCAAAAATCGTGAGGGCAGCTAAACCCACAACAATAAGCTCAAACCCGAGTACTACCTGCCCCAAGGAAGCTTGGGCTGAACGAACTCGTCGGGGTTCTTGTGGGGGCTCTGAGGTCTCAGTCACAATGTCCATCCTTGCGTCTCTGCAGCCAAACCAATGGTCAGACCCACCAAAGTAATGGAACCGGTTACAACCACTGCCCCCTGTTCGGAGTTGGCAGCATAACCACGTGCCATGGCCAAAGCCACAATTGGATCTGGCTCAATAATTACGTTGCCTTCTCCGACCAGATCAGCAGCAAGAAAACCCAAGTCCCGGGCAGGCCTGGTGCGCTCCGTAGGAGCAGTAGTCACAATGAAACGCGAAGCAACAGGAGCCAGCGCCTCGATAATCCCCTGAGCATCTTTATCTTCAAGGATGGCAAGCACAACGGTCACGTCGTCGAAAGTGAAGTAGGTACCCAGTGCCCGTGATAGCGAGTGAGCACCGTGAGGGTTATGAGCCGCATCCACGAGCACCGTCGGTTCAGCAGCGACAAGCTGCAGTCGACCAGGTGATGTGACTGTTGCGAAGGCTTCGTCCAACACTTCTTGCTCGAGCGCTTGTGAGGCACCACCCAAGAATGCTTCCACTGCAGCAATGGCCAGCGCTGCATTTTCAGCCTGGTGATCACCATAGAGTGCAAGAAACAAGTCTTCGTAACGCCCTGCGGCACCCTGAATGGTCACCAATTGTCCGCCGACAGCAACGGCGCGGGATACAACCGCGATGGGGTTACCGACTTCTGGGGAGGAAGAAGTAGAGACGAATGTCAGGGTCGATTCCGTGAGGTCAACAGCTTCTTCTAAAACTGCTTGCACGATGGGATCTTGAGCAGCTGAGACAACCATCGAGGAAGGCTTGATAATTCCTGATTTGGTTCGCGAAATAGTATCTAGATCTTTCCCCAGACGATCTGTATGATCCAAAGCAATCGGAGTGTAGACAGCAACCACACCATCAGCGACGTTGGTGGAATCCCACTCGCCCCCCAGTCCAGCTTCAACCACCGCAACATCAACGGGAGCGTCCGCGAAGGTGCCATACGCCAAAATCGTCATGACTTCAAAGAAGGTCAGACGTGGCTCACCTTTCTTTTCCAGCTCGCTATCTACTAACTCGACATAGGGCTTCACATCCAACCAGTTCGTCACCAGCACATCATCACGAACGGGAACCCCGTCGAGCAGGATGCGTTCGTTGAAGGAAACAAGATGTGGAGAAGTGAAAACGCCGGTTGTCAGGCCATAAGAACGCAGAATGCTCTCGATAAGGCGTGCCGTCGTGGTCTTTCCATTTGTTCCTGCAATGTGGATAACGGGATAGGCACGGTGAACATCGCCCAAAAGCTCCACGACCCGTCTGGTGGGTTCCAGCCTAGGCTGGGGCATACCTTCACCAAGGCGAGTCTGGAGTTCTGCAAACACTAATTGAGCAGCACGGGCATATTCGTCCTGTTCAGCAGGATCGAGACCTTCGTAGTCGTCATCCGAAGAGAAATCACCGTTGGCAAAACCGCCAGGAGTGAGGTCATCACTAGACATTAATTACTCGATTCACTCGGGATACAGCCACCACGAAACTACCTTCGTTGGCATACTGCCCCGCAGGAATAACAGCAAAGTGTTCTGCAGGTGTGGATGCTATAGAAGGGAGCCACTCTGCAGGAGAAATTTCTGCGTATCCAGCAAGCTCCGAATGGAACGTGGTGTCGTGCACCGCAAATTCTGAAGCAAGAGTATCTCCAGCAATATCCGCAGAGGTCTCGAGTCGCAATGCAGCGGCATCGGCATTAGAGAAACAAATCACATCGAGGTGGATTCGATCAGAAACCTCAAAACCTGCGGCCTTACGGGTGTCTTGTACGGCACGAATAACATCGCGGGCCAACCCCTCAGCTTCGAGTTCGACCGAGGTCTCTGTGTTGAGCAGGACAAATCCGCCACTGGGAAGCAACGCGAGTGCCTGAGTAGATTCCCCAGTATCACCTGTTTCCAACGTGAGGTCATACTCGCCTTCGACGAGTTCAACCCCGCCTGCAGTAACAACACCACCAGATTCAGACCAGTCTCCTGCTTTCGCAGCTTGAATGATCTGTTGAACTTGCTTACCAAGGCGTGGTCCTGCAGCACGGGCATTAATGCTCAGTTTTTGGGTAATTCCATAGTTCTCTGCGGAGTCTTCCGTGAGCAGGACCACCCGGACCTGTTTGACGTTCAACTCATCTCGGAGAATGTCGCTGAAGGGGAAGAGCGAACCAGCCAACTCAGAAACCACGGTGAGGTCGGCCAATGGAAGTCGGACACGCAGTCCTTCCTTCTTCCTCAACGCCAGAGCTGTGGAAGTAATCTCACGAACAGTATCCATCGAGGCCACCAAGGTGGGATCGGCGGGGAATAGCGTCTCATCAGGCCAATCCTCGAGGTGAACAGAACGCCCACCCGTGAGGCCTTGCCAGATGTTCTCTGTGACGAGCGGGAGGAGAGGTGCTGCGACGCGGCAGAGTGTCTCCAGCACGGTGTACAACGTGTCGAACGCGTCGAACGCTGCAACACCGCCCGTCCAGAATCGATCACGTGAACGGCGAACATACCAATTGGTGAGTACATCTGCGAAGTTACGCAACGATTCTGCAGCATTGGTGGAGTCGAGTGCATCCAAGTGTTCCTGGACTTCTACAATCAGGTCACGGGTTTTGGCCAGCAGGTACTTATCCAATACATGTGGGCTGTTTGTGCGCCATGTTGCTTCGTAGTTATCTGCGTTGGCATAAAGGGTAAAGAAGTAGTAACTGTTCCACAACGGCAAAAGAAGTTGACGAACTCCCTCACGAATGCCCTCTTCGGTAACAACCAAGTTGCCCCCTCGAAGCACGGGGGAACTCATCAGGAACCATCTCATGGCATCCGAGCCATCACGGTCAAATACTTCAGAAACATCGGGGTAATTTCGCAAGGATTTGGACATTTTCTGCCCATCGTTGCCCAGGACAATTCCGTGTGAAACTACATTCTTGAATGCCGGGCGATCAAAAAGTGCTGTGGCAAGAATATGGAGGGTGTAGAACCAGCCACGGGTTTGACCGATGTATTCCACAATGAAATCTGCAGGGTTGTGGCTATCAAACCATTCCTGGTTTTCAAATGGATAGTGAACCTGAGCAAAGGGCATAGAACCGGAGTCAAACCAGACATCCAAGACGTCTTCGATGCGGCGCATGGTGGACTTACCCGTGGGGTCATCGGGGTTTGGCCTGGTCAATTCGTCAATGAAGGGGCGGTGCAAGTCGGTGGGACGCACTCCAAAGTCACGCTCGAGTTCATCGAGTGATCCATACACATCGATACGTGGGTATTCCGGGTTGTCTGATTTCCACACAGGAATCGGAGAACCCCAATAACGGTTACGGGAAATAGACCAGTCACGTGCATTGGCCACCCACTTACCAAACTGACCATCCTTGACGTTGTCGGGAACCCAGTTGATCTGCTGGTTGAGCTCCTCCATGCGGTCGCGGAACGTCGTGACAGAAACAAACCACGACGAGACGGCACGATAAATCAAGGGTTGGCGGCAGCGCCAGCAGTGAGGGTAACTGTGCTCGTAAGAGGCAACACGAATCAATCGACTCTGTTCACGCAGCAGGTTAGTGAGGGGCTTATTTGCTTCAAAAACCTGTAAGCCGGCAACTTCTGCGAATCGTGACAGGAACTTTCCACCGTCATCGACGGAGACGCGCACGCCGATTCCTGCGGTTTCACAGACCTTTTGGTCCTCTTCACCATATGCAGGGGCCTGGTGAACGATCCCTGTACCGTCTGCTGTGGTGACATAGTCAGCGACGAGAATCTGCCACGCGTTGGCTTGATATTCCTCGTCATCTGCGTAGTAATGCCACAGTCGCTGATACGTCACACCCTCTAAGTCGGCGCCCACAATTGTGACCTTGACGGCTTCCTTCGCAGATGCCGCATCTTCATAACCCAAGTCCTTGGCATAGTTGCCCAGTAAATCGACCGCGATGAGGTAATCCGCATCACCAGAGGAAGCACCGTCTGCTGCTCCGTTGGGGCCTGCTGCAACAACTGCGTAGTGAATCGCGGGACCTACTGCCAGAGCAGCATTGGTGGGCAACGTCCAGGGCGTGGTCGTCCACGCGAGAGCGCGGACGCCAGCGACGCCCAGCGCTGCTGCTTTGTCCCCCGCCAGAGGGAAGGTCACGGTGACCGACTGATCCTGACGCATCTTGTAGACATCATCATCCATGCGCAGTTCATGGTTCGACAAAGGGGTTTCATCGTTCCAGCAATAGGGCAGAACACGGAAGCCTTCGTAGGCAAGTCCCTTGTCATAGAGACGCTTGAAGGCCCAGATGACGGACTCCATGAAAGAGATATCGAGTGTTTTGTAGTCGTTCTCAAAGTCAACCCAACGGGCCTGGCGGGTCACATACTGTTGCCATTCCCCGGTGTAACGAAGGACGGAAGAACGAGCTTCTGCGTTAAACGCAGCAATACCCATCTCCTCAATTTCTTCCTTCTTTGTGATGCCGAGTTGGCGCATAGCTTCCAACTCAGCGGGCAGACCGTGAGTGTCCCACCCGAAACGTCGATCAACTTTCTTGCCACGCATGGTTTGGTAGCGAGGGAACAGGTCCTTGGCATAGCCGGTGAGGAGGTGACCATAGTGAGGAAGACCGTTAGCAAACGGAGGACCGTCATAGAAAACCCATTCATCACCGTCTGCACGCTGGTCTATTGAGGCCTGAAAGGTGCCGTCTTGTTCCCAGAATGAAAGGATCTGCTCCTCGATAGCGGGGAAAGAGGGCGAAGGAACAATGTCTGCCTGTTGACCGAATGGGTTACGGCGGGGATACGTCACGGGAAGCTCCAGTTATTTTTGAGTAAAACACTGTGCCAGGACGAAATTTCTTCCGCGGTACCACCTGAGCTTGTGAGGAATCTCACCGCTTGTTCGTGAGCAATAACGGGCTCGTCCCGTTCGGTTCTACTAGACCCAGAAGGCCGTTCTTCCGAAAACTCCCCGGTGATAGCCGGATCGGTGTCGTTACTGACCATTCTACGGGCTTTAGTACAGTAGGAACATCACCATTTGAGGCATCAGGCCACAGCAATCCTGCTGAGGCATTGACACGATGCCGCCCATAGAGAGCGAGAAATACCTGTGACCATGACGCCCGCCAACGTTCCTGATAAGCCGGCTCTAGAAGGACTCGAAACTCTCTGGGATAAGAAATGGGAAGACACGGGTCTCTACCGGTTCCGTCGTGATGGCCAGAGCCGTTCAACTGTCTACTCGATTGACACTCCCCCACCCACTGCCTCTGGTTCTCTTCACATTGGCCACGTCTTTAGCTACACCCACACTGATGTCATTGCACGCTTCCAACGCATGTGTGGCAAAGAAGTGTTCTACCCCGCAGGATGGGATGACAACGGCCTACCCACCGAGCGTCGCGTTCAGAACTACTACGGCGTGCGCTGCGACCCTACCCTGGCTTATGTCGAGAACTTCGTTCCTCCGTTCGAAGGCGGTGACAACAAGAGCTCCAAAGCAGCAGATCAACTGCCCATTAGCCGCCGTAATTTCATTGAGCTGTGCGAAAAGCTCACCGTTGAAGACGAAAAGCAGTTTGAAGATGTGTGGCGCCAGCTCGGTCTTTCAGTGGACTGGACACAGACCTACCGCACGATTTCTGATGACACCATCACCACGAGCCAATTGGCTTTTATCAACAATCACGCACGTGGTGAGGCATACCAAGCAATGGCCCCAACGCTCTGGGATGTCACTTTCCGCACTGCTGTAGCCCAAGCAGAACTGGAAGATAAGGAGATGCCAGGTGCTTATCATCGCCTGACATTCCACAAACCAGATGGTGGTCATATCGAAATCATGACCAGCCGCCCCGAGCTGTTACCCGCCTGTGTTGCCCTGGTGGCACACCCAGAGGATGAACGCTACAAGCCCTACTTTGGTAAAACCGTGAAGACACCCGTCTTCGGAGTAGAAGTTCCCGTACTTGCGCACCACCTGGCTCAGCCCGATAAGGGAACCGGTATTGCCATGATCTGTACGTTCGGAGACGTAACCGACGTCGTGTGGTGGCGTGAACTGAACTTGCCAACCCGTGCAGTTATTGGATTCGACGGCCGTTTCATCTCTGACGCACCTGAGGGACTCGAATCCCCCACTGCTCAGGCAGCGTATGCAGAGCTTGCCGGTAAGACTGCGTTCAGCGCCAAAACCGCCATGGTGGAGATGCTCAAGGAATCAGGCGAGATGCTGGGCGAACCTGAACCCATCTCGCACCCTGTGAAATTCTTCGAAAAAGGCGATAAGCCCCTCGAGATCGTCTCCACCCGCCAGTGGTATATCGTCAATGGCGCCAAGGATGAAGAGCTCAAGAAGAAACTCATCGACCTTGGTCAAGAAATGTCCTGGCACCCTGACTTCATGCGCGTGCGCTACGAGAACTGGGTCAACGGACTCAACGGTGACTGGCTCATTTCTCGTCAGCGCTTCTTTGGTGTGCCCATCCCCGTGTGGTACCCCCTCGACAAAGATGGCAACCCCGTTTTCGATGAGCCACTCATTGCCAGCCGTGCCCAACTCCCAGTTGACCCTTCAACCGATGTTCCTCAGGGTTACACCGAAGATCAGCGAGGAATCCCCGGCGGCTTCCAAGGAGAAGTTGATGTCATGGACACCTGGGCGACATCCAGCTTGACGCCACAACTTGCAGGCGGCTGGGAACGCGATGAGGAACTGTGGAACCTTGTCTCCCCCTTCGACCTGCGCCCCCAAGGCCAGGACATTATTCGTACCTGGCTGTTTAGCACCATGTTGCGTTCGGCACTCCAGTCCGGAACGAAGCCGTGGACAAACGCTGCCATTTCAGGCTTTATTGTCGACCCTGACCGTAAGAAGATGTCGAAGTCCAAAGGTAATGTCGTCACTCCTGCCGACATGTTGGATCAGCACGGTTCAGATGCCGTGCGGTACTGGGCGGCAAGTAGTCGCCTAGGAACGGATGCGGCTTTTGATCCACAAAATCCGACACAAATCAAAATTGGACGCCGTCTGGCCATCAAACTCCTCAACGCATCGAAGTTCATTTTGAGCTTCACAGCACCTGCAGGAACGCAGATCACTAATCCTCTAGATCTCTCCATGCTCGAGAGTCTGCACAACGTCGTTCGTGAAGCAACAGAAGCTCTTCAGAACTACGACCACGCGAAGGCTCTCGAAGTGACGGAACACTTCTTCTGGACCTTCACTGATGATTACCTCGAGCTGGTCAAGGAACGTGCCTATAACCAGGATCACCCGGAACAAGCCTCCGCTGCCGCCGCCCTCAACCAAGCATTGACGGTGTTTTTGCGCTTGCTTGCACCGGTATTGCCGTTTGCTACCGAAGAAGCTTGGTCGTGGTTCAATACAGACAGTATCCACCGTGCCAGCTGGCCAACCCCTGGCAACGACGTCATCGGAAACCCTGAAGTTCTCAAGGCTGCATCTGAAGCGTTGATTGGTATTCGACGTTCCAAGACCGAAGCTTCCGCAAGTCAAAAAACTGAGGTTCTGACCGCAACGATTGCTGCCCCAGAAGCACTCATCTCGCTGCTAGAACAAGCTCAGGGTGACCTCATGGCGACCGGCCGTATCGCAGAGCTCAATTTCGTGGAAGCAGACGAACTGGCTGTGAGCAACATCGAACTTGCACCCGTCGCCGAATAAGCATGCAACTTGGAACGAGATGGGCAGCCCACACAGCTGCACCAGCCAGTCTTGATCATGCTGTGCTCGGAGCTATTGCTGAGGTGGAACGCGAGCTTTCTGCACTCAAGCAGGACACTTCTGGCTGGTACTGGACTCTGACATATTTAGAGAATCGACCCGTTGTTCAACTGGATGATGGCACAACAATCCGAGTGGATGCGGATGGTTACATCAGTATTCACTCGGAAGACTAGAAACCGCCCACTCGAAGAACACTGTCCTGCAATGGCAACGAAAAGGTTAGTTTGAGGTTCGGATTCTTCGCGAGATAACTAGTGCGCCCATTCCTAGAACAAGAAGGCTAGCTCCCACTAGTAATCCGGAGTGGATCTCTTCATTGTTCAGACCTGTTCGAGCAAGCTCAGAGGCAACCTGTTCTTGGTAGTTGTATGTCGTTGAACTAACTACTTGTGAGGCTCCGGAACCGATAGATCCCGTAATGGTGACCACCGTCTGGGAACCTGGCGGGGCATTGGTCACATTCACAGGAAGAGTGGAACCCGAAGGGGTCCCTAATGTTGCTACACCAGGGCCAGCAGTTACTGCAACGGTGAAGGTGTAATAGTCCGGATCATTGTTCGTGATATCAAAGGTGAACCCGTTTGATCCAATCACCGGGGCGGTGACCGTGGGTAGTGGTGCTTTGAGCGCACTAAAGCAATTACCCACATGTTCACCTAAAGGATAAGTGTCTGGACAAATCGTATCTGGGGTCAATATGGCGTCATCAAGTTGTGCTTGAGTGATGTTCGAATAAGACAGATTTGCGCCACCAAGCCAACTATTGATGATTGTTACTCCCGTGAAATCAGCATTGATGAAAGAGGAGCCTTCTAAGTGGGCGAAGTGAAACGTCGAGCCGGTGAGAACGGTGTCAGCGAAATCTGAACTTGCCATATCAGAGAGATAGAAAGTTGAACCCGTGATGTGAGCGTGATTGAAATTCACACCGTGGCTGGAGTTATTTCCGAACGCGACACTACTCAAGGTGGTGAATGTAGGTCCATTAGGTCCGAATTGAGCTCCTGCGAGGTACGCAGTGGAAAAATCAACGCCAGAAATAGACATGCCCGTGAAATCCCAGCCCCGATAGTCACAACTTGCATTGTTTGTTGACAGGGAGATTTGAGAGGGAGTGCCTGCACACGAAATGGCATAGGCAGGAACCGCTGAAAAAAATGACAAACTCGCTACAGACATACCGAGTGCGACAAATACAGCACTGAGTTTACGAAATGTGGACAAAATTTCCTCTCAATAACAAAGAACTCCTGCCTATCGACTCGGCTTAGGAAGGCACTTTAACTGTCAACACCTTCGGCAAAACACTCACCGTCATACGATTAATCTTCCCGTAACTGTCACCATCTAACTGGACAGTTTGTCGCTCCTTCAGAGTGATGGTCACAGATCGAAGTTGGTCATAACGCAATGTTTTGATTTCAGGGGCGAGATCAAGAATGCGTCGACCTGCTTTCGTTTGGTTGAGTGCTCCCCCAATTGCGAGACGCGACCAAATATGTGTCCAGCCAGAGAGATACTTCGGGTTTAACACGACAATGTTCAACAAGCCATCATCCAGAACTGCATCAGGCATCAGGAGCAGGTTTGCAGTAAGTGTCCCGCAGTTACCCACTATTACCGTGTGTGCTTTGAAGATAACTGGTGGTTGATCATCCAGAATGAACGACATTTCTTGCTGACGATTTTGAGCAACGGACCGCACTATTGGTCGGACGTAGGCAAGCCAACCGAAACGTTTCTTTTTAGAGATGCTAGCTCCGGCTGCCATGTCTGCGTCTAAACCAATTCCAGCCATGACAGAAAACACATGCGTCGTGGTTTCTTCCCCGACGAGTTCTGCTCGAGCTAGATCGATTTGACGGTGGTTTTTTCCAAAGGCAATTGACACACATTTCGTTCGATCGACAACAGGAAGCCCTAGGTTTCTAGCCAGGAGGTTCCCTGTCCCCATCGGGATTATCCCGAGAGGTGTATCTGTGCCCTGGATGATTTCAGCGACAGAACGAACAAGCCCGTCACCACCAGCTACAAGAACCACGGATACCTTGCTCAACACATTTCCGACCGACGCCGGGAGTCCGCCGTTGTCAAAAGAGGCTGGAATCCAGAGTGTTTCCGGAAGTCCTGCCCGCTTTTGTGCCGCGGCGACTATCTTTCGCAAAGTGTCAAGCGTTGGCAAAGCAGGATTGAACACCACTGCTGCCGGTAACACGCTCATAATTCACCAGTTTAAGTAGAGCAGGCTCAAACACTCCTGTGAGTGTTCATGAACAAGAAGAAAAAACTTCTACTCGGCTTCCATTTCAGAACGTTGCTTCTCGACCTCTGCGTGAACAGCGACCATGTCTAAACCTTGGACTTGGGCGAGCAAATCATCTAAAGCGGCCGGGGGAAGTGCTCCAGCCTGGGAGAAAAGAAGAATCTTTTCACGGAACACCATCAGGGTAGGGATGGACTGAATTCCCGCAGCACCAGCAAGGGACTGTTCAGCTTCTGTATCTACTTTGCCAAAAACGATTTCTGGAAATTTATCCGACGCTGCCTCAAAAGTGGGGGCAAACATCTTGCAGGGGCCACACCAGTCCGCCCAGAAGTCAACGACAACAATGTCATTCTCGGTAATGGTGGTGTCAAAGTTGTCTTGGGTGAGTTCTACAGAAGCCATGCGACTATCTTATACATACTTTTTAATACCCCCTGGGGTATATTTAGAATATTCGTTAGATCCTCAAGCGCCCCACGAACGGAACAAGTCGCCCGACCCGGGAAGCATAGGCCGCATAACCAGGATATTTTGCCAGCAATAGCTTTTCTTCGAAACGAGATTTATAGGACAGCACTGCGATCAGTGCAGCACACAGAACAATGCCCCACACAGAAGCAGAAAGAATCATCATCGAAAGCCCAATCAGAATAAGGCCCGAATAAATGGGATGACGAACCAGTGTGTACATTCCCGTGGTTCGCAAAACAGCTTCACGTTTAGGCACTGGCGTTGCAGTGAGGGAATTTCCCAAACTCACAATTCCCAGGAGAGCGACAAACAGACCCATCATCAACACTGCGACAGAAACCGCCCCGACCACATCTGAAACAAACCAGAGGCTCCCATGAGGAAGTTCAACCAGCAAGGCCAACAGCACGAACTGCGCCGCTACTAAAACTGAACCTTTAGATTTATCGCTCATTTCTCCATCTTGCCCCACTGAAAGAAGATCATGACCAACACAGCAGAACCCCAGATGAATCCTCAGCGCCGCTGGTCGTCCTTCGGGGAGATTGTTGAGGGATACGACATTCCCGTCTTTAATGAACGCGAGGTGCGTGCCAGCGCGGGGATACTGTTCATCATCGGGTTCTCCGCATACTTGATTGCGTGGACGACGGGCATCATGCAACCACTTCGTGCGTTTGGAATGCTCTTCATGATCGACATGGTAATCAGACTTTTCCTTACGCCCCGATACTCCCCCACCCTGGCGGTAGCACGAATGATTGTCCGGAATCAACGACCTGAATTTGTCGGCGCACCTCAGAAACGTTTTGCGTGGGGATTGGGACTTGGCATTGCACTCCCCACGTGTTTGGCACTGGGCGTATTCAACGCACCGAACGCTGTTGCTCTCGTGATGTGTGGGATCTGCATGGCAGTTCTTTTCCTTGAAACCGCATTCGGCATCTGTGTGGGGTGTGAACTGCAGAAACGATTTTCTCGAACAGCGCCGCAATATTGCCCTGGCGACAGCTGCAACTACACCCCTACCCGGTAGTTCATGATTCATAGGATTTACATAGGCGACTCATAAGGTTTTCTATACCCCTGGGGGTATCTTGAAGTCATAGCCCTTCGGAAGGGGAACATTATGAAGAAGTCAACAATCATCACAGCCAGCGTTATTGCAGTCCTCGTGGGGGCAGGCGGGATTTCTATAGGCGTGGCCAGCATGAATCAAGTGCCACAGGTGTCTCCTTCGGCATCCACTCAAGCCCCAGAAATTCTCACGGATGCAGACAAGATACAAATCGACGAACAGACCGCTGAGGTAGTACAGCAACAACCCGCCCCAACTACCGATGACTTATTGCTCTACCTCATTGAGGAAGAAAAACTGGCGCATGATGTCTACACAGTCCTTTCAACCCAATGGGGAGGAAATACTTTCACTAACATCCTTGCAAGCGAAACTACTCACCAAGACATGGTTCTCGGACTGCTCACCAGCTACGGACTAGAAGATCCACGATCTCAAGAAATCGGAGTGTTCACCAACCCCGATTTGCAGGCACTTTACGATCAACTCGTAGCGCAGGGAATGACCAGTCAGACCGAGGCATACAAAGTGGGCGTACTCATCGAAGAAACAGACATCACTGATCTAACCTCTGCAATCAACTCAACATCGGATGGGACCATCATCTCCGTGCTTGAAAAGTTGCGCAGTGCGAGCGAAAGTCACTTGGCGGCCTTCAGCAAAAAGCTCTAGCTCAGAGAGAAATCTCCGGTGAAGATTAACCACGAATCCCCAGTGCACATGCACTGGGGATTCGTGACGTGAGAGCTATCTATCGAAACGGTTAGCACCTGGTGTAGTTGGCTGAAGCATGTAAACGAGGATGAAGATCCAGCCCACGAGTGGGATGAGTCCCATCCAATAGAAGCCGCCTGAACGATCAGTGTCATGGAGACGACGAATCATCATTGCGAGGCTAGGAAGAAAGAAGACCAGAGCCACGAGGATGAGGACGAAGTAAGCGGGAGTGAAGAGGTTGAAACTACCACTTTCGCTGATGTTCACCGAAGACTGGTACCAAATACTAAAGGGCAACTGTACGAGCCAGACGAAGAGCGTCCAGTACCAAAACTCTGATCGAGTAGCACGGCCCTTCCATGAGGTGAAGTTCTGAAATCCACTTTTTATTGCTTGTCCGAAAGTCATAATGACCTCCATTCATTGATAAGTGAGAGCTTCCTTTCTGCTCTCCACGTCAATCCTTTACCCATTCACAACAAAAACACAGTATTGAAGATGACAAGGAGGAACAACGACCTCCGGTTTGATCTGACGTAGACGGGAAATCACGAACATCAATGTTGAAATCAATCTTCATCACGCCGTGTCAGCAGGACTAGAGTAAGTGCAATCCATCAGAGTGTGACTCTGGCGGGAGGAAACGATCTCAAAGAAGAGAGAAAACATGCCTGAATCTTTTGTACCTGGTAGCCCCCAACGAGTTTCCCTGAAGAGAAACCTAGGGCTCTGGGCAATTGTCGCGCTGGGTCTGGGTTACATGACCCCCACAGTTGTCTTCGACACTTTCGGAATGGTTGCCGAAGGGACAAACAACGTTGTTCCCCTCGCATATACAGTCGCACTTATTGTGATGGTCTTCACCGCCATCAGCTACGGAAAAATGACGGCAGAGTTCCCTTCTGCGGGTTCTGCCTACACCTACGCTAAAAACGCGATACATCCCAACGTCGGTTTCATGGTCGGTTGGACCTCCATGCTGGACTACATGTTGCTGCCACTGGTCAATATCATCATTGTGGCGAGCTACATGGAGTCGTTCTTCCCTGAGGTTCCCGGTTGGATTTGGGTAGTGGCATTCAGCGTTCTCGCCACGACCATTATTTACATCACTATGCGTGGAACTTCCAACGTCAACACGATTCTTCTCGTGATAGCAATCTTCGCCATGATTGCCTTCGTCGCCGTAGTTATCGGTCAGCTCCTTGGCGGTGAGGGCGACGGTACTCTCGTCACCTTGAACCCCTTCGTTCACGAAGGCGTTGACTTTAGTGCAGTCCTCCTCGGTGCAACTATTGTCTGTTTCAGCTTCATTGGATTTGACGCAGTCACCATGTATGTCGAAGAGGCACGAACCCCCAAGATTGTGCCCCGAGCCATCATGCTCACCGTGCTGATTGGTGGCGGTATCTTTATCGTCACGTCCTATTTCACGCAAGCACTCTTTCCCGACTGGAACGTCTTTGCTCCAGGTGGTGACCGTCAGTACGTAGATGACTCCACACTCCCCATCATTGGTGAGCTTGTGGGAGGTCAGACCATGAAGGTCATCCTGACAGCAGCTGGCTTTGCCGCCACCATTGCGTCGCTTCTTGCATCACAAGCATCTGTTGCTCGCATGTTGCTGGTTATGGGTCGAAACAATGTTCTCCCCAAGAAGGTCTTTGGTTTCGTGAACCCTAAAACCAGCACTCCCACCTTCAATGTCATCTTGGCCGGCCTCGTCTGCCTCACCGGAGTTTTCCTTACCTTGGCCGACATCGTCCACTTCATCAACTTCGGTGCATTGATTGCGTTCAGCTTCGTCAACATCTCGGTTGTGGGCTGGTTCGCTATTCGCCAGGGCCGACACAAGACAGGTGGCGATATTTTCAAGTTCATCATCATGCCAGGCCTTGGACTTGCACTCACCATCATCCTGTGGGTGAACCTCTCTCCCGAGGCGCTCACCGGCGGTTTGATCTGGGCAGGAATCGGTCTCGTTTACTTGGCTATCCTCACTCGTGGATTCCGCAAGCAGGTTGCAGGTTTCGACGAAGCTCAGCCAGTTACCGGTTTCAACAAAGTTGTGAAGTAAAACCCACTGAAAACATAACTGTGGCCACCATCTTTCGATGGTGGCCACAGTTGCTTAAGTGCTTGTTAGGACTTTTTGAGCTCTTCTGCAATGAGAAAACTAAGCTCCAGAGATTGCATGTGATTCAAACGTGGGTCACACAATGACTCGTAACGGGTAGCGAGATCATTTTCATCAATCTGCTCTGAACCGCCGAGGCATTCGGTGACATCATCACCGGTGAGTTCCACGTGAACGCCACCGGGGAATGTTCCCACAGCACGGTGAGCTTCGAAGAAGCCTTTGACCTCGTCGACGACGTCATCGAAACGGCGAGACTTATAGCCGTTAGGGGTAGTGATGCCGTTACCGTGCATGGGATCCGTAATCCACAAGGGATTTGCATCGCTCGCCTTGACTGCCTCCAGGAGGGGCGGCAGTGCGTCACGAATTTTACCTGCACCCATCCGTGTAATGAAGGTCAGGCGACCAGGCTCGCGGTTGGGGTCAAGCTTGTCAATGAGTTGCCTGATGGTGTCGACATCAGTCGTGGGACCAAGCTTCACACCGATCGGGTTGCGCACTCGAGAAAGGAAGTCGACATGTGCACCATCAAGTTCACGGGTGCGCTCACCAATCCACACGAAATGAGCACTGGTGTTGTAGGGAGTGCCCGTGCGTGAGTCGATGCGTGTCATAGGGCGCTCGTAGTCCATGAGCAGCGCCTCGTGCGAAACAAAGAACTCGGTTGTGCGCAGGGCATCAAAATCTGCACCACACGCAGCCATGAACTTTATTGCACGATCAATTTCGGTTGCGAGAGCTTCATATTGAGCGTTGGCGGGGTTTTTGGCGAAGCCCTTGTTCCACGAATGCACCTCACGAAGATCTGCAAAGCCACCTGTTGTAAATGCACGGATGAGGTTCAGAGTGGCGACGGCTGTGTTGTATCCCTGGACCAAGCGTTCAGGGTTAGCCTCACGGCTTTCAGGGGTGAAGTCGTATCCATTAACAATGTCTCCGCGGTAAGCCGGCAACGTGACGTCGCCGCGCGTTTCGGTATCGCTCGAGCGGGGCTTGGCAAATTGCCCTGCCATGCGGCCCATTTTGATAACGGGCATCTCAGCAGCGTATGTCAGAACAACCGCCATCTGGAGAACCGTCTTGATGCGGTTTCGAATCTTGTCGGCAGTTGCGCCGGCGAAGGTCTCAGCGCAGTCGCCACCCTGCAGCAGGAACGCCTTTCCTTGAGCCGCCTGTGCAAGGCGCTCACGCAGAGTGTCTACTTCACCTGCAAAAACGAGTGGCGGGTAGGAGGCAAGACGTGAACTTGCTTCCTTGACTGCCTCAGCACTAGGCCACTGTGGCTGCTGCTTGATTGGAAGAGTGCGCCAATAGTCCAAACCCTCGATGACGGACTTGTCAGCGACGATATTGGGCTCAGATTGGCTAGCCACGGAGGCACTCCCCTATAAGTTGGTGGGTGAATTGAAATGCTGTCTTTCAACAAGAAAGACAACCGTACAAGCTTATCTTGCGTTGACAGGGCGCTTTTCGCGCACTGAGGAGGCATAAACATCCTCATACTGTTGACCTGAAAGTCCAGCGAGTTCATAAATAATTTCGTCGGTAACAGACCGAAGGATGAAGCGATCACCTTCCATGCCTTGGAAGCGAGCAAAATCGAGCGGCTTGCCAATAATGATTCCAGGACGACGAAGTTTGGGCCACTTCGATCCAATTGGCATGACTTTCTCAGTGTCTATCATCGCCACAGGAACAACGGGTGCTCCTGATTCCAACACCATTCGGGCTATACCTGTACGGCCACGGTAGAGCTTGGCATCTGGAGATCGGGTTCCTTCAGGATAAATTCCGAGGACACGACCTTCCGCGAGAACGCGAAGACCTGTATTCAAGCTTGCCTCGGAGGCTTTTCCACCAGAGCGGTCGATGGGTAGCATTCCGGTGCCCTTCATGAACCACTTTGTAATCCAACCTTTAAAGCCACGACCAGTGAAGTATTCGCTTTTGGCGAGGAAAACCATGTCACGTTCTATACACAGCGGCAGGAAAACCGAGTCAACAACACTGAGGTGATTGGAGGCCAGGATCACAGGTCCAGATAGGGGGATGTTTTCTGCGCCACTGACCCACGGACGGAAGATGCCCCTGAGCAACGGTCCGGCGATGACGTTCTTCATCAGCCAATAAAACATAGTGATGTCAGCTTACCCTTTTGACCTGTTTACCGTGGATGTGCTTTATCTCTATATAGCTGCTCTTCCGTGAAAGTATTCCAACGCAGGAATATTGAGTACGGCGTCAACCGTCAGTGACGGCGCAGAGCAAAACGCCGCGCCAAATCCGCCGCTCCTACGACACCTGCATCATTGACAAGCTCAGCAATGCGGAACTCAGGCTCTGGGTGGAAACCCCGGGCAGAAAGATTCTCACGGAAAGCTTCACGGATTGGTTCGAGGAGACGATCTCCCGCCGCCGCAACGCCCCCACCGATGACATACACCTCAGGATCTAACACGGCGGAGATACTTGCACAGGCTGTTCCTAACCAAGTCCCGAGTGTGGTTACCGCTCGCCAGCCTGCTCTGTCTCCCCCTTCGAGGAGGTGCTTTCCTTGCTCAGCAGTGAGGTCAGGATTACCTGTTTCTTCTCTCATATATCGAAGTAGTGCACGCCCAGAGGCATACTGCTCTATGCACCCCTTCTGACCACAGCCACATTCAAGACCGCCGGGTTGAACCCGCAGATGCCCAAGTTCTGCACCCGCACCAAAACCACCTGTAAACAGCTCACCGTTAGCGATAATCGCGCCACCGACTCCCGTGCCAATGGTCAACATAGTCATATGAGAGTAGTTCTTGCCAGCACCGAAACGATACTCAGCCCAACCTGCCGCGTTGGCATCGTTCTCGATCACGATGGGTAGTTCAACCTGCTTTTCAAGTTTTTCTTTTAACGGCTCGTTTCGCCAGGCGATATTTGGTGCGTAGTAAACCTTTGATTGTGCTGCGTCAATAAAACCTGCGGCTGCGACACCCGCCGCAACGACGGTATTTCCTTCAGAGAGCTCTGAAATGAGGCCCACAATTGCTTTCTCCATAGCGTCCGGGCTCTCAGCTGGAGAAGGCACTTGAGTTTGCGCGTGGATTACGCCTTCAGAGTCAACTAGTGCTCCTGCGATTTTTGTCCCGCCAATATCGATGCCTATGGAATACACGAAAGAACTCTCCTGGAGGGATATCGGAGGGAAAGGAGGGACTACTAAAGTGTAGTTAACACCAAAGGAGTTGCCATGGTTAAACAGACAGTTCAGTTCGATACACCGGCTCTTGTTCCTGCGGAACCCGTAGCAAATACAACTCAGGTGCTCCTGGATCGTGTGAAAGAAACCCCACACTCCCCTCTCTTTTCGCTCCCTGTAAGTGGTGGCTGGGAAGATGTGACCTCCACTGAATTCCTCGAGCAAGTGATTGCTCTTGCCAAAGGCTTTATCGCCTCCGGCATTCGCAAGGGTGACCGTGTTGGCCTGATGTGCAAGACGCGGTACGAATGGACTCTCGTAGATTTCGCCATGTGGTTCGCAGGCGCTGCACTTGTTCCCATCTACGAAACAAGCGCAGCCAGCCAAATCCAATGGATTCTTGAAGATTCTGAGGCTGTCGCTCTGATTGTGGAAACACCAGAGCACCTCAACAGATTTGAAGAAATCCGTTCCGATGCTCCCTTCGTACATTCTGTGTGGCAGATCGATGAAGGTGATCTGGATGCTCTCGTGATTTCCGGGGCAAAGATTTCAGACGAGGAAGTAGAAGAACGACGGAGTTCACTTCATGGAAGCGACCTCGCTACATTGATTTACACCTCGGGTTCGACCGGTAAGCCCAAGGGCTGCGTCTTGACTCACTCTAATTTTTTGGAGCTTGCACGCAATGCCCGGGCTGCCGTCCCCGAGGTGGTTAACCCCCAAGCCTCTACATTGCTTTTCATCACGACAGCTCATATTTTTGCAAGATTCATTTCGATTCTCGCTGTCGAAGGTGGAGTGAAAGTAGGGCATCAAGGCGATACCTCTCAACTGCTTCCGGCTATGCAATCCTTTAAGCCCAGCTTCCTTCTCGCAGTGCCTCGCGTTTTCGAGAAGGTCTACAACTCTGCAGAACAAAAGGCTGAAGCTGGCGGCAAAGGCAAAATTTTCCGCGAAGCTGCATCGACCGCGATTGCTTATTCCAAAGCAGAGATGGCTGGCCACATCCCTCTGGGCCTGAAAATTAAGTTCGCGCTCCTGGATAAACTCGTGCTTTCTAAACTCCGTGCTGCTTTGGGCGGTAATTGCACCTACGCCATTAGTGGCTCAGCGCCCCTAGGTGACCGCTTGGCTCACTTCTTCCACGCACTAGGTCTTGTCGTTCTCGAGGGATATGGCCTCACCGAAACAACAGCACCAATCTCCATCAATCTTCCTTCCAAGTTCAAAATCGGAACCGTAGGACCTGCCTTACCAGGCTGCTCCGTTCGTTTAGGTGAAGATGGTGAAATCGAAGCTGCTGGTGTCAATGTTTTCCAGGAATATTGGAAAAACCCTCAGGCCACAGCAGATACTTTTCATGACGGCTGGTTCAAAACCGGAGATATCGGAACCATCGATGCTGATGGCTACATCACCATTACGGGCCGCAAGAAAGAAATCCTGGTCACCGCAGGTGGAAAAAATGTCGCACCGGCATTCCTCGAAGACCCCATCCGAGCGAATCCGGTCATTAGTCAGGTCGTTGCTGTCGGTGATGCAAAACCCTTTATTTCAGCTTTGATCACACTGGATCCTGAAATGCTCCCGATGTGGCTGACGAACAACAAAATGGACTCCACAATGTCGATTGAAGAGGCCGCTAAGAACCCTGCTGTCATCGCTGAAGTACAGGCAGCTGTAGACCGGGCGAATGCTCGTGTTTCCCGCGCAGAATCTATCCGCAAATTCACTATTTTGCCTTTGGAATTCACGGAGCTCTCAGGGCACCTCACCCCCAAGATGAGCATCAAGCGCAACATCATTACAAAAGATTTCGCCGCAGAAATTGAGGCAATGTATGCCGGCGCTTCAGGCTCGGTCGACTAAAGAGGTTTAGAACCATTCACTTTCGCGCACCTGGCGCATGGCTTCTTTTCTCGTTTGCTGATCAAGCCGATCGAGATACACCAGTCCGTCGAGGTGGTCGCATTCGTGTTGCAATGCCTGCGCCATGAGGCCTTCGCCTTCCAGCTCCACTGCATTACCGGCGAGATCTATTCCTTCAACACGAGCAAAGGGGAAGCGAGGCGTTTTGAACCATAAATTCGGGACGCTGAGGCATCCCTCTTCGACGAGTTCCACCTCACCCCTCGTTTCCACAATGTGAGGGTTGAGGATGTATCCGATCTCACCGTGCACGTTGTAGCTAAAGGCTCGTAAGCCAACACCAATTTGTGTGGCTGCAACACCCGCCCGACCAGGGAGTGTGACCGAGTCAAGCAAATCTTCTACCAAAGCACGGATTTTGTCGTCAATAACCAGAATCTCGTCCGTCTTGGTTTTCAGGACAGGGTCTCCGAATATGCGGATGGGGCGTTCAGTCACGAATGAACCGTTCGAGGAGAGTAAAGATACTTACTTGAGGCCGTCAACGACCAAAGAAGCCAACTGACGAGCAGCTTCCTGGGTTTCTGGCTTGAGTTTCTTAAAGTCAATGTATGACCCCGCCGCGAGCATGGCGTCGTAAGGAACTCGGACGGTGTCACGTACGCGGGACTTGAAGTGATCTTCAATTTCGCGCAGCTTAATCAGGTTTGTCCCTTGTGTTGCAGTGTTGATGGCGACAATGGCGTTCTTTACCAAGTGACCATATCCGTTGGATTCAAGCCAGGTGAGGGTTTCAGAAGCCAAACGCGCCTCATCGAATGAGCCACCAGAGACAATCACAATCTGGTCTGCACGCTGCAAGGTTGCACCCATGACAGAGTGCACAATTCCCGTGCCACAGTCCGTCAGAGCCACGGTGTAGTAGCGGCTTGCAAGATCAGCAACGACGTTATAGTCATTGGCTCCGAACGCTTCGGAAAGGAAAGGGTCAGTATCCGAAGCAAGTACGTCGAGACGTGAGCGGTCACGGCTGACATACTGCGAAAAATCATTGAAAGTCAGAATCTTTGCAGCATTTGCAACCAAATCACGCACAGTGCAGTCATTGGTGCGTTCGAAGCGTTCTGCCAATGTTCCGCGGTCTGGGTTGGCATCAATCGCGAGAACCCGGTCCTCACGGACCAAGGACATTGCCATACCAATGAGCGTGGTTGTCGTTGTTTTACCGACGCCGCCCTTGCGAGTGAGGACGGGAACAAACTTTGTTCCACCGGTCAACATTCGACCGATGCTCTGATCAATTGCCTTGCGTTCACGGGCAGCAGGTGAGTCGCCCAAGTTGATGGCGTGGAAGCTGGCTGCGTATACAGCCTTGCGCCACCCTTCTGAAGGTGCATCCCTCTTTTTATTACCATCAAGGACTCGTTCAGGTGTGAGCATCGTGACCGGTTCAGGCCGGGAAGCTGTCTCCCCGCTGTTTCTGTCCCGACGGGAGGGAAGTGAACCAGTGTCCACGTTCTCAAATTCTTCGACGACGATAACGTCATCCACTTCCTCAATATCTGCGATAAGTATCTCACCAGTGCCGGGGCTTGCGAGAGCTTCAACACCCCCGCTAAGCACTGCACGCATAGAAGCTTCTGATACAGATGATGATGTTAGGGACACCGGAATCGCGGGGAGGCTGATGTTTGAAACCTCTGGAGCCTGTTCGACAACACGTTCACTATTCTCGCCAACTTCATCGATACGCTGTGGTTCCACGGTCTGAGAATCTGCTTTTTTGGAAGTTGCCGCCTTCGTACCCGCCGTCACCTTCGTCGCTGGTTTCTTCGTTGCGGTTTTTTTAGCAGGCGTTTTTGGGGTGTCCGTGCTCACGTATAAATCCTTCGGCTACTTGGCTAACTCACAGAGTCTACCTGCAGGCCGTTAACCTCCCCAGTTACAGGAGGGAATCACTCACTAATTTGCGGGGGTAATTGGGGTGATTACCGCAATCAAATCTCCTGCTTCAACCTGTTGTGACTTCTGGAAAGACACCCGCTCCACTCGACCGGTAATAGTGGCAGTAATGGCTGCCTCCATTTTCATCGCCTCAATGGACGCAACAGGATCACCCGCAGCAACAGTCTGACCTGCTTCCACCTTGATGGTGACAACGCCAGCAAACGGGGCCGCAACATGTCCAGCTTCGGTAAGAACTGCTTTTTCTGCACTCTTCGTGCTGACTTCTACAGAGCGGTCACGAACGAAGACCGGACGGAGTTGACCGTTGAGTGTGGTCATCACAGTTCTCATACCCTTGGGGTCGACTCCACCAATAGCCTCCAGGCCAACATAGAGGCGAACACCCGCACCCAGGTCGACAACATGTTCACCATGTTGATCAAGCCCATACAGATAGTCAACCGTGTCGAGTACGGAAAGATCTCCAAACTTTTCTTGAGTTTGCTCAAACGTCCTCGTCGGAACCGGGAAGAGTAAACGGTTCAACGTGGCACGACGCGACGCTGAACCGGCATTCAAACCAGCACGTTCTTCCTCGGTCAACGCAGTGACTTCAATGTTGATGGTCTTTCCTTCCAGCACTTTGCTGCGGAAGGGCTCGGGCCAACCACCGGGGATATCGCCGAGTTCTCCAGCCATGAAGCCAATGACTGAATCAGGGATGTCGTACTTCTGAGGATTGGCTTCAAAATCGGCTGGATCTGCTTTAACCGCAGCCAAGTGAAGCGCTAAGTCGCCAACAACCTTGGAGGATGGGGTCACCTTAGGGACACGACCCAGGATCTTATTGGCCGCGGCATACATGTCTTCAACCAGCTCGAAATCATCCGCAAGGCCCAGCGCAATGGCCTGCTGGCGCAGGTTGGACAGCTGGCCTCCAGGAATTTCGTGATGGTAGACACGACCGGTGGGCGCAGGAAGTCCCGACTCGAAGGGCTTATAGATATTGCGGACTGCTTCCCAATACGGCTCTAGGTCACAAATCGCGTTGAGGTCTAATCCGGTGTCTCGCTCTGTGTTGGCCAGTGCAGCGACAAGCGCCGAAGCACTGGGCTGACTGGTTGTCCCAGACATCGGTGCAGACGCGACGTCCACGGCGTCGGCACCAGCCGCAGCTGCAGCCAAAAGTGTGGCCAGCTGGCCGCCAGCGGTGTCGTGGGTGTGCACGTGAACGGGAAGGTCATAGCGCTGACGGAAAGCTGTGACAAGCTTGGCGGCAGCTGCCGGACGCAACAGGCCCGCCATGTCCTTGATCGCGAGAATGTGTGCACCTGCTGCGACTATCTCATCAGCGAGACCAAGGTAGTACTCAAGGGTGTACTTATCCTCGGCAGGGTCCAGCAGGTTGCCGGTGTAGCAGACCGCTACTTCGGCAATGGTGGTCCCTGTTTCTCGTACCGCTTCAATAGCGGGACGCATCTGGTTCACGTCATTGAGAGCATCAAAGATGCGGAAGATATCAACACCCGTTGCTGCAGCTTCTTGAATGAAGGCTTTCGTGACTTCTTCTGGGTAGGGCGTGTAGCCGACAGTGTTTCGGCCTCGAAGAAGCATCTGGATGGCGATGTTCGGCAATGCCGCACGCAATTTAGCCAAACGCTCCCAGGGATCTTCACCCAAGAAACGAAGCGCAACATCATAGGTTGCCCCGCCCCATGCCTCCACGGAGAGGAGTTGAGGGGTCATGCGGGCAACGTATGGGGCAACATTGACCAAGTCCTTCGTACGCACACGGGTTGCCAAAAGGGACTGGTGCGCATCACGGAACGTGGTTTCCGTCACTGCGACGGCTTTCTGCTGCCGCAGGGCAGCAGCGAAACCGGCAGGACCAAGTTCTAAGAGTGCCTGACGGCTTCCTGCAGGTGCCGGTTCAGACAGGTCAATACGCGGGAGTTTGCTCACAGGATCGGCGCCCACTGGGCGAGGACCATTGGGCTTGTTGACCGTGACGTCAGTAACCCAGTTGAGGATCTTTGTTCCACGGTCTTTAGATTCACGGCCAGTGAGCAAATGGGGCCGTTCATCAATGAAGCTGGTGGAAAGATCACCAGCTTGGAACTCGGCGTCATCGAGCACACCCTGCAAGAAGGGAATGTTCGTAGAGACACCGCGAATTCGGAACTCCGCCAGCGCACGACGAGAACGGTCCACAGCGGCTTTGTATGTGCGTCCGCGGCAGGTGAGCTTGGTCAGCATAGAGTCGAAGTGAGGACTGATTTGTGCGCCTGGGCTCACAGTTCCACCGTCGAGACGAATGCCGGCACCACCGGGTGAACGGTAGGTCGTGATCTTGCCCGTGTCGGGGCGGAATCCCTGTGCCGGATCTTCCGTTGTGATGCGACACTGCAGGGCGTAACCACGCACGTGGACATCTTCTTGGTGAAGCCCGAGGTCATCGAGTGACTCCCCCGAAGCGATACGCATCTGGGACTGGACGAGGTCGACATCGGTAACTTCTTCGGTGACGGTGTGTTCCACCTGGATGCGTGGGTTCATCTCGATAAAGACATGTTCACCGGCACGTTCACCGGCCGTGTCAACAAGGAACTCCACAGTTCCCGCGTTCTGGTAGCCGATCGAGCGCGCAAAAGCGACCGCATCACGGTGCAAAGCAGCACGCAACTCGTCAGAGATGTTGGGCGCAGGAGCAATCTCCACAACTTTTTGGTGTCGACGCTGAACAGAGCAGTCACGTTCGAAAAGGTGGATGGTCTCCCCTTGGCTATCTGCCAAGATTTGAACTTCAATGTGGCGAGGTCGCAGGACGGCTTGCTCAAGGAACATTCGGCCGTCTCCAAAGGCACTTTCAGCCTCACGCATAGCAGCTTCGAGAGCGGGACGGAGTTCTTCCATCGTCTCCACGCGACGCATACCGCGCCCGCCCCCGCCAGCTACTGCCTTGGCAAAGATCGGGAATCCGATTGCATCCGCACCTGCAAGCAAAGCGTCTATATCCGTCGTTGCAGGAGTTGACTTGAGCACGGGAACACCGGCTGCAATAGCGTGTTCTTTTGCCGTCACCTTGTTACCGGCCATCTCCAACACATGTGCCGGTGGACCGATGAATGTAATGCCGTTGTCGGCAGCAGCCTGTGCTAACTCAGGATTCTCGGAGAGGAAACCATAGCCCGGGTAGATTGCATCCGCACCGGATAGTTTCGCAACACGAATAATTTCCGAGACATCAAGATAGGCACGAACAGGATGACCAGGTTCGCCGATTTGATAGGCCTCGTCGGCTTTTTGCCGATGAAGTGAGCTTCTATCCTCTTCGGGGAAGACAGCTACGGTTTTAGCGCCAAGCTCCACAGCCGCACGAAAGGCACGGATGGCGATTTCGCCACGGTTAGCAACCAATATTTTCTTGAACATATGACCCCTTCGAATGCCGCCAGCATCGGTTCGCAGTTAGGTACTCCCAGCTTAGTGAAGGTAACCTTGTGCTCGTGCACGTGCTCAGTATTAGCTCCCTTAAGGGTGGCGTTGGTAAAACAACGGTCACCCTCGGTCTGGCATCAGCTGCTTTTGCAGCAAATCTTCGAACCCTCGTGGTGGATTTTGACCCTCAGTCTGATGTGTCCACTGGCCTCGGGGTGGACACGCGTAACCACCTCAGCGTCGCAGATGTCCTCGCACACCCCAATCTCAAGACCGTTCGTCAAGCTATCGCGCCTGCCGGCTGGTCTGCCCCTGGTCATGCCCCGATTGACGTCATGATCGGAAGCCCCTCTGCGGTGAACTTCGATGGCCCCCACCCCACCGCTCGTGAGGTGTGGCGCTTGGAAGAAGCATTGGCCACTGTCGAGACAGAATATGACCTCGTGCTGATTGACTGTGCACCAAGCCTGAACGCCCTCACACGAACCGCCTGGGCCGCTTCTGACCGCGTTGTGGTTGTGACTGAGCCTGGTCTGTTCTCTGTCGCTGCAGCTGACCGTGCCTTGCGAGCTATTGAAGAAGTGCGTCGTGGTCTCAGTCCACGACTTCAGCCACTCGGACTGATTATCAACCGTGTGCGGTCACAATCGCTTGAACATCAGTTCCGTATTCAAGAACTGCGAGACATGTTTGGCCCACTCGTTCTTCAACCTCAGCTGCCTGAACGCACCTCGCTCCAACAGGCGCAAGGAGCCGCACGTCCCGTGCATGCGTGGCCCGGTGAGGCGGCAGCCGACATGGCCAGAAACTTTGATCAGCTCCTTAACCGCGTCTCCCGCGCGGGAAAAATCGGCGAATACGCACCACACAGCTAGTTAGAGATGCTGAAATGTTGACGTCCTGGGGTGACGTCAATGAAAGGTAGCTCTAGCTGACTTTGCGTGCACGACGAGCAGCAAGCTCATCAGATGCATCAGACGCTGCCGAAGTAATCTCAACCAAGCTGGTCTCCACTTCACGCAGAACTTTGCCAATAGCAATGCCAAATACACCCTGGCCGCGGCTGACGAGGTCGATGACCTCATCATTGGTGGTGCAGAGATAGATGCTGGCGCCATCACTCATCAGAGTGGTCTGTGCGAGGTCATAGATACCCGCAGAACGAAGCTGTTCAACGGCAGCACGGATCTGCTGCAGGGAGATACCTGTGTCCAGCAAACGCTTAACAAGCTTCAACACCAAAATGTCGCGGAACCCATAGAGTCGCTGTGATCCCGAACCAGCAGCGTCACGAACGGTAGGAACAACCAATTCGGTGCGAGCCCAGTAGTCAAGCTGGCGGTAGGTGATTCCAGCAGCCTTGGCTGCCTCGGCACCGCGGTAGCCGGCATTCTCATCGCGTTCAGGCATGCCGTCGCTGAACAATACGTCGAGCTCGTAGCGCTCATCGGCGCTGCGGTTCAATTCGTTCATGTCCGGCCCTTACTAGTGATCAACAACCTAAGTCTCAAGTTGTTATTGAGAGTTTGTATCCCCCAACTTATCGACAGTTGTTAATCGTGTCGGGGATTTAAAGCTTCACACGCTATTCGGCGTGTCGCAATAGCGTGTTTACCGCGATTGCTGAGTGATGACGTGGCGCAACATCTGCGAACGAATCACTTCAATATGGCGTGAAATCTCGTGTGCACGCTCGATAGAACGGGCCTGACTCGCAGCATCCTGACGGTGGCTCACAGGAACCAACGCACGTTCAATCAGTGAATACTCACGTTCCGCAGCTGCGCGCATGGTGCGCAAGTGGCGAGGTTCAATACCCGAGCGCTGGAGTTCGACAAGCGCAGAAAAAACCACGAGGTGTTCCTCTGCGTAGGAATCAGCAGGCTCGAGCATCCCCGCCGAAACTGCATCTTGAAGAAGATTCAAACTAGCGCCACACGCTCGAACGAATTCTTCCCGCGTGTACCGAGTGGGGGTGGAAAGCAGAGAGTCTGCGGACAAGCTTTGTGCGTTCGGGAGCGCAGGGGTGTTGCCCGCATCAATTTCATCGAGGTGCTGACGAATCACCTTGAGAGGAAGATAGTGATCTCGCTGCATGGTCAAAATCAAGCGAAGACGATCGACGTGTTCAACAGAGAACTTGCGATAACCGGAAGGGGTGCGCTCGGGGGTAATTAAACCCTGCTCTTCGAGGAAGCGAAGCTTTGACGGGGTCAGGTCTGGGAAATCCGGAGATATCTTGGCCAAGACCTGGCCAATGCTGAGAAGTCCGCGCGCGGGAGACGCTTTACGTGCTGCTGTTGCCATTGTTTAGATCACACCTCGAGCCAGGTCAACACGGGATGCAAAGAAGGTGAGGTGGAATTTTCCTACCTGAACTTCTTGCCCGTCTTTGAGAGTATGACGCTCGATGCGCTCACCCTCGAAATACGTACCATTGAGAGAACCGAGGTCACGGACCTCAAAAACAGATCCGTTGCGACGGAATTCTGCGTGACGACGCGAAACAGTGACGTCGTCGAGGAAAATATCAGAATCAGGGTGACGACCGCAGGTTGTCACGTCAACATCCAAAAGGAAACGAGAGCCTTGGCTTGGACCGCGACGAACGATAAGAAGTGCATGACCACCGGGAAGAGCAGCAATCGCTTCTTGTTCTTCAGGTGAAACATCTACTGCTTCGAGAGAACGAACCTGATCAATAAATGCCTGCGAAAACGTTGCGGTCTGATCGGGTGAGGGGGTCGAGGAGGGGGCCGATGTGGCGCCGTCGCCTTGGTGTGAATTGTTCACTTTTCCCCTTTCGTACTTCACCACATTAGTGGACTTTTTCCCTGCGCAAAATACGCAAAGAAATATGACCAGCTGGTGGAAGTTCATCGCGCAATGCACTGAAGATGAGCTATAAGAAGCACCCTGGATATTCCCATCAACTCTTGCGGTAGACTAGACACATCTTGTGAACGACATGTTTCGTTCCCTGCGTCGATAGAACGCTTCCCTCACCGAAATCGGTTGATATTTTTCATCGGCGAACGGATGCATCACCTGATGCCTTCGCCAGTTATCCCGGTTTAACTTGACGTCAGTGCGTTGCATGCCTGCGACAAGTTTCATGCTGTGCGCAGCGCCTGGATTTTTTCAAAGGTAAATATTTATGTCTACTCAGACTTTTTCCACCCTGGGTGTACCTACACCCCTCGTTACTGTGCTGACTTCTTCTGGAATCGATTCCCCCTTCCCCATTCAGGTTGACACTCTTCCTGACACGCTTGCAGGACGAGACGTCCTGGGTCGTGGGAAGACGGGTTCGGGCAAGACCCTCGCCTTCAGCATCCCTATGGTCGCGCGTCTGGGCGGAACCCTAGCCGGTGGCCGTCGCCGTGCCGGCCGACCACTTGGACTTGTCCTCGCGCCGACCCGCGAACTGGCCACGCAGATCACCAACACCATGGCTCCCCTGGCTGATGCGTATGACCTACGGGTCACCACCATTTTTGGCGGTGTCTCTCAGAGTCGTCAGGTGGCAGCGCTCAAAGAAGGAGTGGACATTGTGGTGGCAACACCTGGTCGACTTGAAGATCTCATGAAGCAGGGTTTGCTCCACCTCGACGCCATCGAAATCACTGTGCTTGATGAGGCCGACCACATGGCAGACCTCGGCTTCCTGCCCGTAGTGACGAAAATCCTCAAAGCAACCCCATCCGGTGGTCAGCGCTTGCTCTTTTCCGCAACTCTCGACAACGGCGTTGACAAACTGGTCACACAATTCCTCCACAATGAAGTTCTGCACTCTGTCGATGAGGCCAACTCCCCCGTTGCTGCGATGACACATCACGTTTTTGAAACAAGCGGAAACGACGCCAAAAAAGATCTCGTCTACAAGCTGGCATCTGGTACTGGCCGTCGCATCTTGTTCATGCGCACCAAGCACCACGCCAAGAAGCTTGCCAAGGCATTAACAGACGCAGGGATTCCTGCGGTTGATCTGCACGGTAATCTTTCACAGCCCGCACGTGACCGTAACCTGGCAGCATTTAGCGAAGGCTCTGTCAAAGTTCTCGTCGCAACAGATGTCGCAGCCCGCGGTGTCCACGTCGACAACGTTGATCTCGTGATTCACGTTGACCCACCGATGGAACATAAGGCATACCTCCACCGCTCTGGACGCACGGCCCGCGCAGGTGCAGAAGGTGACGTTGTCACCATTTGTCTCCCTACACAGCAAAAAGATGTTGCGGCACTTCTCAAAAAGGCAGCTATCGATGTAGTACCTCAAAAAGTCAACGCTGAATCTCCAGAGGTTCTCGAGCTGACCGGTGACATCGCTCCCTACGTCAAGCCCTCTCCCCGAGATGTAAAACCTCAGGGCGGTAACGGAAACTCCAACGGAAAGAATGCGCAGCGCAAACGTGCACTCCGAGAGGCTCAAGGAGGTCGCCCTCAACGCGTAACCCGTGAAGGTCAGCCTGCTCGTGACCGTTCAGGTCGTCCCCCCGCGAACGAGAACGGCACACGTCGCACTGGCGCCAATAAGCCCAGTACAAATAGTGGCTCACGCTCTTACGGCACTGCAGCAGGTGGCGGACAGCGCCAACGCGCTGGACGCCCTCAGGGCAGATAACAATCAGAAGAAAAGCTTCGAACTCACCAGTGGGTTCGAAGCTTTTCTTGTTCCACCACTGCGTCAAGATCGGCAAGTTTTCGCATTCCTGCGAGCGGTTGCGCCATCCGGTGATTACCTCGAATAAGAGGTTCTACGCGGTGCAAAAAACTCCAATATCCCGCTGTAAACGGACAGGCGTTTTCTCCGAGCCGCACTTTAGGGTTGAACGGACACGCAACACAGAAGTCGGACATTGAGTTGATGTAGGCACCACCTGAGGAATACGGTTTAGTCGCGACAAGTCCACCGTCTGCATGTTGGCTCATTCCAATAACATTGGCGGGCATCACCCACGGGGTGCCGTCAACAAAGGCATCTGTAAACCACTCGTTCAATTCTTGTGGGTTATAACCACGCTGAAGAGACCAGTTACCCAGGATCATAAGGCGCTGTATATGGTGGGCATAGCCGGTGTCACCAACGGTAGCGAGAACGTGTTTCATGCAGGCAGCGGATACATTTTCTCCCGACAACTCCCAGAACTGTGGAGGAAGCGGTTCATGTGCACTGAGGTAATTGCTGCTCTCGACATACTCTGGCCCCAGATGCCAATACAAGTGCCACACCCAGTCTCGCCACCCCGCAATTTGTCGCACGACTGCTTCCACACTGCCTAAGGGCGCATCCCCGCGGTGGTAAGCAGCAACACATTCATCGATAACTTCGCGGGGATCAAGAAGTCCTAAATTCAGGGGAACGCTGAGCATCGAATGCGCCATAACATCGTCGCCGAGCAAACTCGCATCCTCAAAAGGCCCGAAGTCCATCAAACGTGTTTCGATGAAATCGCTCAAGGCCTCACGAGCTTCAGCATGCGTGACGGCACAACGGCGAGGGCCCTCTCGGCCTAAAAGAGTAATCTCTCCAGAATCAACCCACTCACGAAGATCCTGACGAACTTGGGCATCAATGTCATCTTCCTGGGGAGACCACGGTGCAGGAAGCCCTAAGTTTGAGGCTCCTTTGGGGGGAGGTTGACGATTGTCGTGGTCGTAGTTGTATTGCCCACCGGCCGGCTGAAAGCCCTCCATCAAGATGCCGGTGGTGTCACGCCAATGTCGATAGTAATTTTCTAGCTTGAGGGTTCCTGCTTTTTTCCCTGCAGCCCAGTTCTGAAAAAACTCTTCTGAACTGACAAATCCGCGGCTGGGAACCGTGGGGATGTTGAACTCCTGAACCAAAGCGCGACTCCCCCAACTTGTGGGGTTGATGACGTCGAGAGTTTCGCCGGAGTCCAGAAGGGGACGCAACACATCACGGTAATGATCTGCCCGAACATAGCGCGCACGTTCACCAAGTTCTGCCGCACGATGTCTCAGCGCAGAAAGAATGAGATGTGCCTTAGCCCAGTGATAGGGGCGACGAGCAAGGACAGCCTTGGCTTCAATAAGAAGCACATCGCCTCCGTCGTCGAAATGTGGCCCCAATTGATCGGCCATCAACCATCTCATGGCGACCTTTTCTCTTGCGTCAAAACTGCAAGACCAACCAGAACTACTACAAGTCCCGCCCAGCCAATAGGTGCAATCACTTCGCCGACGACTAATACGGCGAGAACAACGGCGACAACAGGTTCAAACAATGTATAGACAGCTGCCCGGGAGGCAGGCATGGCGCCCAGCCCAACTGCAAGCAGCAGATGCCCCACTGCCGTGGGAAACAAGGCGAGATAGAGCATGACAGGAATGGCCAGGGTTTGCTGCGTAAAAGCGTGCGGATTGAGAAGAATCACAATCACCAGCAGAACACCCAGTGGGGCTGCAGATACCAATTGAATGGTTGAAATAACAGGTCGATGACCCAGCCCTTGTGGACGATCTGCATGGGGTTTCATGAGCTTGTTCGCCATGAAGGTATAGAGCGCATAGGAGAGGCCAGCAACCAAAGCCAGAACAATTCCCCAACCGATGATCATGGGGTCTCGGTCAATGCGGGTGGCATCTCCAACTATTTTGTGATCGTCCGCACCGAAGCTTCGCCCAGCAACCAACATCACCCCGCCGGCAACAGTGATGGCCGTTGCAACAAGCCAACGCCAACTTGGACGTTGCTTATCAACGAGCCATTCGATGAGACCTGCAAAAAGTGGAGCAGAGCCCAACGCAATGACGTTACCCAACGCAACACCCGACCAGCTCATTCCGATATAAAACACCGTGCTGTAGGCAACGAGGCCCAGTGAACCCAACAGCACAAGCGGTAACGTTCCGATGCTTTTGGAGACGACCCAGACGCCAGAAAGTGCAGTGAGGCCCAGGATGAGTCCACCGATTCCCATCGTGGATGCACCGATGGCAATGGGGCTGATACCCGGAATAAAACTGGCCGCCATCCCTGTGGTTCCCCACAGCGTGCAGGCAACCAACAATGCAACAACACCCCCGCCATAACTGGCGCGAGGTGTCGTTGTCATAGTTCTCAGACTAGCGAGTGGGGAACTTGGGTGGGTGGAGTCCAGCCAGTTCTTGAATCACGCGCACAACCTGGTGGCTGTAGCCATATTCGTTGTCATACCAGACATAGAGGATGACATTTTTGCCATTAGCAATAGTGGCCAGGCCATCAACGATTCCTGCACGGTTCGATCCCACAAAGTCAGTTGAGACGACCTCGGGGCTTTCGATGTAGTCAATCTGGTTGCGCAGGTTCGACTTCAACGACGCGTCACGCAACAGGGTGTTCATCGCGTCGCGCTCTACTGGCTTGCTGAGTGTGAGGTTCAAGATCGCCATGGAGACATCAGGAGTGGGAACACGGATGGCGTTACCGGAGAGTTTGCCTTCTAACTCCGGAAGTGCCTTCGCTACAGCCTTTGCAGCACCCGTCTCCGTAATGACCATATTCATGGCTGCTGAGCGGCCTCGGCGATCACCCTTGTGAAAGTTATCAATGAGGTTCTGGTCGTTGGTGTACGAGTGAACCGTTTCCACGTGACCGTATTCCACACCGTAGGCGTCGTTGATCACTTTGAGCACAGGGGTAATGGCGTTCGTTGTGCAGGAGGCCGCGGTGATAATCGAGTCTTCAGCTGTAATGGTGTCGTGGTTTATTCCGTAGACCACATTCTTCAGGGGACTCTTCCCCGGTGCCGTCAACAGGACACGAGAAATCCCCTGAGCCTGAAGGTGCTGGGCCAGACCAGGTTCATCTCGCCAGCGACCGGTGTTATCAACCAGAATGGCGTTGCTGATGCCATACGCGGTGTAATCCACGGTGGTGGGGTCATTGGAGTAAATCACCTGAATGGGCTTGCCGTTGGCGATAATCAGGTTGTTCTCTTCATCGATGGTGATAGTCCCGTTGAAAGGACCGTGAACCGAGTCGCGGCGCAGGAGGCTGGCACGCTTGACCAAGTCTTGGTCGCCACCCTTGCGCACCACAATTGCTTTGAGGACGGGGCCGCGCCCGTTTTCTGCATTACCCAGAAGGATGCGGGCAAGCAGTCGACCGATACGGCCAAATCCGTAGAGAACAACATCCTTGGCGTCCTCTGCTGTTGCAGGACGCCCCTTGCCCGCAACGGGAGTGAGGAGTTCCGCTGTGTAGTCCGCAATGGACTTACCGGACGCCTCTTGCTCTGCGATGACTGCAGCAACATTGATAGATGCGGGACCTGGGTTCAGGGCAACAATGGCCTGTACCAGCTCGAGGGTCTTGTTGATGTCGAGCTCGTGGCCGTCCACGTGGCGAGCGTAGCGATGAGCTTTGACAATCTGCAAAGGAGAAGAATTGATGAGGCGACGACCGTGGATGGAGGTGACAATACCGTTGTCACGGTAGAGCCCGCCAATCAGGGGAATGAGTTGCTCTGCAACAGCCTGACGGTCTGTCCAGGTGGCGTCATTGTGTGGTGCCATGAAAGAAGATTCTCCCTTGAAACTTTTTATGAAAACCTAGCAGCAGTCTCGGGCAACCAGGTCAGTTATTGAGTTTGTTCCAGAGGCAACTGCGCCATCCGGGGAGGGAGTAGCTCAAGCCTAATTGAGAAAGGACCGGAATCTCACTCATGACCTTCTATGTTCCGAAAGTTTCTAGAAAGTGACGCTTATGCAGGACCTGACGAAAGAACAGGGACTATTCTATGTTTGAGCTCTATGGTCTGCGCACGATAGCTCGCGACAATAATCAGTATGGCTCCCGCGATTCCCAACCAGCCCAGCGTTTCAGATCCCAGACTGACCCCAATGAGGACAGCCCAGATGGGTTCGGTTCCCAACAAAAGACTCACTCTCGCTGCCGAGGTCTTTCGAACAGCCCAGAGCTGAACTAAAAATGCAAAAACTGTGCATGCTGCAGCGAGATAGAACAAATCTAACCAGTCCATCGGGGTGAAATTCTGGAAACTTGTTCCTAACCCAGGCAGATCAAGTACAACAAACAACACTGCACACACCACGGTTTGAACCAACGTGATGCTGACAGATCCATACTGAAATCCTGTGGTGAGTCGTCCCAGTGCAGTGACGTGGAGCGATCGGACGAGCGCAGCAGCGAGCATGAGGGCATCACCCCAGTTCAGTTCGCGTAAACCGTTGGCGGAGACAAGCAACAACACGCCGACGACAGCAACGGTGGCGGCAACGAAATAGCTCCGGGGTAACCACTTCTTCATCCACACCGATTCAAGAATCGGAGTAAAGACAATTGTCATCGAAATAATCAGCCCAGCATTCGTCGCGCTCGTGAGTGCGACCCCCCAGGTTTCAAGACTCAGAATTGCCGCTTGTGTGAAGCCGAAGATAACGGCGATAAGCAGCCCGCGACGATCGAGAAACTTCTCTCGGCGAATTCCCCAGACAATCACCATAATCACGCTGGCAATGAGAAAACGTGCAGCAAGTATCGCAAACACTGTTCCATGGACAGTGAGAACTTTGGTCGCGAGATAGCTGCTTCCCCAGACTGCCGCGACACCCAGGAGCAGAATGTCAGCGTTATTGCGGCGAAGGAAGTTCACCTCTTCACTCTAGGCGTCTTGGGCGCGTTCACTCTGTTCACAGCAGGGAGGCGTAGGCTCACGAACATCAGTCACCTTGACTGCCTGGGAGGGAACATCATGGCCGAAAAGAATATTAAGAAAAGCAGCGGCAAGACAGCTCCAGCGAAGTCTCTGAAAGAGAAGCGCGCAGATAAGAAGGACAAGGCCTCTGCAAAGGCAAACTACAAAGAGTAACTCTTGTGCACTACATCTGAGCTAGTGCACACTCAAGCCAGACACCAGCAAAGTGATGGCCAATACTGCAAACACAATTGCCACAACGAATTCCATGGCGATGGTGAATCCAGTAGTGGCCATCACTTTTCTCATTGCTGAGGCAGCAAACATGAGGGTGATGAGCCACAAGGCCGAAGCCACCACGAACACCACACACAACATCGTGAGTTGCAGTGCAGGGTTCTGACTCTTACCCAGGAATTGAGGGAAAAATGCGAGAAAAAAGATCAGCACCTTCGGGTTCGTCACGTTCGTAAGAAACCCGAGGAGATATGGCCCCGCTGAACGTTTGTTTGTCGATGCATCGATATCTATGGGGGTCAGTTCATCCCGGTTGAATTGACGTACAAGCTTCACGCCTGAGCGGAAGCTCATCAAGGCTAGAAAAAGCAGGTAGAGAGCTCCGACTATCTTGAGCCAAAACAGCGCTCCGGGAGCTCGTGCTATCACGAGTCCTACTCCCGAGATAAGGAAGAGTGAAAGGACTGCGATTCCCGTGTATATACCGAACATGGTCAACACACCGTCTTTAATTCCCCCGCGCACGGTCGAACGCAACAACAGAAAAGTGTCTGCGCCTGGGGAAAAAATAATGACGAGTGCAGCAACAAGAAAAGCCGGAAGCACCGACAGATCGAACATCACTGCTTTAGTCTTCGAGTGCTGAAGAAAGTGCCTCAACCAACATTGCGTGGTCCTCTTCGTGGGGAATACCACTTACAAACACAGCACCAACGAATTCATCCTGCACGAACAGGGGGAATCCTCCACCGTGAACGGCATAAATTTCTTCTGGCAGCCCTGTCTCGACATAAAAGTCCTCACCGCGTGCCGCAAAGCGCTGGCCGACAAGGAATGTGGGCTCATGGAATTTATAGACCGTGGCTTTCTTCCGAGCCACCCATTGGTCATTTCCTTCGTTGGTTCCCACGCATGCGTATCGGAAGATGTGATGCTCGCCCAGATACACCGAAACCTGGATCGGGAGTTCCCGTTCTTCTGCACGGGCTGCAATATCCATCCCAATGGAAAGAGCTTGCTCATGGCTGAGCGAAGTAAAACGAAGCTGCGCTAGCTGCTCTTCCAGTACCGCAATATCTGCAATGAGTTCAGGTTGACCAAGAAACATGGTTTCACCCTATCTTCCTACCTCACGAAGAGACAGCAATCACTGCGAAACCGTTACTTCGCAGCTGAGCCAATAATGGCGTCAACATCAATCTCTACGAGCATGTCTGGAGCCGCGAGTGCACTGACCTCAACGGCTGTTGCGGCTGGGCGAATATCGCCAAAAAATTCGCCATGAACCCGACCCACTGCATCAAAATCAGCGATGTTGGTCAGATAGATACGGGTGCGAACGACGTCACCGAACGTGGCGCCAGCCTGCTCGAGTGCGAGGGCAAGCCGTGAGAAGATTTCTCGCGTCTGAGCCGCAGGGTCATTCCCACCAATGGCGCCATCGGGAGATCCGGCAGTGGTTCCGGCGATGAAAACGAAGTCCCCCGCGCGCACGGCGCGGGAGTAACCCACAACAGGCTCATAGACGGAACCAGAAGAAATGAGAGTGCGCTCGTATGTCATAGGACAACGATAGCGAGCAGGAACTATTTCTTCGAAACTGGTTTCTTTGCGGAGGAAATTTTCTTGACCGCCGCTGGCTTCGAGGACGAAGCTTCTTTGGGCCCAGATGAGCCTGAGAGCGCTTGAACCTCGGCGCGAAGTGCTTTCACTTCAGAGAGGAGGTCGTAAATTGTTGCGTTGGACTTTTCGGTGTCTTCCAAGATCGCAGCATCACGTTTACCGGAAGGGTCCATCAAGAACGAAGCCAGGAACGCGCTGATGGTTCCCAGGAGGGCAATACCTGTAATCACGATGACCGCACCAATAAATCGGCCTTCAGGGGTCACCGGGAAACGGTCACCATATCCAACCGTGGCCAGAGTTATCAACGACCACCACCAGCCATCCCCCACATCGGCAATGTTGGAACCTTCCGTCCCCCGTTCTGCCTGCGTAACGGCCAATCCAGTGATGAACCACAGCAAAAGAGATCCACCCAGCACGTAGAAACCGAACTTGTTCCTGGTACTGCCGCCATAGCGCGACATTCCCATCGTCAACACAGAAATAAGTCGAAGCAAACGCAAGAAGGGGAAGACCACAGAAATAATCATGATGATGTTGCGCTTAACAAATGGTTTTTTGTGCTCCGCCAAAATGAATCGACCCGCGAGATCAACAGCGAAAACGAGCCAAATAACGGCGTTAGAAATCCCCAAGAACAGCAAGAACCCTGGTTCCAAATTGGGATTAATAATGGGCATGGCATAGTCGAACAGAAAGACAAGGGACAAGATTAAGAGCGGTGTTGCTGTGGCTTTCTCCCAGCGTGCTTCCTGCTGGTCTCTAGACAGTGCCATGAAGAATCCTTAGTTCGCTGTTCGGCGACGCGCAACCACAACTGTTGCACCACCAACAAGAAGCATAAAAGCCACGACCGCAGGAACCTGCCATTGAGGTGCAGCCGTGTTTGCTAGACGCGAAGGCGCAATGAGCTGAACGGAGGAAACATTTCCCACCGTTGTATTCAATGTTGTTCCCGTGGAAGCTTCACCGCTCGGACCTAGTACGACGAGTTGGAGGTTATGTGCAGGGGGAACAAACGGAAGATTGAAGGTTCCATCGGATTGAACTTCGGTGTGAGTAATCACCGAACCGTTTGAATCAAGTACTGCAACATCAAATGCAGCGGGATCTCCCTGACCATTGGTTATTGTGCCACTAACTTCATATTCGGCAGGAGCAATGATGGGAGGAATTGTGACTGCACCAACACCATCTGTGGCTGGAACATCAAAGTTTCCGTGCGCATTAGGACCAACGATGTCTTCACCGTAGGGTCCCGTTGCATCAATTTCATACGCACCCGATGCTTCAGGATATACAGCGGGGAATGAATAATTACCGCTGCTGTCCGAGGTTGTCGCAGCTACAACTTCGTTAGATGCTATATCTATGAGCTCTAAAGTCACAGGTGGGACTGGCGTGGGGTTGACTGCCGGCGTTCCTTGAAAGGGGTCAATATCTCCAGTGACGGCTTTGTACTGAGTGGCAAACCATGTTTGATACACCGGGAAGCCAGATTTTCCGAAAGCAGAAATACTGAGATAACTGAGTGAAACAGTTGGTTTCAACCACAGCGAAATACCCACAGTGTCACAGGCACTCGGGCAGAGCGGATCTTCCACTACCACGCTATTTCCAGATTGCGTAACGGTCAGATGTGCTGTGCTATCAGTTGGATCGTTGTAGTTGTATTGGGACTGAAAACCTAACTCCGCAGCGGTTGCAGGAGAGCCGTTTGATTTCGTCGCCGTAATAGTCAGTCGTTCCGCATCAACGTCACCGAAACTTACGGCCCATTTTCCATTGTTGGGAGTGTTGGTGAGGAAATGGTAGGTGTTTGTTGCGGTGGCGCCATTGTTTAGACGTGTATTGATGTACTGCTGTCCAGAACTACTCAAACCAATAAAGGCAGCAAATGGCGTTGTGAGTGGTTGAATAGCGGAGCTTCCCCCAGGAATTGTGATGCCTGAAGAACCTGTTGAAGCAAAAGCAATGTTCCCAAAGCCAGCAGTCATGCTGACTACCCCATCAGCACCGTTGGGTACAGCGGCTGTGTAGGTTGCGTATCCAGTATTTGGGGCAACTGCCAAAGCCGTTGTGTTGAGGAAGAACATGCCTGCAAGGACAACCACTACTGCTAAAGCGGCCGTCATTATTCGACGAAACACAGATACTCCTCGCGCCACCAATTCCCAAATACTTCTTTCATGGTAGTTCCAAGAAATACAAGAAATCCCATAAATACAGAGGCGATCAGGGGTTTTTCCCTGCCTGCGAGGGACGAAGAAAGTCCCTCCTCTCATCTCAAGAGGAGGGACTTTATTGAAATTTATTTCTTTGCTGCACCCGCAGCAGTAGCTGAAGGAACTTCCACGAGCCGGCCTGTGGTCACGTCGTAGATGTAGCCATAGATAGGAATGCCTGCAGGAACCAGTGGGTGGTTCTTGATTCGGACTACATCCTCAGTGACAGACTGTGACTGATTAGAGATAGTGAGCCAATTAATGTAATTAGCCTCAGCGGAACCTGGACCGCTTCCTACGTCATAGAAACCGTCAGCACCCAGGGCAGCAGTTTCGAGGCTGTGCGCAAGGAGCCCACGCATTACTTCGTCGTTGAAGAATTCCATTCCGCAATTGGTGTGATGAATGACAAACCATTCCTTGGTTCCCAGGAGCTTGTAAGAAATTACAAGCGAACGGATAGCGTCATTAGAGGCGCGACCACCAGCATTTCGAATAACGTGCGCATCACCCTCGCTCAAACCGGCGTATTTTGCTGGATCAAGACGGGCATCCATGCAGGTGAGTATCGCAAAACCACGTGCAGGAGGAAGCGCAAGTTCAGACTTTGCCCCAAAATCAGCAGCATACGCATCATTAGCGGCAAGTACTTCGTTCAGTACAGACATTGAAAATCCTTTTCATCGTTGCGAATTCAGGCCAATATTGGCTGCGGATCCAACGTAATATTGAGGATTCTTCACGTCGAGTATGTGTCGTTATGCGAAGAAATAAGTCAGATATTTCTCTCTTTGTTACGAGACCCCGTTCATGCGTAACAAAAGAAAGAGCCTGACCAGCAGGCTCTTTCTTTCATAACAAACTCAGTACTAGCAACACTTCTTTCCAGAGTGGACGTGCTGTGCGAGATCCTTGTGTTCGGTGGGATCCATCGCTTCTACCTGGGAGAGGAACGCATCAAGGTTGATCTTTTTGCCGCCTACCCATGTGCCTTGAACTTTGACCTGTTCAGTGAGCTTGTGGAGATCTGCGAGGTAAGGGTCAAGAGAAAGTTCCACAAAGTCCGCGAGCTTGCCTACTTGGATCGAGCCAATCTCGTGTTCTCGGCCGAGCTGGAATGCAGCGTTTACGGTGTGGGCCTTGATGGCGTCATCCAGACTGATGGCCTGATTTGCGCCATGCACCTTTCCGGAGGCCGTCTGACGGGTCGTGGTTGCCTGCCAATTGAGCAGCGGGATAGGGGGGCTGACGGACCCATCGTTGTGGAAGGTGACCACAGCACCGGAACGGAATGCATCACCGACACGTTGCCACTGAGAACCAATATCGCTCGGGAACATCTCGCCGTCGAGGACGTCACCCCAATAAATGAACTGGAATGGACTCAGGGACAAGCTGACGCCCAAACGAGCGGCGCGCTCGAACTGATCTCCACGACATGCACCCATGTGCTCGATGCGCCAACGGTGATCAGTACCCAACAAACCATGCGTTGCGAGTGCATGTTCGTATGCGTCAAGCACGATGTCCATCCCTACGTCCCCATTGCAGTGGAAGGCCATCTGGTAACCGCTGGGCGTCAATTTGTCCAGGATCTGGTCCAGCTCGGCACGGTTGTAGTTCATCATGCCCTCGCCGCCGGGGCCGAGTGTGATGTTGGCGTTACGCGTGGTGTCATTGTCGATGTAAGGGAAAGATGCAGCAATAGTTCCAACCCACGGGGAACCGTCGGCCCACAACTTTATTCCCTGTTTTTTCAACTTACTTTCAGGGATGGGCGACTGAATGGGCTGGTCACAATCGGCTTCAATACTCATGTGATACAGAGAAATACGAAGGGGGCTATCAGGTGCCATCGCCATCGCGATATAAGCCTTCAACTGATTGCCCTGGTAGGTGTGCTCGGATGTTGAGGTGATGCCGTTGACACCCATCAACTTGTACCACTCCGCGATGGGCTTCAGCGGGTGTTGTGCAAGGTTCGCAAGAACAGGTGCACCCGCAATAAACAGGGCTGCAACTTCGTATGCACGCCCGTTCGATGTTCCGTCAGCATTTCTCCCGAAGCTCGCACCAACAGGATCAGCTGGTGGCTTGTTATCGATCCACCCCAGCGCGGTGATGTTTGCAGAGTTGAAATATGCTTCGTGTCCCGAGTTATCCATCACGACGACAGGGCGAGAGGGGAAAAAGACATCCAAATCAAGGTTGGTCAGCTCGGGAGCACCATGCAAAATACGGTCTAGGCCGTTGAACATGAGGGGCTGTCCTGCTGGAACTTCTTTGTCTAGCTTCTGAAAAAATGCGGTGACATCTGCATAGGTTGGAAACCCGACATAGGGAGCAATCCAATAGGCCGGAGATTGTGTCGACATACCACTCAGCGCAGGGTGGCTGTGTGGATCAATGAGACCCGGCATCAAAACCGTGTCACCCAAGTCCTGGACACTGACACCAGCATTCGCAGCCTGAACCTCTGCCAAGGAGCCCACTGCAACGATGGTGCCCGCTGCACTGTCAACCGCAACAGCCTCCGCACGGGGAACAGCTGGGTCCATAGTGATGATGCTTGATGCCTTGATAATGAGATCAGCGGCCATAAGTACTCTCCTTTTAAGTGTTTCATTTCGCGAATGTTCAGTTGAACTAAACGTCTAATGCGAACACCTCACTGTATGCCACTGCGTGCCCAGAATCCATTGAATCCACCACAGAGTTCGGCCTTCGGTCAAAGATTGTTCAACAACGGAAAATTCAGCATTTCTCCACATTGTTGTTCGTTTTACTAGTCTGAAGACAGCGTCTTACAGAATTCTCCCAAGGGCATGCATGAGCACTGAAACTTCCACCACCCCCACGGCTGTGGCACCTCAGCAACTCATGACTGTGCTGATGGCCTCTGTCCTCATGGGAATACTCTCCGCAATAGTGGCATCACTTTTCTTGCTTGTGGTCGAAAAATCTCAGGAATTCCTCTACCACGACATGCCCCATGCGATGGGTCTTGAAGGTGCTCCATGGTGGTGGGCAGGGATCATTCTTGGGATAGCAGCCGTCATTGTTGTATTTGCCAGAACACTCCCTGGAAATACCGGCAAGGGCCCGCTCACCGGCTTCCATTTTGATACTCCGCTGAAATTCGTACCCGCTGTCATTCTTGCTGCTCTTGCATCACTGATCGGTGGTGTCGCTCTCGGCCCTGAAGCACCGTTGATTGTTCTGGGCACAACACTCGGGGCACTGTTCACGATTGGGAAGCCCGAGAACTCACGGAAAGCAATGATGTTCATCGGTGGCGCCGCAGCAATCGGAGCAGTTTTCGGAAACCCTTTCATCACAGGGTTCATGATTCTTGAATTCGCTGCCCTCGGAGCTGCACCTGCCGCACTCTTACTTCCGGTATTCACTGCTCTGGCAAGTAGCTACATCGTTTCCATCGGAATCTGGCAGATCCCCGGCCTCGGTGTTCATTCCCTTACCGTCCCCGGGCTTCCGGCGTATGCATCTATCCAAGCTGGAGACTTGCTAGCGGGTCTCCTCATTGCGCTCGTTGCTGCTGTAGTGGCTGTACTTACTCGCAAAGGTGGCCTGGGTGTCGATCGCATTGCGAAAAAGTGGCCCACTCTGATGCTTTTTGGTGCGGCACTCATCACTACCATTGTGCTGCTTGTGGGGGAAACCGTTTTCCATCTCAACCCGAATCAGATTTTGTTTAGTGGCAACGATGGCATGCCAGAGCTCATTGCCCAGACGTCACTCGCCGCCGTTATTTTCATTCTCACCGGTAAGAGCATTGCTTTTGCCGCCGCGTTGGGTGGCGGTTTCCGCGGTGGTCCCATCTTCCCTGCCACATTCCTCGGTGTGGCTGTTGGAGTTCTCGGTTCACTCCTCCTCCCCGACGCTAATGTGAGTGCGCTTGCTGCAGCAGGTATTGCAGCCTCAGCTGCCGCCTTCACCAAACTTCCCGCAACTTCTGCCCTCCTGGGTGCACTCCTTATTGCTGGCACTGGGGCAGCCATTGCACCGTTTGCTATTTTTGGCGCTGTGATCGGACTTCTCACTCGCCTTCTGACCGACCGGAGAAGTGAACGTGCCACCGTTCAATTGGATGCTTAGGTCTACACGTGCTGTTTACCCCGTGAGCAACCGCATGGAATACTGTCTCCATGAGTAGCCCCCGCTCCATTGTGTTCACCGTGTTCGGTGACTACTTGAGATATTGCGGAGAGGGAGAAGCCCCCCTTGCTGCCCTATCTCAGATCCTGGGCATGTTTGGTATTGAACCTGGTACTACACGAGTGGTCATGACCCGCCTTAAAAAGGAAGGTTGGTTTGATACCCGCCGCCAGGGTCGAGAAGTAAGTTACGTTCTGAGCAATAAGGGCTGGAATCTTCTGAACGAAGGCTTGGGCCGTATTTTCAAGCGTTGGGACACAGAATGGGACCGTCAATGGTCCATGGTTCTCGTGAAATTCTCCGAAACACAGCGAGCAGCTCGAGATGACGCCAGACGCCGACTGATCTGGGAAGGTTTTGGTCAACTCAGTACCTCCACGTGGATGAGCCCCCACGACAACTTAGATGCCGCAGAGAACGCACTCTCGAAACTTCCCCTCATCAACCTCGACTTGTTGAGATGTAATTCTCAAGGTTTGACGCATGATCGTGATATCGCCAGCAGATGCTGGGACCTCTCAGATGTCCAGCGCGATTACACGAACTTCATCGATGAATTTTCCGTGACACCTAACCTCACCGGCATTGACGCCCTGAAGCGACGGATCGAACTCACCGACGATTACCGCCACTTTCCTTTCCGAGACCCAGATCTCCCCCGCGAACTGCTCCCTGCGGGGTGGACCGGCCGTCGCGCACACGAGGTTTTTACTTCCGTACACTCCCGACTGCGAATCGAAGCAGAAGCAGCCATCGAGCAGATCACGGGCATGCCTGTCCTCGGCAGCGCAGATCTCAGCGCACCACAAAAATAGGTTTTTCCCCGAAACTGCCTTCTGTTAGGGCTACGCGATAGCTCTACTTCGTAATCGACGCGCGATAAGTAACGAATAATTGACATACATCGAATTTTTGTTACATAATGATTCTCATCTTTCACTCAACGCAGAGGTGGCAATTTCAATGTCGAAAAAAATCGCAGTAGTTGGCGGTGGCCCCGGTGGTTTCTTCTTCTCGATTCTGATGAAGAAGCGTCGTCCCGATTGGGATATCACAGTTTTCGAGCGCAACGGCGCTAAAGATGCATTCGGTTTCGGTGTGGTCTTCTCTGACGCCACGCTCAAGGGAATTGACGAAGCTGACACCATCCTCAGCGACGGTCTACGTGAGCACGGCGCACGTTGGGACACCATTGACGTCGTCCTCAAGGGCGAGAAGCACTCATTCTCAGGGAACGGCATGTCTGCCATTCACCGTAAAACTCTTCTCCCCATGCTCATGGAAAAGGCAGAGTCCCACGGCGTGGTCACCCAGTTCAACCAGTTCATCCCCACCCCTGAGCAGCTGAAAGAAATCGGTGACTTTGATGTCATCGTCGCTGCGGATGGAATGAACTCTGAATTCCGCCGCTTTGTGGGCGAAGACAAGCTCGATCACAAGGTCGTTCAGGCCACCGCAAAGTTCATTTGGTTCGGCACCGACCACATGTATGACGGACTGACATTCCTACATCGTGCTAACGAGCACGGTAACTGGGCTGTTCACGCCTACCCCATTAGCGAAGATGTCAGTACTTTCATCGTGGAAGCAGATGAACCAACGTGGCGCGCTGCCGGCCTTGATGAGTTTGACGTCACATCCCCTCCCGGTCCTTCTGATATGAAGTCGAAGGCATACATTGAAGAACTCTTTGCAGATGAGTTGCAGGGCGGTCAGCTGCTGATCAACAACTCTCGCTGGGGTAACTTCCGCGGACGCACCACGAAGCACTGGCACTCGGGCAACATTGTGTTCTTGGGGGACGCAGTTCACACCGCCCACTTCAGCGTTGGTTCGGGCACCAAGATGGCGATGGAAGATGCCATCGCCCTCGCCGATGCCCTGGATGCCCATCCCGATGACCTCGAGGCAGCATTCACCGAGTATGAATCTGTTGCACAGCCCCAGGTCGCTAAAGTTCAGCGCCAGGCTCGCCCCAGCTTGCGATGGTGGGAACACTTTGGTGAGTACTACAAGGCGTTTGAGCCCTGGCAGTTCACCTTCCACTTCTTCTCCCGCAGCATCACCTTGGGCAAAATTGCCAAGCGCGATGCAGCATTCGCTAAAAAGTCGCAGGACTCGTGGGCCGCTCAATACGGCACTGCTGTTCTCGAGACCCCCATCACTGTTGCCGGCCAGAGTGTCCCTGGACGTCTCCTCGGCTGGTCCTCCGACGGTCGACTCCTCCACGGATCAACCGGTACACCTCTAGAAATCAATCACGCCCACGTGGTAGATATCAGTGTTGACCAGAAAACTGCCGTTCCTGCAGATGCCGATGTGATCATCGTGACCGGTGGCGACGAAGAAGATCGTATCTCCGAATCTGAAATGCAGGCTCTCTACAATGACATCCCCGTCGTCATCGAGATCGCCAATGCTTCCGAAGACCTGGCTGAAACGTTAGTGCTCTCCGGACGTGCCGACGCTGTTGTCAGCAACTAGGGTTTTACAACAATGAAGTCATTCTTTGCCCCTCGTGGGGTCATGGTTATCGGTGCTTCAGCTTCTCCAGAGAAGCTGGGTGCCGTCATGGCCACATCTTTGGACAGCAGTGGCCTGCCGGTTGCTCGAGTCAACCCTCGAGCAACCGAAGATGGCTTCGTAGCCTCAGCAGCTGAAGCAGCTGAGGCCATTGTCGCGATGGGGGGACAGCCAGACCTCGCTGTTATTTGCGTTCCTGCACCTGCAACTGCACTCGCTATCGCTGAGTGCGCTGCAGCAGGCGTGACGGCAGCATTGGTCTGCTCTGGTGGTTTTTCTGAAGCTGGACCTGCAGGCATCGCCATTGAAGCTGCGGTCAAGCAAGAACTCGACCGCACCGGTATGCGCTTGCTTGGCCCCAACACTTCTGGCTACTTCTCCCCTGGCAGCAAGCTCATTGCCAGTTTTGTCCCCGGCGCGCACCAGCTCACTGCCGGAAATGTGGCTTTAGTTGCAGCCAGCGGTGGAGTAAACCACATGTTGGCTTTCCGCTTTGCCGCGCACGGCATTGGCCTAAGTCTTGGTGTGGGTATTGGTACCGGCATTGATGTTGACCACACGGATGTCCTCAACTATCTCGCAACAGATGAGAATACGGATGTCATTGCTCTTCATATTGAAAACGTCGATGACGGTCCGCGATTGCTCTCTGCAGTGCGAGCAGCTGCTGAACGTAAGCCTGTTGTAGCGCTCGTCGTTGGGGAAAACAACGTTTCTGAATTTGCTCAGTCCCACACCGGCGCTTTGGCAACATCGTGGCGCACGACCCGTTCTGTGCTCGCTCAGGCAGGTGCGGTCATCGTTGATTCCGAAGAACAGCTCATCTCTGCTGTCATCGGTTTACGCTCAGGTCGCCTCCACGCTGAATCTCACGGAAGCGCGGCCCTCATTACGGGCCAAGCAGGACCCGGCCTCCTCATAGCAGATGCGCTGGCTTCTGCAGAGGTTGACCTACCTCCCCTGGCACAGTCCACTCAAGACACTTTAGGAACTTTGCTTCCTCCCATTACGTTCCAGGCAAATCCTGTCGACACTGGTCGCCCCAGCGAAACCTTCCCTGAAGTAATTAGCACCGTGGCGGCCGATCAGGCCATCGATGTGGTGGGAATCTATGGCTTAACGGAACCTGTACTCGATATGGTGGCCAGTGTCCGCCCCGCTCTTGCGCATAACGATGCGCGCATTGTGGTCGCCATGGACGGTCCCCCTGCAGACATCGCAGGAATTCAGGCCCAAGCTGTAGCTGCGGGAGTTCCTTTCGTTACTGGCCCACATGCCCTTGCTGATGCACTTTCTGCACTCATTCAGGACCGCAAGGTGCGCCCACGTGCAGCGAACTTTGCAGTGTCAGACAAACTCGTCATTGCAAACGATCGCACTTGGGATGAAAATTCCACCAAGGACGCTGTGGGAGCCCTCGGTATTCCAACTCCCCGTCGTTGTATTGCTCACTCTCGCGAAGAGGCACATCAGGCACTTACTGATCTTTCTGGCCCCCTCGCTGTGAAGATCTTGTTCCCCGTAGTGCTCCACAAGACCGACGTGGGAGGCGTTCACCTCAACGTGTCCACACCGGAAATGCTCGACGTGGCATGGGATGCACTCGAGAAAATCGGAGCAGAGCAAGTTCTGTTGGAACAGATGGCACCCGGTGGGGTTGACCTCATAGTCGGTGCACGTCGTGATCCCGTCTTCGGCCCCATTGTCCTCCTCGGGCTCGGTGGAACAACTGCGGAAGCAGTGGGCGATGTCGCCATTCGCTCCGCGCCGCTGTCTCCAGAAACAGCCGCTGCCATGATTGACGATCTGGCCGCATCCCAGTTGCTCTTCGGTTGGCGTGGTGGCCCCACAGTTGACCCGGCATCATTGGGTTCCGTACTCTCCACTCTTGGTGGCATTGTTGCCACTAATGACTGGATTGAAGAAGTGGAAATCAATCCTCTTCGCATCACTGATCAGGGTCTGATTGCTCTTGATTCCGTACTCATCACACGAGGAGAAGGACAATGACGTCCACACCCACAAGCGCAGGAATCGTTCCCTGGCCCGCTGACCTTGCTACTCAGTACCGTGAGCTCGGTTACTGGACGGACGACCTCATGGTTGACGCCCTGCGCATCAGCGCCCTGCGTGACCCTCACAAAATTGCACTCGTGGACGGCGACGTTCGCCTGAGCTATGCCCAACTCTTTGAACGTGCAGACGCACTCGCCGTAAACCTGCGCAAGCTGGGACTCGACGTGGATGACCGGGTCGTTGTTCAGCTCCCCAACTGTTGGGAATTCGTTGTTCTGACGTTGGCCTGTCTGCGAATTGGCGTCATCCCTGTGATGGCTCTGCCCGCACACCGCCGGCACGAACTGGAGTACCTCGCCGAGCATTCTGAAGCAGTCGCCATCATCGTTCCTGACGTACTGCGCGACTTTGATCACCAGGAACTTGCGGAAGTTATCCGGGACGTTGTCCCCAGCGTGAAGCACCTCATCATTTTGGGTAGCGATATTCACGAAGGAAATGTTGACCTTGGCGCCTTGTGCGCCGAATACAGCGATGACCTCAGTACTCTCGAGGGCCTCCAGATTTCTCCTGATGACATTGCCGTGTTCCTGCTTTCCGGGGGAACCACCGGTCTGCCCAAGCTGATTCCTCGCTCCCACAACGATTACTTGTACAACCTCAAGGTAACCGCAGCTGCGGCCAACCTCGATGCTGAGACCGTGTACTTGGTTGCATTGCCCGCCGGTCACAACTTCCCCTTGGCATGTCCTGGTTTCCTGGGTACTTTCTTGGTCGGGGGAACCGTCGTTATGCTGCGCACCCCGGAGCCACGAAAGGCATTTGACGCAATTTCGCGGGAGAAGGTCACGCACACCGCAGCAGTTCCTGCTGTTGTACAACAGTGGATTGACTTCGAAGTGGCCGAAAACACGGGCCAGCTCGGCAGTTTGAAGGTCCTCCAGGTTGGTGGCTCACGTCTCGTGGACGAGCTTGCTGCTCGTGTCACCCCAGTACTGGGCTGTGAATTGCAGCAAGTATTCGGCATGGCTGAGGGTCTCATTAACACCACGCTCTCGGGTGACCCCGAAGAAGTCATTATTGGAACTCAGGGTCGCCCCGTCTCCCCCGGCGACGAGGTTCGTGTGGTGGACGAGGACGGTAACATTCTGCCCACCGGCGGTCGTGGCGTACTCCACACTCAAGGCCCCTACACACTTCGTGGCTACTACCGTGCAGAAGAACACAACAAGCGTGCGTTTTCCTCGGATGGCTGGTACATCACCGGTGACATCGTCATCATTCGACCTGATGGCAACATCGTGGTCGAGGGTCGCGATAAGGACCTTATCAACCGGGCAGGGGAAAAGATTTCAGGTGAAGAGGTAGAAAACCTCATCTACCGCCACCCAGGCATCGAGATGGTTGCTGCTGTTGCCATTCCAGATGCAAAACTCGGGGAACGTGTGTGCGTCTACGTCACATTGCGCGAGGGAGTGCACACCACTCTCGAAGAATTGCGCGATCTGATGAAAGAAGCCAACGTCGCCGCATACAAACTTCCAGAGGTCCTTGTCGTGACCGAAAAAATGCCCCTCACCAAAGTGGGGAAGATCGACAAGAAAGCACTTCGGGAAGACCTCGCTCGTCGAGGTCCCATCGCTCCTGGATCATCGGTCTATCCGGAGTAGTAAAACCTGCCATCCTCTAGTTTTTGGTGTGTTTAAGTGCTAAAAACTAACGGGACGGCAACGTTTTGCTAACAATCAGCACCAAATAAATATTTAACATTATTTCGTCTGCTGGCGTGATAATGTAACTTAACTTTCGTCGAAGTGGACGAAATCACATACAAGTCAATGGAGACAAAACATGTCACTGAAGTCACAGCTCATCATCAACAACAAGTCTCGCGACGCTCAGGGCGGCAAGACTTTCGAGCGTCGTAACGCACTCACCAACGAGGTTGCCAGCACCGGTGCCGCAGGTACCGTTAAGGACGCCCTGCAGGCCGTTGAATCTGCTGCTGAAGCATTCAAGACCTGGTCCAAGACCGGCCCAACTCAGCGTCGCGCAGTACTCCTCAAGGCTGCAGACCTCATCGAACAGCGTGCAGGTGACTTCATCGGCTCCATGATGGCCGAAGTTGGTGCTGTTCAGCTGTGGGCTGGCTTCAATGTCTTCCTGACCGCTCAGCTCTTCCGTGAGGCTGCTGGTCTGGCTACCCAGATCCAGGGTGAGACCATCCCCACCGACAAGCCTGGTGCCTTCTCCTTCACCTTCCGTACCCCTGCTGGTGTTGTTTTCAGCATGGCGCCCTGGAACGGTACTGGCGTTCTCGCAGCTCGTGCGATTGCATACCCCCTCGTATGCGGTAACACCGTTGTCTTCCGCGCATCCGAGTTCAGCCCCATGACTCACCAGATCATCTCTGAGGTCCTGATCGAAGCTGGTCTTCCCGAAGGTGTGCTGAACTTCATCAGCACCACTCCAGAAGACGCAGACTCGGTTGTTGAAGCAATCGTGGCTCACCCCATGGTTCGCCGTATCAACTTCACCGGATCGACCAACGTTGGTCGCATCATTGCTCAGAAGGCAGCAAAGCACCTCAAGCCCGTTCTCCTCGAACTTGGTGGCAAGGCACCTCAGGTCGTTCTGGACGATGCAGACATCGACGGCGCAGTCAACGCTGCGGTATTCGGTGCCTTCATGTACCAGGGCCAGATCTGCATGTCGACCGAACGCTTCGTGGTTGATGAGTCCATCGCTGATGAGTTCGTCAAGAAGTTCGCCGAGCGTGCTCGCACCCTGCCCGCTGGTGACCCCATGACCGACCCCAACGTTATCGTTGGACCCATGATCCGTCCCGAGTCCGGTGACCGTATCAACAAGATGATCACTGACGCTCTCGCTAAGGGTGCAGAAGTTATCGCCGGTGGTCCTGCTCTCGGTGCTGCAATGCCTGCAACCATCGTGGACAAGGTCAAGCCCGGTATGGACATCTACGACCTCGAGACCTTCGGCCCCATCACCACGATTGTTCGTGTCAAGGGTGTTGACGAAGCTATCCGCGTCGCAAACGACACTGACTACGGTCTGGCCGCAGCAGTATTCGGTAAGGACAGCACTCGTGCTCTCCAGGTTGCTCTGCAGATCGATGCAGGTCACGTTCACGTCAACGGTGCAACCGTTCAGAACGAGGCACAGGCACCCTACGGTGGTATGAAGAGCAGCGGTTACGGACGCTTCGACGGCCGTGGCGTCATCAACGAATTCACTGACCTCAAGTGGATCACCGTTGAGCCTTCCGACCAGCCTTACCCCTTCTAATCAGAGACGATAGGACTGAAAGAAAACCATGAAAATCACAGCAGCTGTTGCCCGCAAGGCAGGCAAAGACCTCGTCATTGAGGACATTGACCTTGACGCACTTCGCCCCAATGAAGTTCGCGTACGTATGGTCGCTTCGGGCGTATGCCACACGGACGCTATTGTCCGTGACCAGGTGTACCCCACCCCACTCCCCGCTGTCCTCGGACACGAGGGTGCTGGCGTAATCGAAGCTGTGGGCGAAGAGGTTGTGAACTACGCCGTAGGTGACCACGTGGTCATGAACGCTGCATTCTGTGGCTACTGCAACAAGTGTCGTTCTGGCCTCGTGGCCTACTGCGAGAACCTATGGGCTGCTGACTTCGCTGGACGTCGTTCCGACGGCACCACCGCTTTCAGCAAGAAGGGTGAGGTCATTTCCTCTCACTTCTTCGGACAGTCCTCGTTCGCGTCCTACTCGAACGTCGTACAGGAAAGCCTCATCAAGATCGATAAGGACATCCCCCTGGAAATCGTTGCCCCTCTGGGTTGCGGTATTCAGACCGGTGCTGGTTCGATCCTGAACGAGCTCAAGCCTGAACTGGGAAGCACCCTGGTTATCATCGGAACCGGCGCCGTCGGTTTTGGTGCAATCATGGCCGGTATCATCGCTGGTTGCGAGAACGTGATTGCAGTTGACATTCACGACTCTCGTCTCTCGCTTGCTAAGGAGATTGGTGCAACAGCAACAATCAACACCACCAAGCTGGATCTCAACCGCGAAATCATGCGACTGACCAACGGTGCTGGCGCAAACTACATTCTGGACACCACTGGTCGTCCCGAGGTATTGCGTGAAGCAGCTGACTCTCTGGGCCTTCGTGGCACCCTCGCTCTCGTGGGTGTTGCAAAGCCTGGTACTGAAGTTTCCTTCGAAATTGGCCTTTCTTTGGTCAAGGGTTGGACATTCAAGACCATCATCCAGGGAAGCTCAGTTCCACAGGTATTCATTCCTAAGCTGATTCAGCTCTGGAAGGAAGGCCGTTTCCCCATCGACAAGCTGATGAAGAACTACGATCTCAAGGACATCAACCAGGGCTTCCACGACTCACACACCGGTGTGACGATCAAGCCAGTGGTTGTTTTCTAAGACATCACACACAAGTGGGCCAGGAGAAATCCTGGCCCACTTTCTTGTTTCCCTACAAACAAAAAAGACCGGCTTTATGCCGGTCTTTTTCTCTTTGGTCGGGCTGACAGGATTTGAACCTGCGACCCCTTGACCCCCAGTCAAGTGCGCTACCAAGCTGCGCCACAGCCCGTCGTCTCTGTGATTTCTCACGAAGACAACTTGTTTATCTTATCGGTTATTGGAGGAAGTTTTGTGCGCAGAACTCTTTCCGTACTTCCTCTTGGAGATGAAAGAAGCGACAAACGGAGTGAGCCATAACAACAACAATGCATACAGGCCGATGGAGGGGAAAGTTACGGCTATCACGATGGAGATAGCTAACAAAACAGCAACGACCTCGGAGCCAATGAGCCCCTTGAGCCTGGTCACATGAGAACCAAGCAACTCGGGATGTTTCCTGACGTGGAGCTTCATGAATAATTGTGTCAGAGCCAGGAGCATCATGGTTGCGAGATAGATCAGGTTCGCCCATCCCGCAGGACCTTTTGAGTCAACAATCAACACTGTGGGGAACGGAATGAATACGATGCCGAGTAACCAGAACATGTTGAGCATCATGATCGGCATATCAACTTGCTTCAACTGATCGAAAAAACTGTGGTGGAGGAACCAGTAATACGCAATGACAGCAAAACTAAACAAGAAGACGTAGAACTGGGTTGCGACGGATTCCAGAAACGCGTTGATGTTTTGAGTCCCAAGATTGCTTGCTTCGTCGACCAGAGGCAGGACAAGAATAGTGATCGCGATGGCCACCACGGCATCTGAAAAGTTGACCAGGCGGTCAAAACCACGACTACTCGCCACGATGTGCCTCCACATGTGCTTCGATTCGGCCTCGCAAGCCAGGCCAAGAAGCTGCGAAACCGGGGTGGAGGGGGAAAGAGTCCACTTCACTGAATGCGATCCAGGCGAGTGCTTCGCTTTCTGTATCCCCCATCACAGGTTCAAAGACTTCCGAAGTCTCTACGACGACGGTGGTGTAGCTCCAGAACTCTAAATCAAATACTTGCGTAAAGATTACGGTTACCAAATCTGCAGGAACACCTGCTTCTTCGTGAGCTTCGCGAAGCGCACCAGAGACGGCGTCCTCCCCCATACGGATGGCTCCCCCCGGGATTCCCCATGTTCCTCCGTGGTGTGACCACTCGGCACGGTGCTGCAGAAGGATCCCCGCAGTGGGGTGATAGACGAGAAGACCAGCAGCACCGAAAGTGCCCCAGTATTTCGTGCCATCAGGACCTTGTACCCACGCATCCCCGGGATCACGAAGGTGAGGCGGCGGAAGCTGCGGGGGTATTTTGCCCATGACAGAAGACTAACGCTTGCGCTTTTCGCGCACACGCATGTTGACATTGATGGGCGAACCCTCAAAGCCATAAATCTCACGCAGGCGACGCTGAATGTAACGACGGTAGCCGGGATCCAAGAACCCGGTCGTGAAGAGAACGAATGTGGGAGGACGAGTCGAGGACTGCGTTCCAAAGAGTATGCGAGGCTGCTTTCCACCACGTAGAGGGTGTGGGTGTGCCGCGGTGAGTTCTGCCAAGAAGGCATTGAACTTTCCGGTAGGAATTCGGGTATCCCATGACTCCAGAGCACGTTCGAGAGCTGGCACAAGCTTTTCCATGTGGCGACCGGTACGAGCAGAAATGTTCACACGAGGAGCCCACGCCACGTGGGCAAGATCCTGTTCAATTTCACGCTCGAGGTAGCGACGACGGTCATCATCCAGCATGTCCCACTTATTGAAAGCGAGAACAAGAGCGCGGCCAGACTCCAGCACCAAGTCAATGATGCGCACGTCCTGCTCGGAGATGGCTTCGGTCACGTCAATCATGACAACGGCGACTTCAGCCTTTTCCAATGCCGCACTGGTGCGCAAGGTGGCGTAGAAGTCTGCGCCCTGCTGAAGGTGAACACGTCGACGAATACCGGCGGTATCAACGAAACGCCAGATCTTGCCGGCAATCTCTACCTGCTCGTCTACGGGATCACGGGTGGTTCCAGCTAGCTCATTGACAACGACACGTTCTTCACCAGCCGCCTTGTTGAGAAGCGAAGACTTTCCTACGTTTGGTCGGCCGAGGATAGCAACGCGTCGGGGGCCACCCACTTCCTGCTTAGCTACCGCGGAAACCGCGGGGAGTTTGGGAATTACCATGTCAAGAAGATCGGCAACACCACGGCCGTGAAGCGCGGACACAGGGTAGGGCTCACCGAGGCCCAAGGACCACAGTGATGCAATGTTGGGTTCTTGACGGGCGTCATCAACCTTGTTTGCGAGGAGGTAGACAGGGATTTTTGTCTTGCGCAGCAACTTGACGACATGCTCGTCAGTTGCGGTGGCGCCGACGTTACCGTCCACGACGAACAGAACAGCATCTGCCAGGTCGATGGCGACCTCTGCCTGCGCGGCGACAGACGCATTAATTCCCTTAGCATCTGGCTCCCAGCCACCGGTGTCGACGAGTGTGAACTGACGTTCCATCCACTCGGCCTTGTAGTTCACACGGTCACGGGTGACACCCGGGGTGTCTTCCACAACTGCTTCGCGGCGACCAATAATTCGGTTTACGAGTGCAGACTTGCCCACGTTGGGGCGACCGACGACTGCCAACACAGGTAGTGCAGGGAGGAACGTAATCTTGTCAGGGTCTTCGGTGACCGTGTCGAGTAGCTCGAAGTCTTCGTCGTCGAGGTCGTAGTCCTCGAGGCCAGCTCGCAGCGAGGCTGCCCGAGCGATAGCTAGTTCTTCATCGAGGACTTCGAGGCGCTCTGATAGTCCGTCTTGGTCTAATTCGTCGTCAAAGAATTCTTCGTCGGTGGGCTTGTTATCAGCCATGATTTTCTCCTTCGCGCGGCATTACGACATGCGTGAGCGAATGACTCCTACAACCGCATCAATCGTCTGGGCATAGTCCAGATCAGTTGAATCCACGGTCACAACGCCATCTGCGGCGGTCATGAAGTCAGATACACGCGAGTCGGCTGCATCCCTGGCACGCAGTGCAGACGCCGTTTGATCTTGCGAGTGCTGTGGAAGTTCCGCAGACCGCCTAGTCATTCTAGCTTCTTCACTGGCTGTGAGTAGGATTCGAGCCTGGGCATCGGGTGCAACAACTGTGGTGATGTCACGGCCTTCCGCAATAATTCCAGGTTTATCTGTCGTCGCCATGATGTGACGGAAGAGATCACTGAGATATTGGCGGACTACCGGGACCTTCGCAACTTTGCTCACCACATCGGTGATGCGCGTCTCACGAATTGCGTCGGTGATGTCTTGCTCGTTCACATGGACGTAGTAGTCATCTGGATCAGTGCTGATGACATACCCGAATTCATCCAGCGACTCGACGACGGCTTGTTCAACAGCAGGGTCGACACCCTGGTTGAGAACATGCCAGGCCACGGCACGGTACGCCGCACCGGTGTCGAGGTATGCAAAACCCAACTGCCGTGCAGCTGCTTTGGAAACACTGGACTTGCCACTGCCAGCGGGGCCATCAATTGCGACAACAACGGGGGCGCTCATTAGGCCACTCTCCAGTTTCTTTTTTCAAGATCTTTCAGCAAGGAATCGCGCACCTCTGGAATGACCGAGAATTCGACCATGCCCATTTGGGCGCCTTCCGCGTGTTCGAGCCGCAGATCTTCCACATTAATGTTGAGTTCCCCTAATTCGGTCAGGAGTTGCGCAAGCTGTCCGGGGCGGTCATCAACGAGAACCACGATTTGAGCAAAGCGTCGGTTCTGACCGTGTTTTCCAGGAAGTCGGGCCACTCCTGCGTTCCCGGCAGACATTTCCTCAGCAATAATTGTGCGCGCCCCAGGAGCATCGACATCTCGGAGGGCGTCAGTGACGTTCTGAAGGTCTTTCTGGAGGTTTTCAAGCACACCTACGATGGAGTCTTTATTTGCACCCAGAATCTGAATCCACAGCTCAGGTGAGCTTGCAGCGATACGAGTTACATCGCGCACACCCTGCCCTGCGAGCCGGACTGCGTCATCCGAGGCACCTTCAAGTTGTTTAGCCATCAAGCTGGACACAATCTGGGGAACATGGGAAACAAGACCCACAGCTTGATCATGTGCTTGAGGTGTCATTTCGATGGGTACGGCACCCACATCAAGTGCCAGGTCTTCCACAAGTGCTAATGCCCACGGAGGTGTCTCTTCCACACGGCAGACAACCCAAGGACGTCCGATAAAAAGATCGCCACGGGCACTAATCGCTCCCCCGCGTTCCCGACCGGCCAATGGATGACTACCGATGTACCGGGTGATGTCGACACCGCGCTCACGGAGTTGATTCAGTGGTGCAAGTTTCACACTGGCGACATCAGTGACGACGGCCGAAGGGTATGCACGAAGTTCGGCCTCAATGACATCAGAGGTGACATCGGGGGGAACACACACCACGATGACCTGAGGAACATCTGTTGCACTTGCAGGACGACCTGCACCCAGATCAGCGGCTAGCCGCACCGAGCTGGGTGAAGAGTCCGCCAACACAACATCCACACCCTGCGAGCGCAGAGCGAGGCCAATACTTGCGCCGAGGAGACCGGTGCCCACTATCCGGACTTGGGCATTCAAACGAACGGGGTGAGTATCAGACATTAGTCCTCTCCCTCGTTATCGTCGTTGTCCTGCTCAACATAGGCAGGGAGGTCTTGAGTATTGGAGCGGGAAAGCTGGAGCACTTCACCGAGTTCAATTTTAGTGAGGTCGCGCAGATGACCGACCGGGAGGGTGCCGAGATGGAGGGGGCCAAATGCACGACGAACGAGCTCTACGACGGGGTGACCCACTTCTTTGAGCATGCGACGAACGATGCGGTTACGACCCGAGTGCAAGGTGATTTCCACTAATGAGGATTCCCCATTTGCAGAGGCAGAGAGAAGACGTGCTTTGTCGGCCTGAATGTAACCGTCGCTGAGGTCAAATCCCGTGGTGAGCTTAGAGAGGGTCTGGGGTGTCACTTTACCCCGCACCTTCGCGATATAGGTTTTCTGCACGCCAAATGAAGGGTGTGCCAGCACATGCGCCAGATCACCATCATTGGTCAGAATGAGTAAACCGCTCGTGTCTTGGTCTAGGCGCCCCACATAGAACAAACGTTCTTCGTAGTCCCTGGTGTAATCAGAGAGGTCTGGACGTCCACGATCATCTGCCATTGAACTGACAACACCGACAGGCTTATTCAAAATGATGTAGCGCTTTGAGGTGTCCACTTGTACGGGAACACCATCTACGGTGACCTCATCCACTTCTGGATCGACGCGCAGCCCTGGCTCGGTGACGAGCTGGCCGTTCACGGCCACACGCCCGGCTGCAATCATGTTCTCAGCAACGCGACGAGAGGCCACACCCGCAGCGGCCATCACCTTCTGAATACGTATCCCCTCAGGAGCTGCAGCAGCATCCCAGTCCTCGATAGGAGGACGGTCAGCGTTTTTTATACCCTCGGGAAGTGGGTCACCACTACGAAGCGTCGACATCGAAGCCTTCCTGGCCGTCAGAGAGCAAAGGTGAAATCAAGGGAAGCTCATCCAAGGTGTTGATACCCAGCTGCTGGAGCAGGAGATCACTCGTGCCATAGAGAATGGCTCCAGTCTCCGCATCACTTGATACTTCTGTAATGAGACCACGGCTGAGAAGCGTGCGCACGACAGAGTCAACGTTCACTGCACGAATTTGCGCAATCTGGCCACGGCTGATGGGCTGTTTGTAGGCAATAACAGCCAGGGTTTCCAGGGCAGCTTGGGACAACTTGGTGGGGTTTTGTGTGAGAACAAAGTCCGCGACGACGTGGTCGTACGTTTCGCGGACATAAATACGCCATCCGCCACCGACTTCACGCAGTTCGAAACCGCGCTCGACTCCCCCGTGAGCTCCGTTGTAGTCAGTGACCAGGTTCTCAATGGCAGCTTTAACCGCCTTGAAGGGGACACTCATAGCGGTCGCAATCGACACCATGGACTGTGGCTCGTCAGCGATCATCAAAATCGCCTCAATGGCGCGTTCCACATCCACCGCAGTCGCGTGTTCTGCAACGGTGGTGTCGATCACCTCGTCGACGGTGATGTTGTCGGTGTTATCGGTCATAGTCAGCCCCTAGATTGGCAAGGTTGTCATCCGACCAGTTGGTGGCAGTCCACTCGATGGTCAAATCTCCCAGGGGTTCGTCCTGGGCAAAAGTAATCGCTGCATGACGGTAGAGCTCCAGTACAGCCAAGAATCGTGCCACGATCACGCCAGCTACTGCCGCATCCGCTACGAGTTCTCTAAAGGTCATGGGTTTGCCGGATCGAAGCTTGGTCACAACCTGCGCCGCTTGTTCACGAATACTCACCAGCGGGGCATGCAAGTGATCAAGTCCCACAACGGGGATCTCACGCGGCGCCATGGCCAACATGGCCAACGCCGCAAAGTCGTCCACATTGGTGTTCCAGATCAGTTCAGGAACCTGCCTCCTGAAACGATCCTCCAAACGAACAGTGCGGGCATGACGGGTTGATTCAGCTTCCAGATGTTCCGCAAACCACAGAGCAACATCTTTGAAAGCACGGTATTGCAAAAGCCGTGCAAAGAGCAGATCTCGCGCTTCAAACAATGCGGCATCTTCGGCATCGACCACTTCACCCTGTGGCAACAAGCCTGCGACCTTGAGGTCAAGGAGTGTGGCAGCGATCACGAGAAATTCGGTCGCTGCGTCAAGCTCCTTATCCAGATCGAGTGTCTTGAGGTACTGAATGAACTCATCAGTGACGACGCTGAGGGAAATCTCGGTGATGTCGAGTTCATGTTTGGAAATGAGGTTGAGAAGGAGGTCAAAAGGCCCCTCAAATACGCCTACGGCAACACGGAAACCGCCGTCGATAACCTCTTCAGGAGTATCGACAGCGTCGGTGGTGGGGTCGCTAAGCGACGACACCACGTTCGATCAGTTCACGAGCGAGCTGGCGGTAGGCATGAGCCGATGCATGGTCAGGCGCAAACTCGGTAATGGGGACACCCGCAACAGACGCATCGGGGAACTTGATTGTGCGACCGATGACGGTATCGGTGACCTTGTCACCGAAAGTTTCAACCACACGTTCCATGACTTCCTGCGAGTGCAGCGTGCGCGGGTCATACATCGTGGGCACGATGGCGTCGAGTTCGATCGCGGGGTTGAGTCGTTCTTTCACCTTGTCGATGGTCTCGATGAGGAGTGCAACACCGCGGAGGGCAAAGAATTCGGTTGCCAAAGGGATGATGACGCCGTGCGCCGCCGTGAGCGCGTTCACCGTGAGTAAACCCAGGGAGGGCTGGCAGTCAATGAAAATAACGTCGTAGTCGTTCTTTACTTGACGCAATACGCCGGCAAGTATCTGCTCACGTGCAACCTCGTTGACCAAGTGGACTTCTGCAGCCGAAAGGTCGATGTTGGCGGGGATGACATCGAGGTTAGGGACTTTGGAGTGCTGGATCGCTGCCTTGGTGTCTTTGACCGAGCCACGCATGAGGTCATAAATGTTCGGCACATCGTGGGTTTGAATGCCCAGACCGGCAGAGAGTGCGCCCTGTGGATCAAAGTCCACTGCCAGTACCTTACGGCCGTATTCCGCAAGGGCTGCAGCCAGATTAATACTCGTGGTTGTTTTACCCACGCCACCTTTTTGGTTGGACATCGAAATGATGCGTGCTGGACCGTGAGCAGTCAAGGGTGCTGGAACGGGGAAATCCTTGAGGGGACGTCCAGTTGGGCCGACTTTCACGCCGTTTTTGTACGTAACCACTCGAGTGTCCCCACTGTGAGATTGAGCAAAAAGTCCACCAGGTTCAGAGAATTTCCTTCCCCGGTAGTGATGCCCATTCTAGCTAGAATTGGGGCCAGAATGCTGTGCTCGGGGGTGCGCCGTGACGTAGGTTTCACGTAACGTGTCCGCGGTCACCAGGGTGTAAATCTGTGTCGTAGCAACCGAAGCATGCCCCAGAAGCTCTTGTACTACTCGAACATCCGCTCCGCCTGCTAACAAATGAGTTGCAAAAGTGTGCCGAAAAGTGTGCGGGGAAAGCTCTATGTCAAGCTGTGCCCTCTCCCCAGCTTCACGAATGATGAGCCACGCCATTTGCCGAGATACCCGAGCACCCCGCGGCCCTAGGAACAGGGCGGGAGTTGATGCACCCCGAGCTGAAAAAATAGGACGCACTCGGACAAGGTAAGCATCGAGTGCAGCTTGAGCATACGAACCGACAGGAACAATGCGCTGCTTACCCCCTTTCCCCCGGACGCGAATCATGCCGTCGCCCACGGTAACGTCATCCACGTTCAAACTCACTGCCTCCGAGATGCGCGCACCGGTGGCATAGAGCAATTCGAGTAACGCTTTGTCTCGAACCCGCACTTCTTCGTCACCATCCGTGGCGGCGAGCAAAGCAGACATCTGTTCCACGCTGATTGCTTTGGGCAGTCTTTTGGGAAGTTTAGGTGGGTTTACATCCACCGTCACGTTGTTCTCGATGATTTGTTCTTCTACTAAAAACTTGTGAAAGCCCTTGATGGAACTCAGTGTTCGGGACTGACTGGAGCTCGTCAACGGACTGTCAGCGCGGGTTGCGAGCCATTGAACATACGCACTGACATCCTGCAGTGAAATATTCGCAGCATCGGTCGTGCCACGCTCACCCAGCCATGCAAGGTAGGCATCAATATCGCGCGTATACGCAGCTACCGTGTTGAGGGATAATCCGCGCTCGATAGCGACAAACCTCAGATACTGATCGCGGGCGCGTTGCAGATTCATCGTGACCTAGGCCTGCCAGGACGCTCCGCTACCAGAAGCATCCCGCCATTCCCGCATGGACCAGGGTGCGTCACCAGGGCGCAACGTGTCCCAGCCGCGAGCACGTGAAGCATGGGCGTTCAACACGGCAATCTGGAAAATCGAGTTACTGACCTTACCTGTCAGCACACTCTCGTGTGCATCGTCCAGGCTCACCCAGCGCAGCTCCATGTCCGCTTCTTCGTCACTACGGTCAAAAGGAACGGGAGTGGTGTGCAGATCTCGAGCAAGGAAAATACGGACGATCTCATTCGACCCGCCCGGTGAGGTGAAGTAATCGGTGAGAACCGACCACGAGTCTGCGTGCAGGTCAACTTCTTCTGCGAGTTCACGCTGGGCAGCCAGAAGTGCACTTTCACCTGCGATATCCAACAGCCCTGCCGGAATTTCCCATTCGCGGGTTCGAATGGGATGACGGTATTGCTGGATCGCAATAAACCGATCATTGTCATCCAGCGCCAGCACCGCAACTGCCCCGGTGTGATCAACATAATCACGGGCAATTTCGTGACCGTTGTATTCAAAACGCTCGTGCTCGATGTTCCAGACACGTCCGGTGAACACCGTTGATCGTTCGGTGATCGTCACCTCAGTGGGCTGGTCAGCAATACCGTCCCGTGGGGTGGGGGTCATGACTATGCCTTTTCGAGATCGAACAGGCGTGTTGCCTTCTGGCGTTCCAGGGCGGCTTCCACCAAACCTGCGAACAGAGGGTGTGCGTTGTTGGGACGAGAGCGCAGTTCAGGGTGAGCCTGAGTAGCGATGTAATAAGGGTGAACGTCACGAGGAAGTTCAACGAATTCCACCAACTGACCGTCAGGTGATGTTCCCGAGAAAGACAGACCTGCATCAGCAATCTGCTGACGATAGGTGTTGTTCACTTCGTAACGGTGACGGTGACGTTCCTCAATCAGCTCTGAACCATAGACAGTAGCGGCCAAAGAACCGGGTGCGAGTGCGGCCTTGTAGAGGCCCAAACGCATGGTTCCGCCCATGTCACCGGCGTTAATGATGTCGACCTGCTCAGCCATGGTGGCAATCACAGGAGTCTTTGTTGCTGGGTCAAACTCTGAGGAAGATGCATCCGGGAGTCCCGCAAGGTTACGAGCGTATTCAATCACCATGCACTGCAGACCCAAGCACAGCCCCAGTGTGGGTATACCGTTCTCACGAGCAAACTTCAAGGCGCCAAGCTTGCCTTCGATGCCGCGAATGCCGAAACCACCCGGGACACAAATGCCATCGAGGTCGGAGAGGTTTTCAGCAGCACCGTCGTGTGTTTCGCAATCGTCCGAGGGAATCCAGCGCAGGTTGACTTTGGTGCGGTTCTGGAAACCACCAGCACGCAATGCTTCGGTAACCGAGAGGTAGGCGTCAGGCAAGTCGATGTACTTACCCACGAGTCCGATAGTGACTTCGTGTGCAGGATCATGGACAGCTTCAAGCAGGGGCGACCAGTGTGACCAGTCCACGTCACTGCAGTCCAGTCCCAGTTGCTCGACAATGTAGGCATCCAGGCCCTGGCTGTGAAGCATGGTCGGAATGTCATAGATGCTGGGCACATCGACCGCGTTGACGACGGCGTCTTCATCCACGTCACACATCAGTGCAATCTTGCGCTTGTTGCTTTCAGTCACCGGCCGATCTGAGCGCAATACGAGCGCATCCGGCTGGATACCGATCGAGCGCAGAGCTGCAACAGAATGTTGAGTGGGCTTGGTCTTTTGCTCACCCGAGGCACCCATAAATGGAACGAGGGAAACGTGGACAAAGAAGACGTTCTTTCGTCCGAGTTCGTGACGAACCTGACGTGCAGACTCGATGAAGGGCTGTGATTCGATGTCACCGACGGTGCCACCAATTTCAGTAATAATGACGTCTGGCTGAGGAATATCCTCGGCCTGAAGGCGCATACGGCGCTTAATTTCGTCCGTGATGTGGGGAATGACCTGGACGGTGTCTCCCAGGTACTCACCTCGACGCTCCTTGGCGATGACCTGGGAATAAATCTGCCCCGTGGTCACGTTCGCTGCCTGGGAAAGATTGATGTCCAGAAAGCGCTCGTAGTGACCGATGTCAAGGTCAGTCTCTGCTCCGTCATCAGTGACGAAGACTTCACCGTGTTGGAACGGGTTCATGGTGCCCGGATCCACGTTGAGATACGGGTCTAACTTCTGCATCACAACGCGAAGACCGCGTGCGGTGAGAAGATTGCCGAGGCTAGCCGCCGTCAGGCCTTTACCGAGTGACGAGACGACGCCCCCGGTGACAAAAATGTGCTTGGTTACGTTTAATCCCGAAGTATTCACCACGGAATTAGAGCTTATCAGCGACCAGAGGCCAGCTGAATCAACTCGCGGGCGTGAGCTAAAGCATTTTCTGAATCTGGCAGACCAGAGAGCAATCTGGCCATCTCTGCTTCCCGGGCTTCTCCGCGCAGAACTTGGACACTACTTTCTGTTACATCTCCGGATGTGTCCTTGACTACGCGGAGATGATTAGTCGCAAATGCTGCGACCTGGGCCAAGTGGGTCACCACAATTACTTGGGACTTTTCTGCCAAGCGGGCAAGGCGTCGTCCGATTTCTATCGCCGACGCACCACCGACACCAGAGTCAACTTCATCGAAAACATACGTGGGTACAGAATCTTCTCCAGCGATGACAACCTCCAACGCAAGCATGATGCGTGAAAGTTCACCGCCTGAAGCGCTCTTGGAGATGGGGCGAGGATCTGAACCCGGGTGTGGCCGGAGTAAAAGCTCCACAGTGTCACGCCCGTGGAGAGCGAGGTCCTCCCCGTGCGTGACCTTCACAAACAGCTGCGCATCGGGCATCGCCAATGCGGCAAGCTCCTGCGTTACTGCTCCAGAAAGTCGCTCGGCGGCTGCTACGCGCAGTTCATGCAGCGCATCAGCTCCGCGAATGACGAGGGCGTGATCGGCTGCCACTTCTTCTGCGAGCTCGGTGATGCGTTCGCCATCGTTATCCAACTCGAACAGGCGTGCACTTCCGGAATCCAGGAGAGCAATCACCTCCTCGAGGCTGGGACCATACTTGCGCATGAGTGTGGTGAGTTCTGCTCGACGTTCCTGAATGGTGTTCAGGTCTCGCTCATCTTCAGCTTCAAGATTGGCCAAATGACTGGATAGCTGGCCGGTAACCTCATGTAACTGGAGTGAGAGCTGGGTCAACGTGTCTGAAATCACGGCAAGGACGGGATCAACATCGGCCATTTTCTCAACCTGACGCTTGGCAGCATCAACGCGCGCAAGCGCATCAGCCCCATCGCCCACTTCGGACGAGAGTGCTTCGCGAGCCAGAGCTGTAGCAATGCGCAGGTCTTCCGTGTGCGTCAAACGTTCTGCCAGCGCTCGGAGCTGTTCATCTTCTCCTGGCTGTGGAGCTAATGCTTCAATTTCCGAGATAGAGGCACGAAGTTCTTCTGCTTCGCGAACGCGCGCATCACGGGCCGCCGTGATGCTGGCAAGTTCCGCAGCATTTGCTTTCCAGCGCTTGAATGCATGGGCATACTCGCCGAGAATTTCTCCAAAATGACCTCCCGCAAAGCGATCTAGGGCCTCTCGTTGGGCAGCAGGTGACCGGAGGCGCACTTGATCAGATTGACCGTGAACAGCAACAAGGAGTTCCCCCAACTCCCCCAAGACGGCGACAGGGGTGCTGCGGCCGCCGACAACAGCGCGCGAACGTCCCTCCACTGAAACAGATCGCCCCAGAAGCAACTCATCTCCTTCGATGAGCCCCCCAGCATCGGTCACTGTCTCGGTGATGGTTTCAGGCACGGCCAGAATCCAGCGCCCCTCCACCCACGCCGTATCACTGCCGTTGCGCACAGCAGAAGAATCTGCTCGCTCACCCCGGAGCAAACCCAGCGCGGTGACCACCATGGTTTTACCCGCGCCAGTTTCACCGGTGATTGCTGTAAAACCAGGCCCTAAAGGCAAGACAGCCTCAGAGATCACTCCGAGGTCTCGGATGCGAATCTCTTCTATCACGCTGCAGGTCCCCGCCATCCAGTAACGGGAAGGTCAAACTTCTCCACCAAGCGATCGGTGAACGCCTCGGGGTGCAGACGAGCCAGAAGTACCGAGGTATCTGACTTGTTCACGACAACGCGCGCACCGGGGGGCAGGTTACGCGTGCGACGACCATCACACCACAGCACACCATGCCCACTGCGACGTTCGAGAATCTCTACCGCAAAGATCGAGTCAGGCCCCACGACCAAAGGACGCGCAAACAGAGCATGTGCAGAAAGGGGAACAAGAATCATGGCATCAACGGTGGGCCACACAACGGGGCCCCCAGCGGAGAAGCTGTACGCAGTGGAGCCGGTAGGAGTGCTCATCACCACACCATCACACCCAAAGGACGACAATGGCCTGCGGTCAACTTCAATGATGACTTCAAGCATGCGCTCACGGCTAGCTTTTTCCACAGTTGCTTCGTTGAGAGCCCAGGTTTCAAAAACCACTTCGGTGCCCACTTTGACGCGAACAGCTAACGTACTGCGTTCTTCGACGTCGTAATCTTTGGCCAGCACACGTGCGACCGTGTCCGTAATAGTGTCGCGTTCAGTTTCTGCCAAGAAGCCCACATGCCCGAGGTTTACCCCCAACATAGGGACGGCGGCGCCACGAAGGAGTTCCGCTGCTCGAAGAATTGTGCCGTCTCCACCGACAACGATGGCGCACTCAATTTTCGAAACAGACACGTCTTTATCCAGCACCAGGAGGTTGGCAAGTTCAGGAGCATGCGAAATAACCGCGGCGACTTCTAAGTCGCGAAGAACGGGAGTAGCACCTTGTGCTTGTATTTGCTGGCACACCTCAACAGCTGCTTCTAAGGTGGCCTGCTGGGCAGCGTGAGAGACAACAAGGATGTAGCGCTGTACTACTGCACTCATGCTCATGCTCCCGTCACGGTGTGGACCTGTTGAGTCCATTCTGACGGATTCGATTGACTATCCGCGCGGAGCCACAGAACATACTCGTGATTACCCGCGCCTCCGAGTATTGGGGACGACAGGAAGCCACAGACGCCCAAGCCGTTGTCAAAGGCCGACCAAAGTACTTTCATGACTGCATCTTCACGCAATGCGGGGTTGGTCACGATGCCTTCTTTGACGCCCGTGCGACCAACTTCAAACTGTGGCTTGACCAACAAAACATAGTCTGCCTCTGCTGTTGCGCAGGCTTTAAAGGCTGCCATCACATGGGTTAACGAGATGAAGGAGAGATCTGCAACGACAATGTCGGCAACAAAATCCTGTTTGACCAAACCAGAAAGTTGCGAATGATCCAGTGATTTCGCATTCACACCCTCAACGACCAGTACACGTTCATCCGAACGGATACGGGGAGAGAGTTGACCGTGCCCCACATCCAACGCCACGACCTGGCTCGCACCGCGTTCTAACAACACCTGCGTGAATCCACCCGTACTGGCCCCCACATCAAAGGCTCGGCGGCCGTCAACATCAATTCCAAAGCCATCGAGACCTGCAATCAGTTTGTGTGCGGCGCGGGAGACGTAGTGATCTGCCCCATCAACGCTGATCTCATCTGATTCAGAAACCTTCGTTGCGGGTTTGTTCACCACTTTTCCGCCGACGCGCACAAAACCTTCAGCGATGAGAGTGGCCGCGTGGGTACGCGAACGAGCTAAACCTCGTTCAGGAAGTGCGGCATCAAGACGTTGCACGGTCACCAGTTAGTCACGCGCAGGAAGGTCGCCACCTTCGAGCTGCGCTCGGAGGTCGTCATAGAGCTTGGCATATCCCTCAGCTCGAGTTTCGAGGGGTTGACCCTCTACTACGGACAAGGCAGAGACAAGCTCACCGTCCGCAGTGGAGTTTTCAGAAATGGTCACGTCCCAATCTTACTTTCTTGCAGCGGCCAGGTCGGGAATGGCCCTGGATCGAGCTAAGAAGAAGGCAGCTGTAATAGCAATAACCATGACTGCCGCCATCTGGATAACCGGATCGAAAGGCAAAACGGCCAGCACTGCGGTAATGATTCCCGCAGACGCCATTTGGATCATGCCATTCATGGCAGAGGCAGAACCGGCCAAATGTGCAAAGGGCGTCATGCTGGCCGTCATACTCAGACCCGCAATGGAACTGGCCACAGAGGACACCAAAAGCAGGGGAACCAGCACCACAAACAACGGAGCATGGACTAACGCGGCCGTCAGCACAAGAATCGAACCAACAATCTGAATGCTGGTGTACACCTTGAGCAGCTTCACATTGCCAAAACGGGGCAGGATACGCAGATTGATCTGGGAACCAACCAGCAATGACAGCGAAATGACTCCAAACACCAGTGCATACACCGTTGAGTTCAGCCCGTAGACACCCATCATGATGTCGGGCGAGGATGACACATAGCTGAAGAATCCGGCAAAATCTGCGCCAAACAACAACGCAGAAGTGAGGAAAACCTTATTCGTCAAGATTTCACCATAAGAGGTCGTCGCTTTAATGAAACCGTGATTATTCCGCGATTCAGAATGGTGCGTCTCGGGCAATGTCATGACGCCAATCAGCATGAAGGCCCCAAAAATTGCGAGCGAATAAAAAGCCCACTGCCACACACCTGACAGAAGCACGAGTGCGCCAATGCTCGGGGCAAGTGCAGGACCCAGTGCAAAAACCATTCCCAGAATGGTCATGACTTTTGCCATCTCAATCCCGGAATAGAGGTCTCGCACGATCGCACGTGAAATCACGATGCCAGCAGAGGCGCCTAATGCCTGAATAAACCGCCACATAATCAGGGACATCAACGTGGTTGAGGTTGCACACATCACGCTGGCGATGACGAACACAATGATGCCAACCAACAGTGGTCGCTTGCGACCAAACCGATCACTCACCGGCCCATAGAACAACTGGCCTATCCCCATACCGAGTAAGAATGAGGTCAGCGTGAGCCCCATGTCATTGACTTCAACCCCGAGCGCATCTGCAATGTGAGGAAATGCCGGCAGATAGAGATCAATACAGACGGCACCAAACATCGTCAACGAACCGAGAACAAAGAGTCTCCACGCGCGAATTGCTCGAGAAGGTGCAGGAATAGGAGAGGTCATTTCCCTTTGACTCTATCCGTTGGTCAACAGCCAGAAAGCACGGCTGCGCGATGGAGACGTCATCGCGCTGCCGTGCTTTTACCCCCAGCAGATTTAGAGGTGGCGCTCATCCACGCCGTTGTAGGCCGACAACGGACGGATCAAAGCGTTGGCCTGGAGTTGCTCCATAATGTGAGCAGTCCAGCCCGTGATTCGTGCTGCCACGAAAATTGGGGTGAAGGTCAGGGTGTCAAAGCCCATCAGGTGATACGCAGGACCTGACGGGTAATCAAGATTAGGAAGAATTCCCTTTCGTTGCGTCATGGCCACTTCCAGCCCCTCATAGAGGTCGAGAACATCTGGGCGGTTGTAATACTCAATGAGCTCCACCATCGATGCTCGCATTGTGGGAACTCGAGAGTCCCCCTTTTTATACACACGATGCCCAAAGCCCATAATTTTGCGCTTCTCCGCAAGTGCCTGCTCGAGCCAAGCCTCAGAGCGTTGCGCCGCCTCGGGGCCAAACCCGATTTCATTAAAAATATGAAGAACAGCTTCGTTCGCTCCTCCGTGCAATGGGCCCTTGAGTGCACCGATCGCCCCGGTCACGGCCGAATAGAGGTCGGAAAGAGTGGACGTGATTACTCGCGCTGTGAAGGTGGAGGCATTGAAGGAATGCTCTGCATACAAAATCAGTGAAACGCGGAATGCCGTGACCACAACGTCATCGGGAATTTCGCCAAAGGTCATCCACAAGAAGTTTGCTGAGTAGTCCAGATCTGCTCGGGGTTCAATAACCCCTTCGCCGCGACGACGACGCTGATCATACGAAACAATGGCCGGAAGTTTGGCAAACAGCGTGATGCTCTTGGCAAGGTTTCCAGTAGCAGAAGAATCATCTGCGTGGGGGTCTGACGCTCCGATGACACTCACTGCCGTGCGCACAACATCCATGGGGTGTGCGGTCAACGGCAACTCGTCAATGACGCGCTTCACATGTGCATCAAGAGAGCGTTGAGCGCGCTCAGACTGCTCAAAAGAGGACAACTCCGCAGGTGTGGGAAGTTCACCGTGCCAGAGTAGCCAGGCGACTTCTTCAAAGCTTTTCTGGGCGGCCAACTCCTGCACAGGATAGCCGCGATACAGCAACGAGTTGGTGTCAGGGTTGACTTTTGAAATGGCCGTGGCATCCACCACAACGCCTGCCAGCCCCTTGAATATCTGTGGTTGTACCGTCATGAGTGTGTCCTCGCCATTGAGAGCCGGCTTGTGGCCTGCGCTAGTGCTTCGTGTGGGTAGTGAGATCGAAGTTGAAGATTCCAGAATCGAAGTGGTTGTAGGCCTCGTAATCCAGAGTCTCGTAGAGTTCTGCACGTGTTTGCATCTCAGGGACGACAGCCTGCAGAGAGCCTGTTTCCTGCAGCGAATCCAGTCCACGCATGGCGGCACCCATCGCAAGACGCAGGAGTGACACCGGATATATCACGATGTTTATTCCGATGTCGGCTAACTGCTGTTTCGTAAACAGTTCACTCTTGCCAAACTCAGTCATGTTAGCCAGAACGGGAACATCGAGCGCGGCTCGCATAGCTTCAAATTCACCGAGGTCTTTCATGGCCTCGGGAAAAATAGCGTCTGCACCCGCATCAACCAACATTTTAGCGCGGTCAATGGCCACATCGAGGCCGTCTGCTGCCCGAATATCGGTGCGGGCCATAATGAGCAAGTTCTCATCACGGCGCGCATCAACTGCCGCCTTGATGCGCTTCATGGCTGTGTCGTTGTCCACGACAGCCTTGCCGTCAAGGTGCCCACAACGCTTGGGGTTGACCTGGTCTTCAATATGAATACCTGCGACGCCCGCATCCTCGAGCGTTTGCACAGTGCGAGCAAGGTTCATGGGTTCACCAAAGCCAGTGTCTGCATCAATCAGGGATGGAAGATCTGTCATCCGAGAAATCTGTTGTCCCCGACCTGCCACTTCGGTCAACGTAGTGAGGCCAATATCGGGAAGACCCAAATCGGCAGCTATTACGGCACCGGATATATAAACACCATCAAACCCTGTGGATTGAATGAGCTTGGCCGAGAGGGGATTAAACGCACCAGGGAACTGAAGCAACTCCCCCGTAGCTAAACGCTCTCGGAAAAGCCGGCGCTTTTCAGCTGGAGTGATGGTTGAATACAGCATTAAAACAAGCCCTGAGGAATCGGTGCAGTCGCCAACAGACCCGGCTTAGCCGTGACGGTCAGGCCGCCAATCTCATCCGCGGCGAGCTCAGGAAGTCGTTGCACAAGAGCCAGGAAGCGCTCGATTTCTGCCTCGTCCACAACGCCGGTGGCAAGAATCCGGAATTTGTTGATGTACTGCGCACGCGCGAAGGGGCGAGCACCGAGCGGGTGCGCATCTGCCACGGCAAGTTCATCCACGATGATGGTCCCATCGTTCAAGGTGATCTCTACCCGTCCACCAAAAGCTTTCACTGCAGGATCATCGGAGTGATAACGACGTGTCCACTCGGCATCTTCCAGAGTGGTGGTCTTGTTCCAGAGCGCAATAGTGTCTGCTCGACCTGCACGCGATGGCGCATAACTATCCACGTGATGCCACGACCCATCTTGCAATGCGACAGTAAAGATGTAAGGAATTGAGTGATCCAGAGTTTCCCGACTTGCTGTGGGGTCATACTTCTGGGGATCGTTTGCTCCCGAACCAATGACGTAGTGCGTGTGATGCGACGTGTGGATAACGACAGACTTCACATTCTCAGGGTTCGTCACCTCTGGGTGCTCCGTATGGAGTTTACGGGCGAGGTCAATAAGTGCTTGGGCTTGATACTCAGCCGAGTGTTCCTTCGTATACGTATCCAGAATGCCGCGCTTGGCTTCGCCCTTTTCCGGAAGTGGCACTTCATATGCCGCGGTAGGGCCATCAAGCATCCACGCAATGACACCGTCTTCGCCTTCATAGATTGGGGTGGGACTGGTTTCCCCCCGCATGGCACGGTCTACAGCTTCAACTGCCATCTTCCCTGCGAATGCGGGTGCGTGTGCCTTCCAGGAAGAAATCTCACCCTTACGCGACTGACGAGTTGCCGTCGTGGTGTGGAGTGCCTGGCCGATTGCTTGATAAATCGTCTCGGTAGACAGCCCCAACATGGTCCCGATACCTGCTGCCGCCGAGGGGCCGAGGTGAGCCACGTGGTCAATCTTGTGCTTGTGAAGACAAATCGATTTCACCAGATCCACCTGAATCTCATAGCCGGTGGCGATCCCCCGAATAAGGTCTGCCCCCGTCACCCCAACATGCTGCGCAACCGCCAGGATGGGAGGAATGTTGTCGCCGGGGTGGGAGTATTCGGCAGCTAAGAAAGTGTCGTGATAGTCCAGTTCACGCACGGCAACACCGTTTGCCCAGGCTGCCCACTCGGGAGACACGCGCAATTCCTGAGGCTCACCGAACAGGTTGGCGCCGTTGCCACCTGCCGATGAGGGATGTGCCAATGCCTGAGATCGTGCAGACACGACAGGCTTGCGCGTGAGGGATGCCACCGCGACAGAAGCATTGTCAATGATGCGGTTAATCACCATGTCGGTGACTTCGGCAGTCACGGCAACAGGATCGGTTGCGACCTCAGCAATCTTCCACGCCAGCTGGTCTTTGCGCTCGAGAGTTTCTTCGCTCTTATAGACGCGCACGTGGTGAAGCTTCATGGGATTTCCCTTCAGGGGTGTCTCTGCAGCTATGCCACGTTGACGTGAGTGAGATGCCCCTTCACAGAGGCGCGAATGTTGGTCAAGCTTTTGTGGAGGTGCACGTGGGTTGCGTGGGCTGCCAATGCGGCATCGCCATCGATAATGGCCTCGATAATCAGCAGCGTTTCAACAGCGCTTTCATGGAGTCGCTCTGGATTGCCCTTGGCAATGCGGCGAATGCGGGAAAGGTGAACGCGGGCGTTTTGCAGGGCTGAAACCAAATATGCGTTGTTGATGGCGTCATCGACCGCTATGTCGAACTTTTCATTGAGCTCGTAGTAGTGACGAACACCTTCTTCACCCGCAGCGATCAACTCATCTGCGTGAGTAAATTCTTCAGCGATGCGAATGAATACTTTCGGATCTCGACGTTGTGCAGCGAGTCGGGCAGCCTGCTCTTCGAGCGCTTCACGAACCTCATACAGCTCTGTAATGTTCTCGAGAGAAACCTCTGTCACAATGACACCGCGCCCTGGTGCCGATTCGACTAGTCCATCAGCAATGAGTCGAGACAATGCTTCACGAAGCGGTGTCCGGGAGACACCGAGGCGGGTAGATTGCTCGACCTCGGCAAGAATTGTTCCCGGTGCGAGATCGCCGTCAACGATGTCGTGAAAAAGCTTGTTGTACGCCTTATCGCTAGCTCTCACGATGCCTCCTTGACTGTGATCCGTGACTTCATTGTATACAGACCGTTCTGTCTATGTATACACACAGGTGTTTCAACACGCAATACTTCCCGAAATATTGCGTGATTTACCTATTTGTGTATACAGTCATCTCTAAGGTTCCGATTTGAGGAAGTTATTTCCCCAACACGGTCCTCGCAGCACAGCTCTACACAGCTCTCAACGGTGAGAGCTGTACTCAATGAGGAGGCGAGATATGACTGCAGAAGCCGGTGCATACCGCCGTACCTACACTCAGTGCACAGAGGACCCCGAAAAATTCTGGCTGGAAGCTGCCACTGCGGTGGACTGGATTACTCCACCCACAGTGGCCCTCGATAATTCTGCAGCACCTGTATACCGATGGTTCCCTGGTGCCGAACTCAATACCTGCTACAACGCGGTAGATCGTCACGTTCTCGCTGGTCGCGGTGACCAAACCGCGGTGATCTATGACTCGGCCATGACGGGAATGAAAGACCGCTTCACCTACGCAGAGCTCCTGCACGAAGTGTCCACATTTGCCGGAGTACTCCGCGATCAGGGTGTAACGGCAGGAGACCGCGTCATTATTTACTTGCCCATGATTCCGCAAGCAATATTTGCCATGTTGGCATGTGCCCGCATCGGAGCTGTGCACTCGGTTGTCTTCGGTGGGTTTGCCGCGAATGAACTTGCCGTTCGCATCGACGATGCGAAGCCCACAGTTCTGGTGACTGCCTCCGGTGGACTGGAACCGGGTCGCACCGTGGAATACCTCCCTCTCGTCGCGGAAGCACTAGAACTTTCTCACGGCTCTATTCACACCGTGATCGTGAAGGAGCGGAGAAACGTTCCAGGCACGATTAAGCACCACGATGGCGTCAACGGCGTCGCCTGGCTGGACTGGGATGATGCAGTGGAGCGCACTACTCCAGCTGATTGCGTTCCTGTTCTCGCAACAGACCCGCTCTACGTTCTCTACACCTCCGGAACAACCGGTAACCCCAAAGGCATTGTTCGGGATAACGGCGGTCATGCCGTGGCCCTGACCTGGTCAATGCACAATATCTACAACATCAAGCCCGGTGAAGTGATGTGGGCTGCCTCTGATGTCGGGTGGGTGGTGGGACACTCCTACATCGTTTACGCTCCACTTTTTGCAGGTGCCACGACTGTCATTTACGAAGGTAAGCCCGTGGGCACCCCCGATGCGGGTGCATTCTGGCGCATCGTGGACAACTACAAAGTACGTGCACTGTTTACTGCTCCCACGGCACTGCGCGCCATTCGACGGGTAGACCCAGGTCTGACGGAACGTGCTCGCTATGACCTGAGCTCTATGCATACGTTGTTCATGGCCGGCGAGCGCCTAGATACTGAAACTCTGGAATGGGCAAGTGAAGGTCTCGGTATCCCCGTCGTGGATCACTGGTGGCAAACCGAAACGGGCTGGCCTATCACCGCAAACCCTCGGGGCATTGAGACACTGCCCATTAAGCCTGGGTCATCTACGGTTCCTGTGCCCGGTTACCAGGTAGAGATTGTAGACAGTAAGGGTCGTCACGTGACGCAGGGCGAAGAGGGCAACATCGTAATCAAGTTGCCGATGCCTCCTGGGACACTCGCTGGACTCTGGGGCCGGCCCGAGGGGTATCAGAAGGCATATTTGGATGCTTTCCCTGGCTACTACGCCACGGGCGACTCGGGTTACCTCGATGAGGACGGCTATGTCTTCGTGATGGGCCGCACTGATGACGTGATTAACGTCGCTGGACACCGCCTGTCCACCGGTCAACTCGAGGAAGCACTAGCCCAACACCCGAACGTGGCTGAGTGTGCCGTCATCGGCGTGAAAGATGAACTCAAAGGCCAACGTGCCAGCGGATTTGTCACACTGAAGGCAGGTGTAGACCGCCCACATGAGGTGATTTGCGGCGAACTCGTTGCACTTGTCCGCGAGAAGGTAGGCCCCGTTGCCGCTTTCCGCGATGTCTTGATTTTGGAGCGTCTACCGAAGACTCGTTCCGGAAAGATTCTGCGCAGAACCATGCGTCAGATTGTGGATGGGGAAGACTTCGTCGTCCCTCCCACTATTGAGGATGTCACTGTCCTCGAAGATCTCACGGTGGCCCTCATGGTCCACCCTGAACCAATGATTCCCGCTCCCTAGCGAGAAAAATTGGTAAGCACTACCCATATCCATTTCGGCAAGGAGGCCGTGTGAGTACTGAAGAGACTGAGAAGGGTCATCACAGGATTGACTATCCTGCCTTCGAAGAAACACCCAAATACAAAGAACTGCGCAAACGTCAGCGTGGATTCGTCATTCCCCTATTAGTCGCAGCCCTTGCGTGGTATTTCCTCTACGTGATTCTTGCTACCTACGCATCAGCATGGATGGCAACACCCGTGTTTGGCGCGGTCAATATCGGCCTGATCTTGGGCCTACTCCAGTTCGTGACAACCTTCGCTATTACGCAGTGGTACGTCAGCTACGCCAATAGGCGTCTGGACCCTCTGGCTACGGAACTGCGTGGCGAACTCGAAGCTAAGCAAAAGGCAGGTGCAGCATGAGTAACATCCTGATACACGCAGCCGACGCTGTAACAACGAGTGCGGGTGCGAATAACCCCGTTCTCAACATTGCGATTTTCGGCGCTTTCGTCGTTGTCACCATGATCATCGTTATTCGCGCTGGCCGTAACAACAAGTCCGCGAATGACTTCTATGCAGGTGGACGCTCGTTCACCGGTGGTCAAAACGGTATGGCTATCGCAGGTGACTACCTTTCTGCCGCATCGTTCTTGGGAATTACCGGCGCTATCGCTCTCAGCGGTTACGACGGCTTCCTCTACTCAATCGGCTTCCTGGTTGCATGGCTTGTCGCCTTGCTGCTTGTGGCTGAACTCATGCGAAACACCGGTAAGTTCACGATGGCGGATGTTCTTTCTTTCCGCTTGCACCAGCGCCCTGTGCGTCTGGCCGCAGCCATCTCGACCCTGGTTGTCTGCTTCTTCTACCTGCTTGCCCAAATGGCAGGTGCTGGTGGTCTTGTATCGCTCTTGCTGGGTATCCCTGCAACCGATACCCTCGCAACCTCTCTGGTTGTTGCCGTCGTAGGTATCCTCATGGTGATCTACGTCCTCGTCGGTGGCATGAAAGGTACGACCTGGGTTCAGATCATCAAAGCTGGCCTGCTGATCGCTGGCGCACTGATCATGACCGTTTGGGTGCTCGCACTCAATGGCTTTGACCTCGGTACCTTGCTCCAGCGTGGACAGGATGCAGCGGCAGCACTCGAGGTTCCCTTCGATGCACTCAAGCCAGGTAACAAGTACGGAAAGAACCCGATTGACTTCATCTCTCTCGGTATGGCTCTCGTACTCGGTACCGCTGGTCTTCCTCACGTCCTCATGCGTTTCTACACGGTTCCTACCGCGAAGGAAGCTCGTAAGTCTGTGGTCTGGGCGATTTGGCTGATCGGTGCGTTCTACCTCTTCACCCTGGTACTCGGGTTCGGTGCACTGGTCCTCGTGGGACCTGCAACTATCGCCGCTGCTCCGGGTGGACCTAACTCTGCTGCTCCCCTGTTGGCTGCAGCATTGGGTGGTCCGATTCTGTTGGGTATCGTTTCGGCGATTGCGTTTGCAACAATCTTGGCTGTGGTTGCTGGTCTGACCATCACCGCCGCCACCTCGTTTGCGCACGACATCTACGCGAACGTAATCAAGCGCGGTGAAGTCCGCCCCAACGCTGAAGTTCGCATTGCACGTATTACCATTGTGGTGATTGGTGCACTGGCGATTATCGGTGGTATCGCTGTTCAAGGTCAGAACATTGCGTTCTTGGTTGCGTTGGCATTCGCCGTCGCCGCCTCGGCCAACCTACCTACCATCATCTACTCGCTGTACTGGCGTCGTTTCAACACGCGCGGTGCACTGTGGTCGATGTATGGCGGTCTGATCTCCTCGATCGTGCTCATTATCTTCTCCCCTGTGGTTTCAGGAAAGGCAGACCCCACCGGCGCGCTGACCCTGTCCATGATCAAGGGAGTGGATTTCCACTGGTTCCCCCTCGAGAACCCCGGTATTGTCTCGATTCCCCTGGCATTCTTGCTCGGAATTATCGGTACCTACTCCGGAGGCCGCAAGGAGAACTCGTGGATTGGCGCTGAGATGGAAGTTCGTTCACTCACCGGTCACGGTGCAGAGAAGGAAGTCCACCACTAAGTACAACAACGCAAGAACGCCCCTGGGGAACCAGGGGCGTTCTTGCGTTAAGCCTAGGAATACAGTTCTTCCGGAACAGTGAAACCAAAGATGGCGAGCCCGCTGTCCCAAATGACCTGACAGGCGGCACGGAGTAAATCGAGTTTGTTCTCGCCGCGCGAGACAATCTCAAGATCCATGCCCACCTTTTTTACTGTGGCACCACGAACAGCGACTGAGCCATCTTTGTTGGTCTTCACAACTGGATATGGTTCTGATAACTCCCTCAGATCGCCCAGAATGAAGTCTGGTCGTGATCCTGCCGGTGCAGCCAGCAATTGCTTGGCCTGATCAATACCCGTGAGGACCAAGACGGTCTTCATTCCCGCACGATTGCCGCCCATCACATCAGTATCGAGACGATCACCGATGAACAGAGCAGTCTCTGGCGCGGAGGCGGTGCCAAAGCGCCGGGCTGCCTCTTCGAAAATGGGAAGTTCCGGCTTGCCTGCAACGACGGGGAGGCGCCCCACGGCAGTGTGAACGGCTGAAACGAGTGTTCCATTACCGGGTGCAACACCGCGATCAACGGGAATAGTCCAGTCCATGTTGGTTGCGACCCAGGGAATGCCTTCAGACAGACCTGCACCGGTTGCTGTGCCACCAAATGCATCTGCTGTGGGTCGCTCATTGAGTGCAAAAGAGGCCTCGGCTAATTGACGCCAACCTAAATCTGGCGAGAAGCCTTGAATGACTGCGGCGGGCTTATCCTCGGCGGAGAAAGTCACAACATAGCCATTTTTTTCCAGCTCAGATGTCAACCCCTCTCCCCCGACAACCAGGATTGTGGATCCTGAAGGAACAAGCCCAGCAAGGAGATGCATTGCTGCCTGCGGTGACGAGACGACGTCTTCCTCAAGGCAGCTCAAACCCAGTTCACGAAGGTGACCTGCGACACTTGCGGCAGTGCGCGAGGCATTGTTCGTGATGTAACCGACCCGGATACTCTGCTGAACCTCATTGAGAGATTCCACAGCATATGGAATTGCCCCAGGCCCTGCATAGACAACTCCATCCAAGTCAGCCAAAACCACGGTCGTTCCCTCCAGCGGGCTCGGACCGAGTTCGGGTTTCTTCTTGGAAAAGAGGCTCACGCCTTCTCTCCCTCGGCATCCAGGTGGGCAGTCTCGATCAAAATGGCACGGACATCATCCTCGAGAAGATCATCAGGACTAATGCCAGCAGCAACGAGTTCTTCTTCGCCGGCAGCGCTGAGTTCTCCGAGAGCTGGCTCTTCCTCAAATTCTCCTGAGCTCACAACATCAGCCAGCGACAGTTCGCTGTCTTCTGCAGTATCACCTTCGACATCAAACTCGTCACCTTCGAGTTCCTCTTCAAAGACAACAATGTCTTGTTCGTCTTCATCCGTGGATTCCATCAGGTCAGCAGCAACGAGCGCACGTTCAGCAACTTCTGCGCAGCTCGTCCACTCTGCAGCCTCTTGGTGACGACCCAGTTCCTGTAACACATCTGCATACGCGTGGAACAAAGCTGGACTATAGGTAAAGGCCTTAGAGGGATCTAGCTGAGGAATTTCCAATTCTGCCAGCGCTAAATCAACCTGATCAAGATCCAGACGAGCACCAGACATAGCGATGGAGAGCGCAACCTGAGTGGCCTCACTCAGCGTGGAACGCTCCACAGAACGGCCAAGCTCGAGACCCTTATCGGGACGCCCCACACCGCGCTCAGCATCAACCATGAGTGCGATCTGTTCGTTAGAACCTGAGATTCGACGATAAGTGCGCAGTTCACGCAGTGCCAATGCAAAGTCTCCTGTTGCATATGCAGTGATACCCAGGGTTTCGCGCACAATCGCAATACGACCAGCACGACGTGCGGCAGAGAGTACGTGTTGGTGTGCAAGCTCAGGATTCTCGTCCATCAAACGGACTGCCATCACAAGATGTTTCGCAACTCGTTCTGCATTTTCCTTGGTGAGCGTCTTCAGCTCGTTGCGGGCACCCTTGTCGAGCATGTCATCGGTAACATCGTCATCGATCCAGGGGTCATCGTGATGCGGGCGAACCATGCGAAGCTCACGTGCCATACGCTGCTCTTCTGTAAGTTCGGGTTCTTCAAAGCGAGGATTACGATCAGAACGACCACCATCGCGGCCGCCCGTGCGGGAAGCGCCAGGACGGTCGGAACGACCTCCCCGTTCACCGAAACGGGGACGCTCCGCGCGATCTCCATACGAGGGACGATCTCCACGTTCGGGTCGTGGGCCACGATCACCATAGGTAGGACGGTCTCCACGTGGACGGTCTCCGTAGGACGGACGTTCAGAGCGATCAGAACGTTCCGGACGAGGACCACGATCACCATACGAGGGACGTTCTGAACGCTGGGGGCGGTCGCCAAAAGAGGGACGTTCTGAACGATCAGAACGTTCAGGGCGAGGTCCCCGATCTCCATAGCTGGGACGATTACCGCGAGGGCGGTCGCCATAGGTAGGACGCTCAGAACGTTCAGGCCGAGGTCCCCGATCTCCATAGCTGGGACGATCACCGCGAGGGCGGTCGCCATAGCTCGGACGATCACCGCGATCGGGTCGTGCACCACGATCTCCGTATGTAGGGCGGTCCCCAGAGCGCTGTGGACGGTCTCCATAAGGTGGGCGACCTCCGCGGTCTCCCCCGGGGCGTTCACCTCGAGGAGCACCATTGCTGCCACCACGACCATAGCTACCGCGTTCGGGACTGGCATTACGATCACCACGGTTCCCGTAAGACGGACGATCACCGGATGGACGGTAGGGACGTTCTTCACGAGGTGCACCGTCACGGTCGCCATAGCGTGGACGGTCTCCGCGTGGTGCAGCATCACGTTCACCGTAACGGGGACGGTCACCCGAAGGTCGTTGTGGACGATCGCCATAAGACGGGCGATCACCCGAACGCTGTGGGCGTTCACTTCGCTGCGGACGATCACCGTATCCTGGGCGATCTGCACGATCAGGTCGGGAAGCACGGTCACCATAGGTGGGTCGATCTGAACGACCTGCAGCAGGTCGTCCGTCTCTCTGTGGACGTGATTGACCATCGCGTGGAACGCCATAACGATTTGGTCGTTCGTCTCGAGAACCCTCTGAGCGGTTACCGCGGTTGCCCTGGCCGTCACGGCGGGGTCGATCTTCGCGTTCGGGCGTGCCGAAATTATCTTGTGAATTGCTCATGAGAGTCCTCTGTGTAATTGAAACGCCTCTAGGCAATGCCAGAAGCGCTGGTACAAGCTTAACGCAAAAGAGCCACCCGTGAAAACGGGTGGCTCTCTTACAAAGAAGTCCGGCGGTGTCCTACTCTCCCACAGGGTCCCCCCTGCAGTACCATCGGCGCAGAGAGTCTTAGCTTCCGGGTTCGGAATGTAACCGGGCGTTTCCCTCTCGCTATGGCCGCCGAAACACTATTGATGTATCAAAGTGAAACGAGCACATACGAAATGTGCAGGTTCTCGACCGTACATCGAGAACCACTCAGTGGACGCGAACATCAGGCCACACAACCCAGCCTTACAACGGGTTATGTGTAATGATTATCAAATTATTGGCTTATTAGTACCGGTCAGCTCCATGGGTCTTTAGTCCCCACTTCCACATCCGGCCTATCAACGCAGTAGTCTAGCTGCGAGCCTCTCCCCCGAAGGGATGGAAATCTCATCTTGAGGCCGGCTTCCCGCTTAGATGCTTTCAGCGGTTATCCATTCCCAACGTAGCTAATCAGCGGTGCTCCTGGCGGAACAACTGACACACCAGAGGTTGGTCCGTCCCGGTCCTCTCGTACTAAGGACAGATCCTCTCAAATTTCCTGCGCGCGCAGAGGATAGGGACCGAACTGTCTCACGACGTTCTAAACCCAGCTCGCGTACCGCTTTAATGGGCGAACAGCCCAACCCTTGGGACCTACTCCAGCCCCAGGATGCGACGAGCCGACATCGAGGTGCCAAACCATGCCGTCGATATGGACTCTTGGGCAAGATCAGCCTGTTATCCCCGAGGTACCTTTTATCCGTTGAGCGACAGCGCTTCCACAAGCCACTGCCGGATCACTAGTCCCGACTTTCGTCCCTGCTCGACCTGTCAGTCTCACAGTCAAGCTCCCTTGTGCACTTACACTCGCCACCTGATTGCCAACCAGGTTGAGGGAACCTTTGGGCGCCTCCGTTACTTTTTGGGAGGCAACCGCCCCAGTTAAACTACCCATCAGGCACTGTCCCAGAACCGGATTACGGTTCATGGTTAGATGTCCAGAGTGACCAGAGTGGTATTTCAACAATGACTCCACCGACACTAGCGTGCCAGCTTCAAAGTCTCCCACCTATCCTACACAAGTCACACCGAACACCAATACCAAACTATAGTAAAGGTCACGGGGTCTTTCCGTCCTTCTGCGCGTAACGAGCATCTTTACTCGTAGTGCAATTTCGCCGAGTTCGCGGTTGAGACAGCTGGGAAGTCGTTACGCCATTCGTGCAGGTCGGAACTTACCCGACAAGGAATTTCGCTACCTTAGGATGGTTATAGTTACCACCGCCGTTTACTGGGGCTTAAATTCGCAGCTTCGCTTACGCTAACCGCTCCTCTTAACCTTCCAGCACCGGGCAGGCGTCAGTCCGTATACATCGTCTTGCGACTTGGCACGGACCTGTGTTTTTAGTAAACAGTCGCTTCCCACTGGTCTCTGCGGCCTTCAAACGCTTCAGGAGTAAATCCCTACACGCCTCAGGCCCCCCTTCTCCCGAAGTTACGGGGGCATTTTGCCGAGTTCCTTAACCACGATTCTCTCGATCTCCTTAGTATTCTCTACCTGACCACCTGAGTCGGTTTGGGGTACGGGTGACTGGAACCTCGCGTCGATGCTTTTCTTGGCAGCATAGGATCATCAATTTCGCACTTGCGTGCTACCCATCGGTTCTCAGGCTTAATGAGAGACGGATTTGCCTATCTCTCGCCCTACGGCCTTAGACCGGGACAACCATCGCCCGGCTTGACTACCTTCCTGCGTCACACCTGTTAATACGCTAACCGCACCAGCATAGGGTCGTGTGCTAGGCCCGCCCGTCGTTGACCGAAGTCTCAGATCAGGGGGATTCAGACACTTAGCATTACTGGATTAGTTTGGGCGGTTCTTCGTCAGTACGGGAATATCAACCCGTTGTCCATCGACTACGCCTGTCGGCCTCGCCTTAGGTCCCGACTTACCCAGGGAAGATTAGCTTGACCCTGGAACCCTTGGTCTTCCGGAGGGGGAGTTTCTCACTCCCCTTTCGCTACTCATGCCTGCATTCTCACTCGTGTGGCCTCCACGGCTGGTTTACACCGCCGCTTCGCTGGCCACACGACGCTCTCCTACCCATCAATATGGCTGGACCACGAAGGCCTACCAAAATATATCAATGCCACAACTTCGGTGGCGTGCTTGAGCCCCGTTACATTGTCGGCGCGGAATCACTTGACCAGTGAGCTATTACGCACTCTTTCAAGGGTGGCTGCTTCTAAGCCAACCTCCTGGTTGTCACTGCAACTCCACATCCTTTTCCACTTAGCACGCGCTTTGGGACCTTAGTTGGTGGTCTGGGTTGTTTCCCTCTCGACAATGAAGCTTATCCCCCACTGTCTCACTGCTGCGCTCTCACTTACCGGCATTCGGAGTTTGGCTGACGTCAGTAACCCGGTGGGGCCCATCGGCCATCCAGTAGCTCTACCTCCGGCAAGAAACACGCAACGCTGCACCTAAATGCATTTCGGAGAGAACCAGCTATCACGAAGTTTGATTGGCCTTTCACCCCTATCCACAGCTCATCCCCTCAGTTTTCAACCTAAGTGGGTTCGGTCCTCCACGACGTCTTACCGTCGCTTCAACCTGGCCATGGATAGATCACTTCGCTTCGGGTCTAGAACATGCGACTGAAACGCCCTATTAAGACTCGCTTTCGCTACGGCTTCCCCTCACGGGTTAACCTCGCCACATATCACTAACTCGCAGGCTCATTCTTCAAAAGGCACGCTGTCACACCTACAAGGGTGCTCCAACGGTTTGTAAGCAAACGGTTTCAGGTACTATTTCACTCCCCTCCCGGGGTACTTTTCACCTTTCCCTCACGGTACTTGTCCGCTATCGGTCATCTGGGAGTATTTAGGCTTATCAGGTGGTCCTGACAGATTCACACGGGATTTCTCGGGCCCCGTGCTACTTGGGATACTTCTCGCGCCATTGCTGCATTTCGACTACGGGGTTGGCACCCTCTATGACTGGCCTTTCAAGACCATTCGTCTATACAACGTTGTAACGCTCATTGCTCGGTAGAACAAAATGAAAAGTCCCGCAACCCCGACCATGCAACTCCTACCGGATATCACACATGATCGGTTTAGCCTCTTCCGCGTTCGCTCGCCACTACTTACGGAATCACTTTTGTTTTCTCTTCCTGTGGGTACTGAGATGTTTCACTTCCCCACGTTCCCTCTACCCGCCCTATATATTCAGGCGGGAGTCACTGGGTCACCTTGCGGGCCCAGCGGGGTTTCCCCATTCGGAAATCCTCGGATCAAAGTTCGTTTATCAACTCCCCGAGGCTTATCGCAGATTACTACGTCCTTCTTCGGCTCCAGATGCCAAGGCATCCACCGTTTGCTCTTAGAAATTTGAAATCACATGAGTTTGAATCGATTCTTCGTTTAGAAAAATTGACCAATGATCTATCGGAACGTAAATAAATTTACGCTCAATATGATCTTTGTGATACAGACATTTAAGTCTGTATCTAAGATGCTCGCGTCCACTGTGTAGTTCTCAAAGTACGGGCGGTACCCCTCCTTCGTTACGAATGATGTAACCAAAGAAAGGTCCAGAGGTTCGTTTCACTAGGTAAAACCTAGTGTCCCGGTCCCTCAGGACCCAACAGCGTGCATATTCAGACCCTCCAGGATCACTGCGTTCCAAGTCCGAAGACCGTACTAACTGCGAACCTTTTGGTTCTGAATCAATGTCAATGTTCCACCCATGAGCTAACCTCGCCAGAACATTCGTCTGGCTAGAGGCTCTGGAAGACCGAAGTCTCCAAATGCTCCTTAGAAAGGAGGTGATCCAGCCGCACCTTCCGGTACGGCTACCTTGTTACGACTTAGTCCTAATCACCGATCCCACCTTCGACAGCTCCTTCCTTGCGGTTAGGCCACTGGCTTCGGGTGTTACCGACTTTCATGACTTGACGGGCGGTGTGTACAAGGCCCGGGAACGTATTCACCGCAGCGTTGCTGATCTGCGATTACTAGCGACTCCGACTTCATGAGGTCGAGTTGCAGACCTCAATCCGAACTGAGACCGACTTTTTGGGATTCGCTCCACCTTGCGGTATTGCAGCCCTCTGTATCGGCCATTGTAGCATGCGTGAAGCCCAAGACATAAGGGGCATGATGATTTGACGTCATCCCCACCTTCCTCCGAGTTGACCCCGGCAGTCTCCCATGAGTTCCCACCATTACGTGCTGGCAACATAGGACGAGGGTTGCGCTCGTTGCGGGACTTAACCCAACATCTCACGACACGAGCTGACGACAACCATGCACCACCTGTATACCGACCTTGCGGGGAGCGTATTTCTACGCTTTTCCGGTATATGTCAAGCCTTGGTAAGGTTCTTCGCGTTGCATCGAATTAATCCGCATGCTCCGCCGCTTGTGCGGGCCCCCGTCAATTCCTTTGAGTTTTAGCCTTGCGGCCGTACTCCCCAGGCGGGGAACTTAATGCGTTAGCTGCGACACAGAATCCGTGGAATGGACCCTACATCTAGTTCCCAACGTTTACGGCGTGGACTACCAGGGTATCTAATCCTGTTCGCTCCCCACGCTTTCGCTCCTCAGCGTCAGTAATGGCCCAGAGATCTGCCTTCGCCATCGGTGTTCTTCCTGATATCTGCGCATTCCACCGCTACACCAGGAGTTCCAATCTCCCCTACCACACTCTAGTTTGCCCGTACCCACTGCAGGCCCGAGGTTGAGCCTCGGGATTTCACAGCAGACGCGACAAACCGCCTACGAGCTCTTTACGCCCAATAATTCCGGACAACGCTTGCACCCTACGTATTACCGCGGCTGCTGGCACGTAGTTAGCCGGTGCTTTTTCTGCAGGTACCGTCACTTTCGCTTCTTCCCTACTAAAAGAGGTTTACAACCCGAAGGCCGTCGTCCCTCACGCGGCGTTGCTGCATCAGGCTTTCGCCCATTGTGCAATATTCCCCACTGCTGCCTCCCGTAGGAGTCTGGGCCGTGTCTCAGTCCCAGTGTGGCCGGTCACCCTCTCAGGCCGGCTACCCGTCGTCGCCTTGGTGAGCCTTTACCTCACCAACTAGCTGATAGGCCGCGAGTCCATCCTTGACCGAAATTCTTTCCACCCCCTGGAGATGCCTCCGAGGGTCGTATCCGGTATTAGCTACCATTTCTAGCAGTTATCCCAGAGTCAAGGGCAGGTTACTCACGTGTTACTCACCCGTTCGCCACTAATTCACCAGAGCAAGCTCCGGCTTCATCGTTCGACTTGCATGTGTTAAGCACGCCGCCAGCGTTCGTCCTGAGCCAGGATCAAACTCTCCGTAAAAGTTGATAGCCACCTGACCGAAGTCTGGTGGCAAATCTATTTATGTGACATTCCCCGGAATAAGGGCGAATGTCACGAGTTTGAAACTGACAGAACAAATCATTACTGACTTGCTTTGTTGTTTTAATTTTTATCCAAAGGAATCCGTACATCAACTAAAAGTTGATGCCGGGTTTTGGCATTTGACATTGTGCACGCTGTTGAGTTCTCAAGGATCGGGCGCTCCTACTCCAATTCCTTTCGGAACCGGTTTAGGGCAACTGTCCTAACTTACCACTAAATCTGATCTTGTCAAACTCATCACCGGAGTGTCGTAGACGCCCAGGCTGTCGTTCGCAACATCGCGATCAGTGGTGGATTTTCATCCTGTTCAGCTACCAAGTGTGCGCAGAAGCGTTTTCTCGAAGTAGCTGAGATTGTCCCCGCTTGAGGTCAGAAGCTCTGAGGCGTTCTGCACCTTTGGGGTGACAAGTGATTACATTACGGGTTTATTACGACACGGGCAAATCTCACCCGCATCCCGGGCGTGTCGCACTGAAGACCAGCATTACTTCACAGGAAAACAGGGGTTTACTACTCGACAAAGACTCCCGCCAGTGTCTTCTTTCCGCGGCGTAAAACCGCCATTCCACTGGGAAGTACATAGTTTTCGAGAGTTTCATCCTCGGCTGAGATCTTCTCGTTGTTGAGATAGACCCCACCTTCTCCAATAGAACGGCGCGCAGCGCCCAAACTTTGAGACAAACCAGTGTCCACCAGCAGCTGAGCCACGGGGGTATTCCTCGGAGTTGTGGAATGAGGCAGTTCTCGCAAAGCAGCCTCGAGAGTTACGGCATCAAGCTCTGCTAAGTCTCCTTGGCCAAACAACGCTGCAGCGGCAGCGATGGCCGCCTGCGTAGCTTCCATACCGTGGACCAAGCTGGTTACCTCCAGAGCCAGGCGACGCTGTGCTGCGCGCTTGAAAGGCTCCTCTGCAACCTGCAGGGCTACGTCATCGATCTCTGCCTTGGTCATGAAGGTAAAGACCTTGATCCGGTCAATGACATCGGCGTCGTCGGTGTTAAGCCAGAACTGATAAAACGCATAGGGACTGGTCATCGAGGCGTCGAGCCAGACTGCATTGCCTTCGCTCTTCCCAAACTTAGTTCCATCACTGTTGGTGATCAGCGGCGTCCCAATGGCATGCACGCTCTTACCTTCAGCGCGGTGAATAAGGTCAGTACCGCTGGTCAGATTGCCCCATTGGTCACTTCCACCGGTCTGGAGTACGCAGTCGTAATTGCGGTAGAGCTCCAAGAAGTCCATACCCTGCAAGATTTGGTAGCTGAACTCGGTGTAGCTGATCCCCGCCTCAGAATTGAGGCGTGCAGAGACGGCGTCCTTCTTGAGCATGGTACCCACGCGATAGTACTTACCCACGTCACGCAGGAAGTCGATCGCAGACATCGGCGCAGTCCAGTCCAGGTTGTTCACCATGCGGGCGGCATTGGCGCCCTCAAAGCTCAAGAACTTGGAGATCTGAGAGCTGAGGTATCCCACCCACTCGTTGACTGTCTCTTTGGTATTCAGTGTTCGCTCAGCGGTGGGACGAGGATCCCCCACCAAACCGGTCGATCCACCCACCAGGCCCAACGGCTTATGGCCTGCGAGTTGAATACGGCGAAGCAGGAGAAGCTGCACGAGGTTACCCAAGTGCAGGGAAGGTGCCGTGGGATCAAACCCGCAGTAGTAGGTGATCGGTGGGCCTTGGAAGAGTTTCTTCAACTCTTCGGCGTCGGTAGAGACATGGATAAGTCCGCGCCACACCAATTCATCCCAGAGAGTGTCAAAGTGGGGGTCGTTGGACTGGTTCTCGAGTAACACTTAGAGGCCTAACACTTTGTTGACATCGGTAACGCGCGCGGTGAGCTGGCTCAGCTGCGTGGCCACTTGCGCCGGCGCAGTACCGCCAGCACCATTACGGCTGTTCACTGAACCCTCGATGGTGAGTACTGAGCGAACTTCAGGCGTGAGGTGAACACTGACGCTCTGGTATTCCGCGTCACTAGGCTCGTGCAATTCAATGCCACGGGTTTCACAGAACTGCACCAATTCACCTGAGATTTCGTGGGCATCTCGGAAAGCGACACCCTGTTTGACCAGCCACTCGGCTACATCAGTCGCCAAAGAGAAGCCCTGTGGGGCCAGCTCAGCCATCCTCGCGGTATTGAAAGAAAGAGTGGCAACCATGCCGGTAAAGGCAGGAAGTAATACTTCCAGTGTCTGCACAGAGTCAAAGACGGGTTCTTTGTCTTCTTGGAGATCACGGTTATATGCCAGCGGTAAGCCTTTGAGCGTGGCCAGGAGCCCGGTCAAATTCCCGATCAGTCGACCTGACTTACCCCGAGCAAGCTCAGCGATGTCCGGGTTCTTCTTCTGGGGCATAATCGAGGACCCCGTGGAGTAACCATCGTGCAACTTGACGAAGTTGAACTCCTTGGTATTCCAGATGATGATCTCTTCCGAGAAACGCGAGAGGTTGATTCCAATCAACGAGGTAATAAAAGCGAATTCAGCAACGACGTCACGGCTTGCCGTGGCATCAATCGAGTTTTCAGTGGGGCCAGAGAGGCCAAGCTCTGCCGCAACCAACTGAGGGTCCAAGCCAAGCGAACCACCAGCGAGGGCACCTGAACCATAGGGAGACAGTGATGCGCGTGCGCTCCAGTCGGCTAAACGCTCGAGATCGCGCACCAACGGCCAGGCATGCGCCAGAAGGTGGTGCGCGAGCAAGACAGGCTGCGCATGCTGCAGGTGAGTACGCCCCGGCATGATGGCATCAGGGTGTGCAGAGGCCTGGCCTGCAATCGCATCGATGAGCTGGATGAGTTCATGAGCAATCGTCCGCCCGTGGTCGAGTAAATACATACGCACCAGGGTGGCTATTTGATCATTCCGACTCCGGCCCGCGCGAAGCTTTCCGCCCACCTCGACTCCTGCGATGTCGATCAGTCCACGTTCCAACGCAGAGTGCACGTCTTCGTCACTCTCGAGTGCTACGAACTCCCCCGCCGAAACAGCTGTACGCAGTTTCTCGAGTGAATCTGTCATGACTGCGAGCTCCGCTGCCGTCAAATAACCTGCGGCGTGGAGTGCTTTCGCGTGTGCCTGAGAGCCTGTGATGTCGTAGTCGGCGAGCGCCCAGTCAAAGTGGGTGGACTTGCTCAGGCGCTGAAGCTCTGGAGAAGGTCCTGACGCAAAGCGACCACCCCACAGTGCCCCGGCTTCACCGGCGCGGTTCGCAGATTCGTGGGAGGAGGTCATGGTGTCAATCCTAGGGTTGCGGGTCTTAGTTCTGGCGAAGCAGCCAGGTGAGCAGTGCTTTCTGGGCGTGTAGGCGGTTCTCGGCCTCATCCCAAATCACGGACTGTTCGCCGTCGAGCACATCTGCGGAAACTTCATAGCCACGATAGGCGGGCAGGCAGTGCATGAAGATAGCTGCGGTATCTGCCTGCGCCATCAGGGCGGCATCGACCTGGTAGCTACCAAAGTCTTTCACTCGTTGTGCCTTCTGGTCTTCTTGCCCCATCGACACCCAGGTGTCGGTCACCACGACATCGGCTCCGGACACGGCCGCAGCGCAGTCTTCGGTCACAAGGACGGATCCCCCTGTTGTGGCAGCGATTTTTTCAGCGTCTGCAACAAAAACTGGGTTCGGTTGATAGGTGGCAGGTGCAGCAATGCGCACGTGCATTCCTGCTGTAGCACAGGCCAGCAGGTAGGAATGCGCCATATTGCTACTGCCGTCCCCCACAAAAGCCACTTTAAGGCCTGCAAGTTCACCCTTGTGTTCACGGATAGTGAGCAAGTCTGCCAATAGCTGGCAGGGGTGGAAGTCATCACTGAGCGCATTAACAACAGGAACACCGGTTCCTAGCGCCATTTCTTCCAGGCCTGCCTGAGAGAAGGTGCGCCATACGATGGCGGCAACCATGCGTTCCAGGACGCGTGCGGTATCGGAGACTGATTCCTTAGCACCGAGCTGGCTCGAGCCCGAATCCATGATGAGGGGAACTCCGCCGAGATCAGCAATGCCGACGGCAAAAGAAACACGCGTTCGGGTGGAAGTTTTGTCGAAAATCACAGCAACAGTCTGTGGTCCCGCGAGGGGCTTTTCGCTATATGGAGCAGCTTTCAATGCCAGCGCAAGATCGAGAATCTCGGCCTGTTGAGCCTGGGTGATGTCGTCATCACGTAAGAAGTGGGTAGCCATTAGGCAGTGACCTCCGTACCAGAGCCAGTCTGGGTAAAAATTTCGAGCAAGATTGAGTGAGGATTACGACCGTCAATGATGGCCGCCTTCGGGACTCCCCCGTCCACGGCTTCCAGGCAGGCTGCCATCTTCGGGATCATGCCTGATTCGAGAGAAGGAAGCAAAGCACGCAGTTCCTCTGCACTGATTTCGGAAACCAGTGAATCCGTATTGGGCCAGTCGCTGTAGAGCCCCGCCACATCGGTGAGGATCACGAGCTTGGCAGCACCGAGCGCGACGGCAAGCGAAGCTGCTGCCGCATCTGCGTTGACATTGAGTGACTGCCCTGGAGTGTCTTTATCTGGGGCAATCGAGGACACCACAGGAATACGGCCAGCATCGATGAGAGCGTGTACCGCTTCGGGATCCACGGCAACCACATCGCCCACGAGACCTAAGTCCACCATTTCACCGTCGATTTCGACACCACGGCGTTCCCCCACAAACAACCCAGCGTCTTCACCAGAAATAGAGGCGGCTAAGGGACCGTGTTCGTTCATGTGCCCCACGAGATCGCGAGAGACCTGACCGGTGAGCACCATGCGGACGACATCCATCGCTTCAGGACTCGTCACACGGTAACCACCACGGAATTCACTTTCAATGCCGAGACGTTCAAGCATCTTGGTGATCTGAGGGCCACCGCCGTGTACGACAACAGGCTTGATACCGACGGTGCGGAGGTAGACCATGTCTTCTGCGAATGCTGTGGTGAGTTCTTCCGAGACCATGGCGTTGCCACCAAACTTCACCACAATGATCTGGTCGTTGAACTTCTTCAACCAGGTCAGTGACTCAATGAGCGTGGCAGCTTTGATGGTTGCTGCCGCGTCTTCTTCACGCATGTGGGTCATGTCAATAAATCCTTGAAATTCTTAGCTTGCGTAGGCGCTGTTTTCGTGCACGTAGTCGTGCGTGAGGTCATTAGTCCAAATCGTGGCCTGCTCAGTACCCGCGTGCAGCTCAATCTGGATATCTACTTCACGTGGGGTAAGGTCAACCAAGTCACGTGACTGGTCGGGTTCCCCGGCAGTGCACACCTGCACGCCGTTGAAGCTGACGTCAATGTTGTAGGGATCAAATTCAGCAGACGTGGTTCCCACGGCAGCTAGAACACGACCCCAGTTGGGGTCATTACCAAAAATGGCAGCTTTGAACAGGTTAGAACGGCTCACTGCTCGCGCAACATCCACCGCGTCTTGTTCCGTCGCAGCACCGGAGACCGTGATGTGGATGTTGTGGCTCGCACCTTCAGCATCCTTCTGGAGTTGAAGTGCCAGGTCACGGCACACCTCGGTCAACCGTGCGGTGAATTCCTCGAGCTCAGGCTCCACGCCTGACGCACCGGAGGCCATCAGGGTGACTTGATCATTCGTCGACATGCACCCGTCTGAATCAAGACGGTCAAAGGTCACGCGGGTCGAGGCACGCAAAGCAATGTCCAACTGTGCGCTAGAAAGAACTGCATCAGTCGTGATAACAACCAACATGGTTGCAAGTCCAGGAGCCAGCATGCCGGCGCCCTTAGCCATTCCGCCGATGGTGTACCCAGCACCAGCAACCACAGACATTTTGGGCACCGAGTCCGTGGTCATGATGGCGTGAGCGGCATCAATACCAGCTTGTTCACTTGTTCCCGCGTCTGAGAGAACACTCAAACCGGAGTCCCAGACACCCGTCTTGAGTTTGTCCAGATCCAGCTGGTCCCCGATCAAACCAGTCGAACACACCAGCACATCTCCCGCTGATACCTCGAGTCGCTCTGCTACTGCTTCTGCAGTGGCATGAGTGGTCTGGAATCCGCGCGCACCGGTGTAACAGTTGGCGCCACCAGAGTTCAGCACGATGGCTTCCACCTGGGGGTCAGCCATCACTTGCTGACTCCACAAAATGGGGTTGGCCTTGCATCGATTGGACGTAAATACGGCAGCAGCGTTCTTGAGCGGTCCCAGGTTTCGCACCATGGCGAAATCCTTCTTCCCGGTGGACTTCAGTCCACACGCAACACCAGCGGCACTAAAGCCTGCAGCAGCGGTCACACTCACGGTGCAACTCCATTCGTTGTCAAACCAGTGGTTTCGGGCAAGCCTAAGGCGATGTTGGCGGACTGAATGGCCGCACCTGCAGTCCCTTTGGTCAAGTTATCCAGTGCACTCACCACAACGACTCGCCCGGTGTGCTCATCGAGAGCGATACCCATGAGGCATGTATTTGCCCCGATAGTGTCTGCAGTGCGAGGGAATTCGCCTACGGGTAATACCTGCACAAAAGGCTCATCTGCATAGGTCGAGGTCCATGCTGCATGCAATTGCTCGAGGGAAACACCCGGCTTCACACGTGCTGTGGTGGTGGCCAAAATACCGCGTGCCATCGGCACGAGTACGGGGGTCATGGAGACGGAGACCTCGGCTGCCCCTGCTTTACGCAAATTTTGCTCAATTTCGGGCGTGTGACGGTGTGTGCCGCCTACAGAGTAGGCAGAAGCTGAACCCATGATTTCACTGGCCAGCAAGTTCACTTTGAGGCTCTTACCTGCACCCGAGGGGCCGACAGAAAGCACAGAAACGATGTCGATGGCGTCGATCAGTCCGGCTTTCACGCCGGGAGCAATCGCCAAGGAAATGGCAGACGCATTACACCCAGGGGCCGCGATGCGCGTGGTTCCGGTGAGATAGTCGCGCTGTGAACCAGTAGACAGAGGCAGTTCAGGAATGCCGTATGTCCATGCCGAGTTGAATTCACCACCATAGAAGGTGGTCCAGTCTTCCTCGTCTTCGAGACGGTGATCAGCGCCGCAGTCAATAACGAGGGCCTGTTCGCTCAACTGGGCAGCAATTGCACCTGAGGATCCGTGGGGCAAAGCTAAAAAGACAACGTCGTGTCCGGCCAAGTTCTCTGCGGTGGTGTCTCCCAACATGAGATCGCCGTAACTGCGCAAATGTGGCTGCACGTCAACGAGACGCTGTCCAGCGTTCGAGTGAGCGGTGACGGTGCGTACCTCAAACTCGGGGTGTCCTGCGAGCAGGCGTAATACCTCGCCACCGGCATAACCGCTGGCCCCAGCAATTGCAACCGAATACGTCATTAGATAACTCTACCTAAAACCTTCAAGTAGTTATTGAACTTTAGTGAAGGCGTGGCGGTCTTACTCGCGAATCGTGGCGCCGAAACGTGATGCGGCAAGCGCAACACCGGCTTCCTTGGAAGCGGTCGCTTCAGCAGCGGTCAACGTGCGGTCATCCGCACGGAACCGAAGAGCAAAAGTCAGTGAACGCTGTCCCTCTGGAATACCTGCTCCCTGATAGACATCTACCAAAATGCCTTCTTCGAGCAGTTCTCCTGCCCCTTCGACCACCGCGGCAAGAACGTCGGAGGCAGGAATGTTGTCTGCGACCACTAACGAGAGATCCTGAGTCGCGGCAGGCATCGTGCGAATATCGACGGCAGTGTGAGGAACACCTGCTGCATCAGTGATGGCATCGAGATTGAGTTCAAAGGCGGCAACCGTGCGGGGAAGGTGTGCGTCTTCAGCCACGGATGGCAGAAGTTCACCGGCATAGCCGATCACGACGTCACCCACGAGCAATTCAGCGGTGCGACCAGGGTGGAAAGCTTTATGCATTCCCTGACGGACAGAAATTGCAACACCGGCTCCGAGCGCAATCTGCTGCACAGCGACGAGCGCGTCCTGCCAGTTATAGGCCAACGCCTTTTGGCCTGGCTGCTTAGACTGTGCGTCTCCGACAAAAAGGCCTGAGATGTAGCGGGGCTGAGGTGGAATACCGGCGTACAACTTGGCTTCGACCTCAGGAGTGGGTCGCACTCCCCCGGCTACAACATCTTGGCCATAGCTCACCCCTGCTGCGGGCAGGAACACAAGTCCAGTTTCGAAGAGGGCAAGGTCACTTAAACCACGTGAGCGGTTACGTGCTGCCGTTCCGATGAGTCCTGGAATCAACGAGGTGCGCATCCACCCCTGGGTTGCATCGAGCGCATTGGCTAAACGAACCTGAGGGACACGTGCCTCGGTAGGTGAACCAAAAAGATTGTTGGTCTCCTCATCGAAGAAGGGGTAACTGAGCACTTCGGTGTGACCGGTCGCAGCCAGCGTGTTGGACACACGACGGCGCACGTCCTGGGCGACGGTGTAACCGCGTCCTGGAGGCGCCACGGGGAGTTCTGCAGGAATGAGGTGGTATCCGACAATGCGGGCCACTTCTTCTGCCAGGGTCCACTTATCAGTGAGATCCGGACGCCAGGTGGGTGGAGTGACGGTGAAACCGGTGCCCGCCGGCACAACGGCACATCCGATTTCCGTCAGCGAAGACTCAATCTGGGCATCGGTGTAGTCAAGACCAATCAGACCAGAGACAAAGCCAGCAGGAAGTTCAATGGAAGCTGGAGCAGCGAAATGGTTGAAGTAGGAGCCTTCATCTACGAGCTGTCCGCCAGCAAGTTCAACCAGGAGCTGTGCCACACGTCCTGCAGCAACAGCCGCAACCTCGGGGTCTACGCCACGTTCAAAACGCTTGGATGCCTCGGAGGGAAGCTTGTGACGTCGTGCCGAGCGGGCGATGGAGACGGGGTCAAAGTTGGCAGCTTCGATAAGGACATTGCTGGTGACATCGGTAATTTCCGAGTGCGCTCCACCCATGACACCGGCAAGGCCTACAGCACTACCTCCGGAGGTGATGAGGAGATCTTCGACATCCAAGGTGCGCTCTGCGTCATCCAAAGTGACGAGCTTCTCGCCCTTGTGTGCACGGCGAACCACAATGTCACCGGCAAGTTTGTCCAGGTCATAGGCGTGGTTGGGCTGTCCCAACTCGATCATGACGTAGTTCGATATGTCGACGGGCAGAGAAATAGAGCGGATACCAGCCAATTTCAGGCGGGAAACCATCCAGGAGGGCGTCGGTGCCGTGGCATCAATGCCGCGCACAATGCGGGTAGCAAAGACGGTACAGCCCACGCGTCCACGAATGGGAGCTTGGTCGTCTACAGAAACAGGAAATTCGTTCCCGAAGCTCTTTTCGTCGGTTACACCGTGAGCAGCAACAACTTCGGTTGCAGGGTCACGGTAAGCAGCACCGGTGGAGTGCGCATATTCGCGTGCCACACCACGAATGGAAAAGGCATATCCGCGGTCAGGAGTGACGTTAATTTCAATAGCGGATTCCGACAAACCCAGCAGTTCCAGTGCATCCGTGCCGACCTCAGGGTCGAGACCCATTTCAGCCAGGCGAATGATGCCATCGTGGCCTTCACCCAGGCCCAGCTCCTTGGCAGAAGCCATCATGCCATCCGAGACGTGGCCGTAGGTCTTACGTGCCGCAATTGGGAACGGGCCAGGAAGGACCGCGCCGGGAAGAGTCACCACGACCTTGTCACCGACAAAGAAATTTCCCGCGCCACAGACGATGCCGTGGATGGCGTCTCCACCATCGGCAGCAACCTGGCCGTCAGGGGCAACCCGAACCTGGCACCAGCGAATGGTTTTGCCGTTGTTCTGCTCTTCCGGGGTGAATTCGAGTACTTCACCCACCACGATGGGACCAGAAATGTCTCCACCGTGAATATCTTCTTCTTCGAAACCGACCTTAACCAAGTCCGCCTGGACCTGCTCAGGCGTGATATCCGAGGCAAGGTCGACGTATTCGCCGAGCCAACTCAAGGGGACGCGCATCAGACCACCATTCCAAACTGCTGGCTGAAGCGAACATCGCCCTCGACCATGTCGTGCATATCGCTGACGTCGTTACGGAACATGAGCGTGCGCTCCACACCGACACCGAACGCAAAACCGGAGTACACCTCAGGATCAATGCCTGCCGAACGCAACACATTGGGGTTCACCATGCCACAGCCACCCCACTCGATCCAGCGAGCGCCACCGGCGAAGGTGGGGTGCCAGACATCAAGCTCTGCAGAAGGCTCAGTGAAGGGGAAGTAGTTGGGGCGCAGACGAATCTTGGCGCCGTCACCAAACATGATGCGAGCAGCATGTTCGAGAGTTCCGCGCAAGTGTGCCATCGTCAGGCCCTTATCGATAGCGAGTCCTTCGACCTGAGTAAAGACGGGTGTATGGGTGGCATCGAGCTCATCGGTGCGGTACACACGACCAGGAGCCAAAACATAGATAGGAACTTCGCGTTCGAGCATGGAACGCACCTGCACGGGTGAAGTGTGAGTGCGCAGCACAAGGTGAGAATCGACAGGCTCCACAAAGAACGTGTCCTGCATTGCACGAGCCGGGTGATCGGCATCAAAGTTCAAGGCGTCGAAGTTAAACCACTCACCCTCGAGCTCAGGTCCTTCAGCGATTTCCCAACCCATTCCAACAAATGCGTCACAGATGCTCTCTTGCAAGAGCATGAGGGGGTGGCGTCCACCCGCGCTCCAGCGCGACGCGGCGGCGGTGACATCAACCTTCTCGGCAGCGAGCTGAGCAGTCTGCTCCTCGCGAACGATTGCTTCTTCACGAGCAGTGAAGGCCTGGTTGACCTCTGCCCGGGCCTGCCCCACAAGTTTGCCTGCTGCAGCCTTCTGGTCTCCCGGGACGTCCTTCATCAGCGCATTCAGCTGCGCTAGAGAAGAAGATTCCCCTAAATGGGCAGTGCGGACAGCCTTGAGGGCAGCGGAATCGACGGCAGCAGCGATAGCTGCCAGGGCGTCGTTAACCGCGGCTGTTACGGCAGATTCAGTGATTTCGGTAGGTGCAGACACAGTTCTCAATTTTATGTCGGGAGCAGGCTTTCGTCTGCTCGACAGGCACTAGGCCTTGTTGTGGGCAAAGGCGCTTTCGTAGATGAGCACAGCAGCAGCTGTAGCCAAGTTCATGGATTCCGCATCGCCATAAATGGGCACGGTGATGGCCTTCTCTGCCAGAGCAAAGTGCTCGTCGCTCAGACCACGTGCTTCGTTTCCGAACAACCACGCGGTGGGAGCATCCAGCACACCATTGGTGCGGGCAAGCACAAGGTCTTCCCCCTTGATATCGGCCGCGAGGAGCTGCAGCCCTGCTTCCCGGACGTAGGGAAGAACATTTTCTAGTTCTACATCTACCGTGATGGGCAGGTGGAACAGCGAACCGGTCGTCGAGCGCACAACCTTGGGGTTGTAGAGATCGACCGAGCGGCCGGTCAAAATAACCGCGTCCGCTCCGGCAGCATCTGCAACGCGAATGATGGTGCCCAAGTTCCCGGGGTCACGCACTTCTTCGAGGATGATGACCAGCTTGGGATCTTCCGCGAAGATTTCCTTCAGCGCGGTAGGGAATTGGTGCACGACCGCAATGAAACCTTGCGGGGTGACGGTGTCGGCCATGGCGGCCAAAACTTCTTCGGAAACAAACTCAACATCAACCCCGGCATCAACCGCCGTGGCAGCGATGTCTTGGTAGCGCTCAAGTGCAGTTGGCGTGGCATAAAGTTCCACGATGAGCTGCGGGCGGTAGGCCAAAGCCTCAGCGACGGCTTGCGGGCCTTCCAAGAGGAAGAGCCCGGTCTCGGACCGGGCTCCCCTCGTGGCTAGCTTCGCAACCGCCTTCACGCGAGGAGCGCGGGGGTTGTCGAGCATGATATTTCTCCTGTGGCCTAGGCCTTTGGTGCTGAGGTGTCAGCAGGCAGTGCCTTGCGTGCAGCTTCAACTAGCTTGGTGAAGGTAGCAGGATCGGTGACAGCGATTTCGGCGAGCATGCGACGGTCAACCTGGATATCTGCCAAAGCGAGGCCCTGGATGAAACGGTTGTAGGTCAGGCCGTTTGCACGGCTTGCTGCGTTGATGCGCTGAATCCAGAGGCGACGGAAGTCACCCTTGCGGGCACGACGGTCGCGGAAGCTGTACACCAGCGAGTGGATGACCTGCTCTTTTGCCTTGCGGTACAGGCGTGAACGCTGACCGCGGTAACCCTTGGCGCGCTCGAGGATGACGCGACGCTTCTTGTGAGCGTTAACGGCTCTTTTTACTCTTGCCATTTTCTTATCCTTCTAGTTTTCGCTCAGCCGATTACAGACCGAGAAGCTTCTTGATGACCTTGGAGTCAGCGGGAGACAGGATCTGGTCCTGGTTCAGGCTGCGCTTGCGCTTGCCCGACTTGACTTCGAGGTTGTGACGCATGCCGGCCTGCTGCTTCTTGAGCTTGCCGGTACCGGTCACCTTGAAGCGCTTCTTGGACCCGGAGTGGGTCTTCATCTTTGGCATTGGATCTCCTTGGGTTTTCACATTCCCTGGTGAGGGAAAGTAAGGGCTGTTAGTCGTCGAGCTCGTCTGAGACCGACTTGGTGGACTTCTTGGGGGCTGTTTTCGCAGCGGGTGCCTTGACAGGCTTGGCAACAACTTCAGCTTCAACGACCTGCGCTGCATTGGCCTTGTCGTCTTCAACGGCAAGAACTGATTCGCCCGAATGTGCGGGTTCAGCTTTCTTGTCGCCGCGCTTGTTTGCTTCGCGCTTGGCGTTCTGTTCTGCTTTGGCTTCAGACTTGCTCTTCAGCGGACCAATCACCATGACCATGTTGCGGCCATCAATGGTGGGACTTGATTCCACAGTTCCGAATTCTGCAACTTCTTCAGCGAACTTCTGCAACAGACGAACACCCTGCTCGGGACGTGACTGCTCACGGCCGCGGAACAGGATCATGGCCTTAACTTTGTCGCCATCGCCGAGGAAGCCAATAGCGCGCTTCTTCTTGGTTTCGTAGTCGTGCACATCAATCTTGAGGCGGAACCGTACCTCTTTGAGGATGGTGTTGGCCTGGTTACGACGAGCTTCCTTGAGTTTCTGCGCAGCTTCGTACTTGAACTTTCCGTAGTCCATGATCTTGGCCACTGGCGGCTTGGCCTCGGGAGCAACCTCAACGAGATCGAGGTCAGCCTCCTGTGCAAGTCGAAGGGCAACATCGATCGCCACGACACCAACCTGTTCACCGTTGGGGCCAACGAGGCGAACTTCTGGGACGCGGATACGGTCGTTTGTACGTGGATCGCTAATGCGGTGCTCCTTGATATTTCTCTCGAAACCCTTGCGGGGAGAAAGAGGAGTCTTACGCGCACACGGACATACATCTGTGACAACACGACACAAGAATAATTTCTTGTGGCACCCTGACCTACCTGCCCAGCGAACTGAACCGGCGGAGTGCAAGAACCCAGTAACCTGATGGTGCGGGATACGGGTGGGAGATAACTCCTCTTTCAATTTCTTGGCATGAGCTAAGAAACCTGCATAAGCCTAGCAGAGGAATACATTGTGAGCGAAAGCACCCAAACTGAGACAGTCCAGAAAGCCGTAATGGATATCTCAGAAGTACCCGCCATCGAAGTCATCGTTGAGGTAGCCGTGAACCTCATGAGTGCTGCAGCCATCAAGTGCGGTCTTGCAGATGAACCAGATGCCGCAGCGTTGACCGACCTGGACGAAGCTCGCAAACTAATCAATGCACTCGCTGGTCTAGTCACTGCTGCAGCGCCAGACATTAGCGACTCACACGCGCGTCCTCTGCGTGATGGCCTGCGTTCTCTGCAACTGGCGTTCCGCGAAGCCTCCCCTTTCCCCGACGAAATCGGCAAAGGTCCCGGCGAGAAATGGACTGGCCCAGTTAACTAACGAGCAAGTTGCGTAATGAGTGCCACTAGCTTGGTGCGCACAAGTTCGTGAGCTATTTTCTGCACCTGAGGCCCACCTTGCATGATCGCCTCTTGAAGTGTTGACTCATAGGTTGTTGTCAATACGCTGGCCAACTCCAGTGGATTGAGCTCAGAGCTCAGTCCAACGGCCCTCAAGGCTGCCGAGATAATGTTGGCAAATTCTGTTTCAGCAGCAGCCTTCTGCTCGAGATAAATTGACCCCACTGCAGGATCGCGCATGGCAAGCAGACGAAGTTCTGATTGAAAGAGGAACCAATAGCTGTTCTCGTTTTGTTGATCGAGAAAGCTGGTAACGAGGAGGCCCAGGTTCTCGGGCTGAAGTTTCGCACCGGGGGCACCAAGGATTTCAGGCAGGATCTGATCCATATGTTCAACGCTTTGGCGCAGCAGAGCCAAACGTTGATTATTTCCTCGTTCGGCGAGCGCCAGGAAGAGTTCTTCCTTTGTATCGAAGTTGGAGTAAAAAGCGCCACGGGTGAAATCAGCCCGTTCTGCAATCATCTCGACCGTTGCCGCGTGAATGCCCACTTCAGAAAACACTTCGAACGCCGCATCCATCAAGCGTTCACGGGTTTTTTGCCTGCGCGCAGATTCGGTGGGCTTGGGCGCCTCTGAGGTTGTGATGGACATAACTTAAGGATACACTTATGTATTGGATACACCGGTGTATCGAAAGTTATCAGCCCGACACCGGTTCTTGACCGCCTGTCGCACACCCCCAAGGACAGATATGTCATCTGCGTTGTATTCACTCGGTCGCTGGGCTTTTCGTGCCCGCAAGTTCGTCCTCGGCGGGTGGATCGTTGTCCTAGTCCTTGTTGGCGGTTCTGCCGCTGTGTTCAATACCGGGTTAGATAACGGCATCAGTATCCCCGGTACCGAATCGCAGAAAGCTTTAGATTCGCTCTCGGCCACCTTCCCCCAGGTCAGTGGCGCTTCTGCACAAATCATTGTTGTCGCAGCAGACGGCCAACACATCACAGACCCTGCATATGTAACAGCGCTTGATAGCTCGGCCGCCACTATCAGCGACCTTCCTCAAATCGATTCCGCCAGCTCCCCTTTTAGTGAAAACATTCACGGTGCTGTCAGCGCCAATGACAAAGCCGGCCTGATGAGTATTCAGTTCACAGGCCCTACGGCAACGATCAAGACATCATCGCTTGCACAGCTTGAAAAAGCTACTGAATCGCTCCAGGCAGAGTTGCCCACAGGATCGACAGTGTCACTGGGCGGACAGATTTACAGCCAAAGCATGCCAGCCATTAGCGCCACGGAGCTGATCGGCGTTGGCGTGGCTCTCATCGTGTTGATTATCACCTTCGGCTCATTCATTGCAGCTGGAATGCCTCTGCTGACGGCAATGCTCGGAGTGGGCATCTCTATTGCCCTGATTTTCTTAGCTACCGCTTTTGCAAAGGTCACCTCGACCACCCCAATGCTGGCTCTGATGCTGGGCCTGGCGGTCGGGATTGACTACGCCCTCTTCATTATCTCCAGACACCAAGACCAACTTCGTCGCGGAGATAGTCCCGAAGAAGCAGCAGCCCGCGCTACGGGCACAGCGGGTTCTGCCGTTATCTTTGCCGGATTGACCGTCATGATTGCCCTGTTGGGTCTGGGGATTGCTGGTATCCCCTTCCTCACAACAATGGGCATTGCCGCAGCGGTCGGCGTGGGTGTTGCCGTATTGATTTCCATCACGCTCATTCCCGCATTCCTCGGTTTCGCCGGTGAGCGCTTACGACCGAAAACGCGCAAAAACAAGATTTCTGCAGAGGTGAAGCCCAACCGTTTCTTCACCGGATGGGTCAAAGCGGTCACCCGTTTCCCCATCGTGACAATCCTTGCCGTGGTGGCAACAATCACGATTGTGGCCCTTCCAGCACTCAACCTCCGTTTAGCACTGCCCGATGCCGGAAGTAACTCGCTCGAGGATCGCTCGCGGGTGACCTACGATCTCGTGGCAGAAAACTTTGGTGAAGGCTATAACGGCCCTCTCCTCGTCACCGGCACCATCGTGACCAGCACTGACCCCTTGGGGCTGATGGCAGACCTCAAAACCGAGTTAGAGAAATTGCCCGGTGTCGCAGCAGTCCCCCTCTCCACCCCTAATAAGACAGCAGATACGGGAATTATTCAGGTCGTTCCCACCGGGTCTCCGGATTCAGAAGAAACTAAAGCTCTCGTTCAAGCTATTCGCGAGAAGCACGACTACTTCCTGTCCACATATGGGGTAGACCTCTCAGTGACGGGTTTCACCGCCAGTGGAATCGATGTATCTGAGCAGCTCGGTAACGCATTGCTTCCCTTTGGAATTGTCGTGGTGGGTCTCTCACTCATCCTGCTCACCATGGTGTTTAGATCAATTTGGGTGCCCGTTAAGGCAGCCATCGGTTACCTCTTCAGCGTCGTAGCTGCCTTCGGAATTGTCACTCTGGTCTTGCAGGACGGGGTGGGCGCCAGTTTGTTCAACGTAGACAAGCCAGGTCCGGTGATTAGCTTTATGCCGATCATCGTGATGGGTATCTTGTTCGGTTTGGCCATGGACTATGAAGTATTCCTCGTGGCCCGCATGCGCGAGGACTATGTTCACAGCGGCAAAGCAAAGCAGAGCATTGTCACCGGTTTTGTGGGATCGGCCAAGGTTGTCACGGCTGCTGCCGTGATCATGTTCGCCGTGTTTGCTGCGTTCGTACCCGAAAGTGATGGCAGCTTGAAAGCAATTGCCTTGGCTTTGGCTGCGGGAATCTTTGTGGATGCCTTTATTGTGCGCATGACTTTTGTACCCGCTGTTTTACAGCTGCTCGGGGACAAAGCCTGGTACATGCCGAAATGGCTTGACCGCATCCTCCCCCACTTCGATGTGGAAGGCGAGGGTGTGCAACATGAACTAGAGCTTGAAAACTGGCCTGTAGAACAGGCGATGGTGATCGCAGCTGATGGCCTGAGCCTCAACAATGCCACCAACACTGTTGCGTACTTCAAGAATGTGCACCTTCGGGTTACCGAGGGTCACACCCTGTTCGTCACCGGAAACGACAAGACCGGCATTTCTGCACTATTGCTCACGCTAAGTGGTCGCCTGGATCCTGGCGCAGGCAAACTCAAAGTCGCCGGAATGGTGCTTCCTGTGCGCTCTGGAGCTGTGCGATCTCGAGTTGCCCTGATTGATGTTGCGATGCACGCTAATCGCAACACCGTCGAAGCCATCCAAGACGCAGATGCGGAGAAACCTCACATCATCATGCTGGACAATATTGACTTCCTCTCATCTGAGACGGAATGTTATGCGATTGCTGACGCACTGAACGAAGCCCGAGAAAGTGCCCAGGCCGCCGGACGCCTTCTCACCGTCGTAGTGGGGACAACCAGCGACCTGCCCATCGAAACATGGGGATCATTCCTGAGTCCTCGGGTTGAGGCCACGGTCTGCGACATCACCTCTGTCGCTGCTGCGAGCAAGAAAGTGCAGGCATAAACCATGAATACCCTCATTACTCGACTTTCATTGAACACTGCTCAGACGGAAGGCAAGCCACGTGCCCTCACGCTGATTGGTCTTCTCTGCGTTCCCCTCATCGTGGTGGGAACGCTGCTGTGGGGACTGTGGAATCCAACCGATCGTCTCGACACCGTCAAGGCAGCGATTGTGAACAATGACCAGCCAGTGACTATCAACGGCCAAATGACCCCGCTAGGCCGCATTCTCAGCGCCGGACTGGTCGATGGTGTCGACGGTGGCAGTAACTACGACTGGGTTATCACTAATACAGCAGGAGCCAAGAAGGGTTTGTCCTCTGGCGACTATGTAGCCGTGGTCACTATTCCCAAGGACTTCTCCCAGGTCGCGACCTCGTCAATGACGGACGCATCACACCCCACTCAGGCGGTTATCGATGTGACCACGAGCGAGAAAAATCGCCTTGTAGATGATGCCATCACCACCGCAATTACCTCCACAGCCGTCAACGTGTTGAATCAAAAACTCAGTGCAAACTACATCGGCAACGTATTGCTCGGTTTCAGCACCCTCAGTGAAGGCCTCGGAACTGCTGCTAAGGGAGCTCACGACCTCACGACCGGAATGTATTCTCTCGCCGATGGCGCACAGAAGCTCTCCACCGGAGCACAGGACTTCTCTGCCGGAATGTGGGCTCTGCAAAGTCAATCTGCAGCACTTCCTGGACAGACACAACAAATTGCAGATGGCCTGACCAGTCTCAGCTCAAGTTGCAGCAGCGTTGTGCCGCTTGCAGCACAAGCTCAATTCTGTGGCTCATTGTCAGGACTGAGCGCCGGAACAAATGCTTTCGCCGGTGGCCTCACGCAGCTACAAGGCGGAATCTCTCAGCTCGCAGCTGGCAGCACCGATATTGCGACAGGCGTCACCGGACTGGCCACTGGAAGTTCTGCTTTGGCCGAGGGTTCAAACTCTTTAGCCAATGGGCTTGATACAGCACTGACAAATATTCCTGTCTATACCAAAGAACAAACCACTGCACTGGCAGATGTCGTCACTGCTCCCGTAACAGTGAGCAATGCGGGAACTCTGAGTTTTGGTGCCAGCAGCACACCGTTATACGTTGTGCTGGCCCTCTGGATTGCTGCAATGGCCAGCTTCATTGGCTTACGTGCACTCCCAGTACGTTTGCTCGAGTCCACTCGCTCCTCTTTGTCCTTGGCCACACGATCCTTCGTGCTCCCCGCCATCGTGGGCATTGTGCAGGGAGTCGCGGTGGCCACAGTGATTGCCATTGCTCAGGGCTTCAACGTGGGTGAATGGCTGGCTGTAGCCGGTGTATCTGCGCTTATCTCTGTCGCATTTACTGCCACGAATCAAGCTCTCCTGGCAGTTCTGGGCGGCTTTGGTCGACTGATTTCACTTGCTGTAGGAATCCTCATTCTGGTCACCGGCGTTATTTCTACCGTTCCCGAGATTCTTGACACTGTGTTGGGTGTAACCCCAGCCAATGACGCTGTCACAGCATTGCAGTCTGTAGTTAACTCTGCAGAAGTTTCCGGTTTTGCCGGAGCACTGACTTCTCTGATTCTGTGGACATTAGGCTCCATAGCGGTTACGGGTATTGCAATCTCGCGCAAGCGCCACGTCTCCATCACGGCGTTGAGTAAAGAAACCCAGCCCGTCTAGGGCTGGGTTTCTACCGCCGCCGGCTTAGAGTGCGGGTACCAGAACAAGGCGCATCGAATCCACGCGCTGAGAGAAGATGGGCTCTTGAGCCCATTTCTGCATGAGACCCTCTACGACGCGATTAACCGTGATTTCATCCAAGCTTTGTGGCAACGAAACCTGCACCACAAGATCTTCATCATGTCCGCGGGCATCTGGGTCACCGGCAACTAAGCGAATTCCTCGGACAAACGACTCATCCTCGATGGATCGATCAAAAGTGTCCTGCAATTGTGGATCCACATGACTGGGAATCCACGGCAATCCCTGCGCTACTGCTGCAACAACAGGGCGTCGGAGGACAAACTCCGTTGCACTGGTGGGGTCAATCACAACCCAGTGAGCACCATCACGGGCTGCCGCAAGTGCCACACGTTGTCCATCTGCGGGCACAGGTCGCGCATCAGCACGCCAGCGAGCCATCGCTTCCACGCTCGAGAACACCGGCAATACTCGTTGCCCACCAGGACCTTCAACCGTGACTATTGCTAACTCTTGAGTCTTATCGACCGTGAGCCCTGTGTCAGTAATCCCTAGATCACCCGCCTCAGCGATGAGTGGGATGAGGAAACGTGCACCTCGTACTGCCTGGACAACATCCATATGACGCAGAGCGCGTTCCTCATGGTCCAGAGCTAAGGACCGGAAAGCATCCAACGCAGCGACGAGTTCAGCAGGCGCACTGCCGTCATCATGGGCGAAGGGGTTCTCTTGAAAGGCGCGACCTTCCCACGCCTGTCCTGCAGAGTCAGCATGATCGGTTGAACCGAACATGTGGCCGTCATCAGAATGGTCGTGGGACATAAACAATGCCTAGTTGTAGGCGACCTGGATGGCCTGCTCGAGGGTGAACTTCTGAGCATAAAGTGCTTTACCCACGATGGCACCCTCCACTCCGATGGGGACCAGTGAGCGCAATGCCACGAGATCGTCCAAGCTCGCAATACCGCCAGAGGCGACGACAGGCTTTCCTGTTTTCTCGGTAATAGCTGTCAGAAGTTCAAGGTTTGGGCCATTGAGCATGCCATCGCGGGTCACGTCGGTGACAACGTAGCGTGCACATCCAGCATCCTCAAGGCGCGCAAGCACGTCCCAGAGATTTCCGCCTTCTTTGGTCCAACCACGGGCAGCGAGAGTTTCTCCTCGCACGTCCAGACCAACAGCGATCTGGTCACCGAAGCGTTCAATAGCAGAAGCTGCCCATTCAGGGTTTTCCAGAGCTGCAGTGCCGAGGTTCACGCGAGTTGCACCACTTTCGAGTGCTGACTCGAGCGATGCATCATCACGAATACCGCCAGAGAGTTCAATCTTGACCCCAGGGACTTCGACAATCACGCGGCGAAGCAGTGCTCGGTTCTCGCCGCGGCCAAAGGCTGCGTCGAGATCGACGAGGTGAATCCATTCGGCACCCTGACGTGCCCAGTCTGCCGCTGCATCGACCGGGTCGCCGAAGTCAGTTTCAGTTCCCAGAGCGCCCTGGGTGAGGCGAACTGCCTTCCCTTCGGCAACGTCAACGGCGGGCAGCAGCTCAAGAATGGGCGCAGTCATGACAGGTGTTCCTTTGGTTGGAGATTGTTAAAGTGTGGCAAGCCAGTTACGCAGCAGTTGAATGCCTGCCTCACCGGATTTTTCAGGGTGGAATTGGGTGGCAACGAGTGGGCCATTTTCGACAGCGGCAACAAAGCGCTGTCCGTGTTCAGCCCAGGTCACTGCTGGCTTGGGAAACGGCGGAATGACATCGAGGTTCCACTCGGTCACACCGTAGGAGTGCACAAAGTAAAAACGCTCGTCTTCGATCCCTTTAAACAGCTTCGAACCTTCGCCCACTTCGACGGTGTTCCATCCCATGTGTGGCAACACAGGAGCTTCAAGTTTGTGCACGGTTTCATCCCACTCGCCGAGGCCCGGTGTGTCCACGCCGCCTTCGAGGCCGTTGGCAAACATGACCTGCATGCCCACACATATACCCATGACCGGGCGTCCGCCGGCTAGGCGACGCTCAATAATCTCGCCGCCATCGACGGCATTGAGCGCCTCCATGACCGCAGCAAAAGCTCCCACGCCAGGAACCAACAGGCCGTCGGCTTCCGCGCACTTAGTTTTGTCGCGCGTCAGTTCAACGGTTGCTCCTGCGAGCTCCACAGCTTTGATCGCGGAGTGGATGTTTCCCGTGCCGTAGTCGAAAACAACGACGGACTTTGGGGTCACAGAGCACCCTTAGTGCTGGGGATTCCCTGCACGAGAGGGTCAAGAGCCTTGGCCTGACGGAACGCGCGAGCAAACGCCTTGAATTCAGCCTCAGCAATGTGGTGCGGGTCGCGACCGTTCAGCACCGTGATGTGAGTGGTGAGACCCGCATTGAAGGTGATTGCTTCGAAAACGTGGCGAACCATGGAGCCCGTAAAGTGGCCACCGATGAGGTGGAATTCAAAACCTGCAGGTTCACCTGAGTGCACCAAGAAGGGACGACCAGATATGTCCACAACGGCCTGCACGAGCGCCTCATCAAGAGGGACAAGTGCGTCACCGAAGCGTGAAATACCGGCCTTGTCACCGAGTGCTTCGCGAATAGCGAGACCAAGAGAAATACCAATGTCTTCAACTGTGTGGTGAACATCAATGTGGATGTCACCGGAAGCTTTAACGGTGAGATCAGAGAGAGAGTGCTTAGCAAACGCAGTCAGCATGTGGTCGAAGAACGGAACAGTCGTCTCGATGTTGCTCACACCCGTGCCGTCGAGATTGATCGTGAGTTCAATGCTCGACTCGCTCGTGGTGCGAGAAATGCTCGCAATGCGCGGTGCTGTAGTCATGAGACCAGTTTAGTGGGGCTTAAAGGGCGCCGTTTATCGACCCGTCGAGTGCGGCAAGTGCGTCTAAGAATTCGGTGGTCTCAGCTTCCGTGCCCGCCGTCACACGCAAGTGGTGAGGCAGCCCAATGTCTCGGATGATGATTCCTTGTGCCAATAACTTGTCAAAAACGTCCTGAGGGTCACGCACGCCGCCGAAAAGCACAAAGTTCGCACTCGAGGGATAGGGCGTGTAGCCAAGCACAGCAAGTTCACGAACCAGGCGGTCACGCTGTCCACGAATGTCGTCGACCATGGCCAACATGGCTGGAGTGTGAGCCAAAGCACCTTCAGCAGCCGCCTGTGTCAACGCAGAGAGGTGATACGGCAGGCGCACCAAGCGCAACGCATCGGCAACAGCAGGATCAGCAGCGAGATACCCCACACGCGCACCAGCAAAGGCAAAAGCTTTGCTCATTGTGCGCGAAATCACCAGCCGTGGACGCCCTTCCAGGAGTGTCAGTGCCGTGGGTTCACCCTCGGGAGCAAACTCAGCATAGGCCTCGTCCACGAACACGATGCCCTCAGTTGCGTCATATGCTGCAGCGATGGTTTCCACAGACACAGGGGTCCCGGTGGGGTTATTGGGAGTGCAGAAGAACACGATGTCGGGCTGATGTGCCTGAATCGCCGCCACGGCAGTAGCGGGAGAAATCTCAAACTCAGCATCTCGCTGAGCAGGAATCCACTGGGTTCCCGTCCCCGCGGCAATGATCGAGTGCATGGAATACGTGGGAGGAAAAGCAAGGACGGAACGGCCTGGTCCTCCGAACGCCTGCAGAAGTTGCTGAATGACTTCATTAGAGCCGTTTGCTGCCCACATGTTTTCCGCGGTCAACCCATGGCCGAGGTATCCAGCCAAAGCTTCACGCAGTGCGGTGAATTCTCGGTCGGGATAACGGTTGATGGTTCCAAGCGCGACGTGGATACGTCTCATGATGTCATCCACGACATCAGCTGGAACCGGGTGAGTGTTTTCATTGACGTTGAGTTCGACCCGGACATGCGCCTGTGGCGCCCCATAGGGCTTGAGTCCACGTAAGTCGTCACGGATGGGGAGTTCGTCGAAGGAAGTCACTGACCTAGTTTATGGGCGGCGAGAAAGACAAAACGCCGGCACCCGAAGGCACCGGCGTTCCACCAAGAAAAGGAAACGGGGTTCAGTACCCGGCAGGAATCGCGATCTTTTGACCTGCCTGGATTTCGCCTTGCAACTGGTTGAGGGACACAATCTCAGCAACGACGTCGCGGGGATCCGCATTGGGTGCAATCTCCTGGGCCAGCTGCCAGAGGTTTTCCCCTTCAGAGATGGTCACATAGGTGAAGTCGTTTGAGGCACCTTCTCCGGTTGCGACAGCTCCACCGCTGTTCAGTGCGGCAGCGAGTGCTGCAATGACGAGAGGGAGAGCGACAAGACCAATCAGCACTCGGCGGCCACGAGTCGTGATGCGCAGGCGAGTGGGAGCAGCAGCGGGGAGGAAGTTTACGTAGGTCACATTGTTAGTGTGACCAGAGCCACGGACATTGCCGATCGAGCTACAAGGCTCATCGATGTAGTCGGGCTCAAGTGGACGGTGGATCGGTGCGGTGAATGCGAGTACTGCGCTCATGTGATTCTCCTTTTCCTGATGTTTATCTCGAATCGGGCCCTCGGCCGGGAGGACCCGATTCGAAGATATGTTTCGAAGATATATTCGTATTTCTTCAATGTCAAGTACATGTTGAGAGTTTTTTGTAGAAATACTTCAAGAATCTTCGAATATGTGTTTGTTTTATGCCACATCTTCGAATACTCTTTCGGTATTGAGAAAAGTTCATCATGAGCCACGGACATTCAGGTCTTCGGCTTGGAACTTCCCCAACAGAAACGGACTAAGCCATGACTGAGTCACCAGCTGGCACACACAAAAGACGTAAAGGTCTGAGCGCTAAACAGCAGCTCATCCTCGATGTCATCACCGCATATATCGACGAGAACAGCTACCCACCCTCCATGCAGGAGATCGGTGACGCCGTAGGACTGTCCTCGCTTGCCAGCGTCACTTATCAACTCCAGCAGCTCGAACTCGGTGGCTATATTCGCCGTGACCCCAAACTCCCCCGCGCTCTCGAAGTACTCGGCCAGGGAACGGCAGCTCGCACCCCCAGTGTGATGTCAGACAACATCTTGCCTATGGGTGAAGCGGTGATGGTTCCCCTCGTCGGTCAGATCGCGGCGGGTGGCCCCATCACTGCGGAGCAGAACACCGAAGACACCATGGCACTCCCCCGCCAGCTCGTAGGCGAGGGTGAACTGTTCATGCTCAAAGTCAAAGGTGAGTCCATGATTGACGCCGCAATCTGCGACGGAGACTTTGTGGTTGTCCGCAGACAGCAAACAGCAGAAAACGGTGACATCGTTGCTGCGCTCCTCGACGAGGAGGCCACTGTGAAAGTTTTCCGTCAACGCGATGGCCACACGTGGCTCTTGCCTCGGAACAGTAACTATGAACCCATCCTGGGCGACTACGCCACCATCATGGGCAAGGTTGTGACCGTCCTTCGATCGGTCTAGACCACACAAACTAAAGGCCCCGCATGCTGAATACAGCGTGCGGGGCCTTTTACGTTTTGATTTAGTTTTTGAGCCGGCCAAGGACATCCAGCACGGGACCACTCTGGTTGAACGCATAGAGGTGAACACCCGGAGCTCCCCCTGCGATGAGTTCCCGAGCTAGGTTCGCGGCGTGGTCAACACCAATCTCACGCTGCCCTTCCGCAGTCGGCTCAATCTCGAGAGCAATCTCCAGATCACTCGGCATCTCTTCGCCCGAGATCTCGATCATGCGTCGCAGACGGCCTGGGCTAATGACAGGCATAATGCCGGGAATGATCGGCATGGTGAGGCCTGCTTCTTTCGCCTTGTGAGCGAATGAGAGATAGTCATCAGCGTGGAAGAAGAGCTGGGTGATAGCCAGGTTGGCACCAGCTGCTTGCTTAGCCAGCAGCACATCAATGTCTTGCGTCTTGGATCGTGACTGTGGATGACCGTTGGGGAATGCTGCGACACCAATGCGCACAAACTCACGCTTCTGGCTCAACCGGGTTGCCCCGACATGCCAACGCGGTTCATCCTCGAAGACGAATGGCTCTCGCTCGGCCTGAACGCGGTGAATGAGCTGAACGAGCTCAGATGCACTGCCCAGATCGCCCAGGAAGTTCTCGCCCTCTTCGGTGCCCTCTGGTGGATCGCCGCGCAATGCCAGGTAAGAGCGGACTCCAGCGTCGAGGAATGTACGCACAAGCTCATTGGCGCCTTGGTAAGACTCGGCGACACACGTCAGGTGTGCCATGGGCTCCACATCGGTGTTAGCGAGGATGAATTTCACGCAGTCGAGCGTTGCGTCACGCGAGGAGCCGCCAGCACCATAGGTGACCGAGATGAAGTCAGGGCCAGAAGCGGCCAACTCAAGAATGGTGCGATGAAGTGCTTCTTGGAGTTCTGGGTTGCGGGGTGGATAGACCTCGAAGGAGAAAGGCACGCCAATGTTGAGCTCAGAAGAGCTAGTGGCAGGTGCGTTACTCATCGATGGTCCTCGGGTCACAATTCGCATGAAGGATAAACAGGAATGTTATCCGCGAAGCGTGGGCCGGGCTCGGCAGTCGCTTATTCGCCAATGATGGCGATAGAGAAATATTAGCAGTGCTGGTTAGGCAGTGCGTTCTTCCGGCTCATCATCGATGGCAGAGGCCAAACGAGGAATGATGGTGGGCGCAGCGTTTTCACTCACACACTCTGCCGTGATGATGACCTTGTGGATCTGATCTGTCGAGGGGACCTCGAACATGATGGGACCGAGGACGTTCTCGAGGATGGCACGCAAACCCCGAGCACCGGTCTGGCGCAGCACAGCCAAGTCGGCGATGGCATCTAGCGCTGCGGGCTCAAACTCGAGCTCCACATCATCAAGGGCAAACATGCGCTGATATTGCTTGACGAGGGCGTTCTTGGGCTCGGTGAGGATGTCAATGAGAGCACTGCGATCCAGAGGGGACACCGTGGCGATCACAGGCAAACGACCGATGAACTCTGGAATCAGACCAAACTTGTGCAGATCTTCGGGAAGTACCTCTGCGAAGAAGTCGCGCGCTTCGTCTTTGCTTTGTAGTGGAGCGCCGAAGCCAATCCCTGTCTTGCCCGCACGGGACTGAATGATGTCTTCGAGTCCTGCGAATGCACCGGCAACGATGAACAGTACGTTGGTGGTGTCCAGCTGAATAAATTCCTGGTTAGGGTGCTTGCGACCACCCTGTGGCGGCACGGACGCGATGGTGCCTTCCAAGATCTTCAGCAGAGCCTGCTGCACACCTTCACCAGATACGTCACGGGTGATGGAAGGGTTCTCCGCCTTACGGGAAATCTTGTCGATTTCATCGATGTAAATGATGCCCTGTTCGGCACGCTTCACATCGAAGTCAGCAGACTGTAAGAGCTTCAGCAGGATGTTCTCGACGTCTTCACCGACATAGCCGGCTTCCGTCAGCGATGTTGCGTCAGCAACAGCGAACGGAACATTCAAACGGCGGGCAAGAGTCTGAGCGAGGTAAGTCTTTCCGCAACCGGTGGGACCAATGAGAAGAATGTTGCTCTTGGCAATCTCCACCTCGTTGGCTTTGTCCTCTGCAGTCTTGACACCTTCACCAGCGCGTACGCGTTTGTAGTGGTTATAGACAGCAACGGAGAGAGCCTTCTTGGCAGGCTCCTGACCGATGACATATTCCTCGAGGAAGGCAAAGATTTCACGAGGCTTCGGCAGATCAAAGTCTTCGACTTGTGATTCTTCATTTGCCTCAGCAAGACGTTCTTCGATGATCTCATTGCAGAGTTCAACACACTCGTCGCAAATGTAGACACCGGGCCCGGCAATGAGCTGGGCGACCTGCTTTTGGCTCTTGCCACAGAAGGAACACTTGAGCAGGTCAGCGCTTTCGCCGATGCGTGCCATGGGGAACTCCTTCTAGTGTTGTTTCCTAGATATTTGAGCCTAACCTGAAGCACTGACGTTCTTGTTCACCTGAGTACTTCACTGGTTCGGCGTGCCGAAAACAGAACACCTCGACCTAAGTCGAGGTGTTCTGAACGATGTGTGTGACTATGCCGGGATAACCGCGTTCTTGCGCGAGGTAAGAACTTGGTCGATCAGACCATACTCAAGCGCTTCTGCAGCCGAGAGGATCTTGTCGCGGTCGATGTCCTTGTTGACCTGCTCAATCGAGCGGTTGGAGTGCTTGGACAAGGTCTCTTCCAGCCATTCACGCATGCGCATGATTTCCTTGGCCTGAATCTCAATGTCGGAAGCTTGGCCGCGGCCACCATCGCCTGCAGATGGCTGGTGAATGAGAACACGAGCGTTAGGAAGGGCAAGGCGCTTACCTGGAGCACCAGCTGCCAACAGCACGGCAGCGGCGGAGGCTGCCTGGCCGAGGCAGACCGTCTGAACCTGGGGACGGATGTATTGCATGGTGTCGTAGATGGCCGTCATCGCGGTGAAGGATCCGCCGGGAGAGTTGATGTACATCACGATGTCACGGTCAGGGTCCTGGCTTTCCAGAACGAGCAGCTGCGCCATGACGTCATCTGCAGAGGCGTCATCGACCTGGACCCCCAGGAAGATAATGCGGTCTTCAAACAGCTTGGCGTAGGGGTCCTGGCGCTTGTAGCCGTAGGCAGTGCGCTCTTCGAAGGTAGGAAGAACGTAGCGGCTCTCAAAGTTAGGGATATTCATAATGAGTCCTCGTATCTATTCCGGCGCTTAGGCAGTCTTTGTTCCACCGCCACCAGCGACATCGCTGGCAGAAGCACGGACGTGGTCGACGAAGCCATACTCGAGAGCTTCCTGAGCGGTGAACCAGCGGTCGCGGTCACCATCAGCGTTGATCTGCTCGACTGACTTACCGGTCTGATCAGCTGTGATCTTGGCCAGGCTCTGCTTCATCGAGTTGATGAGTGCAGCTTGAGTCTGAATGTCGGATGCAGTTCCACCGAAACCACCGTGTGGCTGGTGGAGAAGAACACGAGCGTTGGGGGTGATGTAGCGCTTCCCCTTGGTGCCTGAGGTCAGCAGGAGCTGCCCCATCGAGGCAGCCATACCGATACCCACGGTCACGATGTCGTTAGGAACGAACTGCATGGTGTCATAGATAGCCATACCCGCGGTGATAGAACCACCGGGAGAGTTGATGTACAGGTAAATGTCCTTCTCGGCATCTTCTGCAGCCAGGAGCAGCATCTTCGCGCAGATCTCGTTTGCGTTGTCATCGCGCACGTCAGAACCCAACCAAATAATGCGGTCCTTCAGCAAACGCTCAAACACATTGTTCGGCATTACCATTTCGGCCATGTCAGCTCCATTTCAACAACCACGAGACATTTCTCTTGCGGTGTTTCGAATCTAGTGGAGCGCAGACCCCCGACACGGCAGTGTTCGCCTCAGGCGGAGTGGCGTTCGCCCACAGCAATCCGGACATACGGCAGGCCCCCACGATTGTGGAGGCCTGCCATACCCAATGAGGCGTTGGGTCTAGTCGAAGATTTCGGTCAGCCAGCTTGAGGGCTTCTTTTTGTATCCCTGGTTGTAGTTGTCATACCGGGGCTGAGGGGCATCCATTCGAGGTGATGAAGCCGTTGGTGCTGGTGCCGTTGCAGAACGCTCCAAGATTTTGTCGAGTTCACCGCGATCCAGCCACACACCGCGACATTCAGGGCAGTAATCAATTTCCACTCCGGCGCGGTCAGACATCACAAGGGTGGCAGCGTCATTGGGGCATTTCATGCGTAGTTCTCCAAACAAATAGTGGCCAGTGCTCATATTCAAGTAGTCCAAGCTGAGAACGGGCTTGGAGGATTTCTGGAATTGACTGAGAACTAGACTGAAGCGCATGACCCCGCTGTTCACTGCTGCGCTCGCTGGCTTTGGTTTCGGGCTCTCCCTTATCGTGGCCATTGGCGCGCAGAACGCGTACGTTCTGCGCCAAGGATTACGCAAAGAGCATGTTTTCGTCATTGTCGCTATCTGTGCCATTTCTGATGCTCTGCTCATTGCCGTGGGTGTAGCTGGTCTGGGGGCGATCATTCAACAGCTTGAATGGCTTCTGCTCCTCATCGAACTCGTCGGTGGCGTATTCCTATGCACCTACGGCGTGATGGCAGCCAGGCGTGCCTGGAAGCCTGAGGTTCTCACTACGGACACCGGCGGAAAAGCCGTCAGCCTCAAAGTGGCTGTTGGAACGGCACTAGCCCTCACCTATCTGAACCCCCACGTATACCTCGACACTGTTCTGCTTCTGGGATCCGTGGCCGGAACCTATGAAGCCAACCGCTGGTACTTCGCAATTGGGGCGATGATCGGCAGTCTGCTGTGGTTCAGCGTGCTGGGCTTCGGGGCCCGGGCACTTGCCCCCGTGTTCACAAAACCCACCGCTTGGCGGGTGCTCGACGCCATCATTGCAGTCGTCATGCTGACTATCGGCATCAGCTTGCTGGTCAGTTTCGTGCAGCACCTCGTTGCCAGCTTTGCTGCCTAGGACTTAACGAACAAACCCCCACAGTTTCCTGTGGGGGTTAAGTTGTTCTGCCCGTGAAGGACTAGTCCTTCTTTGCTGCAGGCTTCTTAGCGGCGGGCTTCTTAGCTGCAGGCTTCTCAGCTGCATCTGCCTTGGCAGGCTTCTCAGCCTTGGCAGGCTTCTCTTCAACAAGAGCGAATGCGCCCATGTCAACGGCCTTGCCCTTGGTGTCGACAACCTTGACCTTGCCCAGGAGAACACCGATGGCCTTGTTACGGGCAACTTCAGCAACCATCGAAGGAACCTGGTTGTTCTCGGTGAGGATCTTGGCGAACTCAGAAGGGTCCATCTGGTACTGCATAGCGCCCTGGACGATGTACTGGGTGAGCTCGTCCTGGCTGACCTGGATGCCCGATGCTTCAGCGACAGAGTCGAGCAGGATCTGCGAGGAGAACATCTTGAGAGTCTCTTCGTTGACCTCTGCGCGGTGTGTGTCGTCTTCAAGGCGACCTTCACCCTCGAGGTGGCGGTTCACCTCGTCATCGATAACACCCTGAGGAACCTCAATCTTGAGACTGTCGACGAGCTGGTCAATGAGCTTGGTCTGTGCTTCGCGAGCCTGAACTGCAACCTTGCGTTGCTCTGCCTGAACCTTGAGGCTCTCGGTCAGCTCAGCAATGGTGTCGAATTCAGACGCAATCTGAGCGAAGTCGTCATCAGCCTTGGGAAGCTCGCGCTCCTTGACAGCGGTCACGGTCACAGCAATCTGTGCCTTTTCACCCTCGTGGTCGCCACCGAGCAAGTCAGACTCGAAGGTGGTGGACTCACCCGCGGTGAGAGAGTCAATGGCTTCATCGATACCGTCGATGAGCTCGCCCGAGCCAACCTCGTAAGAGATGGACTGTGCGGTGTCTACTTCCTTACCACCGATGGTGGCAACGAGGTCAAGCTGAGCAAAGTCGCCCTTCTTGGCGGGACGGTCCACGGTGACAAGCGTGCCGAAGCGGCTGCGTAGGTCATCGAGTTCCTTCTGCACGTCATCCTTGGAGACGGCAGAAGCCTCAACCTCAACGGTGATGTCTTCGAACTTAGGCAGCGTAATCTCGGGACGAACGTCTACTTCGACTTCAAGAACCAGGTCGCCAGAGAAGTCCTTCTCGGCGGGCCAGGTCACGATGTCTGCAGCGGGGCGACCCATGGGGCGCACCTTCTCGTCGACAACTGCCTGACGGTAGTAACCTTCGAGGCCCTCGTTCACGGCGTGCTCAAGCACGGCCATGCGACCAACGCGCTGGTCAATGAGTGCAGCAGGTGCCTTACCCTTGCGGAAGCCGGGGATGTTGAGCGACTCAGAGATGTGCTCGTAGGCGTGCTTGATTGCTGGCTTGAGCTCCTCAGCCGTCACCGTGATGGTGAGCTTGGCGCGGGTGTTGCTCAGTTTTTCGACCTTGGTCTTCACGAAGGGGTACTCCTGCTTGTGATGGTGATGGATCTGGATGTGGTCGGGGCGACAGGATTCGAACCTGCGACCTCCCGCTCCCAAAGCGGGCGCTCTAGCCAAGCTGAGCTACGCCCCGGTCCTGCGACCACGTTGTACCGAAGACAACGCCGCAAGGCCGGTATTCGCCGAGGCGAAATGACCGAGTACCACTCTACTATGTATAAGATAGGTCGAGTGCCCCGCGCCAACCGGCTTGGGCAGCACGGGGATGTAGCTCAATGGTAGAGCCTCAGTCTTCCAAACTGATCACGCGGGTTCGATTCCCGTCATCCCCTCCATTACACAGAAATCCCCCGATTTTTCGGGGGATTTTCCTGTTTTTACCCTCTAAGAAATCTCGACTAGCACTGCCGCCTGTCCGTGGGTTATGCTCAACTATTCGAAGATATATTCGAATAGCAGGAGGGACTCGAGATGGCACAGCCACTCTCACCATGGACAGTCAGACCGCTGTCTGGGGAATCAATTCCGGCCATTTTGGCCGCGTCAACGGCCGTTCAGGCTGGATTTCCCTCCCCCGCGCAAGATTATTTTGACGGCCGCGTGGACCTCAATACCCACCTCATCAAAGATGTGAACTCGACCTTTATTGTTCGCGTGGCTGGTGACAGCATGAAGAATGCCGGCATCAGCGACGGGGACGAGGTCATTGTGGATCGAGCCCTGACACCTCGCGACGGCGACGTCGTGGTGGCAGTGCTCGATGGAGAACTCACTCTCAAACGTTTGTTTATTCGGTCAGAACGGGTTCTCCTCAAGGCAGAAAACCCGCACTATCCCGATATTTCTGTGGCTGCCCTCAGTGAACTCACCATCTGGGGTGTTGTCACGAGGTGTCTGCACCATGTCTGAGGCTCCCCAGCGCCGCATCGCCCTGGTGGACGTGAATAGTTTCTTTGCCTCCTGCGAGCGCATTTTTGATCCCCGGCTCGAAGGCAAACCTGTCGTGGTGCTCTCCAATAACGACGGTTGCGTCGTAGCCAGAAGTAACGAGGCAAAAGCTTTGGGTGTCGCCATGGGCGTGCCCTGGTTCAAGCTGTCGGCATGGGCCCCCTCGGTGGGACTGGTTGCCCGCTCGTCGAACTATGAGCTCTATGGGGATATGTCTGCGCGCGTGATGAGCATTCTGCACGAGTTCTCTCCCCACGTGGAGGTCTACAGCATCGATGAAGCGTTCCTCGAGCTGCAGGGCACTCCTGAAGAGCTCGTGGAGAAGGGTCGCCAGATCAAGGCCGCCATACACAACCGCGTGGGCTTGCCTGTGTGCGTCGGGATTGGCCGGTCGAAGACCCAAGCCAAGCTCGCCAATAGCGGAGCTAAGAAATCCGCTGGGCTGAACGGAGTGTGTAATCTCGAGACGTTCGGCCCTGACCGCATCGATCAGATCATGGCAGCACTGCCGGTGGACAATATCTGGGGCATTGCGCGGCGCCTGAGCAAACGCCTGAACAGCATGGGCATCCACACCATCAAAGACCTCAGAGATGCGGACCCGGTCCGCATCAAGAAGAAGTTTGGCGTGGTGGTGCAGCGCTCACTCTATGAGCTCCGCGGGATCGACTGCATCACGCTCGAGGGCGAACGCCTGGTGAAGAACCAGGTGATGTATTCCCGTAGCTTTGCCACGCCGGTGACCACGCGCAAACAGATGGAAGAAGTACTCGCTGTCTATGCCCAGCGCGTGAGCAAACGGCTGCGCAAGCAGGGTTCAGTGGCCGGAGCGCTCACCTGCTTTGCCGGAACCTCCCGCTTTGCCAACGAACCCTTCCACTCCCCCTATATGAACGCGGTGTTCTCGGTCCCCACTAATGACCCAGTGGAGATTCTCAAAGCCTCCAGTGCGGTACTACTGGACCGCATTGAGGATGGCCGGAAGTATGTGCGCGCAGGCATCATGTTGCACGATGTGAGCCCCAAGTCCTCCCACCAGTATCTTGACCTCTTCACTCCTGTGCACGAAAGCAGGCAGCTCGGTGAAGTACTCGATCAGGTGATGGAAAAACACGGAGCATTCAGTATCGGCTTAGGCGCTGCCGGCTTCAAATCTCCCCGGCATTGGGAAATGAAACGCGAGATGCTCTCCCTGCGCGCCACCACCCGCTGGGATGAACTCGCCACTGTTCACGCCCGTTAAAGCGAAGAATAGGTGACCCGGCCGCCCATAAACGTGGCCGAAACGGGCATCGAACGCAGTTCCTCCACTGAGGCATACAGCGGATCAATATCCACCACACACAAATCTGCGCGTTGACCAACAGCGAGGCGTGTGCGTGCTGAGGCATCGAGTGCCGCTTGAGGTTCAATGCGCTGCTCGGGATGCCACGGTGCACGCTCATCACGCGTGCGCTCAACAGCCGAGGCAATGGCAAGCCACGGATCCAGCGGGGCCACGGGAGCATCTGAGCCCATGGCCAGTTGCACGCCGGCGTCCAACAGAGAGGCGAAAGGGAAGCACCGATCGGTGCGCCCAGCCCAGAGCACGTCTGCCGCATCTCGGTCGTCCATGGCATGTTCTGGCTGAACGGAGGCAATCACGCCAAGATCAGCAAAACGCTGAATGTCTTCCCAGGCCAGCAACTGTGCGTGTTCGATGGTGCCTTCACAACCCACTTCTTCGAAAGCATTGAGAGCGAACGTGTTGGCGTCATCCCCGATGGCATGAATCGACGGGGTAATACCCGAACTACTGGCCCGGCCCATCAACGACACCAGCTGGTCGTAGGGGACGTTGAGCATGCCACGGGCATGCTTGCCCGTGAGGCCAGGATATGGGTCATGGCAGAACGCGGTGCGGGTGTTCAGTGAGCCATCTGAAATGACTTTGAAGTTCCCCATTCGGAGCAGGCCTTCGGTGGAGGCAATGATGTCTCCGGTGCGCAGGCCTGTTTCGATAGCGCGCTCGAGGTGTTCGGTATAGACATTGAACTGTACTTGGAGGTAGTCGTTACCGTTCCCGATTCGCCGACGCCAATCCGGCAGAATCCAGCCCATCTCGAAGTCAACGATGCCCACCACACCCCGCGAAGCGGCTGCTTGTGCAGCTTCAAGTACGGTCTTGTCGAGTTCCTCAGGGGACAAATCCCCCAGCGAGGACCAAATAGCGAAGCAGTCGTCTTCGACGAGCAAACCATTGGGATGTCCGGCATGACCGCGAGCTTCCAACGCCAGGCTGTTCAGCCAGACGCTGTGGCCATCTCCACTAAAGAGATACACCTCCACATCCGAGCACGCGTCATCCAAAATACTGAAGTGGGGAGCTTCCTCCCAGAGACTTCCCCGCCAACCGAAACCAACCATGGTGCCGGTCTGAGTGGTTCGACGTTCCTTGACGCGCTGAGCGACCTCGCGGGCTGACTCAACACCTTCCAGGTTGAGGCGCTTGCGCATCATGGACCAGGACGTGAAGTGCGTGTGTGCATCCCATAAGCCAGGAATAAGGAAACGACCACCCAGATCTATGGTTTCACCGGAGAGATCAGGCTCCAGCGTGATGGCGCCGGTGGCCCCTACGAACTCAATGTCGCTGATGATGCCGTCGGTGATGATCACATTGATCAGGCTCCCCATCAAGCCACGTTCACCGGGGATTCTCGCGTTAGTAAGCGTGAGCTGCATGGCTCAAGTTTGGCATGACGGACACCAATAGAGCTTGCGGTTGGCCATCTCTTCGAGTCGAATGTTGGTGCCACATTTTTTGCAGGGCAAGCCTTCACGTTTGTAAACCCAGTGCCGGTCTGCACGGTGCGCCATGGCCTGACGCCAGTCCTCCCCCTCCAAACCGTCAATGGTCATCATTTGCCCGGTTTGCACACCAATCTCCAACAGATAGACCCAGTCTCGCCACAGTGCCCATGCTTCATCTGTGGTGATCTTCTTGCCGGGGCGGTAAGGGTCTATACCCGCACGAAAAAGCATCTCGGCACGGTACACGTTGCCAATGCCAGCCACCACTGACTGATCCATGAGCAACAACCCAATCGGGGTGTTTTTCTTCGTGATGGTGTCCACAAATTTCTGTCCAGCTTCATCGCTGGAATCACGCTGCGGATCTGGACCGAGTCGGTTCAGTACTGCGGTGACTTGTTCTGCACTCAGTACTTCACAGGCGGTGGGTCCGCGCAGGTCTGCACAGACCGTCTCGGTCAGCAGACGAACGCGGACCTGACCAATGGGCTCAGGCGGGAATTCGGCCGAGACATCAGATTCCTTCTCGGCTTCTGCCATCCGCACGCGAGTTTTCCGGGGAGCCCCTATGGAAGTGAGGGAGTTCTCACCCGCATCATCAAAGACGGTGCCACGCTGATTGGTTTGTCCCATGCGACCATTCGCCGAGGCGATGGTGGCATCCATCTGAATATCTCCGGAGAAATCCCACGCCCCATACATGCCGAGGTGAATGCGCAACCAGGCCCCATCATCGAAGCCCATGAACATCTGCTTGCCCACTGCCCACACTTCGGTGAGTGTGGCACCATCGAGAGCTTTCGCACCGTCGGCAAAGCGTCCTTGGGGCGATGACACCGCAACGCGATGTCCTACAAAATTTCGTTCAAACTGCCGCGCAATGCGGTGAACGGAGTGACCCTCAGGCATGGTCAGGCCTTAGTACTTGTCGACACCCTTGCCGGCGATATCACCAGTGGTTTCATACTCCGCCAGCTGCGCGATACGACGGACGTGACGCTCATCTCCGGAGAAAGGCTCTGCAATAAATGCATCGATGAAACTCACTGCTTCCTCAAGAGTGTGCTGACGGGCTCCAATCGAGATGACATTGGCATCGTTGTGTTGACGGGCGAGCTCTGCCGTGGAGAGGCTCCACACCAGTGCCGCACGGATGCCTGCGACCTTGTTAGCCGCAATCTGCTCGCCATTACCGGAACCGCCAAAGACGATGCCCAGGGCCTGCACACCGGCGGCCTGGTCGGCAGCAACAGCTGCGGCAGCGTTGATGCAGAAGGCGGGATAGTCATCGAGTGCGTCATATTCAACTGGTCCGTGGTCGATGACCTCGTGACCGGCCTCGGCCAAGTGATTCTGCAGGAACTGGCTGAATTCGAGTCCAGCGTGGTCGGTGGCGATATGAATGCGCATTCCTCGATTTTAGGGGCGGTGTGGCCGGGTTAGGCTCTTATATAAACCGCTGGAAGGAAAAGTAGTGTCCGGAGAGAACCTCACCCGCTTAGAAGCCATCGATCGCGCGCAGAACATTGCCGTGCACAGCTACCAGGTCGACCTGGACTTGATGCGAGGTGCAGAAGTTTTTGGGACCACCACCACGGTCAATTTCTCTGCCGCAGCTGGCTACTCCACTTTCATTGATGCCATCACCTCGAGCGTGCACAGTGTCACACTCAACGGGGTCGAATTGGACCCTTCAGCAGTGAGCACTGGCGTGCGTATCCAGTTAGACAACCTCGCGGCACAGAACACTCTGATGATTGTCGCCGAGGCGAAGTACACCAACACTGGTGAGGGTCTGCACCGCTTCGTTGACCCTGTCGACGGCGAGGTCTACCTTTACACCCAGTTCGAAGTCCCCGACTCTCGCCGCATGTTTGCCGTGTTCGAGCAGCCTGACCTCAAAGCAACATTCGCTTTCACCGTGACCGCGCCTGACTACTGGGTGCTCACCAGCAACCAGCCCACTCCCGCTCCCGTCAAGGGAGACAACGGCACCGCCACCTGGAGCTTTGCTCCCACTCCCCGCATCTCCAGCTACATCACCGCCCTTGTTGCCGGCCCTTACGACGTGGTGCGCAGTGAACTGACCAGCAGCGACGGTCGCGTGATTCCACTGGGTGTGTTCTGCCGTAAGTCATTGTCTGAATACATGGATGCTGACTACGTCTTCGAGAAGACCCGTCAGGGTTTCGCGTATTTTGAGAGCAAGTTTGACTACGCCTACCCATTCGAGAAGTATGACCAGCTGTTCGTGCCTGAATTCAATGCAGGCGCGATGGAAAACGCTGGCTGTGTCACCTTCACTGAGAGCTACGTCTTCCGCTCCAAGGTGACCGATGCCATTCGTGAGCGTCGTGTGGTCACGATTCTGCACGAACTAGCGCACATGTGGTTTGGCGACCTCGTCACCATGCGCTGGTGGAATGACCTGTGGCTCAACGAGAGCTTTGCCGAATACGCATCCACCTTGGCCACGGCTGAGGCCACCGAGTGGCACGAAGCCTGGACCACCTTTGCCGTGATGGAGAAGAGCTGGGCGTATCGCCAGGATCAGCTTCCGTCGACCCACCCCATCGTGGCGGATATTCCAGACCTCGATGCAGTGCGTGTCAACTTTGATGGCATCACCTATGCCAAGGGTGGCTCGGTACTCAAGCAACTGGGTGCCTGGGTTGGTCAAGACCAGTTCCTCGCCGGAGTTGGCCAGTACTTCAAAAAGCACGCCTACGGCAACACCGAACTCACCGACCTTCTCGTCGAACTTGAAGCAACCTCTGGCCGCGATCTGACCACCTGGTCCAAGCTCTGGCTGGAAACAGCCGGTGTAAACACGCTGCGTCCCGCCCTGGCTACCGATACAGACGGAACAATCACGAGCTTCAGCATTGAGCAGACTGCGCCTGCTGACTGGCCCACCATTCGCCCGCACCGCATGGCTATTGGTTTTTACAACCTGTCTAACGGCAAGTTGGTGCGCGTTCACCGTATTGAGCTGGATGTCGATGGCGTGAGTACCTCCGTAACTGAACTGGTGGGACTAACACGCCCCGATTTGATCCTGATCAACGATGACGACCTTGCCTACGCCAAGATTCGTCTCGATGAAGCGTCTTTGAGGGTTGCCATTGCTAACCTCAAAGACATCGAAGACCCCCTGGCACGTTCGCTCGTGTGGGGTTCGGTGTGGGATTCCACTCGCGATGCCGAGACTGCTGGGCGTGACTTTATTGACCTGGTGCTGGGCAACATTGCGACAGAGTCAGAGTCCACCGTTGTGCGCACTGTGCTGAGCCAGCTGCTCCTGGTAGCCACCAGCTATGTGGATCCCGCCACACGCGAGGCGCAAACCATTCGGGTAGCTAACGCCTTGTGGAAACTTGCCAACGACGCTGAGGCTGGGAGCGACCTCCAGTTCCAGTTCCTGCGCAGCTTTGCAGCCCTGGCGACCACCGAAGAACAGCTCGATAATGTCAAGGCATTGCGTGCTGGAACAATTTCACTCGGTTCTCTCGATATCGACACTGACTTGGGCTGGGAACTGCTCATCTCGCTGGCCGCAGGTGGCCGCGTGAACGAAGCAGACATCGACGCGTACCTCGCTGAAGACAACACGGCGACCGGTGCACAGTCTGCAGCGCACGCTAAGGCTGCGCTGCCCACGCTCTCCCAGAAGCAAGCCGCCTGGGATTCTGTCTGGGTAGCCGATGACAAGCCCAACCTCATCGTGCGCGCAACCGGCCTGGGTTTCAATAAAGCACAGGACCTCGCGGTACTTGAGCCTTTCATTGCCCAATACTTCGACGCGATCGAGAAGATCTGGGCACACAGAAGCTATGCCATCGCAGAGGAACTCGTCGAAAGCTACTACCCCTCCCCGCTGGCCAACGAAGCGCTCGCTGAGGCAACGCGCAACTACCTCGCGACAAACAACCCGCCAGCACCGCTGCGCCGTTTGATCGTGGAGAACCTGGCCGGCACCGAGCGCACGCTCAAGGCGCAGGCACGGGACGCTCAGGGCTAACCGATGAACATTACGGACACTCTCTACGAGATCTATCACGCAGCTTCTATCCCCATCAACATTGTGGTGACCGTTGTCACCGCAGCGATTATTCGCTGGATTTTGTTGGCTATGAGCCGCCGTGTGATTCGTCGCATGGTGACCGATGCCCACAACAAGAACCAGAAACATGCGCTTGCGGGCGTTCCGGCCAACATCACCGCGTTGCGCCAGGTTCAGCGCACCCAAACCATGGGCACCGTTTTTAGCAACGTGATCTCGTGGCTGGTAATTTCTGTGGCGGTCATTATCGTGTTGCAAGAAATTGGTGTCTCGGTGACTGCCATTGTGGCCTCTGCCGGTATCGGTGCTGCAGCCTTGGGTTTTGGTGCCCAGAACATTGTGAAGGACGTCCTCAACGGAATGTTCATGGTCTTTGAAGACCAACTCGGCGTGGGTGACCGCGTTGATGTGGGGCTCGCCATTGGCGTGGTGGAGTCGGTCGGTGTGCGCATCACCACGATCAGGGGTGATGACGGGACCATCTGGTTTGTGCGTAACGGTGAAATCACCCGTGTGGGAAACATGACATATGGTGAAGCCGCAGAGCCGATTGCCGCTTTTGTGAAACAACCCGCCAAGAAGCTTGTGACCAAGAAGGCCCCCGTAAAGAAAGCCGTCCGCGACACGAGCGCAACGCAGGCTTCTGAGTAATGAGCGAAGAACTGGTCTCCTTCTATGAGGAGGTAGGCGGTGAGGCGGTCTTTGCCAAGCTCGCTCACGAGTTTTACAAAGGTGTAGCCATGGACCCCGTGCTCAAGCCCATGTATCCAGAAGAGGACCTCGGCCCTGCAGAAGAGCGACTCAAGCTTTTCCTCGAGCAATACTGGGGCGGCCCCTCCACCTATAGCGATACCCGCGGGCACCCCCGCCTGCGGATGCGTCACATGCCCTACAGAATCAATCCGGACGCCCGTGATCGCTGGTTAGGCCACATGGAACATGCCGTGGACACCCTGCACCTCTCGCCCTTACACCGCGAAACGTTACTGAGCTATCTCGAGCGTGCGGCATATGCCATGACGAATACCTTCGAGGAATAACTACTTCACCAGAATGTGGCCACGCTCGGTCGTGATGCGCGTCCACGCGCCTGATTGCGTGACCTGAGCGATACCGGTTCCAAAGAATCCCAGGCCAAAGCCGGCAAAAGCGATCCCCGCTGGCACGGTAATGGCGGCCTCCGTGTGCTGCACGTTGAGGGGACGACGCCAGACTTCTTCGCGCACCGCGGTAACGATGTTGGTGCCCAGCCCGTTGGCTTGGGCCACTTCTTCAATCCCGGCTTTTGCAGTGAGGTGAAGCTCGATTTCGAGCATGTCACCGGTTGGCTTCCAGCCACCGCGGGGCGGGGCAACACCCGTCCACGCAATTCCCGCTTGTCCGACAGGCAGAGGAATCACGAGCGCGTCGTGGGCGAGACGATCGAGCATCGCGCGGACGTGCACCACGGTATCTAGGGAGGAATCTTCGGAGCGTTCAAAAATGCGCATTCCGAGCACCGTGGGAGCAATATCCAGCAATCCCTGGGGTGTCAAAACAGCCACATACGCCACGAGAGCAGTGCCGGCACCGATAAGCCAGACATGTTCACACCCGAGCCGATCAGCACGCTCGAGGAACGTCTTGAGGTCTGCAGAATCATGCTCGCTCGCGAGGGTCACCGTATTCGTCATGTCTCAACCTAAACTAGCGAATGAATCACTTCTGCGTTTCGCACCGAACCCGTTGAGGACTCATGCATCCTGTGTCATCCCACCCCAATACAGAGGCTCTTCTCGCCACGCTGAGCCTGGCCACCGAGCCCAGCGTCAACGGGGAGGATGTTTTCACTGCCCCCAGCCAATACATGCCGCACGGCCGCGTCTATGGCGGCCAGGTCATGGCACAGTCCCTCGTGGCCGCGTCGAACACGGTTGACCCAGAACGCCCCGTGCACTCTCTGCACGGCTACTTCTTGCGAGCCGGTGATGCCACCCAACCCATTACGTTCTCGGTGGATCGCATTCACGACGGTCGCTCTTTCTCGACTCGTCGCACCCAGGCCTATCAAAACGGCGCCCCCATCTTCTCCATGATTGCCTCGTTCCAAGTGGAAGATCCAGGACTGGATCATTTCATCGAAATGCCCAGCGATATTCCCGACCCTGAAACCCTGCCAACCGTGGAATCAGTGCTCGGAGACGTTGATCACCCCGTGGCAAAGTATTGGGCCACTCAGCGCCCGATTGACCTGCGTCACGTTGAATCCCCCATTTACCTCACTGTCAACGGCTCCCATGTGGCCCACCAAGCGGTGTGGATGCGCAGCTTGTCTGCCCTGCCCGATGACCCTGCGTTCCACCGAGCTGCCCTCGCCTATGCCAGCGACTACACCCTGCTCGAACCCATCCTGCGTCGGCATGGTGTTGCGTGGTCCACGCCCGGACTTAAAACGGCAAGCCTCGACCACGCCATGTGGTTTCACCGCTTTGGACGCATCGACGAGTGGGTTCTCTATGTCCAAGAATCCCCGAGTGCGCAAGGCGGCCGCGGTTTAACTCAAGGTCGGATCTATTCCCGCGAAGGAATACTTCTGGCATCTGTCGCACAAGAAGGAATGATTCGCGTTCCCGGAATGGAGATCTAATGGCAGCTCGTAATCTCACTCCCCAGCTCACACGCCGTGAACTCCTCGGCCTGAGCGCACTAGGGGCAGCCGGCGTCGCGGTGGTGCTCACAGGATGCTCGGCAGATCAAACGGCGACCTCGACAATGGTCACTCAATCTGGCCTCGAAGTAGGACCCGCGGGGGACGTCCCCGTCGGGGGTGGTGCAAATTTCACTGTTCAGGGCACCCCGATGGTTGTGACACAGGAGAGAGAGGGTGCATTCAAGGCATTCAGTGCCGTCTGCACACACCAAGGGTGCCTCGTGGGTTGTCGCGATAAAGAAATCGTGTGCGACTGTCACCAGGCCACCTATGACATGAGCACAGGTAAACCCACCGGTGGCCCTGCACAAGAACTCCTACAGCAATATGCCGTTGTTGTCACCGACGGCGTGATTTATACCGCGTAAGTACGCTGGAGAATCAGCCTCTCTGCTCTCGATTAATTTCCAGGAAGTCTCTTTCTCGAGATCTTCTTTAGATATTGGTGGCGCAGATTTCGAGCAGACTCAAAGAAATAGAGATCCGACTTCGTCAATGCATTGTCTTCGTCTTTTCCTCTAAGAAGCTCAAGAGTGCAATAAAGATCAGCAGCTTGGAAAAGTCGGTATTCAGATGGTGCAACATTTCGAAATTCAACGTTCAAAAAATATGCATTCATAACAACATTGAGAATTCTGGTGAGTTCCGCTTGGCCGTTGTCGTAATAAATGATGACGTTTTCAAAACCGCGAAAATAAGTGCTTAGTTCTTGAAGAAAACCACCCAGACCTCTCGAAATTGCTGCTTCCAGGGCAAGACGGTCCTTCACATCTTTCCGTCTGAAAAAGAGTGTCTCGTGATAAATGGGTGCGCTACGAACAAATGAAAAAAGTCGATCAACGACTGCCTTGCGAACATTCAGTGAAATATTTCGATATTCCGCTTCACCCCGAATTGCCGCACCACTGTGAACAGTGTGGTCACCCATATCTGTGTAGCTGAGCTTCTCTTGCAGTAGATCCAAATGTTTTTGGAGTAGTTGTTTCTGTTCATGGAAAACCATTGAAACAACGTAGTACCCAATGTCTGATTCGCCGAAGTCCCCCGACTCATCGACGAAAATACTTAGCGTCGACACCGCTACCCCATTCGCCAAAACAAAATGACGGAGGAAAATCCACCGTCATTTTTGTGTAGCGAAGGACTTCCTTCGCCTTGATGTGGACCCGGGTCTCTCGACCAGCCCAACGAGATAACTATAACAGGCACCGCTCAAAGCTTTGTCTTTGATTTTTCAATTTCTGTGGAAATTAATATGTAAAGCCTGCTTGACATAATCGATGATGTAAAGCAAGCTTTACATATGAAAAGTTCACTCCGCGATCTTCGAGCTAAAGCGGAACTATCTCAGGCCGATCTGGCAGAGCTGTTAGGCGTCTCACGCCAAACGATTAACGCCATTGAAACAGAGAAATATTCTCCTTCACTCGAGCTCGCAATCCGAATAGCACGCTATTTCGAATCAAATGTAGAAGAGGTGTTCCATGTTGACTAAACGCCGGATAAACAGTTCAGCATTTCCCGTTCTCCTTGGGATTATCGCCATTATTTTCGGGATTGAATTCATCGTTTTTGAATCCCCAAATATTTCGATACCAGCAATCATCCTGGGAATAATCTTGCTGGCGCTCAGCTTTCTCGCAAAAAGAAAATCAAGCACTCCTTTTGAGCGCATCTTGATGTTGAACCCCAGAGATGAACGCGAAGCCAAGCAGGTCGAGTGGGGATTTAGCCTCGTTGGCAAACTAACCCTAGCCTTGATATTCGCTATATTCGCCAGCATTCTGTTCTACAGCGGATACGCGTGGTACACAGATGACATTGCTTTCTCAAGCTGTATCGTTCCCCAAGGAACAACTGACCATTTCTGTTCCCCAAGCGCATTTTATTACTTCAGCTACACCTCCGTTTATGTTTTAGCTATTTTCGGAGTGATCGCTGTCTTGTCGAGCGTGTTTGCCGTAACGCGAAAAGTGAAGTAGTTCCTTCGTTTACCTCCAACCAGAGAGGTCCCCTTGAAAACTCACGGGACCTCTCTGGCTGGTAATCAACTATGTTCGGCGCTTGAAGCTCAGCGTGTCGCCCACATAGGGCGCGACGGCTTCACGTTCAATTTCCGTCATTCGACGTGGTTTTGTGGTCTTCGCATCAACCAGCACAATGGTCGTCGTTGCTTTGGCAAAGAGCTGCTGCGGGTTCTCTGCAGTCGCTGTTTGCGTCGGCGAGTAAATTTCGTAACACACTTCGAGGCTTGCTCCCCCGACGTGACCGAGCCACATCTGCAAATCCAGGGGCTCACGCATATACGGAATAGGTGCGAGGTATTCAATCTCTTGATGTGCAATGAGGGTGAAGGTGTCAGCCGTAGGCCCACCTTCGAGAATGCGGGTAGCCAAGTGATCGTCACCGTGCCCCGAATCCCCTGCCCAGAATGCGTGAATACGCGCTTCTTCGAGTAGGCCAAACATGGCGGCGTTATTCACATGCCCATAGGCATCCAGGTCAGACCAACGGATGTTCGTGGGGATGTGTAAACGCATCAGAATCCTTTAGTCGCGCGTGAGCTTGCGGTAGGTGCTGCTGTGTGGCTTGGCCGCGTCAGCACCGAGGCGCTCAATCTTGTTGGCCTCATAGGACTCGAAGTTACCCTCAAACCAGTGCCAGTAGCTGGGGTTTTCGTCGGTACCTTCATAAGCCAAAATGTGGGTGGCAATGCGGTCAAGGAACCACCGGTCGTGTGTGATGACCACAGCACAACCGGGGAATTCGAGCAGTGCGTTCTCGAGGCTTCCGAGAGTTTCCACGTCCAAGTCGTTGGTGGGCTCATCGAGCAGAAGAAGGTTTCCACCCTGCTTGAGCGTCAGCGCGAGGTTCAGACGGTTACGCTCACCACCGGAGAGCACACCTGCCTTCTTCTGCTGGTCTGGACCCTTGAAGCCAAAAGTGGAGACGTAGGCACGGCTAGGAATTTCGACGTTCCCGACCTGAATGAAGTCGAGACCATCAGAGACGACCTCCCACAGGTTGAGGTTAGGGTCAATACCGCCACGGCTCTGGTCAACGTAGGAAATCTTGACGGTTTCACCGATCTTAACTTCACCACTGTCTGGTTCTTCCATGCCCACAATGGTCTTGAACAGGGTCGACTTACCGGCACCGTTCGGCCCGATAATTCCAACAATGCCATTACGAGGAAGCGAGAAGGACAGACCGTCGATGAGGGTGCGGTCACCAAAGCCCTTCTTGAGGTTTTTGACCTCGAGGACAACAGCGCCCAGACGGGGACCTGCAGGAATCACAATTTCTTCGAAGTCCAGTTTGCGCGTCTTTTCTGCCTCCGCAGCCATCTCTTCATAACGAGCAAGACGTGCCTTCGACTTGGCCTGGCGTCCCTTGGCGTTGGAGCGGACCCACTCGAGCTCTTCAGAGAGACGACGCGAGAGCTTGGCGTCCTTCTTGCCCTGTACTTCCAAACGGTCGCGCTTCTTCTCCAAGTACGTAGAGTAGTTGCCCTCATACGGGTACAGGTGTCCGCGGTCGACTTCTGCGATCCATTCCGCGACGTGGTCGAGGAAGTAACGGTCGTGTGTGACGGCCAGGACAGCACCGGGATACTTGGCCAAGTGCTGTTCGAGCCAGAGCACTGACTCCGCATCGAGGTGGTTTGTGGGCTCATCGAGCAACAAGAGGTCAGGCTTCTGCAGGAGCAGTTTGCAGAGCGCAACACGGCGCTTCTCTCCACCGGAGAGCTTGTCTACAGGCCAGTCGCCTGGAGGACAACGCAGTGCATCCATGGCCTGGTCCAACTGAGAATCAAGATCCCAACCGTTGGCGGCGTCGATATCTTCCTGCAAGGTACCCATCTCGGCCAGAAGAGTGTCAAAGTCTGCATCCGGCTCACCCATGGCGGCAGAAATCTCATTGAAACGGTTGATTTTGCCCATGATCTCGCCAACACCGTCCTGCACGTTCTGCAGAACTGTCTTGTTTTCATCGAGTTCTGGCTCCTGCATGAGGATGCCAACCGAGTAGCCGGGGCTGAGCTTGGCCTCACCGTTCGACGGAGTGTCGAGACCTGCCATGATTTTCAAAATGGTCGACTTACCAGCACCGTTGGGTCCAACGACACCAATCTTGGCGCCAGGGAAGAACGACATTGTGACGTCATCGAGAATGAGCTTGTCGCCCACTGCCTTGCGGGCACGAACCATGGAATAAATGAACTCAGCCATGGCTCAATTCTAGGCGTTAGCTCAGTGGCTGAACGTCCGTGCCGATCAAGCACCCACCGCTAGCCAGAAGCGGCATCACTTTCGTGATCACGGTGGGCTGTGCAGGACCATATTGCCCAATCAAACACTCCCCGGCGAACTGCACCGCAATCTCCGACGTGTCAGCAGGCAAACCCGCTGCCGTGGTGGAGAAGGTGAACTGCACGGTTGCAGGGTCAAATCCTGACGCACCCACTGCCGAGGCAACTGCATACGAATCTGCTGCGGGGTCAGATGCCACAGTGGTGCTGATTACCCAGCCGAGATACTCAAGGTTCTCAGTTGCCGTGCCCTCGGGAAGAAAGACGGGGGGAGGCGTGGGGGTTGCTGTGGCAAGAGAAGTGGCAGTTTCAGAAGGTGACAGTGAAGACGCAGCCTTCTCGGACGGCGCAGAACAAGAAGCAAGACCAAGGGAAATCACCAGGGCACTCGTAACGATGACAGCACGGCGAATATTCATCGGGCACCTCCCTCCAACATGACAGAACGCCCCCAAGTCTAAAGGGGGCGTTCTGTGATTGAGCTCACATCAACTAGGCCGCGACTTTTTTGCGACCTTTGGCTGCAAGTGGGAGGTCTTCGTCGTCACCGTCCTTATCGGGGAGACCACCCCAGTCATCTGCGACAACCTGTGCCGCGTCGCTGGAGCTGGAATTACGAGTGTAGGTAGAGATTCCCCAGAGCAGGTCGTGGCCGACATTCTCCGCTTCAACCTCCACCGTGGTTCCTGAGCGGTCTGTGTTTTCCCAATCGCGAATGCGCAGTTTTCCGCTCACGACAACGCGATCGCCCTTGTTGACCGAGACGGCAACGTTATCGGCGAGCGCGCGGAAACTGGAGACGGTATACCAATTGGTGTCGCCGTCGACCCAGCGTTGTGTGGGGCGATCAAAGCGACGTTGGCTCGAGGCCAGACGAAAGCTTGTAATCGCGAGACCCTCACTGGTAGTGAGGTGTCGTGGGGTGGTGGCAACCAACCCGGTGAGTGTGATGGTGTCTGTCATGGTGACGTCCTTTCGTTCGGTAACACGTGAACGAAGAATGAGCCACTCAAGGACAACAATCAGGGCAGAACAGAAAACTAGTGGTTAATTCACCGGTTACAGGGCTGTGAAGGACTAGTTGCGGATGTAGGACGCGAACGATGCGCGCACCTTGTTGACCTTAGGAACAGCAACAGCAAGGCAGTAACCCTGACCTGGGTTACGAGCAAAGAAGTCCTGGTGGTATTCCTCGGCGTCATAAAACACTTCTAGAGGTTCCAGGGTGGTGACAATTCCGCCACCCCAGTATTCATTTGCACGTTCAATAGCAGCGGCAAACAGAGCTTCCTGTTCGGGGCTTTGGTAGAACATGGCTGAGCGATACTGCGTCCCCACATCATTACCCTGGTGGTTGAGCTGACGAGGATCGTGCAGGGTAAAGAACACATCAAGGATGACCTCAGCAGGAATCACAGCCTCATCGAAGACAACCTTGACTACTTCAGCATGACCGGTGTTGCCCGTGCACACGGCTTCATAGCTGGGGTTGACCGTGACACCACCGGCGTAGCCAGAGATGACATCACTGACACCGTTGAGTGTGCGGTAGACCGCATCAAGACACCAGAAACAGCCGCCACCAAGAACAAAAGTTGTCATAGCTCTAGATTAGAGACATTCCAGACGAAGGGTACCTATGTCGGCCGTATTGATTTCTCAGAACACCATCCCCACCAGCATCATCGGAGCGGTGGCCTACCGCATTCACTACCGCTCCCAGGATGTGCAAGGTAAAGAAACGGAATCGACGGGACTGGTGATTGCCCCCACAGCACCGGGGACAGAGCGGAAGGTCATGTCCTGGGCACACGGCACCACGGGCATGGGAGACGCATCCTGCCCTTCAGCTCAGCCCGAACCAGCTCGTGAACTCACCCTCTATTTCGCCTCCGGCTCGACTACCAACATTGACTACGGGGTCCCAGGTCTTCAGACATTCATTGACGAGGGCTGGATAGTTGTGGCCACGGACTACCAGGGCATGGGTACTCCTGGAACTCACCAGTACACCGTCAACGTCACGAATGCCTTAGATGCTGTCAACATCGTGCACGCAGCCCGTGAAATGAATATTGGAGCTGGAACCAAGTTCGGTGTTGTCGGATGGTCCCAAGGCGGCGGCACTGCTGCCGCCGCTGCTGAACTTTCTTCAGACGCTCTGGGCGAACTGGAACTTGTGGGTGCCGCGGCGATGTCCCCCGGTGTTCCCTCGGTTGCTTTGAAATTGCCCGGTCTGGGTGCCACTCTTGCAGGCGATGGCGCACCGACTCCCCCGGACGCTCACCTTTTCATGATCCTGGGGGCTTTCCCCGCAGCATTCCCTGAGACCCTTTCCTTGGATGACGTCTTCACCCCGCTGGGTAAGCAGATGTTCGAGGAGAACTGGAACACGGCCCCTGTGCACCACTTCGGTGACATCCTCACGCGCAACTTTCATCTCCAGGGCGCGATGATTCAGGTTGATAAGTCGAAACTTCCAATCTGGATGCAGGCATTTGAGAAGGGCTCTGCGGCCCAGATGAAGCCCAGTGCTCCCATACTCGTCCTTATCGATGGACAGGACCCCAACGGACCCTGCCCGCTACCCTGGCAACTGGGATACATTGACGCGATTAAGGCGCTCGGTGGTGACATCACCTCGTCGACCTACCCCAACGATGACCACTTTTCTCTGCCACAAAGTTCGATTGAAGAAGCCAGAACCTGGCTTGATTCTAAGTTCTAGATCTTTTACTGTGATGCCCACGTTCGCGGGGGCATCACAGGGTTAACGGTGTCCGTGAGTGCTCTAGATTAGACACTGACATGGGCTACATCATTGGACTTCTGGCTGCGCTTATTTTTGGCGCCAACGGAAGCGTTATCAAGGTTCTGGTCAGCTCGGGGCTCTCTGCCGCACAGCTGACTTTCTTTCGAACCCTGACTGTGATGGTGCTGACCGGTCTTGTTCTGCTGGTGAGCGACCGGAAGTCTTTCCGCATTTCTAGACGCCAATTGCTCTGGATGTTTGTGCTCGGCGTATTTGGCGTAGCCGGGCTGCAGTATTTTTACGCCGTCGCTGTCTCCCGGATCAGCGTCGGTATCGCACTGTTATTCGAATACTTGGCAGTATTGGCCGTCGCGGTGATTGCCCGAGTGTTCTTCAAAGAACAGGTCCGCCCCCGTATTTGGGTGGCTATCGGATTTGTCTTAGCCGGTCTAGCTATCGTGGCGCAGGTCTGGGATTCCCATGTAGAGCTGTGGGGCATGATTGCTGCCCTTATTGCCGCTGCCGCCTACACCGTCTACTTCATGGTGGGTGAGAAAGCACTCACGGTCATGAGCGTGATGGGAATGACGTTCTGGGCGATGCTGTTTGCCACAGCTTTCTGGGGAATCTTTAGTAGCTGGTGGGAAATTGACCTCTCCGTGCTCACCCAACAGATTTCGATGACAGGTTCACTCGAAGAGGTCATTGTTCCGCTCTGGGTTCCTTTGCTGTGGGCAGTGGTGGTGGGCTCTTTCGTCTCTTTCGTGCTCTCATTTGTCGCTCTCAAGCGCTTGAAAGCCACTCCTGCGGGCATCATTGCTTCCTCTGAAGTGATCTTCGCCTTCGTCGTGGCGTGGTTGTGGCTGGGAGAAGCACTCAACCTGGTCCAGATCCTCGGTGCCGCCATCGTGGTGGCCGGTATCGTGCTCGCGCAGACTGCCCGCCCAGGCAAAGTGATGGATCTTGACCTCGCTACGACAACCGCCGGCACAACCGGCACCATCACCACCCCCAAGGGATAAATACCTGAAGTGTGGGCGTGGGAGAACTCCCCCGCCTGTGCATCGCCATAGTTTGAAAACTATGAACTGGCTCAATGACATTCAAGATTTCTTTTCCTCAAACGCAAACAGTGCGACCATTTTGGTGCTCGCCTTTTTCCTTATCGGCGTTGTCGTCGCCCTGATCCTAGGTGGCGCTATTGCCTCCAAGGTGAGCAGCCGACACATCAAAGCCAATGAAGACCAGGCCAAGTCTGCTGTCATTGCCTCGCTCATCGATGTCGCAACGGAGGCCTCTGTCTGGAATGCACTCAGCCCCCAGGAGCAGATCCTCAGCGACCGTGCTGTGGGCCAGATTGACATTCGCGTGCGCCTCCTCAACGTCAAGGGTGCAGGCATCGCAGCGGACTGGGCAACCCACCAGCTCGGTGAAATGAAGCGCAACTCTGCCACCTTCGGCTACCAACTGGACCCTGCTGTCACCGAGTTCCGTGACCGCCTCTTGCTCTGGCTGCACAGCCCCAGCAAGGCCAACAAGATTTTCACCAGCGACCTCGAGCGCTGGGCCTACCAGTCAGTAGCCCCAGAAGCTAAGGTTGCCGCTGCGCAGGACGCGTGGGTCGCCCAGCAGTATGAACAGAGCTATGCAGAAGCGGCCACCGCTCCGGTGGAAACCCCTGAACCTGTCTACTATGCAGCGCCTGTTGCGACCCCCGAGGAAGACGCGCTCTCGTCGCTTCGCCTTCCTCGCGAGGATGAAGATGACCGTGGCGGCATTCCCAACATGTTCTAAAGCTTGAATACACAGTGATGGCCTCCCTTCGGGGAGGCCATCACTGGTTAAGACTCGAGAACTAATTCAGCAACGAGGAGAAATGTTCCTGAACAAAGGCGGTGCTGAATGTTCCCTCATGATCGACGAGGGCCTCGAGGCCCTTGGGTGCGATCATGACGGACTTTTGTGGCCTCGAAATCAGGAATCCGGTCTCTAACATGGTGTCGAGATAGGGCGTGAGCTTGTCCACGACGAGTTCTAACGTCTCTTTATCGGAATCCTCATCGAGGATCTCCAGCTCCTCGGCCACCAGCTTCACAGCGGTGTTGCGATGCACGATGTCACCGTCATGCAACACAAAGAGGAAAGTGTGGGCAATCTTGCCGATGGCGTGTAGCTGTTCTTCATTCACGGGGGTATCCACGCACACAACTGTATCGAGAGCTGACTAGCTCTCGGGCAACAGCACTTTCTTGCGTGCCACTGCAACGGCGGTCTTGATCACCAACACGATCACGAGAACGGCCAACACCACATACAAACTCACGGCCACGACCAGGAAGAACACTTCTTGCACCTGGCCATAGTAAATAAAGCTGGCAATCGTGATAGCAGCCAATGGAAAGCTAAATGCCCACATCGTGATGGTGAACGGTAAGCCAATAAAGCGACGGAACTGCGTAATAACCATCATGGTCATGAACAGGCCGAAGAAATACATCACTCGACCAAAGTCATCGACCTGACCGCCATGCATGGAAGTCCACGCGGTGAAACCAATCGAAGGCGGCACGATGAAAATAAAGAGCGTGGGGAGCAAGCGCTGAGGCATGGGGGCGTGAAAAAAACTGCGGTTGAGGCTAATGGCCATCAGAGGCAGCCAGAACACGATACCGATGGCGAAGAAGAAGTAGGAAACCTCGAGATAGCCCAGCTCACCTCCCAGAATGGGCACGAGCAAGTTGGCAATGATGGGGATAAACCATGCCGGAGAGTTGTGCTCTGTACTGAAATGCTCCCGGTGAATCCAGCGATCAAGAATAAACAGCGCAAAGCACAGCTGAACAGCCACGGCCACCCACCAGAGCCCTTGCGCAAACGCAGGGAAATAGACATACGACGCAGTAGCAATGAGAATCAACCCGATAGACGTTGTGGGGAAGAAACTCAGTCGAACAGGATGATTAAGTTCATCTGTGACGCTGCCGGGGAAGCGAATGATTTTTGTGACATATGCCGCGAAGACTGTCAGCCAGACCGCAGCGGTGATGAACAGCAACATCATGGAAAGCCCGGCATGCCAGTCGAGCAGGAATTCGAGCTTCTCTGTCGCGATCGTGAGACCACCCAGCCCCATTACCGTGGTGAACAGGGCGATAGGGAGATGACGAATACTTGCTGCTTCTGCGCTGGTTTCTCTCACGTATTCAGCCTAAATCCCGTTCAAATCTATTCTCGACATTACCAAAACACTTGAAGACGTTTGAAAACTAATGTTCCTTTCAATTTCAGACATAAAGTATATTTTCCCCATATAATGAGGGAATAACACCTTAGAATTTGGGGAATACATTGTCTGCTTTTGGCGCTCGACTTCGAGTAATTTTTTCAACGCTCGTATCTATCTGTATCGGGATGTTTACTATTTTTGTCACAGGAGTCAGCGCTCAAGCAGTAGTTGTAGATGCCAACTACACCCCAATTGCCTTTTCTAACAACATCGAAATTGGAACTAACGCTGCAGTTGGCTACACACATCGATATACAAATGCTGTGGTAATCGGTGGTCAAGCAGTTGATGTTATTTTTACCGTTGCATCCAAAACCACTGGTGGGACTATCTCCAAAGTTGATGAAGCTGGGGCCCCTTCAGGCGCCACAAACGCGATGATCAACTCAACTGTGAACTTTTCTGGAAGCTCTGATTCAATCACCTATCAACTTGATTTTGTTGAAGGAGGAACAACCACCCCAATCACTCTTCAAAATGTCGCAATTAATGTCGGTGATATCGACCTTCAGCAATTCGCTCAATTTGCAGGAATCACTAGTTATAAACTTTCTGCAGCATCACAAAGCCCTGCATCCAATGTTTCGGTCCTGACCCCGCAAACCGCCACCGGATCTATTCCGGCTGGGTCTTATCGTTTTCAATCCACTAGTTCCAGCTCTACAGCAGCAAATGAAGAAAACTGGGTCGAAGTTATCTATGGTCAGGTGAACTCTGTCGAAATTGTACTAGGTGCCACCCAATCTGGTGGAGCTTATTTCAGTATTGATTTTCAACCATCTTTATGGCCTGCAACCCCCGTTACAACTACACCTGCAGCAACTTCCTATACGATCTCCTACGACGGAAATACTTCTAGTGGTGGAACGGTTCCAGGCCCAACAAATGGCACAGGGAGTCAAACAATTCTTGGCAACTCTGGCTCTCTGGTAAAACCTGGTTATACCTTTGCCGGCTGGAATACCTCGCCTAATGGAACAGGCGCGACCTACACCTCAGGTTCCTCAATAATCCCAATTAACAACACAACACTTTACGCACTGTGGACCCAAGGTTCTTCGACTTACACACTGAGTTATGACTCAAATAACGCTGGCACAGGTGGTACCCCATCCAATACCATCGGAAGCGGCTCTACTTCTACAGCTCCAAATAGTGGAAACCTAACTCGACCCGGGTACACATTTTCTGGCTGGAATACTCAAGCAGACGGATCTGGGATTTCCTACCAACCAGGAGATGCCCTCAATCTCACATCAAACATCACCCTTTATGCGATGTGGGCTCCTGCCTTAGCAACAACAGGAATTAATGAAGTTTCATGGAGTCTTCTCCCTCTAGGACTTGCTCTAACCCTCTTTGGATTTTCATTTTTTTTCGGTTCAAGAATTAGGTCCCTGCGCCGCCACTAGCAGCTCATTCCGTTGGGAGTCAGGACAATAGCTCATTGATAGTCTTGTTATGCCCTTGTGCACCCCTCCGTAGCTCAGTGGATAGAGCAAGAGCCTTCTAATCTCTTGGTCGCAGGTTCGATTCCTGCCGGGGGGACCAAAATTTACAGCCCATTCTGAGGCGCTCATGGTTATCATCAGAAGTAACCCCAATAGAGCCACATAGGAGTGGAAATGAGCACGTACGTCGTCACAAACCCTGCAACTGGTGAAAGCGGAAAGCCCTACGCCGCGACTACAGATGCACAGATTGCTGCAGCAATCGATGCAGCTCACACCACGCACCAGACATGGTCGAAGAGCACCACGGTTGCCCAGCGCGCAGGGATGATCGAAAAGGTTGCTCAACTTCACCGCGACCGTCGTGACACTCTCGCCGAGATCATTGTGCGCGAGATGGGTAAGCCCCTAGCTCAGGCCTATGGCGAGGTCGACTTCTCCGCTGACATCTATTCTTTCTATGCCACCAACGGTGAGCGTTACCTCGCTGACGAAGCTATCCCTGAGTTCGAAGGTGATGGCACTGCCATCATCCGTCGCTCCTCACTCGGCGCACTTATCGGCATCATGCCGTGGAACTTTCCTTACTACCAGGTGGCACGTTTTGCTGGTCCTAACCTGGTCCTGGGTAACACCATTCTGCTCAAGCACGCGTCGCAGTGCCCCGAGTCTGCAGCAGCCATGGAACAGATCTTCCTCGATGCTGGTTTCCCTGCTGGTGCCTACCAAAACCTCTATGCAGACAGTAAACAAATTGCCGGCATGATTGCAGACCCTCGCATTCAGGGCGTGTCCCTGACCGGTTCCGAGCGTGCGGGTGCCGCAGTTGCTGAGGTAGCTGGCCGCAATCTGAAGAAGGTTGTTCTCGAACTCGGTGGCTCGGACCCCTTTATTCTGTTGGGCACCAACGACATGGATGCTGCTGTGGAAGCAGCAATCGCTGGGCGTAACGACAACAACGCCCAGGCATGCAACGCAGCCAAGCGTTTTGTCGTGATCGAGAGCCTGTACGCCGAGTTCTTGGAGAAGTTCACGGCCAAGATGGTCGAGATGGACCCCACAGACCCCATGAACGAAGACACCTACCTGGGACCCCTGTCCTCCGTCAGCGCTGCAGACGGCCTGGAAGAGCAGATCTCCCGCGCTGTGGCACAGGGTGCCACTGTGCATGCACGCACTCCTCGTAACGGCACCTACTTCGGTGGCGTGGTACTGACCAACGTCACCGCAAAGATGGATGCTCACCACGAAGAGTTCTTCGGACCTGTTGCCATTGTCTACTCGGTCGCGGATGAGGCAGCTGCTGTGACTCTGGCTAATGACACTCCCTTCGGCTTGGGCTCCTACCTGTTCAGCACCGACGACGCACAGATCATGCGCGTAGCCGACCAGATTGAAGCAGGCATGGTCTATGTCAACGGTGTGGGATTGGACAGCCCTGAGCTTCCTTTCGGTGGCATCAAGCGTTCCGGTTTCGGCCGTGAACTCGGCCGCTTCGGTATCGAAGAGTTCGTGAACCGGAAGCTCATCCGTATTCTGAAGTAATTCTTTCCGTGACCGGGGATCCCGCAGTCGATAAAACTGCGGGATCCCTGGTCGTTTAACCTCACGAACCCTGGCGTCGGTGGGCACGCCTAGAATTGAGGCATGGGAACACCGAATGAGTACATGGTCTGGATTGACTGCGAAATGACCGGTCTCAACCTCGATGTTGATGAACTGGTTGAAGTTGCCGTGATCATCACAGACTCAGAGCTCAACGCCGTGCACGAAGGTTTCGACATCGTGATCAACCCGAGTCAGGCTGCCCTGGACAACATGGGTGAATTCGTCACCAACATGCACACCCACTCAGGTTTGATCGAGGAGATCCCCCACGGGGTTTCGTTGGCTGACGCCCAGGCACAGGTCCTGGCCTACATCAACGAGCATGTTCCTGAGGCTCAGAAGCCTCCTATGTGTGGAAACTCAATTGGCACCGACCGGGCTTTCATCGTTCGATACATGCCCGAGGTTGATGAGCGCTTGCATTACCGCAACATCGATGTGTCTTCTTTGAAAGAACTTGCTCGTCGTTGGTTCCCTCGCGTCTACTTCAACTCCCCCAGTAAAGACGGTGGACACCGTGCACTGGCAGATATTCGCGAGTCCATTCGTGAGCTGGACTACTACCGCCAGGCACTGCTTGTGGAAGCCCCTGGCCCCACGAGCGAAGAGGCCGGCAAGGTCTCAGCAGAGGTTGTGCTGAAGCACTCATAAGCAGTTCATCTGCTCAATTTTTGTCCTCGCGCTGAGCGTGTAAGATTATTGAGTTGCCGATTCGTCGGACACACAACATGGTGGGTATAGCTCAGTTGGTAGAGCGCCTGATTGTGGTTCAGGAGGTCGCGGGATCGATGCCCGTTACTCACCCCAGATAAACAAAAGCCCGGAAGCACTGCTTCCGGGCTTTTGTGTTGTCTAGTTGACGAGGTCTACTTACTCGTTTTCGTCTTCTGAAGTGTAGGTGTCGCTTGCGGGTTCGTTGAAGGTGTATCGAACGTGCAGCTTGCCTGCAACCTCACGGGTGTCTACAGCGAAGTAGCGGAAGATTGACTCAATACCGTCGACGAGGGCAACCTCGCTGAGCTTCTCGTCGTGGGTGCCACGAACGAGTACGCGCTCTTCTGCGGATCCTGCAAGAGGACCGTCAATGAACTCGGCGGTGAAGTAGACGTCGGTGTGATCTGGTGTAGTCATAGTTCTAGGCTACTCGCTTGAGAGCACCACACGTGTCGCAACAGCTTGCGGGTTGTGAACAACACAATATTCAGCAAATTGCTCATCCCACTGGGTCCAGTGCTCAGCAAAGTTCTCTTCGGTTCGCGACAGTGCACGTTCTTTTCTTATTGCCGCAGGGGCGTCTAACCACAACCTGACTTGGGAGAGTTCTTCTGCACCCTTCGGGCTTGAGCCACAACCTTCAATCAGCAGGGGCACTCGTGCTTCCACAGAATGCCACTCGCTCATCGAGTCGCTTTCCCAGTCGTATCTTTGCCAGCGAGTATCTTCCCCACGGGAGCGTTCCTGCAACATCCGCAGGGCCTGCATCGAGCCGCGACCTAGCCCGTCCCACCCGGGATAGAGGTCATCCATGTGAACAACCTGCAGCTTCTCCTCGGTATTCCAACGCAACTCGATCTGGCGAGCCAATGTGGTCTTCCCAGAACCGCTGGGACCATCGATCAAGAAAGTCGGAGCAGGTGCGCCGGGCACGAGCTTCACGGCCTCGAGATAGGCGCTGGCAGTGTCATGCATGTGGGAAATGATGTGCTCAAAATCAGGAGATAACAAAATTCCACGCTCCTGTCATGACAGCCAGCAGGACAGCAATGAGTGCAATAGCTGTCGCCCCTGCCACAAACACACCATCTCTCAGGGTGAAGGTGGCCGTGCGCGCCCAGGTCCGCTGAGTGGGCGCATCAAAAGCACGTGCCTCCATCGCCGTTGCAAGCAGACTTCCCCTTCGCACGGCAATGGTCAGGAGTGCCATCGCTTGGTGCCCAAATCTCGCCACTGCGGTCCACGGCCCTCCCCCGTCAGCTATGCCACGAGCTCGTCTAGCTAGACGCAGCATGCGCCAGTCATCGCGCATGAGACCCAACATCCGGATGGCAGCAAGTGCACCAATCACGAACCGGGCAGGCAGATGCCACAGCTGAGCCAAACCGTCCGCCAGGTCTGTGGGATCGGTTGTGGCAAACAGCACAACGGCCGGAAGTGCCACGGCGATCACGCGCAAGGTAATGGTGACCGCAAGGGCCACTTCTCCTTTAGTGATGTTCCAGGGTCCAAGCGAGAGAACGACATCGCCTTCATCTCGCCCATAGAGCAAGCCCGCAAGACCCGCGAACGGTGCCGCAATCAGGAGTGGACTCAACACACGCAGGAGCCTCCGAGCAGGAATACCTGCCCAGGGCAGCAGTGCCAACTCGAAGATTAACGCCACCGCTGCCGAGACGGGATCGAGGGACACGAGCAGAACACTTCCCAGGATGGCAGCAGCTAGAAGCTTCGCTAAGGGGCTCACCCGTGTCATGCGTCGCCGCCCAAGTGAATGACGCGGTCAGCCACAGCCTGCACGAGTTTCTCATCATGGGTGACGATGACCACGGCGTGGCCTTCGGCACGTAATTCGGTAAACAACGCCACCATTTCTGTCCAGGTCGTAGCATCTTGACCGAAGGTGGGTTCATCGAGAATGAGAACCTTGGGCTGGGTCGCCAGGACAGTTCCCACGGAAAGGCGTCGTTGCTGTCCACCTGAGAGGGTGAACGGGTGTGCATTCTCAAGATCTCTGAGATGAAGACGGTCCAGAAGTTTTTCTACCCGGGCAGATTGTTCATCCCGGGAAAGTGTGAGGGCTCCAGGGCCGACAGCGAGCTCCGCTCGCACGGTCCCGGCAACAAACTGATGCTCGGGGGCTTGAAACACACTTCCGATGCGGGACAGGAGTTCCCGGGAGCGCCACGTGATGGGCTTAGTCGAGTGTGCAGTACCCGTGAGCGATCCACCGGCACGCACCTGGCCAGACCTCGGTGGATACAAACCGCCCAGAGTCAGAGCGAGAGCCGTCTTGCCCGCCCCATTTGGCCCCGTGATAGCAACGATTTCTCCCGCGTAGACATCCACATCCAGAGGGGTGGTGACGTGAAGACTCCCCGGGTGGGCAGCGTGGAGGTTCTCCAGGTGCAGCAGGGGCTGAGAACCGGTGGGGGCTGGACGTTCACGTGCCGTGGCCTCAGTCTGGGGCAACCAGACCCCTGCAGTAGCAAGCACATTTCTCACCTCAGGAGACATGTCCTCCGGTGCCCCATCCCAGAGCACACCATCAGCCGCCAGCACAATCACCCGGGTGGCGAAATCCCACCACAGATCAACCCGGTGTTCCACCATGACAATGGTGGGTTGATGATCCTCGACAACAAGCGTGAGTGCTTCTTTGAGTTGTCTCGCACCAATCGGATCGAGGTTTGCTGTGGGCTCATCGAGTGCAATCAACTCAGGTTGCATTGCCAACACACTGGCAAGTGCAAGGCGTTGCTTCTGCCCACCTGAGAGTTTCGATGTCGAATGATCAAGCGGAACATTCAGCCCGACAAGGTGAAGTGCTCTCTGCACCCGGGCCCATATTTCTTCAGCTGGGACACCCAGATTCTCACACCCGAATGCGACGTCATCGCCGACGCGTTCCAGGATGACCTGGTTTTCAGGGTCCTGCAAAACAAGGCCCACGGCGCCGCGAGCACGTTCGGGGCTCACACCATCAAGTGAGATCTCACCAACCTGTGTCCCCTCGTCCGCGCCCAAAACACCAGCCACCGCGCGCAGCAGGGTGCTTTTACCGACACCCGAAGACCCCAGCAGAAGCACACGCTCCCCCGGGGTGATGTCGAAAGAAATATTCGACAGGGCAGGAGTGGAGCGGGCAGCGTACTGCCAACCCCACCCTGCAACCGAAAGTGAGACCACTAGGAGTTCTGGCGTCCTGCAGCGAATCGAGTGAGTGCACCCGCGCGAGCAAGTCCCCTCACCATGAACCACGGCACGAGGCCACCCAGCAGAGCACCCGAGATCACAGCACACACCACATAAGTGGCCTGGAATAGAGCATCCACGCCGGGATACCAGACCAGAAGGTCATTGATGCTCATCGCGACACCAGCCCCAGCACCGGCCAACACCGAGGTGAATACGGACCAGTTGGCGTAGAGGAAAAGGGCAAAGATGATCTCTGCACCAATACCTTGAACCAGCCCGGAAACCAGAGTGCCAAAACCCCATTGACTCCCAATCAGCGCAGAAACCGTCGCTGCGATGAGTTCGGTATAAATTGCTGCACCGGGCTTGCGCACGATCAGTGCACCCAGGATGGCGGCAAACAGCCAGCCACCGCCTAACAAGGCGGTCAGGCCTGGCGTTGCAGCGAGGGCCACGGAAAGCGGGCCATAAGCCAATCCCCACGCCCAGAAAATGATGCCAGAGGCGACACCAATAACACTGGCGACGACGATGTCGACGACGCGCCAGCGGTACTTACTTACAGTTGTTGCGTGCACTTTCGTGCCCCTTTCCATAGAAATGAGGGCACGGGATATACGTTGAGAATGCCTCCCTGCGCTGGCATGATCCAGATCAGGTTCGACGGTCGAAAGTTACGAAACTTTCCTCTCAGCCCGGTGTACCGGACTCCCGTGTTGGTTCAATCTTACGCAGGAAGGAGGCCGGACGGACACTATCGGGACCAAACTTTTCTCCCACCTGATCCATCGCGATTTCGGCGTCCTTCCAGGGGTCTGTGTCTTCTTCCCACAACGAGAGCTGCTGACCACCGGCTTCCACCAACGATGCCGCCCGCACCCCCATCAATCGAACCGAGCGTCCACCCAGTCGCAGGTCCTCCAGAAGTTCACACACCACCTTGTGTATTTCCCGGCCCACGCTCGTTGCTTCCGGCAGAGTGCGTGAGCGAGTAATGGATTCGAAGTCGGAGTAGGTCACCTTCAGGCCGATGGTGCGAGCCTCGAGCTGCGCTTTGCGCAGCTGGGCTCCCACTTGGTCGGCCTGGAATAACAACGTGGCTTTGAGCGTGTCGAGATCGGTCACGTCTTCAGTGAAGGTGTGTTCTTTCCCCATGCTCTTATCCACGCGCTCGGTCGACACCGGGCGCGGATCACGCGCCCAAGCGAGGGCATAGAGGTGAGAGCCGGCTGCCTGACCGAGCGCCGAAATGAGGCTAGATTCTGGCGAATGGGCAACATCTGAGACGGTGTGTAACCCCCGCCTCTTTAAAACTTCTGCAGTTTTCTTTCCCACGCCCCACAGTGCATCGATGGGGAGCGGGTGCAAAAACTGGAGGGTGTCCTCTTCTGGAATGACAAGGAGGCCGTTGGGCTTCGACTTCGTCGAGGCCAGTTTGGCCACAAACTTGGTGCTTGCCACCCCCACCGAACAGGGCAAGCCAGTTACAGCTTTAACTCTGGTCCGGATCAAGGAAGCGATCTCTTCGGGAGTTCCAAAAATCTTTGTCGCCCCCGAGACATCGAGGAACGCTTCATCGATAGAGAGTTGTTCCACCAGGGGCGTGAAGTCATGGAAAATCTTCATCACCAAGCGCGAGTAATGTCGATATTTCTCAAAATGTGGCTCGAGAACAATGACATCTGGAACGAGTCGTCTCGCCTGAACCAAAGGCATGGCGGAGCGGATACCTAAAGCACGAGCTTCGTACGTTGCGCTTGTGACCACCGAACGCGGGGAATCGTGAGCAACCACCGCGGGTTTGCCGACCACCTCTGGCCGCTCTAATACCTCCACAGACGCGAAGAACGCGTCCATGTCGATATGAAGGATACTAGGCGCGGTTCCACCTGGAAGCGAGCGCGAAGGCCAGGGTTACACCCAGGACGCCGCCACCGAACAATACAACGCCGTTCTCGGGGTAGGTAAACGCTTGAGCCATCAACCAGCAAGAAAAGAGAGAAACAGCCATTACGAGGACAAACATGAGAATTCGCATGGGAACTCCTTAAAACTGGGGGGATGTAGGTTGTTGTATTTAGTTTAGAGCGCAGCAGCACGTTCTAGCACGAGTTCACGAACGCGTGCCGCATCCGCTTTCCCTTGCATCGCCTTCATCACAGCACCGATAACCGCACCAGCAGCCTGAACCTTGCCGTCCTTGATCTTTTCAAGGACATCCGGCTGAGCGGAAAGTGCCTCATCGATGGCGGCAATGAGGGCGCCATCATCGCTGACAACGGCAAGTCCCTGTGCTTCCACGATTTCGCGAGGCGAGCCTTCACCCGCGGCGACTGCTTCCAAAACCTGACGAGCCAAACGATCAGTCAGAGTTCCCTCATCAACCAATTGTTGAAGTTCGGCTACCTGGGCAGGTGAAATATCAATACCTTCATCACCCTCGGCCGCGTTTGCCAAACGTGCAATCTCACCGGTCCACCACTTGCGCGCAGCCTGAGGCGTTGCGCCCGCAGCGACAGTTTCAGTGATTTCACTGAGCAGTCCCGAGTTGACCACATCTTGGAACTCGAGGTCAGTAAAGCCCCAGTCAGCCTTGAGGCGACGACGACGATCTGCCGGCTTCTCTGGCAGTGCCGCACGCAGCTCTTCAATCAGAGCTGGGTCGGGCACGACAGGAAGCAGGTCGGGTTCGGGGAAGTAACGGTAATCATCCGCATCTGACTTGGGGCGACCGGCACTGGTAGCGCCGGTGTCTTCGTGCCAGTGGCGGGTTTCCTGGATGATGGTTCCACCGTCGGCGAGGATCTGTGCCTGGCGCTGGATTTCGTAGCGCACCGCACGCTCGACCGAACGCAGCGAGTTCACGTTCTTGGTTTCGGTGCGGGTTCCCAGCTTGTCCGAACCGCGCGGACGCAGCGAGACGTTGGCGTCGCACCGCAGGTTTCCACGTTCCATTTTGGCGTCAGAGATGCCCAGAGCAATGACGATGTCACGGATCGTGGCGACGTATGCCTTGGCCAGTTCGGGGGCGTCGTGTTCGGCGCCCTCAATCATGCGGGTCACGATTTCGACGAGGGGTACACCGGCACGGTTGTAGTCCACGAGGGAATATTCCGCACCCTGAATACGACCGGTGGATCCACCGACGTGGGTGAGCTTTCCGGCGTCCTCTTCCATGTGAGCACGCTCAATGTCCACCTGGACGATGCGACCGTTGGGCAGCTCTACTTCCACGTTTCCGTTGATCGCAATGGGCTCATCGAACTGAGAGATCTGGTAGTTCTTCGCGAGGTCGGGGTAGAAATAGTTCTTGCGTGCGAAGGAGGAAGATTCTGCAATCTCGCAGCCCAGAGCGAGACCCAAACTGATCGAATACCGAACGGCTTCTTCATTGACCACGGGAAGTGAGCCAGGTAGCCCCAAACACGTGGGAGTGATGTTCGTGTTGGGTTCACTACCAAAGTTGTTGGGAGCAGCCGAAAACATCTTGGTCTTGGTGGAAAGTTCGACGTGGACTTCGAAACCAAGAACGGGTTCGAAGAGCTCGAGCGCCTTGTCGTAATCCATGAGCTTTGCTTTAGCCATTAGAGCGCCCCTCCCTTGAGTTCTGGTGCTTGGCTGAGCAGGGTGTGGCCCCACTTCTTCTCGAGGAGTGCCTCGAGCGCTGCGCCGACGTTGTAAAGACGTGCATCTTCACGAGCAGGGGCGAGGAACTGGATGCCGACAGGCAATCCGTCCTCGTCTGCGAGGCCGGCAGGGATGCTGATGCCAGGAATACCGGCCATGTTGGCAGGAATGGTTGCAATATCTCCGCGCCACATTGCCACGGGGTCATCGAGCTGCTCACCGAGCTTCCACGCCGTCGTGGGAGCAGTGGGGGAAGCCAAGACATCTACCTTGCTAAACGCATCTGCAAAGTCACACTGCACGAGGGTGCGCACCTTTTGCGCTGAACCGTAATACGCGTCGTAGTAGCCAGCAGAAAGGGCGTAGGTACCCAAGATGATACGGCGCTTCACTTCAGCACCGAAGCCCGCTTCACGGGTGGCCGACATGACCTGCTCCACCGTTCCGCCACCTTCCGGCTGCACGCGCAAACCAAAGCGGACGGAGTCAAACTTAGCCAGGTTGCTGGAAGCTTCCGCAGGAAGAATCAGGTAGTACGCAGCAACCGCATGCTCAAGACTCGGCAGTGAGACGTTCACAATCTCCGCACCGCTGGCCTTGAGTAGTTCCAGAGATTCGTGGAAGCGAGCAAGAACGCCAGGCTGGAACCCTTCGCCATCGAGCTGCTCGATGACACCAATCTTGAGTCCCTTCACGTTCGCGTTTTTCACTGCGTCAGCAAAGGACGGCCACTCGTCCGTCAGGGAGGTGCTGTCGTGGCGGTCATGACCCTTGATCACGTCGTGGAGAAGCGCAGAGTCCAGCACGGTGCGGGTAACCGGACCAATCTGGTCAAAACTGGAGGCCAGTGCAATCGCGCCATAGCGAGAGACACCTCCGTAGGTGGGCTTCACGCCCACGGTGCCGGTGATGTGGGCAGGCTGGCGGATAGAACCACCAGTGTCAGAACCCAGTGCCAGGGGTGCTTCATAGGCAGCCACAGCTGCGGCTGAGCCACCGCCGGAACCGCCCGGAATACGGTCAAGATCCCACGGGTTACGCGTGGGACCGTAAGCAGAGTGCTCTGTGGAAGATCCCATGGCGAATTCGTCCATGTTGGTCTTGCCCAGGGGAACAAGTCCTGCTTCACGAACTTTGGTGACGACGGTGGCATCGTAGGGAGACATCCACCCTTCGAGAATCTTGGAACCCGACGTAGAAGGCATGTCGGTGGTGACCAGCACGTCCTTGATCGCGATAGGCACACCATCAAGATCACTGAGCGGCGCACCGGCAGCTCGGCGTTCATCCGAAGCCTTCGCCGCAGCGAGGGAAACCTCTGCATTGACGTGCAGGAATGCGTGAACATCTCCGTCAACGGCTGCAATGCGATCGAGGTGTGCTTGGGTAATCTCGACCGAGGTTGTGGTGCCCGCAGCCAGCATTTCTGCCAGCTCGGCTGCGCTCTTGTGAATGAGGTCAGACATTTACTGCTCCTCCCCCAAAATCGCGGAAACCTTGAAGCGGCTGCCGTCGTGTTCGGGCGCAGAGGCCAGAGCCTTGTCGGTGGGGATGACATCTGCGACGACGTCCGCACGGTACACATTCTTCAAAGGGATGGGGTGACTGGTGGCAGGCACGTCAGGCGTCGCCACGGCCTGCACAGAAGCAACCGCTTCCATGATCTGGCCTAATTCAGTCGTCATCGTCGCGATTTCCGCGTCGGAAAGGTCAATACGGGCCAAGTTAGCCAGGTGGCGCACCTGCTCGGCAGAAATGTCAGACATAAGTCACAAGTTTACCGGCGCAAAATATCCCTCATGACCGCGAAAAGAATGGCCAGTTTTCGTAATTTCCACCTGTTCGCTCAGAGCCCATCGAAAGAGCACTCCAGAAATAGACTTTGCTTCCAGAAGATGCAACTATCTGAGCAGGATCCCTCCATTTTCTAGGTTAGGAAGCTCCCCTGAAACGCTTCACTTCGCTTGTCATTGCCAAACCACTTGTCTCTTTACTGGTCTTCCTCGGACTCGTGGGAATCAGCGCTGTCTGGGGGCTGCAATCCTTCGACAAACTTCAGGCATCGGGCTACAACGACCCCAACAGTGAATCCACTCTGGTCTATGACCAGCTGAGTGAAGAATTCAACGTAGATAACCCCGAACTCACGATCATTGCCGAGTTCGGCACAAGTGTGGATGACGCCGACTCTGTCACCGCCGCCACGGAACTGACCAGCAGCATTGAAGACATAGCCGGTGTGGAGTCCGTCTCTAGCTACTACTCACTGGGTAGCCCAGAAAGCCTCAAGAGCACAGACGGCACTGCGGCCTACTTCTTCATCAACTACGACACTGACGTCACGGCCTCCGCTGAGACAACCCTCATCATGGACACTCTGGGCGACGAGAGAGACGGTGTCCAGCTCCACTACACCGGCTTATCCGTGATGGCTAATGCCCTCAATGGCACCATCGGCCACGACATCGCAACGGCTGAATCGATAGCGATTCCGCTCAGCATCATTTTGTTGCTCTTCGTGTTCGGTTCGGTCATTGCTGCGGGTCTACCACTAGTTATTGGTGGCCTGTCTATGTTGGGCTCGTTCTTCTTCATTTGGGTAGCGACACAATTCACCGATGTTTCGATCTTCGCCGTCAACCTCATCTCTGCGATGGCTCTTGGTTTAGGTATTGATTACTCGCTGTTAATCATCAACCGGTTCCGCGAAGAGCGGGCTAAGGGCGTTGAAATCCGCGACGCCGTGCTTGCCACGATGGAAACCGCCGGCCGCACGGTGCTCTTCTCCGGTCTCACCGTGGCGGTAGTACTCGCCTCGCTGGTTATTTTCCCAATGTATTTCTTGCGCTCGATGGGCTTTGCTGGTGTGGCCGTCGTGATCGTGGCCGTGCTGGGTGCCCTCGTGGCCCTGCCCGCCATGCTCATGCTGCTGGGCGACCGCGTGAACAAGTGGCGAATTTTCAAACGTGACTTGGTCCCCACAGACACCGGAGTGTGGTCATCCGTTTCCCGTTTCGTCATGAAGCGGGCCATTCCTGTCTTCCTCATCACCATCGTTGCCCTGGGTGGACTCGTGGCACTGGGTAACAACGTGAGCTTTGGTCTGGTCGATGAGCGAGTCCTCCCTGCCGATTCCCCCACAGCCATCTCTGCCGAGATTCAGCGCACCCGTTTTGACGGTCAAGAAGCGATGCCCTTGCAAATCATTGCAACGGGGGCAACCGATGAACAGTTGGCTGACTACGTCGAGGAGCTCAGCAACACTGCCCACATCGTGCGCGTGCAGAGTGCACTCGGCGTAACGGTCGAGGGAGAAACCAACCCTCAAGCCGCCGGAATGTTCACCGATTACGTCATTGCCGACCACCAGCGCATCGTGGCCGTGGCTGATGTCGTTGCACGCAGCCAGGAAGGCATGGACGTCGTCACCGAGGTGCGCGCTCTCGATCCACCGTTTGAAGTCAAGGTAGGCGGCGTAGCTGCCGACTACGCCGACTCGATGAACGGTATTACCGAGAAGGTGCCCCTGCTCTTGCTGTGGGTTTTCATTGCCACGTTCATTCTGTTGTTCTTGTTCACCGGCAGCGTGCTGCTGCCGATCAAGGCCTTCTTGCTCAACATTGTGTCTCTGGTGGCAACCTTGGGCTTCCTCACCTGGGTCTTCATGGACGGCAACCTGCAATGGCTGATCGGTTCCTTCACCCCGTTAGAAAACATCGAGTCTTCGATGTTTATTCTCATTGCCGTCGTGACCTTCGGTTTGTCTATGGACTACGAACTCTTCCTCCTCAGCCGCATCAAGGAACTCCACGACGAGGGTATGAACACCGAAGATTCTGTGTCCCTGGGACTCCAACGAAGTGGACGAATCATTACCGCTGCTGCACTGGTCTTGGCCGCAAACTTCTTGCCGATGCTCACCTCCGGGGTGACAACCGTGAAGATGTTGGGCTTGGGGCTCGCCTTCGCAATTCTGCTCGATGCGACTGTGGTGCGAGGCCTGCTCGTTCCTGCCACCATGAAACTCTTTGGCAAAGCCAACTGGTGGGCACCCAAGTGGATGCGGTGGATCTCCGACAAAGCAGGCATGTCGCACTAAGCCGGGCTAGTTCAGAGCAGCTGGACCTTCGGCTAACAATTTCGCAAAACCAGCTGCATCGAGAACAGGAATGCCAAGTTCTTCCGCTTTGGTGAGCTTCGAACCTGCTCCGGGGCCTGCCGCAACGAAGTCTGTCTTCTTGGAGACACTCGATGCAGGCTTCCCACCGGCGGCAATGATAGCTTCTTGCGCACCTTCGCGCGTGAAACCCTCGAGCGAACCAGTGGCCACAATCGTGAGCCCCGAACAGGGGCCCTCGATCTCTGCACGTGCACCAGGACCGGCATGACCAGGAATTTCAAACTGCACACCCGCAGATGTCCACTCCGCGATGATGTCTTGGTGCCAATCAACCTGGAACCAGTTCTGCAAAGACTCTGCAATGATGGCGCCGACGCCATCCACAGCAGCCAGCTCATCGAGGGTGGCTGCTCGAATGGCGTCGAGGGAGCCAAAATGATTCGCTAATGCTCGCGCAGCAACAGGTCCCACGTGACGAATATTGAGGGACACCAGCAAACGCCAGAGCGGTTTCGTCTTAGCCAATTCCAGATTCGCTATCAGTTCGACCGCGTTCTTTGACTCCGTGCCATCCGCATTGAGAAAGTAGGGAACCTTTTTCAGATCTTCCACTGTGAGAGCAAAGAGGTGAGCCTCTGTATCTAGTGGGGGCTCCTCACCATCCTTGTGGTTGGTCAGAGCTGCAGCAGCGACTTCACCCAGGCCCTCAATGTCGAGGCCACCGCGGGAACCAATGTGTTCCACACGGCCACGTACCTGTGCAGGGCAGCTTTTTTGGTTGGGGCAGCGAAGATCGATGTCACCCTCCGACGCGGGTGCCAAAGGTGCACCACACTCAGGACAACCCACCGGCATGACAAAAGCACGTTCAGAGCCATCACGCAGTTCGAGGACGGGGCCCAAAACTTCAGGAATAACATCTCCTGCTTTTCGGATGACGATAGTGTCCCCGATGAGTACGCCCTTTGCTTTGACCACATCCTGGTTGTGCAGAGTGGCAAATTCAACAGTGGATCCGGCTACCTTGACGGGCTCAACGACCGCATAGGGCGTAGCCCGTCCAGTGCGACCCACACTGACGCGAATATCAACCAGTTTGGTGTTGACCTGCTCGGGTGGGTACTTATAGGCAATAGCCCAGCGCGGCGCACGTGAGGTGGCACCCAGCTCTCGCTGGGTAGCCATGTCATCAACTTTGATCACGATTCCATCGATTTCGTGCTCAACGGAGTCCCGAGCAGCACCCATTTCCCGAATGAAGGCAGCCGCTTCTGAGGCCGAGTTCACCACACGGTAATGCGTGGAGGTGGGCAGACCCCAACTCTTGAGAAGTTCATACACTTCGGATTGAGTGGGAACGGGAGCGTCTTCCCATGCGCCAATACCGTGCACCAACATGGCAAGTGGTCGGTTGGCTGTCTTCTCTGGGTCTTTTTGGCGCAGAGATCCACTAGCCGCATTACGGGGGTTAGCAAAGACTTTCTCACCAGCGTGAGCAAGTTCAATATTGAGCGTGCGGAAGGCCTCAATGGGGAAAAAGATCTCCCCGCGAACTTCCACGAGAGCAGGATGACCAGCACCCTTCAAGGTGCGCGGAATCGAAGAAATGGTCAACACATTCGCTGTGACATCTTCACCCACAACGCCATCGCCACGAGTTGCAGCAGAGACCAGCGTTCCGTTTTCATAACGCAGATTGATGGCGAGGCCATCAATCTTCAGCTCGCAGAGGTAGTTGACCTCTCGCCCCGTGTCTTTCTTGATGCGTACAGCCCAGGTAAGGAACTGTTCTTCCGAGAACACATTGTCCAAACTCATCATGCGTGCTGCGTGAGTAACCGGTGCAAAAAGTTCGGTTGCTTTACCTCCGACAGAAAGCGTGGGACTGTCTTGGCCTTGAAGCTCGGGGAACTGGCGCTCAATCGCTTCGAGGCGCTGAATGAGAGCATCGTATTCGAGGTCGGCAATCAGACTTTCATCGCGTTCGTAATACGCATCACGTGCATTCAGGATTGTGCTGGTCAGTTCTTCAGCTTCGTGTTGTGCCTTCTCAAATGCACTGAGTTCCGGAACAATCTCGAGGTCATCCCCAAAGAGTGCGCCCTCGCTCATGCCGTGGCCACCACGTTGAGATCGCTGACAGTGCGGGCAATGGTGAACTGTCCCAGCACACGAGTATCCACATACAGCACTGCTGTTTGGCCGGCGGCAACGGAGTTGAGCGGGGTGGTCGGGCGAACGACGAGTTCGCCACCAACCAATTGAGCTATGGCAGGGACGGGATCGGCGTGGGCACGGATCTGCACCTCGACGACGAATTCCTGTTCTGGGTTCTCTGGCGCCAAACCACACCAGGTATAGCTGGTGCCCGCAATCTCGGTGATGTCGAGTGCTTCCTTCGGCCCCACAACAACCGTGTTGGTCTTGGGTCGGATCTCGAGCACGAATCGGGGCTGACCATCAGGTGCAGGGGTGCCGATGTGGAGCCCCTTACGCTGACCAATGGTGAAACCTGGTGTTCCTTCGTGGGTACCGAGCTTGGTACCTTCGGTGTCCACGATGTCACCTTCACTGATGCCTACTTTGTCTGCTAACCAGCCACGCGTGTCCCCATCAGGGATAAAGCAAATATCGTGGCTGTCAGGCTTCTGAGCCACGCTCAGACCACGCTCTGCTGCCTCAGCGCGAATGAGGTCCTTCGAGGGGGTATCCCCCAGCGGGAACATGGCGTGGGCGAGTTGGTCACTGGTGAGAACCCCCAGCACATACGACTGATCCTTCGCCCAGGCACTCGCCCGATGAAGTTCAAGGTTTCCCTGTGCATCGGGAACGACGTTGGCATAGTGGCCTGTGCAGACCGCATCGAAGCCCAGGGCAATCGCTTTCTCCATCAGGGCAGCAAACTTGATCTTCTCGTTGCAACGCATGCAAGGGTTGGGCGTGCGGCCGGCCTGATATTCCGCAATGAAGTCATCGACCACATCGGACTTGAAGCGTTCAGAAAAGTCCCACACGTAGTAGGGAATACCGAGCATCGTGGCCGCCCGCTGCGCGTCCATCGAGTCTTCGATAGTGCAGCACCCGCGGGCACCGGTGCGCAGAGTTCCTGGCATGCGACTGAGTGCTAAATGAACCCCCACCACGTCGTGGCCGGCTTCCACTGCGCGCGCAGCTGCAACGGCAGAGTCCACTCCACCACTCATGGCCGCTAAAACACGCATAGTCCAGTTTAAGCCGTGGACGGGTGAGAAGTTGCCGAGTTATGCAGTTGTTCCCGCGCGGCGAGCGCGGTCGACGGCCTCGGGCAGCGCAGCAAGGAATTCGTCAATCTCTGCCTGGGTTGTGGTGTGCCCCAAGGTTATACGTAGCGCAGAGGACGCACCGCGTTCGTCATGCCCCATGGCGAGGAGAACGTGGGAAGGCTGGGCAACTCCTGCTTGGCACGCAGACCCGGTCGATACTGAAACACCATGCGCATCCAATAAAAACAACAGAGAGTCGCTCTGGCATCCAGGGAACGTGAAGTTCACGTTGTTATCCAGCCGGGTGGCCCGGTCCCCGCTCAGCACTGCTTCAGGAATTAGTTCCTGGATACGCAAGATGGTGGCATCTCTCAGTGCACTGAGGCGTGAATGCTCTACCTCGTGGGTTTTCTGCACAACCAGTGCTGCGGTGGACATGGACACAATGGCGGGAGCATCTAAGGTTCCACTGCGCAGACCGCGTTGCTGTCCCCCGCCGTGAATGAGGGGCTCGAGGTGTGCTTGTCTACTCACAACGAGTGCGCCAACACCTGGAACAGACCCGAACTTATGCCCTGAAATACTCAGTGCCACAAGTCCTGATCCCCCTACTGCACCAGATTCTGTGCGCAGTTGGGCAAAGTTCAAGGAGACATGGCCAAACGCCGAGACGGCATCGATATGCAGGGGAACGAGGTGTTCAGCAGCCAGGGCAGCCACCTCGTCGATGGGTTGAATGGTTCCAACTTCGTTATTTGCCCACAGCAGTGTGACCAGCGCAATGGTGTGGGGCTCACGCTGCACAGTGGCCTCAAGGGCATCCATGCGGATTCGACCATGTTCATCGACGGGAATCCAGTCGATCACGGCACCTTCATGCTGTTGCAGCCAAAGAACTGTGTCGAGGGTGGCATGGTGTTCTGCCTCCGGCACGACGATACGGTTTCGGGCAGGGTTACTTTCAACGGCTGCGCGGTAAAGGCCCACTATGGCCAGGTTGATGGACTCGGTTCCCCCCGACGTGAAAATCACCTCGATGGGCTCACAACCCAGCACAGAGGCGAGATGTTCACGGGCTTCTTCGACCTGCGCGCGGGCAGTCTGACCATGACGGTGCACCGAGGAGGGGTTTCCCGCATGAGCCAGTGCAGCGGTGTATGCAGCGAGCGCTTCAGGCCGCACAGGAGTAGAGGCGGCGTGGTCCAGATAGGCAACCATGCATACTCCCTTCAGCTCAAACCTTATGTGTCCATGGTTTAACGGCGCACCCTGCATTACGAAACATGCCGGCAAACTATCTGGCTAGTCTATTTCGAGTGAGTAACCCTGCCGCCCTCAAAGACCTTGGTGTGCGTCTAACCAGAACTGGTGGCGAGATCAAGGTGTTCAGTGCGAGCGCAGGGGGCATTGATGTCGTGATCTATGACACTCCCGGCGGAAACCACATTGTGGAGCGCATCAGCCTAAAAAAAGGCAAGGCAGGAATCTGGTCGGGCTCATCTGACCGACTCGCTGTGGGTGCAGAGTATTCCTTGCAGGCATGGGGTCCCTCTGGGCCTCACGATTCTTTTTCGGCTGAAGAGTTGCTCGTAGACCCCTATGCGAAAGGTCTCAGCCGGGTGGGAAACCACTGGCGCAATGTCGTGGTCGACACCAGTTTCGACTGGGGCACCTCCGCCAAGCCACGTACAGACTTAGACAAATCCGTCATCTACGAAGCTCATGTCCGCGGCCTGACAAAAATGCACCCGGGGGTTCCTCTCGAGCTACGGGGAACATATGCCGGACTCGGTCACGAAACCATGACCACCTACCTGCGCGATCTGGGTGTGACCGCGGTTGAATTACTGCCCATTCACGCCTTTATTTCTGAAGAGCACCTCCTCCGGCAGGGCACGACAAACTATTGGGGATACAACTCCCTCAACTTCTTTACCCCTCACGCCGCCTATGCCACCTCCGCCGCACGTGATGAAGGCCCGAGCGCTGTGTTGCGCGAATTCAAACAGATGGTCAAGGACCTGCACGAGGCCGGCCTCGAAGTGATCCTCGATGTGGTGTACAACCACACCGCTGAAGAAGGCAAGCTTGGTCCACGACTGAGTTTCCGTGGTTTAGATAACGCCAGTTACTACCGCCAGAACGGCGAAGGCGAATATATCGACACCACCGGGTGCGGCAATTCCCTGAATGCCTCTGAACCGGTTGTACAGAAACTCATTCTGGACTCCTTGCGGTACTGGGCGGAAGAAACCCAGGTCGATGGCTTCCGTTTCGATCTCGCCGTCACGCTGGGCCGCGACGAAGACGCGGTCTATCAGCGTGAACACCCACTCCTGGAAGCCATTCGCACCGACCCCATACTCTCTCAGACCAAGCTCATCGCAGAACCCTGGGATGTAGGCATGGGTGGCTGGCAGACCGGCAATTTTGCCGACGGCTGGCACGAATGGAACGACCGTTACCGCGACCGCATTCGAAACTTCTGGCTGCCCGATATTGCGCAAGCTCGTGAAACTGGTATTGCTCCCACCGGTGTCGGTGGCTTTGCCACCCGCCTCGCCGGGTCGAGCAATACGTTCTCGGCAGAACGTGGGCCGGTAGCGTCCGTAAACTTCATCACCGCCCACGATGGCTTCACCCTCCATGACCTCACGATGTTCAATTACAAGCACAACATCGGCAACGGTGAAGATAACCGGGACGGCGCGAACGACAACCGTTCGTTTAACCATGGCGTGGAAGGTCCCACCGAAAACACGGACATCATTGCTGCACGCCGACGCACAATGCGGAACTTGATGGGCACCCTGATGCTGTCGGCAGGTATTCCCATGATTACCGCCGGTGATGAATTTGGTCGCACTCAGCATGGAAACAACAATGCGTACTGCCATGACTCGCCACTGACCTGGGTCAACTGGGAATTACAGGAATGGCAACAGGACATGTTGGCCACCACCAAGCACTTAGCGAAGATGCGGCAAGAGCACCCTGCGATTCGACCCACCCGTTTTGGAAAGTTTGGCGAGACGGTGCCCAGTGCCAGCCAAGTCGAGTGGTACAACACTCAGGGCGAAAACATGGAACAGGAAGATTGGGAAGATCCCCACAACCGCACCCTGCAATATGTCGCCGCAAGCACTCCCGAAAACGAGCCGTTCAACCGTATTCTGATGATTATTCACGGCACCGAACAGCCCACCTCGGTGGTCGTTCCCAAGCATCCGGGTGTGATGTTTTATGAGCCGTTGTGGTTTAGCCCCCATCACACGCCCCGTGAAGTTCCCGGCGTACTCCGTCCGGGTGAAACCTTCAAACTCACGGGCACGTCCATCCTTCTGTTTAACGCGGCTGAACGTTAAGTTTCCTGCCGTGGTCAAAGCACGATAGTTTTCGTTTATGGAAACCTCCTCCATCGGTCGCTTGCCCATTCTTCGAGTCACGCCTGATTTAGGGGTGCCGGAGCTCTCTCCCAAGGCCTACGTGGGCGAGGTTGTGCCATTTGGCGCCACCAGTTTCCGCGAAGGTCATGATGTCATCGGGGTCGCGCTGCATTTGCGTGCACCCGATGGTCAGTCCACCCGCCTCGAGATGCATCCCACTGCGCCAGGAACGGACCGCTGGGAGGTTCAGGCTCAGCCCGACAAGCCAGGTCTGTGGACTTTCACCGTTGAGGCCTACTCGGATGACTATGCCACCTGGCACCACAACGCCGAGGTCAAAATTCCCCTGGGTATCGATGTGGAACTCATGCTCACCCTGGGCAGCCAGTTATTCACTCGCGCATCCACGGAAGCAAGCCGGACGGCAGCACACCGGAAGAAGCTGGCTGCCCTGGCGAAATCTCTCGTCGACACGAAAGTTGATCCCCTCGTGCGCTTCTCCCTGGCTGAGGGCGAAGAAGTGCAGTCCTTGTTGGCTCATGCTCCGATAGCCAGTTTGGAAACCTTCTCCGAGGAATACACCCTGCGGGTCGAGCGCGCACTGGCCGGATCAGCCAGCTGGTATGAGTTCTTCCCCCGCTCCGAAGGTGCGACCCAGGATGCAGAGGGCGTCTGGACTTCTGGCACCTTCCGCACCGCAGCCAAGCGCTTACCCGCGGTGGCCAAGATGGGCTTTGACGTGGTCTATCTCCCTCCCATTCACCCGATAGGCACCCTCAACCGCAAGGGTCCCAATAACTCGCTGGTCACCGAACCTGGGGACCCCGGATCCCCCTGGGCGATTGGCTCTGCTGCAGGTGGTCACGATGCAATTCATCCAGATCTGGGTAATTTCAAGGACTTTGCGTTTTTCCTCACAGAAGCCAAGAAACACAACATCGAAATTGCGCTCGATCTCGCTCTCCAGGCAGCACCCGACCACCCCTGGGTGACAACCAACCCGGAATGGTTCACCACGTTGCCCGATGGCACGATTGCCTACGCAGAAAACCCGCCCAAGAAGTACCAGGACATCTACCCGATTAACTTCGACAACGACCCCGAAGGCATTCGTGCCGAGGTTCTGCGCGTGGTGGAGTTCTGGATTTCCAAGGGCATCAGTATTTTCCGCGTGGATAACCCCCACACCAAGCCCGTGGACTTTTGGGAATGGCTCATCAAGACCGTCAACGAGAAGCACCCTGACGTGATCTTCTTGGCCGAGGCCTTCACTCGCCCCGCCATGATGCACACCCTGGGCAAAATCGGTTTCCAGCAGTCCTATTCCTATTTCACTTGGCGCAACACTAAGTGGGAGTTAGAAGAGTTTTTCCGCTCGATATCAACCGAGTCGGCAGATTTCATGCGCCCCAACTTGTTTGTCAACACCCCCGATATTCTCACCGAATATTTGCAGTTCGGCGGCCCTGCCGCGTTCACGATTCGTGCCACGCTCGCGGCCACCGCGGCACCACTTTGGGGCGTCTATGCCGGGTTTGAGCTCTTCGAATCCGTCGCTCGCCCCGGTGCAGAGGAATACATCGATAACGAGAAATATGAATACAAGAACCGCGATTGGGCAGCTCTCGACAAAGCAGGGACTTCCCTGGCCCCCTTCTTCGAGATTCTGAACTCCATCCGCGCGGAGCACCCTGCACTGCGCCAACTGCGCAACATCACAATTCAGCGAACTGATGACGACGCGATCTTGGCCTATAGCAAGCACCTGGACAAGGCCTTCACCGGCACAGGAGCCGATGACACGCTCATCATGGTGGTGAACACGGATCCTCACTCGGTTCGTGAAACCGTCGTGCATCTCGACCTGACTACTCTCGGCGCCCAGCACGGAGATTCCCTCACCGTGACAAACCTCGTCACTGGCGTGGAATGGACCTGGGGCGCAGACAACTACGTTCGGTTAGATCCCTTCACCGAACCTGTTCACATCCTGCACGTGACAAAAATCCATACGTAACTCAAGACGAAAAGCTGCTGTGAAGAAAACTGAGACGAAGAAAACTTCCGTGAAGAAGAGCAAGGGCGCCACCGAATGGCACACCCCTTCCCTCGATGACGGATTGTTGGCGTGGGTTGCTCAGGGTAGCCACTACGACCCCCACAGTGTTCTCGGTCAACACCTCATTCCTATTGAGGGGTCCAAGGATTCCGTCACCGCCATTCGCACCCGTCGCCCACTGGCCACGGAGGTTATTGCGATTTTGGGCAGTAAAGCGCGCATTGAGCTCTCCCATGCCGGGCACGGCATCTGGGAAGGTGCACACACACTTGGTTTGACCGATTACGTTATCGAGGCTCGCTACCCCGATGGGCAGGTGTGGACCTCAGAGGATGGCTACCGTTTCGCCCCTACCGTGGGCGAACTTGACCTTCACCTCATCCGTGAGGGGCGTCACGAGCGTCTCTGGGAGGCGCTCGGCGCCCGCTACATCGGCCACGGTGGTGTGAAGGGCACCGTGCAGGGAACAGCATTCTCGGTCTGGGCTCCCAATGCCCAGGCTGTGCGCGTGAAAGGAACCTTCACTGGCTGGAATGGCGAAGGCCACTCGATGCGCTCCTTGGGTGCCAGCGGCGTCTGGGAACTCTTTGTTCCTGACGTCCACCCCGGGGCAATCTACAAATTTGAAATTCTCACCCAGGATGGCCGCTGGGTTGACCGTGCAGATCCGATGGCACGACAAACCGAGTGCCCTCCCCTCACCGGTTCCATCGTCGGCCACTCCACCTACAAGTGGGGCGACAAGAAGTGGATCAGCACCCGCTCCAAGACCGCCCAGCACGCCGCACCCATGAGTATCTACGAACTCCACGTGGGCTCCTGGCGCCAGGGACTGTCTTACCGCGAACTGGCTGATGACCTCATCGGTCACGTGTTAGAGACCGGGTTCACCCACGTGGAATTCATGCCACTGGCCGAACACCCTTACGGCCCATCCTGGGGATACCAAGTCACGGGCTATTACGCTCCCACGGCACGTTTTGGTAACCCTGACGACCTCAAATACCTCATCGACCGCCTGCACGCAGCCGGGATCGGTGTGTTGCTGGACTGGGTTCCCGGCCACTTCCCCAAGGACGAATGGGCACTGGCCCGTTTTGACGGTCAGCCGCTCTATGAACACGCTGATCCTCGCAAGGGAGAACACCCCGACTGGGGAACTTACATCTTTGACTTCGGTCGCAATGAAGTGCGTAACTTCCTCGTTGCGAATGCGCTCTACTGGATCGAAGAATTCCACATTGATGGTCTGCGCGTGGATGCCGTCGCCTCCATGCTTTACCTGGACTACAGCCGTGAAGACGGACAATGGCTGCCTAACCAGTTTGGCGGGCGCGAAAATCTCGAAGCCATCAACTTCCTCCAGGAAGCCAATGCCAAGGTGTACAAGCACCACCCCGGTGTCATCATGGCGGCAGAAGAATCCACCTCCTGGGGCGGAGTGACCGCACCGACAGAGGCCGGTGGACTGGGTTTTGGCTTCAAATGGAACATGGGCTGGATGCACGACAGCCTGGAATACATTCACACCGACCCGATGTATCGGGAACATCACCACTGGGACATCACCTTCTCGTTCCAGTACGCCTTTAGTGAGAACTTCATCCTGCCCATCTCCCATGATGAGGTTGTCCACGGGAAGGGGTCGCTGCTGGCCAAGATGCCTGGTGATCACTGGCAAAAGCTGGCCAATATGCGTGCCTATCTCGCCTTCATGTGGGGTCACCCCGGTAAGCAGTTGCTTTTCATGGGCCAAGAGTTTGGTCAACCGTCGGAATGGAGCCAGGAACGTTCCCTGGACTGGTGGATCTTGGACCAACCGGCCCACCAGGGACTGCAACGCATGGTCTCACAGCTCAATGCTGTGTATCGCGCCCACCCGGCCCTCTGGGAACGGGACAGCGAACCCGACGCCTTCCAGTGGATTGACGGTGCAGACAACGGTAGAAACGTCGTATCCTTCGTCCGCTACGACCGCAAGGGCAATGCGATGGCGGTCGTAGCTAACTTCTCAGGAAACCCCCACCACGACTACCAGCTCGGTTTACCATCCGCCGGAGCGTGGACAGAAGCTTTCAACTCAGATGCCTCCGACTTCGGCGGTTCCGGAGTGGGCAACATGGGCACTGTGACCGCGGTGAAGGACCAGTGGGGTGACTTCGAGCACTCTGCTCGAATAAGCCTGCCTCCCCTGGGCGTGCTCTTCCTCTCCAAGTCAGCTAAATAAGCAACTTCTAGTAGAGCAGATTTGTCAGACGCAGTCTGGCGGCATTCACCATGGGATCAGTCAAACCCACAACTTCGAAAAGTTCCAGCAGACGCGTGCGAACAGCGTTCTTGCCGTCAGCATCTAGTTTGGGATACAGCACCAGAAGCCGATCAAAAGCGTCTGCAACGTGACCGCCGGAGAGATCCAGGTCTGCAACATCCATCTGCGCCTCGAGCCCGTCAGGGCTCGCCGCAGCGGCGGCACGAACATCTGCCATCGTCTTGCCTTGGAGACGGTTGAGCAGGCTTATCTGCGCTAACCCTGCTTTGGCATCTGCATCATTGGGGTTCTGCTTCAGCGCCTTTTCCCACGCCTGTATAGCTGCGGGGTAATCACCGCGCTCAGCTGCATCAAATGCTTCTTGGTGCAGTGGGGGCAATGCGGGCTTCGGCGGATCCACCGGCGCACCCTGTTGGCTAGGAGGTGTGTCAGACGGCTGGGCAATACCAGCGACACCATTTTGTGCGGCGAGTTCAAGAACCTGCTCGAATAGGTTGTGAATATCTGCTTCGCCCGCTACCCCTGCGAACAACGGCAATGGTCGACCAGCAAGAACGGCTGCCGTCGTCGGAACACTCTGCGCCTGAAAAGCCTGAACCAACTGGGGGTTCGCCGTTGCATCCACGCGGGCAAGAATCAGGCGACCGGCAAAGCCCGTTACCAATTTGGCCAGCAGTGGCGAGAGTTCATCGCTCTGGGGAGACTCTGGTGCCCAGAGGTCCACAATGACAGGAACCTGGTTGGACAGATCCAAAATCGCGGTGAAGTTGGTGTCAGTTCCTTCGAGGATCAGTTGCGGCACGGGCACAATCGTGCCGGCCGCAACCGGTGCGGAAGGTTCACCCGGTGCACGGGTTCCTCCAGCGGTGTTCACCGCACCAGCTGAAGACTGGGGGCGGTTCACCAATGAGCTGAGATCAACAGCTCCACGAAGATTGGGCAGGGATGGCATGGACATTAGAGACCCTTTGCAGCAATAAGACCTTGGCTATAGCCGAGCAGACGAATCTTGTCGGTACTGCCCAGTGGCGGAACATAGAAAGCGAGCTGGAGACCGTAGGTGGACTCCACACCCACGGTGGAAGACGTGATCCCACTAAGAATCTTGGCTTGACCTTCGGGACTCACGGAGGCACCCGCCTGAGTGGGCTTGACGGTTTCAATCTCGTTCAAGCTGACGGACACAATGGCACCAGAATCCAAGGTTGCCAATGCAAGGGGCAGACCAGAACCTGCATTTTGACTGAATTCGAGAGAAGCACGTTCTGAGACGGACGCAATCTTCTGCTCTTTGTACTCTCTGCCGACCTGGGTGACCAACGTGTCACCGGTGAGGTCAAAGAGACCGTAATAGGGGCTGTCTGCACCTTGCGTGAGCACTGAGCCATACGCGGCAGAGAGCTCCTCGGGAGATAGCAGGAGCAGCTTGGAATCGGGCTGCACCAGAGGTGAACCGACGGTAGCAGGGGCCACAGTGGGCACTGTGGCATCAGGTTGCAATGTGACGAGGTATTCCACGTGGTAGTTCTCACGTGGAGTGTTCTGCACGAGAACGATACCGGTGGTGGGGACGGTGGGATCTGCTTCGTTCTGGACCACCGCGTTGACAATGCGAGGCCAGGTATCTGTCGCTTGAGGCATATCGAAGGTGATGGGTGAGGCAGGAAGAGAAGGCAAGGCGGCCTGTGCTGCATCTGCCGTACGAATGGCGTAGTTTGCCGAACGCATCTCGAGCGCAGGACCCACCAGACGCGTAGCGGCGAGCTCAGCACTCAGATCCTTGTCAGCCTTGTTGACCGTGGTGGAGATGTTCCGCAAAATGCGACCCAGCTGAAGTTCGGTCACTGCAGGTGGCGGACCTTCGACAGATTGGATATCTGTAGGTGTCGGAGACGGCGTCTGGGCGCCCTGACCCGTTTGGTAGGGGCTACACCCTGAGACGCCCACCGCGAGTGCTCCGGCCATGCCCAACGCAATAAAGGCAGATCCTCGTCCGAGAGTGCGTCGGCCCTTGGGCGCGGCAGAGGTGAGTGACTTCGGTTTAATCAGGTCGATGCCGCGAGGTCGCGGTGGCTTACCGCCACGACGTGGACCGTTTTGCTTCCGCATATGACGAAGTGCCCAGAGATACAGCACGAGGCCAATCAGCGCCATGGCTCCACCGATGATGACGAAAGTTGTGGCATAAGGCACACGACTGGGAAGCGGCCACGCCAATGTGATCTTCCCCGGCGCATCAGTCAAGCCATCTGAGGCAATGATGACCGACATGGACGAATCCAGGTTGGCAGGCACCGTTGCCATGGTGTCGCTCGATGCTTCGCCCAACCACAGATCACTCCCTGCAGGGCTGATGATGGTCTGGACGACAGCGTCAGAGTTGACCACGGTCATCCCGGCTTGCTCTTGGTTTTTCTCAGGCTCACGCATGACCAGTTCGCCGAGCTTGGGCGAGTAGGACACGATGTCGTAGTTGTCGTCACCGATCCACGCCAGAACATCTTCGGTGCGGCCATAGCCCACAAAGTTGGTCGTGGCACCACTGGCGCTGATGTTCAAGATGTCACCGTTGGCCGTCAAGGTTTTTCCGTTGATGACGACATAGTGCGCAGTCGGTTCTATGGTGACGCTCTGTGTCACGAACTCGGGGCTGGAGAAAAGAATCTTCTGGGTAATACCAATACCGAGCAATACCGCCGCCACGATGAACACACCTATGGCAATAAAGAACCGCACGATTAAGTCTCTCCTCCACGTTTATTCGCGCATGACACCAGAACTGGTCAACGCGTCACGTTAAGTCATTCCAAGATACCGGAAATCGTGTGGTTAAACCTGAGAGAGGGGGTTACACCCTGCCCGGAGGCGGAAGGAAAGGGCAAGGCTGAGTAGAATTGGGCTACATGTTTCCGGGCATTCGCCGGCGTGTAGGAGGTCTGTCGTGGCATCGGAGTCATCGTTTACCCGCGTCTTGCGCGGATACGATCCGAGCGAAGTAGACGACCTCATTCAGAAGCTTCGACGCGAACTCCTCGTTGCCTCTACCAGCCACACTGATGCCCTCACCCAGGTTGCCCAACTGGCCGAACGCATTGCGGAACTGGAGCTGGAACTTTCTCAGCGCAGTGCCCCCACCCCCGAAGGCCTGAGCGCCAAAGCGCAGGCGACGGTAAAGAAGGCTGACAAGCTTGCCCACGAGATTGTCAGCGGCGCCGAGGCGGAAGCGCTGCTCATTCGTTCGGCCGCCGACAGTACCTCTCGTAATCTCATCACTGCAGCGCAAGAAGGCCTCGAACAGGCTCGGGAACAAGCTGCCCGTGACGTTGCTCAGATGATGTCGGAAGCGCGCGCAGAAGCTGAACTCATGATTTCTCGTGCGGAAGCAAGAATTGTGACCTTGGTTTCTGAGGCAGAAGCTGATGCACTGAACGTGCGCGGTGAGGCGGCCACGATTGCCGCAAACCTTATTGCTTCTGCCCGAAACGAGGTGGAGAAACTTGCAGCTGCGCATCAGCGTGAAGCGAAAGAACTTCAGCTTGTCGTGGCCCGGGCAGCTGAAGATAACATTTCTGTCGAGCTGATGGAGCTCTTGAAGCTCAATGCAGATGGTGCAGCCGTTCGCGACGACATGGAATCTGAGTTGAAAACCCGCCACCAAGAATCTGTCTACCAAACAGAGAAATATATTGGCGCGGCCGAAACGCAGTTGGCAACGACCAAGACTCGTATCCGCTCTCTTGAAGCGCAATGGGAAGCACACGAAGTGCGCGCCACAGAAGAAGTAAAAGGTCGTCTCGAGCGCTCACGCCAGGACGCAGAAAAGATTCGCCGGGACGCACAGGCACAGGCCGACAAGATGATCGTGGACGCTGAAAAGTATGTGGCCGCGGTGTTAAGTTCTATTTTCAGCCACATTGAAAACTTGCGCACGCAGCGCGAAGCGGTTGCTACGTACTTCGACACACTACGGTTAGAGCTAGAACAATCGCTCGGCAAGGTCTCACCTCGACCTGGTTTGAGTAACAAGAAATAGGGAGCAGTACAGTGCGCATTCAGAACGCATTCCGCGCAGGTCTGATTGGAAGCTTGGGCGTCGGCCTGGGCATCATCCTCATGACCGCAGTGCAGTCGCTCGCGACCGTGCTGACATACATCTTCATCGCCTTGTTCCTCTCGCTCGGTCTGGATCCTGCCGTCAAATGGCTGGAAACGAAGAAGTTCCCCAAGTGGGCCGCCATTACGACCGTCATTGTCGGAATTGTGGGTGTTTTTGTCGGCATGATCGTGGCCATTCTGCCCGTCATGATCGACCAGATGATTTCTCTGTGGCAAAGCCTTCCGACAGAAATCACCCACCTGCAAACCCAGGACTGGATCACCTATCTCGACCAGCAATTCGGTGACGTTATCGACGTCAACGCGGTCATTTCCGAAATTGGCAAATTCTTTAGCGACCCTGCCAACATCAGCAAGATCGCCGGTGGCGCACTTGCTGTGGGCGTGGGCGTGGCGAACGCTTTGAGCGGAACTCTGATCGTAGTCATTTTGACCTTGTACTTCACCGCATCTTTGAGCACCGTCAAGAAGGTTGTCTACGACTTCGTCCCCAAGACCAAGCGTGAAAACTTCGTCCGAATGAGTGAGCAAATCACCAACGGTGTGGGTAAGTACGTCGTGGGACAAATTGCTCTTGCGTTGCTCAACGGAATCTTGGCCTTCGTGATGTTGACCATCATTGGCGGCAAGCAAGCGTTGCTGTTCGCTTTCCTCGCTTTCCTCTTTGCCCTCATCCCTCTCATCGGTACCGTGATGTCTTCCATCATCGTGACCTTGGGGCAGCTCATGTTGGCAGGTCCAGAGACCGCCATCGTGATCGGCATCTACTTCCTCATCTACATGCAGATAGAGGCGTATGTCCTGAGCCCTCGCATCATGAACAAAGCAATTTCGATTCCTGGCTCTGTCGTGGTGATCGCCGCTCTGGCTGGTGGAACGTTGATGGGTATTTTGGGAGCCTTGGTCGCTATCCCCATCGCAGCATCGATTGTGCTGATTATCAAAGAAGTGATTTATCCGGCCCAGGACGAGATATAGCGGCCTAGCTCAAAAAAGGTTGTCGCGTTAGTCGCTGGAACCTGGGATGTCGCCGTCCCACCATTCGGGCAAGGGCGCAGCTGACGGGTTAACCCGTTCGACGATTTCGTTGAGGACGCGCTTTGTTTGGTTCTCCCCCACCCAGAGGTGCTTGCCTCCCTCCACTTCAACGATGTCGATGTGAGAGACGGTAGAGAACCGTTCACGGGCTTCGGGTCCTTGCAGATAGTCATCGAGTTCTGGCACGAGGGCGATGAGCTGCCTGTGATTACCATCCCAGGCCGCGACCTCTTCTGCTGACGCACGGTGGAGCGGCGGGGAGAGCAAAATCGCGCCCTCGATGGCGTGCTCAAGCCCATACTTCAACGCCAATTCTGTTCCGAATGACCAGCCGACCAGCCAAGGATGGGGTAATCCACGCTCTGCAACGAAAGCCATTGCGGCAGCCACATCAGCGCGTTCTTCCACGCCCTGACCAAACTCACCTTGGCTGTGACCACGCGCTGACTTCGTCCCCCGCGTGTTGAACCGCAACACAGCGATGTTCGCGAGTGCCGGCAACCGGCCTGCTGCTTTGCGCAGGATGTGGGAATCCATGAATCCACCGGCAGTAGGAAGGGGGTGAAGTGTTACCAGAGTGGCTACAGGAGTGCCACCCACTGGCATGGCCAACTCCCCTACCAAGGTGAGGCCATCTGCGGTGTGTAGTTCAATCTCTTCGCGCAGGGTAGGCAGGTTGATGCCGCCACGAATCTCCGTCGACATCTCTAACTCACTTTCCAACAAGCATCGTGCCAGTGGCGACGATCGGCAACATCGGCGGCGTCTCCCAAGATGCCATCATTACGCCAGGCCGCCAGATGGGCGACGCCTGGCGCGATCTCTAACGAACAGCCCGGGCAGATGTAAACCTTGGTCGCATTGGACGTTGAGATGGGCTGTACGGTCCATTCACGGCCTTTTCGTACTTCACTGCGGCGGAACCCTCCAGTGAGACGTTCGACGTCCAGGGGCTCATACTCGGCGTCTCGCTTACGCGAACGATTGCTGCGCGTCATTAGTACCAGTGAACAGCTTCAGAATGCGCCCAGGCACCACAGGGAGACCCGTAGCGGCCCTCGATGTATCGCAGGCCCCACTCGATCTGAGTGGCGGGGTTGGTCTGCCAGTCATCAGCGACGGTTGCCATCTTTTCACCGGGCAGCGACTGTGGAATGCCGTATGCACCGCTCGAGGTGTTGTGGGCGTACACATTCCAGTGAGATTCCCGATTCCAAAGTGCCACGAGGCAGTCATACTGCTCCATGCCCCAGCCACGAGCCTGTACAGCCTGGAATCCAATGGCCTGTGCGGTGTCAGGATCTGGGGTGCCTGCCGCAGGGGCAGTCGCAGAAGCTGCCTTAGCTGCTGCCACGCGGGACGTAACGGTGACACCGTCACGAGCAGCGGTGTTGGTGTACTCACCATCCAGGCTGATGTCCTGACCTTCCTTCGCCACGATGGGCGCAGGAATGTAATAGGGCGATGCCACAGCACCTGAATAGGGGTCGACGACATTGACCAGAAGAAAGGCAGACGTCAGCACGAATGCAAGTCCATAGAGCGTGCGTGCACGACTGATTCTCAGGCGCGGCATCGTAGGTGCGGAGAGGGAAACACGCGTGACTCGGGAGGCCACAGACGTGGTGGCAGCACGAAGAGAGCGCGAAACAGTACGTTTCGGCTCGCGTGCTGTTCCAGAATGTCTACCCACAGTTATCCGATTTTAGCCCAGAAGGCTGTAGATAAGCCACCGCGGTGGCTCTGAACAGGGGTTTTAGGAGTTTCCGAGAGACAACAGGAGGTCAATCACGGCGTCGAGGACGGCATCCACCTGAGCTTCGTCGTATCCACCACGCGATGATCGGAAGGTGACCGAGCGAACATCAGCCACAGTGAGCGGAGATCCTTCGGTGAGGAATCCACGCACGCGTGAGGCGAAGGCATCCACATCTTTGACGGCGTAACCCTGAACCAGGAAACCTGCCCGGCGGAACATATGCTTGGGCTCACGACTGAAGCGTGCAGCGAGTTCTGCAGACTTTATGCTGGCTTGTTCCAACCAGTGTGCTTCACCGGAAGTGGCCAGTGCGACAGCACGTTCCCGATCAGCAAATGCTGTTTCCAAACGCTCCAGAGCACCGTCAACATGCTTGGTGGAGTAGCCACCCTTCTCGGATGAGAAAGATGTCTGACGAATTGCAGTGGAGGTCAGTGACGTCGCGCCTGCAATCTGGTTGTCATAGGCCACTCGTGCCTCAGCGATGAAAGCATCCACGTGGCTCACGCTATAGCCAAGGACACCGCGCTTGACGAGGGGGAAAGTCTTACTCACGAGTTCGATTCTTTCAGAGAAAGCTGTGGCTTAGTGCACAACAAGGATATAGAGCAGATACATCACCAGCGCGGACGGCAGGATTGAATCGAGGCGATCAAGGAATCCACCGTGACCAGCTAGCCACGAGCTCATGTCCTTGACTCCAATTGTGCGTTTGATGTGAGATTCACCGAGGTCACCCAGCGTGGCCGTGACCAAAATGATGGGGCCCAGAATGAGACCAAACCACCAAGGTTGGTGCAACATAAACAGGCTCAGCAGCACTGCCGCAATGATGGACGCCAGTGCCGCGCCAGCAAAGCCTTCCCACGTTTTCTTGGGGCTTATCTTGGGCGCCATGAGATGCTTGCCAAAATTCAGACCGCTGACATAAGCCCCGGTATCAACGGAGACCACGATGATGAGGAAAGCCAGCGTCCACCACTGCCCCTCTGGTTGGGCGACCAAGGCCACGGCAAAAGCACCGAGCAACGTGACATAGAGCTGCACAAAACCAGCAGCCAAGAAGTCTTTTCGCAGACTGACCTCAGCCACGGCGTGATAGCCACGGGTGATTTCTACTGCACGCCAGAGGGTAACCACCAGCGTTCCCACGATCACGACCGCGATGGCGGCCAGAATCCCGAAGTAATACGCAGCGGGAACAGCCACAACAGCTGTTACCGCCGAGGGGATGCGAGGAACACGGCGCCCCATCGCGTGGAGTGCAGTCGCGAGTTCCACAGAGGAAATACCGAGCAGGACGGCGGCAAAGAGCATGAACAGGTCTTTGTTGACCAACAAACTCAGCAGCAGAAGTCCGCCGAGCACGACCCCAATACCAATGGCGCCCAGAAGATTACGACCCGACTTTTGCTTGATGCGCTCGTTCGTTTTCTCGAACTGGAGACGCCTGGCCTCGAGTTGGCGTTCAAAATCCGCGCGCGTGGCGCGAAATTGCGCATGAAGTTCACCAGCTGGATTTCTCCGGCTGTGTTCATCGCGATCGGGGTTCTCCGTCATGAGAGCAGTGCCTGAGCTCAGGAACTAAACCTTGAGAAGTTCAGCTTCCTTGTGCTTGAGCGCTTCATCGATAGCGTCCACATACTTCTTGGTGATGGCTTCGAGTTCTTTCTCTCCACGTGCACGCTCGTCATCGCCGAGCTCACCTTTGAAACCGTCAATGGCATCCTTGGCGCTGCGACGAATGTTACGCAGAGACACCTTGGCATCTTCACCCTTGGTCTTCACGATCTTGACGTATTCCTTGCGACGCTCTTCGGTGAGCTCAGGCAGGCTGAGGCGAATGACGTTGCCATCGTTGGTGGGGTTTGCGTCCAGGTTGGGCACATCGCGCAAAGCCTGCTCGATGTCCCGCAGTGCGGTTTTATCAAACGGGGTGATGAGCAGGGTACGAGCCTCAGGGTTTTGCATGGAGGCCAGCTGAGCAAGTGGGGTGGGGCTGCCGTAGTAGGTGACCATGACTTTCTGGAACATGGCAGGGTTGGCGCGGCCGGTGCGAACGCTCGAAAAATCTTCCTTCGCGACCTCGACAGCCTTCGTCATACGCTCGGTGGCATCTGCCAATACATCCGCAATCACGGTAACTCCTTGAAAGTTAGTTCAGAATGTCAGTCTAGTTGGTGACGAGTGTGCCGATTTTTTCGCCCAGGATAGCCTTGGTGATGTTGCCAGAAGGCTCCATCCCGAACACGCGCATGGGCATCTTGTTATCCATGCAGAGGCTAAATGCGGTCGAATCGACAACTTTCAGTCCGCGCTTGAGGGCGTCACGGAAAGTGACCGTCTCAAGCTTTTCAGCGGTGGGGTCGGTCTTGGGGTCTGCGGTGTACACACCGTCAACACCGTTCTTGGCCACGAGGACCTCGTCGGCGTGAATCTCCAGAGCACGCTGTGCGGAAACGGTGTCCGTGGAGAAGAAGGGCAGACCTGCACCGGCACCAAAGACCACGACGCGACCTTTTTCCAAGTGACGAATGGCACGCAGGGGAAGATACGGTTCAGCGACCTGGCTCATCGCAATCGCCGACTGCACACGTGTTGCAGCGCCAGCCTGCTCGAGGAAGTCCTGCAGGGCGAGAGCGTTCATGACGGTTCCCAGCATGCCCATGTAGTCCGCACGAGCACGATCCATGCCCCGCTGCGACAACTCAGCTCCGCGGAAGAAGTTACCGCCACCGACAACGACGGCGATATCGACCTGTTCGGAGGCTGCCGCGATTTCCCGCGCGATCGCACTGACCACATCCGGGTTCACACCTAGTCCCCCGCCACCAAAAGCCTCACCCGAAAGCTTGAGCAGAACGCGGCGGCGGGTGTGTGTCGGCATGAGTTTCCTTCGTTAACAGCGGTGGTGCTCACTACCAATTTACTGTGTGCAACCGCGTGATAACAGACGGCACACATGAAAGAAGCCCGATCCATGTCGGACCGGGCTTCTTTTCACGTTGTGAACGACTATGCGCCAACCTTGAAACGAGCGAAGCTCGTCACGGTGACACCAGCGTTGTCCAGAACCTGCTGAACCTTGAACTTGTTGTCGCGTGAGTACTCCTGCTCAAGCAGAGCGATCTGCTTGATGTAGGCGGAGATACGACCGTCCACGATCTTTTCCAGCTGCGCTTCGGGCTTGCCCTCGTTACGGCTGATCTCGGTAACGATGGCACGCTCTTTTTCGATGTCCTCTGCAGGTACATCTGCGCGGCTGAGGTAGACAGGGTCAGCGAAGGAGATGTGCTGTGCAATGGCACGAGCGGTCTCTGCATCGCTACCGGTGTATGCCACAACGACACCAACCTGAGGAGGAAGGTCCTGGCTGGTCTGGTGGAGGTAGATGGAGAATGCGTCGCCGCTGAAGGCAGCGAGACGACGAAGCTCAATCTTTTCACCGAGGATAGCTGCCTCATCTGCGATGAGTTCGGCCACGGTCTGCGAACCTGCAGAAGCTGCGAGGCCTGCGTCAACCGAGGTTGCACCAGCTGCAGATACTGCGTCGAGAACCTTCGCTGCGAGTGCAACGAACTTGTCACCCTTTGCCACGAAGTCGGTCTCGCAGGCGAGCTCGATCATGGTTGCGGTGCCGTTCTCTTCCTTGGCTGCAACGAGTCCTTCGCTGGTGGAGCGGTCGGCACGCTTCGCGTTACCCTTTGCTCCCTTGAGACGAAGAATCTCGGTTGCCTTTTCCATGTCACCGTTTGCTTCGGTGAGGGCGTTCTTGGTGTCGACCATGCCGGTGCCGAGGCGCTCGCGCAGGGTCTTGAGGTCTTCCATGCTGAAAGATGCCATAGTTCTAGCTCCTAATTAAGGCTTGAAAGTGGGAAATTATTCTGCTGCGGGCTTCTTGGCAGCAGGCTTCTTTGCAGGAGCCTTCTTCGCAGCAGGCTTTTCTTCAGCTGCTGCGTCAGCAACAACCTCTTCTGCGACAACTTCTGCAACTGCCTCAACAACAGCAGCCTCAACTGCTACCTCAGCAGCAGGTGCACCAGCTTCGAGGAGTTCGCGCTCCCACTCAGCAAGTGGCTCTGCAGCTTCACCCTCAGCAGGCTTCTGGTGGCGCTGGATCAGACCCTCTGCAGCTGCGTCCGCAATGATGCGGGTCAGCAGTGCAACGGAGCGGATGGCGTCATCGTTACCGGGAATGGGGTAGGTCATCTCGTCAGGGTCACAGTTGGTGTCGAGGATACCGATAACGGGGATACCAAGCTTCTTCGCTTCCTGGATAGCCAGGTGCTCCTTCTTGGTGTCAACAACCCAGATCGCCGAAGGGGTCTTGGTCAGGTTACGGATACCACCGAGGCTCTTGTGAAGCTTGTCGAGCTCGCGCTTCTTGATGAGCAGTTCCTTCTTGGTGAAGCCACTCTTTGCAGTGTCTTCGAAGTCGAGCTCTTCGAGTTCCTTCATGCGAGCAAGACGCTTGCCGACGGTGTTGAAGTTGGTGAGGAGGCCACCGAGCCAACGCTGGTTGACGTAAGGCTGGCCTACACGGGTTGCCTGCTCGAGGATGGTCTCCTGAGCCTGCTTCTTGGTTCCTACGAAGAGGATGGATCCACCGTGAGCAACAGTTTCCTTGACGAAGTCATAGGCGTTGTCGATGTGAGCCAGCGACTGCTGCAGATCGATGATGTGGATACCGGAACGCTCAGCAAGAACGAAACGCTTTACTTTCGGGTTCCAACGACGGGTCTGGTGTCCAAAGTGAACGCCGCTGTCGAGCAGCTGGCGGATTGTGACGACGGCCATGGCCATCTCCTTTTCTAGGTATGTTTTGTGCACAGCACAACTCATACCGCTTGCGGTTATGTCGCGAGGACCGGTTGGTTCTCGCCCTAGTGCCCGATGCAATTCCCGCGAAAATGATTGCTCAGTTTCGACCGAAGGGTTTTGTCATACGTGATGGGCACGCGAAGTCACCCCATAAATGGAGTGCATCCCCAGCATAACAGGCAAGATAGGGGTATGGCATCTTCTTCCCCCCTCGCACTTCCGCCCAGCACCTCCCCGGCCAAGGCCGGATTGGTGCTGACGGCGCTCATTCTGGGTGCGGGTGTGGCCAACATGAACTTGGCTGTGGCGAATGTTGGGCTGCCCGATATTGGCCGGGACTTGGGTGCCTCGCAAGCTGGCCTCAACATTGTCGCCGTGGGCTTCTCCCTGGGTCTTGCGGCAACGGTGCTCTATCTGGGCGCTTTGGGTGACCGTTTCGGCCGCAAGATGATGCTGATGTCCGGTCTGATCATCGGCGTTCCAGCGGCCTTCATGTCTGCCATGTCGACGTCTATCGAGATGCTGGCGATCTCCCGCCTCATCGGTGGTTTTGCTGCCGGTATGGCTTATCCCACCACGTTGGCACTCATTACCGCACTGTGGTCAGGGCCCGCCCGAACGCGCGCCATCGCGCTGTGGTCTGCCATTGGTGCCGCGATGTCTGCTTCTTCCACCCTGCTCGCAGGTGCAGTCCTGCTGGTGTTGCCTTGGGGCTATTCGTTCCTCATTGCCGTGCCTTTTGCCATCGTGGCGATTTTTCTGGTGGCCAAGCTGGTGCCCGGTCACGTCAACGAAACCACCGACAAGGTTGACCATCTCGGTGGTGTGCTCTCGGCCATCTTCATTGGCTCCCTGGTCCTGGGCATTAACTACATTGCCCTCGATGGTCAACTCGATATCGCGATCACCATGTTGGTCACAGCCACGGTCAGTGGTGTGCTGTTCTTCTGGCGCCAGAAAAGAGCACATGAGCCCCTCTTTGACCTGAAGTATGCCGCTCGGCCACCGTTCTGGGTGGCGGCGGTATCCGGCATTATCGTCTTTGGCTCCCTCATGGGTGCCATGTTCGTCGGACAACAATTCCTACAAAATGTTCTGGGTTACAACACCCTGGAAGCAGGCGCAGCCATTTTGCCTTGCGCCATCACGATGGTGATCGTTGCTCCGTTCTCCAGCCGCATGATTGAACGCTACGGCTCACGCATCACCTTGCTGGTGGGCTTCGTGATCTGCATGGCTGGATTCCTCGTGATGTATCTGGGCTGGGATGTTCACACGCCGCTGTCCATCGTGGCCATCAGCTACATCCTGATCGGTGGCGGGGTGGGCTTTGCAGGAACTCCTGCCTCTCACGCCCTCACCGATTCCGTGCCGGTGACCAAGGTGGGGATGGCCTCGGGAACCGGTGATCTGCAGCGTGACCTCGGTGGCTCCATCATGCAGTCACTCTTGGGTGCCATTTTGGGTGCCGGATATGCCGCCGCGATTGCCACCGCCATCGCAGGAGCCCCTGCTGCAACACAACAACTCATCACCAGTGATGTCAGCTCTGCGCTCAAAAAGAGCTTCGGCAGCGCTGAAGACCTCGCCAAGCAGTATCCCCAATACAGCGATGCCATCGTGCAGGCTGCGAAGGACTCTTTCCTCTCCGGGGCGGACTGGGCATATCTGTCAGGAATTATCGTGATGGCCATTGGTGTCATTATCACGTTCTCCTTCTTCCCCAAGCGCAACCGAGAGCGCGAGCTCTATGCGGAATACGCCCAGCAGTCCACCACAGTGAAATAGCTGCCAGCTTGTCCCCAGTTCGTTGCTGAACTGACGTCACAGGGCAAGAATCACTCATGCTCTGTACATGCAGAAACCTCAGAGCTGGATAACCCGAATACTCGCCACGAGCTTGCTCAGCGTGACGGTCCTGCTCAGCCTGCAACACTCCTCAGCACAGGCACTTCGCTCGGGAAGTTGGTCATGGCCTGTTGCTGGCCCGCACACCATCTCTCGTGACTACAGCGCCCCTACCAGCGCCTACTCCCGCGGTCACCGCGGTATCGACCTCGTGGCAGAACCAGGCACAGAGATACTCTCCCCGGCCGATGGCGTGGTGCACTTTGCCGGCTGGGTGGTGGATCGCCCTGTGCTGTCCGTAGATCACGGGGGTGTTCTCTCCACTTTTGAACCTGTTGAGGCTCTCGTCCAGAAAGGCGACAGCATCAGCAGAGGCCAAGTTATTGGCCTCCTAACTGAGGGGCCTCATTGCGCCTGTGTCCACATGGGTGCCCGGCAAGGAGAGAACTACCTCTCCCCACTGGCGATGCTCAGCATCGTGCCAGCAGCAGTCTTACTACCCTGGGACTAGGCCGGATTGACCTTGTTCAAGGCAATTGCTTTCCGAATCGCAGCACGCGCGCGCTTGCGGTCCCCCGAGGCGTCATAGGCAACACCCAAACGGAACCAGGCACGCCAGCTCTCGGGGTTGTTGTCCACTTCTTCGGCGTAGCGAGGAAAAGCTTTATCAGCATCTGCACGGATGGGGCGACCACTGGGACGATGAGGCAGGTTTTCTTCCTCAGCTAAACCTTCAGCTTCGAGTTGTTTCCCCAGTTTGGTGCTGGCAAAACCGAAGGACAGCTCGCGCCACAGTCCCCACCCACCCGCTAACGGCAGCACAATCAGGGCAACACCCATCACGATGGCAACCGGAACACCGGTGCTGATCATGACAATGCCCTGATAGAGGGCAGCCCACAAATAGAGGCCCAGCAGGGCGGCCATCAGCAGAGCTGAGAGAAGTGCGCGCTTCATGGCGACGACTAGCTCAGGCTGATCACGCGGTCAAGACCGACGATTTTGCCTTGAAGCCCAGGAAGTGCACGAATGGCAGCCATGATGCCCGCTTCATAGGAGCGGTCAGAGAGGGTGGTGTGAGTAATGGTGACGGTTTCACCGTTGCCACCGAAGACGACATCCTGTTTGGCCACAACCCCGGCCATGCGCAGGGAGTGCACGGGAATTCCCGACACTAGCTGGCCGCGTGCACGCTGATCGGCGTGAGGAGCAAGAACATCTGAGTCACGAACCTTGGCGATACGCTCAGCTGTGCTCACTGCCGTGCCGGAAGGTGAGTCAACCTTGTGAATCCCGTGAGCTTCGATGATCTCAATGGAATCAAAATGCTTGGCAGCCACGGTGGCCAGGTGGGCAGAGAGGGCAGACCCGAGCGAGAAGTTCGAGATGAAGATGACACCGACTTCAGGGTGTGCATTGATCAGAGGCTCAACCAGGTTGATGCGCTCAGCGGACCAGCCGGAGGTTCCAATCATGATCGACTTGCCGTTCTCCACCGCAAACTCGAGCACCTTGCGGCTGATGGAGGGCAGGGATACATCTACGACAATGTCCGCCACCAGCATTTCAGCAAGGTCGCTTTGAGACCCCAATTGAGCAACCAGCTCAAAGTCGGAGGATTCATTAATCAAACGGCAGACGAGCGAGCCCAGTTTTCCTGAGGCGCCCACAACAGCAACGGTAGTAGTCACCTGATAAGTCTAGATCGTGTAAGCGTCTGGAATACCCGTCCGAAGCTCAACGGGCAAGTGGCCCAGATCATTGTGCGAAACGAGCGTCCACGGGCGCCCTGGGCGCTGCTGCAGCACGGTGATGCCACAGTTTGCCTGGTTGAGGGTGACCCACTTCCATTCCGGTGCGCCGAGTGCTTCCCGAACGAACCAGGCGATGACATTGTTGTGCGTGACGAGGAGGTCTGTTTCTCCCTGACGACCGGGGGCAAGGAACTCTGCCACGGCGTCAGCCATCTGAGCCGACCCTGCTTCAATATCTACGTCAGAGACGGAACCGAAGAAGGGATCAAAAGCGGACGGGGTTTCCGCAGATTTCCCGGACGGAATGCAATCCATCAACAACGCCGAGGGCTCTGTGCTTACTCCCTGCAGCTGCTCCCCCAGAACGCGCACAGTTTCCCAGGCGCGCTCGAGAGGCGAGTGCCAGATGTGGGAGAACTCCACGTCTGCCAGACGTGCCCCCAAGGCCTGTGCTTGCGCAACGCCCCGAGGTGACAGCGGACCATCGATGACGCCATGTTCGGCATCGAGCTGTTCGCCGTGACGAACCAAAATAATGTTGTGTGCCATAAAATTACCCCCGGGAAAGAATACGCGATAACGCGTCTGCGTCTGCCTGGCCGACCGAGACCAGGGATAGATCTCCCCCAGCGAGCTCTTGCGCCAAATCTTGAATACGTTCGACGGTGACAGCATCAAGCAGCGTCAGTGCCGCGTCGTAGTCAATGAACTCACCGGATGAAATCTCTGCCTTCCCCAGGCGAGACATCCGCGTATCGGTATCTTCCAGCGCCAATGCGGAACCACCGGCCAGTTGGCCATAGGCGCGGGTCAGCTCATCTGCAGTGACACCGTGCTGGGCAAGTTTGTGGAATTCAGCAAGCAACAATTCAGCAACCTCCGGAGCCTTTTTAGGCGAGGTTCCTGCGAATAAGCCGAAAGCGCCCGCATCCGAATACGAGGAGGCAAAAGAAAACACGGAATACGCCAATCCACGCTTTTCTCGGATTTCTTGGAAGAGGCGTGAGGACATTCCGCCCCCCAAGATGGCATTCATGACGGTCTGCACGACGCGGCGCTCATCGGTCGCCACAATGCCCGGAACACCCAACATGATGTTGGCCTGTTCAATGGGACGTTCGATCACTTGAAGTGCCGTGCCCTGGGTAATGAGGACCGGGGTGCGATCGCGGCGCGGAACCGGGGCTGCCTCGATATTTAAGTCCCAGCCTGCAGTTTCGAGTGTGCGCTGAACCTGCGCCACGATGTCCTCGTGATTCAAGGAACCTGCTGCGGTGATCACGAGATCATTGGGGCGATAGTTCGCCTGGTAGTGCGCCACGACCGCCTCGCGCGTGGCGGCACGAATCGTCTCAGGACTTCCGCCAATAGGCCGGCCGAGTGGGTGTTCCCCCAGCACAGCTTCAAAGAATCGCTCCTGGGCAACATCAGAGGGGTCATCCTCTGCCATCGCGAGCTCTTCGAGAATGACATCGCGTTCGGTTTCGAATTCGTCTGGATCGATCAGGCTCGAGGTGAGCATGTCGCTCATTACCTCGATAGCCATGGGGAGATCACTGTCGCGGATCTTGGCGTAATAGCAGGTGTATTCCTTCGCAGTGGCAGCGTTGTGCTCACCACCGACCGAGTCAAATGCAATGGCGATGTCGAGCGCAGTGCGCGATGGCGTTCCCTTGAACAAGAGGTGCTCTAAGAAGTGGGTAGAACCCAAACTCGCAGGGTGGGCAGAAAGACCATCGTGGGCCGACTCTGCCGGGAACTCATCGCGTGACCCCACGGCCACCCAATACCCGAGGGTGACACTGCGCGCACCGGGCACGCGTTCGGTCAAGATGCGCACGCCCGAGGGAAGCACACTCCGACGAACAAGGGCATCACCGGATGCCACAAATTCAAGCTCGGGCTGGTCGAGGGGAAAGGCGATTGGGTTACTCATACGGTGCATAAGCCTAGAGCACTCCACTGACCAGGAGGTTGAGAGTCACGCTTTGCTGCGGGTAGGAAGCCAATTCCGCGTGTGATCTGCAGATGCTTTATCCAGTTCTGCGAGCTGGTGCCGACTGAGTTGGACCTCCGGGGCATGCATAAGGGCTTCCAGTTCACGCAAGGACTCCACCCCGACCGAGGGAATTCCCACGCCCGGACGTGCCAGCACCCACGCCAAGGCGACGGTGGAAATATCCACGCCATGGGTCATGGCGATGTTGTCCAAAATGCGCAGCACATGGGTGCCGTGACGGCCACCGTGCTGTGCTGCACGACGTGCGCGGGTGTCAGAGGGGTTGAAGCTCTTAATATTGCGGTGGCGCCCCAGGAAACCATTGGCGAGGACGAAGTAGGGCATGACAGACATGCCCTGTGCTTGCGCCATGAGAGCAATGTTGCCTTCCACTATGTCGCGGCGCAACAGGCTGTATTCCAAGGCCACCGCCTCAAACCGAGGCAGACCCGTTCCGGCAGCAATACGTGCTTCAAGCAAGCGATCAGCGGTGAAGTTGGATGCGCCGATGAAACGCACTTTGCCTGCTTGAATCAGCGTCTCCACCGTGGACAAGCTCTCTTCCAGAGAAACGGAGAGGTCATCGGCGTGAAAATAGAGCAGATCAATGTGATCGGTTTGGAGACGCTCCAGCGATGCTTCCACAGCACCCAGGATGCTCTGACGGCTGAGGCCGGGGTTTTCTGCGTGACGACCCACTTTGGTGGCCAGAATGACATTGTCGCGGTTGCCGCGCTCGCGCATCCACTTGCCAATGATTTGCTCTGACATTCCAGAAGAATAGGAGTCAGCAGTCTCCACCAGAGAGCCACCGAGTTCAACGAAACGGTCCAAAATGTCTGTCGAGCGGCCACTGGGGAGCGTCCAGCCAAATACTGCCCCGCCGAGCGCAACAGGATAGGCCGAAAGGTCACTCGAACCGATCCGGCGGACATCAGCATCTGAACCCACGGGACCTGTGTCCCCGGGTGTGAATTCAGTAGCTTCCCCGCTCATATTTCTGACGATAGAACATAAATGTCACAGCAATGTTACGACAGACCATTCGTCTAGCGAAGATGCCTGAGATGTCCCCCGCCGAGGGGAAGTTCTGTCCCCCAGAAACGCGAGAATGCCCGCCCCACCGCAAGGTGGAACGGGCATTCGTCGTGGAGTGAGTGTTACTCAGCGCCGCCTTCGGCAGCCGCTGCATCGTCACCTTCGAGAACGGGCTCCAGCGAAAGCTTGCCACGGTCATCGATCTTGGTGATCTTGACGAGAACCTTCTGGCCTACGGAGAGAACGTCTTCAACGTTCTCTACACGCTTGCCACCAGCGAGCTTGCGCACCTCAGAGATGTGCAGCAGGCCGTCCTTGCCCGGAAGCAAGGAGACAAACGCACCGAAGGTTGCAAGCTTCACAACGGTACCGAGGAACTGCTCGCCAACCTCAGGGTTGGTGGGGTTCGCAATGGCGTTCACCTGTGCGCGAGCTGCTTCAGCCGAAGGACCATCGGTTGCACCGATGTAGACGGTTCCGTCATCCTCGATCGAGATGGTTGCACCAGTCTCGTCCTGGATGGTGTTGATCGTCTTGCCCTTAGGACCGATGAGTTCACCGATCTTGTCGACAGGAATCTGCACGCTGATCACGCGAGGAGCAGTAGGTGCCATCTCGTCGGGACCATCAATCGCTGCGTTGATCACAGCGAGGATTGCAGTCCGAGCTTCCTTCGCCTGAGTCAGCGCACCAGTGAGCACGGAGGCAGGAATGCCATCGAGCTTGGTGTCGAGCTGAATCGCGGTGATGAATTCGGATGTACCCGCAACCTTGAAGTCCATGTCGCCGAGAGCATCTTCTGCACCGAGAATGTCGGTCAGAGCTGCGTAGCGGGTCTCACCGTTGACCTGGTCAGAAACCAGACCCATCGCGATACCTGCAACTGGTGCGCGCAGGGGAACACCAGCGTTGAGCAGCGACAGGGTCGATGCACAGACCGAACCCATCGAGGTCGAACCGTTGGAGCCCAGAGCCTCAGAAACCTGACGGATGGCGTAAGGGAACTCTTCACGTGCAGGAAGCACGGGAACGAGCGCACGCTCTGCCAGGAAGCCGTGACCGATTTCGCGGCGCTTTGGCGTACCCACACGACCGGTTTCACCGGTGGAATATGGGGGGAAGTTGTAGTGGTGCATGTAGCGCTTCGAGGTGATCGGAGACAGCGAGTCGATCTGCTGTTCCATCTTCAACATGTTCAAGGTGGTGATACCCATGATCTGGGTCTCTCCACGCTGGAAGATAGCTGAACCGTGAACGCGAGGGATAACCTGAACTTCAGCATCCAGCGCACGGATGTCGCGCAAACCACGGCCGTCCATACGAACACCCTCGGTGAGGATACGTCCGCGAACAACCTTCTTGGTGACCGACTTGTAGGCAGCACCGAACTGGTTAAGCGCAACCTCGTCGAGCTTGCCTGCTTCAACCTGAGCCACGATGGCTTCCTTGACGCGAGCCTTGACCTCGTCGTCAGCATTCTGACGCTCGATCTTGTCTGCGATGAGGTAGACCTTCTCGAGGTCAGCCAGAGCGAGGTCGCTCACAGCTGCGTAGAGCTCGTCAGAGTAAGGCAGGAAGACGGGGTAGTCCTGAACTTCCTTAGCCGACTGACGTGCGAGCTCTTCCTGAGCCTTGATCAGCGAGGTGAGGAAAGGCTTGGATGCTTCGAGACCCTGAGACACGATGGCCTCGTCGGGCTTGATACCGCCAGCCTTGATGAGGTTCCAGCTACCTTCGGTTGCTTCTGCCTCCACCATCATGATGGCGATATCTTCCTTGCCGTCCTTGTCGACAACGATGCGACCGGCAACAACGAGGTCGAAGACTGCGTCTTCGAGCTGGTCAACGGTGGGGAATGCCACCCAGTGACCATCGATGAGGGCCATACGGATACCACCGATAGGACCGGAGAAAGGCAGACCAGAGATCTGAGTCGATGCCGACGCAGCGTTGATTGCCAGTGCGTCATAGAACTCACCAGGAGCAATAGAGAGCACGGTAACAACGATCTGAACCTCGTTACGCAGACCATCCACGAAGGAAGGGCGCAGGGGGCGGTCGATCAGACGGCAGACCAGGATGGCCTCGGTCGAGGGACGGCCTTCACGACGGAAGAACGATCCGGGGATCTTGCCCGCTGCGTAGCTGCGCTCTTCAACGTCTACGGTCAGGGGGAAGAAGTCGAAGTTATCCTTAGGCTGCTTGCTGACCGAGGTCGCGGAAAGCAGCATGGTTTCTTCATCCAGGTATGCCGCAACGGCTCCCTGTGCTTGCTGTGCGAGGCGTCCGGTTTCGAAACGGACGACGCGCTTACCGAACTTACCGTTATCAATAACGGCTTCGGCGAATTTGATTTCTGGACCTTCCATTAAGGTCTTTCTCCTTTGTTTATCGTCGTTACCCCGTGTGGGTTCCGACTCATACATCCGGAGCGAAGCAAGGCAGAACGAAGCCCGTCAAACACGGACATACGTAGCACGAGTATCAGACTTCGTGCTGGCCACCAGTAGAAATCCACCAACATCTGTTGGTAAACCACCACCGAAGACCAGCGAACTGCCTGCCTGCTCTTCTTCCAGAGTACCTCAAAACCCTCGATAAGCCCATGAAGGCTGTGATTCGAAGGTGAATGTCAGGTTAAGAACTGTGGTTAACCACAGAAGCCACCCCGAAGGGTGGCTTCTGTTGAAGTGTCTGTATTCGACTAGCGACGCAGACCGAGGCGCTCGATGAGCTTACGGTAGCGAGTGATGTCGACATCGGACAGGTAGCCGAGAAGACGGCGACGCTGACCAACGAGCAGCAGCAGTCCACGACGTGAGTGGTGGTCGTGCTTGTGCTCCTTGAGGTGCTCGGTCAAGTCCTTGATGCGCTTGGTGAGAAGAGCAACCTGAACTTCAGGAGATCCAGTGTCACCGGGGTGAGTTGCGTATTCGTCGATGATCGCCTTCTTGACATCTGCTTCAAGTGCCATGTGGGGATCCCCTTTCTTAGTACCTCGTTGCGCGGCGCCCATGACCTGATGTCTGAGCTCTCTTAATCCGCGGCCGTTAGACGGCAACCTGTTTAGATTAGCAGAGGGTTGGCACGCCAATAACCACTTCTTCCCGGGTTGTTTACCTCCCGGGAGTAACCTGAACGCGACAGTTGTGAATTCCACAACTTCAGAAAGTAAGGAGATTCATCATGAAATTCTTTGAATCCATCAAGTTTGGTTTTGCTAACTACGTCAACTTCCAGGGCCGCACCCGCCGCTCGGGTTTCTGGTACTGGACCCTTTTCCAGGCCATCGTGAGCTTTGTCTTGAACCTGTTCACCGGGGGAAACACGGAAGGTTTCTTCGCAATCCTCACCGTGATTGTCGGTCTCGGCCTGTTCCTTCCTTCGCTGGCATACTCCGTTCGCCGCCTGCACGACATTAACAAGTCGGGCTGGTTCGTCCTGTTCGGATTGATCCCACTCGTCGGCTGGATCTTCCTGCTCGTCTGGTACGTCAAGGACAGCGACCCCGGGAACAACCGCTTCGGCGCAAACCCCAAGGGCGCATAACCTGCATTTCAATAACTGCCCCTTACCGACAGGTGAGGGGCAGTTTTCTTTCCTCAGCACTCCGAGATAAGCAAAGATAGAACTATGACCTTCGCAGAATCAGTCCAGTCCGTCTTTTCACAGTCCACCAAAGTTGCTGGCCGGGCGCCTCGTTCGGAGTATTGGTACTGGATTCTGTTTGTCATCATTGTTCAGCTCGTCACCATTCTTCCCATCGTGATGGTGGCCATGTTGATTCAGGCACAAGATGTCTGGGCCCTGCTGCCCTTCCTCATCGCAGCGGGAGCGATTGCGCTGTTTTTATGGCTGGGCACCATCACGGTGACTATACGCCGCCTGCATGACCAAGGCCTGTCTGGCTGGTTCTTCCTGCTCTTTCTGATCCCCAGCTTGGGCGGCCTGATTGAGTTGATCTTCATGCTGCAGCCCAGTAACCCTGGTTCCAACGCATACGGCCCCCAGCCCCTCACGTAAACGTGCGCGTGGTCGTCCGGGTGAAACCCGGCAGCACGAAAGGCCCACTTGTTGAAGAAGTGGGTGACGAACTTGTGTTGTTCGTGCGGGAGAAGGCCATCGATGGCGCGGCTAACGAGGGCGTCATTGCACTTCTCGCACAGCACTTCGGTGTGGCAAAGTCACGCGTGAGCGTGGTGCGCGGTCACACTGCTCGGATCAAGCAGGTCGAGATCGACCTCTAGCCCGTGACGTTTTTTCTCAAGAATGCTGCCGCATCCTCAATTTCTTCGAGCGAAAGACTGTGACCAACGTGAGGATAGAGCCGAGCGTCGAGATCGAAATGCTCGGGGAGCCATCTTCTCGAGAAATCAATGAGGTCTGGAGTAATCACGGGATCTTGGGAATCGCGTCCCCAAAATAGCGGAGGCAGAACATCGGCGAGCGCCTGATCACGTTCTGAACCGCCTTCGGTAGTGTCCTCGACCGCGAAGCTGGCTAAGAACACTCCCGCCGCGAAGCGTTCAGGCTGGTGGCGGAAAAGCTGAGTAAGCATGACGCCACCCTGGGAGAATCCCAGAAGTGCAACGTCTCCCAGACCACCCACTTCAGAATCGAGTTCATCGATCCACGCAATCAACTGATGTGTCGACGCGGTGATCTCCTTGATATCGCGACGAAGTGATGCATTCTCCGCGTCGTAGTCGATGTGGAACCAGGCGTAGCCGGGACCAGCTTGGAGGGGTGCACGAAGCGAGGCAATAACAAACTGTTGGGGCAAGTGCTGCCCCAACGAGAAGAGGTCGCCCTCGTTCGAGCCGTAGCCGTGCATCATGATGAGCAACGGACGTTCGGCCAGAGCGCTGGCGACCTTCTCGCGTGGTACTGACCACCGCACAGCGGTGCTGTCGATGGCAGGAAATGTCACTGTTTAGCTCACGCCTAGCAGGTCGATGACGAAGATGAGAGTCTTGCCCGACAGGCGGTGTCCGCCACCTGCAGGACCGTATGCCTTGTGAGGTGGGCACACCAGCATGCGGCGTCCGCCGACCTTCATTCCGGGGATGCCTTCCTGCCAACCCGAGATGAGGGCCTGCAGGGGGAAGTTGATGGATTCGCCACGGTTCCAGGAAGCATCGAACTCTTCACCGGTTTCGTATTCCACACCGACGTAGTGCACGTCAACGGTGGCACCGGGAGTTGCTTCTGCTCCATCGCCAACAACGATGTCTGTAATGGTGAGCTCAGAAGGAGCGTCACCCATAGGTGCGTCAATTTCTGGCTTCGTGAGGTTGTGTTCAGTCATGAATCAATTCTGGCAGACTGTGCAGGTGAGCGAACACAAGGGCACACTGGGCATTGCCCAGGGAACTGCCCTCTATATCGCCAGCGTGCTGGGGACGGGCATCTTGGTCCTGCCTGGCTTGGCAGCCCAGGTGGCGGGACCGGCTTCTGTTCTCTCTGTCGCCATCATCTTTGTGCTCTCCATTCCCCTGGCAGGCACCTTTGCTGCGCTTGCTGCGAGGTATCCCGATTCAGGCGGTGTGGCCAGCTATGTGCGCACATCAATGGGCAACACCTGGGCACGCGTGGCCGGGTATCTTTTCTACTTCGGCGTGGCCGCCGGGGAGCCCGTCGTAGCGGTCATGGGAGCAGAGTATGTCGTCGCTATCACCGGCGCAGATCGCTCCCTCCTTCCCTACGTTGCTGCGACGCTGTTCATCATTCCATTCACGCTCAATCTGTTTGGCGTGAAAGTGGCCGGCTGGGTTCAGCTGGGCCTCAGTGCCCTTCTTGTTGTGGTGGTCGTGGGCGTTATTTCCTATGGCGCACCGGCAGTTCAAACCGTGCACTTCACCCCCTTCATGCCCCACGGCTGGGTGGGTATTGGTATGGCCATCAGCTTGTTTGTCTGGGCCTTTGCTGGGTGGGAAGTGGGTACCCACATTGCCGCAGAGTTTAAGAATCCTCGTCGGACTATCCCGATTGCTACGGGCATCGCCCTCGTGATTGTGGGGCTGGCGTATTTGGCATTGCAGTGGGTCACCATCGGCGTGCTGGGCGAGTCTGCTGGCGAAGGCAGTGTCCCACTGCTCACGCTGGTGAACGAAACCGCCCCCCGAGCCGGGGCCATCGTCATTGCCAGCATTGCTGCCATCGTGTCGCTGGGTGTTCTGAATGCCTACCTCGCAGCTATTGGGAAGCTCGGCGCATCTCTAGGCCGCGATGGCGACCTCCCCCGCTACTTTGCCAAGGGTGCTGAGCCAGATGTCATTCCCCGGAGGAGCTTGTTGCTCTCCCTGGTGATTTCCATCGTGTTCTTTGGGATTTTGTTCGCGCAGGATTTCCAATTACTCAGCCTGATCCCCATTCACCTCAGTTCCATGGTGGCCATCTATGTGTTGGGCATGGCCGCAGCGGTGCTGATCTTCCCGCGCTGGAGCTTTGATTGGTGGATCGCCGTTGTTGCCCTCGCGATGACCATTTTGTTGCTCGTGTTGAACGGGCCGAATGTGTTGTTCCCCGTCACCGTGGTCGTGGTGTCGCTCCTGGTGACCGTGGTGAAGCGCCGTCTCGCCACAAAGAAAGCTCGGGAGAGCTAGGACCTAGAGCTCTTCGTGAGTGTTGGGATCTCCGCCCCACAAACGTCCACGCTCGAGGGAAGAAATGGAAGCCATTTCCTCGTCGCTAAGCGTGTGGTCAAAACAATCGAGGTTGCTGCGCTGGCGATCTGGATCAGCTGACTTGGGCAACGGAATCGTTCCTAGTTGAACATGCCACTGCAGAATGAGCTGTGCTGGAGTGATGTTCTTTTTCGCTGCGAGATCTGTAATGAGCTGTTCTTGACGGATCTTGTCGTCTTTGCCGAGTGGACTCCAGCTCTCTGTTTGAATGCCGAGCTGGGCATGCACCGCACGCATCTGGGCCTGAGGGAAATAGGGGTGGAGTTCGATCTGATTCACCGACGGCACCACACCAGAGGCATCGATAATGCGGTTCAGGAATTCTTCGGTGAAGTTACACACACCAATACTGCGCGCTAGGCCATCTTGTTGAAGTTCCACCATGGCTTCCCAAGAATCGAGGTAGCGATTGACACTGGGGTTAGGCCAGTGAATGAGGTACAGGTCGATGACGTCGAGACCCAGCGCGCGACGGGACGACTCAAATGCGGCCATGGTTTCGTCAAAGCCGTGCCCGGAACCAGGCAACTTGGTCGTGACGATAATCTCTTCGCGGGGAATACCTGACTCCACGATGGCTTGACCGACTTCAACCTCGTTGCCATACAAAGTGGCCGAGTCGATGAGACGGTATCCGGCATGCAGGGCAGAGACGATCGAGTCAATGCCATCTTGGCCGGTGAGCTTGTAGGTACCCAAGCCAATAGCGGGCAGCTCGAGACCATCGTTGAGCGTCAGGGAGGGAATTGTCATGAGGTCAGCCTAGAGGGAGACGAGAGAATGAATCTCGCGCCCAGCAAGGCGCTGACGACCGCCGAGAGCTTCAAGTTCCAGCACGACGGCAATTCCGGCCACGGACCACCCGGCACGTTCGATCAGCGAGACGGACGCCTCGATCGTGCCACCGGTAGCGAGCACGTCATCAAGCACCAGCACGCGTGAACCCGCAGGAAGAGACACAGGATTCACTTCGAGTGTCGCCGTGCCATATTCCAGGTCGTAGGTTTCTCCGATGATGTCACCGGGGAGCTTGCCTCCCTTGCGAATCGGCAATACCCCCACCCCTGCATCAATGGCTGCAGCGGCCGCCAGCAGGAAGCCTCGGGCTTCCAGTCCGGCCACGGCGTCAAACTCCCCCACGAAAGGTTCAATCAGTCCGTCCACGACGGAGCGAAAGGAAGCCCCGTGAGCAAAGACAGGGGTGAGATCCCGAAACAGGATCCCTGCGGAGGGAAAATCTGGAACTGTCAGCATGCGCTGCATCACAACATCGGTCGCGGTAGTCATAGTTTCAGCCTAGCTAGGCTGGGAACATGACGAACCACGTGCCCTCGATTGATCCAGAACAAAGTGAATCTGCGCTGGACCGGCTCGAACGTCGCTGGACCGAACAACTCAGCGAACTGCGTGTCACCCAGGCTGGTACCCAAATCATGATGGGTTTCTTGTTGACCCTGAGCTTCCAGCCTTCTTTCAGCACAATTAGTGTGATTGAACGCAACCTGTACTTGACACTTGTCATCACCGCCACGCTGGCCACCGTCTTGGCTATTGCCCCCGTGAGTTTCCACCGCATCCTCTTTGGCCACCCGGGTGCGAAGGCACGCGTGGTGGCGATTACACAGGTTTTGCTGCGTTTGACTCTGGTACTGGTCGGCTTGGTGCTTGCCGGCACCGTTGCGTTGATTTTCAATGTGGTGCTGGGCAACACTGCCGGCATTATCGGTGGGGCATGTGCCGCGATTGCCATCGCCACCATCTGGATGGCGATGCCGCTGGCAGTCTTGAAAAAACTGCCGAAAGGTTCTTAGGCGTCCATTCCGGAAATCTTCGCCGGTGAGAGCTCCCGCAACACATCTTCACGAGTCATCAACCCGGCCTCGACGACGAGATCAGCCACGGGGCGACCCGTCTTCAGCGCCTGCTTGGCCAGTTCAGCAGCGGGGCCGTAACCGATAAATGGAATCAGGGCGGTGATGACGCCCACACTGGAGGCAACCATGCCGTCGAGGCGTTCCACATTGGCAGTAATCCCCTCCACGCAGTTCACTCTCAAGGTCATGCAGGCTTGTGCAAGCCAGCTAATGCCTTGCAGCAGCGAATAAGCAATGACAGGCTCAAAGGCGTTGAGTTGGAGTTGTCCGGCTTCTGCGGCCATGGTGACGGTGACATCGTTGCCCGCGATGGCGTAGGCCACCTGGCTGACCGCCTCGGGAATGACCGGGTTCACTTTGCCAGGCATGATGGACGATCCTGCTTGCTGGGCAGGGAGGTTAATTTCACCCAAACCTGCTTGGGGCCCTGAGGAGAGCAAACGCAGGTCATTGCTGATCTTGGAGAGTTTGATTGCCGAACGCTTGAGTGCACTACTGAAGGACATGAATCCTCCCGCGTCACTGGTTGCCTCAATGAGGTCGGGGGCACTGGTAATAGTGAGTCCCGAAATCACAGCAAGGTGTCGCACGGCTGCCTCGCGATACCGAGGGTCTGCGGTGATGCCGGTGCCGATTGCGGTGGCACCGAGGTTGATTTCACTGAGCATCCAGACCGTTTCAGTCAGGCGATCATAATCTTCCCCGAGTGTGGTGCCAAAGCCGTGAAACTCTTGTCCCAACGTCATGGGAACTGCATCTTGGAGTTGGGTGCGACCAACTTTGAGCACGTGCTTGAACTCTTCACCCTTGCCATAAAAGGCATCTCGGAGTAGCCCGAGTTCGGTAAGCAGATGTGGCAGCGAGAATGCCAAGGAAAGCTTGACGGCCGTGGGATAGGTGTCATTGGTCGACTGAGACTTGTTCACGTCATCAATGGGATGCATGTGCTCATAGGCACCCTTGGGATAACCCATGATCTCCAGGCAGCGATTAGCTATAACCTCATTGGCGTTCATGTTGGTGGAGGTTCCTGCACCACCTTGAATCACGCCCACGACGAACTGGTCGTGCAGCGCCCCATCAATGATTTCCTGGCAGACCCGATCAATCAGCTTTGCTTTTTCTTTACTCAGCACGCCAATTTCTTCATTTGCGCGGGCAGCAGCCTGCTTGACGCAGGCCAATGCCACGATGAGCTCAGGAAAAACCGAAATGGGTCGCTTGGCAATCGGGAAGTTTTCGAGGGCTCTGGCCGTGTGAACACCCCAGTAGGCATCGGCAGGGACGTCCATGGTGCCCAGGGAGTCTTTCTCGGTCCGTGTGGCCGCAGGGTTCATCGGGATTTGAGCATTGCCCGAGAAGTTACCGACCTGATCTGTCGACGACAGACTCAAGGTGTCGATGGGTGTGGTCGAGGGGGTGGTGGGTTCAGACACGAAATCTCTGCCTTTTCAGGTTGATGGGGGGCTAGCTCAGTTTGCGCAGCAAACCCTTGATCAGTTTCTTTTTACGTTCGGTAAACGGCGGGAAGATCAGTGCAAGTGTCTCCGGCTTGAGCGGCTTAGCCAGGATGGCTTTCTCGTGGCTGAAGGTGTCGAAGGAACGCTTGCCACGGTAAGCACCCATGCCACTCTCCCCCACGCCACCAAAAGGCAGTCCGGGCACGCTGAGGTGGAGAATGGCCACGTTGAACGCCAAAGCGCCGGAGCTTGTGCGCTCGGTAAATACTCGGCGCACGAGGGTGTTTTCTGTGAAGGCATAGAGCGCTAGTGGCTTGGGTCGCGAGTTGATGAACGCAATGGCGTCCTCGAGATCTGTCACGGTCACCATGGGCAAAATGGGCCCGAAGATTTCTTCCTGCATCACCGGTGCATCGCGACGGACATCCGCCAACACCGTGGGCGGAATGTAGCGCGATGCAGCATGGGGTTGACCGTCAGCAACAACACGGCCGTCAGCCAAATAGGCACTCACGCGGGCAAAATGGTGGTCGTTCACAATCCGGCCGTAGTCGGGAGAATTCATGGGATCTGCACCATACAAACCGGCAATGGCCGCGACGAGATGAGCCTCCAGTTCGTGCTGCACCTCAGCAGTGGCCAGAATGTAGTCCGGTGCCACGCAGGTTTGACCGGCGTTCAAATACTTTGCCCACGCAATACGTTCAGCGGCTGCTTCGAGATCCACGGTGTCATCGATGTAAATCGGTGACTTCCCGCCGAGCTCCAACGTGAGGGGAGTCAGATTCTTCGCAGCTGCCGCGGCCACGATTCGGCCCACGCGGCCATTGCCGGTGTAGAAAATGTGGTCGTAGTTTTGCTCGAGCAACCACCCTGTTTCCTGTGCGGCACCTTCCACAACGACAACCGCCTCAGAATCGAGATAGACCGGAATGAGCGTGGCCATCACTTCCGAGGTGGCAGGTGCGAGTTCGCTGGGTTTGAGAACCACAGCATTACCGGCCGCCAAAGCGCCTACCAAAGGCGCCAGAAGGAGCTGCATGGGATAGTTCCAGGGCGCAATGATCAGTGCAACGCCCAGAGGTTCGCTGACCACAAAGGCCTTGGCCGGTTGTGCTGCTAAAGGCACCGAAACTTTCTGGGGCTTGAGCCAGTCCGAGAGATTCTTGAGAGCGTAGTCAATGTCGCCCAGGACAATACCGATTTCAGTGAGCTGAGCTTCAGTCGCACTCTTGCCTAGATCACTGAAGAGGGCTTTCTCGATGAGCTCCTCGTTATCCGTCACCATCTGACGCAGTGCATTGAGTTGCTCCACGCGCCATTCACGTTTGGTGGTGCGTCCCGTGGCATAGACATCGCGCACAGAGGCAACGAGTTGTGCAGCAGCAGTGGCACTGGTCAAGGCGGTCATGTCTTTCACACTACGCCCGAGGTGGTGCTTTAGTCGCGTGTTGTGACCGAATAACGGCGAAGCTTCAAGGAAGGATTCGTTGCGCGAGCGTCTTCCACTGCCTGCACGTTCACGGTGGCAATAGAAACACCCATTTGCTGGCCCATATCGATGAGGGTTTCACCCAATGGTGAGATCACACGAGACATTCCGACAGCGATGGGAGGAATCTGGTCAGCTGCTGCGACATAGACGGTGTTCTCAATGGCACGTGCAGAAGTCAATGCTGCCCAGTGGTGAGCTTTTTTCGGGCCAGAAATCCATTCAGCAATAAGCGCAATCATGTGTGCGCCCGCATCGACTAAGCGGCGAGTGGTTTCAGGGAACCGCAGATCGAAACAGGTCTGCATGCCCACGGTGAGGTTATCAATGGTGAACATCTGAGGTTCTTCGGCAGGGTCCCCCGATTGCATCCAGTCACTTTCGATCACGTCGAAGGCGTCATACATGTGCACCTTGCGATAACGGGCGACGACACCGGCGCCCGGCAACACGGCGATAGCCGTGTTGTAGGGGCGTGTGTCATCTGCGCTGTCTGATTTCTCCAACATGCCCACCACGATGCCGATGTTGTTCTCATCCGCAAGCTCGGCCATGGCTTCGACGAAGGGGCCGTGCAGGCTTTCGGCGTATTCAGTGACCCAGTCGCCAAGGCGTCCGCCCAATACGGAGGAATACTCCGGCAGAATCACCAGGCGGGCACCGTTTTGGGCGGCAGCCTGCACAAGCGAACTAATCACGCTGATGTTGTCTGCCACGTTTGGCCCGGGACCAAACTGAGCAACTGCAACCTTGACTCCCCCGATGTCTTGGGATTCCCCCAGGTCGTCATTGTGTGTGGTGAACTCTTCAGCCATTAGGAATCCAGACCGAGAACTTCACGGGTGCGCAGAACATCTTTGTTCATTTGCGCAATGAGGGCATCCAAGCCGTCGAAAGCAACCATGCCCCGAATGTGATCGACAAAGTCGATACTGACCTGGTGGCCGTAGAGGTCGATTTTCTGATCGAGCAAGAAAGCTTCAATTGTGCGTTGCGTCACACCTTCGAACGTGGGGTTTGTTCCCACAGAGATTGCACAGGCGTAGCGGTGGCCCTCATCCATAAACCAACCGGCATACACACCGTCCGCAGGAATAAGACCCACCGACTCTTGCGACATGTTGGCGGTGGGGAATCCGAGCTCACGGCCACGTTTGAATCCGTGCACGACTTCACCGCTCACCCGAGGGAAGCGGCCGAGTAGACGGGCAGCACCGGCAACATCGCCTGTTGCCATGTGTTCACGAATCAATGACGACGAAGCGCGAACGCCATTTTCTGGGGCAACATCATCGATTAACACAACATCAAAACCTAGCTCTTTACCTAATTCCGTCAGTGTGGTCACATCTCCGGAAGCACCCTTGCCGAAACGGAAGTCGTGCCCTACTAATACTGCCTGAGCATGGAGCTTTCCCAGTAACACATCGGTGACAAAACCTCGTGGGCTCAGCGAGGCAAGCTCTGGGGTGAAGGGCAACACAATCGCAGCCGAAATGTGTTGTTGTTCCAAGATGTTGAGGCGATCAGTGATGGAGAGAATATCTGCCGGGGTTTTATCGGGTGCCAACAACTTGGAGGGGTGGCGGTCAAAGGTAATGACCGTGGGCTGCAGCCCGCGATGTTCTGAGAGTTCCACCAGCTGGCGCAAGATTTCGTTGTGGCCCACGTGAATGGCATTGAACTTGCCAATCGTGACCGCAGTAGGTCCCCACTGCACGGGGACATCTTCTAAAGTCCACCAGCGTTGCATCATGCCCCGCCATGTTCAGGATGTGTGCGCAGCCACAGCAAACCCCAGATGGGCAGTGCTAGAGGAATGAGGAGATACCCCAGGCCAAAGTACGACCACACCGACGGGTGGGCAAACATGCTGGGCACAATCAAGCTCAGCACTCCCACGGTCAGCACGCCAATGAGTTCAAACCAGATAGTGACCCGGGCTACGCGATACCAGGTGGCACCAGGGGCAATGAGGGCAATCGTGGCGAGGATATAGACCACTGCTGCCACAGCAGAGAGCGTGTATGCCACAGGCGCCTGATCAAACTTGGCCACCAGTTGGTAGAAAGAACGCCCCAACGCGGCTAATGCCAGCACCAGATACACGGCAATGAGGATGCGTCCAGCACCAGAACGGCGGGACTTCACAGCGGTGGGTGTTGGCGTAGACATAACGTGTCGAGTCTAGTTCTGGCTATGCGCCTTGAATAAACCAGATCTGGCCCATGCGATAGAGCATGACGGCCACAGCCAGTTGCGCGACGCCCAAAATAATCGTCGACCAGCGGCTGCGATCAATGAGGGCCCAGAATCCGGCACCAATAGGGAGGAAAATCGCACTGATCAGGTAGATGTAGAACTCAAACAGGCTGCCGGTGGGCGTATTCCCGGTGAGCGGTCCTGCGATCGTCACGGCGAGCTGCACAATAAGCAACAACGCCACCACTCCCGCGAAAGCCATGGTGAGGTCACTGGGGCGACGTCCCAGGGCGCCCAGAACAATGGCCAGAATGCCGCCGGTGACGGCAACACCTATCTGCAGGGCAGTAAACCAGTCGATCATGCCTTAGGAACTTTCAGTCTCAGCGGGGAAATTCACCACAACACGGGAGAGCTGTTTCTTCACCGTTATCAGTCCCACAAGCCTATCTTCTGGACCAATAGCTGCCACGGGATCGGCACTATCCGGATAGCCATCCAAACGTACTTTTTTCCCCTGACTCAGTTCCAGTGCCTGCGTCTCGTTGAGGTTTATTGCAGGGAAAATTCCGCGGGCAACATCGGCTGGAGTCATCAACACCGGTGCTGACTCCAGCTGTTCAATGGTGACTGCATCCTGCACGTGGAAATTCCCAATGCGTGTCCGGCGCAAGGCTGTGAGGTGCCCGCCCACACCAAGCTTGAAACCGAGGTCCCGGGCCAATGCGCGGATATAGGTTCCCGAGGAACATTCCACCCGAACATCTATGTCGATGAAACCGTGACCATCCACCTCGCCGCGAACCACAGTGAGAATCTCAAACGCATAAATCGACACCGCACGGGATTTAAGCTCGACCTGTTCCCCCGAACGAGCCAAGTCGTAGGCGCGTTTGCCATCGACCTTGATGGCACTAAACGTGCTGGGCACCTGCTCAATATCCCCCGTCAAGGTGAGGATCCCCGCAGCAATGGCATCTTCAGAAACAAGCTGGAGCTGGGCGGCGGGTGCATGGCCCAGCAACTCGCCTTCGGCATCATCGGTTGTGCTGGACGAGCCCAAACGTATCGTGGCGATGTATTCCTTGCTGAGTCCCACAATGAATGTCAGGAGCCTCGTCGAGGCCCCCAAGCCCATAATGAGCAAGCCGGTAGCCATAGGATCGAGCGTTCCCGCATGACCGACCTTGCGAGTTCCTGCCGAACGGCGGACACGGGCCACCGCGTCATGACTGGTGAAGCCTTGGGGCTTATCAACCAACAGAATGCCGTTGGGCGAAGGAGTCGAAGAAGCCATAGAGCAATTATCGCAGTGGTGCCTCCACGGTGAGGAACTCCGCACCCCAGGCGTGAAGTCCTGTGCACTGGATTCACCGAGCTATAGAGTGAGTCAACACTTTCCACTCCAGATGATGGATCACGATGACTCAGACAACACGCCCCCAGGTGCCCCATTCGGTTGGCCTCTGGATTTTGCTCGCTATTTCATTCGCAGCGGCTTTCGTTCCCGCTGGTGCAAACGGATCCGTCACTCTCCTCATTGGCATGGTTCCGGTGGTCTTTGCGATGTGGCACTTCATCCGCTGGGCGGGTGCACAAACTGCGTGGCTGTCTTTCCTGGCCGTTGTTGTCATTAGCTTCTTGGGGGAAGCCCTCGGTGTTGCCACGGGCCTTGTATTTGGTAATTACTACTACCCCGACGGACCACTGGGGCCACTGCTTCTGGGAGTCCCACCCCTGATTCAGTTCCAGTACTTCGCCATGGCCTATGCCTCACTGATGATTGCTCGCTCCATCGGAGGCAGCCTCACCGTCGCGGCACGCGGCTGGATGCTCTTTGGTGTCTCTGTCATGGCCGCATTTGGCATGACACTTCTCGATCTGGCCAGCGATCCCTGGCACGCGACAGTATTGCAGCAGTGGATTTGGCGCGATGGTGGCCCCTATTTCGGAATCCCTATTCATAACTTCTTTGGTTGGTTCTTCGAAACTCTCGCCTTCCTCCTCGTCGTTCAGGCCCTGTTGAATCGCACAAAGGCACTGGCAAAGATTGCCGAACCCAAGCCACGCGGATTCTGGCTCCAAGGGGTGCTCCTGTATGGAACCTTCCCCTTCACTATCGCCTTGACCCCCTTGGTCCAGGGATCTGCCTTTGATCACGATGCTCTGGTCATTGCGAATGCCATGGTTGGGGTTGCACTCTTTGCAGTTGTGCCTCTCTGGCTGGCGGGACTACTCAGCTTGCGCAATATGAAAACACACGAATAAAGACCCTGCCCTACCCGAGACCCTCTACGCTGGAGCCCGTGCAACAGGACATAATCGACTGGTTTGAGACCGAGGGCAGAGACCTGCCCTGGCGCCAGCCAGGATTCACGCCCTGGGGTTCACTCGTCTCTGAATTCATGCTGCAACAAACACCGGTCGCCCGCGTGATTCCACGCTTGAATGACTGGTTAAAACGCTGGCCCACCCCAGCCGCGCTCGCGGCATCACCTGCAGGTGATGCTGTGCGAGCGTGGGACAACTTGGGCTATCCCCGGAGGGCGCTCTGGCTACACGCCTGCGCGGTCGCCATCGTGGATAAACACAACGGTGAGGTCCCCTCAGATGTGGATCAACTGCTGGAGCTGCCTGGTGTGGGCCCCTACACCGCACGTGCCATAGCTGTCTTTGCCTTCGGCGCCCACGAACCTGTGGTGGACACCAACATTCGTCGCGTGATCGCTCGTCACACACTCGGGAACGCCGATCAAGGGCCGCCCCGAACCTCACAAGACCTGGCGGATATGAGTGCTCTGTTGCCCAGCCCCGAGCTATCCCCCGCCTTTAATGCAGGGATGATGGAACTTGGTGCGCTGGTGTGTACGGCCAAGAAACCTCAGTGTGAAAAATGCCCCATTTCCGGTACATGCGCCTGGAAAAATGCCGGCTACCCCGACCATGTGGGGGCAAAGAAAAACGTGCAAAAGAAATACGAGGGTAGCGACCGTCAAGCCCGAGGTGCCGTGATGGCAGTTCTCAGGGCAGCTGACAACACGGTGACGTCGACAGAACTTGAGGAATGTTGGCCAGATTCAGCACAACTCGGTCGCGCTGTGTCTGGACTACTCCGTGATGGGCTCATCGAGCTTGTCGCTGATGACAGCTACCAACTGCCGGCGTAGTGTGTGAAACATGAATGATGAAGAACTTCGCGTGATTGCGAAGAAACGACTCAAGAAACAAGCCGATTTTAAGCGTTACCTGTGGACCTGGCTGGGAGTATCCGCCCTCACCTCCGCCATCTGGCTGATCACGTCCCCGGGGGAATACTTTTGGCCCATCTGGGTGATTTTCGGGATGGGCGTTGGTGCCCTGTTCTCCGGTATCGAGGCCTATGGCAAGACGCCCACCGTCATTACCGAAAGCGATGTTGACGCCGAAGTAGAACGACTCAAGAAGAAAGATTCCTAGAACTTAACGAATGTGAGGCCCGGAATATCCGGGCCTCACATTCGTTAAATATGGAAGTTACTCGTCATCCTCGTGAGCTTCACGGGGCTTGACATAGGGGTCTGCATCGCCGGCATACTCTGCCTTCTTGGCAAGAGCTTCCACCTCTTCGTCCTGAGCATGTGCTTTGGCGAGGAGATCATCGATGGACTTGGCCGTGTCAGGCAGAGCGTCCAAAATGAACTCGATGGTCGGCGTCAGACGCACGGTGAGACCACGGCCCACCTCGCCCCGAATACGACCTGTGTTGGCTTTGAGCGCTGCGGCAGTTTCTTCACGCTCTTCATCCGTGCCATAGACGGTGTAAAAGATGGAAGCGTGCTGCAAGTCACCGGTCATACGAACGTCGGTGATGGTGACGAACCCTAAACGGGTGTCCTTGATCACACCCCGCTCGAGTGCCTGAGCGACGATGACCTTAATGAGTTCACCGAGTTTACGAGCTCTCGCGTGATCAACCATGATGTTCCCTTACTGGAAGTGAAGAGGGGCCCTGCTGCGATTGTTGCAGCATGACCCCTCGTGCGCACTTAGACGCGGGGCTTTTCCTTGAGTTCGATGGTCTCGATCTCGTCACCCAGCTGGATGTCGTTGTACTTACCCAGACCGATACCACATTCGAAGTCTGTCTTGACTTCAGTGGCATCGTCCTTGAAGCGACGCAGCGACTCAATGGCCAGGCCATCGGCGATAACGATACCTTCACGGATAACGCGAGCCTTCGAGTTACGAGTAATCGTTCCGCTGCGAACAATACATCCGGCAATGTTGCCGAACTTGCTCGAGCGGAAGATTTCACGGATCTCTGCAACACCGGACTGAACTTCTTCGAACTCTGGCTTGAGCATGCCCTTGAGGGAGTTCTCAATGTCTTCGAGTGCGGAGTAGATAACCGAGTAGAAGCGGATGTCGACGCCTTCACGCATGGCACGTTCACGGGCCTTAGTGTCGGGACGAACGTTGAAGCCGATGATGACAGCGTTATCAACGGTTGCGAGGTTAACATCGCTCTCCGTGACAGCACCCACACCACGGTGGATGATGCGCAGCTGAACGCTGTCATCAACCTCGATCTTGAGCAGGGACTCTTCGAGCGCTTCCACAGCACCCGAAACGTCACCCTTGATAATGAGGTTGAGGGACTCAACCTTGCCATCTTCGAGTGCCTTGGTGAAGTCTTCGAGCGAGATGCGCTTACGAGCCTTCGCCAGCTGCGCGTTACGCTGAGCAGCCTCACGCTTCTCGGCAATCTGACGGGCAGTACGGTCATCTTCGGTAACGAGGAAGGTATCACCGGCGCGAGGCACCGTGGACAGACCCTGAACCTGAACGGGACGTGAAGGTGTTGCTTCCGCAACAGCCACACCGTTCTCATCGACCATGGCTCGAACGCGACCGTAGGCAGTACCTGCCACGATGGCGTCACCCACGCGAAGCGTTCCAGACTCGATGAGCACGGTTGCAACAGAACCGCGTCCCTTGTCCAGACGAGCTTCAATCGCGATACCGCGAGCATCCTTGTTGGGGTTCGCACGCAGATCAAGACCTGCATCTGCAGTGAGAAGAACAGCGTCAAGCAGTTCCGTCACACCCATGCCGGAGAGTGCAGATACGTCAACGAACATGACGTCTCCACCGTATTCTTCGGCAACCAAGTTGTATTCGGTCAGCTGCTGACGAACCTTTGCAGGGTTGGCATCCGGCTTGTCCACCTTGTTGACCGCGACGACGATAGGAACGCCGGCAGCTTGTGCGTGGTTCAGTGCCTCAATGGTCTGAGGCATGATGCCATCATCAGCTGCAACCACCAGGATTGCGATGTCGGTAACCTGCGCACCACGAGCACGCATAGCGGTGAACGCCTCGTGACCAGGGGTGTCAATGAAGGTGATGAGACGGTCGACGCCTTCGTGGTTGGCGTGAACCTGGTACGCACCGATGTGCTGGGTGATTCCACCCGCTTCACCCGCGATGACGTTGGTCTTGCGGATGGCATCGAGCAGACGAGTCTTACCGTGGTCAACGTGACCCATCACGGTGACGACAGGAGGACGAATCTCAAGGTCTTCATCGGTTTCATCTTCGAGCTCTTGGTCGAGGTCGATGTTGAACGCGTCGAGAAGTTCTCGGTCTTCTTCTTCAGGAGAAACAATCTGAATCTTGAAGCCGAGCTCTTCACCGAGGATCTGGAATGTGGCCTCGTCGATGGACTCGGTAGCCGTGGCCATTTCACCCAAGTGGAACAGCACAGTGACGAGGTTTCCGGGGGTTGCATTGATCTTGTCTGCGAAGTCCGCAATCGAAGCACCACGGCGCAGCAAGATGACAGTGTTGCCATCGCCACGGGGAACACTCACGCCACCAAGTGACGGTGCCTCGCGGAGTTCGAATTCTGCTCTCTTCGTCCGCTTCGACTTACGTGCCTTGGACTTTCCGCCGCCACGACCGAACGCACCAGCGGTTCCACCGCCGGGACCACGGCCACGACCGCCACCGCCACCTGCGGGGGGACGGTTAGGGCCAAAACCGGGACGTGCGGGAGCGCCTGCTCCAGCACCTGCACCAGCACCAGCGCCACCGGGGCGGAAACCGCCACCAGCACCGCCTGCGGGACGCTGGAATCCAGCACCTGCACCACCGGGACGGCCGGGACCGCCGGGACGACCAGCGCCACCAGCACCACCGGGTCGAGGCATGCCTGAACCACCGGGGCGAGGAGCCATGGGGCGAGGAATACTGCCGGGGCTTGGCGAACCAGCGGGGCGGGTTCCCATGCCCTGAGCCGACGCGAAGGGGTTGTTACCGGGACGTGGAGCACCCGCGGGGCGGGTTCCCATTCCCTGTGCCGACGCGAAGGGGTTGTTACCGGGGCGAGTGCCACCGGCAGCTTTCGGTGCGGCGTCGCCGCTCTCGGCTGCAGGCTTCTCTACCTTTTCGGCAGGAGCAGGCTTCTCAGCTGCGGGTGCAGCTGGCGCAGCAGGAGCTGCGGGGCCAGGAGTGGGTGCTGCAGGAGCTTCTGCTACAGGAGCAGGAGCAGCCTTGGCAGGCGCCTTTGCAGCAGGTGCTGCTTCTCCGGCAGGAACGGGCTTCATGCCCTCTGCTTCAAGCGCGGTACGTAGCTTGCGCGCTACGGGAGGCTCAATGGTTGACGATGGTCCTTTAACGAACTCACCGAGATCTTTTAGCTTGGCTAGAGCAAGCTTGCTGTCGATGCCGTATTCGGCAGCAACTTCGTGTACGCGTGGTTTGGCAGCCACAATTCTCCTGTCTTAGGGCCTGAGCCCTGTTAAAACAGGACCAGACCATTACTTACGGACGGAACTCATTTCGAGCCGCTCATTAGTTGTCCATTAGCCGTTCAGCCTTTGTGTGATGGTGTCAGTGTTAGTAATTTCAGTGCGAAGTGCCCGGCCGAAAGCCCGGCGCTTCACTGCATCATTGCAACACTCTGGTGTGGGGTGTAGCCACGCACCGCGACCTGGCGCTGAACCGGAAATATCAGGTTCAACACGGCCATCAACAGCGATAACTCGCAACAAAGCGGACTTATCTGAGGGTTGACGGCAGCCGATGCACGTTCTTACAGGTTCCATGATACCCCAGCAACGCCTCGGCGGGGGTCCCCGCCGTGCGGTGCTGCCTAGTCTTCGTCCATCACGGAGTCAGGCTGGATGTCAATCTTGGCGCCGGTGAGCTTTGCAGCCAGACGAGCGTTCTGACCTTCCTTACCGATTGCCAACGAAAGCTGGTAGTCGGGAACGAGGGCACGAACTGCCTTGGTTGCAGCGTCGAGAACGAATGCACTGGACACCTTGGCAGGTGACAGAGCGTTCGACACGAAAGTGGGGAGGTCTGCCGAGAAGTCGACAATATCGATTTTCTCGTCGTTGAGCTCCTCGGTCACGGCGCGGACGCGTCGACCGAGCTCACCGATGCAGGCACCCTTAGCGTTGATTGCAGGGTCGGTTGCCTTGACCGCAATCTTGGTGCGGTGGCCAGCTTCGCGGGCGAGGGCAACGATTTCAACCAAGCCGCTCTGAATTTCAGGAACTTCCATGGTGAAGAGCTTGCGCACGAGCTGCGGGTGAGTGCGAGAAACAGTGACCTGAGGGCCCTTGGTTCCACGGGTCACGGCAGTGACATACACGCGGATGCGGTTGCCGTGCGAGTAATCTTCACCAGGGACCTGCTCTTCGGGAGGCATAACTGCTTCCACGGTGCCAAGGTCAATGAAGACCATGCGAGGGTTCTGGCCCTGCTGGATCACACCGGAGACGATGTCGCCTTCGCGACCTTTGAATTCACCAATGACTGCCTCATCTGCGATGTCGCGCAGACGCTGGTTGATAACCTGCTTCGCGGCGAACGCAGCAATGCGGCCAAAGTCATCGGGGGTGGCAACAGATTCGCCGATGAGCACGCCTTCTTCATCCTTCTCAGGAACGTAGATGGTGACGATACCGGTTTTGCGGTCGAGCTCGACTCGAGCTTCAGGAAGCTCAGGTGCCACGCGAGGTGCACGAGGAGTGTCAGTGTCTGCAGAACCTGCACCGCCACCGAGACCGGTCGCGCTCTTCGGGTTCTTCACCGGCGCAACACGAGGCTCAGCCTGAATCATGTGCTTCTGGTAGGCGGTGAGGATGGCTGCTTCGATAATTTCAACCAGCTCGTCAAAGGGAATACCCTTCTCTGATTCCATGAGCTTCAAAACTCTGAGATCGATGTCCACTGGGGGCCTCCTATATTCGCACCTGTAATCCCACGCCTCCCGGCGCAGAACTACAAGGTTACCCGACCTGCGGGCGTGATGGAACCGCGCTCCCCCACTGGGAACGTGGTCAATGTTAAAAAGTGGTTAGTTGAGGTGTGCGAGCACATCAGCGACGGGAACGCTGGTGCGCTCGTTGCTGCGGCGATCCCACAGTTCCACAACACCGTCAGCGAGTCCCTTACCCACGATCACAATCGTGGGAACACCGATCAGTTCCGCATCGCCGAACTTCACCCCAGGGGAAACCTTGGGACGGTCGTCGTAGAGAACGTCGTAGCGAGCGGCTTCGAGCTCGGCCACAATTTTCTCGGCAGCGTCAAAAACTTCCTCATCTTTGCCGGTGGCAATGACGTGAATATCGAACGGCGAGACGTTTGCAGGCCAGATCAGGCCCTTCTCGTCGTTGTTGGTTTCTGCGATGACCGCAAGAATACGCGTCACACCAATGCCATAGGACCCCATGGTGACGGTGACAAGCTTGCCGTTTTCATCCAGGACCTTGAGGCCCAGTGCCTCGGCATACTTGCGTCCCAGCTGGAACACGTGACCGATTTCCATACCGCGAGCAATCTCAACGGGTCCTGAACCATCAGGTGCAGGGTCGCCTGCGCGAACATCAGATGCTTCAACCACGCCATCAGCGATGAAGTCACGGCCAGCCACCACGTTGAGAACGTGCTTCTGGTCTACGTTTGCACCGGTCACCCAGGTAGAACCGTCGACAACGCGAGGGTCGACGAAGTAGCGAATCTTCGACGTGCCTTCAGAGCCCAACACAGCACCCTTGTCAGACCAGGGCCCGATGTATCCCTTGACGAGAGTCTTGTTTTTAGCAAAGTCTTCTTCGGTTGCTGCTTCCACAGCAGCCGGCGAGAAGGCAACTTCCACGCGGGCGAGCTCCACATCACGATCACCGGGGAGACCAATCGAAATCAGCTCGCGGGTGCCATCGAGGTGGGTCAGTGCCAACACAACGTTCTTGAGAGTGTCGGCTGCGGCCCACTGGCGGCCATCAGTGCGAGGCTCGGTCGCGTTGAGGTGATCAACCAGAGTGTCAATCGTAGGGGTGTTCGGTGAATCGAACACACGAGCCGCAGGCTGGCCTTCGAGAGGAATCGAGGCAGGAACAATCGTGGTGAATGCTTCAATGTTGGCGGTGTACCCACCTGCCGAGCGCACGAAGGAATCTTCGCCAACCTCGGTGGGGTGCAGGAATTCTTCTGAACGTGAGCCACCCATTGCGCCGGCATCTGCCTTCACGATGACGTAGTCCAGTCCCAGGCGGGTGAAGATGCGCTCATAAGCATCTCGCTGTGCTTGGTAGCTCAGAGCCAGACCTTCGTCAGTGACGTCGAAGGAGTAGGCGTCTTTCATGGTGAATTCACGTCCACGCAGGAGACCTGCGCGAGGACGTGCCTCATCGCGGTACTTGTCCTGGATTTGATACAGGCAGACGGGAAGGTCTTTGTAGGAGTTATAGAGGTCTTTGACCAGAAGGGTAAATACCTCTTCGTGGGTGGGTGCCAGGAGGTAGTCGGCATCTTTGCGGTCTTTGAGGCGGAAGATTCCATCGCCATACTCAGTCCAGCGACCGGTGACTTCGTAGGGCTCCTTCGGCAGCAGCGCAGGGAAATGCACTTCCTGCGCTCCAGCTGCCGTCATCTCTTCACGGATGATCTGCTCAACCTTAGCTTTCACCCGCAAACCCAGTGGCAACCAGGCGAAGACACCAGGTGCCTGACGGCGAATGTAGCCGGCACGAAGCAACAGCTTGTGGCTGGTTACTTCTGCTTCAGCAGGGTCTTCGCGCAGTGTACGGAGAAAGAGGTGTGAGAGACGTGTAGGCACTCGTCAATCTTAAGCGGTGGCGTGGTGCTTCGTGCGCCATCCGAGTGAGAGCACGGCAATAACAACCAGAACCACCAACGAGATGGTCCAGATGTTGAGCAATCCGTACCCCACTGCCGCCAGCACTAGCCCTGCCAGCGCACCACCACCGGCACCAGCCAAGCTCATCACCGTGTCGGAGAATCCTTGCACCGTGGTTCGATCCTGGGGTTCGACCGATTCGGTCAGCAGCGCGCTCGATGCCACGGTTGCTGCGGACCATCCCAAGCCAAGAAGTACCAGAGCAACAGTCACGGCAGGAACGGAATCGGGGGCAGAGAAGTTAACGAGCAAGGAAGCGAGCAAGATGGCTTGCCCTAGCAAAATCACTGTGGTTCGGCCCCAGCGGTCTGCCAGCCAGCCAAAGATTGGAGAAAACGCATACATTCCTGCGGTGTGCAGGCTGATGGTGAGCCCAATCAGGGGAATGATGACGCCGTGGAGGGCGAGGTGCACTGGGGTCATGGCCATCACTGCCACCATGGTGGCGTGGCTCATGGCCAGTGCAAAGACAGCAACGGCTGCAACTGGCGTTGCCGCAAGAATCTTCAGCGCAGCGCCAAAGCCTTTTTTGGCAGGCGCCTGTACAGCGCCTTCAGAGACCTGACGCTGCCGAGCCACCAGAAGTGGATCTGGACGTAAAGACGTCAGATACAAAATCGCTGCAAACAGTTGTGCAATAGCGGCCAGGGCAAACGCACCTGTCAGTGGCGGAAGTCCCAGAGTTTCACCCAGTGCATCACCGGGACCCACCAAGTTAGGGCCTGCAACAACGCCAATCGTTGTTGCCCAAACCACCAGTGAGAGATCACGAGCACGTGTCTCAGGCTTGGCCAGGTCGGCAGCCGCGAAGCGGGTCTGCAGGTTGACTGCACCACCCGCGCCGAGAACCAACATTCCAAACAACAGGAAAGGCAGACTGTTAGCCGAGGCCGCCACGATTACCATGATGGCGCCGATCAGACCAATGGTTCCACCGGTTGCGAGTGCGTAACGGCGACCGACACGGCCTGCCAAGCGAGCCAACGGAATAGCGAAAAGTGCAGTGCCCAACGTCGACATGGTGGCCGACAGACCGGCATAGGCGGGAGATCCTCCCACCTCGGCCGTCAGGAGTGACCCGAGAGAGAATGCCGCTCCCATTCCTAGTCCGCCGAGGACCTGTCCGGTCGCAAGAACGCGGAGCGAACGGCGCTGAATGGAGACGTAGTCGAGAATGGTCACGACTAGAGGCTATACCCCCGGGGGTTTATTTCATACGTCGAAAGATGACGACACCCACGGCAATGAGCAGCAAGAAAACAAACGCGGCAACAAGAAACGGACCAGACATTGGGCAACTCCAGGGTTTAAGGGGTGATGACCTGAACGGTGCCAACTTCAGAGGCAGGCATCTCCGCAGCTAGTCGGTTGGCTTCTTCAATCAACGTGGCAACAATTTCACTCTCGGGAACAGTCTTCACAACTTCACCCTTGACGAAAATCTGGCCCTTGCCGTTACCCGAGGCAACACCGAGGTCAGCATCGCGTGCTTCACCCGGTCCATTCACCACGCAACCCATCACGGCAACACGCAGTGGCACGGTCATGCCCTCAAGGCCTTCGGTGACGTCATTAGCCAGCTTGTAGACATCAACCTGCGCACGGCCGCAGCTGGGGCAGGAGACAATTTCGAGCTTGCGTTCACGCAGGTTCAATGACTGCAGAATCTGCAGACCAACCTTGACCTCTTCTGCGGGAGGAGCGGAAAGGGAAACACGAATAGTGTCACCAATTCCCTCGCCCAACAGAATGCCGAAGGCGGTTGCCGACTTGATGGTTCCCTGGAAGGACGGACCCGCTTCCGTCACACCGAGGTGGAGTGGCCAGTCACCACGCTCTGCGAGCTGGCGGTAGGCCTTGACCATGACGACAGGGTCGTTGTGCTTGACCGAAATCTTGAAGTCATGGAAATCGTGTTCTTCGAACAGGCTCGCTTCCCACACTGCGCTCTCCACGAGCGCCTCGGGGGTCGCCTTGCCATACTTTTCCAGCAGCCGAGGATCAAGTGAACCAGCGTTCACCCCGATACGGATGCTGACGCCTGCCTCTTTGGCGCGACGAGCAATCTCACCCACCTGGTCATCAAACTTACGAATGTTGCCCGGGTTCACACGAACAGCAGCACACCCTGCATCGATGGCGGCATAGACGTAGTTGGGCTGGAAATGGATGTCCGCGATGACGGGGATCTGACTCTTCTTCGCAATGATCGGAAGTGCTTCAGCGTCGTCCCGGCTGGGCACAGCAACACGAACAATGTCACAGCCCGATGCAGTGAGTTCAGCTATCTGTTGCAGGGTCGCATTGATGTTCGTCGTGGGCGTGGTGCACATGGACTGCACGCTCACCTGGGCATCTCCACCAACAAGCACCTTGCCGACCTTGATTTGGCGTGATTGACGACGCGGGGTAAGGACTTCAGGGGTCTTGGGCATTCCCAAATTCACAGCTGGCACGGCAATAGCTTACGCGTGGAAAGTGCAGAAATGGTTAGCCAAAGACACTGATTGGCTTGAAGATGTCCGCGTAGAGCAGAAGAGCGCTCATTGAACCAAGCAAAATGACGACAACCAAGGTCAAAGGCATCAACTTTGCGGTGTCAAAAGGCCCCGGGTCTGGCTTGTGACGAAGTTTCGCAACCTGTCGACGGATGGCTTCATAGATAGCACCGGCGATATGGCCACCGTCCAGTGGAAGCAGTGGCACCATGTTGAAAACAAACAACGCGATGTTCAACGACGCAAGAAGACCGATGAGTGTTGCACCCTTCGCTTCAGTGGGGACCATGTCTGTGCTGGTGATTTCCCCAGCCACACGTCCAACACCAACAACGCCGATCGGACCGTTGGGGTCGCGTGCTTCAGTTCCGAAGGCAGCTTGCCCCACATCAACCATGCGCTGGGGCAGGTTGATGATCATGGTGGTCACGCCAGTGACGTTTTGCCACATCATGGGGAACACTGCCGTGATGGGCTGAGACTGAAGCTTGGTTTCGGGGGAAATGCCCACAAAACCAACTTCAGAGATGAGGGGGTTGCCCGAAGAATCTAAAACGGGTGCGCCCTGCGCATCGTATTCAGGTCGTTGAGCGGTAACCGGAGTGATGATGAGGGTCTGTTCTGCACCATCACGCTCCACGACGACGGTGAGTGGCACCCCGGCAGAGGAACGAATGACCTCTGTGCCCGAATTCCAGTCAGTGACGGGCTCACCGTCAATGGAAATGATGGTGTCGCCCGCGAGCAGACCCGCCTCAGCTCCCGGTGCCACCACAGTGTCCGCACTGCACTCAGCAGGCACGCCTTCTGCTGTCACACACTCGGTCACACCAGCCACAGTCGTCGACGACGTGGGCTGACCAAAACCTACAACCAAGATGGCAAATAGGACGAAGGCCAACAGCAGGTTCATGAACGGGCCACCGAGCATGATGATGATGCGCTTCCAGACGGGCAGGTGATAAAAAGCCCGAGAACGGTCGAGATCAACCATGCTCTCGTCGCTGGCTTGGCGGGCATCCTGAACGAGCTTGCCAAAGAGGCGACGGATTCCCCGCTTAGATTCGGTGGGTTCATCACCGGGTGGGAACATGCCCGCCATCGAGATATACCCCCCGAGCGGGAGGGCTTTCACGCCATATTCCGTCTCGCCCACTGTGCGCGAGAACAAGGTGGGACCAAAGCCAATCATGTATTGGCCAACACGCACCTTGAAGATCTTCGCAGGGACTAAGTGGCCTATTTCGTGCAGACCAATAGAGACGGCAAGACCAATCACAAAGATGGCGATGCCCAATACGTAGAGCCAGAAAGTATCCATTAGAAAAAGATTAACTCCACCGTCTGACAATCACCCGAGAACACCTAGTTGCCGATGACAGCATCCGCACGCTGACGTGCCCACAGCTCTGCGTCGAGAACAGCTTCGCGGGTGAGTGTGCCCGACTCCGGAGTGTGTTCGTCCACTACGCGCTGAATCGTGGTCAAAATGTCCAGATACCCAATGCGACCTGCATGGAAGGCCATCACGGCCTGCTCGTTGGCCGCGTTGAAGACGGCGGGGAAGGTTGCGCCAGCAACACCGACCTGTTTGGCCAACCAGACTGCAGGGAATGCGTCTTCGTCCAAGGGCTCGAATGTCCAGTTCTGAGCCGTCGACCAATCCAGGGGCTCCCCCACCCCCGCAACGCGGTGCGGCCAGTCCAGCCCTAGAGAAATAGGCAAACGCATATCGGGAGGCGAGGCCTGAGCAATCGTGGAACCATCCACGAACTCCACCATCGAGTGCACGATCGACTGCGGGTGCACCGTCACGTCAATCCGGTCAAATGGAATATCAAACAACAGGTGCGCTTCGATAACCTCCAGACCCTTGTTGACCAAGGTCGAAGAGTTCGTGGTCACCACCAGGCCCATGTCCCAGGTGGGATGAGCGAGAGCTTCTGCTGGGGTGACATCCACGAGAGACTCACGGCTTCTGCCTCGGAAAGGTCCACCGGATGCAGTGAGAACGAGCCGCCGGACTTCTGCGTGGGTACCTGAAACTAAGGCTTGGGCTATCGCCGAATGCTCTGAATCCACGGGAACAATCTGTCCAGGGGTGGCTAAATCTGTCACCAGAGTTCCGCCCACGATAAGACTTTCCTTGTTGGCCAGTGCCAGCGTCTTGCCTGTTTCGAGTGCTGCGAGGGTGGGCCCCAGGCCCACAGAACCGGTAATTCCGTTGAGCACAACATCGGCATTAACCGAGCGAACCATGTCCTCTGCTTCAGCGTGACCGACGGCAATATTGCTCACACCAAACTCGGTTGCCTGGGCATGCAGCATCTCGCGATTCGAGCCGACGGAAAGACCGACAACCTCGAAACGGTCGCGGTTGGCTCGAATCACGTCGAGCGCTTGGGTTCCGATAGAACCTGAAGATCCGAGGATGAGGATGCGACGCATACCTGCCATCTTTCCACGGCTGGGCTGCGCATGTTTGTTGCATCACGCGCAACAGATCGCGACTTTTGTAAATTCCCTGAGAAATAGCGAATATTTCGGCCCAACACCCACTGCATTTGAACGCTTCGAAGTTAGGATTGCACTATGTCAAACACCTCTGCCCCCGCCTCAGTTGCAGTCACACAGGAACGCAAGATTGTCACCGCGATTCCTGGGCCCAAGTCTCAGGAAATGCACAAGCGACGCGCAGAAGTTATTCCTCCCGGCGTGGGCGCAGCCCTGCCGGTCTACATCGAGAACGCCTACGGCTCGATTGTGAAAGACATTGACGGCAACCAGTTCATCGACTTCGCGACCGGCATCGGCGTGACTACCATTGGTCACGCAAACGATGCTGTGGTGGCAGCGGTCACCGAAGCGGCCAACCACTTCACTCACGTTTGCTTCACCGTGACCCCTTTCGAAGGGTATGTCCGTGTTGCTGAACTTTTGGCGAAGCACACACCGGGTACCCACGCCAAGCGCACAATGTTGTGCAACTCCGGTGCGGAGGCAGTGGAGAACGCGGTCAAGATTGCCCGCAAGTACACCGGCAAGAACGGTATTGCTGTTCTTGATCACGCGTATCACGGTCGCACTAACTTGACCATGAGCATGAACTTCAAGAACGCTCCCTATGCAACCGGGTATGGTCCCACCGCACCCTCTATTTTCCGCGCACCGAGCTCTTACCCCTACCGCGACGGTTTGAGCGGGGCCGAGGCAGCCAAGCGCACCATTTGGTACCTGGAGAAGACTGTCGGGGCTCAGGACTTGGCCGCTATTTTTGCCGAGCCCATTCAGGGTGAAGGTGGCTTCATCGTTCCTGCTGATGGCTACCTCAATGCCATCCAGGACTGGTGCACTGCAAACAACGTTGTCTTCGTCGCTGACGAGGTACAGGCAGGCATGGCTCGTACCGGCGCCTACTTCTCCAGTGAAGGTTTTGGTTTCGTCCCTGACCTCATCACCATTGCGAAGGGTGTCGGTGGAGGTATGCCTATCGCTGCCGTAACCGGTCGCGCCGAAATCATGGACGCATCTCACCCCGGTGGACTGGGCGGAACCTTCGGCGGTAACCCTGTTTCCTGTGCAGCATCTATCGCCGTATTCAGCGAAATCGAGAAAGACAACCTGCTCGAAGAAGCCAAGCGCGTCGAGCGAGTCCTGGGTGGTGGCCTGCGCACGCTGCAGGATAAGCACCCTGAAATCGGTGACGTCCGCGGCAAGGGCGCCATGCTTGCTATCGAGCTTGTTCACCCCGGAACCAAAGACCCCTACCCGGAAGCAGTCACCAGCATGGTCGCCTATGGCGCCCAGCACGGTCTCCTGCTGCTTTCGGCCGGAACCTACGGAAACGTGTTGCGATTCCTCCCCTCGGTCAAGACCAGCGATGCACTTCTCGAAGATGCTCTCACCGTCCTCGATGAGGCCCTATCAGCTCTCTAACAAAGTAGATTGTGAGGGGTCACCACGAGAAGTGGTGACCCCTTCTTTCTTGTCAGGAATAGGACACGATCATGGCTGGCACTGGAACCGTCGCTACCTCTGAAGAACTCGCCGTTTTAGTTCGCAATGACTTCATCGAATCGCGTCACGCCGGCAGCGTGGTTGTCGTTGACCCCACAGGAACCGTCAGCTTCTCCAAGGGCGATCCTGACGCAGAAGTTTTTCCTCGCTCCGCCATGAAACTTTTCCAAGCAATGGGCATCATGTCCACCGGTATCGAACTCATGGGCACCCACGCAGCAATCGCCACAGCAAGCCACAACGGTTCTGCTGACCACGTTGCCTTAGTACGCGAAGTTCTCTCCCGGGGAGAATTCATGGACGGTGACCTGCGCTGTGCCAGCGAATGGCCCATCGATAAGGCCATGCTCAAGCAGGTGTATCTGGCAAATGGCGGCCCCGAACCCATTTACCACTGCTGCTCGGGCAAGCATGCAGCCATGCTTCTGGCCTGCCTGGAACAGGACTGGCCTACCAGCACCTATCTCGACCCCACACACCCTCTGCAGCTGCGTATACGCGACGTCATTGAATATCTCACCGGAGAAACCATTACTCACAGCGCAGTTGATGGCTGCGGAGCACCCGTGCACGCAATGCCTTTGACCGCACTGGCACGTGGTGTGGCGAAGCTCATTACCTCAGACGACTCTGCACCTTTCAACATTGGTTCGTCGAGTACAGCACTGACATCCGCCATGTTGGCCACCCCCTGGGTTGTGGGCGCACCAGGTGAACCAGACACTGTGATCATGGAAGAGCTGGGATTCATTGCCAAATCTGGCTATGAGGGCGTGTTTCTCATCGCCACCCCTGATGGCACCACCGTCGCGACCAAGATCCTCGACGGCAATCTCCGCACGGCACCAATCGTGGCACTGCAGGCATTGGTTCGAGTGGGCGCACTGAGCCAAGCCCAGATGGATGCACTCGTTCCCCGCCTGCACACCGAGGTGTATGGCGGCGGAAATGTTGTCGGAGAACTCCGAACGACGTTCTAAGCGAAGGATTCCGCAGGAACGTCCTTCTCATCTGTCGTGATCGCAGTAAGAATACGAACGGCGACGGCATCGGGGTCCAGGCCCTGTGGCATCGCAGGAGCCACACCTGCAATGGCACGGCCTGCCAGCCCCGTTTCAGTGTGAGGTGGACGGGTGTCCACCACGCGAATACCTTCACGGCGCAGCTCCCGCTGAGTTGCCGACACAAACGCCTTCAGACCAGCCTTGGATGCACCATATGCTGCCATGCCCGCTGTTGGCATGTCCGCGATGACGCCAGAAATAGTGAGGACGAACGGCTCAGAGCCAGCAGCCTTTGCTGCCTGAAGAGCAGGAATGGCTGCGCGCAGCAACTCAATGGCTGAGGTTTGGTTCAGCACAGTGAGAGTGTTCACCGTTTCAGGATCCAACTCGGCGACGGGACCAAAAGCCACCACGCCATGGGCGATGACGATACCGTCGAGCTGGCCTGCGCTGGCCGCGGTGTGAACGAGAGAGGCAGCTGCACCCGGCTGTGCCAAATCAAGGGTGAATAACTCAGCGTTGAGGCCAAGGTCCTGGAGTTTCTGGGCATCGCGGCCGGTGAGAACTAACTGTGAACCTGCCCCTGCAAGAAGTGTGGCGATACGGGACCCGAGAGCGCCAGTGGCCCCGGTCACGAGTATGCGCTTGCCTGCGAGATCTGTCATGAGTTCAATCTTTCTGCCAGTGCTACCAAGGCGCGTGAGCGGTGGCTCATGCGGTTCTTCTCAGACGGGTCGAGGATAGCTGCGCTGACCTCGAACCCTTCAGGAATAAAGATGGGGTCATAACCAAAACCGTTGACGCCATGAACTTCTCGGGCAATGCGGCCTGGCCAGTTGCCCACGACGACAAACTCTTCTCCCGTTTCTGGCATGACCACAGCGATGTGGCAGGTGAAGTGGGCGCCACGATCCCCGTCACGCACATCGCTGAGTTGATCCAGGAGCAGTTGCACATTCGCTGCATTGTCTTTCTGCGCACCGGCCCAGCGGGCAGAGAAAATCCCGGGTGCACCGCCGAGTACATCGACACAGATTCCAGAGTCATCGGATAACGAGGGCAACCCGGTGTGAGCGGCGGCGGCACGCGCCTTGATCAGCGCGTTTTCCGCAAAGCTCACCCCGTCTTCGACGGGTTCTGGCCCGTCGTATCCGACGACGGTAATGCCGGGCACGAGCTCGCCCAGAATCGCGTTGAATTCTTCAGTCTTGTGCTGATTGTGGGTGGCGAGCACGAAGGGGTTCATGAGTTAGGCCAAAGCCTGCTTCTGGAATTCGGTGAGGTCCACAGCACCGGCAACAGCGAGATCCAGCAGTGAGTTCAACTCGTTGCGGTCGAAGGGCGCACCTTCTGCAGTGCCTTGGACTTCCACGAACAGTCCGCGACCGGTGACCACGACATTCATGTCGGTCTCCGCGCGGACATCTTCGACATAGGCGAGGTCCAACATCGGAACGCCATCAATGATGCCGACGGACACCGCGGACACGCTGTCGATGAGGGGTTCTGCATTCTTGCCAATGAAGCTGTTGGCCTTACCCCACGCGATAGCGTCTGCGAGCGCCACATAGGCACCGGTTATGGCTGCGGTGCGGGTGCCACCGTCGGCCTGGAGAACATCACAGTCGATCACGATGGTGTTTTCGCCGAGTGCCTTGGTGTTGACGACTGCACGCAAGGATCGTCCGATGAGTCGCGAGATCTCATGCGTGCGTCCACCAATCTTGCCCTTGACTGCTTCACGGTCCATGCGCGAGTTAGTGGAGCGAGGAATCATGGCGTATTCAGCGGTAACCCAGCCTTTGCCCTTGCCTGTCATCCAGCGAGGAACACCGTTGGTGAAGGATGCCGTGCACAGCACTTTGGTCTTTCCGAAGGAAATCAGTGCGGAGCCTTCCGCCTGCTCACTCCATCCACGTTCGATGGTGATGGGGCGGAGCTGGTCGACGGCACGGCCGTCGGCACGGGTGATGTTCTCTGACATGGGTTCCTTTAGGTGAGGGGCAGATCGATAGCACCGGTGGGGGTGTAATCCACGGTGAGGACTTGAGGGCCAAGGAAAAGCCTGGCTAAGCGTAGGAATTCTGCCGTGTTTTCACCTGTTGCTTCATAGCGATAGGTGGGAGGTGTGGGGTCGATACGGTCGAGTTCCCGGTTCACGAGCTCGCGGTACACATCCTTGGCCGTTTCGTTATCACTGGACACCAAGCGCACATGGTCACCCATGACGTAGGCAATAGCACCGCGGAGGAAGGGATAGTGCGTGCAGCCGAGAACCAAGGTGTCGACGTCTGCGGTAATGAGGGGCTGGAGGTAGCGACGTGCCTCATCGAGCACTTCTGCCCCACTTGTTTGGCCAGCTTCGACCAATTCCACAAAACGTGGTGCTGCCTGGGTGAAGAGCTGCAAGTGCGGAGCAGCCGCAAATGCATCGTTGTATGCGCGGGAGTTGATCGTCGCGGTCGTCCCGATGACACCAATGCGATTGTTGCGCGTGGCCGCCAGCGCTCCGCGCACGGCCGGCTGAATAACCTCCACTACGGGAACGTCATAGCGTTCCCGGGCATCGCGCAACATGGCAGCACTGGCGGTGTTGCACGCGATGACTAGCATCTTGACGCCCTGCTCGACCAATTGGTCCAACACATTGAGTGCAAAGGTGCGCACATCCGCAATGCTCTTGGTGCCATAGGGCGAGTGCTCGGTGTCCCCGATGTAAATGATGGATTCGTGCGGCAAAGAATCGCGAATAGCTCTGGCTACCGTGAGGCCGCCGACGCCGGAGTCGAAGACCCCGATCGGGGCATTGCGGTTGAAGAGACCGCTAGTCATCTTTAAGCTTTTCGTAAATCTCTTTACAGCTCTGGCAGACCGGGAACTTGTCAGGGTCGCGGCCGGGGGTCCACTTTTTACCGCACAGGGCGCGCACAGGCTTTCCAGAGAGAGCCGACTTCATAATGTCGTTCTTCTTCACGTAGTGCGAGAAGCGGTCGTGATCGCCTTCATCGAGCTGCTCATTCCGGAGGAGTTCCTCGAGTTCGCGGTCGAGTGTGGCAGTGCCGCCACCTTCGAGCGGAGTGCCATCTGGGAATGTTGAGCTCATGCCCCAATTCTATGAGTGTGGATGGTCAGGAGAGAACCCTGATAGATATCTCTGAATAACGACTTACCCCTGTTCACATCTGGCGCTTGAGGTGAACGCAAGGTAAACTAATGGAGACATAACGGGGTGTCGGTTATATCGACATTTTTCTGATGCCCGTTTGCTTATCTTTTCGTGGTGCATCTGATCATCACTCAAGGAGTTTTATCGTGACTACGCAGGTTGTCATTCTTGCCGCAGGTATGGGCAGCCGTCTGGGCCGCTCGCTGCCCAAGCCGCTGACGGAACTGAGCGACGGTCGCACCATCATGCAGCAACAGATGGAAAACATTCGTCACGCGTTCGGCAACGATGCACACATCACTGTTGTTGTCGGCTACAAGCTCGAGCACATCATCGAAGCTTTCCCTGACGTGAACTTTGTTTACAACGAACAATACGACACCACCAACACCTCCAAGTCGCTCATGCGCGCCCTGCGCGCCTCGAGCACCGGTGGAGTGCTGTGGATGAACGGTGACGTCGTCTTCGACCCGACTGCTCTTGTTCGTGCAGCGGAATATATTGTGCGTGACCAGTCCTTCGTCTCTGTCAACACGTCCTCCGTCTCCGACGAAGAGGTCAAGTACACCACCACAGCTGAGGGCTACATCAAGGAACTCTCCAAGACCGTCACAGGCGGCTTGGGGGAAGCAGTGGGCATCAATTACATCTCAGCCCAAGACAAGCCCGTCCTGCTGCGTCAACTGACCAAGGTCAACGACCAGGACTACTTCGAGCGTGGCCTCGAGCTGGCCATCGAGCAGGATGGGGTTCTCGTTGAGCCCATCGACATCTCTGACCTCTACGCCGTTGAGATCGACTTCGCTGAAGATCTCGAACGCGCCAACCTCTACGTCTAACCCTGTCCGGCTCACCGACGCCGTAGGCTCTTATTTCGTGAGCACTTCAGTGGAGCAGTCCCCGTATCAACGGTCTGCTTTTACGCGCTACCGCCACGCACTGTGGCTGCTCACCCGGCGTGACCTCAAGGTCCGTTACTCCACCAGCGTTCTGGGATATCTGTGGTCGATTCTTGATCCCCTGATCATGAGCGGTATCTACTGGTTCATTTTCACCCAGGTTTTTCAGCGTGCCGCCGGCACCGAGCCCTATATTGTTTTCCTCTTGGCCGGACTTCTGCCGTGGATGTGGTTTAACGGAGCCGTGTCAGATTCGACCCGTGCATTTCTCAAGTCCGCCAAGCTGGTGCGATCCACCGCGATCCCCCGCACCATCTGGGTATCGAGCATTGTGCTGGGCAAGGGGTTGGAGTTCGTCTTCGCATTACCCGTCTTGGCCCTGTTTGCCATCTTGGCTGGTGCTCAGCTCAGCTGGGAAGTTGTCTTCTTCCCCTTGGCTATTGCTATCCAAGCCATTCTGGTCTTCGGTATTGGCCTCATTGTGGCACCCCTGGTGGTGTTCTTCCGTGACTTAGAACGCGTAATCAAGCTGTTCTTGCGCTTCTTGTTTTATGCCTCCCCCATCATTTATGCCTATAGCGACCTTCCTGCAGCGATTCAACCGTGGGCAGCATTCAACCCACTCGCGGGCATTTTCGATCTCTATCGTGCGGCATTCTTCCCCCAAGAGCTCAACTGGGCAGTTGTGGGTATCTCCGCAGCCATGTCGCTGGTTATCTTGGGAATCGGCGTGTGGGTGTTCCGTCGTGCTGAGCGTTCCGTTTTGAAGGAGATCTAATGACGTCTCCCGTGATCACCGTCGACAGCGCAGGGATTCGTTTCCGTCGCAACCATAAAGGTCGCCGCTCCTTCAAAGATTTGTTTGGCACGAAAACCCGACGCTCTCGGCCCAATGAATTCTGGGCACTTCGAAACGTCAGCTTCGATGTTCAGCCCGGGGAAGCCATTGGTGTGGTGGGACGCAACGGTCAAGGAAAGTCCACCCTGCTCAAGCTGGTGGCCAATGTACTCATTGCCGACGAGGGCACCGTCAAAGTGCACGCCGGTGTTGCACCGCTGATCGAAATCACGGGTGGGTTCGTCGATGATCTCACCGTCAAAGACAACGTGTATTTGACCGCTGGCCTGCACGGCATGACACGGGAACACGTGGCAGAGAAGTTTGACGCCATCATCGAATTCGCCGAGATCGAAGACTTCCTCGACACCCCCTACAAGCACCTCTCCAGTGGCATGAAGGTGCGCCTGGCATTCTCTGTGGTGACCAGCTTGGAAGAACCCGTCCTGCTCGTGGATGAAGTTCTCGCCGTTGGCGACAAGTCCTTCCGCAACAAGTGCTATCGCCGGATCGAAGAAATGCTCGGCGAAGGCCGCACGCTCTTCTTCGTCTCCCACAACGAAGGTGACCTCAAGCGCTTTTGTAGCCGAGGCCTTTACCTCGACAAGGGCACGCTGAAGCTTGATGCCCCCATCCAGGATGTTCTGGATGCCTACAACAACGACTACCCCGGTCTTTAGCTAAAGGCGTTGAGTCCAGTCAGGGCTCGACCAATCACGAGCTGGTGGATTTCATCAGTACCTTCATACGTGCGCACGGACTCGAGGTTAGCCATGTGGCGCATCACGGGGAATTCTCCCGTGATGCCATCGCCACCAAGAATGGTGCGTGCCTCGCAAGCTATCTTGATGGCTTCGCGCACATTGTTGAGCTTGCCCACAGAGATCTGAGTCAGATTGAGCGTTCCCGCATCCTTCTGGCGTCCGATGTGAAGGGCGAGCAGAACACCCTTCTCGTATTCGACCGTCATGTCGGCGAGCTTGGCTTGGGTGAGCTGGAAGGAACCAATGGGCTTACCAAAAACTTCGCGCGTGCGGGAGCGCTCGATGGCCACGTCCAAACAGGCACGGGCAGCACCCATCGCACCCCAGATGATGCCGTACCGAGCTTCGTTGAGGCACCCCAGTGGAGCACCCAAACCTTTCGCCTCTGGCAGCTGAGCGTCAGCGGAGACTCTCACGTTGGTGAGTTCAATATCGCACTGAATCGAGGCCCGCATGGAGAGCTTGCCATCAATCGCGGTGGCCAGGAAGCCAGGGGTTTCGGTGGGAACGATGAAGCCGCGCACACCTTCGTCGGTCTGTGCCCAGACAATGCAGATGTCAGCGAGTGTGGCCAGACCAATCCAGCGCTTCGAACCGTTGAGGACCCAGCCATCCCCGTCTCGCACTGCGGTGGTTTTCATGTTGGCAGGGTCACTTCCCCCGTGGGGTTCGGTCAGTCCGAAGCAGCCAAGTTTCTCGCCCTTCGCCATCTGAGGCAACCAGTGGTTTTTTTGTTCTTCGGACCCGTACTTGTAAATGGCAGACATGGCCAGGGAACCCATCACCGAGATGAACGTGCGCCACCCACTGTCCACCGCTTCCGTTTCCAAGCAGACCAAGCCATAGCTCACGGCCGATGCCCCACCGCAGCCATATCCCTTGAGGTGCATACCGAGGAAACCCTGCTGGGCTATCTGAGGAATGAGTTCCGCACGGAAATACTTGGTGTCGAAATCATTCTCGATGACCGGGCGGATCTGAGTTTGAGCGAAATCTCGTGCCTTCATGGCCCATTCGATTTCTTCCGGCTTCAACAGGGCATGGAAGTCAAACATCTCATCGGTGAGAGAAACGGGAGGATACGCAGTACTCATGAACAGTCCTAACTATCAGCCAGGTGCTTCGTCACACTCTGACGCTCTCACTATCCTCTCGCCAAGGAGGTAGAGGCAAGTTGGGATTTCTACTGACCGGCGCTGCCGGGCACACAGTGCAGTTATCGCCGGGCAGTTCATTACTCTGTGCGCGAAAGCAGACCCTCTGCGCACTAACTGGCAAAGTTTTTGTCATAGTGTTGGCTTGTTCGGTTTACGAAAGGCATTCTCGTGGAAATTCGCATTGGCATGATCAACACTGCTCGTGAAATTGGTCTGGAGACCTCGCAAACCATGGCAGAAGTAGAAACTCTGGTTGCCAACTCACTCAGTGGCACTTCGCCCGTGCTGAAGCTGTCGGACGACAAAGGAAAGACCTACCTCGTCGCCTCCGCAAACATTGCTTTCGTCGAGCTCGGTTCAGACCAGAACCGCCGTATCGGCTTCGTCGGCTAATACCGACACTTTCACAACCTCTGGACTAGGCCGTCAGGCCGAGTCCATCCATGCGGCGCGAGTGCGCGGCGATGAGATCAGTGAAGACGGGCTCAAGCCGTTGTTCGTCGTCATCTTTGTTGCCAGACATTTGCAGTGCGGAGCGTGCGACCAGCTGAGTGTCACCGACCAGACGACGTCCCCATACCGCGAGGCGTGAGCTCAGCGTGGGGTTAGCTGCCATGCCTTCTGTGAGCAACGGCACGATGATTTCCGCATTGCGGTCTGTTTCTAGAAGTTCAGCAATACGTGGCGCAAGTGCCCGAGGTAACCCCGTCACGAGACGAGCAAAGAAGTCATCGAGAAAACCAGCGGTGAGATACACCCCGAGCAGAGTTTCATACCAGTCGCGGCCCACGGTGAGCTGTTCAAAGCGATCTATGGCAGGCGCGAAGGGTGCCATGGCATCAGCGGGGTCGACCTTTTTCTTGCGCAACTCTGCCACGAGTCCGTGATGTTTCATCAGCGCATCACCGGCGACCGAGCTCAAACCCTCTTTGGCATTGAGGGTGGGAGAATCAGAGACGGCACGGGTCAGGGACTCAAATACCGCCAGTTCAAAGTAGGCAACCTGCGCCAAAAAAGGCACGACATCTGGGGTCATATCTGCTAAATCGACACGTTCTTCGCGTTCGATCTTGTCCACTCGTGGCTTCAGGGTTGGCGTAATAATGCCGCGCTTGCGAGAACGGAACCAGGAGAAGACCACCTCCCCAGCCTATTCCTTAACCGGCATATCAGCGAGGCGACGATAAGCTGGGAATGTCGCTACCGACAACGGATTGGTAGCCCTACGCCTGGGTGAAGAAATAAAAGGCGTAGAACCTTTTACACGACAGGCACTGAAGTGACTTTTGCTGATTTAAATATCGATCCAGACATCGTTGAAGCTCTCGCTTCTAAGGGAATTCTGGAACCGTTCCCCATTCAGGAACAAACCATCCCCCTGGCCCTCGGCGGTCAGGACATCATTGGCCAGGCCAAGACCGGCACCGGTAAGACTTTCGGCTTTGGCCTGCCCATCATTCAGCGTTTGGGAACTCACCCTGAGCCTGGCGTGAAGGTGCTCGTCGTTGTCCCCACCCGCGAACTGTGTGTTCAGGTGGCAGAGGATATGGAACTGGCCACCTCGAACCGCGAGACCAAGGTCGTCTCCATCTACGGTGGTAAGTCTTACGATGGACAGGTCGAGCAGCTCAAAGCAGGTGCCCAGATTGTGGTCGGAACCCCTGGTCGCCTTCTCGACCTGGCCAACCAGCGCCTGTTGAGCCTGGCTGCCATCGAAGAAATCGTGCTCGATGAGGCTGACAAGATGCTCGACCTCGGTTTCCTCTCCGACATTGAGAAGATCTTCGCGCAAACTCCCCCCAAGCGTCACACCATGCTGTTCTCCGCCACGATGCCTGGACCCATCGTGGCTCTGGCCCGTCGCTTCATGAACAACCCCATCCACATTCGTGCCACTGACCCCGATGAGGGCCTGACTCAGGCCAACATCAAGCACTTGGTATACCGCGCACACAACATGGACAAGGATGAGGTCATCGCCCGCATCCTGCAGGCTGAAGGCCGTGGCAAGACCGTGATCTTTACCCGCACCAAGCGTGCGGCGTCGCGTCTGGTTGAAGAACTGACTGACCGTGGCTTCCCTGCTGTTGCCGTGCACGGTGACCTCAACCAAGAGCAGCGCGAACGCGGCATGGCCGCCTTCAAGTCGGGCAAGAAGGAAATCCTCATCGCCACTGACGTTGCAGCCCGCGGTATCGACGTTGATGACGTGACCCACGTGATCAACCACACCATTCCTGATGAAGACCAGACCTACCTGCACCGCGCAGGTCGTACCGGCCGTGCCGGGAAGACCGGTATCGCCGTGACTTTTGTGGACTGGGAAGACCTGCACAAGTGGGCCCTCATCAACAAGGCGCTTGAGTTCGGCCAGCCCGAACCTACCGAGACGTACTCGTCTTCACCACACCTGTACACCGACCTCAACATCCCTGAGGGTGCCAAGGGTCGCCTGAAGTCCACCCCTCCCACCAAAACAGCTGAGGGCCACACCGGCCGTCAGCGTGACGGGGACAAGCGCGAGGGCGACAAACGTGAAGGCTCAGGTGACCGTAACCGTCGACGCACCAACAACCCGCCCAAGCATGTGAGCCCTGAGGGCACCCACGGCGTTGCCGGTGGTGCACACGATGGCCGCGGTGAAGAACACCACGATGGTAACAACCCTGCTCGCTCGCGCACACGCAACCGTCGTCGCGGACCCGGCCTGGGCGCTGCCACCAACTAATCAACCGATATGGGCAAGGACGAGATTGAGCTGCTGCTGAGGGTTATTCCCTTGGCAATTGGCGCTGCCTTCACGCCCTCTCTGTTTGGCCTGCAACTCGTTGCCGCAGTGTCACCGCACTGGGTGAAGCGCACCACCGCAACAGCCGTGGGTGCGGCACTCGCGTTCGCCATCGCGATTACTGTTCTGCTCCTCGGCTTTGCCTCACTGCCCCTGGACAGTAGTCACCGGTCACCTCTTGACGGGGCAATCTGGCTGATTGTGGGCATCGTGTTGGGCGCCAGTGCGATGTGGCTGTTCATGCCACATCCTGAACTGGCTAAAAGTTCCGAGAAGCGTCTGACAGCGGGTCTGAATAAAGCAGGTCCGTGGACGTTCTTTGGCGTGGCTTTTGCACTGAGCATCAAAGACATCACGAGTTTTGCGTTGCTGATTCCTGCCCTGCACGACATAGCGCAAGCAGATGTGGACTGGTGGTTCAAAGTACCCACCGCTGTCCTGGTCTATGTCATCGCTCTCATCGGTGTTGTTCTTCCTCCGCTGTGGCGCCTGATTCGTGGCCACAAAGCGGAGGCAAGCCTGGATCGACTTTTCCGCTTCACCATGGATCACCAGTTCAAGATCCTGGGCTTTGTGGCTGTGTTCTTTGCCATTTACTGCATCTTCATCGCTGTGGGCGCCGACAAGCTTGGCTGGACCGGCTGGTAACTAGCGCGTGATGGCGAGAGTTTTCACTCTCGCCCGCACTGCTATCCCCGCACACGCGATCACCGCGGCTGCCGCAATCCACACGCTAGGACCGACAATCTCAGCAAAGAACAATGCCGACCACACTATGGTGAGCACCGGTTGCAGGAGCTGAATTTGACTGACGGACGCCATTGGCCCGATAGCCAAACCGCGATACCAGGCAAAGAAGCCCAAATACATCGAGATCACGGAAATATACCCAAAACCCAACCAGGCTAAACCCGGAACGGCAGTCCAGTTCAGGTCTGCCACGCTCGTCCACGCCAGCGGAACCATCACCGGCAGTGCAACGACAAGTGCCCAACTAATGGTTTGCCAGGACCCGATTTCGCGGGACAGTAATCCTCCCTCGCCATAGCCAATCGCGGCCAAGACGACGGCGGCAACCAAGAAAAGATCCCCCAGAGCAGGTCCGGACTCTGTGCCCGTCGTCATGATCGCGAACACTCCGACCGCGAGAGCGCCCATGACCGCGGCTACCCAGAACACCTTCGAGGGGCGTTCCTTGCCGCGAAGCACGGCAACGACCGCCGTGGCAGCTGGTAACAATCCAATCATGACCGCGCCGTGGGAGGCAGGGACATATTGCAAGGCATAAGAAGTGAAGAAGGGGAACCCCACCACGACACCCAGTGCCACCACGACTAAGCGGAACCATTGTGTGCCCTGCGGCAGTGCCGATCGGGTAATGAGAAGTACGAGAGCGGCGATGACCGCCGCCACAACGGCCCGGCCTGCCCCCAGGAACAAGGGAGGGAAGCCGTGCAGGGCAAGCTTCGTCATCGGCAGTGAGAGTGAGAATGACGCGATACCGATAAATCCGAACAGCAGTCCGGCATATTTCATCGACTGCTTAGCCACGCGGATACACCGGCTCTGACCCGGTGCCCTGCTCAATAATCTTGGCCAACATCTCTGGAGCAGTGGTGTTTTCACCCGGCTTGTTGGGTTTGCCGGTGCCGTGATAGTCACTCGAGCCGGTGATGATGAGGCCGCGCTCTTCACAGAGTTCACGCAGGATGGTTTTGCCCGGTTCAATGTTTTCGCGGTGGTCGATTTCGTATCCACCAAGCCCTGCCGCAATAAGGCGGTCAATGTATTCCATGGGCGCAACACGGCCCTTGGTCGTGGGGTGCGCCATCACGGGCACTCCGCCCGCTGCACGTATCAACGACACCGCGGAAACGGGATCCAACGCATATTGCGAGACGTAATAGGGGCCTTCCTTGGACAAAATGCCGCTAAATGCTTCACTGCGCTCGGTGATGATCCCGCGCGCAACAAGCGCATCAGCAAGGTGGGGTCTTCCGACAGACTTTCCAGATTCAGCAATCTGCTCAAGTACGTGTTCCCAGGTGATGTCGTAGTCCGCGCTGACCTTTTCTGTCATTTGACGCAGGCGGTTTTCTCGATCATTTTGGAGTTTGTCGAGTTCTGCGGCGAAGGGGCCAAAGTGGGGGTCCACCAAATACGCCAAAATATGGATGCTGCCCATCTCAATCCGGGAAGAAAACTCAATACCGGGGATAAAGGTCATGCCGAGCTTCTGGCATTCGTCGATGGCTTCATCCCAGCCCGCTGCGGTGTCATGGTCGGTCAATGCCATCGTGCGCATGCCGGCAGCATGGGCTTCGCGCACAACCTGGGCGGGCGATCCCGTGCCATCAGAAACATTGCTGTGCAGGTGAAGGTCGATAGGACCCTGCGCGCTCAAGAATGCTTCCACCCTTTCACTCTAGGGCTGTCGGGCACGCTCTCCGCATTTTCTCTGCTCGGCGGTGCCAGACTAGAGATATGAACGAGAACGATGTCACGGAAGACGCTCCTCTAGGCACTGCCAACCGCTCCACCACTCCGGCATCAACGACTTTCCAGACCTACATCGCCAGTGAATGGGCGGACCGCGACGAAGTTATTCCTGAACCTCGCGAGCAGGCACCCTATGCAGCCGCTCGCCGCGCACAACTCAGTGCCCTTTACCCGGACCGCCGCATCGTGATTCCTGCAGGAGCGATGAAGCGTCGCAGCAATGACACGTTCTACCCATTTCGTGCACACTCTGACTTCAGCTACCTCACGGGCTGGGGCTCAGATAGTGAACCGGATGCTGTGCTGGTCATGGAGCCAACGCCCTCGGGACACGGCGCAACCCTGTATTTTCGCGAGCGCGCAGGCCGTGACTCCGACGAGTTCTATGCCAACAGTGACATTGGTGAATTTTGGGTGGGCCCTCGTCCCTCTTTAGCTCAAGTAGCGGGAGATCTCGCCCTGGCTACCCGTCACCTCAACGACCTTCCTGACGCAGATGCTCAGGTCACCGAGATCCCTGAAGACATTGCCCGCGATCTTTCAGAAATGCGCTTGGTGAAAGACGCGTGGGAGATCAACGAGATGCGGGAGGCCGTTGCCTCGAGTATTCGCGGCTTTGCAGATATTGCCCGCGTCCTGCCGGCTATCGCCGGTAACCAGCGCGGTGAGCGCTTGGTTGAAGGGGCGTTTGCCTCCCGTGCCCGTCTAGAGGGCAATGGTGTCGGATACAGCACCATTGCCGCCAGCGGAGCACACGCCTGCATCCTGCACTGGGTGAACAACGACGGCGTGGTCGCTGACGGCGACCTCATCCTCATTGATGCAGGCGTGGAGCGCGAAAGTTACTACACCGCAGATGTGACGCGCACACTGCCGGTCAGCGGCACGTTTACTGCCGTGCAGCGCAAAGTTTATGAAGCAGTTCGCGAGGCAGCAGATGCTGCGTTCGCGATGGTGAAGCCCGGGATTACCTTCCGCGATGTGCACAACACCGCCATGGGAGTCATTGCGGAGAAGACCGCGGAGTGGGGGCTGCTCCCTGTGACCGCCGAGGACGCACTCCTGCCAGATAACCAACACCACCGCCGCTATATGGTGCACGGCACCAGCCACCACCTCGGTATTGACGTGCATGACTGCGCGGAAGCCCGTCGAGAAATGTATATGGATGGCATTGTCAAGGAAGGCATGATCTTCACGATTGAGCCTGGCCTCTATTTCCAGCCCGATGACCTCACCGTTCCTGAGGAATACCGCGGCATTGGCGTGCGCATCGAGGATGACATTCTGGTCACCGCCACCGGTGCCGAGAATCTCACGATCAACCTGCCTCGCACCGCTGATGACGTCGAAGCATGGCTGGCCCCGCACGCTGCTGCAGCCACAGCCCAGAAAGCTGCTCAGATCAAAGCCGAAGCTTTGGCGAAGAAGAAGCGGAAGTAGTCATGTCCCAGCGCGGTGTCGGAAGTTGGATTGTTATCGCGCTGTTTACAGTCAGCGGTGTCCTCCACCTTGTCAGTGCTAGAAGTTTTCTGTGGCTGATGCCACCCGAACTGGGCGATAACGTCAATTTCACGCTGGTCTATGCCAGTGGCGTCGTGGAACTACTCTGCGCCGGAGGCCTCATTCTTCGCTCACGGTGGGCTCCCCTGCTGACAACACTCACTTTGCTCGCTATTTGGCCTGCCAACATTTGGTATGCCGTCGACCAGCTCGGCAGTGACAACACCCTGTTGTCCGTCATTGCATGGCTTCGCCTCCCCCTGCAGCTTCCCCTGCTCTGGTGGGCGTGGAAATCTCCGACGGGTCGTGCACCTCGAACCGCACCGGAATCTTTGCCTTAGAACACGAAGCCCGACAAACTGAGAGCATGACCGCTGACGCGCATTCCCCTGAACTTGCTGCTGAGACGATTGCGTTAGTTCGCACCTGGCTCACCGAAGCGCAGAGCTTCCCGGCAGATAACAGCGCCACACAGTTAGCTGGAGTGCTTAAAGATCCCCAGGGCCTGGACTTCACAGTGGGCTTCGTTGACGGGGTGGTTCGTCCCGAAGATCTGCATGTTGCGGCACACAATCTACGCGAGATTGCACCCCATGTTCCTTCTTTCCTGCCCTGGCATATGCGCACCGCGGTTCGCCTCGGCGGATTCTTCGCTCCGATCCTGCCGGGAATTGTCATCCCTGCAGCACGCAAAGTTTTGCGTGGCATGGTGGGCCACCTCATCGTGGATGCCACCGATGCGAAGCTGGGCGCAGCCATCAGTGCCTTGCAGAAGCCGGGTATTCGTCTCAACGTCAACTTGTTGGGGGAAGCAGTCCTCGGCGAGCGTGAAGCTGCTCGCCGGCTCGAAGGAACCCGGGCACTCCTTGCCCGCGATGATGTCGACTACGTCTCCATCAAGGTCTCCTCCACCGTTGCACCTCATTCCGCGTGGGCATTCGAGCAAGATGTGGAGCACGTCGTGGAGCGTTTGCTTCCCCTGTTCCACCTGGCAGCCGAGAGCCCTTCTCCCAAGTTCATCAACTTGGACATGGAGGAGTTCAAAGACCTCGACATCACCATTGCGGTCTTCACCCGCATACTTGATCGTCCTGAGCTCCTGAATCTGGAAGCAGGCATTGTGTTGCAGGCGTATCTGCCGGATGCGCTCTCCGCCATGATGCGACTACAGGCCTGGTCTGCCGCACGCCGTGCTCGAGGTGGCGCAGGAATCAAGGTGCGCGTAGTTAAGGGCGCCAACCTTCCCATGGAACGCGTGGAAGCCGCTCTCCATGACTGGCCACTGGCTACCTGGCACACCAAGCAGGACAGCGACACCAACTACAAGCGGGTCATCAACTACGCGCTGCACCCTGACCGCATCGGGAACGTGCGCATCGGAGTGGCCGGCCACAACCTCTTTGACGTGGCTTTTGCCTGGTTACTAGCTGGTAAGCGTGGTGTGCAATCCGGTGTTGAGTTCGAGATGCTCCTGGGCATGGCGCAGGGTCAAGCAGAAGCCGTCAAGAAAGACGTCGGCTCGCTCTTGCTCTACACCCCCGTCGTTCACCCTGCCGAGTTTGATGTGGCCATTGCCTATCTGATTCGTCGCTTGGAAGAATGCGCCAGCCAGGACAACTTCATGTCCGCGGTGTTTGAACTGGCCAGCAATGAGGGCCTGTTCAACCGTGAAGAAGCACGTTTCTTGAAGTCCTTGCACGCCTTGGACGACAGTGTTCCACCGTCTCACCGCGTCCAGGATCGCAGCAAGCCCGCTTCCCCGATGCCGACCACCATGTTCCACAACGCGGCAGATACCGATCCGGCGATTGCAGCAAACCGCGCGTGGGGCGAGGGAATACTCGCCCGCATCCCCTCCTCCAAGCTGGGTAACGACACCGTCGCACGCCACACCATCAGCACTCCGGCAGAACTCGAGCAGGTGTTCCTCACTGCAACGGGTTCTGGTGCGAGCTGGCGCACGATGCCTGCGCAGAAGCGTGCCGAGATTCTTCACCGTGCCGGTGAGATTCTCGAAGCACGCCGTGCTGACCTGATGGAGGTCATGGCCAGTGAGACGGGCAAGACTCTTGACCAATCAGATCCTGAAGTCACCGAGGCTATCGACTTTGCTCACTATTACGCCGAACAAGCCAAGAAGCTTGAACGTATTTCAGGTGCCGAATTTGTCCCAGCCGGGCTGACCGTGGTGACCCCACCGTGGAACTTCCCCGTCGCCATTCCTGCTGGCTCTACTTTGGCTGCTTTGGCAGCTGGCTCTCCGGTTATTATCAAACCTGCTGCACAGGCTCGTCGCTCGGGTGCGGTGATGGTCGACGCGCTCTGGGAAGCAGGCGTCCCCCGGGATGTGCTGCAACTGGTCAACATGGGTGACCGAACCTTGGGCAGCGCACTGGTTTCTGACCCTCGCGTGGATCGCGTGATTCTCACCGGTGGGTATGAAACTGCAGAACTGTTCCGTTCGCTCCGACATGACCTGCCCCTCCTGGCCGAGACCAGCGGCAAGAACGCCATCATTGTGACCCCCAGCGCAGATCTCGATCTCGCCGTCAAAGATGTCGTGTACTCGGCCTTCGGTCATGCCGGCCAGAAATGCTCGGCAGCTTCGCTGGTTATTCTGGTCGGTTCCGTCGCTACATCACAGCGCTTCCGAAACCAGCTCATAGATGCTGTGACGAGTCTCACAGTTGGCTACCCTGCAGATGCCACCACCCAAATGGGTCCCCTTATTGAACCAGCACAGGGCAAACTGTTGTCTGCGCTCACCTCGGTAGGTGCAGGAGAATCCTGGTTGGTCGAACCTACACAACTCGATGACACTGCCATGCTGTGGTCCCCCGGTGTGCGCGAAGGCGTGAAAGCAGGCAGTGAGTTCCACCTCACCGAATACTTTGGCCCCGTGCTCGGCATCATGACCGCCCGAACCCTCGAAGAAGCCATCAAGATGGTCAACATGATTGATTATGGCCTCACCTCAGGTATTCATTCGCTGGATGCGGACGAGGTGGGCATGTGGTTGAAGCACATCGAAGCTGGAAACCTCTACGTCAACCGGGGAACAACCGGCGCTATCGTGCAACGCCAGCCCTTTGGCGGCTGGAAGAAGTCCGCCGTCGGGGCTGGCACCAAGGCGGGTGGCCCCAACTATCTCTTCGGACTGGGAAATTGGAACATTGCTCCCACAGTCGATATCGGTATGGCGCCGTTGTCCAGCCACGTCCTCACCCTGCTCGATGCCATTGAACGTTCTGAAATGTTCGATGGCGGCCAGTTAGCGTGGATTCGGCAAGCTACGAGCCTGGACCAGTTCGCCTGGGCGACAGAGTTTGGTCAAGCCATGGATGTCTCACAGCTGGGCGTGGAGCGAAATATTTTCCGTTATCGCTCGGTTCCCACACGTATCCGTTTGACCGAAGACGGCAATCCGGTTGAGCTGATGCGTGTGGTGGCCGCAGCGATGCGCGCAGAATCCAACTTCACGATTTCTGTGCCACCCACCATGGGCGAACGGTATTTGTGGATCCTGCAGGCCACCGGTATTCGCGTTGATCAGCGCTCGGATAAGTCGTGGCTAGCTACCCTCGAGGAAGACCGAGACGAACTGACCAACGGACGCATTCGCCTCTTAGGCGCAACCGCAGCTCTCGTAACCGCTGCAACGAATGGGCGGCCGGACCTGGCTGTCTATGCAGGACCGGTTTTGCTGGCTGGTCGAATCGAAATGTTGCCTTTCTTGAGAGAACAAGCCATCAGCATCACTGCACACCGTTTTGGCACACCCAACCACCTCACCGACGCCCTGATTTAGCCAGACGTTAACCCCCGGAAGGGGCGCAAAGACGCCTTAACGGGCTAAGTTAGAGACGTGACTGGAACACGAGTATTTGTAGCGCGCCTGACCGGATCTGGCGTTTTCGACCCCGCGGGTGACCGCCTGGGTCGTATTCGTGATGTCCTCGTGGTCTATCGCAAGGACAATGCTCCCCGCGTTGTGGGCTTGCTCGCCGAGGTTCCCGGTAAGCGTCGTGTGTTCATCTCCATTGGCCGTGTTTCCAGCATTGCCAGCGGGCAAGTCATCACCACCGGCCCCATTTCGGACAGGAAATTCGAGCAGCGCGGCGGCGAAGTTCGCCTGCTTGCAGAATTCCTCGGCCGTAAGGTCACCTTCAATGACGGTTCCGGCGATGCCGAAATCGAAGACGCCGCGATTGAAGAGACCGGTCCCGGCGAGTGGGCGATCAGCCAGCTTTTTGTGCGTCGTCCCCGCCAAAGTGGCGCTCCCTTCACCAAAGGTGCAACTGCATTGGTTCCCTGGGCACTCGTCACAGAGAAGACCGAAGCTGGTGAGCCCCAGTCTGCTGAAGCTCTCATTGCGTCCTATTCAGAACTGCGTCCTGCCGACCTCGCAACCACTTTGCTTGATCTCCCTCAAGAGCGCATGCTCGAGGTTGCGGAAGAGCTTCCCGATGACCGTCTCGCTGACGTGCTCGAGGAGATGGACGAGAGCGACCAGGTCGAAATTATGGCCCAGCTCGATGACGAACGTGCCGCTGACGTTCTCGACGAGATGGAACCCGATGACGCGGCCGACCTCATTGCCCAGCTGCCCGAAGAGCGTGGTGAACACCTCCTGGGCCTCATGGAGCCTGAGGAAGCCGATGATGTTCGTCTGCTGCTGAGCTTCGGGGCTGACACGGCGGGTGGTTTGATGACCCCTGAGCCGATCATCCTGTCTGCCGAATCCACCGTGGCTGAAGGCCTAGCCATGATTCGTCGTAATGAGACTGCTCCTGCCCTGGCAGCAGCAGTCTGCATCACCCTGCCTCCCTATGAAGCACCCACCGGTCGCTTCTTGGGCATGGTGCACTTCCAACGCATGCTGCGGTACCCACCTCACGAGCGTCTGGGAAGCCTGATTGACCCCGGCCTCGAGCCCATCTCGGTGGATACTCCTGCGGCCGAAGTGTCACGTATTTTGGCCAGCTACAACCTGGTTTCTGTTCCGGTCATTGACGAAAACCACCGCCTGGTCGGTGTGGTCACCGTGGATGACGTGCTCGACTACCTGCTGCCCGATGACTGGCGCAGTCACGACGATGAAGACACCCCTGCCTCCGCGGCAATGAGTAAACGTGCGCCGAAGAAGCGCCCCGCAACCAAGACTGCTACAGCAAAGCCTGCAACCCGAGGAAGGAGAGGCTGATATGGCACGGAACAACCGTCACGATGAAAGCTTCGACACTCCTAAGGGTTTTAGCGCGCTCAACCCCCGCCCTTCCCGTTCCCGCGATCGCTTTGGTCACTTCACGGAAACCATTGCACGAGGCATGGGAACTCCCTGGTTCTTGCTGGGTCTCACCATCTTTGCCGCACTGTGGATGCTCTTCAACACCTTTGCTCCCGAGCCATGGCGTTTTGACTCGTTCGCCATTGGCTTTACTGCGTTGACGCTGATCCTGTCCTTGCAGGCTTCCTATGCTGCCCCCATGATTCTGCTCGCACAGAATCGCCAGGATGACCGTGACCGCGTTCAGTTTGAGCAGGATCGCCAGCGCGCTGAGCGCAACTTGGCTGATACCGAATACCTCGCCCGCGAGGTTGTTGCGCTGCGCTTGGCTATGAAGGACATGGCCACCAAAGACTTCATCAAGTCGGAGCTTCGTGCCCTGCTCGAAGAGCTCGAGAAGGACAACGAGCCAGCCACACCAGTTGTGAAGAAGCCGGTTACACGTCCTGCCTCGCGCACAACCACGTAACTCGTGAGCAGTCTCACCGAGAAAGTGCGCGCAGCCGCGGGATCCGTCATGGATCCCGAACTGCGTCGCACGCTCGGTGAACTTGGCATGATCGGTGCTGTTACAGCACAGGGTTCGTCCGTCACTGTTGTAGTGAAGCTGACGATTGCGGGCTGCCCTGCCGCCCAGAAGATTGAATCCGACGTTCACGCTGCTTCAGCTGCTGTTTCCGTTGTGGAACAGGTCACTGTTGATGTGCAAGTGATGACGGCGGAAGAACGAACAGAGCTCCTCAGTGCATTGCGCCCTGAGGGCCCGAAGCACAACCCTTTTGGTCCCGGCACACTCACTCGTGTCATTGCCGTCACCAGCGGTAAGGGCGGTGTGGGGAAGTCCACCATGACGGCCAACTTGGCGGCTGCCCTGGCGCAACAGGGGTATCGCGTCGGTATCTTGGACGCTGACGTTTACGGCTTCTCGATCCCCGCGTTGATGGGTCTTGCTCCCGGCGGTGTTGCGGTGAAGCCCACGCGCCTGGACGACATGATTGTTCCTCCGGTTGGCCACAATGTGAAAGTAATTAGCATTGGCATGTTCGTAGAGAACGCCAATGCTGCCGTGGCATGGCGCGGCCCCATGTTGCAGCGCACGATTACGCAGTTCCTGACCGATGTGTATTTCGGTGACCTCGATTTCCTTCTGCTCGACCTTCCACCTGGCACCGGCGACGTGGCCATCACCGTCGGGCAACAACTTCCTAATGCGGAAGTACTTGTTGTGACGACAGGTCAGGCTGCAGCTAGTGAGGTTGCTGTTCGGGCCGGCGTCGTTGCACGACAGACCGGCCAACGGGTTATTGGTGTCGTAGAAAATATGGGGCCGCTTGTCCTGCCCGACGGATCAGCATTGGCGCTTTTTGGTGAAGGTGGTGCCGAGTCGGTGGCCACTGCGTTGAGCATTGGTCAAGACAAGCCCGTCGACGTCCTTGCCAAGATTCCTCTCAGTTTGGGACTTCGGGAAGGCGGCGATGAGGGTATGCCCATCGTGTTGGCGAACCCCGCAGATCCTGCCGCACAGGCCATCACAGAACTGGCACGACGCATTGTCCAGAGCGGGCCCAGCCGTGCGGGAGTCAACCTTGGCGTCAGCCCTCGGTAACTACTCTCCGATGTAGCTCATCACGTGCTTGATACGGGTGTAGTCATCAAAGCCATAGCCGGAGAGGTCTTTTCCATATCCTGAGTGCTTGAAACCACCGTGCGGCATCTCCGCAACGATGGGGATGTGGGTGTTGATCCACACGCACCCGAAGTCCAGCTTCTTAGCCATCCGCATGGCACGGCCGTGGTTCTGGGTCCAGACCGAGGACGCCAGGGCATAGTTCACGTCATTTGCCCAGGTGAGTGCCTGTGCCTCATCAGTGAACTTCTGCACGGTCATCACAGGACCAAAGATCTCGTTCTGGATAGCTTCGTCTGTTTGCTTCAGTCCAGAAATAATCGTGGCTTCGTGGAAGTAGCCGGTGGTTCCCTGGCGGTTTCCGCCGAGCTCGATGGTGGCGTTGTCAGGCAAGCGCTCAATGAAGCCCTGCACCTGCACCAATTGGTTCACGTTGTTCACAGGTCCAAACATGGTGCCTACGTCCAGCGGTGAGCCCGTGATGGCATTCACGCGGGCATACTTCACAAGTTCAGCCACGAACTCGTCATAAATGCCTTCTTGCACGAGTAGACGGGTAGCTGCCGTGCAGTCTTGTCCGGCGTTGAAGTAGCCAGCTCCCACAATGCCCTCAACTGCCGAAGGAATATCTGCATCATTGAAAACAATCACCGGTGCTTTGCCGCCGAGTTCAAGGTGGACACGCTTGAGGTCTGTCGCGGCGCTCTTGGCCACTTCCATACCCGCTCGCACAGAACCCGTGATCGAGATCATCTGGGGGGTCTTGTTCTCCACCATTGCTTTCCCGGAGTCTCGGTTACCCATCACGGCGTTGAACACTCCGGCGGGCAGGAACTCGGAGGCCATCTCGGCTAACAGCATGGTGGAAGCTGGGGTGGTGTCGGAGGGCTTCAACACGATGGTGTTTCCGGCCGCGATAGCTGGTGCGAATTTCCACACCGCCATGTTGAGTGGATAGTTCCACGGCGTGACCTGGCCAATAACGCCAATGGGCTCGCGGCGAATCATGGAGGTGTGGTCTGCCAGGTATTCTCCAGCGGACTTACCTTCCAGATGACGAGCAGCGGTGGCAAAGAAACGAATCTGATCCACCGACGGCATGATCTCGTATTCGACGAGCGTGTCCAGTGGCTTACCGGTGTCTTGTGATTCCACCTCAGCAAATTCGCGAGCACGTGATTCCAACGCATCGGCAATGCGGAACAGCGCAAGGGAACGTTCACTGGGAGTTGTGTCGCCCCAGGCCTCAAAGGCTGTTGCCGCTGCGCCATAGGCGTCGGCAACATCGCGTTCACTCGAGACGGGGCTCGTCGCATACACCTCTTCGGTGGCGGGGTTGAGAATGTCGAGGCGTTCTTCTGCCTGTGAGTCGACGAACTGACCGTTGATAAAGTTCTTCAATACCTGAGGGCTCATGCACACAGCATAAGGCGAAAACCGATAGTAAATGAAGAGTAAATATGTGGATTTCGTAGTTTTATCTCTAGAAAAGTGCGGTTTCGCTTGATTGAGCCGGGATTTACTGCCAGAATCAAGCGCATGAACTCTAAGACCCGTGCCGCACAGCTTGACGATGTATCGAAGGCGATTATCGAACAGCTCCAGGAAGATGGCCGCCGTTCCTATGCAGAAATCGGCAAGGCTGTTGGACTCTCCGAAGCAGCCGTGCGTCAGCGCGTGCAGAAGCTCACCGATGCCGGCGTCATGCAAGTCGTTGCCGTGACGGACCCGATGCAGTTGGGTTTCTACCGCCAGGCCATGATCGGTCTGCGTTGCTCTGGTGACACTCGGGCTATTGCCGACCAGCTGGCGTCGATGCCATCGGTTGACTACGTCGTGCTCACGGCTGGTTCTTTCGACATCATGGCCGAGGTTGTCTGCGAGTCAGACGAAGATTTGATTACTTTGCTCAACGAGCAAATCCGCAAGCTTGAGGGCGTCGTTTCAACCGAAACGTTCGTCTATCTCAAGCTGCATAAGCAGTTGTATAACTGGGGAACGCGATAAAAATGCCGCTATTCACTTCAAAGAAGACTAAGAAAGCTGCCGAGCACGTGGTAGCTCCCACACACCTCGTTACCGAGCCTGCCGCAGCATCCTCGGCCCCGAAGTATGACAACGCAGACCTCCAGAAGAAGGCCAGCGACCACCTCTGGATGCACTTCACTCGACAGTCGGTCATGCACGAAAACGGCGTGCCCATCATTGTCAAGGGTGACGGTCACATGATCACCGACATTCAGGGCAAGAGCTACATCGATGGCCTCTCCGGACTCTTTGTGGTGCAGGCTGGCCATGGACGGAAGCGTCTGGCACAGGCAGCAGCGAAGCAGGCAGAAGAACTCGCTTTCTTCCCCATCTGGTCCTATGCCCACCCCTCCGCCATTGAGCTCGCCGATCGCCTCGCGGACTATGCGCCTGGCGACCTCAACAAGGTCTTTTTCTCCACCGGTGGTGGCGAGGCTGTTGAAACAGCATTCAAGCTGGCCAAACAGTACTGGAAGATGATGGGCAAGCCCACCAAGCACAAGGTGATCTCCCGCTCAGTTGCCTATCACGGCACCCCTCAGGGCGCACTGTCTATCACCGGTATCCCCGCAATGAAGGAAATGTTTGAGCCTCTGGTTCCTTCCACCTTCCGCGTGCCCAACACCAACTTCTATCGTGCCGAGCAGCACCAGGATGACCTCTACGCATTCGGTCAGTGGGCTGCCAACCGCATCGAAGAGATGATCGAGTTCGAAGGCCCCGACACTGTCGCGGCCGTCTTCCTCGAACCCGTGCAGAACTCTGGTGGCGCGTTCGCACCACCTCCCGGTTACATGCAGCGTGTGCGCGAAATCTGCGACAAGCACGATGTGCTCATGGTCAGCGATGAAGTGATCTGTGCCTTCGGCCGCATTGGTGAAATGTTTGCCTGCAACGCCTATGGTTATGTCCCCGACATGATCACCTGCGCCAAGGGTATGACCAGTGGTTACTCTCCCATTGGCGCCACCATCATCTCGGACAAGATCTACGAACCCTTCTCCAAGGGAACCAACTACTTCCCTCACGGATACACCTTCGCCGGTCACCCTGTGTCGGCAGCTGTTGCACTCGAGAACCTCAACATCTTCGAAGAAGAGAAGCTCAACGAGAACGTGCGCACCAACTCCCCCATCTTCCGCAAGGAACTGGAGAAGTTGCTCGACATTCCTATCGTCGGCGACGTGCGCGGTGACGGTTACTTCTTCGCGATCGAACTGGTCAAGGACAAAGCGACGAAGGAAACCTTCAACGATGACGAGTCCGAGCGTTTGCTCCGTGGCTTCCTCTCCAAGGCTCTCTATGACGCAGGCTTGTTCTGCCGCGCAGATGACCGTGGAGACCCCGTTGTTCAGCTCGCACCACCGCTGACCATCGGCCCCAAGGAATTCGTCGAAATCCGACAAATCCTCGAGGGAGTCCTCAAAGAGGGCGCCAAGATTATCTAGGTCTGACAGACTCCTTGTCAGGATCACAATGGGGCTGCTACCGCACACGGTGGCAGCCCCATTATCTTTGTAACTATGACCTCCACCTTCGCCACGATTGATTCCCCGCTGGGGCGCATCGAGCTGACCAGTGATGGTGAAGCCCTCACATTCCTCAGCATCGAGGGTGTGGAAGGCTCCCCCCACGGCAGACTCCAACACGGTGGACGCCCCGGTTCAGCCGATGCGGTGATCACTCAGGCAACTCAGGAACTGGGCGAATACTTTGCAGGAACCAGACATGACTTCGATGTTCCCGTGAAGCTCATCGGCACCCCTTTCCAGCAGGCCATCTGGCATGAGCTCCTCGCCATTCCATACGGCGGGCACGCCTCCTATGGTGACCTCGCCACCCGGGCGGGCAACCCCAAGGCTGCCCGCGCCGTGGGCGGGGCAGTGGGTTCAAACCCGGTGCCGATCATTGTTCCCTGCCACCGCATCCTGGCAGGAAACAACAAACTGACCGGTTATTCCGGAGGCTCCGGCGTTCCCACCAAGATTCAGCTCCTTGAACTTGAGGGTATTGAGTATCGCTAGTGGCCTATCAGGATCTCGAGATCGGCGCCGACGGTCGTGCGCGCTGCGGCTGGGTGGGTACTGACCCCGAATACATGCGCTACCACGACGAGGAGTGGGGCGTGCAGCTCCTGGGCGACCAGAAACTTTTTGAAAAGCTCTCCCTCGAAGCGTTCCAAGCAGGTCTCAGCTGGATCACTATTCTCAAGCGTCGTCCTGGTTTCCGTGAAGCTTTCTCCAACTTCAACATTGGCACAGTTGCGAACTACACAGAGGTCGATGTGGAACGCTTGATGCAAGATGATCGCATCATTCGTAATCGCGCCAAGATTGTGGCGACGATTGAGAATGCCAAAGTTACTCAGGCAATGCTCGCGGAGTCACCCGGCGCCTTGCACGACCTGATCTGGTCGTTCCAACCGATGTCAAGACAGCGCGCCAATGCTTGCGCCGGCGATGAGCAGACGCGCTATGAAACACTCTCAGAAGTCCCTGCTGTGACAACAGAATCGGAACAGCTCAGTAAAGCACTCAAGAAACTGGGCTTTAAGTTCGTGGGCGCCACCACGATGTATGCCCTCATGCAATCAGCAGGTGTGGTCGACGACCATCTCGCTAGGTGCCACAGAGCGCACTAGTCCTCCACAAGCTGAGTTCAGACGACAAACACTCCCAGCTTTGATTTCGGTGCTACTTAGAACCTGATTTCTTTGTAACGTGAGCGCTCTATTAGAGCTCAGGCGTGAAGGAATGTGTGATGTCTAGGTGGACTATAGAAATCTTTGGTCGATCGTATGGCAGATTTTACTCATCCCTCTCCAGCTATCAACAGCTAGTAGTCGACTCTGCATTGTTGAACGTATTGGCTATCGAAGGTATTCAAATTTGTTCAGGCGAGTGGGGGAAGCCACTTGGCGATGGTCTGTATGAATTCCGAATTAGGAAGTCACTACATGCATTTGAAAACCCGCCTAACGCAGGATCGGACTCACCACGCTCAGCTCGCAGTAACACTCCGGTCCTCATTCGAATATTTTGCACATTTCATGGAGACAAGATTGTTGTTCTCCATCATGGCTATGACAAACAACGCGACCCGTCTCCCAAAAGGCAACAACGCGAGATACGCGCTGCTAGAAAACTTCACAATGAATGGAAGGAAGGGTTGAAATAAAAAGTGTTTAATCACATAATCAATACCATGGTCAAAAATCGGCAAACGATACCCTACGAAGACTTTATGCAGGATTTCCGAAAGTCTTGGACTGAGGATGACTGGAAAATTTACTACGCGGTTTCTGCGGATTTCCAAAAAGAAATGCGTGACCGTTCTGAACTTGGGGCCGCCCTGCAGTCAGCCCGAAAAGCACAGTCACTCACTCAACCGAAGCTCTCCGAACTTGCAGACGTTCAGCAAGCTGAAATCAGCCGCATTGAACGAGGCGTAGGCAACCCCACGGCAACGACGCTCTTTCGCCTCACGCATGCGTTGGGGCTCAAGCTCGTCGTGATTCCTGAGGAAAGAACAGAAATTACTCGACAGTAACTCTTAGGTCGATTCGAGATCGTAGGGCGTCCCAGCGCTGGCATCACGTGGGGCTTGTTTCTTGGACTGAGCAGGAGCCGGCGCAACAGGGACACTCGCTGCTGAAGCAGCACCTCCGTCGTCGAGAAGCGCTTCGCGAATGATGCGGCGTGGGTCATACTGACGAGGATCGAGTTTCTTCCACTCATCTTCATCGAAATCGGCACCGAGTTCTTCTTTGATGCGGTCTTTCGCCCCCACGCTCATCTCTTTGAGCTTGCGCACAAATTGACCAAATTTAGCAGCGTAGGAAGGCAAGCGTTCGGGACCGATAACGAAGACAGCAATGACCCCAATAAGGAGTAATTTCTCGAAGGTCAAACCAAACACACTACGAGACTACCGCGCTGAAACACGGGCTTAGCTCTACGCTTGTGAAGCAAGGAGACTGACGTGACACACAACGATCTAACATGGAAGTTCCTCAACGAATACGACGTTGAGTCGAACACCCAAAGCAAAGCCCGCGCGCTCTCGCTGGAACACAGCCTGGACGTGATTACGCCAGCCATCGGCGCACAACTCGCCCTGGTTGCAGCATCGACAAATGCCACCAACATTGTCGAAATCGGCACAGGGTTCGGCCTTTCCGGTCTGTGGCTTCTCGCTGGTGCTCCTGAGGCAACTCTGACCTCCATCGACTCTGAATTCGAATACCACGAGCAGGCTCGTGAATTCTTTACCGAAGCTGGCTATCCTGCTAGCCGTGTTCGTCTCATCACCGGCAAGGCACTGGATGTTTTGCCACGAATGAACGAAAACAGCTACGACATCGTCCTCGTGGATGGTGACCCTGCCCAGCTTCCTGCCAATGTCGAGCACGCCCTGCGCCTGGTTCGTATCGGCGGAACGGTGTTAGTTCCCCATGCACTGCAGCAGGGCGCGGTGGCCAACCCGTCTGACCGTTCAGTTGTGGTGACTGGTTTCCGCACCGTCATTACTGAAGCAAGCGAAGCAGAGAACCTTGTGGTGGCGCTGTCCCCCGCAGGTGACGGTCTGCTCCAGATCACCAAGATTTCATAAACACGAAGCACAAACACAAAGAACCCCCGCTCTCCGGAGCGGGGGTTCTTGTTTAAGACGTTGAACTAGGCGGGGTTGACAACCTTGGCCAGCACGTCGTGAAGCTCTTTCGCTTCAGCGTCGTTAACGGAGACGACCAGACGGCCACCACCTTCGAGAGGAACGCGCACAATAATCAGGCGACCTTCCTTGACAGCCTCCATGGGTCCGTCGCCGGTCCGTGGCTTCATTGCAGCCATTTAGGCCACCCCTTTCACTTACTTCGTGTCCTTCTATTATCCCGTATTCCGTGAGGCCCAAAAACCACGTTCAGCCCGAAAACGACTTCGGAATCCGTAGTTTGGTTACCCTCAAACGCACTATTTCGCACATTTCAGCCGAATCTTTAGGGTGGGCTCCAGTCATAGCCATCGATGCGCCAGCAGATCAGCAACCAGCCCCACTGCAAGGCTATAAATAACAGCACCATGACAATGCGATAGATCTTAGATTTCGGAGCGGCCACGGCACCTAAAGCCGGAAACAGTGGAGCAAGTAACCGGAACGTACTCGACTGGGGAAAGAACACCGCGAGCACATACAGCGCATAGCTGATCAGCCAAAATTTCACGTCGACGCCGAGCTTCTTCACCGCAGGCGTAAAGAGAAAAATAGCGAAACCGACCACAAGCACGCCGAGGACGGCATATCCCACGACGGCAGGCCAGCCAATGAAGGACGCCCACCAGGTTGCTGCATGGATCCAGGGGGTAAACGGAACCAGCTCTTGGTAGCCGATATAGACCGAGCGCCAAGCTAATTCAGTCTCAAGATAGGCGCTGGGGACTCCCGTCACCCATCCTGCGATAACCAGCCAGGCCACGCCTGAAATCGCGGCAACAATCGCCACAGCAGCGACCAGCACTCGTTCACGGGTGGGGAACCGGGACCGTGACCGGCGCACGAAGCGATAGATCCAGTGCAGTCCCACCGCGAGCGCAAGGGCAAGCGCCCCGGGCCTGGTCAGCGAGAGCACGATCGCCACGGGAATCATCCAGCCGTAGTGGCGACGTTGTAGCAGGTAGATGGCTAACGCAATGAAGAACAACTGCAGGGACTCGGCATAGGCCAGTTGGAACAGGGGCGAGACGGGGGCAACGGAAAAAAGCACTACGGCAAATAGCGCCTGTTGCGCAGGAACATGCTTGGTCAAGATTTTGTAGAACAACAGCGACGCACCATAGGCGGCCACAACCGAGACGAGAACGCCAGAAATACTCCAGGGAAATCCCGTCAGCAGCATCACACCTTTGACGAGCGCCGGATACACCGGCAGGAATGCCCAGGCATTCTCACCGACGTGACCGGTATCGGTGAGGGGCAGATCCTGCGGATAGCCCACCTCAGCAATGATGTTGTACCAGCGGCCGTCCCACATGGTGGAGAAATCCCACAGCGAGGGCTGTGCCGCTGTCCACGCATTTTCAGGTTGTTGACTGGCGAGAACAAGCAACATCGCGGTCGTGACTGCACGACCGAGTAAAAAGACCAGCGTGACCTGAAGCCACCACGCGAGACGCGTCTGTGCCATCCCCCGAAAGCCGATCTAGCCTTGGCTGAGCCAGCTGCGCAGAGCGTGTTCGCACTCCACTATCTGGCTAGTGAGGACGCGTTCGTCGTCGGTGTGGGCCAGTGAAGGGTTGCCGGGGCCGAAGTTCACCGCGGGAATGCCCAGTGCAGAGAAGCGTGACACATCGGTCCAACCATACTTCGGCTGAGGCTCATGCCCCACTGCTGCAACAAAGCCTGTGGCAATGGCCGAGGTCAGTCCGGGGCGTGCACCTTCGGCACTGTCCGTGACGACAACCTCGTAGCCCGCAAAGACGTCCTGAACGTGGGTCAGCGCCTGTGCAACCGACTTATCGGGAGCAAAGCGGTAGTTCACCGTCAACGCTGCTGCGTCCGGAATGACATTTCCTGCCACGCCCCCAGTGACTCCGACAGCACTGAGACCTTCGCGGTAATCCAGACCGTCGACAGTTACTGTGGCGGGTTGGTAGTGGGCAAGAGCAGTGAGGGCTGGGGCAAGCTTGTGAATGGCGTTTTCGCCCATCCAGGCGCGAGCTGAGTGTGCACGCACGCCATGTGTGCGCACTTCCACGCGCAGGGTGCCATTGCAGCCGCCCTCTACGGTGGAATTACTGGGTTCACCCAAAATGGCGAAGTCCCCCACCAGGAGCTCAGGGTATTTCACCGCGAGACGACCCAGGCCGTTCTTTGCGGACTCGACCTCTTCGTGGTCGTAAAAAATCCAGGTCACGTCATAGGCGGGTGCAGACAGTTCTGCAGCCAGTTTGAGCGCAACAGCGACCCCTGCCTTCATGTCGACAGTGCCGCGGCCCCACAGCCATTCGGCACCGTCCTCTTCGCGGTAGCTGACGGGAAGATTGTTATTCACGGGCACGGTATCGATGTGGCCGGCAATGATCACGCGCTGTGCTCGACCAAGGCTGGTCTTTGCCACAATCGCATCACCGTCACGGGTGATCTCCAGGTGGGCACAGCCACTCAATGCCTGTTCAATAGCGTCTGCAAGGGATGTTTCGTTGCCTGAGACTGACTCGATATTGCACATATCGGCGGTCAATTCCACGCTCGAACGGGAGAGATCAAGTGTTGGCGTGGAGGCGGACATACTGGTCAGTTTATCGCCGGTAACCTAGAGGTATGGCTTCTACGCAGACGAACACGCACGCTTGGGGTTACGGCCTCGCCACCATCTCCGCTGATGGCACCGTCCTCGACACGTGGTATCCCGCCCCCCAATTGGGTCAGATTCCTGCCGGACGCGACAAGTGGATTGTTCCTGCTGACTTGCAGGACCTCGTGGGTGAAGATCGACGTCGCAATGTGCGGCTCGAAGCTGTCACTGTCGAGATTGAACTGGATGCACCTGCTGTCGGCACCTCCGATGCATTCCTGCGCCTGCACCTGCTCTCACACTTGTTGGTTCAGCCCAACACCATCAACCTTGATGGAATCTTTGGCCAGCTTCCCAACGTGGTCTGGACCAATGCAGGCCCCGTTCACCCTGATGACTACACCGCCTTGCGCCCTCATCTCATGCGCGCAGGCATTCAGGCTCAGGGAATCGACCGATTCCCTCGCCTGACCGATTACGTCACTCCTGATCGCGTGCGCATCGCTGATGCATCGCGGGTGCGCCTCGGTGCTCACCTTGCTCCCGGGACCGTGGTGATGCACGAAGGTTTCGTGAACTTCAATGCAGGAACCCTTGGAACCTCCATGGTGGAGGGACGTATTTCCCAGGGCGTTGTTGTGGGTGATGGTTCCGACATTGGCGGCAGCGCCTCCATCATGGGCACGCTCTCCGGTGGTGGCACCGAAAAGATCAAGATTGGTCAGCGCACTCTGCTGGGCGCTAACTCCGGCATCGGTATCTCTATCGGTGATGATTGCATCGTCGAAGCTGGCCTCTATGTCACCGCGGGAACCAAGGTCAACGTCATGGATGGTGCCAACAGCACCACGCTCAAAGCCAAAGAACTCTCTGGGGTGAACAACCTCTTGTTCCGTCGGAACTCGCTCACTGGTGCCGTGGAAGTAACCTCGCGTAGCGGTGTGGGGATTGTGCTGAATTCAGCGCTGCACTAATTCTGCGTCAGCCCTGACCAACCTGGTCCATTTTCTGGGCCTTCTTCTGCGCCAACGTTTCGAAGATAAACACCAGCAAGCTCAACCCGAGCACAATGCTGGAGGCCACGATAATCATGGTGAGTCCGGTCAGGATTCCATACACAATCCAGGTGAATGCTGACAGGGCGGACAGCGCATAGGTGGGCATCGAGACAACGGTCTGACGCCCAGAACGATAAGACTTGTACGACTCTATGACCTGGGGAACGCGGCTATAAAGGAACAGAATCAGGAACACGTTGACGACGGGTTCTGGAGAGAATGTCACGACGGCAAAACACCCAGCGCCCAGCGCGAGCAAAATGGCGAGCGCAGCGCTCTTGGAGAACTTCACCTTGGTGCTCAGGTTTTCACTCAGCAACATCCAGCTCAACAAACCGGTGAAGCTCAGCGCGATGGTGTTGGAGATGATCTGACTGGGGCTGTGATATCTGAAGCCGAAAGCGGACCATGAGCTCATGCTCAAGAAGTAGATGAGCCAGCTCGAGAGGCTCACTCCCACATGTGATTTGGTGCGAATGATGCGCACAATCTGTGGCACAGAAATAAAGAGCCCAAATGCACCACCGAGCAGACCAATGCCCTCGACGATGGGATTCACAACAGAACTTCCTCGCGGGCGCGTGCCCGCATTGTGTTAGTTGAAACCAGGAAGGTTGCGCTGCTGCTCACCAATGTAGAGCTGCTGTGGGCGACCAATCTTGGTCTGGGGATCCAGGTTCATTTCACGCCAGTGCGCAATCCATCCAGGCAGACGACCCAGTGCGAAGAGCACAGTGAACATGCGCGTGGGGAAGCCCATGGCCTTGTAGATCACGCCGGTGTAGAAGTCGACGTTCGGGTACAGCTTGCGCTCTTGGAAGTACTCGTCCTCGAGGGCAATTGCCTCGAGCTCCTTGGCGATACCCAGCAAGGGGTCGTTAACACCCAGAGCATTGAGTACCTCGTCGGCAGAATCCTTGACGAGACGTGCACGAGGGTCGTAGTTCTTGTACACGCGGTGTCCGAAGCCCATCAGGCGAACACCGTCTTCCTTGTTCTTGACGCGCTCGACATACTTAGCCACGGATTCACCGGAGGCCTGAATTTCCGCGAGCATGGTGAGCACAGCTTCGTTAGCGCCACCGTGGAGGGGGCCAAAGAGTGCGTTGATGCCGGCAGACACGGACGCAAACAAGTTTGCATCGGTGGAGCCCACCAAGCGCACGGTTGATGTCGAGGCATTCTGTTCGTGGTCTGCGTGCAGAATGAGCAAGCGCTCGAGAGCGTTCACCACAACAGGGTTCTGAACATAATCCTCGGCCATGTTGCCGAAGGTCATGCGGAGGAAGTTTTCGACATACGACAAGGAATTGTCGGGGTAGAGGAACGCCTGGCCGATGCTCTTCTTGTGGGCGTAGGCCGCCATCACAGGAAGCTTGGCCAGCAGGCGGTAGGTGGAAGTCTCAACCTGGGCAGGACTGCTGGGGTCCAGGGAGTCTTCGTAGTAGGTGGAGAGGGCGGAGACACCAGCGGAAAGAACAGGCATGGGGTGTGCGCGGCGGGGAAAACCGGAGAAGAAGTCCTTGAGGTCTTCGTGCAGCAGGGTGTGACGACGAATGTTGTCTTCGAAGTTCTCGAGCTCGTTCTGCGAAGGAACGTTGCCGTGGATGAGAAGGTACGCGGTTTCCACGAAGGAGAGCTTGGTTGCCACCTGGTCGATGGGAAATCCGCGATATCGCAGGATTCCGGCTTCACCATCGATATAGGTGATCTTTGACTTGGTGGACGATGTGTTCACGAAGCCGTAGTCGAGTGCGGTCAGACCGGTCTCGCGGGTCAGTGAGGACAGATCGATGGCGGGGTTACCCTCTGTTCCCCGAAGTACGGGAAAATCAACGGTCTTGCCGTTGTAGGTCAGGGAAACGGTATCGCCCTGCGGCACTGAGTTGGTGGCTTCAGTCACGGAGACTCCTTGTGGAAACTGTCTGGGTGAACGGGTATCCGCTGGCAAACCGGTGTGTGGTTTTTCAACGAATTCTTCAAGCTTATTGGCAAAAAGAACGGTTGCTAAACGCTGTGCAAACGACGAGCAGCCTCAGCGATGTGTGCATCACTCGCGGTGAGTGAAAGTCGCACGTGTTGGGGGTAGAAATCACCATAGAAAACACCCGGACCCGCAATGATTCCCAGGCTTGCCAGCTTGTCAATCGACGCCCAGGCATCCACACCTTCGGTCACCCACAGATAGAGGCCAGCGTCGCTGTGATCGATGCGGTACCCGGCAGAATTCAGAGCCGGAAGGAGCACGTTTCGGCGAGCGCGGTACAGCTCCTTCTGCGCTGCGACATGAGCATCATCATTCAACGCCGCAACCATGGCTGCCTGCACGGGTCCTGGCAACATCATGCCCGCATGTTTACGAATGTTGAGCAGCTGAGCAATGAGTTCTGCATCTCCGGCAACAAACGCGGCACGGTAGCCAGCCAGGTTGGACTGCTTACTCAAGGAGTAAGCAGTGAGGATACCGCTGAGGTCTCCCCCGGTGACGTGTGGATCCAGAAGTGAGGGAATACGTTCTTCACTCCAGCGCCCTGTCCAGCCAAGCTCTGCATAACATTCGTCGCCGACGATGTATGCACCCAGCTCGCGGGCACGCTCCACTCGCGCTGTGAGCTGGGCACTATCGAGTACCTGGCCGTCAGGGTTTCCGGGGCTGTTGAGCCAGACCAGCTTGGTTTCATCGGGCCACTCGGCTGGATCATCCGAAGCAAATGGGGTTGTCTCCGCCATCCGCGCACCAATGTCATAGGTGGGATAGGCGGCAGTGGGATGAACCACAACATCGCCGGGGCCGAGGCGCAACATGAAGGGTAGCCACGCGACGAATTCTTTGGAACCAATGGTGGGCAGAACGTTGTCCACACTCAGTCCGGTCACTCCGCGGCGACGGGCATACCAGGCCACAATGGCTTCCCGCAGTGCCGGAGTTCCCACCGTGGTGGGATAGGCGTGTGAGTCCGTAGCCTGGGCCAGTGCGTCGCGCACGACCTGTGGAGTGGGGTCGACGGGAGACCCGATAGAGAGATCGAGTGCTCCGCCCGGGTGAGCCTTCGCCTTCGCCACATAGGGCGTCATGGCATCCCAGGGGTAATCGGGCAGCTCGACGAGCATAAGACTTAGGCCTGGGGTGGCAGAGCGGTAATCACGGCGTGGTCGCCCTTGATCACGCCAACCTTGGCCGCACCACCGGGTGAGCCGATTTCCTGGAAGAACTCGACGTTGGCCTTGTAGTAGTCAGCCCACTGCTCAGGGAGGTCGTCTTCATAGTAAATCGCTTCGACGGGGCAGACGGGTTCGCACGCGCCACAGTCCACGCACTCATCGGGGTGGATGTAGAGCATGCGGTCACCCTCGTAGATGCAGTCCACGGGGCATTCGTCGATGCAGGCACGGTCCTTGACGTCTACACAGGGCAGGGCGATGACGTAGGTCACGTGGAACTCCTCTAACGAACGGGTTGTACTGGTTTTTAGTTTACTCAGGAAGAAACAGCAGTCGTACTCGCGCCACGGCGACGTTCAGGAAGCTGGGGCCACGCGACGACCACGGTGGCTATCAATGTGGGCGCGATGGCCCAGATGCTGCCCCACAGGTTGTTGGGAACGAGCACTGATCCCCCCACACTGCGCTGACTGAGGAAGAACACCATTCCCACGATGCCGAGAGCCGCACAGAGCACAATGAGCCGGTCCTGCACCACAATGCGTAACCCGATGAGAAAACCTGTCACAGCTATCAAGCACAAGATAAGGCCCCAGGGAATGACCGCACCGGCAATCGTGACGACGTTTTGGTGCACCACGGTCGTCACTGAGCCGACGAGCAGCCCCATCAGGAGTGCTCCCACACTCAGGAGTAATCGGGTACCCAGGGGGCGGTGTGGGGGAGTTTGGCTCATAACAGAAGTGTAGTCAGCGGGAATTCATCTACATCCTGAGCAAAAGTTCCACTGAGTGAACAAGTGAGGATTGACGGGTCCGTGAGGTCTAGGTTAGGTTAACCTAAGTTAGGTAAACCTAACCTAAGTTTTCAACCAGAAAGTTCAGTGCACACATGCTCGCTAACCTCCTCATTGGTCTTCGTGAAGGCCTCGAAGCTGCACTGATAATCGGTATTCTCGGCGCCTACCTCATCAAGATTGACCGCCGAGATGTGCTGCCCAAAATGTGGGCCGGCGTCATTGGTGCCGCTCTCCTCTCCGCCCTCGTCGGTATTTTGCTGGGTACCGGAGTTGCCCAACTCGATGGTCGAGCTGAAGAAATACTGGCAGGTGCACTTTCCTTCCTCGCCGTTGCCCTCGTCACCTGGATGGTGTTCTGGATGGCGAAGACCGCCCGTTCACTGAGAACCCACCTTGAAGCCGATGTCGAGAAGAACCTGGCTGGCAATGGCTGGGGAATTATGTTTGTAGCCTTTTTGGCCGTTGCTCGAGAAGGTATCGAAACAGCTCTCTTTATCTGGGCTGCTGCCACTGCAACCGGGGAAAAGCTTCTTCCGACCATTGGTGCAATTCTCGGGCTGGGTATCGCCGCCCTGCTGGGCTGGCTCATCTTCAAGGGCATGGTGCGCCTGAACCTCAAAAAGTTTTTTGCCTGGTCTGGAGCTTTCCTCATCATCGTGGCAGCAGGCGTCCTGAGCTACGGCATCCACGAATGGCAGGAAGCTGGACTCATTCCCGGCGATGCGGACAAGGCCTTCAATGTGAGCTCCGTTATCCCCTCTGACAGCTGGTATGGCGTGATCCTGCGGGGAACCATTGGCTTCACCCCCGAAATGAGCTGGCTCCAGGTCATTGGCTGGGTACTCTTTGTCGCGATCACGTTGAGCTTGTTCCTGAGCAAGATGAAAGATAAAGCTACTTCGTAGTACTAACTCAATTGCGCAAAGTCAAGCACGCAAAAACAATGATCTGCCTCTCGGTGAGTCAGTTTGTACTGCTAGCAACGCCCTACGAATTTCCTCAACACAGAATTTCCACGAAGACTTATCGAAGCTTAGTCTGAGTTTCTAATGCGCTTCCTGAACAGGAAGAACAAGAAGAAGAGCAGAGCCAGGAGTAACGCTCCAGCCCCAATCCACACCACCATGGTGATCGTTGAAGTACCGGAGGACTGGGAACCCGCAGTTTCCACTGTGGAAGAAGCTTTCTGTTCAGAAATCTGAAGTGCCGTATTCACAGAAACTTCTGTGCCGGTTGAATCAATGCCGTCAATCTGCGCGGTGTGAGAACCCACATGAAGACCAGCAGGGATTGCAAACTCTCCAGATGCAGTTCCATCGGGTCCGACAATCACTGTTCCCAACAATTTTGGTGTCGAGAACAGCCATACTTCAATTTCGGAGCCTGGCTGCAGACCAATTGCCTGGATTACAAGGCTGTCACCGTGGCTTATTTGCATTACGCCAGATGAAGAAGCAGAAACTGATTTTCCCGTCTTCTCGCTCACTGCGTCCAGCGATACGGATGCACCTGCAGACAGTGAAATCTGTTGCGCACCTGATGGCAAGGTAGTGATTTGAGTAGTTGTGGCAGTTCCATCAATAATGATCACAGGTGCTGAGGTTGTAACTCGGGGCAATTCACCGTTAAGAAGCGTGGGTGCCCGTGGAGCCGGTGTTACCTGCGGGGCAGGTTGAATTACTGGCCCAGAGCGCGGTGAAACCCGAGGCGTAATCACGAAAGCAACAGTGGAGTCGATGTTCACTTCACGCGAAAGTACATCTGCGGACGGCCCTGTATAGAGACCGTCAGAAACAGAACCCGATAAGAACTTCATGGTTACAGTTCCATCCGAGGTACACGTCACTTTGAATGTGACGCTTTGACCAGAGGCCTGAGAAACACTGCTGGTTGAACATGTTGCTGTTCCGGCACTCTGTACAAAGTCAGCATCAGAAATTCCAGTCACAATTTCGCTGAAATCAACCGTGTAACTCAGGACACGGATTTTCGAGTTGACTGCTGGTGATGCGATGGAAGCTGAAGGTGCTATTTGATCGACCGTCACCATATTTGAATTCAAAACTGCCGAAGGACCGAGGTTAATTCCATCTGTAATGGAATTAGCGGAAAGCCTCATCTGAACTGAACCATCATTCGAACAGGTAACAGTAAACGTGATGCTTGTGCCGCTCGTTGCCGATAGAGCAGAAGTTGTACAGCTCGCTGTTCCCGCATATTGAACAAAATCAGATGCGCTCACGCCCGAAACGGTTTCTGAAAAGGTCACGACGTAAGTCAATGAACGTGAGCTTGTTCGAGTAGAAGGCGAAGCGACCGTAGCGGTAGGCACACTGGAGTCAATTGTTACTTGGGAGGAATCCACGGCATTTACGGGTGCTGAGAAATAGCTATTTGCCACCGAGTTGGCAAGAAGCCTCATGGTTACAGTGCCATCAGTTGAACATAAAACTGTGAAGCTCACAGTGGTCCCAGATGCCGCAGAGACAGCAATCGAGGAGCAACTTGCAGTTCCACTTGCCTGAACAAAGTCGCTGTAGCCAATTCCTGTGACCGATGAGCTGAAAGTTACCGGGAAAGTAAGAGTCCTACTGCCAGAGGTAGCGCTCGCTGTTTGAATACTTGCAGTGGGTGCAACCGAGTTAATGGTTACGAGGTTAGAAGTAACCGCTGAAGTGGGGCCTGTGTTCTGGCCATCGGTGACAGTGTTTGCGTTAATTCTAATCTGGTACGTTCCGTCAGTTGTGCAGCTCACGTTGATATTGATAGACGTCCCTGAAGCAGCTGAAACGCTTGAAATGGAACATGATGCCGTACCTGAGCTGCGAACGATGTCTGATGTCGTCACGCCTGACACAGTTTCACTAAAAGTTGCCAGGAATGTCAGGTTCCGAGAGGAACTGAAATCACCAGCCACACGACTCAATGTCACGGTTGGCGCGGTTGTATCCACGGCACCGCCGGTTCGAGCAGAAACCGCGACCGAAGCGTCACCATTTCCATTCGCGTTGATGGCACGAATCTTTAATGTGTATGGGGTATCTATGTTGAGATCAGTGGTTCCGTCAGTAGATAATTTAGAAATCACGATGGGGGAAAGACGTCCAGTCGTGTCTGTTCTGTTTATCCACGTAGCTCCGTTGTCGGTTGAGTACTGATAGTTAGTAATGGCAGAACCATTATTTGCTGGCTCTGTGAAGTTAACAGCAATCTGGCGGGTGGTCAAACTATTCAGAATTTGTGAATTACTCGTAGATGTCACCACAGGAGAATCAGGGACTCCAACTGGTGTGACAGTTGTTGAATGGGTATATACCGTTCCAGAGCCATTGATGTTCAGTGCACGAATTTTTACACCATAAGCAGTGCCGTTTGTCACGCCCTGAATCATAAAACTTGTCGAAGTTGAATTTGTTGAAACCCACGCTCCATACGCCCCACCGTTGGAAGAAAGCGCATATTCGTAGGTTGTGATTGGCGAACCACCATTGTCTGGTGCCGTGAGTGAAACGTTGATTCGTCCACTTGCTGCCTCCAAAGTAGGAGAAACAGGAACACTCGGTGTAGTCGATGGAGTGCCGTATGTCACGGCACTCGCAAGACCAGTGGTTGATGCTGTAACTGCGCGAACTGCAAAGCCATAGCTGGTTCCGTTAGTTAGTCCAAGCACAGTTATGGTGGTGGCAGTAGAGGTGGGAGATGGCGTCACCCATGTTGTCCCACCATCTAATGAGTATTCGTAATTCGTTATCGAAAGACCACCGTTACTCGATGGGGCATTGAAGAGGACCGCTGCTTGGCCGGCCCCTGTTGTCACTGAGGAAATTGTCACTGCTGTTGGAGCACTTGCAGGGGTCGAAGAAGCTGCGGTTACCGAAGTGCCTGGTCCTTGAGCATTGACTGCCCGAATACTCGGGGTGTATGCGATTCCATTGAAAAGGCCCGTAATCCGAAGTGGACTAGAGACACTTGCAACAGAAATCCAGTTTGAAGAAGTTGAACAATCCAGCAAACAATATTCAAGAGATGTGATGGGTGCTCCACCATTGCTACCTAGGGTGAATGCAAGTTCCAGTGATCTGTCTCGAGCAGTCACAGAGTCAATGGTTGGGGCTGCAGAGACCGTAGCGGGAGTACCACTAGCATCGTTGGAAGCAAGACCCGGTCCAACAGAATTCACAGCACGAACTTGAACACGATAAGCAGTACCGTTTGCTAAATCTGTTGCTCCGTCCACAGAGAGTTTGGAAATAGTGAGAGTGGTTGAAGTACCGCCAGAATCTGTTCGGTCACGCCATGTCACACCCAAATCAGTGGAGTATTGATAACCGGTTATGGGGGACCCCCCATTATCAGGAGCCGCGAAAGTTAAGGTAAGGGTTCCGCTACTAGGAGTGACATTTGTCCCTTGGGGGAAAGTGATTGCAGCCGGGACGGCAACTGGCTCAGCAGTGACAATGTTAGAACGCACACTATGTCCCACTGAGTTAACCGTTCTGAGTGCAACATCATACGAAGTTCCATTTGTCAGACCGGAAACAATCAAAGGAGAATCGGTGCTTGTAGGGGACCGAGTATTCCAGGAGGCGCCTCCATCCAACGAATACTCAATATTCGTATACGGAGTTCCACCGCTCGTGCCGGAGACAAAACTAATTGAAAGACTCTGGTTTCCGGGGGTTATTGCCCCCACGGTCGGCGCACCGGGAGCAGTGTAGGTAGTCACACTTTGACTAGCGCTTGAAATTCCATCCCCCTGAGCGTTTACCGCCCTGACAGCAATTTGATATTGCGTACCAGGCATTAACCCAGTGATGGTCACAGGCGATGAAGTGACAGCAGGTGTGGGTGAAATCCAAGTATTTCCGCCATCGCTTGAGTGTTGGTAAGAGGTAATTGCGGAGCCACCATCAGAACCAGGTGCATTAAAGGAGACCGTAACGGAAGTGTCCGTTTGTGAAAGCGATGTGATCTGCGGGGCTTGGGGAGCGCCTATTGGAATTACGGGCGTTGAGCTCGTGGAGGTACCAGCTCCTTCTGAGTTCACGGCACGAATCTTGACATCATAAGAAGTGCCGTTCGTGAGTCCGTTAATCACAAGCGGGCTAGAAATTGAAGCTGGTGAACGGGTTTGCCAAGTAGCTCCACTGTCAGTCGAATACTGGTAGTTTGTTAGGCCGGATCCACCAGTGGTTCCTTCAACGAAGTCAACTGATACCTGGCCGTCACCAGCATCTACGGAACTAATCGAAGGCGCACCTGGTAACGCAGACGATGCTACATTCCCAAGAAGGTTTGCAGCTTCAGCAGATGAAGACGCAAGGTAATACCAGTTGAAAGACTCAGAAGCACCTGGATCCAAATCTTGGAATCGAAGATACATCCCATACGAACCGTCATTGTAAACACTCGTTAGCGCAGTTCCAGGGTTCTGCCTCATGACTCGTTGAGTAAAATCACCGTACCCGTTTAAGCCCGTGACGTAACCAAGGTTTGAGGTTGTGTAGAAATAAACGGTATCTGAAGCGTTTGATATTTCCAAAACTTTGGCTTGGGTACTCGACTGTGGAATCTGAACAAACGCTCCGTTAGAAATATTTCCACGTTTTTTGGTATTTCGGTCATCACTACCGATCCAGTCATCCTGGGTTCCTACCCATAAGCGTGCGTTCCTCATGGGCACCAAGCCAACATTTCGAATTGTTTCAGTAAATGTGGTGTATTTACTGGTTAAGCTCTGGGTATATTTGCGAGATATTTCAACCACTTCACCGCTTCCTGGAAACGTGTATCTCCCAGTTGTTGAAAGTGATCCGTAGCCAGTTGCAAGATTCCCAGATGTGGAGGTAGTGACAAATTGAGAACAGTCGATTGTTTGGCGTTCAAGGGTAACCCCGTTGAACTCAACTAACGAACCATTTGCATTCCATTCACTCGAGCCGTCGCCTCCTACTGCAAGCCCATAGTTCAATGCATAGTTAGAGAAAGTCATTGGGGACCAACCACCAGATGAATTTTTATACCAGGGCTGTTTTAGATTTCCATTAGTTTGAACTGAAGCTTCTGCCCCTGTACCGAATCTCATCAAACCATTATTTAAAACATACTGAAGTGCCCCAGGTACGCCGTTCCAAGGCTCGGCTGCGACACCCGCACCGTCAGCATTAACTGCACGCAGTGAAATTGAATATGTTTGACAGTTGTTCAATCCGGTAATCGTAATGGGACTTGAGGTCACTGCAGGGTTTGAGGCGGTCCAGGTCGCCCCTCCGTCAACTGAATATTCATAGTTAGATATCGAAGGAGTCACACCACTAGGCGCTGTAAATGTGATTGTAAGACCTTGATCGATTTGATCAACATCAGTAATTGTCGGTGCAGTAGGAACTGCTGCACTAGCGGCAATAGGCGTGAAAGCAACTAAGCCTGCGGTGAAGAGAACGATTGCAAAAAGTCCGCTAATCCACTGATTTGTGCGGGAGTGAAAGATCCGAGTCACAGATAAGGTGCTGCTTTTCACGAATGATTCCCCTTGAAAATTTCAGTGATTATCACCTTAAGAAACTAAGGGATATTTCCCTTAAGCATAAGGGGATTAAACCTTTATTTTTTCGCGGTGTTCAACAACAGAAAAGGGCTCCTACTTTCGTAGGAGCCCTTTTCTTAGTAAATCTGAAGAGATTTATTCGTTCTGCTTCTTGAGGCGACTCGTGGTCCGCGCACGAGCGTTGGAATCCAGCTCGACCTTACGGATACGAACGTGTTCAGGGGTTACCTCCACACACTCATCTTCACGAGCGAACTCGAGGCACTCTTCCAGCGTGAGCTTGCGTGAGGGCGTCATGCGCTCAAAGCTGTCGGAGGTGGACTGACGCATGTTGGTCAGCTGCTTTTCCTTCGTGATGTTGACGTCCATGTCATCAGCGCGGGAGTTCTCGCCGACGACCATGCCTTCGTAAACCTCCTGAGTGGGCTCTACGAAGAAGCTCATGCGCTCCTGGAGTGCGACCATGGCAAACGGTGTTGCCACACCAGCGCGGTCCGCAACAATCGAACCATTGGTGCGAGTCACGATGGAACCTGCCCATGCTTCATAACCGTGAGAAACAGCGTTCGCGATTCCAGCGCCCCGGGTGATGGTCATGAACTCGGTACGGAAACCAATCAGACCGCGGGACGGAACGATGAATTCCATACGAACCCAGCCGGTGCCGTGGTTGGTCATGGACTCCATGCGGCCCTTACGAGCTGCGAGAAGCTGTGTCACGGCACCAAGGTATTCCTCGGGGGCGTCAATGGTGAGGTGCTCGAAAGGCTCGTGCACCTTGCCGTCCACCTTCTTGGTCACAACCTGTGGCTTGCCCACAGTGAGCTCGAAGCCTTCACGGCGCATGTTCTCGACGAGGATGGCGAGAGCAAGTTCACCACGGCCCTGGATTTCCCAGGCGTCGGGGCGACCAATGTCAACCAACTTGATCGAAACGTTACCGACGAGCTCGCGGTCAAGGCGGTCCTTGACCATGCGAGCGGTGAGCTTGTGGCCCTTGACTTTGCCAATAATGGGCGAGGTGTTGGTACCAATGGTCATCGAGATCGCAGGATCATCCACCGTGATGGTGGGCAAGGGGCGAACATCGTTGGGGTCAGCAATGGTTTCACCAATGGTGATGTCTTCAATACCGGCGATAGCGACGATGTCACCAGGGCCTGCAGTGTCGGTGGGGAAACGCTCCAGCGCCTTGGTGATGAGCAGTTCCGTAATCTTGACGTTCTGAACCGAGCCATCGTTCTTGACCCAGGCAACCTGCTGGCCCTTCTTGATGTTTCCGTTGAAGATACGCAGCAGTGCAAGACGACCCAAGAATGGCGACGCATCGAGGTTGGTCACGTGAGCCTGCAGTGGGTGAGCGTCATCGTAAGACGGCGCAGGGACGTGCTGCAGGATGGCTTCGAACAGAGGCTCAAGGTCATCGTTATCAGGCAACGAACCGTTCTCTGGCTTGTTGTGGCTGGCAGCACCGGCACGGCCAGATGCATACACAACAGGAACGTCTAGGACGAGGTCCAAGTCGAGGTCAGGTACGTCATCGGCCATGTCAGAAGCCAGACCGAGAAGCAGGTCCTGGCTTTCGCCCACAACCTCATCGATACGAGCATCGGGGCGGTCGGTCTTGTTGACCAAAAGAATGACGGGAAGCTTCGCTTCCAGTGCCTTACGCAGTACGAAGCGAGTCTGAGGCAGTGGGCCCTCAGAGGCGTCAACGAGAAGAACAACGCCGTCCACCATGGACAGACCACGTTCCACCTCGCCACCGAAGTCGGCGTGGCCTGGGGTGTCGATCACGTTGATGATGATGGGACCATCGGTGGCGTGCTTACCCTCGTAAGAAACCGACGTGTTCTTCGCGAGGATGGTGATGCCCTTTTCGCGTTCGAGGTCGTTCGAGTCCATCATGCGGTCTTCGCCAGCAAAGTGGGCGTCGAAGGAGTTGGTCTGCTTGAGCATGGCGTCAACCAGGGTGGTCTTACCGTGGTCAACGTGTGCAACGATTGCGACGTTACGTCGGTCTGTGCGGAGGGCGTGCGCCATGAAAAATCCTCTCGATGACCAGACATGGTCATCGTTGGTTAGAAGTGAGTGCCCGACATGAATAAACCAGCGGCACCAAAGATGTGCGATGCCGGGAAAATCGAGCACTCTCAGCATACCGCAGGCATCCCAAACTAGGCTTATCGGCGTGACCGAATGGACCCAGAAACAGCGGCGCTCGCGCACGTGGCTTGAGATTGCCATCGTGCTAGGGCTCTCACTGGGGTCCTCGGCGGTGTATTCGATTGTCTCGTTACTGCGGAAACTCTCCAGTGAACAATCCCTGAACGCCCAGAAAGCGGTGATCAACCAGTCACTGGCTGACCAGCCCGTATTCGATCTTGTGTATCAACTTCTGGGGATCTTCTTTGGGCTCGTCCCCGTGGTGCTGGTGTTCTGGCTGCTGGAACAGCCAGGGAAGAGTGCCTTCACACAACTCGGTTTCACTCTCTCACAGCCGGGGAAAGACCTGCTTCGCGGTGTGGGCCTGGCCGCGGTCATCGGCATCCCAGGCCTAGGACTGTATCTCGTCGGCCATGCACTCGGTTTCACCGTCACCATTGTTCCCACCGCGCTCGATACCTTCTGGTGGACGGTGCCCGTTCTCGTTCTTGCCGCGTTGCGCGCAGCGCTCGTCGAAGAGCTCATCGTGGTGGGTTACCTCTTCACTCGCCTGAGAGAACTGGGGTGGAAAACCTGGCACATTATCGGTGCGAGTGCGATCTTGCGCGGGAGCTACCATCTCTACCAAGGTTTTGGACCCTTTGTCGGCAATGTGGCGATGGGAATCGTGTTCGGACTGGCTTACCAACGCTGGGGTCGCACGATGCCCCTCGTCATTGCGCACTGGATACTCGACATTGTCTCGTTCACCGGATATGCACTGGTTAAATCAATCGCCCCTGGATTCCTGCCAGGAACATAAAGAGCACATCAGCTGATACACCGCGGCCTGGCTTGCACGCTCAGTAGAATGGGCAGCATGCCCAAGACTTCGCACCCCACCCGTGATCGATTAATCATGACCATGGTTGAACTGCTCGACGGCTCAGACCCCGAGCACATTACTGCCGACCAGGTACTCAACGCTTCCGGGATTTCCAAGGGTTCGCTGTACCACCACTTCGAAGACTTCGAAGACCTCGTTGAGGCAGCATTGATTGCTCGATTTAGCGTGAACGTCGATGCGACCATCGATGCCCTGTCTCAGATTCTCGCAACCGTCAGTTCCAAAGAGGAGCTCCTCGGAGCACTCCGCGAGCTCAATGTCTACAACCAGGCACAAAGCCGCTCAAGCTTCCGCCTGGAGCGTGCACGCGCGGCCGGCCTCACGTACAGCAGCCCTCGCTTCCACGACGCGCTGGGCCTTGAACAGCAGCGTCTCACCGAAGCGTTTACTGACCTCTTCGTCGAAGCACAGAACAAAGGCTGGATGTCCCCCACGGTTGATGCCCGCGCTGCTGCAGTGTTCGTCCAGGCATATACGGTTGGCCGCATTGTCGATGACATCGCACCCGAGAAGGTCGATCAGGAAGCCTGGATGAACCTCATCATGACCGTGGTCGAGAAGTCCCTACTGAACTAACCTGCGAGGACTTCTGCTGTGCTGCGCACGGTGGCAAATTCACCATGCAGGTTTGCACCTGTCGTTCGCGCAATGTCAGCCGCCGGAATAACATTCCCGTCGACGTCGATGCGGTCATTGGTATGCGTTGCATCCAGGACGAAGGTCACGTCATAGCCCAGATTGCCGGCCATGCGGGCCGTTGTTTCACAACAGTGATTGGTTGTAATTCCACAAATAGTGACGTCGGTTATCTCGGAAGCTGTTAACCACGCATCCAAGTCAGGCTCTCCATAAAAAGCCGAATTGACAGTCTTGGCGATCAGAAGATCATGCGGGCCATCGATGCCTGGCTTGAAATCATTTCCTGGTTGCCCTGGGCGAAGCGGCGATTGTGGCCCCGCTGAATCATGCCGCACGAGGACTACCGGCTGGCCAGATGCGCGCCATTTCTTCAGCAACGCCCGGATGTTGTCTTCGCACGCGGGATTGTTCCGAGGCCCCCAATATTCCAATTGATCAAACCCTTGCTGAACATCAATCACGATTAATGCGTTCCGGCTCATACCCCGAGCATAGAAGAAAGCCAGGCACAACAGGGTGCCTGGCTTGCTTCTCATGCTGTGTTTAGTCGCGGAACTCTGTTTTCGCGAACTCTGCGTCGTCTTCTGCAGACTTCATACGAGCAATCGAGAAGATCAGCAGACCGAATAGACACTTCGCCAAGATGTCTGCGATGGTGTATCCCACTTCACGGGCGACGAAGGAGTCTGGAGAGAAACCATCACTGTTCATCGCGAGGATGAAGGTGATGGGGTAAAAGCCCCAGGTCGCAATCAGCAGGATGCGAAGAAGCTGAAGCTTCTTCCGAACCGGAGCGGACTGGCGAACAAAGCTCTTGCCGAGCTCTACGAACAGGACATACATGATGTAGAGGAAGGGGATGGTCGAGAACAAGCCCCACCAGCCGGCAGTAATTCCCCAGAGATCGATCTTGGCGTCACCGGGGTAACCCAAGAGAATCATCAGGGCTGCGGCAGGAACCAAGCGCTTGAGAAGCGAGCCTTGGAGCTGACGTGTCAGCGCCAGTACTGCGACAGTCTCAACCAACAGCAGTGGAACGGTCAGGAACCAGTCCACGTAGCGGTAGCCCACGTTATAGACAGCAGCATTGTTGACGGCGCCATCGAGAGTTGAGAATGCGTGGTTGAACGAGTCGAACATCCGGAAGTAGTGATAGGCAGCAATACCCGTCACTGTTGCCGAAATCAGCACCGCAAGTCGATAGCGCGGCAACACGCGATCTCGTGCCAGCACCAAGAAGAAGGTGGTGAAGAGCATGCTCGCAATGCCGAGAGAGAGCATGTTGAAAACGATGTTGAACTGAGTATCAGTCAACAGTTCTGAGAGGTTATTCATTGTGCAGGAGCCTTCCAATAGTCAATAGATCTATTGGTGGCGGAAAGCCTTGAGGTCCACACCCCGACATTGGGGCTTGGCGTCACCAGAGGTGTTATGGATTCATCGTACAGCGATATATCGCTGTGATGGGGAAATGTTCAAATAAACATTTGAGCCCGGCTAATCAGCCCGCCTGGCTCCATCAGGAGAACTTTTCCGGGCTCGACATAAGGAAATATTCGAGAACTTAACCGCAAGGATCGAAGCTCCGAAGGTGAGCAACTATCCAGAACAACAACCGCATGAGAGAGCTTCTCCTGCAACACTGCATGACGAGATAACCACGCATCGGGAGTTCCCACGTAAATCCCCTCTGCCGAGGAAATCGTGAGCCCAGTGCCCAAAGTGGCGAACCGATCTGGGTAACGCGTCGACAGCTCTTTACTCACCGCGTTGAGGCGTCGCGTGATGACGACGTATTCCTGGCCTGGTTGACATTCCACTGTCGGGATCGAGAAGTGTTTCCGCGCAGCAGGTGGGGACGACGCAAGTTGAACTTCGTGCTCTTTCCACCTCGCGCGACCAGGCAGCTGAGCATCCTGCAGGTTCAGAACAGCACTGAATACCTTGGCGAAGCCACCATATGAAAGTGGCGTATCTGACCAGTTTGCAATGAGCGCCTGCCCTCTCCTTGGGAGTTCTCGACCACACGCGGTGAGGCATCGCACAAATTCCTCACGATGCTCGAGTGTGAACTCCTCCAGGATTGTGTCGAGATTGTCGAGGATCAATACTCCAGTTGTGTTGCCTTCCTGTTCGACAACCACATCCCAGGCGTGTTCAGCCCTGTCGATCACTGCTCCGTCACATTGTTCGGCAAGGAGGTGCAACACGGTGCTCACGCCCGACCGGGCAGGGCCTGCGACGAGAAGGTTTCCATCGTGGGCGGGCGAATAGGTAACCCAACTCTGCACCTGGTGCTCGGGAAGATCTGCGAGACCGAGCCACGCAGTTTCCGGCACACGTTCTGGAGCCTGCCCGAGAGAAATATGCCGAGGAAGCGGGGCAAGCCAGGGCCTTCTGCGCTGCCAGGTGGCATGTTCGAGACTCCACGCCTGGGCTCGTGATGCAACGAGATGAATATCGTCCGACGAACACAGCGGTGCGTGAAATTCTCGCAGTGCGATTCCCGTCCCCATCAGTAGCGCCCTGCCGGCAGCGTGTTCTAAGGTGTGGGCTGCGTCCGTACCCAATACAGTCAGTGAGTCCTGCTTCTGCGATACCCGGAAACTAATCCGAAGTGCACAATTGGCGAGTAAGGCGTCACCCATGGCTCCCCCGATCTGCTGGCTCGAAACAATCATGTGTATCCCGAGCGCGCGACCTCGCGAAGAGAGATCAACGAAGAGCTGGGCAAAATCAGGAAACCTCTCCAGCAGTGCCCGATACTCATCGACCACCACAATCAATCTGGTGAGCTCACAGGTCAGGGGCAGGTCCCGAATATCCGTGACCTGGTGGTCAACGAGGATTCTCTCCCGATAACGAATTTCTGCACGGAGCGATGTCACCGCACGATGCACCTCGTGGGGATTCAAATCCGTGACGAGCCCGGCAACGTGGGGAAGCTCTGCGAGAGACTGGAAACCGGCCCCGCCCTTGAAATCCACAATGAGGAGCGAGAGCTGATCGGGTGCGTAGCTACAGCACAGCGCCAACAACCAGGCCCGTAAGAACTCTGTTTTGCCACTTCCGGTCATCCCGGTGACGACAGCGTGCGGGCCGGCACTCACGAGGTCAAGAAACAAAGGCTGCGTCGCCTGCTCCCCGGCACACACCACCAAAGTAGTTCGGCACGACTGATACTCCTCGGATTCCACGAGCCTGGTCGATGCTTTCTCAGGTAATCCAGATCGGTGCGGAGTGGAACGGGCTTCTCGTTCCAGTTGCAACACCCTCAGGATGGGCTGCGCTTGGGCTCGAGTGAGGAAATCAATGTCGATCTGGGGTAAGGAGTTCTCGGCCATGCCCTGCAGGGCGGTATCTACCACCACACCCCGCCCTGTGCTCACTTTCAACAGATATCGCACCCCCGGGGGAAGTTGTGTCCCACCAGAGATATGAAAGACAAGCTTCTCCTGCCTGGCTGCGCTCTCAGAATCAAGTTTCAGCCATTCGGGCTGCGCAGCAAGGTCCTGCTCTACCCGAAACGCTTCTGCAGGACCCCACTTCCATGCCAGATGAGCTGCTAAAGCACGGAGGGCCGCAGCAACTTCCACGTCATCACCCTGCACGGCTACCCCCGCGGAGAGATCTAGGACAACAGGGAACGCGTCTCCGACGCTTACCCCCAGCCGAACAATGCGCTGGCTGCCAGGAATGCATTCTCCTGCCGCCCACAATGGGCGAAATGCTACGTCCTCGCCGCAATATGCAGTGGCTGAAGGAAACTGCTGAAGTTGTTGTTGTCGTTCTTCTTCACGAGCGTTGTTGTTCTCCAGCACCGCACGTATTTCATCTTCTTCGAGCTGAATCTGTCTTTGCTTCAACTGTCGACGGCCATGCAACTTCCCGTCCGCGAACTGAGCAAGAGCCATGACCGGGCCGAGAAGCGCAAAGAGCAAAGTGATCGCAGACCCGGTCACCGCCCACAGCACAACACTGGCGATGAGCGGAGCGATCAGGGCAAAGAGAGGGAAGCGCATAAGCGCACTTCATCACACGAGGTCGGCCCGCATACAGCCGTGCACGTTATCGGTGGATAACTCTCGCTAAGAAATGGTGAGGTGGAGATCCCCGATGTCGATGCGGGTTCCCCGCACAACCGGATAGCGAGTTCCTGGTTGTGCGCGGCGAGGAACCACGCCGGGTTCCCGGATGATGGAGCCGTTTCCGCTATTGCGGTCCGCTACCCACAGCTCGTCATTCTCGACGCCCAGCTCCAGATGCGTCTTGGAGACAGATCGTCCCGGGTCAGTAACCACGATGAGATGTTCAAATTCTTCGCCGTCGGTAGGCGCCGGCATGCGGCCCAGTAATCCACTGCGGGTGAGTTCAACAGACTCACCACTGCCCAGTGTGATGGTGAACGACAACACCGAGCTCAGCTCTTTTTCGGTTGCAAAACGAGGCGTCGGGGCAGGTTCCTGGGGGGAAGATTCGAAGAGCTCAGAGAGGTTCACACCCTCGACACGGGGAACAATCTTTGTCGACGTGGTCTCAGGCTCTCCCGTGGCAACAGGAGCGAAGTGTTCAGCTGCAGGAGGAGGTGTCTCCAGAGGTGCAGGTGCGAGGGGTTTCCGCGAAACAGCGTTTCCACATTCACCGCAGAACAAGGCACCGGCAGGCAACTCACTCTGACAAAATTCACACGACATGGTGCGATGTTACCGGCGTGACCCGCGCCATTTCGTGAAGCGTGCCCGTGACCAGCCAAATGATTTCAGAGAAACAAGAGCCTGTATTCGTTGCCAACGCGTGAGCCCTGCACCCAATTCGAGTTCCACGCTCATGACATCAGCCCACGCCCGCTGGACATCTGTGTCACTGACGGGGTCAGGCGAATATTGGGCTTTATCGCCGAGAGCTGCCACCATTGAGGCGGCTTGGAGGCCAATCTGGCTCGCCGTTTCAGTTCGGGTGGCCGAATGTATGGTGAGCACACCATGATCTGTCATGACATCTCGCATTTCTGACCATGCGCCCTCAACTTGAGCCCGGTTGCCCTCGGCGCTGTGGCGCTGTGAGCGCCGGCGCCGTTTCAGAGCGATGATGCCCAGGAACGGAGACACACTCAGCCCCAGGATGAGAAGCAGCCAGGAAACACCGGTCACAATTGCCAGCACTATGTGCAAGACAGGATCAGAAGCAGTGGGCTGCTCCTCTTCCGCTGCCTCAGGCACGGTGTTGTCGTTGAGTTGAGGTTCTTCTTGTGCGGGAGGCTCTACCGCCGTCTGCGGGAACGCCACCTCGGTTGGGTCATCGGGTTGCTGTTCAGGAATGGGACGCGCGTCAGGGTTGGGGTTGACGGCAACCCAACCTTGTTCAGTGGAGATTTCGATCCACGCGGTCATGTCCGCGCCGGTCAGGTTCACTGCAGCATCTGCACCTGTTCCCTGGGGGATGAGGAACCCCATCACCACACGGGCAGGGAAACCAGTCTGCGTCGCGATCAAGGCCGCAGCGCTGGCATATTGTTCAGCGTCGCCCACCATTGGCGTGCTGGCAAAAAGTGCGGCAATGCGGTTCGCACCATGACCCGAAGCACTGGGCACCTCATCAGGGGCGCCGTGACTGACATATCCTTCTGCAGCAAGAGCTTCGAGGGTTGCCTGCAAACGGCCACCTGGAGTGGTCTCCCCCCGGGCAGAAAGGGCAATGAAGGCATCCAGTCCCTCAGGAATGACCGCCGGCGCAGGGAGCGTGGCAGTTCCTGGAGCCTGGTCGGCCAGTTGTGACAGCGTCACGAGCGGGGCTGCCATGGCACTGGTCTGGTAGCTATCCCCCGACACAAAGCCCACCGTGAGTGCTCCTGTTGCGGCAGGCCGGCTGTAATAAAAATGATCGGTCAGCGATTGTGCATTCTGGCCAATAAACGTGAGGGAGCCCAAGGCGCCCGGAAGGGGTAACCAGGGCCCTGCGAGATCTTGGAGCTGGAATTGTGCACGAACAGCATCCCCCTCAACCCCGGCTGTCGAGACCGAGCCAGGGAGGCGAGTGAAGTCGGCAGCTGTTCCGCCGACGGTGAAGTTCACGCCGGTGTAGTTATCGAGGGTGGCGAGAGAAACGCGATCCCCCGCGGATAATCCAGTGACAGTCAGTAAATCGGTGGAGGAAAATTCTCCGGTAACAAAAGCACGATATTCCGACAGAGGGCTTGTGCCCTCTTGCAGAACAAAAGGCTGTTCAATGCTGTTGCGCCACACACTGCGGTCAGTGATGGGCACCACGAGCAGGATCGCGCTGGAAACCACCGTTGCCACCGACACGATTCCCACAGCCCGCAGTCCCGAGCGCGCAATGCCACGCGTGGCGGAGGCAAACCAGAAAGCAATGAGGACGAACACCACAGTTGAGACCACGATGGCGGCGAAGCCTTGCCCGGATCCCAACCAAATCGAGACACCCAGTGTGAAAACGGGAACTAGTGCTGCGAGACTGGACCTTCCCGACTGTTTCGTGAGACGCAAACTCAGCGACACGGCCAGTACACAACCCCCTAATGCTAAGAGGAATGCAGGTACAAGCAAGGCCTCATAGGTGCCCACAGGAGGCATGATGGTGACCAGCTGCTTCCAGGACAGCACCACTCCCGACAGCAGCGTGAGAAGACCTGGCAGCGTCGGAAGGAAACCAAAAAGCGCTGCGGTGGGAACCGCCAGAGGAACACCGAAGATCAGTATGGCCAGGACAACCACCAGTGTGGTGCGCAGAACCGACCACTGACGTAGTGCTGAAATCCAGGCGATCACACTACCAAGTAGCGCACCGCCCACAACCGCCACAAAAAATGCGGGACTGTGATAGACCGGCCACAGCGGAACAAGGGACACCAGAACCGCGAGTGCAACGATCACGGCTCTCATGCGGTCACCATCCGCTTACCGAGGAGCTGTTGGACGTCATCGAGGCGACCAATGGTCGCCACGGTCAAACGCCCCATTCGGCGAGTCACCGGTGATGCTTCTGGGGCGCAACACAACACCACAACCTCGACCCCCGCGGGGAAGGCAACCGATGCCGAGTGCAGAGTCTTTGAATCTACAGAGCCTGCGGTGACCAGGAACACGATCGATACATCCCCAGCCTGCACCGACGCGAGGCGTGAAAGTTCCACAATGTTCGGACTACCTGGTTGCAGGTGAACTCCAGAGAGCTCATCGAGTAACCGCTCGCGGGAGATGGTCGACAGCGCACGAATCTTGGCCGTGGCCGTCCCGCGCTCCGCGCGACGCCGAGTCGCCAGTTCTCGTGCAGCCTCTCGTAACGCACTCATGCGGCCACTCGACACCACTTGGGCGTCTGCACTGACGAGGACTGAAAGTTCTCTGGTGTCACGGATCGCGCGAACAGCAACAGACGCTGCCACGCTCACAGCAAGCTCAAACTCGTCATCACCGGAAAAAACCTCGGGCTCAGTGTCCAGCGCGATCATGAGATGGCTACGTCTGGTTTGTTCAAATTGTCGAACCATGAATTGGCCAGTTTTTGCCGTGGACTTCCAGTGAATATTGCGGCGATCATCGCCAGGAACATACTCGCGCAGTGCGTGGAAGGACAGGTCGCTATCTGTGAGATCACGGGTCGGATTGCCTTCGAGGTCTCGGACAAATCCGCTACTCATGCTGAGCAGGCCAATAGTTTTTGGATGGATATAGAGCGTCTGGGGATCACCGTGCACAACTTCACGAGAGATGAGCCCCAGAGGGTCTTGGCGAACCACACGGGCAGGCCCGACTGCAACCATTCCACGGTGGCCGGTAGGCACGGGCACCGTGATGTCCTCACGTGCACCCTTGCGCAGGCGGCCCACGTGTGTTTCCACCTGTTGCTCCCCCACGGGAACAATGACATCCAACGGAAGCAGCGAGTGAGGAGTGGGGTTTTCTACCGATACGAGTACTTCTGCGTCCTCTCCCACGACTACACGGTGGTGAGCCAACCGGAAGGAAACCTCGTGTGCATGGCGGAACAGCGCATACAACGTGGCCACACCGAAAGTCACGAGCCCGGCAATTCCCAGACCAATGAGTTCAATCCAGCCCAGTACCGCGCCCACCACAAGGCAGAGCAAAGCAATAATTGCCCAGCCCCAGCCTCTCGAGGTGACGACGCGGAAGATCATTATTCTGCGGGTGCTCCCACAGGAAGATCAATGAGAATCTTCCCCACGACGTTATTCGCGGTGACGCCATCAAACTCTGCCTCGGGGTCCAGAACGAGACGGTGAGAAAGGACAGAATCGGCGAGCGCCTTGACATCATCAGGGATAACGAAGTGGCGTCCCTGCGCCGCTGCATGGACTCGCGATGCTCGAATCAGGGCAAGAGCACCACGTACCGAGGCACCGAGACGGACTTCAGGAGCGAAACGTGTCGCTTCCACGATGCGCGAGACATAGTCGTTGATTTCCGTGTCCACGTGCACGGTCCTGGCCAGTTCAATGAGCTTGACCACCATGTCTGCGGGAACAACCCCATCTAATTCTCCGGCAGCTTTCTTGGCGGAGCCTTCCAGAATGCGCATGGTGGAGGCGTGATCGGGATATCCGAGAGAAGCCTTCATGAGGAAACGGTCTAGCTGAGCTTCAGGCAGACGGTAGGTGCCCGCTTGTTCGATGGGGTTTTGCGTTGCGATAACCATGAATGGCTCACCGGTTTCATGTGTCACACCATCGACAGTGACCTGGTGTTCTTCCATGACTTCGAGCAAAGCGGACTGTGTCTTGGGGCTGGCACGGTTGATCTCATCCGCAAGCACGATGTTGGAGAAGATCGGCCCACGGTGGAATTCGAACACTCCCTGCTTCTGGTCAAAGATGCTGACGCCGGTAATATCGCCGGGCAGCAGGTCAGGGGTGAATTGGATGCGTGAGTGACTGCCCTGCACACTCTGTGCCATCGCCCGAGCCAGGGAGGTCTTGCCTGTTCCCGGGAAGTCCTCGAGGAGGAGGTGTCCCCCGCTGAGCATGGCGGTGAAGGCCAGGCGCACCGTGCGATTTTTGCCCAGCAGGACCTGCTCCACGTTCTCGACGAGCTTGTCGAATACCTTCTGGAACCCGGCTGCTTGTTCAGGCTTCATGCTCATTGTTTCTCCTATTGTGCGGGGATCGTGATCTGTGTTGTGCCACCGTCAGCACCACAGTTAGTTGTCGTTGCGCATCCCCGAATGACTACAGTCTGGCCTGAACCAGATGCACCCTGGGCTGCGAAATAGTCAGTGTCTGAAATTTCGTAGGTTGGACTCGTGGGACGAGGTGTTGTCGTGACCTCAGTGAGGTCTTTCCATTCAGTACCCACCTTGATTTGCCAGATGGTGACTGTGTTGGCAAAGGCATCCACCGTGGGATCAATCACGCGGATGGAGAATCTAGTTCCCTGCGCTGGGTTAGCTCCACAAGGAAGCTGTGTACTGGTGTCAAAACATTCAACAGAGGTATAGCTCGCAGTCCCCGGAACGCGCTGGCTAATTGTCACGCTTGTTGTTTGAGCCACACAGCTGAAGCCATTAGTGGCATACACAGCGAAGGAGTAACTTCCGGGATTCTTCGCAGTTGCATCACTCCAGGAGGTTGCCGAGCCCAGAGGCGTTGCAGAAGCATAATCTGCGGGGCATGTTCCAGAGCTCAGTGGTGAGGTTGAACCACGAACGAAGTAGCTCACCGTGTTGGCACCGTTTGCCCCCACCGGTGCCCAGCTGAATACCGTCTCACCGTTCGTTCCGGTTTGGCTGGCAGATAGCCCGCCACCGGCAATGGGGGCGCCAATGGCCGTCACCGGATTGGAGGTGGTGGAGTTCCAGTTATCTGTGTCTGCATCGTTGATGGGTGTGACCCGAGCAACATAGCTGTGACCTGCAGAGTACCAAAGTGGACCAATACTGGGGGTGGTGCCAGCGGGGATCTCGAAGGAGCCGCGGACGGTGGAACCATCCTCGAGAACCACAACCCGGTACGCCGTGACGGCGCTTCCGCCGGAGGGTACGCCCACGGCACTCCACGAAACTGATATCCCGCCGCCGTCTGGATGAGCGCTGTCATATCCGAGTGTGCTGATGGTGACCGAGGAGGGGCCGTCAGGAACAACATCAGCACTCAGTGGTGTGCTCCAGCTCCCCGGGCCTGAGTTGCCAATCCCGTTAACCGCAGATACGGAGAATCGGAAACGCTGACCGGTGGGCAAGCCATCGAGCGTGCAGATGGTGGATGTGCATTCCTTGCGGTACCCACCATCGCTTTCCACGATGTAGGTCGTAATCGCTGAGTTGTTTGCTGTTGGTGCAGGCCAGGACAGAGTCAGCGCACCAGAAACGAATCCAGCTGCGCGCGTGGGCGCGGCAGGTGCATCGGGTGCGTCTTGCACCGAAATGTTAATGATGCCCCAGACATAGCGATCTTCATCATTGGTGGCATCTGCCACCTCATATTCCAGGGTGGTATCGCTGGGGTCGGCCGAGGAGGACACCGTCACCGTCAGGGTGGCCTTATCTGCAGAGGGCGTCACGGTGACCCCGGCAGGAATGTTGCCGTTGTTGAGTCCACGGACAGAAACCACACGCAGGGGCTGTCCAGGGAAGGGGTTGGTTGCCCCGTCATTGGCCAGAACATCCACCGTCTGGGTTTCACCACGCGTGGCCACAATGCTGTCTGTCGCGGGGATAGCAAGTGGCCTGGTGGAAGGCACGATGCGGACAATAATCTCGCCCGAGTTTCCGTCGGCAACCTTGTCCTTGACCGTCACTGTGAGCGGAACGGTCCGACCCTTGGCGGCATCGTCACGGGCTGTGAGCGTCAGCGTCTGACCCGACAGGGTCGCGCTGACACCCTGTCCCGCACCGGTGACGGTGTATTCGAGCTCGTCTTGGTCATCGACGTAGGGGTAACGGGTCACACGAACGAGGTCCAGAGTCTTTTCTTGACCAGGTTCTAAGTCGATGTCTGCACCCAACATGACCGGGGGCATGTTTTCACGCGGCGTCACTGTAATCGGCAGAACGATCGTGGCGGTGTGAGCCCCCGAGGCGGATGCGGAAGCACCGTCGGTGACCTCAAACGAGATTGACGCAGGTCCGAAGTAGCGATCTTCGCTGGTGTAGCTCAAGGTGGTGTCGTTGACCACCACTCGCGAGCCATCCGCGTGGGTGGCACGCACGGTTGCACTGTCGGTAATGCTCACCGTTTTCCCCAAAGCGGCGATGACGTAGTCATTGATGTTGATGCGGAGGGTTTCCTCACTGACCACCGTCAAGGGGGCAACACCGCGCTTGCGCTGTGGCAGGGCATCATCGGTTCCAGGAACCCACATGAACGCGGTGGAGACCACACGGGGGTCATCGGGGTGAGCGACCTGGAACGGAATGATCTGGCTGGTCGCCAGTACCTGCACGCGAACCGTACTGCTAGAAATCACGCGAGCGGTGGCGCCATATCCGCCGACAATCGTTGGTCGCAGACTCGAGACGGGGCCATCGGCAAAGAAAGCGTTTGCCATGACATTCACATCTACAGAGCTACGGCCCAGTATGTCGCTCAAACTCACCACAGCATCGCCAATGACAGGCTTGGACAGAGGCGCCTGGTCCTGCACATCGAGGGTAATGAAGTTCGATGCTGTGCCCGCAAGGTCATTTTCAATCTCGTAGACCATGCCGTAGCGGCCAAGCGTGCGTGGGGCCGTGATCTTGACCAGATCGCCCACTATTTCAGCCGTGACAGAAGGATCCTGTGGGGTGACACTCAGCAGTGTCAGCGGACGTCCGTCCGGATCGCTGTCGTTGAGCAATGCACGCACATAAACAGTTGCTCCAGGCCTCGCTGTGACGTTATCTGCCACCGCGATGGGGTTGCGACCTCCAGCCAAAGTTTCTGCGATTCCCACCCGGATCGAGGCTCTGCCTTGAGCTCCCAGAGCATCCACCACGGAATAGGAGAAGGTGTCTGTGCCGGTGGCATACGCCGAAGCTTCATACTCGACCCAGTCAGAGCCCACCGCCGAGATGGAACCCTTTTCGGGGTTGGTATCGAGGCCCACGAATTGGACCGAGTCGCCGTCAGGATCGATACCCGACAGAGGAATAGGTATCCGCACGGTTTGTCCCGACATGGCCCGCGCGGTCACCGAGCGGGGTGTCGGTGCTTGGTTAGTATCGGCATCGATGGCACGAACGGCAATGGTGACGGTGCCGCTAGCCCACTGCCCGTTATCGGCATTTACGCGATACACCGCTGAATATGTTCCAGGGTTAGTGCCCGCTAAAAAACGTAGCTGCGAACCGGAGACGAAAAGCAGACCTGCCGAGCTGCTAACGTCCTGATCCAGCGTGGGCGCCAGGGTGAGCTGACCACCATCGGGATGAATGTCATTTGCGAGGACGGGAATGGAAATAACGTCCCCCACGCGCACCGAGACCACGTCAGGTAGTGCGACGGGAGCTTGTGCAATTGTGGGTGCCGGAGTTTGCACAACTGTGATGGTGCCTTCGCTTTGCGAAATTCCGTTGCTGATGCGATAACTGAACGACACCGGAGCATCCAACGGTTTCGTCAGGGTCACTCGAATGAGTCGGTGCTCCGTCACTTCCACCTGAATGCCCGACTGCACCGGAACATTCATCACACCGGTCACCACGAGAACTCCACCTGCAGGATCCCGGTCAGTTGCCGTGACATCTACCGAGCGAGTTTGCTGCAGGGGCACATACACCGCGTGAGCAGCGGTTACGGGCTGCGCCGAAACTTCGGGAGGATCGATGACATCGATGCGAACCACACCGGAACCCGTGGTGTCTCCATCTGTCACGGCATAGGTGATGTAGCTGGAACCGGTGCGGGAAGGTGTCACGGTAAATGAGAAATCAGCAAAGTCGGGAACGATATCCAGCCCGGCCACAGCGGGAACTCCCGTCAAGCTGAGAACACCGGAGCCGCCGCGAATGTGGGGTGACGGATCAATAGTGAGCGGCTGACCTGCAATCGCCATCACAGCAAAAGCTTCTGCCACAATGGGCACCTGACCTGCGGCACGGACGTTAACCTGCACGGAGCCAAACCCTGATGCCCGGCCATCAGAGACTTCCAGTGCAACCTGCTTGGTGCCGCCACCACCGCGACCGGAGTCGGTGAAGGCCACACGACCGGCAGGGGAATATGACAGGGAATCAGGCTCCTCGGTGGAAGCAGCTTGGACGAAGATGGCATCGCCATCGGGGTCAATCCAGTCGCCCAATACGTTCACAATGACCTGTCCACCCATAGCCACGTCAGTGCGGGTCGGACGAGCCTGGACGGGCGCAGAGTTCTCACTCTCGGGGCGAATGGTGACCGTGACCGTGGCAGTAGCTTCACCGCCACGACCATCCGAGATGGTGTAGTCAAACTGCGTGGTTCCGGCTGCTTCGGAGGTCAGTCGCAACATGACCTGATTGCGGTCAGCGTTGATGAAAATTTCTCCCCATGCTGCCGGAATGGTTGTGACAGAGTCGATGACCAATGCATCCCCGTTGGGGTCATAGTCATTGAGGAGAACGGGAAGACCCGTTACTCGACCCGGCCTGGCACCCAAATCGTCATCCACCGCAACAGGTGGCTGTGGGTCCTTGTCATATTCGGGAGCATCGGCCGAGTTGGTTTGCACAACCTGCTCTTCGAGAGCCTGTTGTTCCAGCAAAGAATCCCAGTTATCAATCAAGCGAACGCCACCCTGGACGGCCCAGACCAGACCGCTAACGGTGTCATTGAGCGCAACAACACCTGCGCTTTCCCGGAACGTAAGCTGCGCTGTTCCCGGCATGGAATCTGCAACCTCGGAGAGGGCTTCTGTTGCGCCGCAGTGCGACCACACATCCCCACCCGACCATGCCGCAAAGGCACAGTCTCCTGAGATGAGCGGCGCTGCCGCGCGTCCCCGTGAACTCGTTACTGTGGTTACTTCTGCGCTATCCAAGTTCACTGCAGAGAGACCTGAAGACGTGGAGAGCAGGATTCCAGAGTTTCCGGAGACAGCACTCACTTGCCCATTGGCCACCTGCACACCCTGTGCACTGGGCCACTGCAGTACAGCCTGTGTGCTGTTTTCTATCTGGCTTCCCAGATCAATCACACGGCCAGCGGTATAAAGGATTCCCGTGGCACGATCAAGCAGCGCCCAGCGTTCCCCAATCACCGTGATACCGAGGTTATCTGCGGTGAGCTCACCGTCCAGCGCTTGGCTCTCTGGAGTGACGGACGTCACGGTGTTGAGCGTGGTGAGAGTGCCCAGTTGCGCACTGGCACCGACGAGATAGCCCTCGGTGGTCACAGCAACGACCGAGTCTGCGCCCACGGTGAAGTTGGCTGGCTGCGTCTGTGCGTCAAAGTTAGAAATGGTGGCCGACGGAAGAACCCAGACATCACCGGTTGCCGGTGCGTGCAAGATCACGTTGGTGCCGGCGAGAGCGGCATAGGTCACATCTTGGGGCAAGGGGATGCTCTCAGAAACCAAGCCCGTGGCTTGGTTCACCACATCGAGTGAGCGTGTGGCGTCATTGAGAAGGAAAACGGTAGACGAGTTTTGCACCAGATCCATACGGGTGGAGTCTGTCGTGACGACAGTGTTGAGTTCGAGAACTTTGGTGTTGGCACGGCCAATGGCCTGCTTGTCTCCGTTCGTTACCCAGACAGCACCGTCGTTAAGGTTCACGCGCTGGGCCTGATAACCGGTAGCTAACAGCGCCCCCACGATGAGCAGCACAAAAACACTCAGAGCAGACGTCCACTTGATGGCCGTCGTGCGACCGGGGGTGAGCCACGTTCGGAACATGATTACCCGGCCGTCAATGCAATCACGCCCACGATGACTCCCACAACACCCACAGCAGCGGAAACAAAGCCCCACAACAGCACACGACGGCGCTTCGCAGCGGCCAGCGCAATCTCGTCACGCTTGGCTGGAGTGGTGTTGTAGCCCTTCCGCTTCCAGGCCGCGCCCGTGTGTGCATCGAGGGGAGCGAGTGCGGTGCGGTCGTTCTCGTTGATGAGGATAGCGGTGGAGCCCCACTCATCCCCCACCACATCCAGGGGTGTTTGGGCTAGACCCATCGAGGTTTCGACCTGCTGCAACTGGCGCGCGAATTCCAGTGCCGAGTGTGGTCGTTCCATGGGATTCTTGCTCATAGCTGAGAAGAGTACTTTCTCGAGCTGGGCAGGAACATCAGGACGACCTATGGGCTGTGGAGAACTTTTCAGAATTCGACCCGCCAGGTGGCCGGGAGAATTGTCTTTGCCCGGAATTTCGAAGGGACTGCGACCGGCCAGAAGCGAATAAATTGTCGCGGAAAGTGCCCACATCTCTGACGCTGTCGTTCCGGTGGTGCTCTCACGAATCACTTCGGGCGCTGCCCAGGGAACGCTCAACCCGACAGCTGTTGAGTTATCGCCCTGATAGACCGAGGACGCAATACCGAAGTCACTGAGCACCGGGTGACCATAGGCGGTCACCAGAATGTTGCCGGGCTTGATATCACGGTGGAGGACATTGGCCCGGTGCGCGGTTTCCAGTGCGGCGGCAATCTTGATGCCCGTGCGGACCGCTTCTGCCACGGGAATGGTTTCTGCGCGGAAACGTTCGCCATAGCCACCCACACAGACTTCGGTGACGAGAAAGGGGCGCCCATCAGAGCTCACCCCTGCTTCAAAGACACTCAAAATGGCCGGGTGGGTACTCAATTGAGACATGAGTTCTGCCTCAGATTGGAACATGCTGCTCACCCGAGGATTGACTACTTCTGGGAGAAGAACTTTGACGGCCACCTGGCGGCGAGGAAGCTGCTGTTCATACAAGAAGACGTCACCGAAACCACCGGAACCCAAGACTCGAATGAACGTGAATCCGGAGAGAACAGGCGGGCTGGAGGGCAGGCGACGAGTCATCTGTATTTCCCTCCCTTCACTGCCAGCAATGCTGGTGCGGTCAACGCAAATAACGCCGTAAATTCAGCGCACTTGCAGTTTAGGCAGGGGAAGCTGAGGATTCGGTGTGCCCCACCGTGACCGCGATAACGTCAATCACAATGATCGTGACGTTGTCACGGCCGCTGTTTGTCAGTGCGGCGTTCATCAGGTCGGCCACCGCATCTTCGGCGGTCGCCGCGGTGGTGAGGAAATGCTCAATGCCTACATCGGTGAGCTCTTTGGTGAGGCCATCCGAACAGAGCAGCAACCGCATGCCGGGAACGACAGGAAGCGCAACATAATCCGGGACAGGCTCGTCAATGATGCCGACAGCTCGGGTAATCACGTTGGAGTGAGGGTGGTAATCAGCCTCTTCCTTGGTGATAGTTCCCGCATCGACCAACTGCTGCACGACCGAGTGGTCCACCGTGATCTGCTCAAACGTATCGGCCAGCTTGGCATAGACGCGAGAGTCACCAATGTTGAACACGGCCCACTGCAATTGGGGGCCTTCCTGCACAAGAGCAACACCCGTGACCGTGGTTCCAGCACCCTGCTGATCAGGGGTGAGGCGGGCACGAAGGTCCACCACCGACATGGCCAACGCCATTTCCAGCTCATCAAGGTTTGCAAATCCGGGCTTTTCGAGACCTGCGATGCGCTGCACTACAGCATCGCTGGCGATATCGCCGGCGCTGTGACCGCCCATGCCGTCCGCGACAGCAAAAACGGGGCAGGCGATGGAATACGAGTCTTCGTTGTTGGCTCGGTGGTTTCCCACGTCCGTGCCGGCAGCCCAGGTGAGAGTGACACTCGCCCCGGTGCTCGGGTCGGCAACAATTGTGCCGGTCGAGTTCTGGCCAAGGGCAGTCACAGAAAATCTCCAAGAGGGTGGGGCAGATGCCACACGACATGTGGGCTAGCCAAGAACCTCAAGTCTATTAGAGTCCCCGAGGTCAATCATCGCGCCACTAGCCAGTGCCATCGATTCCCCCGGTGCTAACAACACGGTGGGCTTCCCCGGAATGATCACCCGTGTGCCATTGGTGGAGTTCAGGTCAGTCACCACGACCACGTCTCCCTGCGCTTCGATGCGGGCGTGAGTTCCCGAGACAATTCCGTCTGGAGAGTCGAGCACCAGTAATTGCACGGCCACATCGCCCCGCCTCGGCGCTGCCGGAAGGCGGCCAGCGATGACAGGTTGGGTCAGGGATGTGCGGGTGCCATTGATGTGGCGGAGAAAAAATCGTGATTGCTGAGCAAGTTCTTCCGTGCGTAATATTCGCTCGGCAGCTTCTGCCTCGTGTGCTTCTTCCACATCAGCGAGTATCTCTGCCAAGCCAAGCGAAGTATCCATCAGAGAACCGATAAGCGTGGGGTACTCATCGGTTGTGCTGGAGGGGATGACGGTTTCTTCGGACACCACAGCTCCGACGACCGTGTGTTCCTCCACTCCGGGTGCCTGCACAATCGTGGCATCACTGGGAACAGTAATGATGGTGTCATCTTCGGCAGAATCTGCCCCAATGACAGTGTCATCGTTCACGGTGAGGGCCGTCTGGTCCTCGGGGATGTTGTCGTTCGACGTGTCTGCGTTCATACCCTGACCTCGCCTGGAGCCTCCTAGGAAGCTGGTGCGTTCTCCGTCGCCGCAACACGTTGGCCCACCACGGCAGAAACACCGTCTTGACGCATGGACACACCATAGAGTGCGTCGGCGATCTCCATCGTGCGTTTTTGGTGCGTAATCACGATGAGCTGACTGGAGTTACGCAGGTCCTCAAAGATCGCCAGCAGGCGTCCGAGGTTGGCGTCATCAAGTGCTGCTTCCACTTCGTCCATGATGTAGAACGGCGACGGGCGCGCCTTGAAGATAGCCACCAGAAGGGCAACTGCGGCCAGTGATCGCTCACCACCAGAGAGCAGGCTCAGACGGTCAATCTTCTTACCGGCAGGCTTGACCATCACTTCAATACCCGTGGTGAGCAGGTCGTCCGGGTTGGTCAAGGTAATACTCCCCGAACCACCGGGGAAGAGGATCGGGAAAACTTCCGCGAAGGCGGCCTGTGTGTCATCGAAAGCGGTCTGGAACACCGACTGCATGGTGTTATCCACCTCATCAATGATCGTCATCAGGTCTTTACGCGTGTTGCTGAGGTCCGTGAGCTGCTCAGTGAGGAAGGTGTGGCGCTGTTCCAGTGCAGCAAACTCTTCGAGCGCGAGCGGGTTAACTCGACCTAACTGACCGAGTTTGCGTTCTGCCTTCTCGAGACGAATTTGCTGCTCGGCACGGTCATAGGCTTTAGTTTCAGGCTCTGCATCAGCTGGAGCATCAGCTGCTGCAGGAACAGGGATGCTAACTTCGGGACCGTATTCGGCAATGAGGACGTCCTCGACCAGGCCGAGTTCATTCCCGGCACGCTCCAACAGGGCAGAGAGGTGCATCTTCTTTTCGTAGATCTGGAGTTCCAGGCCGTGCACGTTCTCGGTGATCGAGTGCAGCCGCTCACGCAGTTGTGATTCTTCCTGGCGCAGCGAAACCAGTTCCTGGTTTTGTGCTGCGCGGTCTGCTTCACGCTGCCCCAGAAGAACACGTGCCTCCGACACAGAACGATCTACCGAATCGAGAACTGCAGGAAGCGCTTCGGCGACGCCAGCAGCCGCATCGATTTGTCGACGGCGCACTACTGCACGGCGTGCTGCTTCTTCCGCTGCAGCACGGTCCGCATCCAGTTGCTGACGCAGACCCTCCACGCGGAGTTCTTCAGCGCGGACACGTTCACGTGCAGTTTCAAGTTCGAGTCGTGCTTGGACTTCGCTCTCCCGAACACTTTCGAGTTCGGCAAAGAGTTCATCACGGGCAGAGACGTCCAGGATGGGGCGTGGTCGAGACTCGACGGCGTCCAGTTCAGAACCTGCGCGGTGCGCGTTCTGTTCTGCTTCTTCTACCGAGGATGCCGCTAAGGCCACAGATGCGCTGAGACGCTCTGACTCTGCCACGGCCGCTTCCACCTGCACACGTGCACGGTTGAGTGCTTCGGAACGGGCAGCAAGCTGTGAGTCGTATTCCCGCAAGGCTGCAAGGGCCGCCGTAGAACGTTCTTTGGCCACCTGTGCAACACCGCGCTGGTCAGCCAACTCGAGACGAGCTTTGTCAATCAGGCCAACAACCTCATCCAGGCGCTTGTGTGCTGTGTCACGCTCAGAAACGAGTTCGATGCGGCTCTGCTTGGAACCAGAACCCCCGCGCAGGACGAAACGAGTGAGAACTTCACCAGCTTTCGTAATGATGGTGACGTTGGCCTCAGACTTTTCCAAGCCTTGCTTCCACGCTGCCCGAGCTGCCTCGAGGTCATCTGCGATGACCGTGGCAGCGAGCAGCGCCAGCACACCTTCGGGGGCAGTGACCACATCGGAGGCAGGAACTACCCCGGCAACAGAAGGCAACGACAGAGAGGAAGTGCGGGGCTTTTCTGCCACCACGATCTCGACGCGGCCGAGGTCATCACGATCGACGTTCGCCAGTGCCGAGATGGCTGAATCCATGTCATCTGCGAGAACGGCGTCCGAAAGTGAACCCAATCCCGCCGCAATAGCTGCTTCGTAACCGCTGGTCACCTGGATATGTTCAGCAACGAGTCCACGAATACCGGAGAGCCTGGCTTTGACCAGTGCAGAAGAGCCATCTTTCTGATCCAGCGCCATCGAGAGTGCCCCCGTGCGCGCCTGGAGGGCATCACGCTCACGTTCGAGCGTGTGGAGTTCATCACGGAGACGATCAATGGTGGACTCCGCTTCGACTACCGCTGCTTGAGCTGCCTCATACGCATCGTTGAGCCCGGTTTCACCCGCGGTGGTATCCGCAGAATCGGATTCGACCTGGGCGAGGTTCTCTTGGGCTGAAACCTTGCGGTCGGTTGCCGCATCCAGTGCATTCTGCTGACGCAGAACTTCTCCGCGCACGGCAGCCAGTGCCGAGTCGGCTGCTTCTTTCTTTCCGCGCAGGCTGGTGAGCTCCAGGTCATGCTGGGAGACCAAAGCAGACTGGGCAGAGATTTGTTCATCGATGGAGTCGAGCTTGGCGCGGGCTGACACGGTTGCCTGCTGGGCGGCGTGCCAGGCAGCTTCTGCCGCGATCACGATGCCACGCATGACCTCGACTTCGGACTCTGCGCCCTCGATCATGGCTTGGTTGACCCCCGAACCCAGTGGCTGCTGGTCAGTGTCTGCGCCCAAGAGAGCAAGGCGCTGGTTGGCCAGGTTATAGAGACCACGCAGGCGTTCCTGGATGGATTCGAGGGCAAAGACGGTTTTGCGTGCCGACTCGACATCATCCGCACTCTGGTCTGCTTCCAGGCGACGAACGCGGAGCATGGTGCGCTCCAGCTGTTCTTGCAACACGATACGTTCGCAGTGACGCTCAGACTCTGTCTTGTTATGCGCATCGAGCGTGACGCGCAGTTGGACAACGTCATCGGCCAAAATACGCGCACGGGCGTCGCGCACTTCTGCCTGAATGCTCTGTGCTTCTCGGGCAATCTCTGCTTGGTGCCCCAGAGGTTTAAGCTGACGTCGCACTTCGGTAGCCAGGTCGGTCAAGCGAGTGAGGTTAGCCTGCATCGCTTCGAGCTTGCGCACCGTCTTTTCCTTGCGGCGACGGTGCTTGAGAATTCCGGCAGCTTCTTCGATGAAGCCACGACGATCTTCAGGGCTGGCTTGCAGAACATTATCAAGTCGGCCCTGACCCACGATGACATGCATCTCCCGACCCAAACCTGAGTCGGAGAGCAGCTCTTGCACATCGAGCAGACGGCAGTTCTCGCCATTGATGGCATATTCGCTCGACCCATTACGGAACAGGGTGCGACTGATCGTTACTTCGGAATACTCGATCGGTAGAGCGCCATCAGAGTTATCGATGGTGAGCAGAACTTCCGCGCGACCTAAGGGTCCCCGGGTGGATGTTCCGGCAAAGATGACGTCTTCCATCTTGCCGCCGCGCAGGGTTTTTGCACCCTGCTCACCCATGACCCAGGCCAAAGCATCGACGACGTTGGACTTACCTGAACCGTTGGGGCCCACCACGCAGGTGACCCCAGGTTCGAAAGCGAAAGTGGTCGGTTGGGCAAACGACTTAAAGCCTTTGAGCGTCAGGCTTTTCAGATACACGTCGAAGGCTCCCCGGTCAGTAGTGCGAGCGCACTATCTAACAAATTTAGTGGATTGTGGGAGCTCACAACACCACGAAGCAGCAGAGAGTTATTCGCCGAGGAAGTCGGCCAAAGACTGGAAATAGCTTTCCATTCCTGCCTGGGCCATCGGGATGTGTTCTTCCGGAAGTTCTCCATATTGAGAAAACTTCACCCAGGCACCACCAGCGCGCTCTTCGAAGTTCACGACGATCTTGGCGAACTCCCCGGAGAGGTCCTTCGCTGCGAATTCTGCCGGGTCTTGGCTGTAGTGCATGGTGTGCTCGATGAGGACATGCGGTTCCACTGCGGTGTAGGTGCCCCAGAAGCAGGATTGAAAACCTGCTTCAGGCACATCCACCGCAATTGCCCAGGCGCCACCAACGTGCGGCTCCGAGACGGAAGAACCGGGAACATTCGCGAGCACAGTGGGGTGGTACCAGGCTTCGAGCTGGGCAGCATCGGTCCAGGCTTCCCAGATACGTGACATGGGCTGGGTGTACTCACGTTCTACGGAGTAGAGGAAGTTGTGCTGCATGGTGAAAATCCTAGGGTCGAACGATGGTTTTCAAGGCCTGACGGTCTGCCATGGCTTTGTAGCCCACCGCAACGTCGTCGAGAGTAATCTCCTGGTCAAAAACTTTACCGGGATTGATCGTTCCCGCGAGAATATCGGGCATCAGTTCATCGATATAGGCGCGCGCGGGGGCCACGCCACCGGTGACGGTGATGTTGCGCAGGAAGGTACCGAAGTTGAGGGGTGCCTCGGAATATTGAGGGGCACCCACACAGGACACCACCCCACCATCTCGGCATATGCCCAGAGCCATGGAAATCGTGGAGGACGTTCCCACACATTCGAGCACCTTGGCGGCACCGTCGCCGCCGGTGAGCTCCCGAACCTTGGCTACACCTTCTTCGTCACGCTCGGCGACGACATCGGTTGCCCCAAATTCACGGCCGAGATCTGTTCGGGCTGTGTGACGGCCCATCAAAATGATGCGTTCAGCACCACGGCGCTTGGCGGCAATGACGGCACACAAACCCACAGCACCGTCCCCGATCACGACGACCGTGTCTCCCGGTGACACATCCGCACACACTGCGGCATGGTGTCCCGTGCACATCACGTCGGTGAGAGTCAGAATCGAGGGCAGAAGCGGTGAATCAACACTGACGGGCACCTTTACTAAAGTGCCATCTGCCTGCTGAATGCGCACCTTCTCGGCCTGAGCACCCGGAGTACCGTCTCCGCCAAAGAAGGACACGTTCCGGCAGGAAGAGTGCAACCCTTCCTGGCAGAAATCACAGGTGTTGTCTGAACACACAAAGGGAGCAAGGACCAGATCCCCCACGGCAAAGTCAATAACCTCGGCGCCGATGCTCTCAACTACCCCAATAACCTCATGGCCTTTGCCTCGTCCACCGGGATTGTCCGGCATGGCCTGATAATCCCACAGATCGCTGCCACAAATACAGGCCAGCACAACCGAGAGTATGGCATTTGTTGGGGCGACGAGAGTAGGTTCTGGAACATCCACGACGCGTACATCACCGGCTCCATACAGGAATGTGGCTCTCATGATGTGTACTCGTTTCGTCAGGCAACAGGTGAAATATTTCTGTTCCAGACTATGCCGGGCAGGCTCTGGCCCGCATCGAGCTGTTTACTTCTTGGGCAGGAACATGCCACCGGCCATGTGGATGACCGACTTCTTGGGAAAGAACTTCACCAAACCGGCGGTGAAACCGTTGGTTCCCCCCACCACGACAGAAGGCGTGGAACGTGGCTTATCTAATGCCGTGAACATGGTGTCCACCACTGCAGATGCGGGCATCGACGTGCCTGAGGGCTTTCCGCCGGCTACCTCGAAGAATTCTGACTCCGTCGCACCAGGGCTCACCGCAAGCACCCGCACCTGTGAGGTGCCCAGTTCACCCCAGAGAGCCTCCGTAAACGAGCGAACAAAGGCCTTGGTTGCCGCATAAACAGCCATGCCAGGAACAGGCTGGAACGATGCCGTGCTGGCGATGTTAACCACGGCACCCTTGTCGCGGCTGATCATGCCGGGGAGGAAGGCAGCGGTGAGATCAACCAGAGTGCCCATGTTGAGGGTAATTTCTGCTTGGGTCACGGCGCGGTCTTCATCCACGAAATAGCCATTAACTCCAAACCCTGCATTGTTGACGAGAACATCGACGGTCAACTTCTGCTTCGCCACTGCCTTCTCGAGAGCTGCCCCGGCACCGGGCACGCTCAGGTCCTGTGCAATGACCGAGACCTGGACCGAATACTGCTTCTCGAGCCGGGAGGCGAGTTCCGTCAGCCGGTCTTTGCGCCGGGCGACGAGAACGAGGTTGCTTCCGCGTGCTGCAAAGCCCTCTGCAAACTCCACGCCAATACCTGAACTTGCGCCAGTAATGAGAGTGGTCAATCCGGTGTATTCCATGGCAAACCTTGTTTCCGTAACAGAAATGGTGCGAGGCTCCAAGTCTAGGTTGCGCCTGGGCTTTGTTACCGTTATCTCATGACAGCGCAGAACTCCCCCGATTCGACGCGACCAGACGTCACAGACATGCTCACCGAAGCAGCTGCCGCGATGGTCAGTTCAACCTATCCCGCACCCCAGGCAGAAGCTGTTCTGAGAGACCTGGCCGAGGCCTACGACGCGGATGCAGAAATTGTGTTGCTGCCCACATTGGTGCTGACCGAGACCAAACGCCACGGTGTCCCCCAAATGCACGTTGTGAAAACCAGTTACCGCTTTGATCAAATGACCCAAGTGCAGTCCGTCCTGGCCCAGGCTCGTCACAACAAGGACGATGCCCACGATGTTGCCGAAAGTCTGCGCGCCATTGCGACCAAGAAACCCCTTTACCCTGCCTGGCTGCGCATCCTGGGATATGCCCTCTCCTCACTCGGGTTTGGTGCGGCATTTCGCTTAGACCTTCCTGCACTGGGCGCAGTGGCAGTCATGGGTGCCGTCATTGGAACCCTGGTGTTGTTTCTCAGCAGCTCCACCCGTTTCGCTGCATTGTTACCTCTAATGGCCACATTCTTGGCAGGAATAATGGTGGCGGGACTCTCCATCTTCCTGGATAAGCCTGACCCTATTCGCATGGTGGCCATGCTCGTCGTTGTCTTGCTTCCCGGCGCCGCACTCACCTCGGCCATCATCGAACTGGTCAGCGGATATATGGTTTCTGGGGCATCACGTTTGATTTATGCCGTCATGATTTTGGGAAGCATGGCCTTTGGCGGAGCTCTGGCGATTGCGGCCAGCGGACTACCTGCGTCCAGGCTTGAAGACGTCACCGCCACCATGACACCCGCGTGGGTTGCCTGGGCCGGTGCCGCGATTTATGGCATCGGAACCTTCCTCTACTTCTGCACACCCGTTCGTTTGTGGCTGCCCAGCCTGTTTGTCATGATGCTCAGCTTCGCCATTTCCGTTCTCACATTGCCCAGCCTGGGTGTCCCGCTGTCTGCGGGAATCGCCACAGCCGTGGGCCTCATCACCTCGTGGGCGATTAATGCACGCCTCGGCGGAGGTCCCGGCGATCTGGCCATCTTCCTGCCCACGTTCTGGCTGATCGTGCCTGGATCAACTGGCTTTGTCGCGATCACCGGAGAACTCGAATCTGCTCAGGACCTCAGCAACGTTGCCGGCACGGCAGGCCTGACATTCTTTGCCATGGCGATCGGCATGATGTTGGCCACTGCGGTGTATCCATTGCTGTCCAAAATCACTCCAGACGCCAAGCTCATTATGCGCAACGGAGCAGGACTCATTCTGAAGTCCGTCACAATCAAGCCCGGGAAATAAGCTCCGGGCCGTTTCCTCGCAGCGGGTTCACTCGATATTGGGTCAGGAACGCAGCAACAGGAACCGCGGCGGCAACGGCCGCATCCACGAGGTCTTGAGTTCCCACCGCATGTGGATCCAACCACGTTGACCAGAATTGCTTGGGCAACGGCACAGGATTGCGGTCGTGAATAGCCGCAAGTTCTGGAACCGTAGGCATGGTCAGAATGGTGGCGGTGAGCATCCAGGGATCTGTTTCTACTGCCCGCCACCACGAATACAACCCAGCAAAAGCAAGGGTTTCTTCCGTGTGAATATAGTGCGGAACTTTCACTCCGTCTTCCACAACCCACTCGAAGTAACCGGAAGCAGGAACCAGACAGCGCTTGGATTTCACCGCGTCTTTCCAGGAAGCTTTTGATGCAGCGTCTTCGCTACGAGCATTGAAGGTAGAGAACTTCGGGGGTTCCCCCTTCACCCACGAGGGAATCAATGACCAGCGAGCGCTTTCCAAGCGCCGGTGCTGGTCGCCTGCGGCACCCAGAGTGTCCACCACCACAGGAACCTGGTTAGTGGGTCTGATGTTCCAGCTGGGCCCGGGGAGGTTCTCCCCCACCAGATCAATATTGAAGACGTCTTCCAGCACGTCGGTCGGTTCCGCGAGCGCGTAACCTCCACACATGCTAGATCTCCTCGCTAGACGTTGAAGCGGAATTCGACGACGTCGCCATCTTGCATGACGTAGTCCTTACCTTCCATGCGGGCCTTGCCCTTGGCTCGAGCCTCTGCGACGGAACCAGTGTCAACCAGATCCTGGAAGGAGATAATTTCGGCCTTGATAAAGCCACGCTCGAAGTCGGTGTGAATCACACCAGCAGCCTGAGGAGCTTTCCAGCCTTTACCAATAGTCCAGGCACGAGCTTCCTTCGGACCTGCGGTGAGGTAGGTCTGTAGTCCGAGAGTGTCGAAGCCAATACGTGCGAGCTGGTCGAGACCGGACTCATCCTGACCGGTCGAGGCCAGCAGTTCGGCAGCATCTGCGGCGTCAAGGTCAATGAGTTCAGACTCGAGCTTGGCATCGAGGAGAACAGCCTTGGCAGGGGCGACGAGAGCTTCAAGTTCAGTGCGCTTAGTAGCGTCACCGAGAACATCCTCATCCACGTTGAACACATAGATAAAAGGCTTGGCCGTGAGGAGACCCAGTTCCTTGATGGGTGCGAGATCAATGGTGGTGGACGAGAGTGGCTTGCCGTCGTTGAGTACTTTCTGTGCTTCCAGAGCAGTCTCGAGAGCAGCAGGCTCTGCCTTCTTGCCCTTGACTTCCTTCTCAATACGAGGAATGGCCTTCTCCAGCGTCTGGAGGTCAGCGAGGATCAACTCCGTGTTGATGGTCTCCATGTCGGAGGCTGGGTTGACGGTGCCATCAACGTGAACGACGTCAGGGTCAGAGAATCCACGCACAACCTGCGCAATGGCGTCAGCTTCACGGATATTGGCCAAGAACTTGTTTCCGAGGCCTTCACCTTCAGAAGCCCCCTTCACAATGCCGGCGATGTCGACAAAGGAGACCGCCGCTGGCAGCAGGCGTTCAGAGCCAAAGATGCCCGCGAGGACGCCGAGGCGCTCATCGGGGAGGTTGACTACTCCCACGTTGGGTTCAATCGTGGCGAACGGGTAGTTCGCTGCGAGAACGGTGCTCTTGGTCAGAGCGTTGAACAGGGTTGACTTGCCGACATTGGGCAGTCCCACGATTGCGATAGTTAGAGCCACAAGGGTTAATCGTAGCGGTGGAGTTATCCACACTCTTGCCACCACAGAGAGTTACATGTAACAATTTCAGGTATGTCTAGTCGTATGAGAGTTGCACAACACCGCAAGAAAATGGAAGAAGAGGGCTACCGCCTTCTACAAATCTGGGTACCCGACCGGGCAAACGAAAAGTTTTTGTCAGACATGAAACGTGAATATGCCAGTATCAACAAAGCAGATGAGCAGGATGACATTTATGAATGGCTCTCTGAACACTCTGGCTGGATTTGGGATGAGCCCGCGTGAGACGCGGAGAAATCTGGACGGTTGCCGGTGGAACGTATTCCAGCAAGCCGCGTCCAGGCATCATCATCCAAGATGACAGCGCCCAGGAAGCCTCGAGTGTCACTATCATTCCTCTGACGTCCATGCCCAGTGAACTGAGACGTATCCGGGTTGCGATTCGCCTTGAAACCCCAGACGGAGAGTCAATAGAAAGCTTCGCTCAAGTGGACAAAATCACCACGGTGAAAACTTCACATGTGAGTAAGCGCATCGGGGCTCTCAGTTTGCCTGAAATGCGTGCAATTGAACGCTCTTTACTTACACACCTGGGAATCGGCACAGCCCGATAGTGGCTAGAGCTCTATCTGGACGGTGTCGGCGAAGGCAAAATGCCAGCCAAACCACCACCACGCAGCAATCACACCGACCCTGGTTGTTCGAGACTGCATCACGCGATCCAGCATGTCTCCCAGCGGTGCAATAACGAATGGCCTGCGTTGGGCATACATCTCGACACCTATGGCGACAAGAACAATAACGATGTATCCCAGAACGACAATGCTGCGGATCATGACTTCCTCCAAAAACGAAGAAGTCCATAGCCAGCAGCCAACCAGAGCCCGACGAAGACGACTCGGCCCCACAGATTTTCCACAAAGGGATCAAGAAGTACGGAGATGGTGGGAAAGTTTTCATTTCCCCCGGGCATCGTCACACTGAGCACAAAAGCGGTGGCTTCCCAGAGACATATTGCGACAGCGGCCAGCGACCAGAACCACATGGATCTCACCAAGGCCTGTCGCGGACGTGTAACTCTGACCTCGTAGGGTTCCCATGCTACGACGAGCACCGTCACGCCGATGGCAATAAAGGCAATGAGGTCAATCCAGCTATGCCGTGGGGCAATGACCAGAACTGCTCCCAAGACTCCTGTAATTCCGAGGGTGATAACTTTCGGAGCGACAATCGGCTTTTTCATCAGCACAATACGACCGCCCGTGAGGCGATCAATGACCAGCATGGCCACGATGGCATAGAACAAGATGCCATCAACATAGGCGCCGCGCCAGGTTTGGAACGTGGCCATGATGGTGAGCACGCTCATCCAGAGGATGGCGCTCAGAGTCCACCGGGGTGGTTTCACTCCGATGGCTCGTGACATGAGACTAGTTCTGGGGGAAGCCCAAGTTGATGCCACCGTGGCTGGGGTCGAGCCAGCGACTGGTGATGGCCTTGCCTCGGGTGTAGAAGTGAACACCTTCAGCACCGTGCGCTTTGGTGTCACCAAACAGTGAGTTCTTCCAGCCACCAAAGGAGTAATACGCCACAGGGACGGGGATGGGCACGTTGATGCCGATCATGCCGACCTCAATTTCGTTCTGGAAACGACGAGCTGCGCCACCATCGTTGGTGAAGATCGCGGTTCCATTACCGAAGGCGCCGTTGTTGATCAGCTCAACACCTTCTTCATAGCTCTTTACCCGAACGATAGAGAGAACAGGGCCGAAGATTTCCTCGGTGTAGACCTTGGAGGAGGTCGACACGTTATCCACCAGGGTGGGACCCAACCAGAAGCCGTCGGCAGCACCGTCAAAAGTGCCGTCGCGGCCGTCCACGACGACAGTCGCGCCGTCAGCAATGGCGATATCGATGTAGGAGGCCACCTTGTCCCGGTGCACCTTGGTCACTAGTGGACCCATGTCGCAATTGCGACGGCCGTCACCGGTGATGAGTGTGCCCATCCGCTCCACGATTTTCTCGATCAGGGGGTCAGCAACGGGCTCCACAGCAACAACAACGGAGATCGCCATACAGCGCTCACCGGCGGAACCAAAGCCCGCGTTGATGGCGGAGTCTGCGACGAGGTCGAGGTCGGCATCAGGAAGTACGAGCATGTGGTTCTTGGCACCACCGAGTGCCTGAACACGCTTGCCGTTGCGGGCACCGGTTTCGTAGACATACTGGGCGATAGGGGTTGAGCCCACGAAAGAGATGGCCTGAACATCAGGGTGCTCGAGCAGACCGTCGACAGCTACCTTGTCTCCGTTGAGCACGTTGAAGACTCCATCAGGAAGACCTGCTTCGGTGAGGAGCTCCGCCAACCAGATCGCAGCTGAGGGGTCTTTCTCTGATGGCTTGAGTACAACGGTGTTTCCAGCGGCGATGGCGACAGGGAAGAACCACATCGGGACCATGGCGGGGAAGTTGAAGGGGCTAATGATGCCCACAACACCCAGTGGCTGGCGAGTGGAATAGACATCCACGCCGGTTGAGGCGTTCTCCGAGTACTCGCCCTTGAGCATCTGGTTCAGACCACAGGCGAACTCGACAACTTCTTGGCCGCGGGTGATTTCACCCAGGGCGTCAGAAAGAACCTTGCCGTGCTCGGAGGTGATGATTTCAGCGAGTTCACCCTTGCGTGCATTGAGCAGCTCGCGGAAGGCAAACATGACCTGTTGACGCTTGGCCAGGGACTGGTCACGCCAGTCGGGGAATGCAGCCTTGGCTGCAGCGATGGCTGCATTGATTTCAGTCGCATCAGCGATAGCGACCTGCTTAGTTTCGATACCCAGGGCGGGATCAAAAACAGGAGCGGTACGACCCGAATTGCCGGGGCGAAGTGCCCCATCAATCCAGTGAGGGACAACGGGGAGTTGTGACATGAATATCAATTCCTTCTGTGCTCCCTCACTCTAACCGTGGCGACCCCTAAATGTCAGTACCTGCTGACACACTAAAGATATGGATGCAGTTCTCTTTCTCGTGCTTGGACTCATTGCCGGCATCATCGCCGGTATCGCCGTGGGCTGGGGTTTGCGCTCCCGCACGGCCGTTCCCCGTGACTCGGGTGAGCTTGCTGTGCGCGTTGCGACCGCAGAAGCTCTTCTGACCGGCAAAGACGAGCAGATCCACACCCTCGAACGGATGCTCACCGAACTACGCGAGGTCAGTGAGCGCAAGGTCGACGAAGACGCTGTACGGGCGCGCGAGGAGCACAAGGTTCTTGAAGCTCTGGCGCCTGTGAAAGAAACACTGCAGGCGATGCAAACCAAGGTCAACGACCTGGAAAACCAGCGTCAAGAACAGTACGGGCAGATCGCTCAGCAACTCACCGCATCTCGGCAGTTCGGCGAAGAGCTCCGTGCCACTACACAGTCTTTGGCGTCAGCCTTGAGCTCTAACAGTGTTCGCGGCACCTGGGGTGAAGCACAACTGCGTCGCCTGGTGGAGGTTGCCGGCCTCACCGCGCATGTTGACTTTGATACCCAAACCACCATGAAAACCGATGGCGGAACCATCCGCCCGGACATGGTGATCAATCTTCCCGGCGGCAAAACCATCGTGATTGATGCCAAAGTCCCCTTCAACTCCTATCTGGAGGCCAGCCAGATTCCCCTCACCGCAACAGGCGAGGAAGCCGCTCGCCGGAAGTCATTGATGGATGCTCACGTGAAAGCTGTGCGCTCTCATGTGGATGCTCTGAGCTCAAAGAGCTATTGGAGCGGTTTCGACTTCAGCCCTGAATTTGTGTTGGCCTTCATCCCCAGCGAGTCGCTCTTGGCTTCTGCCCTGGAAGCTGACCCCACTCTGCTGGATTATGCCTTCAGTAAGCGTGTAGCGCTTGCCTCCCCAGTCAACCTCTGGGCTGTTCTCAAGACCGTGTCCTACACCTGGCAGCAGCAGGTTGTCACAGATGAAGCGAAGAAGCTGTTTGATCTGGGTATCGAACTGTATTCACGCCTGAGCACCATGACCAAGCACACCGAAGACCTACGTAAAGCAATCGAGAACACCGTCAAGCACTACAACGGTTTCATTTCCTCACTGGAAACTCGCGTCCTTTCAACGGCGCGAAAATTCCCAGGTATCGATCCCACCAAGATTCTTTCCGAAGGCATTGAAGTCCATGACGCTCCGAAACCACTCACCGCAGGCGAGCTCACGGACCCCGATAACAGCATGCTGGGCGTCACCGACTCCCCCAGCTAGTGACAGGATGGGACAGTGAGTTCCCCGTCCGCGACTAACGCGCCTCGTGCCTTCTGGGCAGGGCGCGTTCTCGCTTTTGCCGGAATCGCGCTGGTGGCATTCAGCATGCGTTCGGCTGTGGCTGGACTGTCACCTCTGATTCCCGCAATTAATGAAACATTTGAACTCAACACTTTTGCTATTTCGCTTCTCGGCGCCATTGCGCCGTTGAGCTTTGCTGCCGGCGGTATCTTCACCCCTCGAATCGAAAAGAAGATTGGATTAGAGCGCACGCTCATTGTGGGGTTGATACTCATGATTTCGGGTCACCTCATTCGTGCCCTCTCTGTGAACTGGCAGACACTCGCTCTGGGCACGCTCGTGGCACTGATGGGTATGGGTTTTGCCAACGTGGCCATGCCGCCTGTGGTGCGGAAGTACTTCCCCGACCGTGTCAGCACGCTCACTTCTGTCTATATGTCGATCATGGCGGTCAGCGCATTCCTGCCTGCTCTGATTGCAGTTCCAGTTTCTGAGGTGGTGTCTTGGCGCGGATCGCTCGCGCAGTGGTCCATCTTTGCCCTCGTGGCGTTGATTCCTTGGATCATCGAATACCGCAGACACGGCCGCGAAAAAATCACCGGGGTCACCGACGAGGCGCACGTTGCCCGCCAGGCCCACCCGTGGCGCTCCCCCACCGCCTGGGCGATCGGTGCTGTTCTCGCTGTCTCGTCGATTACGGGCTATGCGATGTACGCGTGGATGCCGGTGATCCTGATAGATATTGCCGGCGTCACGCCTGCGCAGAGTGGTGCTCTGCTCGCCCTGTTCACAGGCATGGGTTTGCCCTTGGCATTCCTCACCCCAGGGATTGCGAAGCGCATGGGTCGCCATGCACACTGGCTCGTCACTATCTCTAGTGTTTTCTTTGTTGCCGGTTATCTCGGATTACTTTTTGTGCCCACTCATGCCACCTGGGTCTGGGTTGCTGTGGTCGGTATTGGCTGCCTGGAATTCCCGCTGTCTATGTTGCTCATCAATGTGCGCACAGAGTCTCAACGCAGCGCAATGGCCGTCAGTGGGTTTGCTCAGATTGTGGCCTATCTGAGTGCGGCAATTGCGCCTGGCGTGATGGGTGCCCTGTTTAACCTGTCAGGAACGTGGACGGTTGTTCTTACCACCCTCATGATCATTTCTGTTGTCGTGAACGTGCCGGCAGCACTCATTCTTCGGCGAAACCGCAGTGTTGACCAAGAGCTAGCACGGCACTAAACACTTGATAGGTTTTCGCTAGAATTTGAGCATTCGACGTTGGCAGAGGAGCCCAGTTGCGTGTCATTATTTCCGGCGGAGGTATCGGTGGGTTAGCCACTGCACTCGCCTTGCACCACGTCGGAATCACCGACATTCAGATTCTTGAATCGGTCAAAGAAATCAAGCCTCTCGGCGTTGGAATCAACATCCTGCCTCACGCCGTTCGGGAGCTCACCGAACTTGGATTGGGTGACGATCTCGACGCGATAGGGATTCGCACCGCTGACCTCAGCTATATCAGCGAACATGGAAACGTCATTTGGTCCGAGCCGCGTGGCCTGGACGCTGGGTATCACTGGCCACAATATTCCGTCCACCGCGGGCGTTTCCAGATACTTCTGGCGCAGAAGGTGCAGGAACGCTTAGGCGCAGACGCACTGAAAACTGATGCGCGCGTCCTCTCTGAGCGCACCGAAGGCGACACCGTCATCGTGGAAACCACGGCCGGAGAATTTCGCGGTGACCTCCTCATTGCAGCCGAAGGAATCAAGAGCGCCACGCGTGCTGCGTGGTACCCAAACGAAGGCGCCCCTATCTGGAATGGTGCGGTGCTGTGGCGGGCAACCAGTCGGGCACAGCCATTCCTCAGCGGCCGTTCCATGTTTATGGCCGGTTATCGCAATCTCAAGTTCGTGGCTTATCCCCTCAGCCCCGTCGGCGAGGACGGCCTGCAGGAAATCAACTGGATTGCCGAACAGGTTGACCCGGGCATGACTGATCTAGAGAACGACTGGAATCGCGCCGTTCCCATTTCACGCTTTGCGCAGTTGTTTGCTGACTGGGAGTGGGAATGGCTCAACATTCCAGAACTCATTAGTACTGCGGAGGAAGTTCTGGAATATCCCATGGTGGACCGCGAACCCCTCACCTCCTGGGTTCGAGGTCGCACTGTCTTGCTGGGTGACACCGCGCACCCCACATTCCCCGTTGGCTCAAATGGAACTTCACAGGCCCTGCTTGATGCCCGCGTCCTGGCTTATGCACTCGCAACTCTGCCCCTCGAAGATGCACTGGCTTTCTACGAAAACGAGCGCCTCCCCAAGACAACTGCACTTCAGAACGCCAATCGTCAGATGGGTCCCGAGTTAGTCCTCCAGATGGTGCACGAACGTGCACCACAGGGCTTCACCAACATCAACGACGTGATTGCGCAGTCAGAACTCGATGAAATCGCCCAGAATTACAAGAAGGTTGCCGGATTCGACCAGCAGACCCTCAACAACCGTCCCTCGTGGGACACCCTCCTCGAAGAAAGCAGGTCCTAGCCTTGAGTGCAGAAGTTTTCGCGCAGATCGAGGTTGAGGTTGCCGACATTGTGGACTTTGGCAAGACCGCCATAGGTCACCGCCGGATGGTTCCCATCACCGGTGGACGCGTGTCGGGTGTGATGGGTCACGGTGTTGTTTTGCCGGGGACTGACTGGCAGTGGATTCACAGCGATGGCACCGTGAGTTTGGACGCACACTATGCCCTCCAGCTCGACAGCGGTGAGCTGGTCGAGGTGGAATCACGCGGCATTCGACACGTGGCCGAAGATGGCAACGTGTATTTCCGCACCTCTATTCGCTTCACCACATCGGCGGACCGCCCAGATATTAACCAGCGACTGTTTGCTGCAACCGGAGCACGCCTGGCTAACCAGGTGGTACTCGAGGTGTCACCGGTTCTTTAAGCGAGCCAGCGATCTGCGCGGTAGTCAGCCTGTACGCGGCGGATAGTGCCAGAACGGCCTCGAAGAATGATGCTGTCCGTGCGGATGACCGGCCCCTTACGTCGAACACCCTCCACCAGTGCACCATCGGTCACACCGGTGGCCACGAAGAAAGTATTGTCACTGCTGACCAGTTCGTTGGCGGTGTAGACGTAATCCATCTTGAGTCCGGCAGCAATGCCTTTAGCAGCTTCTGCCTCATCCTTGGGCGCCATCGTGGTCTGAATAAAGCCACCGAGTGCCTTGATGGCACACGCGGTCACAATACCTTCGGGGCTACCGCCGATGCCAACACACATATCAATACGTGACTCGTACCGAGCCGCATTGATGCCGCCGGCAACGTCGCCGTCCAGAAGAAGACGTGTTCCAGCACCGGCTGCGCGAATCTCTTCAATCAAACCCTCGTGACGGGGACGATCAAGAACTGCAATCGACATTTCGCTCACGGGCTTGCCTTTGGCCTTGGCTAGTGCACGAATGTTTTCTGCAATGGTCTGGCGAATGTCCACCACACCAATTGCTTCGGGGCCGGCGACAATCTTGTTCATGTAGAACACGGACGAAGCATCTAGCATGGTTCCGCGATCAGAAACGGCAATCACAGACAGGGCGTTCTGACGACCAGCACCGGTGAGGCTGGTTCCATCAATGGGGTCCACGGCGATATCGCAGGCAGGGCCGCGGCCGGTGCCGACAACTTCACCGTTGAACAACATGGGGGCATTGTCCTTCTCGCCCTCACCGATGACGATGGTTCCGCTAAAGTCCACGGTTCCCAGAAATTCACGCATGGCGTCGACGGCGGCGCCGTCGGCTGCGTTCTTATCACCCTTACCAATGAAGGGATACGCACGAATTGCAGCAGCTTCGGTGGCACGCACCAGCTCCATACCAAGGTTGCGATCAGGGTGCAGGTTCAAAGTTCCGGTGTTTGTTGTCATCACAGCTCCAGCCTAGGCGTCGACGCGCGTTGTGCTCGAGTCGACGGGCACACACAGACGAAATCTCTCCCGGCTGAGGACAAACACCCGCTCGTGCCGGCTGGTTAGACTAGAAGAGCGCTTTCCCACTTATATTCGCGCCAGCACAAGGAGATGACATGCCCGTCGCAACACCGGAACAGTACGCAGAGATGCTCGATAAGGCCAAAGCCAAGGGCTTTGCCTACCCCGCCTTCAACGTGTCGAGCTCTCAGACGCTCAACGCTGTCTTGCAGGGTTTAACCGAAGCTGGTTCTGACGGCATCATCCAGGTCACCACCGGTGGCGCAGACTACTTCGCAGGTCACACCGTCAAGGCTCGTGCAACCGGCGCCCTCGCGTTCGCCAAGTTCGCACACGAAGTAGCGAAGAGCTACCCCATCACCGTTGCACTGCATACTGACCACTGCCCTAAGAATGCTCTCGATGACTTCGTTCTGCCCCTCATCGCTGCAAGCGAGGAAGAGGTTAAGGCCGGTCGTAACCCCATCTTCCAGTCCCACATGTGGGATGGCTCCGCTGTGCCTCTGGCAGAGAACCTCGAGATTGCCCAGATGATGCTGGCCAAGACCAAAAACATTAACGCCATTCTCGAGGTCGAGATTGGTGTTGTCGGTGGCGAAGAAGATGGTGTTTCTCACGACATCAACGACAGTCTCTACACCACCGTCGAAGACGGCATCAAGACCGTTGAAGCCCTGGGTCTGGGCGAGAACGGCCGATACATGGCCGCCATGACCTTCGGTAACGTGCACGGTGTTTACAAGCCAGGAAACGTCCAGCTTCGCCCCGAACTCCTCAAGGAAATCCAGGACGGTGTTGCGGCGAAGTATGGCACCGGCGCTAAGCCTTTCGACCTCGTCTTCCACGGTGGCTCCGGCTCAACCGATGCAGAGATCGCAGAAGCTGTTGCGAACGGTGTCATCAAGATGAACATCGACACCGACACCCAGTACGCCTTCACTCGTTCTGTTGCAGACACCATGCTGCGCAACTACGACAGCGTGCTCAAGGTGGACGGCGAAATGGGCAACAAGAAGGTCTACGACCCTCGCGCCTGGGGCAAGCTGGCAGAAACTGCCATGGCAGCTCGCGTCGTTCAGTCCACACAGCAGCTGGGTTCTGCTGGCCACTCGGGCAAGTAAGAAAGTATTTAATGTCGGATTCACCTGAAACACAGCCTGCTCCCCAGAAATCTGAGAAGGCTCCGAAAGTGAACCCGAAAAAAGACAACACTCCTGATCTGAAGCAGGCTCCGATTCCGCTGACTCCTGAGGAGAAGCGGGAGCGGAGCCTTGCTTTTGATCGATTCCTCACCTGGGGCTTGATTTTTGTCGGAATTTTCTCCGTCTTCACGGGCCTGGGCGACTACATCAACCCTCGCAACACGATGAACGCGTTGTATGAGGAAATGAACAAGCTTGTTCCCACTCTGGAGTTAGGCACGTTCCAGAACATTGCCTTTGCCACCCTGATGGGCTGGGTTGCAGTGACGATTCAGGCCGTCATCTTGGCCTTGGTTGTGTGGTGGTCACGCCAGCGCATGAAGGCGAAGAAGATGAGCTGGTGGGTTCCCATTACAGGAGCTGTTGTGTCCAACATGCTCTCCACCGCCTGCATCTTTATTGCACTCCTGAGTGACCCTAGCTTCCAGGAAGCACTGATGAACCTGGCAGCAAGCAAGTAGTTCCCCTCCAAAGAGTGACTTTGACTGCGCCGAGAAGGGAAATGGCATGGCTCGAAAAAAACGAGTGCAACTAACCATTACCGAGTCAGGTGAAGTAATTCAGGAGTCCCCGCAACTTCAAGAAATCATTGAGAGATTTTCAACTGCTGAGGTTGCAGATGCCCTGAGACGAGCTTCGTGGGAAGCACACATCACAGATTCACTCTATGAACTTAGCGCTCGGACATTAGATGATGAACCGTTAATCGCAACAATTATGTTGGTTCATCTGCCACAAACCATGATTGGCCATGTTTCAGCCAAATCTCACATGGTAGAGCGGACCCACGAACATATTGCGCGAAATTTCACAAACTCCGTCATGATGAACTTCACAATTCATGGTGATGCCGCGGTCTATTTTAAGGATGGTGTTCGACAACTCCACCCCGGTAACATGCTTGTCATCAGCCTTGACCAGCCATTTGTCCGCGTATTTGCGCAAGGTCTAAAAGAACTAGTTTTCATTGTTCCCCGCCCCTTGTTCGAAGAGATTGTTGGTGTAGTAGACGCTCTCTCAGAAGGCGTTGATGTATTTAGCTTTGGCGGTGACCTCAAAGGCAACAGTTATGCAACTTCGCTGGCTGAACTTCTTGTCAGCGTCCTCAGCGACCAACGGGAGGGCAGCCTAGGAGAAATTGAAGACACAGCTCTTGACCTATTGCGCGGCATATATGCACAAGCAAGTAAAGACGGCCCAGTGGGGCAATTCAAAGCAGTGAATTCCTTTATTGAACGGCATATCAGGAATAACCAACTCAGTGCCGCCATGATTGCAGCAGATCTTGGGGTCAGCGAACGTCAGCTGTCCAGATTATTGAGCTCACAAGGCACAACACTGACCATGACGATAAGGACGAAGCGACTTCAACTTGCACGGCGAATCCTCAACAATCCCAACTCGGAACTCATGAGTGTTGCAGCTATTTCTGCTTACTGTGGATTCTCAACACAGTCCCATTTTGCTCGTTGTTTTAAGGCAGAGTTCGGCTACAGCCCTACTGTCGCTCGTAAGCCACGTGATGAAGTGAAGCCCCAGATAATCGAATTTTCTGAACTATGACGAACAGCCTGCTTCAATTTTCCCACGTGACAGTTCTACGGAATGCCCGCCCCATTGTTTCTGATGTCTCTTTTGAGGTCGGTCCTTCTCAACATTGGGCGATAGTGGGCCCCAATGGCGCAGGCAAGAGCACCGTCATGAGCTTGCTGGCAGGGAACACACTTCCCAGCCGAGGACAAGTACACATTTTTGGGCACCTCCGTGGAACAGTAGAGATAGACAAACTGAAGAATCAGATTAGCTATGTCAGTACACATCATGGGCTGGAATGGCCGATGACGGCCACCGACATTGTCTTAACCGGGTTCACAAATACCCTGGAGCTCCCCATGCGCTGGGAGCCCACGAAACTGCAAAGAGAGAAAGCTGTAGAACAACTTCGAGCACACGGCTTAGAACATGTCATGGATACAACGTGGCGCGCGCTTTCACAGGGTGAACTTGCGCGCGTAATGCTCGCCAAAGCTGCAATGAAAGAACCTCGCCTCCTACTGCTTGATGAACCTGCTGCAGGGCTGGATATAACTGCAAGAGATCATCTCCTCCGCACGATTGATGGATTTGTTGAGAAACATCCCGAGATGTCGTCGGTAATGGTTACCCACCATCTGGAGGAACTTCCCAACACCACGACCCATATTTTGCTTATGAAGAATGGTGCCGTCGTTGCTTCTGGTCTTACCAATGAAATTCTGACCACAGAACATCTCAGCAATGTGTTCAACGTGAACATTGAAGTTCATTACGATGCAGGCCGTTGGCGTGCAACGGTTATTCGCTAAACGTATTCGTTAAACAGAAAACGGGAGAGACCTCAGGTCACTCCCGTTCTGTGTGTTGTGAGAACTCAGAGCCATGGTGGCGCTGTGGGGGCCTTGTTGCCGTCCTGGTCAACAACGCCGATATTTCCACGGCCAATACCCCAGCGGACCAGATCCACGGCAGTGCCAGAATAGACAATGTCCTCTTTGCCGTCCTCATCGAGAACGAGACGAAGGTCACGGTCTGTGGGGGCAAGAACGATGTTGCCGACCGGGTTGATGGCGCGCTTGCGACGCCAGACATTGATCAAGTCCGGCAGCAACATGTCGATGACGACCCGAGGGAAGTCTGCAACATCACCGCCGTTGTCGATATCCACCGCGTGGATCCACACCTCGCGCATGCGCATCCAAATGGTCTCCGACACAGGAACGAGGCGGCCTTGCGCCGTCTTGATTTCAAAGTTCCAGCGGTCATTGGGAAGATCACGCCAGGCAACATCCAAATCAATTGCTGCATGGTCTTGGAGATTGCGAATGGCCTGGATGTTGAGGGTTGAACCGAAGTCGATCTCATCATCACGTTGTGTGGTGGAGTCGTACATCGGAGTCTCTTCACCGGTTTCTGCCCACGTGATGAGTCGACGAACCGCACGCGCGTTGAAGCCGACGTGGGCAATCAGCGCACGTCGGTTCCACCCGGGCAATAACGAGGGGGCATCAAAGTCCTCGTCGGAAAGTTCGTTAACTTTCCGCGAGAAGTAGGCCTGACCTCGACGCTCCTGAAGGAGAAGCTCGAGAAGCTTCTCATCCTGGAGCTGAACCTCGCGTGCGACCACGATTACTTCCCTGCGGCGACGACGGGGCTCTCGATAACGCCGATGCCCTCAATGGCGGTAGTCAGCACCTGGCCAGGCGTGAGGTATACCTCAGGCTTGCGTGCGTGACCTACACCACCGGGGGTTCCAGTGACGATGACGTCACCAGGAGCCAACGGGAAGATAGCCGAGATGTACTCAATGAGTGCTTCAGGCGAGAACACGAGGTCATTAGTGAGGGTGCTTTGCATGACGTTGCCATCCACGCTGGTGGTGAGCTTTCCACCGAATTCGAAGCTACCTTCAGTGATGAGGTAAGGACCGAACGGAGCGGTCGCTTCGAAGGTCTTTCCTTGGAACCACTCTGGGGTGCGGTACTGGTAGTCACGCATGGTGACGTCATTCATCACGGAGTAGCCCGCGATGTAGGCAGTAGCGTCAGCTTCCTTGACGTGTGAGGCACGCTTGCCGATGATGACGGCAAGTTCACCTTCCCAGTCTACGTGGTCCCCTGCGTGTGCAGGCAGCACGATGGGGTCGAAAGGTCCGATGAGTGCATCAGGGTACTTCGCAAACAGAGTGGGGAACTCTGGAAGTTCGCGGCCCATTTCCTTGATGTGGTTTCGGTAGTTCAGGCCAACGCAGACGATCTTGCGGGGGTCAGGAACAACGGGTGCCCACTGGGTGGGAGCGATGTCAGCGAGCACGTGCGACGCACCTGCAGCAGCTTCTGCTGTGCGCTTCCAGTTTGCGTCCTGCAGGAGGGCGCCAACGTCGCTTACTCCCTCAATTTCAACTGCAGCGAGGTCATCAACGCGAACAGCCACAGTACGGCCGTCAAGACGGAGGGTAGCGAGTTTCATTAGTTCGTTTCCTTAGTGAGTCCGGGAATGTAGGTACGTGCAAAGTTCAGCTTTTCCACCAATGGTGCGTCGCTGAATCGGAAGAAATCAATCTCAGTTTCGGCTTCGAGTGACCACGGGATCCAACTCGGAACTACGAAGATGTCGCCGCGTTCGAGTTCGTAGGTCTTCTCGCCCATAACGACGCGACCCTTACCCTGGAATACCTGCCAAACCGAGGAACCAACCTCGTGACGCAGGCGGGTCTTGGTGCCGGGACGCAGGCGGTGGAATTCACAGCGCATGTCAGGCATGACATCGCCACCGGTAGTGGGGTTTGAGTAGCGAATAGCTGCGTGACCCTGCTCGACGGTGGCGGGGTGACCCTCATCCTCGAGTGCAAACTGCTCGTTGAGGGCAGCGTCGGTGTATTCCCACTTGTACTTCGCCAGGGGCGAGCTAGGGGTCTTACCTAATCCCGACAAGGGGCGCAGTCCGGGGTAGGCCCACAGGCGCTCGTTGCGGGAAATATCCGGGGTGGAGTAGTCAGTGACACGATCGGAACCGAACTCGAAGAAGCCGAGGTCTGCGTAGTTGACGAAAGGGATGTCCAGTCCGTCAATCCAGATCATGGGATTGTCCGTCTCGTTGTGGTGACCGTGGAAGTTCCACCCTGCGGTCAGCAGGAGGTCTCCGCGGCGCATTGCAACGGGGTCACCGTTGACAACAGTCCAGACTCCTTCGCCTTCGGTGACGAAGCGGAAAGCGTTCTGGCTGTGACGGTGCTCCGGAGCGGTTTCGCGGCCACCCAGGTACTGCACTGCACACCACAATGTCGAGGTTGCGTAAGCAGTGCCGGGGAGTCCAGGGTTACGCAGACCTAGGGCGCGACGTTCACCGCCACGACCGACGGGGACAAGGTCGCCAGAGCGCTCAGCGATGGAGTACAGGTCCTTCCAGTGCCACACGTGGGGAACAGCCTTAGGGCTAGGGACCATCGGCATCAGGTCGCTCAGCTGTGTCCACAGCGGTGCGATCGACTGAGCATCGATGTCCTTGTATAGCTCGACAAGCTCGGGGGTGTCGGCAGTTCCATCCATTTGTTGCATCTGAATCAACTCCATTGTCGTAAGGAAAACAGTTGGGGTGCCAACTATATCAACAAGTAGTTGGTAGCCCAACTATATCCTCGATAAACTGTAAATGGAAGGGTGCTGACGTGAATCAGAAGAATGATTCTGTAGTTTTTATGCGGGCCACACCCTTGCCTTTCCTCGCCCCCGCTCTCCTCGGTGCACTGCTCGCGGTGGGTGTCCCGCTCGTCACGCTCCTGCCCCTCTCCACCGTCGACTGGAACCTGATCAGCCCACTTGAATGGGGACACGGGGACAACTTCACTCGTGTCCTTGGCGACGCTCAGTTCATCAGCTCACTGGCAACCACGCTGGTCATTGCTTTCGTTGCAACCGCACTCCAGATCTTCCTGGGCGGAGTCATGGGCTACTACCTCTCGTCCTGGACCCGCAGCATGAAGGTGCTGGCCGCTGTTTTTCTCCTGCCCTGGATGGCAGCCCCCGTTGCCATCGCGGTGGCTTGGAAGTGGATACTGGCTCCCACAGGTGGCCTACTCAGCGAAAGCCTGGGCTTCCGCCAGGATCTGCTGACCAACCCTGCGACAGCACCTCTGGTCGTCGCTGGCGTCATCGCCTGGGCTGGCATTGGCTACACCGCTTTGTTCGTGGCGTCGGGATTGCGTAGCATCCCCCGCCACACCCTCGATGCGGCCCGACTCGATGGTGCGGGGCCTGCTCGGCTGTTCTGGGAAATTCAACTGCCCCAGATGCGCCGCATTGCCTTCTTTCTTGTCGTCACCGTCACGTTAGCATCCCTCAACGTTTATGACGTGGTGTATGTCTTGACCGGTGGCGGGCCCAGCGGTGCAACCGCCATGGCCACCTTCACCATCACTCAAACCGCCCTCACCACTTTCCAAGTGGGTGAATCCGCTGCGATGGCGATCATCTTTACCCTGGTTGAACTGGCCGTCATTGCAGTTGAATACCTGATCTATCGCCTCCTGACACGGAGGTTTGTCTGATGAAGATTTCCCTCCCCAAGATTCTGATTCTCAGCCTGTTCCTGGTGGCGACCGTGGTGCCCTTTGTGCTGGTTGCTCTCGGCGCGATGAGCAGCGATGCAGCGCTGTCGAGATTGGACTTTGGTCAGGCCTCCCCGGCGCAATTCGTGGACAACATCTCCGAGGTTCTCTGGGGCCCCAGCAACTTTGCCGCTGCTCTGGGGAACTCTCTGCTGTTGTGCGTCGTCATGGTTGTGATCCAGGTTCCTTCCACCCTGATTGCCGCGTATGCATTCGCGTTCTTTAGCTTTCCGGGCAAGCGTGGACTGTATGTGACGCTGCTGGCGGCGTATCTCATCCCTGCGGTGACAACGGTGATCCCGCTGTTCTTCGTCATGACCGCTCTGGGGATGAAGGGAACGCCGCTCGGCATCCTGTTGCCCTATGTCCTGTTCTCCCCCTATGCGCTGGTGTTGTTCCGGGAACGATTCGAGACCTTGCCCCGTGAATTACTCGATCAGGCCCGCGTGGACGGTTTAGGCCCGTGGGGTGTGCTGTGGTTCGTCGCAGCACCTGCGATGAAGTCTTTCATCACACTGATCTCTCTCGTGACCTTCGTCACCATGTGGAATGCCTTCCTCTGGCCCCGACTTATTGCCGGATCAGACTGGCCAACTGCTACCGTCGCTATGAGCTCTCTCCAGGGGCAATACGACAGCAACTGGCACCTCGTGCTCAGCGCAGCATTCTTGGCACTCATCCCCGCCCTCTCAGCTTTTGTCATTGTTCGCAATAACCTCGTCACCACCTTCGTTGAAGAAACCGATAACTAGGAACCATTCGTGAAACTCATCACTCGACTCCTCTCCGCCCTTCTGGCTGCCACAACCGTTGTCGCCCTGGCCGGATGTGCTCCTGCCGCCCCGGCGGATGCCACCGTGACCGTTCGTTTATGGGATCAGAACGTGGCTGACGCCTACGACACATCCTTTGATGAGCTCTATAAAGAAACGGGAATCAGAGCAGAAACAGTGGTTATCCCGTGGGCGGATTACTGGACCCAACTTCGAACGGACCTCGCCACCGGCACCAATGATGATATTTTCTGGACCAATGCCGGGAACTTTGCTGAATATGCCGCTAACGGCATGCTTCTGCCCATCAATAAAGCTGATTTCACGGAGGAATGGTCGGACTGGGACCCTGCCGTCGTTGAGCAATACACCACAGAAGGAACCCTGTGGGGCGTCCCCCAGCTCAGTGACCCTGGTATTGGCCTGCTCTATAACAAGGACCTCCTGGCCCAATATGGCGTGACCGAAGAGCAAATTCAAGACTTGTCCTGGGACCCCGCAGCGAGTACCGACTCGCTGCGTCAGGTCACCCAGCAGCTCACTCGTGACGCAACGGGACTCAGCGCAGCTGACGCCGGCTTTGACCCGCAACGAGTCGAAACCTTTGGATTCAATGCGGCTTTCGATCTCAATGCAATTGTGCTCAACTTCCTGGGCTCAAACGGCGCCGCCTGGCAGGACGGTGAAGAGTTTGTTTTTGATAGCACTGAAGGTCGCCAGACATTCCAGTACCTCACTGACCTCATTAACGTGAGCCACGTCTCTCCTCCGGCGACAGACACCAACCCACCTGCCGGAGGCGACCTCAGCCGCGATCTCTTCATTCAAGGCAAGATGGCGCTGTTTGAGACCGGTTCCTACAATCTGGCCAACGTCCAGGAGGGTGCCACTTTCGACTGGGGAATTGCGCGTATTCCTGCCGGCCCCACGGGCGCCGTGAGCGTAACCAACGGCATCATTGCGGCAGGTTCCACCACCGCCACGAACTCCGAAGCACAGAAGAAGGTGCTCGCCTGGCTTGGCGGCAAGGGCGCCTCCTACATCGGGGAAAGCGGCGCAGCATTGACCGCTGTCATGAGCGAGCGTGGAACGTTCTTTGATTACTGGAGTGCTCAGAATATTGACGTGACACCCATGATTGATGTGTTGAAAAATGGCTACATCCAAGCACCGCGCGGTGCGAAATACGGTGAGGCACAGGCTGCCTACCTTCCCTACTTCACGGACATCTTTACGGGAACCCTCAGCGTGACCGACGGCGTCCCGGCTGCCCAAGTGGCAGCCAACGCCGCGATGGCTGAATAGGCTGTGGTCCGCATGACAGAGACAGAAAGGAGCAAGAGATGACAACTGCACGCAGATACACCGGGCTCCTCATACGTCGCGCCCAACAAGCACACATGTTCCATTGGCAGCGGATTGTGTCCTCAGAGATTTCAAGCCCACAGTTTGGCGTGCTGTCCTCTCTGAAAGTTTCTCCCGGCTTGAGCCAAGCAGACCTGTGCGCTGAGCTCGACCTCGACCGCTCCACAATCGCTGACATCGTGCAGCGTCTGGTTGATCGTGGACTGATTTCTCGGGAACGTCATGCCGAGGATAAGCGTCGGTATTGCCTCTTCCTCACCAGACAAGGCACAACCGAATACGAGGCATTGCTGCCTCGTGTAAGTGAGCTGGATGCAGAGCTCACGTCGAAGCTCACGTCACAGGAGCATGACGAACTTCAGGTTTTACTCGAGCGATTGCTCGAGAACTAAACGCACAGAACAACAGTTGTGGCCTCCTGAGAATTACAGGAGGCCACAGCTGTGTTGATTATTGAGCGTCTACTTGATACTGCCGAACGTGGTGGTGTATCCGGTTGGGAAGATGGAGAAGCGTCTGCGCTTCTGCACGATTCCCCAGATTCCGTCACGGAAGAACAGTGCGAAGACGATCGCAATGACACCGAGAAGAATCAAATAGAACGAACCATATTCCGCCAAAGCTTCGCGAAGACCCCAGAAGATCAGAGCACCGATAATGGGACCTTCAATTGTTCCCACACCACCGACGACGACCATGAAGATCATGAGCACTGACCACTGAACAGAGAACAGGGAGTCAGGCTGCACGCGCAGTGTCTGGATGGCGATGATGGCGCCTGCAAGTCCAGTACCAATACCGGAGATGACGAAAACCACGCGCTTTGCACGGTTCACGTCTACACCAGAGGTGGCAGCAGCCGTGGCGTCATCACGCACAGCGGTCAAACCAAGACCGAAACGTGAACGAACGAGGAGAACACAGACAAGAACTGCCAGAGCGGTGATGATCAATGCCAGCCAGTAGCTCAGCGCGATACGGAAGTCCTTATCGAAGCCAGACATGGCGTAGAGGGTCACGCCACTACCCAGACCGAGTTCGGGGAACTGCGTGATGATCAGTTTGATCACTTCGGCAATTACCCACGTTCCAATGGAGAAGTACCCACCAATGAGGCGGAACGCCAGGAAGGACAGGAGGAATGCGATCACACCGGCGATCAGACCCGCCAGAGGAATGGCCAGGAAGATGTTGATACCCAACAGGTCAGCGGTGACCACTAGGCCATACGCACCTAAACCGATGTAGGCCTGTTGACCCACTGATTCCATACCGCCGTAGCCGGCCATGAGGTTCCACATCGATCCAATGATGATGAAGATCAGGAGGTCAGTCAGGGCACGAATGTTCGACAGCGCCGTAATGTAGGGCAGCGCAAACATGAGCAGAATGACCAGCAACGCGACGGGCGAACCAATCAGAGACGTCCGAGTCCAGCGGTTTACTTTGACCTGCGAGAGGTCTGTTTGTGTAGCGGCCATTATCGCTTCACCTTTCCACTGATTCCTTGTGGCAAGAATGCCAAGAAGATGAGGAAGACGATGTTTCCAATCAGAATTCCTTGAGAGGGGAAGAAGCTCGCACCAATGGTTTGAGCCAGACCCAGAACCAACGCACCCACGAAGGTGCCCCACAGGCTACCGATACCACCGATAATCACAGCTTCGAAGGCGAAGATGAGCAGCATGCCACCGGAAAGAGGACTAAACGAGGTTTGAATTCCCGAGGCAACACCCGCAATAGCTGCCAGTGCGAGCGCAATCGCTGCCGACCAGGCATAGATGCTCTTGGGTCGAATACCCATGAGTTCCACGGTGGAAGCGTCCTCACTAATGGCACGCACAGCACGACCAAACTGGGTTTTCGCCATGACGAGGGAAAGGATTCCCAGCAGCACAATCGAAGCGATGAAGAGGCCGAAGGGGTAGACACCCACACGGATGAAACCGATTTCAAACGCGGCGGTGTCAATTGCGCCCAAGGTCATCCGCTTCTGGTCTGCGGACTCCGTCAACAACAGCACGTTTTCGATGATGACGGCCAAACCAAAGGTGACCAGAATCGAAGGGAGGGCCGAGTTGCCGAGTGTGCGCTGAAGCACATAGCGCTGCAAGACCCAACCAAAAGCCGCCATCAAGGGAACAACTAACAACAGCGACAGCAGAGGTGACCAGCCGGTCACTTCAGTGAAGTGCAGGGCGAGGTACGCAGCCATCACAGCAAACGCACCATAGGACAGGCTCACGATCTTCATCACACCGAAGATCAGTGACAGACCAGCAGCGAAGATGGCGTACAGGCCACCCAGCATTAAGCCTTGGACAACAGCATCAAGGAAATTCATTAGTGCCCCGTTCCAAAGTATGCGGCCGCAATTTCTGCGACATCCAAGTTACGTCCAGACAATGACGTCTGTCCCTCGAGCAAGCAGTGAACCTGGTCTGCCACAGAGACAGCTCGCTTCACGTCCTGCTCAACCAGGATGACGGTGGTGCCACGCTTGGTAATTTCACCCAGGCGGTCATAGAGCTCCACCACAATGGCGGGTGCAAGTCCCAGGCTGATCTCATCGAGCATCAGCACTTCGGGGTTTCCGACCAATGCGCGTGCAATAGCGGTAGCTTGCTGCTCACCACCGGACATCTGTCCCGCGCGACGGTTCAAACGCTCGGCAACCAGCGGGAACAGTTCACACACAGTGTCCAAGTTCCACTCGCCTTCGCGACCGGTCGCAGTACCAAGCTGCAGGTTTTCCTTCACCGTCAGCGAAGGGAACAAGCGACGTCCTTCCGGAACCATCAAGATTCCGCGACGGGCGCGCGCATTAGCTGATTCCTTGGTGACATCTTCCCCATCGATAACAACCGAGCCGGTGAGGGCCGTAAGTTGTCCCGCGATGGTCTTGAGAAGAGTCGACTTACCAGCACCATTGGCACCGATCACAGCCAGGATTTCACCGGGCTCTATGCTGAACGAAATATTCCGCAGAGCCGTCAGCTGGCCATAGCCGGCTGAGAGGTCGTTGACTACAAAGCTCATTTCGCGTCCGCTCCATCAACATCAAGAATTTCTTCATCAGGTTCAATACCGAGGTAGACCTGACGGACTTCTGGCGACGCGAGCACATCGTGAGGGTTACCCTCGGCGAGGATGCTGCCATAGGTCAGGCAGACCATACGCGTCGCAACAGAAACAAGTGCGTGCACAACGTGCTCGATCCACACCACGGTCACACCGGAATCCAGAACTCCACGGACCAAGTCCAGAAGTTCAGGCACTTCGCTCTCGGTCAGACCGCCCGCGATCTCATCGAGGAGCATGATGCGTGGCTTGGACGCCAGAGCACGTGCGACTTCGAGACGCTTTCGGTCAAGAAGACGCAGGTTCTTAGCCTGGACATCTGCCAGACCATCGAGCTTGGCCAGCGAGATAGCTTCGAGTGCTGCCTGCTGGGCTTCTTTACCCCGGAGATTACCGGCGAACTGAGCCGCAACAAGTGCGTTCTCATACACCGACATTCCGAGGAAGGGGCGAGGGATCTGGTAGCTGGTCGCAATGCCTTGACGTGAACGCCAGCTCGATCGCTTCGAGGTGATATCCACACCTTCGAGAAGGATCTTGCCTTCCTGGGGGGAAGTAGTTCCCCCCAGGACGGACAAGAGTGTTGACTTACCGGCCCCGTTAGGACCGATGATGCCGAGCAACTCGCCACGGTTTACAGTCAAATCAAGGTCGACGAGTACTTGTAAGCGCCCGAATCGAACATTAATTCCCTTCGCGGCGAGAAGCTCGGCGCCCATTACTGCTTAGGCCAATCGATTGCTTCGACCTCGCTGGTGGTTGGAATCTCTTCGAAGCCAACGTTAGATACGATTTCAATTTCGTACTTAGCGTCGCCAACCAGACGCCACTGACCACCGGTTACAGGCGATACAGCGACACCAGGAACTGGACCGTTAGCCCAGTCGAGGTTACCCACGATGGTGTCTACGTTGAGGGTAGACATTGCAGCTGCGAGATCTTCAGAGCTGGTGCTCTTCGATGCTGAGAATGCTGCGTTAGCAACCTCGAACAGTGCTTCAGCGAAACCGAGGGGCATGGTCCACTGCTTGCCAGAGTACTCTTCGTAAGCTGCTGCGAAGTCGGCGCTCGAGTCACCGGTCAGGCTGCTGGAGAAGGGGTACTGTGGCGACCACCAGATTTCGGTGCAGAGGTTGTTACCGAGGTTACCCAGAGCTTCAAGAACTGAAGGGAACTCGATTGCCTTTGCAACGGTTGCAACCTTGGGGTTGTAACCCTGCTGAACAGCCTGCTTCCAGAAGGTGATGAAGTCTGGTGGAACCATGATGGATACCAGAGCGCTGTCGTTGTTGCTCTTCAGAGAAGCAATCTGAGCGGAGAAGTCGGTGGTTCCGTTGGGGAATGCACCGGGGTTGTTGACAGTGTAGCCCTCTGATTCTGCGAAGGGAGGAACTGCGCCAGCCCATGCTTCACCGTCACCATCGTTGGGGAACAGTGCGCCGAGGTTGGTCTCACCGGGTGCAGCCTTCTCCCAGATGTCAGCGTAGATGGGGAGGACGTTGTCCAGGCCCCAGAAGAAGTGGAAGGTGTACTTAGAAGGAGTCTTGTCCAGTGCACGACCGAAGTACCAGGTCTGCCATGGAGCAACAGTCGAAACACACACAACCTGGTTAGCTTCACACTGGTCAGAAACAGGGTTGTTCGTTTCTGGAGTAGAAGAAACAAGGATCATGTTGACCTCATCCTTGAGGATGAGCTCGCTTGCTACGTCAGCAGCACGCTTGGAGTCAGACTGGGTGTCCTTCTTGATGATTTCAACATCGTGCTTGCTGCCATCAGCAAGGGTGATGCCGTTCTCGTCGAAGTATGCAGTCATCTGCTCCAGAACGAAGTCGTCAGACTCGCTGAATGCAGAAAGTGCACCGGTTTCTGGAGTGACGTAACCAATCTTGATAACGTCGCCCGAACCGCCTGAGCTGTCGCCACCGAGCGAGCCTGAACAGCCGCTCAATGCGATTACAGTGGCACCAGCTACAGCGATTGCTGCAACCTTACGCCCCGAAAAAAGCTTCATTGCGTTTTCCCTTTCGATAATTCTCTCTTGGTTTCTCCGTGCCCCGGAAGGGGCGCGGAAACTTAGGTGGCGACGGTAAACCCAGCAAGTAGGTTTGCGAAACGAACCGTTCTATGAGGGTCCAGGCTAGTAGCTTCGTCGATCGCGAATTCAACCACTTGTGCCTGAACGAATTCACGGCGACCTGAGGAGACCTGCTTGTAACACAGGGGCTCTTCGTGTGCCATGAATGTCATGTTCACTCCGCTTCATTGCGATTGTGGGAATAAGCGTTACAGATTTTTGCAAGCTAACGATTATTTGTAGCACTTAGATAAGAAAGTCGTCAACGCGAAAGGGGTGTTTGAATCTCGGATTGAATAACGATTTGGAAACGAGCCACGATATTTAGTCACTTATTAATATCAATCTCGAATTCGTTTCGGCTTTCTTGCCATCCCACATTTCTGATTTGAACTGGGTTTTTTTCTATCAACAAACAAAAAGTACATCTGGAATTTCAAGAGTTCCAAGTCTGCTTGTTTCGAGCTGGAGGCGATGGGCTTGCGTAACTGTTTTCCCCACCACTTCGAGTTAATGCCACCACCCTCGAGGATGATTGTGTCTTCCTGGGAAGTATCTCCCCAGGAAGACACAATCAAAGACATTTTGCCCTATAGAGAAAGAGGGATGTCTTGTGCGTTGTTACTGCTTAGGCCAATCAATTGGCTCTACAGAGCCACCGGTTGGGATCTCCGGGTGCTGCTTGTTCGAGACGATTACGAGCTCGTACTTGCTCTCACCGGTGAGACGCCACTGGCCACCAACTACTGGCGATACTGCGACGCCAGGAACAGGACCAGCTGCCCAGTCGAGAGGGCCAACCATGGTGTCAACCTGAAGAGTAGACATAGCCTTTGCAATGTCGTCTGAGCTTGCGCTTGCGGACTTTGCTAGGGCTGCGTTAGCAACCTCGAACAGTGCCTCTGCAAAACCAAGAGGTTGTGTCCACTGCTGACCTGTTTCCTTTTCGAACGACGCTGCGAAGTCAGCACTGGACTGACCTGTCAAGCTGCTCGAGAATGGGTAGGTTGGTGCCCACCAGATTTCGGTGGAGAGGTTGTTACCGAGGTTACCCATCGACTCAAGTACCGAGGGGAACAGGATTGCCTTTGCAACTGTTGCAACCTTTGGGTTGTAACCCTGCTGAACAGCCTGCTTCCAGAAGGTGATGAAGTCTGGCGGAATCATGATGGTCGACATCACAGTGTCGTTGTTTTCCTTCAGAGAAGAAATCTGAGCGGAGAAGTCGGTGGTGCCATTGGGGAATGCGCCAGGGTTGTTAACTGTGTATCCAAGGCCCTCTGCGAAGCCAGGTGCAGCTCCGAGCCATGCGGAACCATCAGCGTCATTGGGGAACAACATACCGATGTTGGTGTCTCCAGGTGCGCCCTGTGCCCAGATGTCCGAGTAAACAGGAAGTACGTCATCCAGACCCCAGAAGAAGTGGAAGGTGTACTTGAAACCCTGTTCGGGAGTAGCTCCACGGCCGAAGTACCACGCCTGCCAAGGAGCAACAGTGGAGATACACACAACCTGGTTAGCCTCACACTGGTCAGAAACTGGGTTGGTTGTGTCTGGAGTCGAAGAGACAAGGATCAAGCTAACTTGATCCTCCAGGATGAGCTCGCTTGCAACGTCAGCTGCTCTCTTGGCGTCGGACTGGGTGTCCTTGGAGATGATTTCGACTTCGTGCTTGCTTCCATCAGCAAGAGTGACGCCATTTTCCTTGAAGTAGGTTGCCATCTTGTCAAGAACAAAACTGTCAGCCTCACCGAAAGGTGCAAGGGCACCAGTCTGAGGAGTGACGTAGCCAATCTTGATGACATCGCCATTGCTTGTTGACGTGTCGCCACCGAGCGAGCCAGAACAGCCGCTCAAGGCGATGAGCGTGCTACCGGCAACCGCAACGGCTGCAAGTTTACGCCAGGTAAATCGCATTTTCATGTTTATTCCTTTTCTTGGTGTTCCCTGCCTCATCGTTGAGGCCTGGTCTGTGTGGACAGCTTAGAAAGCTGCGGTGCGGAAGACGTGCTTGTGTTCCTGGAACTCAGCAAGACCGGTAGGTCCGTTAAGTCTGCCAATTCCACTTGACTTGAAACCGCCTTCCTCGAACTGGTCGAGAACTACTGCCCATGAGTTTGTCCAGACTGTTCCCGCTTCGAGAGCATTGGACATACGGAGCGAACGCGCACCATCTGAAGTCCAGACGGATGCTGCGAGCCCAAATTCAGTTGCGTTTGCACGCGCAATTGCTTCCTCTTCCGTGGAGAAGGTTTCGAAAGTAGCAACTGGTCCAAAGATTTCTTCTTGGATAAGCGAAGAGTTGAGATCCTGTACTCCAAGAATCGTCGGACGCATAAATGCTCCTGGGCCGTCGTATCCGCCCCGCAGAATGACATCTGCGTCACTGGCATGATCAATGATGTTGTTTAGGCGCTGAACCTGTGCATGATCAATCAAAGGGCCGAGTTGGGTCTCAGGGTCTACGCCGGCACCCAGCTTGAGGCTAGAAAGAGACCCAGATAGCTTATCTGCGAGCTCCTCTGCGATGTCCTCATGAACAAGGATTCGACTACCGGTCATGCAGAACTGACCCGCAAAGGTGGAAACACCGGCGGTCAAGGTTGGCACTGCGACGTCCAGGTTTGCGTCAGAGAAGACGATCATGGGAGTCTTACCGCCCAACTCAAGTGAAGAACGCTTGAGCATTCCACCTGCTGCAGCACCAATCTGGCGTCCAACTTGTGTGCTTCCGGTGTAGCTAATCACAGGGGTCTTGGGCGAAGAAACGAGAGTGCGCGCACCACTTCCACGAGACTCGGTGAAGAAGTTCAGAACGCCCGCGGGAAGTGACTCAACCTTGGAAATGATGTCCATCATGAGCGCACCAGTGAGTGCAGTCTGACCAGGCATCTTGATTGCTGCGGTACACCCCGCAGCTAAAGCGGGAGCAAAAGAACGTACTGCAAGAATGACAGGAGAGTTCCACGGAACGATGATTCCAGCAACACCTATTGGTTCCTTCAGGGACATTGCAACGTCACCAGTTGGAGTCACCATTGAGGTGCCCAGGTCAGTCAGTGCCATCGAGGCGTAATAACGCAGCTTCGGAGCACACAGTGAAACTTCGAATTGAGCTTCACGCAGTGGCTTACCGTTTTCGGTAGTGATAGCAAGTGCAAGACGGTCGAAATTACGTTCAAAAGCGTCAGCGAGATCCCACAGGGCACGCGCACGAAGGTTACGGTCAGTGCGCCATGAGGAGGCATGGAAAGTGTCGAATGCAGAATTGATGGCTTGGTCAACAATCTGGTCATCAGCATCTTGGAAGGAACCCAATATTTCATCAGTTGCAGGGTTAGTCGAAGTAACGGTTACACCGCCACTTACCCATTCACCGCCGATGAGGTGCTGTGCATTCTGAATTCCAAAAATGTCAGCAACTGCTGCCTTGGACATGTTTTCTCCTTTGTATGTTGCTTGAGCTCTTTGTTCTGTTTCCGAAGCGTTGAGTTCTGTGACTTCTCGTGCAGAAACCACTGGTGGTGTTTTGACCTGGTCAAAGACAACGACTGGCTTGATAGTGTTGCCTTTTTCCGCATCGTGAATCGCGGTGTTAATATCTGCAAGTTCATAGAACTTGATGAGCTTGTCGAAGGGAAAGCGCCCTTGGCGCCACAAATTAATGAGACCTGGTATGAAGTTCTGTGGCACAGAACCGCCCTGAATTACAGTCTTGAAAGTCCAGCCTTTAATTAGAGACTCTCCGATTTCAAAGGGAACTTCAGTTCCAGCCGGAGATGCGCCTACTAGAGCCACCGTTCCCTTTACAGCAAGCGAGTCAGCAGCAATACGAAGAACATCAGGACGTCCAGTTGTATCGATTGCAAAATCTATGCCTCGGCCGTGGGTCATGTCCATGATGCGATCGTGAACGGGGTCAATCCGACTATTGATGGTGTGTGTAGCACCCACCTCGCGTGCGAGTTCTAACCGGCTGTCATTGATATCCACAGCAATGACCTGCTTGCAACCGGCAACTATGGCTGCCATTATCGCGCCGAACCCAACTGCACCAGAGCCAAACACCGCCAGTGTTGAACCTGGTTTGGGTACTAATTCATTGAATACTGTGCCCGCACCGGTTTGAACACCACATCCCAGCGGCGCAACTTTTCTCAGATCTATGTCTTTATCCACAACAACGATGCAACGCTCTGGAACGTTCGAAAAGGTTGCGAAAGAGGACTGACCAAAGAAATGAGAAGAGACTCTTCCCTTCGGACCAGTCAATGACGTTGTTCCATCAGGGCGTGAACCACCGAAATTACGAGAGAAGAGCTCCAGGCAGTATGCCGAATTACCCTTCAAACATTGTTCACAGGAACCGCATGAATTGACGGAGAGCAGAACATGGTCGCCAATTTTTACGGAACGAACAGCGGAACCGATGGCCTTGACAACCCCCGAACCTTCGTGCCCAAGCACCGCAGGAAGCGGGGTAGGGAGATATTGTTCTCTGACGTTGGCATCGGTGTGACACACACCCGATGCCACCATTTGGACTAGAACTTCATCATCACGAAGATCATCAAGCTCAAGTGTTTCCAAGACAAACGGAGCGCTCTTAGCGGGTGTCACAGCTGCTGTGATTATCACTTATTCTCCGCTTCTTTGCGTTGTAACTAGTTGGTGTTGTCCGTCAGTCAACGAATAATTTTTATCACCGCAAAATCTTGAGCGTCAAGTCTTGGATAATTTTGGCGCTTTTAGACAATAACGATTGTGCAACGGTGCTAGCTCAGAGCGGGCGCAAGGACAATATTGAAATCAGTTCTCGCCCACGGACGCCCGCCCAAGTCGCGGCCGTTGGGCGTAGGAGTATCACCTGACTGATAGTGAAAATGCTTGACAAGAGAGTCTTTTACGCCAAAGACACTGTCCCCCTCCAGCAGTTCATCCCCATGCACAAAAATGTGCGTCACAAGCTTGCGCATATTCGGCGCTGTCACCATGAAGTGCAGGTGAGAGGCGCGCATTGGCGACCGACCAGTTGCTTCAAGCATCTTGCCCACTGGGCCGTCATGGGGAATGGGATAAGGAGTTGGGGTCAAACCCCAGAATGAATACTTGCCCTCAGCATCTGAGTACATGTGCGCCCTTGCTGCAACGCGGCCATCTGTGTATTGCACGTCGTAGAAGCCATCATCGTCTGCTTCCCATATTTCAATACGTGCACCAGGGATGGGGGTGCCTGCGACATCCGTCACAGTTCCTTCAACCCAGCAGGCTTGACCGGTTGCTCCGAATGCCATGTCCCCGCCGTTTTCAATCAAGGGTGCGTCATCCACAAAGAACGGGCCGAATACGGTTGCCTCCGTGGCGTCGCCATTTGCCTCATTATTGACTGCAACTGTTTGCATCGAGATCCCGAGCACATCCGACAAGAGGATGAATTCCTGTCGACGATCATCCGTGATGTGGCCGACTGCAGTGAGGAATTCGATCATCTTGTCCCACTCAGATTCACTCAACCGAACATCGCGGACGAAATTATGGAGGTGCTGGACCAGTTTTTGCATAATCTCCTTCAAACGTGGGTCTGAAGTGTCGTCAAAGGATGCAATAACTGTGCGAACAAGCTCTTCTTCGCGTTGAGTTTGTTCAGGTGAAATGGGTGAAGTGGTCATGGGTCTCCTTAATTTGACGTCGGCTTGGTACCGGCCCAGGCAGCGTGAAGTAGTTCTGCAAGATTCTCTGCAGTGACAGGACGAGGATTACTCTCGGGAATTATTGGCAAAGCAATGCTGACTGCTTCTTCGATATCCGCTTCGTTAAATCCATAGTCCTTGAGCGCTTGAGGTGCATTGAGTTTTTCCCGGAGCCTGTTCAACCCCTCCAAGCCAGTCGACGTTTCAAAAGCAGCAGCGATGCGAGCATCAGCACGCGGGGCGAACGGCGCATTGAATGCGAGGACATAGGGCAACACGGTGGCGTGTGTCTGTGCATGCGGAAGATTGTAGGTGCCCCCAAGAACGTGGCAGATTTTGTGGTGCATTCCAGAGCCTGCGGACGCAAAGGAGACTGCGGAAAGATATGCACCATAGAGTGCTTCCTCTCGGCCCTGTTCATCTATTGGGTTTTCAGCGATACGGGGTAGCCCCGATGCCAAAGCATGGATACCTTCCGCCGCAAGGGCTTGATTAATCGGGTCTGCACGTGGCGCCCACAGTGAGTCAATGCAGTGCGCCATGGCATTGAGACCTGAAGCGACGGAAAGTTCCACAGGGAGTGAATAGGTCAACTCAGCGTCATACACCACTGTGACCGGAAGAACTTTATTATCAACTCCTGTGGTCTTGCGTGCGGCTTCAGTCAGGCCCCACACATTGGTCGCTTCAGACCCGGCGTAGGTCGTAGCAACGGCGATGATGGGGATTCCAGTAGTCATTGCTACGGCTTTAGCCAAACCAGTTGTAGAACCGCCGCCCACACAGACCAGAAGATCAATCTCATGTTCAATCGCTACCCGACGAGCATCTTCGGCTTTTTCGATAGGAACGTGCTGAACCACATCCTGATAGCTAATGTGAACTGATATTTGCTGCGTAACTGCCTGCGCAATCTGCGACTCATATGGGGCAGCGATTAACATGACCCGTTGTGCGCCAAGTCGTGATACTTCCATAGCCAAATGCTGAGCAGCTTTGCCACTGCCAAAGAGAAGTCGCTGCCCCAAGGTGTCGTGAGAGAAATTAATTGCCATGATTTCTACGCCTGCCGACTGAGGACAGAATTCAAAACCTCAGTAAGTGTAGAAACGGGGTCCTTGACACTGCAGATCGATCGCCAGGCAATAATTTTGTCCGGACGAACCAAAAGAACACCGTCTTCGTCGATTTCGCGAGCGCGCTCCCAGTCAAAATAGAGATCGGTGACTTCGCGCCCAGGGCCGATCACAACTGCCTTCAGCGGAATGTCCAGGTGAGCCGCAACTTTTTCTGCAGCTTCCGCCCAAGCCTGACCCGAGATTCCCGTAATGAGGGTGAACTGCGAGCTTGGGCAGAGATCCAGCGTGGAATATTTTCTGTTGTTATCCCCCACCCACACATGCGGCAGCGGAGAACCAGGAAACGTTGATGGGTGATAGTAAAGTTCAGGGTCCCGGGTAGGTGCGGATTTCTTCATCCCGCTTGAGAGAACAGCAGAGGATTCGTAAAACTGCCCCATTTCGACACCGTGAGAGTTAAACTCGTAATCTTTGAGTTTTAGAGCTTTCGCAAGGGCGTTTCGCTTTTGTCTAGCTTCAGGGGTATTGTCCTTGCGACTTCGGATTTCTTCTGCCATCTGCTGTTCATTCTCAGCCTTGTCGAAACCAAGAGCGGTGAAAATGTCAGCAAATTCACGAGATGACTTATTTGCACGCAATACAATTTGTTTAGCAACCGGGGCTCTTTCGGGAGTGTAGGTTTCTAAAAGTTCAGAGCCTGCATAGCCCTTGATTACACTCGCTATTTTCCATGCAAGATTGTAGGAGTCCTGGACTGAGGTGTTTGAGCCCAAACCGTTGCTAGGTGGGTGACGGTGAATAGCATCCCCACCACAAAAGACACGACCTCTCTGCAAAGTGGTGGCATACATTTCGTTGACCCCCCACAACGAATAGCCTGTGATTTCGATATCCAAATCAGGCATTCCTAATAAGTTTCGAACGATTTCGGTAGCCATCTCTTCTGTAATATCTGGGGTTGGTCCGTTGATGTCGTACCCCCAGACAATCAACCATTCGTTCCAGGGGCGGACCATGCGCACGAGGCCGGTACCAATCCCCCCCACGTTTGCCCCCGGTTGAACAACCCAGTACAAAACCGAAGGACGGTGGTTGACCAAAGGCGCAATGTCAGCCTTGAAGGTAATGTTCATCGATCCGGCGATATCCATTGCACCTTCGAAATCGAGTCCGATTTCCTCTGCAACCTTCGAACGTGCTCCATCTGCTGCGTAGAGATATTTTCCCCGAACCGAGAATTCCAATCCTGATACTCGATCAAGGACGCGGACGGTAACCCCCTCCGCGTCCTGGACGTGGGAGAGATATTCACTTGAAAATCGTGTTTGGGTTCCCGCCATCGTCGCATTCTTGACCAGAATAGGTTCGAGGTAGGTCTGTGGAATATCGCAATTCAGTGTGGGTGAGGCTGCTTCATAATCAGCATGACGTTCTGGGCTAGTTCCCCACGTGAGAATGCGGCCGAGTTCTTCTCCGGCAATAGAGGTACAAAACACTGTGTCGCCGATGAGGTGGTGTGGTGTGGAATCAGCCTTGACCTGCTCCTCAATCCCCAGTTCACGAAAAAATTCCATGGCTCGCTGATTGGTGATGTGAGCACGAGGCGTATTCGCCGTCCAACGATATTTGGTGAGCATGATGTTCTTGATCCCCAGTCGGGAGAGAGCAAGCGCCATCGAAGCTCCGGCAGGACCGGACCCAATGATGACGACATCTGTCTCAACTAGACCTTGACCAGGAAGAACAGTTTCGGCAATTCCGTCATTAAAAATCGGCATTGATTTTCCTTAAGACTAACTCCGCGCCACATTGCGCAAGGCTTGACTTAGAGAGTGCCAGCCAAGAATGAAACAACCCTAGTTGTGGCGGAATAAATCATCTAAATGGCGAGAATAATCAAACTAGTTTCCGATTTTTCGAACTGTGGCTGCTGGTGGATGGCCGAAGTGCGCCTTAAACACTCGTGAGAAATGGGCGGTTGAATTAAAGCCTGAGTATCTCGCCACATCACTGACGGTCATCTGATCAGAAATAGTCGATTGCAATACTCGATTCGCCAATTCCAGCCGCTTTCGAAGTATTTCTCTAGAGAGATGCATCCCCTGTTCTGAATAGATGCGGGATAGCTGGCGTTCGCTCACGCCAATAGAGCGAGCAATGACCGGTGCTGAAAGTAGAGGGTCGCGCAAATAACGGTCGATGAAGGCAGAAGCAATTCTGTATTGGGAGGAAATTCCAGATGCGCTACTGCTCGCGAAAATTCCACGAAGCAGGTCAATGACCTCATTTTCGGTCTCTTGGAACGTAGAGGCATCGGCATTAGCTAAAGACTGAGACATTGTTTCTGCGATAGCTGTGGCAAAGTCATTTGATTTATTTGACTTACCAAAACCCAAAACATGTGGCTCTCCCTCTGAAATTTCTCCTCCGTCCGAAATGTCCTTAAAGGTATCTCTTGGAACCATCAAGACGAGCTCTTTAAGTCCTTTTGCAAACCCACGCATGAAGGGTTTATCAGTGTCATAGACCAATACAGAACCAGGTGCTAGCGCACGAGCTCCCCCACGGTGATAGAAGAAGGAATCTCCGTATAAAGAAAAATATAAAACAACAGAATCTGCAGGTTTGGAGGAAATATGACGGGCCGTGCGTTCAATCACGTGCTCATTTGCAGTCACCTGCGCAAAATGAAGTTTCGGCAAGTGGAGGTTGATTTCTGTTGCTTGGAGTGAAGCGTCATCCAGAGTTCGGGCTGTTAAGCCAACCAAAGCCTTGGCATTGTGGTCTTCCCACTTCTCAACACGGTCAATCTCCGACAGACCTTTCGTGGTGAACCGTTCAGAAGTAACTTGAAACCTGGGAGAAAGATCTTCCAGAGACGCATCTGAAATAACGGGTTCCCCTGTTGTGCTCAGGGTGTAGCCACTGTAAGCCACTGCTCATTCCTCACCATTGAAGTTGGCTCGAAGTTTACGCCGGTCTGAGCATCAATACCAGATTCTGGCGCCGTACCTGTAGCAGGAAGTTAACTAGCTTGTGATGCTTTCGCAACTGCCGCTGCAACAGCACCCGCCACGCGCTCATCGAGCGGACTGGGCACGATGTAGTCCACACTGAGCTCATCCCCCACGAGTTCCGCAATGGCATTCGCAGCCGCGACCTTCATCTCCTGAGTGATCCGACGAGCGCCGGCATCCAGTGCACCGCGGAAGATTCCAGGGAAAGCCAGCACGTTGTTGATCTGGTTGGGGAAGTCACTGCGACCAGTGGCAACGACCTTCGCGTACTTGCGGGCAACCTCGGGCTGAACCTCGGGGTCTGGGTTTGAGAGTGCAAAGATCATGGCGTCGTCGCTCATCTTGGCCAGCAGGCTCTCATCCACTTTGGAGGAGGAGACGCCAATGAAGACATCTGCACCTTCGAGAGCTTGTGCGGGACCGCCCTCGATGCTGCGCGGGTTGGAGCGTGCCGCAAAACTGGCCTTGGCATCGTGGAGATCCACGCGGTGGGTGGTCAGCGTGCCACGAGAGTCCAAAACGATGACGTCCTCAATTCCCACCGCCAGCAGCATTTCACCCACTGCGAGACCTGCAGCACCAGCACCCGCGATGACTACCTTCAACGAACTGAGCTCACGGCCGACAATCTTGGCGGCGTTTGTCAGAGCTGCGAGAACAACAACGGCAGTGCCGTGCTGGTCATCATGCATGACGGGCATGTCGAGAGCCTCAATAACTTTGGCTTCCACTTCAAAGCATCGCGGTGCAGAGATATCTTCGAGGTTCACAGCGCCAAAGGAGTGCTGCAGACGAACCAACGTCTCCACGATCTCATCCACGTCCGTGGTGTCCAGCACCAGAGGAATCGAGTCGAGCCCGGCGAAGCGCTTGAACAGAGCCGACTTACCTTCCATCACCGGAAGAGAGGCGGCAGGACCAATATCGCCTAGACCCAACACCGCGGTGCCATCGCTGACCACGGCAACCAGACGGCTGGCCCAGGTGTGAGTGCGAGCGACCGAGGCGTCGTCATGGATAGCACGGCAGACCTCTGCAACACCGGGGGTGTAGGCGATGGACAGGTCGCGTTTGCTCTCAATGGGCGAACTGAGAACGATCTCCAGCTTGCCGCCCTCGTGGGCTGCAAAGATTTCGTCGCGAGTGGGGGCAGTGGTTGGTTCAGACATGAGTCTTCTCTCCGTTAAGAAGCTCTGGCATGTCTCAAGCCAGAAGTGTGGTGTGTTACTTCACGCCGCGCGGTGGATGGGAAACCGGGAGAAATAACGAGGGACTTGGTAAAAAGCCTGAACCACAGTGTATCTGGGCTCTGGCGTGGGAGGTGTTCCGTTTCGAAACAGTGTGTCTCAGAGCTTTAGATGTGTCGGCCTCCGGAGACTTCCACGACATTACCGGTCATGTAGCTGGACAGGTCACTGGCCAGGAACAAGGCAATGTTGGCTACTTCTTCTGGCGTGCCAAAGCGACCCAGTGGAATCTCCTTCTTGCGTGACTCCTGCACCTCAGGAGGCATGTCATCGAGCATTTTGCTCTCGATGAGGCCGGGCTGAATGGCGTTAATTCGCACTCCGGCGAAACCGACCTCTTTGGCGGCGGCTTTGGTTAGACCAACGATGCCCGCCTTGGCCGCGCTGTAGTTAGTCTGTCCAGCGTTGCCCACCTTGCCCGAGATGGAAGAGAGGTTAATGATGGCACCTCCCCCATGCTCTCGCATCCAGCCAGCAGCAGCGCGGGTGCCGAGCCAAGAGCCCTTGAGGTGAACGTCAATGACGAGATCGAAGTCCTCGATGCTCATCTTCTTCATGGTCGCATCGCGGGCAATACCAGCATTGTTGACCCAAATGTCGAGCCGGCCAAAGTGTGCCGTGGTTTTTGCCACGACCGCATCCACCGCGTCAGGGTCGGAGACCCCCGCGGTGATGGCAAGGACTTTCTCACCTGCACCCAAGCGCTCCACCGCAGCGGCCAGGGCATCACCCGAGATATCGGTGATGACCACCGATGCTCCGTTGTCGAGGAAGGTGCGCGCAATAGCGTGGCCGAGGACTCCCCCGGCACCGGTGACGACGGCGACCTTACCTTCCAGAAGCGAAGTCTGAGTTTTAGGCAAAGTAGAGCCCTCCGTTGACATGGATTGTTTGACCGTTTACCGCGGATGCGCGGTCGGTAACCAAGAATTCAATGGCGGCAACGATTTCGTCCTGAGTGAGGAAGCGCCCCAGAGGTGAGCCCGCAGTAATGGTGGCGCGCTGCTCTTCAGTCAACGTTGCGGTCATGGGAGTTTCGGTTGCGGCAGGTGCGATGAGGTTGGTGCGGATTCCCTGAGCACCGAGCTCGCGGGCGTAAGACCGCACGAGGCCGGCCAGTGCAGCTTTAGATGCAGAGTAGCCACCCTTGCCCATCAATCCACCGCCGTTGAACGCGGCGGCAGAGCCCATCACGACGAAGGAACCTGTCTGTTTGTGCTCGAGCATGTTGCGGGCAACCGAGGAGAGCACGTGGTGAACTCCCAACACATTGACACCCAAGACTGTGCTGAACTCAGCTGAGCTGAGTTGCAGGAGCGGTGTTTGCGAGACGATGCCTGCGGCAGCAACAACATCCGTGATGGGAAGTTCTGCATACAGGCCAAAAATCGCTGCTTCGACAGCCGCCTCATCGGTGACGTCGGCCACGAGGGCACGGTGACCGGTCCCCGGCAAGCGAGTAAGGGCTGCGGCGACGTTGTCGTCACGGTCCATCAGCACGATCGTGCCGCCCTGCTTCGCGAGCTGTTCCGCGGTGGCAAAACCGATACCTGATGCTCCACCCGTAATAAGGACGGTGTGACCATTAAAAAGGTGAGTCATGTTGTTAGACAATCGCGAGAGCGTTGGCGGGGCTTCCCGCACCACCAACGAGGTTGAGGGGTTCTGCAGTAAGAAAGACGTCGTAGTGCCCTGATGCAGCACAGGCATCGCCGAGCTCGTCAAGATCCCACAGTTCACCGAGGGTGAAACCGAGGAGACCAATGAGGAGCCGGTGCAGCATGCCGGTGTGGCTGGATGGTTCCATCCGGCCTTCCTGCTCGGCAATGGTGGGCAGGTTGACACGGTTGGCAGGCCAGGCTTCGACAGCCAAATTGTCGGCAGCAATCATGGCTGCTTGGCTGTTCCACAACCATGCCGCAATCTCTTCGCTCTGGGCCAGGCCTGCAGAAAGTACGGGACTGCCGGGCACATGGCGTCCCTTGCGGTAGTCCGCAATCCAGCCGGTACGCAGCAGAAGAATGTCCCCTGGCTCCAGGGTTGTGCCCTGATACGCCAGAGTGTTGTCCAGGTCTTCCACACTGAGCTGTTCATCACTCATGGTGTTAATTGGACGACCAATGCTTTCCCGGTACCGGGCAACATCGATAAGGATTCCTCGGCCTGTAATGCCTCGCTCGGCCACGTTGTGGATGCTGAGCTCACCGTGTTCGGTGTCGAGGATGTCTCCGCTCACACCGTTATAGAACCCACGGTCGGGGTGGGCAAAGTGACGCAGGCTATCGATCTGCGTCGAAGCTTGAGTAAAGAAGCTATCCAGACGTTCGTCACGGTGAAACTCATTGAGACCAAAGATCTCGTGCTGCACGAGGCCGCGGTGGCTAATCAGTGCTGGGGTGAAGAAGTTGAGCGACAGGTTGAGGTTAAACACCTGGCCGGTGCGAATGCTGTTCTTTGCATTCAGCACACGCTGAGGGGTTAAGTGGTTCAGAGTCCCTACCCGATCCTCTTCTCCAAACACGCCCCAGGCGTCTGGATAGAGTGAGCCCTCATGCTGAGGGAGCTCGGTATATGTCGGGAAGGGACTCTGCACCATTGCGTTGTCGTTCAGTGTTGACCTAGTTGGTCGACTTTACTTCGTGGATTTCGATCATGTTGCCGGCAGGGTCAGTCAGGAAAATCTGGTGCCAGCCCTTGACTGACCAAATACCCCAGTCGTCGAAGGGAATGTTGTTGGCAGTGAGCTGTGCCTTGATTTCTTCAATGTTGTCGGTGCGGAAAGCGTAGTGACCACCAATGAGGGGGTTGACCGAGTGCTTCTCCTGCAGGGCCAGATAAGGCTGGCGCTGGGTGACGTGAATCTGAAGTTCGTCGGGGTCGCCTGCTTCGTAGAACTTGGCAGCGTCTGCCCATGCTTCGTCACCATCGGTGGTTTCAGCGGCAGAGGTCGCGATCATGGGAGGTGAAGGAAGGAGGTTCAGACCCAGTGCCTTCTCGTAAAACTCAGCCAGCGTCGACATGTTGTCGGAGGTGACGTTTACGTGGTGCAGTCTCAAATATGCCATCGGATTTATTCCTCTCGTTTGCTATGACTCTGTCACGACTATTACCCTCAAGTCCAATATCAAATTGACAGGCTTTTATGTAATTATTCCTCTGAATCGAGGTAGGAAGCATCTGCCGTACTCAGCGGATGCTTCGGGGTCGGCAGGATTGACTCCGCTACCTGAATGACAGATGCGACCGCGGCAGAATCGTTGTCTGCCCGCCAGGCCACAGCGGACTGGAAGCGAGGAACGTTTCCCTCCAATTTGAGATATTTCACACCCGGTTGCTGAATGTGAATTGTGGAGGAAAGCGTCAACGAGATACCCTGGCCAGCGGCCACGAGCGCTTGGATTGTGTAGGAGTCGGGAGCATCCTGGACAACGTTGGGGACGAAACCGTGCTCCCAGCACACGCGGTGTGTAATCGCACGCATGGTAGATCCTGACCCGCGTGGAAAGCTCACAAAAGGTTCCTGCGCGAGGTCCGTCACTGTGATGCTTTCTTTCTGCGTCAACCAGTGATCGGCCGGAACGACACACATCAGTGTTTCTTCCTCAATAGGGCGGTAATTCAGGCCAGGCACAGTAAACGGCAGACGCACAAAACCCACTTCGATGTCGCCCTTAATCAAGGCCTCCTGCGCCGCATTGGCATAGAGCTGACCCTGTAACACCAGCTCGATGTTGGGGAATTTCTGCTGAACACCCTGCGCCAACTGAGGCAGCAGGAAACGGCTCGATGCGCCGGCAAAACCAATGCGCACCCGGCCATACTGGCCAGAACCTGCGGCTTTGGCCGCTAGTTCTGCTTCATTGAGCTCGCGGAACACCAACCGGGCATGGGTCAGAAATGCCTCACCGGAGTCCGTCAATTGCACCGAACGGGTGGTGCGATTGAAGAGCTGTACCCCCAGCTCTTTTTCGAGTTGGCGAATCTGCTGGCTCAGCGGAGGCTGGGCGAGTCGGAGTCGTTCGGCGGCCCGACCAAAGTGCAATTCTTCCGCGACAGCAATGAACGCGTGAATGTGGCGCAGTTCCATAGCTCAATTATATAAAAAATCGTTCAAAATAACAGAGCTATAAAGTATTGGACTGTGCTCAATGCTCTGTGGCACACTCGAGGCAGACTGCTGATCAGCTGGGAGTACCTCCGTGTCCACACTTGCCGCCAACCGCAAACCCAAAGTCATGGGCTTGCGCGACGCCATCTCCACCTATGTGCACTCCGGTGACACTGTCTCGCTCGAGGGTTTTACCCACGCCATTCCCACAGCTGCCGGGCACGAAATCATTCGACAGGGCATCACGGACCTCACCCTGGTGCGCATGACCGCCGATATCGTGGTGGACCAGATGCTGGCAGCAAACTGCATCAGCACCTTGGTTTCCTCCTTCGTGGGCAACTCTTCGGCTGGATCCCTCGGTGAAATACGCCGCCGGATCGAAGCATCCGGACCCCAGAACCTTAACTACGTGGAATACAGCCACTACGGCATGGTCTGTCGATACCTCGCCGGCGCACAGAAGCTTCCCTTCTATCCCCTCCGTTCCTACTTCGGCAGCGACTTGCCCAAAGTGAACCCCGAGATCCGCAAGGTACTCTCCCCTTACCCTGGTCCCGACGGTAAGCCCGAAGAAATCTATGTCGTTCCCCCCATCAACCCTGATGTGGCAATTGTGCATGCCCAGCGCGCAGACCAGTGGGGCAATGTCCAGATGTGGGGCTTGACCGGCATCCAAGCCGAGGCCGTGTTCTCCGCCAAGCACGCCATCGTCACGGTGGAAGAGATTGTTCCCGATGACGTCGTCCGTTCAGACCCGAACCGCACCATCATTCCTTCCCACGCAGTTTCTGCGGTCGTCCCGGTTCCCTTCGGCGCTCACCCGTCCTTCATCCAGGGTTACTACGACCGAGACAACGACTTCTATCGCTCCTGGTCAGCCATCAGTGCCGACGAAGCACTTCTGGCCGAGTGGCTAGCCACCTGGGTGCACGGAACGACAGACCACTCCGAATACGTCGAACTCATGGGCGCAGCCGAGCGCGAACGCCTCTCGGTTGCCCCCGCCATGAGTCAGCCAGTGAACTACGGAAGACGCAGATGACCACCACACAGTCCTACTCAGTAGACGAACTCATCACCATCACCGCCGCACGCGAGTTGGTGGATAACAGTGTGGTCTTTGCCGGCATCGGCCTGCCCACCTTGGCAGTTTCTCTGGCACAAAACACCACGGCGACCAACCTCGAAGTGATCTACGAATCCGGCGTCTGCGGAGCACACCCCAGTGAGCTACCCTCGACCATCGCCGATGCGGTACTCATCACCGACTCCGAAGCAGTACTCACCATTAGCGCCCTCTTCGGCTACGTCCTCCAGGGAGGCCGTATTGATGTGGGTTTCCTCGGTGCCGCCCAAATTGATAAGCATGGCAACCTCAACTCCTCCGTGATCGGTGACTGGGATGCGCCCGCAAAGCGCCTCCCTGGCTCCGGCGGTGCGCACGAAGTATTGGCCAACGCCAACGAGACCTTTGTCATTATGCGTCGTCACACCGCACGTGCTTTTGTGAAAGAACTTGACTTCTGCACCTCTGCTGGTCCCGACCGCGTGATTGCCGAGGGTGGAACACCCCGCTCCCGCGGTGTGACCAAAGTGTTCACCGAATACGGTGTGATGTCACGTGCTGGAGCAGGCGAAGAACTTACTTTGACCGCAATTCACCGCGGCATCACCGCGGAAGATGTCGTTGCCGCCACGGGCTGGGAACTACAGGTTTCACCTGAGCTCACCGTGATTGCGCCGCCCACCGAGGCTGAACTTGCACTCCTACGCGACGAGATTGACCCCTCGGGCGTCTATCTGCGGTAAGGACTAGGCCACGGCCTCTGCGATGATCTCGAGCATGCGCCCGGGAACATCGACAAACATGTCGTGCCCGGAGGCCACGGAAATGACCGTCCAGTCAGCCTGACCTTCGAGACGCTTCGCGATCTCCTGGAATGGGCTGGGGTTATTCTCGGCAGCGAGAACAAACACTTTGATATCCACGTCTAGTGCAGAGGGTTCATAGTGAACCGGCTGGAGATAGGTAGGCAGTGGGTGCGGGACGACACGGGGACGCATCTCCTGGAACGCAGGGTCTGGGAATACCCGGTATCCATCAAAACTCACACTGAGGAACAGTTCTTGCATCTCGATGCTGAGGGCATCCCACAGCCGCTTACCGGGCTCAGGGACCATCGCATCACAGTAGAGCAGCCCCCGAATCCTCCCGCGCAGACGCTCAGCGGCTCCGGTGATCACCATGCCGGCATAACTGTGGCCGACCAGAACAACATCGGTGAGGTTCTCTGATTCAACGAGCTGCACAACATCTTCGATGTGAGTATCGAGGTTGATGACCGTCGAAACCGGGTTCTCGTGGTCCATCCCTGTCAGGGTGGGGGCATAGACGGTGTGACCAAGCTGTTTCAAGCCAGGGACGACCTCGTCAAAATACCAGCCACCGTGACCGCTGCCCGCGATCAGCACAATTGTTGCCATGAGTTTGTCTCTTTACTCGTGAAAGGAAGTGTTTACTTCGTCATCCAGTCCTGCATGGCGGTCAACGTCTCCAGAGCACCGGGGTGGCCTGGTTCGTTGAGATAGCCGTGAGCAGTTCCTGGTTCGAAAGAAAGCGAGACAGGAACTCCTGCAGCCTTCAGTTGTTCTGCAAAAGCTTCTCCGGAGGGACGAAGGTCATCTGCTTCTGCGTTGATGAGAAGTACGGGAGACATTCCGGCAACCACACCGTCCGCGGGGAATGCCACGGGCACGGCACGGGGGTCGGCCTCGCCGACGTAGTTGTCGTTGATCACGCGCATGAAGCCCGGGGTGAAGCGCTGGTCGGGACGCAGTGTGTCCGCTGCAGCAGCAGCTTCGGAGCTGGCTGCAGGAACGATGTCGTGCATGACGGGGTAAATCGAAATGAGCGACGCAGGAAGAGTCTGACCTTCAGCCAGCATGCGCAAGGCAACGCCTGCCGACAGGTTAGCTCCCGCGCTGGCACCACCGAGATGGATAGACCGGGGCTGTTGCGCCCAGATACTGCTGTCTGCTGCTGTGGCCACAAGCCAGGCAGCAGTTGCTTCATCGTTGGGCACGGGATGATGAACACCGTTGAGGGCCTTGGAATAATCCAGGGCAAGAACAGCGATACCGCGCGAAGCGAGCACCAGCGCAACCCAGTTAGATTCCGGCATATCAAGATCGCCGGCAATGAACGCACCGCCGTGGATCCACACTAAGGCAACACCCGAGGGGTCTTGGGGGTCGTAGACACGTCCGGGAACCGAGCCATGCACACTCGGGATGTCCACGTCGCGCACTGCAACGCTCTGCAGTTCAGGGAACCTGGCAAGCAAGGACGCGTGGTCGATATCGTCACGGGGATCCGGCATCGAACCGCCACTGGCCAACATGTTGATGAAGGTGTGGGCGAATTCAACCCCAGGGTCTACTGACGAGTTGTCGGTCATTTCTTTTTTCCTGCAGCAAGGATGGTCTCAGTGCCGGGGTATCCCTCCAGGAATGCCTTGCGCTGTTCACGACGCTCACGCTGTCGGATGGGGTCTGCCAGGGGCGAGGCCATCAGAAGCTTCTGCGTGTAGGGGTGCTGAGGATTCGAGGTGACCTGATCTCCATCGCCGACTTCAACGATGTTCCCATGGAACATCACCGCAACGCGGTGGCTGATGTGTCGCACAACGCCCAGGTCATGGGACACGAAGAGGTAAGAGACTCCCGTGCGTTCCTGAATCTCGATGAAGAGATCCAGTACGCGTTCCTGCGTGGTCAAGTCGAGCGCGCTGACGGGCTCATCACACACGATGAGCTTAGGGTCCAGCGCCAGAGCTCGGGCGATAGCGACGCGCTGTCGCTGGCCACCACTGAACTCGCGAGGCAAACGCTTCGCAGCATCGGAGGGCAGCCCCACGCTGTCGAGCAGACCGTTGACACGCTGGCTGGCATCGGCACGGCTCACTCCCGCAGCGGTGAGTGGCTCCATCAGGATCTCACCGATGTTCATGGAAGGGTTGAGGGAATTGTAAGGGTCCTGGAACACAACCTGGATTTCGGAGCTCAGCGTGCGACGTTCCTTACGTCCCAGATGTGCAATGTCACGGTCGCGGTAGAGGATGCTTCCTCCGGTGACCGGGGCAAGTCCGAGAACGGCACGACCGAGGGTGGTCTTACCGGAACCGGATTCACCCACGAGGCCCAGGGTCTCACCTGGCTTGATGTCGAGTGATACCGAGTGCAGAGCAGTGAACGGCTTCTTGCCGAACCCCTTGGCCTTGTAGGTAACCTCAAGGTCTTTGATCTGAAGAAGGTTTTCCATCAGGCGGCCCCTCCGGTCGTTGCCAATGCCCCACGTGGAGTGCTTTCGTCCAAGATCGCGTCCAGCAGCGACTTTGTGTACGCGTTGGTGGGCTTGGTAAAGATATCGACCACGTCACCGCTTTCGACGATCTTGCCCATCTGCATCACCGACACACGGTCACACAGGTCAGCCACAACACCGAAGTTGTGCGTCACGAGCAGGATGCTGAGCTGACGCTCCTGCTGCAGATCACGCAGCAGATCCAAAACTTCAGCCTGAACGGTCACGTCGAGGGCGGTGGTGGGCTCGTCCGCGATGATGAGTTCAGCATCACAGGAGACGGCACCGGCAATGAGCACACGCTGTGCCATTCCACCAGAAATTTCGTGAGGGTAGGAGGCCATGGTGCGTGCAGGGTCAGGAATTCCCACGCGACGAAGCAACGCAATCACGCGCTCTTGTGCGTCCTTTTTGGAAATACCCAGAACATCACGCATCGGTTCAATGAGTTGACTACCAATGGTGAAGGAAGGGTCCAGGTTGGACATGGGCTCCTGAGGAATGTAGGCGATGCGACGACCACGAACCTTGCGGAAGACGTCCTCAGAAGCGCCCACAAGCTGAATGCCATCGAACAGGATTGATCCACCGAGGACGTTACCGCCCTGTGGGAGCAAGCCCATCACCGAGAATGCTGTCTGCGTCTTTCCCGAGCCGGATTCACCAATCAGACCGTGGACTTCACCTTTACGGAGGTCGAGGCTGACACCGTGGACAACCTCCTTGATAGAACCTCCCGGCTGGTTGTAGCCCACGCGAACGTTGCGAACCGACAGCAAGATGTCAGAAGCAGGTGCTGATTCTGCAGTTTCTACCTCAGGAACGACCTTGACGGTGCGGCGCTGGGTGGGGGCAGAGCCTTCGAGGATGTCACGAATGGAGTTAGCCAACAGAACCAGTGCCATACAGGTGAAAGCCACCGCCAATGCGGGCCAAATCACCAGAGTGGGCTGACGGTAGATGTTGCCGAAACCGTCATTAAGCATGGCGCCCCAGGTGGGAACCATCAGGTCACCGAGGCCCAAGAATTCCAGACCAGATTGAATCGCGATAGCAATACCCAACACAATGGCCGACTGAATGATGATCGGTGCGCGAACAACGGTCAGAATGTGGCGACCAATGATGCGGCTATCGCTCAAACCAGAGACACGGGCAGCATCAACGTAGAGTTCGCCGCGCACCCCTCGAACCAGGGTATAGACCAGCCTAAAGAAGGCAGGCGAGAGCAGGACCCCGAAGACCGCCATCGACATCCACACCGAAGGTCCGAAGACGGCGCGAGCTGCCAACAAAACGATCACCGCAGGCAAGGCCATGATGATGGCCGTTCCCCACGAAGAAATATTGTCAAAGAAGCCACCGTAATACCCAGCGAGCAAGCCGCCCACGACACCAATAATGAGGGAGACAACCAGCGCGACTAAAGCTGCAGCAATACTGACTTGCGTCGCGACGAGCAGTCGGGATATCACGTCACGACCAGCCGAGTCTGTTCCCAACAGGTGCTCAGCACTCGGTTGGTTCAAGATTTCCTTAATGGAGGACAAGTTGGGGTCGTGAGGAGCAATAAAGCTTCCCAGAATTGCAACCAAGGTCAGGATAAGCAGATACGCCATCGACACCACAGCGAGGGGATTACGCAACAACTTACGGAAGAGGTGGTCGCTGGGCGCATCAGGTGCGACCGTGGCGGCAGGAGTGAACTCCGACATTACATTCTCACTTTCGGGTTCAATGCCGCCTGACTGAGATCAATGAGCAGGTTGACCAGTACGACGATAATGGCGGTGACAAGAACGAGCCCCATCACCATGGGGATGTCAGCCTTGACCGTGGAGCTCACTGCAAGTTGACCAATACCAGGTATAGCGAAGACCTGCTCCACGATGACGGCGCCACCGAGCAGACCAATGAACTGAACGGCCAGAACCGACAATGCTGGGCCACCCGCGTTTCGCAGGATGTGCTTGAGAACAATCTTGTTCAGTCCGAGACCACGGCTGCGCAAGGTGCGTACATAGTCGCGGTTGAGTCCATCCAGAATTGCTCCACGCACCTGCTGAGTGACGACCGAGACGGTGCCCAAGGCAAGTGCCGTAATGGGGAGAACAATTGAACGTGACCAGGCACCCACATCTTCCGTAATGGGGGTGTATCCGGTGGCGTTGAACCAGCCCAGGTTGATGGCGAAGATGAGGACGAGGCCCAGCGCGAGCAAGAAGCCCGGCAGAGCAAAACCAATGATGGAGATGATCTGGACGACGCGGTCGATCCAGCCTCCGCGGACGGCAGCGAGAACGCTGAGGACTACAGCGACGATGGCTGCGATGAGGGTGGCGCCCAGTACCAGGGTGAGCGTCACGATGAGGCGGTTACTCACGCCTTCACTGACGAGCTCACCGGTAAACCAGGAGCGACCAAAGTTTCCCTGCAGAGCGTTGACTACCCAGTCACCGTATTGCTGCCAGAGGGGGCGGTTCAGACCGAGTTCTTCGGTCTTACGCTCAATGAGGTCTTGTGTTGCTTGCTGGCCGAGAATACGGCGTGCAATGTTTTCGCTGTTTGCGTAAAGCATGGCGAAGGTAAGGGCAGAAATCACCAGAACCAAAACTAGACCTGCAAGCAGGCGGCCGAGGATAAATCGAATCACGAGGAGGGTCCCATCACCATAGTGGGGCCAGCCTAAACAAGTTCAGGCTGACCCCACAAGGGTTGTTATGTGTTACTTCTTAGGCTGAATATCGTAGAGCGATGGAACAGCGTTGGTAGGCATGACGGTTACCGAAGTTGCGGGATCGGTAGCGTAGCCAACCTGTACACGGAAGAACGGTGCGAACCAAGCCTGCTCAACAACGAACTTGTTGAGTTCCTTAGCCTTAGCGTTCTGAGTTGCCTCGTCGCCAGCCTGGATCTCGTTGATCAGAGCGGTCGAAGTTGCATCAGCGTACTTGAAGGGGTTGAAGATAGCAGTGGGGCTCAGCATGAACTGAATGAGCTGCCAGTCCTTCTGCTCTTCGAGTGCCATGTATGCAGCTGGGAACTTAGGTGCAAGCATGTCTGCAATGTAGTTCTCAGGAGCGGTGTCGCTGTATTCAGCAGTGATACCTACGTCAGCGAGCTGCTGAGCGATGATAGTGAATGCAGTTGGGTCGAGTACGACGGTGCTGGGCATGGAGATGGTGAGACCATCTGCGTATCCGGCTTCCGCAAGAAGCTTCTTAGCCTTTGCGGGGTCGTAGGGGTACATCTCATCCAGTGCGGGGTCGTATGCAGGAGAAGATTCCTTGAATACCTGAGTGGTGGCAGTACCGTTACCCTGCTGAAGTGCCTCGAGGAGTCCCTCGCGGTCGACAGCGTAGTTGATGGCCTGGCGAACCTTGACATCACCCAGTGCAGGGTTAGTGGTTCCGGCGCGGTCCAGGAGGAGCAGACCCATGAAGTCAAGCTCGTTCATGTTGAGTGCCCAACCAGCGCCCTCGATCTGAGCGTTGTCCTTGTTACCAGCAAGCTTGGCAGCGTTAACTTCGCCAGCCTGAATTGCGTTGGTAATGGCGGTGGGGTCAGACAGCACCTTCATGGTGATCTCGGTGTAGTGCTGAACTTCTGGGTTCCAGTAGTCAGGGTTAGCGGTGAAGACGTAGCTAGAACCGTCAACGGTTGCCTTCTGGTCCAGGATGTAGGGGCCAGAACCGATGGGGTTGGTTGCAGCATCTTCTGCATCAAACATTGCAGGGCTTGCCATCAGACCAGCTTCGCGACCGATGTAGGTGGTCAGTGCAGGATCTGGAGCAGAGAGGGTGATGACAACGGTGTAGTCGTCAGTTGCCTCGAAGGATTCGACGCTGGCGAAGTCGTTAGCGGCAAGACCGCCACCGTTCTTGAATCGCTCCAGGTTCTGAACAGCAACATCTGCGTTGAACGCAGTGCCGTCGGTGAACTTGACGTCGTCACGAAGGGTGAGGGTCAGGACAGTGTTGTCCTCGTTGTAGGAGTATGCCGACGCGAGGTAAGGATCGATCGATCCATCTGCGTTGGTGACCAGGAGGGTGTCGTAGACAGCCTGGTAGTAGAGTGCGCGGTTACCCCACTCAGCCTGGCTGACGTCGAAGGAGCTTGGTGCAATGATCTGGCCGAGTACTACGGACTCGTCAGTCGCTGGTGCAGAGTCGGATGCAGCACATCCGGACAGTGCGAGCGTCGCAGCTGCGACAGCAGCGGTGACGGATAGTTTCCAACGGAACATCTTTGGTCCCTTTCATATCTGAATAAGAAGCAATCCGTCTTGGACCGCCAAGAAACTAAAATAGCATCAAAACCTATAATCCTGTAGGTTTTCAAAAATCCTTTATCAAGTTGTTATTTTTTGTTACAGAACTCAGGCTTGACTACGCGGATTTGTTACACCTCACTGTCGAGAAATTTCTGTTTCCCACGGTGAAAACATGCTTCACTCCCACTTTTACTCCTCTCCGACATAAGGTAAACGCATGCCTCTACATCCCCTCTTCGCAGATCGCCTCGACGTTTTCGCTGATGAAAACTTGGACTTTGGTCAAAAACTAGAAATCTTCAACGCACCCCTCACTGACTATGTCTCCCCCGCAATCCACACCACCGACATCACCGTGGTATCTCCAGAGGCAGAAATTCCCGTGCGCGTCTATCGCCCCGAAGGAAATACCGCAACCCTTCCGGCGCTGCTGTGGTTCCACGGTGGCGGTTTCACAGAAGGTGGGCTCTGGCAGAACGAATCTGATGTTGTCGCTCGCGAAATCGCAGACCGCACCCCCATGGTTGTTGTGGCGGTGGACTACCGCCTGTGCAACGATGGCGTCCTCTTCCCTGCACCACAGGAAGATGGCCTAGCCACCCTAAAGTGGCTCCTCGAGAACGCGACCGAACTCGGTATTGACGCGTCAAAAATCTTTGTCGGCGGCATTAGTGCCGGTGGTGCGCTCTCCGCAGCACTCGCTGTCCAGCAGCGTGACCTCGGATTGAATGCAGTGACCGGAGTTTTGCTCAGTTGCCCACTGCTCCACCACACGCTTCCTCCCTATAGCGAGGAGCTGCAGAGCAAACTCGAAGAGGTCAACGGTTTCGGCATTGGACGCGAGATGGTCGAGGGCCTCAACAAATACCTCACGAATGACAATATTGCCGGAGCTCCCCGCTGGTGGTTCGCCGGTGAAGTGGAAGACCACACCGGTTATCCCGCAACGCAGATCATTAACTGCGAATACGACGCACTGCGCTCCTCCGGCGAGAAGTTCGCTGAACAGCTCGCTGCCGCAGGAGTCGATGTGGAGGTGAGCTTCGAGCCAGGAACGCCTCACGCTCATATCAACCGTTACCCCCAGGACTGCGAGCCCATGGATCGCACACTCAACTCCATGGCGGCGTTTATCCACGCACGCATCTAGCCGCACGTTAACTGTCTGTGGGGGTGTCCAAACGGACACCCCCACAGACAGTTATGGGATTAGTTCACGGTGACGTCGGCATTGAGCGCACCGTCAAGCTTGACCGAACGGGCTGCGCTGAGCGTAAATGTTCCTACTTCGTAGTTCCAGCCAGATGCCCAGTCTGCGAATGCGCGACCCTTGATGGTCAGCGTCACGGAGACGGTTTCACCGGCTTCGGCGCTGACACGGTCAAAACCACAGAGCCACAGCGGTGGACGGGTCACGGTGGAGTTCTCGCGTGATGCATAAATTTGCACCACGTCACTGCCGTCACGATCACCTGTATTCGTCATCGAAACGGTCACCTCGAAATCTTCACCGGGAGCGACATTCGCCGGCGCCGTGAAGTCGACGAGTTCCCACGTGGTGTACCCGAGTCCATAGCCAAATTCATAGGCCGGCGTCTTGCCCGAGGCAGCCCACGCACGGTATCCGATGTTGAGGCCCTCGGAATAGACGAGCTTTCCATCTTTCGGAGTGGTGTCCAATACAGGAACATCTGCCATGGCCACGGGCCAGGTGGTCGGGAGACGGCCACCGGGCTCTGCGTGACCAAAAAGAACATCGGCGAGCGCGTGTCCGTACTCTTCACCGGGGAACCAGGTGAGCACAACAGCAGCTGCCTTCGTGCGCCACGGCATCTCCACAGGAGAACCCGCGTTCACGACCACGATGGTGTTGGGGTTTGCGGCAATAACCGCATCCACAAGTGCGTCCTGCTGGCCGGGGAGGGCGAGAGAGTCACGGTCGTGACCTTCGCTTTCCACCAGAGCGGTTGTTCCCACGACGACAATGGCGACGTCGGAGGCCTTCGCGAGGGCGATGGCCTCGTCCCATTCCGCTTGCTCACTCTTGCGAGGTGCACGGTAACCAAAGATGGAGGTCACAAGACCAAAGAACAGGGGGATGTCGGTCACGAACTCGGTTGAGATCACAACTTGCTCACCCGCAGCCAGTTCAATATCCACGTAACGCTGGGGTGGAGCGAGAAGCGCCTCCGCGGGGTCAGCACCTTCGGGCTGAATTTTTTCCGAGATACGCTGTTCGCCGTTGATATACACAGTGAGGTGACCCATCCCGCCGCCACCGAAGCGGTGAACGCCGTCAACAACGGCCGTAAAGGTGGTCGAGGCTTTCACACTCTTGGCGGCGAGGCTGATGTCGGGCCACTGGCGGGTGAGGAAGTTGGCGTAGCGAACTTCGCTTTCTAACAGGTTGCCTTCTTCGCCGAACCAGGACACGTCAATCCCGTGCTCCCCGTTCGATGCGGTGATCTGTTCGAGTGGGTAATCTTCGAGGGCATCAACCGAATAGACGCCATAGGCGTGCGCGACGGTAGCACCAGCAGGTGCTGCCTCACGGATACCGCGTAACGGCGATACAGAGTCGTACGGGATGGTGGTAGCGGAGCCGCCGCCACCGATACGGCCGATTTCGGCATGTTGACCGATAACCGCGATGCTGGAGGCACCAGCAAGTGGCAATACGCCGGAGTTCTCTACGAGAACCATGCCCTGGGCTGCGATCGTGCGAATTTCTGCACGAGCATCAATGCGGGCGGGAGTCTTGGCTACCGAATCACCGAGTGCACCGACGCGCTGAGCCAAGAGAAGCAGACGTGCGACCTTGTCATCGAGAGCGTCCATGCTGACGGTGCCGGCTTGGACGGCCGCCAACAATCCTTCATTCCAGATTGTGGCAGGTCCTGGCATAGCAAGATCAAGTCCGGCGTTACCGGCTTCCTCCACAGAACGAACAGCGGTCCAGTCCGAGACCATGAAACCGTCAAAGCCCCACTCTGTTTGTAGCGGCGTGCGCAGTAGATCGTTCTCCGTCATGGTTTCACCATTGACGGCGTTGTAGGCAGCCATCATGCCCCAGGCTTCACCGTCAACAACGGAATCTTCGAAAGGAGCGAGGTAGACCTCACGTAGGGTGCGCTCGTCCACGATTGCGTCGACAGTGAAACGTTCGTTTTCGCTGTCGTTGGCGACGTAGTGCTTCGGGGTGGTGGCCACGCCGTTGTCTTGAGCGCCCTTGATGTAGGAAACGGAAAGTTCACCGGTGAGGTAGGGGTCTTCGCTAAATGCTTCAAAGTGGCGGCCACCCAGCGGTGAGCGGTGCAAGTTGATGGTGGGACCCAGAACAATCGAGACACCCTTACTGCGCGCTTCCAGGGCTGAGATGGCACCGAGAGTTGTCAGGGCATCTCGATTCCAGGTTGCCGACGTGCACGTGGCAGAGGGCAGGGTGAATGACTTGTGGCGCTCATCCCACACTTCTCCACGAACACCGCTGGGGCCATCGGACATGACCATTCGTCGCAGCCCAATTTCTGGGATTGCGGTGGTCGACCAGGGGCCATCGCCACTGACAAGGGAAACTTTTTGCTCAACACTGAGCTTCGAGATGAGGTCAACAATCTCGCGAGGGAAACTTTTCATAGCAGTCACGATAACACTAAAAACCCTTCAGATGAGAGGTTTATTAACGGAGTAGTCAACGAAACCCCAGTGCGGGCTAAACGCTCTGTTTTACCCCGGCGACGCGGGTCAACGCCTCAGTAAAAGCGGGGATCATGTCGAAGTCATCATCGATGAGCCACTGCAGCTGCAAACCATCCCAGATAGCCACAACGATGCGCGAGCTCAGAACATCTTCGGGGGCAGGAACATCCCTGCCCGCGTCTTTCGCGATATAGCTCGCAAACAACGCGACGGTATCACGGTAACGCGTCACCATAAAGCTGTGCGCAGGGTGAGCTGGGTCTTCTGCTTCAGCCGCCAACGTCGAGAACAAGAGGGCCTCGGTTTTATTCGATATGTCCTCCCGTGCAATGGCGAGAATTCGTTCGATCCAGGTACCGTGACCGAGCTCAAAACGATTGCCCTGGATCGCATCACGTTCTTCGATGATCTTCATGAGTAGTTCTTCTTTGGAACCAAAGTGGTGCAACAAACCCGCCTGGGTGAGGTCACAGGCTTTGGCGATTTCGCGCATGGAGGTGGCGTAAAAACCATTCTTAGAGAAATAGACCATCGCCACGGTCATGATCTCGCGCTTCTTATCTATGCCCTTTTGGTAGGGGCCACGCTTCTTTGATTCCACCCCGTCACTATATTCCTCACAGTGAAAGGTTTTGGGCAAGCTGCGAGTGTGTTTAGACCGAACGTTTGGGGCGAAGCTCTTTGGGCAGAGAGAAAATAAGGTCTTCCTCGGCCGTTTTTACTTCTTCGATCGTGGTGAAACCACCGGTTGCCAGCACCTCGAGCACATCTTGCACGAGTTCCTCCGGAACAGAGGCGCCACTGGTGACTCCTACAGAAGAGACACCCTCAAACCATTCCTGCTTGATTTCGTCCGCAAAGTCCACTCGGTACGACGCCTTGGCGCCGTATTCCAGCGCTACTTCGACCAAACGAACCGAGTTCGACGAGTTGGCCGAGCCCACCACAATCACGAGGTCTGATTGTGCAGCGACCTTCTTGATGGCAACCTGGCGGTTTTGCGTGGCATAACAAATGTCATCGCTGGGGGGATCTTGCAAGTTCGGGAAGCGCTCACGCAAGAGACGCACCGTCTCCATGGTTTCGTCCACGCTCAGCGTGGTCTGAGAAAGCCACACCACCTTGTTGGGGTCCTTGACCACAATCGAGTCCACTGCATGAGGGCCGTCGACGATGGTGACGTGGTCGGGAGCTTCACCAGCGGTGCCCTCCACTTCTTCGTGACCGATGTGACCAATCAACAAGATTTCGTAATCGTCTCGGGCGAAACGCACTGCTTCACGGTGAACCTTGGTCACCAATGGGCAGGTGGCATCAATGGCCTGCATGTTGCGAGATTCAGCCTCAGCGACGACGGCTGGTGAGACACCGTGTGCAGAGAAAACGAGGTGTGAGCCTTCGGGTACTTCATCTACTTCGTTGACGAAGATGGCACCGGCTTCTTCCAACGTGGTGACAACGTGCTTGTTGTGCACGATCTCTTTGCGCACATACACCGGAGCCCCATAGGTCTCGAGTGCCTTCTCCACGGTGATCACGGCACGGTCCACTCCGGCGCAATAGCCACGTGGTGCTGCCAGCAGAACACGCTTGGGCTCGGGCGACGGCATCTCCACGAGAGTCATGGTGGGGCGGGCAATGCGGGGCATACCCAGACCGATGTTCTTAGCGCTCACGTGTTCCAGTGTAGGAGAGAAGAAGTGGGTGCGTGACCGTGGTCTCGACTACCCTCGAGAGTATGAGCGAAATGGCGGCCACCCCGGAGAATCCGTGGCCCATTGCCGCGCTCACCACCAAGCTCAAGTCCTATCTGGACCGCCTTGGGCTGGTCTGGGTCGAAGGCGAGATTACCCAGTGGGATCAGCGATCCTCCGGCGTCTTTGGCAAACTCAAAGACCTCACTGAAGACTCCACCATGGGCTTCACCATCTGGTCGAACGCAAAAACGAATATGCCGGCTGATATCAAACAAGGTGATCGCGTCATCGCGTTGGTGAAGGTCGACTTCTGGAAGAAGAACGGCAACTTAGGGCTCAACATCCTGGAGCTGCGCCATGTGGGTCTCGGCGATTTGCTGGAAAAACTTGAACGTCTGCGCACACAACTCGCGACAGAGGGTCTCTTTGATGCGGACCGCAAAGTTCCCCTTCCCTTTCTCCCTCAGCGCATCGGATTGATTACCGGGCAAGACTCCGATGCCGAAAAAGATGTCCTGCGGAATGCCCACCTACGTTGGCCTCAGGTCGAGTTCACCGTCATCCACACCAAGGTGCAGGGCGATCAGACCGTGCCGGAGGTCATCGCAGCCATCCAGAAACTCGATGCAGATCCCACTGTTGACGTCATCATCATCGCCCGCGGCGGTGGCGACTTCCAGAATTTGCTGCCCTTCAGCGACGAGAAGCTCGTCCGTGCAGCTGCTGCCTGTGTCACCCCCCTGGTGAGTGCCATCGGCCACGAAGCCGATGCCCCGCTGTTGGACAACGTGGCGGACTTGCGTGCGTCCACACCAACGGATGCGGCCAAGCGCGTTGTTCCCGACGTGAGTGAAGAACTCGCGCGCGTGGCCGATGCGCGCAGTCGCATCGCTAACCGCGTGACCGGTTTCCTTTCTTCCGAGTCAGACAAGCTCGATACGTTACGTTCTCGACCGGTGCTCGCAGATGCCGAATGGATTATCACGACCCGCGCAGAAGAAATCGTGCGCACGGTGCAACGAGGTTCAGATGTGGTTGACCGTATCTTGCACAATGCCGCGCAAGAAACTCAGTCCTTGAAAACTCAGCTCCGAGCGCTCTCTCCCCAACACACTCTCGACCGCGGCTACGCCATCGCTGTGCTTGCGTCTGGCAAGGTCGTCCGCGCCGCAGCCGAAGCACCCGCGGCAACCACCTTCAGCCTGACCCTCGCCGAAGGCACCATTGACGCCGTTTCTTCAGGTTCGCGAAAGGTAGAATCGTAACCATGGCAACCCCCACAGATGTCTCGAAGCTCAGCTATGAAGACGCCCGGAACGAGCTTGTTTCCGTTGTTGCCCAGCTGGAACAAGGCAGCCCCACTCTGGAAGAGACCCTCACCCTCTGGGAGCGCGGCGAAGCGTTAGCTCTGCGCTGTGAAGAGTGGCTGGTCGGCGCCAAGGAACGTTTGAACGCTGCCCGAGCAGGACTTGACACGTCCGAATGAGCCCTCGCCAGAAACAACCCAAGATTGTCGCGGAGCTCGGTCGCCCTGAGACTGCCGCAGAGACGGCCGCACGTAAAGCAGAGAATTCTCGCCTGTACCGTTCCCGCAAGACCATCAACAACCTAGTTTACTCCCTCCTTGTTTGTGTAGGCCTGGTCCTCGTGATCTATTTCATGGTTCCCCGCGCAGAAGGAGAGCCCAACTGGCAGATCGATTACGTGGCACAAAGTGAGGTGGCCTCAGAGTCCCTCGGCGAAGACCTTCTCGTGCCCGCGATGCCCGGCGAATGGAAAGCCAACGCCGCAGAGCTGCGCAACAGTAGCAATGGCCAAGTGACCAGTTGGTATATCGGGTTCATCACACCGGCCGACAAATTCATTGCATTCAATGAAGCCTTCGATGCAAATGCGACCTGGATTTCCAACACCCTCAATGACTACCCCGCCACCGGCGAGGTCACGATCGATGGCCAGGTGTGGACGGTGTACGACAACCGCTCAATGGAAGGTGCTGGAAATGTGGAGTACGCCCTCGTGACAACCTCCGGTAATCGCACCGTCGTCCTCTTCGGCACGGCCGATGATGCTGAATTTGCCCAACTTGCCACCTCCATCACGGCTGACTTGAGGAGCACAGAATGACACGGATTACGCCGGCAAAAGCATGGGCCGAAATGGCCCGCGGCAATGAACGATTCGTCAGCGGCGCCCCCGCTCACCCTCGACAGGATGTTGAGCGCCGTGCAGAAATCGTGGACGCCCAGCGTCCCACTTCGGCCCTTTTTGGATGTTCCGACTCCCGCCTGGCCGCTGAAATTATCTTTGATAAAGGCCTAGGTGACCTGTTCGTCGTGCGTAACGCGGGCCAAATCATTTCCGACTCGGTCGTGGGATCTCTCGAGTATGCCGTGGGTGTGTTGGAAGTTCCCCTCATCGTCGTGCTGGGCCACGACAACTGCGGAGCAGTCCGTGGCGCCATCGACATGTTGGGGCCAGATTCCACTCCCCTGCCTCCCCACATCGCCGCCATGGTCTCGCGCATCGTTCCTGCGATCCGCCGCGTTGCTGGCAAAGCAGGATTATTTGCCCCGGACGGTTCTCTCAACCCCGATGAGGTAGACGCCCTCGAAGTGGGCCGTGAACACCTCCGCGACACCATTGCCGAGCTCATGGAAAGCTCCGAACTGATCACCCAGGCGATCGCCGAGGGTAATCTTGCCATTGTCGGTGCGAACTATCGCCTCGGCCAGGGGCTGGTTCAACCCGACGTTGTCGTCGGTGACATCGGCCAATAAGTTTTCTCACTTTTTTCCACCCGAACTGATACCAAAGGAAGCATCCCCGTGGCTAAAAACCCTGAATTCCGCATTGAGCACGACACCATGGGTGAAGTACTCGTTCCCATCAATGCTCTCTACGCAGCACAGACTCAGCGTGCGGTGGAGAACTTCCCCATCTCGGGTAGCACCCTCGAGTCGGCACACATTGCCGCATTGGCTCAAATTAAGAAGTCTGCTGCACTGGCGAACGCTGAGCTTGGCGTACTGAACAAGCGCATCGCAGACTCCATTGCATGGGCTGCTGACCAGGTCATCACCGGCAAGTACGACGACCAATTCCCCATCGACATCTACCAGACCGGTTCGGGCACGAGCTCGAACATGAACATGAACGAGGTGCTGGCTAAGCTCGCATCCGACAAGCTCAAGAAGCCAGTCCACCCCAACGACCACGTGAACTGCTCGCAGTCTTCCAACGACGTGTTCCCCACCTCCGTCCACGTTGCCGTGACCAGCGCCATGATCAAGGACCTCATTCCTGCACTCGACTACTTGGCTAAGTCGCTGGAGCGCAAGGCCAAGAAGTGGGAGAGCGTGGTGAAGTCCGGTCGTACCCACCTCATGGACGCCACTCCTGTGACCCTCGGTCAGGAATTTGGTGGCTACGCAGCTCAAATGCGCCTGGGCATCGAGCGCATCAAGGCAGCACTGCCCCGCGTTGCTGAGGTTCCCCTCGGTGGCACCGCAGTGGGCACCGGCATCAACACCCCGAAGGGCTTCCCTCAGCTGGTCATCAAGAAGCTAGCTAAGGAAACCAAACTCCCTATCACCGAAGCTCGCGACCACTTCGAAGCTCAGGCCAACCGTGACGGTCTGGTCGAGGCATCTGGCGCACTGCGCACCATCGCCGTCTCTTTGACCAAGATTTGCAACGACATCCGCTGGATGGGGTCCGGCCCCAACACCGGTCTTGCTGAAATTCACATCCCCGACCTCCAGCCTGGCTCCTCGATCATGCCCGGCAAGGTGAACCCCGTTGTTCCCGAAGCTGTCCTCATGGTCTGCATGCGTGTGATCGGTAACGATGCCGCTGTCGTCATGGGTGGCGCATCTGGTCTGTTCGAGCTCAACGTTGCTATTCCCGTCATGGGGAGTTCCGTGCTCGAGTCGATCCGCCTGCTTGCTGCCTCCTCGCGCATCCTCGCGGACAAGACCGTCAACGGTCTCGTTGCCAATGAGAAGCGCGCCCGAGCACTGGCAGAGTCCAGCCCCTCCATCGTGACCCCGCTGAACAAATACATCGGTTACGAGGCCGCAGCAAAGATTGCCAAGCACGCTGTGGCCAAGGGCCTCACCATCCGTGAAGCAACTCTGGAGCTCGGCTATGTCGATGGAAAGAAGCTCACTCTGGAGCAGCTCGACACCGCACTTGATGTGCTGTCGATGACGCACCCCTAATCATTCATCTCGCAAGGAGCACATCCCCATGCAGTACACCCAGTTGCGAGACCTGACAGTTTCCAAAATTGGGCTGGGTTGCATGGGGATGTCTCATTTGTTCACGGGTAAGGATCAACCCGATGAGGTCCACATCGCCACGATTCATCGTGCTCTGGATCTGGGCGTCACGTTCTTTGACACTGCCGAGATTTATGGCCCTCTGAAGAATGAAGTCTTGGTCGGCAAAGCACTTGCCGGTCACCGAGACGAGGTCGTCATTGCCACCAAGTTCGGCATGATGACCGGTGAAGGTGCGGAAAGAAAAAGTGGCTTCGACAGCACCCCGAAGAACATTCGGTATGCGGTCGAGGCTTCACTGACGCGCCTGAACACTGACTACATCGACCTTTACTACCAACACCGCGTGGACAAGAACGTCCCCATCGAAGATGTCGTGGGAACGCTGTCGGAACTCGTGACCGAAGGAAAGATTCGCCACATTGGCCTCTCTGAAGCAGGCATGACCACCATTCGCCGCGCCAACGCGGTGCACCCCATCACTGCTCTGCAGTCCGAATACTCGCTGTGGTCACGCGACCCGGAAGATGGCACCCTCGACCTCCTTGCAGAACTCGGCATCGGATTCGTTCCATACTCACCACTGAGCCGAGGCATGCTCGGTGGCAAGATCCGCTCGCTCGATATCTTCGATGAGGATGATTGGCGCCTGAGTAACCCTCGATTCCTGCCGGGGAACTTTGAACAGAATCTTGAGATTCTGCAGGAACTGGAAAGCATCGCTGCAGAACTTTCTGCCACCCCCGCCCAGGTTGCACTGGCGTGGTTATTGGCCAAGCGCCCTGACTATGTTCCAATCCCTGGAACAGTCCGGATCTCTCACTTGGAAGAGGATCTGGCTGCTGTGGACCTCGTCCTCACCGCAGACCAGGTTGCCCAACTGGACCGTATTTCTCAGCCGGTAGGGCACCATCACAATGAGGAACAGACAGCCATGTTGGACCGCGGCTAACCCGGTTCCATATCTGCTGGATATGAATGGGAAAGATGGCGGTGTGCCATACTTTCTGACATTCGCCCTGTACGACAGCGTGTGTCAGGGCACCCCCGAAGTTTCTTCCATCACAACAGTGAGTGTGTATGCCTTCCAAAATCTCTGACAGCGTCCTCAGTGCCGTGTCCGTCATCCCTGACCGAGCCACCGTCATGATCGGTGGCTTCGGTCTGGCCGGTCAGCCACAGGCCCTCATTGACGGTCTGATTGAGCACGGGGCAACAGATCTCACCATCGTGAACAACAATGCCGGTAATGGCGATGTGGGACTTGCACTGCTTATCAAACTGGGCCGTGTCAAAAAGATCATCTGCTCCTTCCCCCGCCAGGTGGACTCACACCACTTCGACGAGGCCTACCGAGCCGGAAAGATTGAACTCGAGGTTGTCCCGCAAGGAAACCTGGCCGAGCGCATCCGTGCCGCCGGTGCCGGCATTGGTGGCTTCTTCAGCCCCACCGGCTATGGAACACTCTTGGCCGAAGGCAAGGAGACGCGCACCATCGAGGGAAAGAACTATGTTCTGGAATCCCCTATCCACGCCGATTTCGCACTCATCAAGGCACACAAGGCTGATCCTCTGGGTAACCTGATTTATCGCAAGACGGCACGGAACTTTGGACCGGTGATGGCCACTGCGGCCACCCAAACCATCGTGCAAGTCAGTGAGATTGTCGAGGTCGGAGATCTGGATCCCGAGCACATCATCACTCCCGGCATTTTTGTGAACAAGATTGTGCAGGTCACAGCATGAGCGGTGCACCCTTGAGCCGTGCCGAGATGGCACAGCGCGTCGCGGCCGATATTCCTGTCGGAGCATTTGTGAACCTTGGGATTGGCATTCCAACCAGCGTCTCCAACTACCTCACCGCCGAACAAGAAGTGACGCTGCACACCGAGAACGGCATGCTGGGCATGGGCCCGGAAGCTCACGGTGACGAGGTAGATCCGGATCTCATCAATGCGGGCAAGATTGCCGTCACCGAGCTTCCTGGTTGCAGCTACTTTCACCACGCGGACTCGTTTGCCATGATGCGTGGCGGGCACCTCGACATTGCCGTGTTGGGAGCGTTCCAAGTTTCCGCCGCTGGCGACTTGGCCAATTGGCACACCGGAGCCCCGGATGCCATTCCTGCCGTGGGCGGGGCAATGGACTTGGCCGTGGGCGCAAAGCAGGTTTTTGTCATGATGGAGCTCACCACCAAGAGTGGCGCGGCCAAGATTGTGGAGCAGCTGACCTACCCTGCGACAGGCCTAGCCTGCGTCAGCCGCATTTACACCGAACAGGCCATCTTCGACATCACGCCCGCCGGCGTTGTCGTCACAGATGTTTTTGGCGAGGCAACCGTGGATTCACTGCGTGAACTCACGGGACTGCCACTGCTCGACCAGACTGCCTAACCGCAGATTTTCCCCATTTATACGCCGAAACTCTCGGTCTCGCTGTTTGAGTGCATTATTCATATGATTTACCTATGAATAGCAACTTTTTGCATATTTGCATTACTCAATCGACGATTGCTAGCGTGACAACGTATCGTTCCAGCGCAGGAACGGACGGAGGTCATGATGTCAATTGAAACCCGCCAACTGCGGTATTTCATTGCCGTGGCCGAAGAGCGTCACTTCGGGAACGCTGCTGATCGCCTCATGATGGCCCAGCCTCCCCTCTCCCAGCAGATCAAGCAGTTCGAGAAGAACTTGGGCACCACTCTTCTCACTCGCTCCACTCGGAGCGTCGAACTCACACCCGCTGGCGAGCTGCTCCTCATTCGTGGTCGTCGCATCTTGGAAGAACTCGAGTCGATCGAAGCAAGCGTGCGCCGCGTGGGCGAAGGTTTGCAAGGAATTTTGCGCCTGGGATTCACCGGTACCGCCACCTATGGCATCATGCCTCGCGTGGTTCGCCACGCAGCCAGCAGTTACCCCGGATTAGCTCTCGATGTCACCGGTGAAAAGCTCACCCCCGACCTCGTGGAAGCTCTCGAGTCCAACCGCATCGACATTGCTGTGCTGCGACCACCGGTGTCGAGCTCGACCATCGAATACTCGGTGGTCGCGCAGGAACGCGTCGTCGCCGCATTGCCCGCGAGTTCACCGCTGTGCTCACGCGGGGAACTCGTCATGTCTGACCTAGCCCCACAAGACCTCATTGGTTATCCCAGCAACTCCGCACTTTCGCAAGACCTTGCGGCGGCTTGGCACCAGCTGAATGTGCGGCCCAACTATGTGCAGCGCGTCTCGGAAACCTCTACCCTGCTCTCGCTCGTGGCTGCCGGTGTGGGTGCAGCTCTCGTCCCCGAGTCAGCAACCTCCATCCAGATCGGTGGAACCGTGTTCCTTCCCGTCAAGGATGCGCCCATCTTGGAACTGGCCGTGGCCTGGCGCCGCAATGACGTCTCTCCCGCCGTCCAACGCTTTATCCCCTTCCTTTCCAACCTCATTCAGACCAACCAACAGGAACTCGCCGCATGAAAATAACTCAGGTAGAAGCAATTCCTTACAACATCCCCATGCGCAAGCCTCTGTTGTTTGCCAGCGGAAGCATGGACCAAGCAGACCATGTCCTGCTGCGCATCACCACCGATGACGGCCTAGTGGGTATTGCCGACATTCCACCCCGCCCCTACACCTACGGTGAAACCCAGCAGGGCATCATCACCGTCATTAACACCCTCTTTGCCCCCTTCCTCCTCGGGGAAGACCCCTTCAACCGCAACGTGATCCTGGCCAAAATGGCCCGCACGGTGGGAAACTATGCCACCAAGGGTGGTGTTGACATCGCCATCTGGGACCTCATCGGTCAGTCCGTGGGCAAGTCCGTGCACTCGCTACTCGGTGGCTTCCAGGACTCCATTCGCGTGTCCCACATGGTGGGATTTGCCAGCCCTGAAGAGATGGTGGCGGAGGCAGAGGAATACCGCAACGACCTCGGCATCACCGCGTTCAAGGTGAAAGTGGGACGACGCCCCGTCAGTCTCGACATCGAAGCCTGCATTGCCCTGCGCGAAGCACTCGGCCCCGACGTGGACCTCTACTTCGACGCAAACCGTGGCTGGACCGCCGAAGAAGCTCTCTATGTCGCCCGCAGCTGTGCCGACATCAACTTCCTCTACCTCGAAGAGCCCTGCGATGCCCTCGACGTAATGGGTCGTCGTCGACTCGTGGAGAAGTCCCCCATCACGATCGTCGCCGATGAGAGCGTTCCCTCCTTGGGCGACGTGGCTCGGGAACTCCACACCGGGGGCGCTTCGGCTATCAGCATCAAGACCGCACGCACAGGCTTCTCAGAATCTCAAAAGATTCTGGGGCTATGTGAAGGTCTCGGCGTCGACGTGATCATGGGTAACCAGATTGATTCCATGCTCGGTTCGGTCGCCACCGTCACCTTCGGTGCAGCGTTCCGCCACTCTTCTCGTCGTGCTGCAGAGCTATCCAACTTCCTCGAATTTGGCGACTACCTCAACCAGGAACCCCTCGTCATTGCAGACGGCAAGATTGCAGCTCCCACGACCCCCGGCTTGGGTGCAAAGATTGACGAATCCAAGCTCAGCCACTACCGAATTGATGGGAAGTAAGAACACATGCTTTTTCTCGCACACATGGTTGTGAATCTTCCCCCCTCGATGCCCGAGGCCGAAGCAACTGCGATTCGCGCGAAGGAACGCGAATACTCCCAGGCACTTCAGCGCGATGGACGCTGGGTGGAACTCTGGCGCGTGGTCGGCGAATACGCCAACTATTCCGTTTTTGATGTTCACGACAACGACGAGTTGCACACCCTCTTGAGCGGTTTGCCCCTCTTCCCCTACATGAACATCACCGTTACCCCCCTTGCGCGGCACCCGTCTCGCATTGCCGAAAAACCCTAACGAGCACCAACCCATCACATTGATTCAAAGGAGAAACACTATGTCCGACGAAAGCTACGAAGCAGAGACCACCGCAAAAGCTGCGGAATCTGGCAACAAGGCAACCGAGCGCTTCCTGCAGAACACGGCATTCGCCAACGTTCAGGCAGACCAGGCACGCATCAGCCGTATCGCATCTCGTGTGATCAAGGCCATGAACGATGCGGTCATCGAAGAAGAAGTCACCTACGACGAATACAACATTCTCAAGGCATGGCTCATCAAGATGGGCAACGACGGCGAATGGCCCCTGTTCCTCGACGTGTGGCTCGAGCACTCGGTCGAAGCAGTACACAACTCGGCTAAAAAGGGCACCAAGGGCACCATTGAAGGACCCTACTATGTTCCCAACGCTCCTCAGCAGAACACTCCTGCCACCATCGAGATGCGTGCAGACGAGCCCGGTACTCCCCTCAAGTTCCACGGTAACGTCACCGCTGTGGACGGCACTCCTCTGAAGAACGCCGTGATCGAACTGTGGCACGCCGATGACCTCGGCTTCTACTCGCAGTACGCTCCTGGCCTGCCTGAGTGGAACCTTCGTGGAACCTTCATCGCAGATGAGAACGGATACTACGAAATCCACACCGTGCAGCCCGCCCCCTACCAGATCCCCACCGAGGGTGCCTGTGGTCAGCTCATCTCTGCAGCTGGATGGCACGCATGGCGTCCCGCTCACCTGCACATCAAGGTGACTGCTCCTGGTTACGACCTCATCACCACTCAGCTTTACTTCGATGGTGGCGACTACCTGGACAGCGACGTTGCCGGCGCTGTGAAGCCTGAGCTTGTGCTTCGTCCAACACTTAGCGCAGACGGTACCAACGCAGACGCGAAGTATGACTTCGTTCTCGACCCTGCCTAAACAGCACACACGAGTAAAGGCCCCGCAGAAATGCGGGGCCTTTACTCATTCTCCTGAGGTTGCAGGACGTTTCTGTATTAGTTACTCATCATGCCTTGGCCGGGGGCAGGCATGTTCTCAAAGTTGCCCTCCTCGAGGTCTTTGAGCATGTCCTTCATGTGCTGTTCGAAGTCCTCGTCGCCCATCATCTCGTCACCGGGCATGATCTGGACCGGACCGTCATACATCACGCGGGGCTGGTGGTCATCGAAACCTCCGCCAAAGAAGCTCCCCACGAGAGCAATCCAGGCCGCGAAGAAGGCGGTTCCAATAATGATCAAGGCGCCACTGACAGACACCGCAATAATCGCGGGAACGTTACGGACACCCGCTTTGTGGGACCAAATCCAGGCGATGATACCCATAGCCAGTGCAGGGACCTGGAAGAAGACGGCAAAGACAAGTGCCACAATACCCAGGGTCTGACCGGGGTAGGGAGTGTGGACTGCGGGTGTGGCAACGACGGGCTCGGTCACAGCAGGCGCAGGCTGGGCTGCAGCCTTCTTCGCGGTGGACTTCGTAGCCGGTGCTGCGGGTTCTTCAGTGGGGTCGTAGGACGCGGGGGTGGACTTAGCCATGAGTTCTCCAATGGGATGCGATAGCACCACGGTACTGAAGAACCCTATGTGTGAGCTGTGAATCAGCTCCGCCCCAGCTGTATGGCTAGTGGGCGTCGGAGGTGACGTGAACCTTGACCTGAGTCTTGTCGTTGATCACTGCGTCGTAAGCGGAGGTTGCCTCAGCCACGGGCACCGTCTTGGTGACCAACTTGGACAAATCAAGCCCTGTCCGTGACAGGAACCGAATAGTCTCAGGCCACACCCCCGGAGAGCCAATAATGCCGCGAATCTGGAGTTGCTTCGCCTGAATCAGCCCCAGCTTCGCGGGGGCGCTTCTGCCCACATCAATCCCAATGTTGACCAAGCGGGCCTTGAACGCGGCCACTTCTAACGTTGCCGCCATCGCACTGGGGTGACCACTCGCTTCAAACACCACGCTTGCACCACCGCGGGTCGCCTCGAGTGCTGCCTCCACAAAGCTCTCACTACTCGGGTCCAGAACGCCTTCTGCGCCGAGTTCGAGGGCGAGTTGGGCACGAGCCTCAGAGGGCTCTGCAATCAGAACCCGCACACCCTTGGCGGCAGCGGCAGCTACCACACCTAAACCGATAGGGCCTGCCCCAAAGACAATGGCCGTGTCGGAAGCATCCAAGTTGTCTGCTTTCAGCGTGGCGTTGTAGCCACAGCTAAAAGGCTCTACCAGGGCACCTTGTGTCCAGCTGAGGTTGTCAGGGATCTTGTGCAACCAGGCGGCTTTAGCCACAAAGTATTCCGACATGGCACCGTTCATGGTGAAACCAAAGTGGTCCACTTCACTCACCACACACTCGCCCACCACACGATCACCAGCACGCAATGATGAGACAGAGGCGCCCACCTCCATAACCTCAGCCGACCACTCGTGGCCGGGGGTCACCGGGAATCGAAAGGGCAGGATGTAGCGCCCCTCGAGCAGGACGATATCGGAGTGACAGATACCGACCGAGCGCGCGGCGAGCAGAACTTCATCGGCTCCGATCTGTGGCACCGGGATGTCATTCACGACATAGGAACCAGCGGAAACAAATTGGAGTGCCTTCATGGAACGTCCTGCCTGTGATCAGCGAGATTACAACTCTCCACACTGTGACACAACAGAGAGTACTGTGACAACGGACGTGTTCACCGAATGCGCAATTCTCAACACGAAGGATGGGCAATGACTGCTCCGCGTAAAGCTCTGGTCGTGGGTGTCACCGGCATTTCGGGCAATAACATCGCTCGGGAACTTGTCGCCCAAGGGTGGACCGTCTATGGCCTGTCCCGCACCCCCGGTAAAGAAATTGCCGAGGTTCACCACGTCTACGCAGATGTCTCGAATCCTGAAGGTCTGACTGAGAAGATCGGGAACCTCGGCATCACCCACCTGTTTTTCTGCACCTGGTCACGCCACGCCACCGAAGCCGAAAACTGTGTCGCCAACAAGGCCATGGTGGAGAACACCCTCGAGGCAGTGAACTCCCAGACTCCCCTCACGCATGCACTTCTCGTAACCGGTCTCAAGCACTATCTGGGCTCCTTTGAGGAATATGGCAAGAACCCCGCAGACACCCCTTTCCACGAAAGCGAAGCACGCCTACCCGGTCTGAACTTTTACTACGACCAAGAAGACGCCCTCTTTGCCGGCGCCGAGAAGTATGGCTACACCTGGTCGGTGCACCGTCCCCACACCATGATTGGCTATGCCCTCGGCAATGTGATGAACATGGGCGTCACGCTGGCCGTCTATGCCTCCCTCTGCAGAGCAACCGGAACACCATTTGTATTCCCCGGCTCCCCCGAGCAATACAACGGCGTGACCGACGTGACCGACAGCCGCATCTTGGCCAAGCATGCCCTGTGGTCATCGACCTCAGAACAGGGCCGCAACCAGGCTTTCAACACCGTCAACGGGGAAGTGTTCCGTTGGCGCCACCTGTGGCGAGAAATTGCCGACTACTTTGGCCTCGAAGACCCTGGATATCCGGAACAACTCAGCCCACTCGAACCCCGCATGGCGGAGGCCGACAGCGTCTGGGCATCCCTCGTCGCTGAACACGGCCTCCAGCCCCTCACAGCCAGCGAGCTGGCTTCCTGGTGGCACACCGATGCAGACCTTGGACGAACCTCGGAAACTTTTGCAGACATGAGTAAATCCCGGGAAGCGGGCTTCCTGGAATATCAGACCACGCTGACATCTTTCACAGATCTTTTCGATCGCTTGCGCGCAGAAAAGATCATTCCGAACTAGCTCGAAACCGGTTAGGCCGGGTGAATACCGAACGACTGTGCCAGCCGGTCGATCTTTTCTGCACGAGCCAGGCGGGGTGGGTCGCTGCCGTCGCGCACGACGCGGCCACGTGCTTCAAAGTCCGCCAAGAAACTGCGTGCCCAGGACACATCAGACTGCGTGGGGCTCATCGCCTCATTGATCACGGCGATCTGCTCATTGTCTAAGCACAGTTTGCCGGTCATGCCCAGTGAGTGCGCATGCAGTGTCTTGTCGCGCAAGAGCGAGTAGTTGGCGTCCACGGTGGGGCCGTCGATAGGCCCTGGAATGTTTCCAATGCGGCTGGCCAAAACAAGGCGTGACCGTGGATAGGCCAAGGCGATGTCTTCCACGCTGGCGCCGGTGTCCCGGCGATAGTCACCACTGCCAAAGGCAAGACGGAAGATTCCTTCCGCAGAGGCAATATCGCGAGCTTCTTCGATACCCAGTGCAGTCTCCACGAGTGCGAGAACGGGCTTATCTCCGCCCAAACGGTGGAAAGTCTCAGAGACTTGGTCGCCACTTTCGGTCTTCGCCAGCATGACGCCGAGTAGTCCGGGAACACCGCGCAATTCGTCGAGATCATCAGCCCAGAAGTCTGACGGACGGTCATTGATACGCACCCAGGCCTGATTACCGGCTTCAAGCCATGTGACGATGTCGCTGCGCACACCAGCCTTGAGGGCGGGGTCTACACCGTCTTCGACATCGAGAACAATCTGGTCAGGGTGGGCCACGACAGCTTGGTCGTAGAACTCAGGGTTGGTGCCGTTCACCAAATACCAGGAACGAGAAATTTCAGCAGAAATCATGAGGGATGCCAATGCACTAGAAAACGAGCCCACCACAGCGGTGGGACATGGAAAAAGCTGATTGCCTACTCAGCGAAGAAGTCAGTCAGAGTTCGTGCCACATCTAATGGCTTCTCAACGACTGCCTGGTGAGATGTTCCAGGAATAATAACCTGCCGGGCTCCAGGAACTTCGTGGGCAATCTGGGCGCCAGCTTCAGGTGTGGCTGCAGGATCTACTTCCCCCGAAATAACGAGGACAGGGATCTTGATATCAGCCAAGAAAGGACGTGCGTCATACGACCCTAGCGCGTTACAGACCTGGATGTAGCCGGCGTCCTGGGTTGCAGCGACCATAGAGAGCAACTTTTCGGTGGTGCCGGGGTCTTTCGCGGGGAAATCTGGAGCAAACCAGCGCGCAGGTGTGGTGGTCACCACCGCAACCGTTCCGCTGGATTCAACGAGCGCGATGCGCTCTGCCCAAGCATCTGTGCCACCGAAGTAGGGAGAGGAACAGACCACCGCAGAGTGCTTCACGCGCTCCGGATATGCAAGGGCGAGCTCCAGTGCCACGCCGCCAGCAACCGAGACTCCGGCGTAGTCAAAGGTGGAAATACCGAGTTCATCCGCCATCGCAATGACCGCGGATGCGAGCTCTGCGAGTGTGAAATCTTCGGGAGCAACGGCGGCCTGGCCGTGACCGGGAAGATCCCATCGCACGATGGTGTGTGCAGCAGCCAGGGTGGGCAGAGCCAGATCCCAGAGGTGAGTATCGGTTCCCAGAGAGTTCCCCAGAATGAGGACATTCGTGGCAGATGCCAACTGTTCAGCCGTCGCATCGGTGCGAGGAATGAGGTGAGGAATAGCCACGAGTGAATCCTTTACTTTTCTACTCTGTAACCAACAACCGGTTACGGTCATCGGTTGCTTCGGTATAGCCGTGAGGAACAGGCTTGCCCTGTTCATCGAGACTGACAAAAACGATGTGGTCCACCGTGAGAATACTCTTCTGGGTGATCATGTTGCGCACTTCTGCACGCATCGTCAGTGAGGTACGACCAAACTTGGTGGCCACAAGTCCCATTTCGATGATGTCGCCCTTGATGGCAGAGCTCACGAAGTTGATTTCCGACACCAGCTTGGTCACTACCCGGCGGTTGCCTAATTGCAGGATGGTGTAAATCGTGGCTTCTTCGTCGATCCATTTGAGCAAGCTGCCACCGAAGAGGGTGCCGTTGGCATTGAGGTCTTCGGGTCGCACCCATTTACGGGTCTTGAAGGCAATAGAGTCGGTCACCTTTTCATGCTAGAACATGCAGACCAACCGCAACCCAGAAGGCCAGCAAAATGAACGGTCCAAAGGCAATTCGTCTCTGAGAGTGGGATTTTTTGCCCGATTCTGTGCGCTTGTCTCTCCTGCGCACACGATCAACGGCCAGAACGACAACCGACACAATCCCGCCGAACAGGAAGGCCAGCGCGACAGAGAGCATGGTCATCTCAAACCCCATCAACCCAGCCGCTCCCCCGACAATCCCGGCCAACTTCACATCTCCCATGCCCATGCCTCCGAACCACGCCAGTACAAGTAAGAACCCGAAGTAGGCGGCAGCAGAGAATATCGACACCCAGGGCAGTTCTCCAGAAGACACAAGACTCCCCACCCACGCAACCACCAGGACTGCATAGCCAGGAACCACCCATGCATTGGGGAGTCGATGCTGCCGAACATCAATCACCACCAGGGGAATGGTGACGACTGCAAGATAGAGCAGCGGAAACAGTTGCCAGACGTTCATCCTGCGAGGTTAATGCAGAAAGCCCCCGGCAGGCGGGGGCTTTCCACAGTCCGCGGGTGAGCCAACGAGGAGTGTTCTCCTCCTTGAGCTTTTCGCGGGGCGTTTAGAGGATCTCCTGGCGCTCCAGGAGGTCGGTGACAAGCGCTGCAATCGCGGAGCGCTCGGAGCGGGTCAGGGTGATGTGACCAAAGAGGGGTTGGCCTTTCAGACTTTCAATCACACTGGCAATACCGTCGTGACGACCAACCCGGAGGTTGTCGCGCTGGGCGACATCGTGGGTCAAGATCACACGCGAGTTCTGACCAATTCGACTGAGCACTGTGAGCAGAACATTTCGTTCAAGCGACTGCGCCTCATCCACGATGACGAAGGCATCGTGGAGAGAGCGACCACGGATGTGCGTCAGGGGCAGCACTTCAAGAATGCCGCGGTCCACGACTTCGTTCATCACGTTGTCCGAGACGAGCGCACCGAGCGTGTCGAAGATGGCCTGACCCCACGGGTTCATCTTCTCGTCTTTGTCACCGGGGAGGTAACCCAGCTCTTGGCCGCCCACGGCGTAGAGGGGGCGGAAGACAATGATCTTCTTGTGCTGCTGGCGCTCCAGCACAGCTTCTAAACCAGCGCACAGAGCCAGTGCCGACTTCCCCGTCCCGGCGGATCCTCCGAGCGAGATGATGCCCATGCTGGGGTCGAGAAGCATGTCAATAGCCAGGCGCTGCTCGGCTGAACGGCCGTGCAACCCAAAGAGGTCACGATCGCCGCGAACCAGGGTAATCTCACCCTTGTCCACCACGCGGCCCAAAGCAGACCCGCGGTCCGAGTGGATCACGAGTCCCGTGTTGATGGGGGCGTCCTTGACCAGGCTGCTGCGCAGACCTTCCTCTTCATAGAGGATGGCCATCTCATCTGAGCTGAGGGTGACTTCTTCCATGCCGGTCCAGCCACTATCGACAGCGAGCTCGGCACGGTATTCCTCGGCACTCATGCCAATAGAAGAAGCCTTGACGCGCATGGGGAGGTCCTTGGAGACCACGGTGACGTTGAGGCCGTCGTTGGCAAGGTTCATCGCCACAGCCAAGATGCGGCTGTCGTTATCCCCGAGTTGCAAGCCGGAGGGAAGCACAGCTTGGTTGGAGTGGTTCAGTTCAACCCGGAGCGAACCACCTTCTCCGATGGGGATAGGAAAGTCGAGGCGTTCGTGCTTGACGCGCAGATCATCGAGGATACGCAACGCCTGACGGGCGAAGTATCCAATCTCTGGATCATGCCGCTTTTTCTCGAGCTCACTAATCACCACCACCGGGATAACCACCGCATGCTCCGCAAAGCGAAACAGTGCCTGGGGGTCAGACAACAAAACCGAGGTATCTAAGACATAGACACGCTCGGTTGTAGAGGAGGAAGTGGGCTTCTGGCGCTGACCGGATTGACCAGTCTTAGCGCCACTACTTTGTGGGCTCATGTGATGAAAGTACGACCGTGATGACACACAACCTGCGCGACACGCCCTGTGTTCATCTAAGTGTCACCGCAAAGAAATCTTCGGGGAAAAACTAGCCGCCGAAACGACGCTCGCGACGAGAGTAGTCACGCATCGCCCGCAAGAAGTCGACCTCACGCAGATCAGGGTAGAGCGCTTCCACGAAGTAGAACTCGGAATGGGCGCTTTGCCACAACATGAAATCAGAAAGCCGCTGTTCCCCTGAGGTACGAATGACCAAGTCAGGGTCTGGCAGCCCGCCGGTATAAAGGTGATCGCTGATCAGCTCGGGGGTCAATTTTTCTGCCAAGTCATCCAGGCTGCCGCCCTGGCCCTGATGTTCGGCAATGATACTGCGCACAGCGTCGGCGATTTCTGCCCGGCCGCCGTATCCGATCGCGAGGTTCACGTGCAGGCCTGTGTTGTTCTCGGTGCGTGCTTCGGCATCCAGAAGGGTGTTGAGCAGGGCAGGCGGGAGGACATCGTCCTTGCCCACGTGGTTGATCTTCCAGTTACGGAAATGAGAAAGGCCTTCAGCCAGCTCGCCGATAATGCCGTACAGCTCAGAAAGCTCCCCCTGGTCGCGACCGGTCAGGTTATCGGTAGAGAGGAGATAGAGGGTGACCATGCCGATGCCGATTTCGTCACACCAAACCAGAAACTCTGGAACCTTCTGCGCCCCGGCACGGTGACCGTGTGAAGGGTTCTCCAAGAACCGCTCTCTGGCCCACCGGCGGTTCCCGTCGACAATCATTCCAATGTGGTGTGGAAGATTCTCTTTGTTGAGCCCCCGACGTAGCCGCTTTTGGTACAGGCCGTAGAGCAGTCCTGTCTTGTTTGCGCGCGACATCACGTCCCCGACTTTACCGAACGCAGGCCTTCCACGGCAGGGGTTGAGCCCGCCAGTCTCACATTGGACGCTCAGCTTTATTTCAGCCTGAGGCGTAGGCTCGGGGCATGGGCTTGCCACTACTCGACGATACACAAGCACATCCCCCGGTTGAGGTGAAACCCACCTGGCGCGGTTGGATCCATGCCGGGACGTTCCCGCTGACGATAGTTGCCGGCATTGTGCTGATTGTCTTAGCCGAGGGTCCCGCCGCGAAATTGAGCTCGGCGGTTTTCATGCTGACCTCCATGATGCTTTTTGGGATCTCTGCGCTGTATCACCGCTTCAATTGGAAGCCCCGCACCAAGGTGATGCTCAAGCGCTTTGATCATGCCAACATCTTCTTGCTCATTGCCGGCACCTACACACCGCTTGCCGTATTGGCCCTCCCGCCCAGTAAAGGTATTTTGCTCCTCGTTCTGGTCTGGGGCGGAACGATTCTGGGCATAGCCTTCCGCGTGTTCTGGGTACACGCCCCCCGCTGGCTGTATGTGGCGTTGTACATTCTGCTGGGCTGGGCTTCCATGATGTACATCGTGGATCTCTTCCAGGCCAATGTGGCCATGATGGTGCTTGTGGTCGTGGGCGGCCTGGCCTACACCGTGGGCGCGGTGGTGTACGGCCTCAAGAAACCTAATCCCATTCCTGGGGTATTCGGATTCCACGAGATATTCCACACCCTCACCGTGGTGGCGTTTATGTGCCACTGGACGGCAATCTTGCTGATTGCCATGAACCCCGTTTATAACGCGTAAAGCATTAAGGCTGGGCGGGCTTGGCCTGGGCTTCAGCAGCTTCTTCAGCATCCAACTTCTCTTGGATATCTGCACGCATGTTTACCTTACGCATCCGGCGAACCATGTCCAGCAGAAGCAGCACGGTCAGGATGGCCACAAACGCGGTGGCGACGAAACCGACAACACCGGGAGACACTAATTGAGGATCAATAGTCTCTTCAGCAAACAACACGGTTCCTCCACAGGGCGTTCTAGCCAATAGCCTTGTTAACACAGTACCGTGACCCGGCTGTGAAAACCCTGCCCAAGGAGCCCGATGAGCACCGAGACCACTCTCGACGACCGCTATGGTCGCAGCGGGAACAAACGTGGTCCCCTCCGTCGGAATCTCGGTGTGATCATTACATCAGCGGTAATCATTTGTGGTCTCGTCGTCTGGGCCATCTCCACCGATGCGTTGGGGTTTGGCCCTCAGGTGGACACGCGAGATCTCGGCTATAGCAACCTCACCGAGACGAGCGTCACGATCGATTTCGAAGTGACGGCAACCCCAGGACATGATGTGGCGTGCGCCGTGCAGGCTCTGAATACGTCTTTTGCAATTGTGGGATGGAAAGTTTTTGTCTACCCCGCCTCCGATCAGCGCATTCGCGATATGAGCGAAACAATTCTGACGAGTGAACCAGCCACCACCGGTTTGGTTTACGAATGTTGGCTCACCTAGGCTGAAAGCTATGGCTACCGAAGAAATCAAAGAGACCTGGCTCACCCAGGAGGCGTATGACCGCCTCAAGGGAGAACTCGACACCCTGAGCGTTCAAGGCCGTGAAGAGATTGCCAAGCGTATTGAAGCCGCCCGCGAAGAGGGAGACCTCAAGGAAAACGGCGGATACCACGCAGCCAAGGACGAGCAGGGCAAGATTGAGGCGCGGATTCGCACCCTCACCGCTCTCCTTAAGGACGTCACAGTGGGCGAAGCCCCCGAAAGCTCAGGTGTGGTAGAGACCGGCACCGTGATCACCGCGAAGATCGCCGGTGACGAATCTGTCTTCCTGCTCGGCAACCGCGAAATCGCTGCGGGCACGGACTACACCGTCTATAGCGAAAGCAGCCCCATGGGAGCTGCCATCCTGGGCCTCAAGGTCGGAGAGAAAACCGTCTTTACTGCTCCCAACGGCAAAGACATCGAGGTCGAGGTTCTCGACGTCGCCACCTTCACGGGCTAGAACATTTAACCGAGAATGCCTCCCCAGCCGGGGAGGCATTCTGTCGTTAATGCTTAGATGTCGTCGCTGATGCGAACTTTGAAACCTTCATCGCGCAGCGCCTTGACGACCTGCTTGCGGTGTTCTTTGCCACGGGTTTCGATGTGAAGTTCCAGTTCGACCTCGCTGATCTGCAAACCACGTCCGTGACGGGTGTGCAGCACCTCGACCACGTTAGCGTTCTGCTCGGACACGATTTCCGCCGTGCGAGCAAGCTGACCTGGGCGGTCGGGAAGCATGACACGGAGTTTGAGGTAACGCTCCGAGGCGGCAAGTCCGTGACCGACGATGCGCTGCAACAGCAGGGGATCGATATTTCCACCGGAAAGAATGGCAACCGTCTTGCCCGCGTTTTTGATCTTCTTGGCCATGATCGCGGCCACGCCCACAGCACCTGCGGGTTCTACGACAAGTTTGGCGCGCTCGAGCAACATGACGAGGGCGCGTGCGGTGTCATCGTCGGAGACAGTGACAACTTCATCCACAGTGTCTTTGATGATGTCAAAGTTCAGGGTTCCTGGACGCGCCACAGCGATACCGTCACAGATGGTGGGGTGAACTTCCACATTGACAGGCTCCCCCGCTGCGAGGGAGGGAGGATATGCAGCTGCATTCTCTGCCTGGACACCGATAATGCGCACGGTGCGACCGAGGGTCACCGCCTTCTGCTTGACGGCAGAAGCCACACCAGAGATCAGACCGCCACCACCGATGGGCACGATGATGGTGTCCACATCAGGGACTTCATCGAGGATTTCCAGCCCCAATGTTCCTTGACCGGTGATGACGTGCTCGTGGTCAAAGGGGGCGATGAAGATACCGCCCGTTTCGGTCGCGAATTCCTTGGCTGCCTTGAGTGATTCGTTAAAGATGTGGCCGGTGAGCACAACCTCGGCACCGTATTCACGGGTTGCTTCCAGCTTGGGCAGAGCAACACCCTGCGGCATGAAGATGGTCGCCTTGATACCCAGTTCTCGAGCAGCCAGGGCGACACCTTGAGCATGGTTTCCCGCCGAGGCAGCAATGACGCCTTTAGCTCGTTCCTCTGCCGTGAGCTGAGACAAGCGGTTATACGCACCACGAAGCTTGTAGCTTCCGGTGCGCTGCAGGTTCTCGCACTTGAGGAATACTTCAGATCCGAGCACGCCCGTGAGGTAACGCGAGGTTTCCATCGGCGTAGCCTGTGCGACCATCGCCACGGTGGCGCGGGCAGCCTCAAACTCAGCCAGAGTGGGGCCAGCGACGTGCTTTACGGTCATAACCAAATCCTAGAGGAGCACACCCCTAGAACTTGCCACCCATCTCGTGAAGTCGCTCGATGCGTTCGGCAATAGGCGGGTGGGTGGAGAGAAAACGTTCTGCGAGCCCAGGCTTCTCGGGGTCAGCAATCCACATGTGAGCCATGCTCGAACTCTGCCGCTGGAGGGGTCGACCGTATGCACCCAGTTTCTGCAGTGCGCTGGCCAAAGCTTCGGGGTGGCGGGTGGAGAGAGCCCCCGTGGCATCGGCGAGATATTCACGTTGCCGGGAAACGGCGAGCTGCACGAGCGTCGCGATGAGAGGAGCGATCAGCATGGCAACGAGACCAAAGATCATCACCACAGGGTTTCCGCCGTTGTTGTCGCGACGGTTTCCTGCAAACAGGGACATGCGCAGCAACATGTCGGCCAGGAAACCAACGGCCACGACAAGGCCAAAGACAATCATGGACACCCGAATGTCATAGTTGCGGACATGGCCAAGTTCATGGGCCATGATGCCTTCGAGTTCGGCATCATCTATGAGGTCAAGTAATCCGGAGGTCGCTGCCACCGAGGCATGCTCGGGGTCCCGGCCGGTCGCAAACGCATTGGGTGCTTGGTCGTTGATGATGTAAATCTTGGGCATGGGGGTACCGGTCGCAATACACAGGTTCTCTACGATGCGATAGAGCCGGGGGTTGTCAACTTTCTGTATCTCTATGGCCCCCGCCATCGAAAGTGCTTGTGAACCAGCTAGGTAATACTGGAAAGCGGCATACCCCACAGCAATCACCACGGTGAAGATGGCGATATTGAGATCGCCATAGATATAGGCAGCGAGCCACCCCAAGCCACCGATGATCACAAGAAACACCACCATGATGAGGATGGTGTTGCGTTTATTCGCGGCTATCGCAGAATACATCTGAGGTCCTGCTTCGAGGACGTGTTAGAACTGAATACGGGGAGGTTCAGCAATCGACGCTGCATCTGCAACATCGAAGAAGTCGCGCTTGTCGAACTTCAACTTGTTCGCCCACATGTTGTTGGGGAAGGTCAGAATCTTGGTGTTGAACTCTCGCACGCCACCGTTGTAGAAGCGCCGAGCAGCCTGAATCTTGTCTTCCGTGTCGACGAGTTCACTCTGTAATTGCAGGAAGTTCTCGCTCGCGTGAAGCTGCGGGTATGCCTCCGCCACAGCAAAGATGGACTTCAGTGCGGACTGCATGTGGCCTTCTGCCGCGCCGGCTTCTGCCGGGGTGCTGGCCGAGAGTGTCTCTGCACGCGCCTTGGTGACGGCTTCGAAAACACCCTTTTCGTGAGCCGCATATCCCTTGACCGTCTCGATCAGATTGGGCAGCAGATCCGCTCGGCGCTTGAGCTGAACAGTGATGTCGCTCCATGCCTCATCCACCCGAACGTTGAGAGTGACCAATGCGTTATAGGTCGACCAGAGGTAGATACCAACGATGACGGCGACAACAACGATGATGCCGAGAAGGGGGAGCAGTAAATCCATGCCTCCATCGTACGACGAGATAGCTGTATGTACGCCGAGAGAATCGTGAAAGCGGTGTCCCTGTTTGCTGAGCTGTGAGGCAACTAGGCTGGTGCGATGACCAGCACCCGCCAGCGCAGAATCCACCCTGCCTGGATAGTGGCCGGTGTGGGCTTCCTTGCTCTGCTGGGTGCAGCCGGTTTCCGTGCGGCGCCCACCGTCATGATGGTTCCACTCGAGGAAGAGTTTGGCTGGAGCCGAACCACCATCTCCCTCGCCATCGGCATCAATATCCTGCTGTACGGGCTCACGGCACCGTTTGCCGCGGCACTGATGAGCCGTTTTGGCCTGCGAAAGGTCACCACCTTTGCCCTCCTGATGATTGCCGCGGGCAGTGCCCTCAGCATCTTTGTCACGGACCCCTTCATGCTGATCATGACGTGGGGTCTGTTGATTGGCCTCGGCACGGGGTCCATGGCCCTAGTCTTCGCGGCCACCATTACGAACACCTGGTTCTTTGCCCGTCGTGGCCTGGTCTCTGGAATCCTCTCCGCGGCATCTGCGACCGGACAATTGATCTTTCTCCCCGTCCTTGCCACCCTGGTCGGCACCTCTGGCTGGCGCACGGCCTCTCTCGTCGTTGCGGCCTGCTCTCTCGCCGTTGTGCCCTTGATTCTGCTGTTCATGCGAAACAAGCCCTCTGATTTGGGCGTGCGCAGGTTCGGCGAGAGTGAAGCAGTCGCGCAACAAATAGCGGAAGAAGATGCCCAGCAACCTGCACCAGGCAACCCCGCAAAATATGCAATCACGGTCCTTGTCGAGGCGGCCAAGACTAAAACTTTCTGGGCACTGGCTGCTGGCTTTGCTATTTGCGGGGCAACGACCAACGGTTTGATTGGGGTGCACTTTGTCCCGTCAGCTCACGACCATGGCATGCCAACGGCGACCGCAGCCAGCCTGTTGGCTGTGGTCGGTATCTTTGACGTCTTTGGAACGATTGCCTCGGGTTGGCTCACCGACCGCGTGAATCCCCGCATCTTGTTGGGTATCTACTACTTCGGACGCGGTGTGTCCCTCATGCTGTTGCCCATCCTGCTCTCTGACGCCATCCACCCGAGCCTCATTGTGTTCGTCGTGATTTATGGCCTCGATTGGGTGGCGACCGTTCCCCCGACGATCGCGATCTCGAATCAGGTGTTTGGGCGCAAAGGTCCCATCGTCTTTGGGTGGGTCTTTGCAGCCCACCAAGTGGGGGCTTCTATTGCCTCAGTGGTGGCCGGTGCTATCCGCGATCAGACGGGCGAATACACCTACGCCTGGATCGGAGCAGCCGCGTTGTGTGCAGTGGCAGCCTGGGTGAGCTTCCGTATTAAGAAACCAGAAACGGCACTAGCTGAAAAGGGTTAACCCTCGTACTTACTTTTTCGAACACACAGGGAGCGTTCTCCACAGCCCTCCAGGCACACATACTCTCGACGCTATAATTCTGTACATGACGACACTTTCCCTCGCTGAAGCCAGAGCAAACCTCTCCAAGCTGGTGGAGGCGGCTGTCACCACCCAGGAAATCTTTGAGATCACGCGAAATGGTCATCGTGACGCTGTACTCCTGAGTGCCGATGAATATGACTCTCTCGTTGAGACCATAGATATCTTGGGTGACGAGGAAACGATGACTAAACTCCGGGAAGCATTGGCTCAACAACAAGCTGGGCTGAGTGTGGCTGTGGACAAAGAAACACTTCTCGCCGGCATTGCTGCCAGAGTGCCCGAATGAAACAGTCCTACACCGTCAATATTCTTCCCGCTGCTCGTGTTGCCATCGAGGTTCAACTCCCCCTCAAAGTTGCAGCAGCCGTCATTGAGTTCATCTATGGACCACTCGCGGAGAACCCTCACCGTCTAGGAAAGAGCTTGCGCGGAGACCTCGCAGGAATGATGGTCGCCAGACGTGGTGAATATCGAGTGATCTATGAAATCTATGAAATCTATGACAACGAAATCATGATCGAAATAGTCCTCGTCTCGCATCGCAAAAATGCCTACCGACGCAAGAACTGATATCTAGTGGTACCCCCAGTGGGACTCGAACCCACACTGGATCGATTTTAAGTCGATTGCCTCTGCCGATTGGGCTATGGGGGCGTACCTACTCAGGCTAGCAAAGCAGAAGGGGAGGCCGTGACGGCCTCCCCTTCTGCGATGAGAAGATTTACTTCTTAGCCGCAGGCTTCTTCGCTGGAGCCTTGGCTGCTGCGGGCTTCTTTGCAGGGGCTTTAGCTGCAGGCTTGGCTGCTGCCTTGGCAGGCGCTGCAGGTGCCGGACGCGAAGCAAACTCTTCGAATGCGGCGCGAGGAGTCTCACGAGCTTCGAGCGAGACGATGTCGCGGCCGAGCCAGAAGTTGTTCCACCAGCCACCCACGACGCGGAACTTACGCTCGAAGGAAGGCATAGCCAGACCGTGGTAACCGCGGTGAGCCAACCATGCGATGTAGCCCTTGAGAGCTAACTTGCCGGACTGGAACACACCGATGTTGAGGCCGAGACCAGCAACAGCACCGAGGTTCTTGTGGAAGTAGTCAGTGGGGCCTTCGCCGCGGAGAACGGCAACAACGTTGCGTGCCATGAGCTTGCCTTGGCGAACAGCGTGCTGAGCGTTAGGAACGCAGTAACCGCCGACGCCACCGCCAGAGAGGTCAGGACATGCGGTTGCGTCACCGGCGCCCCAGGCGCCTTCGATCACACCGTTTTCGCCCTCAACGCGGAGGTCAGCGCGCACGCGCAGACGACCACGCTCGTCGAGGGGGAAGTCTGTAGCACGCAGCATGGGGTTCGCCATCACACCGGCAGTCCAGATGATGAGGTCCGAGGCGAAGCTCTCACCGGTGGAGAGCTGGATGACACCGTTCTCTGCCGACTGGAGCTGAGTGTCGAGGTGAACCTGTGCGCCACGCTCGGCGAGGTTGTTGAGAACCCACTTGCTGGTCTCCAGGGAAACCTCAGGCATGATGCGGCCCATGGCTTCGATGAGGTGGAAGTGGGTGTCCTCGAAGGTGAGTTCGGGGTAGTCCTTGATGAGAGAGGACGCCAGTGAACGAAGTTCAGCAAAGACTTCAATACCGGCAAAGCCACCACCGACGACGGTGACGGTCAACAGACGGTCGCGTTCAGGACCTGCAGGCAACTGTGCTGCCTTGTCGAAGTTGGAGAGGAGGCGGTCACGAATGGCCACAGCTTCTTCAATGGTCTTGAGGCCAATAGCGTTGTCCGCAATACCGGGGATGGGGAAGGTGCGAGAGACCGCGCCTGCGGTGAAAATGACCTGGTCGTAGGACTCGGTGAAGTTCTCGCCTGCGTTGGGAACGATCGCAGCGGTCTTCTTGGTGTGGTCGATACCGGTGACCTTGCCCGAGATGATGCGGGTGCGCTTGAGGTGTGAGCGGTGTCCAACCACAGCGTGACGAGGCTCAATCGAACCTGCAGCAATTTCTGGCAGGAAGGGCTGGTAGGTCATATAGGGAAGTGGGTCAACAATGGTGACGTCCGCTTCTCCGTTACGAAGGAGCTTTTCGAGCTTCCACGCGGTATAGAAACCAGCGTAACCAGCACCGACAATCAGAATCTTGGGCACAGTAATACGTCTCCTGCTAAGCATTCGGGGGTGGGGTTGTGTCGTCTGTTTCGAGGGAGGTACTGGGTGGAACAGAGACAGAACGAATTCTCCGGGTCACTGCGATGTACCCGATAACTACAATCGTACCGAATCCGGCGAAAAACAATAATGGAACACCCACGCTGGTTACCTGATACCAGGTGGGAAGCCCTGCAATGTTGCCGCTATCGAAGGGCAAGGGAGCGGGGGTAGCAGTAGAAATATCAAAAGGCTCCGGTGTTCCGGTGGAGCTGCCGCGGCGATAAAGACGAATCCATTCGGCTAAATCGCCTAGCGGATTGGCTTTCACGCTCGGAACATCAGCCGTCACCGCGGCATACGCATCGATCTTGCCGTAGCCATAAATAGGGCTGGGAACGGCGTCCACGGGGGTGGCTGTCGTGATGATTCGGTTGATGACATTGTTGGCATCGAGCTCGGGGTGCGAGGCCCGGACGAGTGCCACGAGTCCCGAAACGATGGGTGCTGCACCGCTGGAACCAGACCACTTCATATAGGAACCACCCGGCGCCACACCAACCAAGTCTTCACCCGGCGCCGAGACACCGATGGTAATACCCTGACTGGAAGCGTCATAGCTGGCTTCACCATTGGCATCAAGACCAGCCACGGTCAGCACACCTGGAATAGTTGCCGGCGCCCCCACCTCGGTCGTTCCTGTGCCGCGGTTTCCGGCAGCGGCCACGATGACCACGTCATGTTCGAAGGCATACATAAACGCCTCGTCCCAGCCCCGCGGCCATTCCAAGCTGTTGCGGGTGAGGGACATGTTGATAACTTTTGCGCCCTGGTCGACGGACCAGCGGATAGCGTTCGCAATCTGTTCGTCGGAGGAAATCTCTGTCTCGACCCCGAGGGCGACAGAAGCAGAAAGTAGCAATGCTGCGGGAGCGGTTCCGAGTACCCCGGCTCCCCCGCCGGTTCCCCGGCCGGCAAGCACGGAGGCTACGAGAGTGCCATGTTCCGGGGAAGCACCCACAGGCGTGCGCCCATCGGGTGAGCCAATCCCGGAAAAGTCTGCCCCACCCACAACGGCTGCGTTGATGTCCGGTGCATAGCCAATGCCGGAGTCTATGACGGAGACGAGGACACCATCACCTTGGGTCACATCCCAGGCGGGGTAGAAGTTGTAATCGGAGAGCCAGTACTCCATATCGCGGATGTAATCCGCGTGCGCTGGGGTGGCCTGCAGGACTGCCAGCAAGCTGGCAGCTATGACCGCGAGGGCAGTTAGGCCGCGTCGTAGTCGATGCATTGACACACCTCGGGCGACCAGCTGGAGCGCTCCAACGCTAAGTCGCCGATGGGGTTCACGCCGGGACCTGCCGCTAAGGCATGTCCTGCCAGCGCGTGCAGGCACTTCACGCGCACAGGCATGCCACCGGCGGAGATACCTTCGATCTCGGGAACGACCGCGATGCTTTCTCGGTCGGAAATGAACTGTTCGTGGGCTACGAGGTACTGCGCCTGCATGGCTTCGTCAGCTCCCAAGATCTCGGTGAATTCAGCCATGACCTGGGTGGCTTCCATGTCACTCATGGCGATCGTGGCAGCCGGGTGGGTGAGGTAGTAGAAAGTGGGGAACGGAGTGCCGTCTGACAATCGGGGCGAGGTCGCCACGACGGTGGGTGCACCGCAGACACAGCGAGCAGGGATGCCAATCACATCGCGCGCGGGACGCCCCAATTGCGCCGACACAATCCGAATGTCGTCGTCGCTGGCTGGTTCAAAGGGGGGACGCATATTTAGCCTTCGGGTGCAGGGGTAGGTTGAACTTGCTCGGGGGTGGGTGTTCCCAAGCCCGCAACGAGGAATGATTTGAGCAGACCGGCAACCCAGTCCGTGTTGGTGTTTTGCACAGACGCCGTGGCTTTTTCCCGCTTGAGCCCGTCAATCGTGGCGTCGTTGATGACCAAGTAACTGATCTCGCCCGGCATGACGTAATACAGGCGGTCGCGTGCCTGTGCACGCACATACGCGGGGTCATCCCAGCGAGCACGTTGCTTTTCCAGATCGGTCAGTTGTGACGTCTTGAGATCCGCCTCGGCTTGTAAATCTGCAATCACCTGGCGCTGTTCCACCACAATCTTCAGCTGGGGCGCCAGCACCAAAACCCCCAGAAGAACGAGCCCCATGATGAGGAAAGAGAATCCGGAAAGGCGAATACTGCCTAACCAGACGCCCGCTTTCGTGGTTCCGGTGACCAAAGACACCGGAACCTTCCGAACGCGAACGTTTTTCTGAGCCATACAGGGCCGTTGGGGTCCTAGGCGCTAAAACGGGGGAATGCGCTGCTGCCTGCGTAGACAGCTGCATCTCCCAGTTCTTCTTCGATGCGTAGCAACTGGTTGTACTTCGCAACACGGTCACTTCGTGCAGGTGCGCCGGTCTTGATCTGACCACAGTCGGTGGCCACAGCAAGGTCCGCAATAGTGGTGTCTTCGGTCTCACCCGAGCGGTGAGAAAGAATCGCCTTCATACCGTGACGCTGAGCCAAGGAAACGGCGTCGAGGGTCTCGGTGAGGGTACCAATCTGGTTGACCTTGACCAAAATGGAATTACCAGCCTTGAGGTCAATACCCTTCTGCAAACGAACAGGGTTGGTCACGTAGAGGTCGTCTCCAACGAGCTGCAGCTTATTGCCCAGCTCTGCCGTGATGTGAGTCCAGCCGGACCAGTCGTCTTCGTCCAGGGGGTCCTCGATAGACACGAGGGGGAAGTCACGCACGAGCTCTGCGTAGTAGGCCGTCATCTCTTCGGAGGTGCGCTTCTGGCCTTCGAAGTGGTACGAACCATCCGTGAAGAACTCCGACGACGCAACATCGAGGGCAAGTGCGATGTCTTTTCCGGGGGTGAAACCTGCCTGCTCGATGGCGCCCATGATGAATTCGAGTGCACCGCGGTTGTTGGGGAGGTCAGGAGCAAAGCCGCCTTCGTCACCCAGACCAGTTGCCATACCGTTCTTCTTGAGCAGCGACTTGAGCGAGTGGTAAATTTCCACACCCCAACGCAGTGCTTCCGAGAAGCTTTCTGCGCCGTGAGGTACAGCCATGAACTCCTGGATGTCGACACCGGTGTCTGCGTGGGCACCACCGTTGATGATGTTCATCAGGGGAACAGGAAGAGTGTGCGCGTTGGGGCCGCCAACGTAACGGAACAGAGGCAGATCAGCCGAGTCTGCAGCTGCTTTTGCTACAGCAAGGGACACACCGAGGATGGCGTTAGCGCCCAGGCGCTTCTTGTTCTCAGTGCCATCGAGTTCGATCATGGCGCCGTCAATGAGGCGCTGGTCAGCAGCATCGAAACCTTCGAGTGCGGGCCCGATTTCGTCGAGAACGGCGTCGACGGCCTTCTGAACTCCCTTACCGAGGTAACGACTGGAGTCTTCATCGCGAAGCTCGTAGGCCTCAAAAGCTCCGGTGGACGCACCGGAAGGTACTGCAGCGCGTGCGAGCACGCCGTCTTCGAGCAGAACCTCTACCTCGACGGTGGGGTTACCGCGAGAATCGAGAATTTCGCGTGCGCCAATGGCGTCAATCAGGGCCACAGTATCTCCTTGTGTGTATGTGTGGTGAAAGAAAAAGGGGAGGGAATACTGCTAATTCTAGGCGAGGTCCTTGAATACCAGGTCGGTGGCACTCGTAGTCTCCGCAGAAACAAAGGCAAATGTTCCAAAGCCGGCGTCGCGGGCACGATCGAGCACGGGGGTGAGGTTCTTGACCTTCTTTTCCAGTCGAACACGCTTCCCGGCAGCAATGAGCTCCGCCTTGATCCCGATTAAGGTACTCAGAGACAAGTCCGCACTGTCTAGTACAGCATCGTGAACGAGCACGACACTGTCGGAGGCAGCAGCGTCGTCGACATCAATGAGATCCACGATGCGCTCAAAACCAATAGAGAATCCAGCAGCGGGAACATCTTGGCCGAGGAATCGACCAATCATGCCGTCATAGCGACCACCCCCGCCGACAGAGGAGCCAGATTCAGGGTGTGCAATCTCGAAGATGGTGCCGGTGTAATACCCCATGCCACGAACCAGGGTGGGATCGAAGCGAACTTCAACACCGTCGGGGAGCTGGGTCAATGCCGCAGCCAGTGATTCCAGATCCGCCACAGCATCGGGATCAATACCGTCAGGGAGCACCGAGAGAATATCGGCGGTAGTCATCGGCACTCCCCCGGAGGCAAGGTGCGGTTCAATGCGCTCCAGCAGTCCGCCCAGAACTGCAGCTGCATCAGGGCCGGTCTCGGAAAGTTCTGCCACGACGCCGGCAGCACCGATCTTGTCGAGCTTGTCAATGGAGATCAGGGCAGAACCAAATCGTTCTTCGGCAAAACCGCAGTAGTGCAAGATGCCTGCCAGAATACGGCGGTCGTTGATCCGAATGGTGCAGCCCTGCAGCCCCAGCGTCGAGAGCACCGCGGAAGTGGCCGTGATGAGTTCGACCTCGGCAAGCTGGCTCCCTTCCCCAATGATGTCGATGTCACACTGCACAAACTGGCGGTAGCGCCCCTTCTGGGGGCGCTCTGCCCGCCACACGGGGGCTATCTGAATCGCACGAAACACAGTAGGCAACTCAGCACGATGGCTGGCATAAAAGCGCGCCAGGGGAACGGTCAAGTCAAAGCGCAGCCCCAGATCTGCGAGATCGTGCGCATCACCGGAGTTCGCTGCTGCTTCGAGAGCGTCCTTATCCAGTCCGCGCTTAAGCACGCTGAAGGCAAGCTTTTCGTTATCCCCACCGAGGCCAGAGTGCAGACGGTCAAAGTCTTCGACGACTGGCGTCTCGATTTCCTCAAACCCATGGCTGGCATAGACCCCCCGTATGGTCCGCAAAGCGCGTTCGCGCTTGGCCTTATCAGCGGGCAGAAAATCCCGCATGCCACGGGGAGGGGAGACGTCACGAGCCATGTATCTATTCTGCCTCTCGAATGTCTTCCTGCAGTTCACGCAACCGCACGCGCAGTGCTTTCTCTGCGTCAATTCCCTGCTCGCGGGCAGAGGACACGATGCTCAGCAGAATGCTGCCGACTTCATCCTCGTCTGCCCAGATGGGTGGATCGGGCAGGTGCTGCTTGTCTAAGCCGACCTTTTCAGCTTTGCCGAGAAGTTTCTCGGCGAGCGCGAGCGCGGGCATGGACTGTGGGATGCCGTCGAGTGTGGAGGTACGACCTGGCTTCTCTACCTTTTTGAGTTCGTCCCACACTTGCATGACATCCTCGGCGGTTTCGAGTTTGTTCTCGCCAAACACGTGAGGGTGACGACCCACCATCTTGGCGGTCATGTGGGCGGCGACATCTTGGATGTCGAATTCTTCACCCGGGGTGTTCGACGCAAGGTCTGCATGGAATATGACTTGATAGAGCACGTCACCGAGCTCTTCGATCATTTCCTCACGGTTGCCTGACTCGATGGCATCGATGAGCTCGTAGGTCTCTTCGACCAAGTACTTGATCAAAGATTCGTGGGTTTGCTCGGCATCCCAGGGGCAGCCACCGGGTGCACGTAGTACCGCCATGACCTCGATAAGTTCATCGAGCTTGCTCGGGGTGGTTTCGTCGTGCGTGCTCACGCTGTTCTCCCTCGGAGTTGGTCAATCATTCCCCAGCGGTAAGACGTGACGAACGCAATGGCCACGATCAACCCTGGTGCGGCGACGATGGGGATGTACATCCACTCGGAGCCGACACTAAACATTTGCAGGAAAGCGAAGAGCGCAAAGCCGACACTTCCTATTCCTGGACGGTTCCACCCCACGATGGTGAAAACAAGAAGGGCAATGGCCGGGAGTAAGTGGGTCCAGATGGCCCAGGCGTAGAACACATCGGTGGTGACCGCACCCCCCAACAGGGGATCCTGCCGTGCGGAAGATTCTTCCCACCAGGCGAAGGAATACAACGCCGTCACGGCGAGAGCCAGAACACGGGCGATCCAGATGGCGACCCGATAACGGCGGCTAGCCGCTCCTCGAAGTGAGGAGAGGATGGGGCTGGTCATCAGTTTCCCTCCAGATGTTCAGCCCCATCCTCTCACCGAGTCTGAGAGACAACAGGCTCGGTTCACTCGTCCGACAAAAAAATGTCGGTTTTGGCCCAGATATCTACGTGGTGAGACGTCCTCGTAGCTGAGCCAGCTCTGCGATGAGCGCGTCAGGAACGCGATCACCAAACTGTTCGAAGTATTCCTCGGTCAGATCGCACTCGGCGGTCCACATATTGCGGTCCACGTGGAAGAGCTTCTCCATGGATTCGTCTGAGACGTCGAGACCCTCGAGGTTGAAAGTGCCGGCAGCGGGGACGCGGCCCATAGGAGCATCCTCGGTTGCCACATCACCGTCAACGCGGCGAGCAATCCACTCGAGAACACGAGAGTTCTCACCGAATCCAGGCCAGAGGAAGGAACCATCGGCATCTTTACGGAACCAATTGACCTGGAAGATACGGGGAGCCTTGTCGCCGAGCTGCGCGCCAATCTCGAGCCAGTGACCCCAGTAGTCAGCCATGTTGTAGCCGCAGAAAGGAAGCATGGCGAAGGGGTCGCGGCGCAGATCGCCCACGGTTCCTTCTGCTGCTGCCGTCTGCTCGCTCGACATGGTGGCACCGATGAAAACACCGTGCTGCCAGCCGAAGGCTTCGGCAACGAGTGGAATGTTGGTCGCACGGCGGCCGCCGAAGATAATGGCATCCAGAGGAACGCCGGCGTTCTCGTACCATTCATCCGACAGCGTGGGGCACTGCTGGATGGGCACCGTGAAACGTGAGTTGGGGTGTGCGGCGGGACGACCTGCGTCAGGAGTCCAGTCCTGTCCTCGCCAGTCGATGAGGTGATCAGGAGTTGCCTCGGTCATGCCTTCCCACCAGACGTCGCCGTCATCGGTGAGGGCCACGTTAGTGAAGATGGTGTTGGAGCTCACGGTTTCCATGGCGACGGGGTTGGTCTTTTCACCGGTACCAGGAGCAACACCAAAGAAACCAGCTTCGGGGTTGATGGCGAACAGACGACCGTCGGTTCCGGGGCGCAGCCACGCAATGTCATCACCGATGGTCTCGGCCTTCCAGCCGGGGACGGTGGGGCTGAGCATGGCGAGGTTAGTCTTGCCACAGGCCGAAGGGAATGCGGCAGCCATGTGGTACGCCTTGCCCTGGGGCGAGGTGAGCTTCAGGATGAGCATGTGCTCTGCGAGCCAGCCTTCCTGCAGACCCATAAAGGATCCGATGCGCAGAGCGAAGCACTTCTTGGACAGCAGTGCGTTTCCGCCGTATCCAGAACCGTAGGACCAGATTTCACGAGATTCAGGGAAGTGGCAAATGTACTTGGTCGAGTTGGATGGCCACGCCACGTCCTCGATACGGCTGCCTGTTGCATCCACCAGGGGTGCACCGACCGAGTGAACGGCAGGAACCCAGGGGGTGGTGTCATCGATCTGCGCCAGTGCATCAAAGCCCATGCGGGTCATGATGCGCATGTTGAGCACAGCGTAGGGCGAGTCCGTCAGCTGGATTCCTACCTGAGAGATAGGTCCGCCGTAGGGGCCCATGGAGAAAGGAACGACATACATGGTGCGTCCACGCATGGAACCATCGAAGAGACCTTTGAGCTCTGCGCTCATCTCATCGGGATTACGCCAGTTGTTGGTGGGGCCTGCATCGGCTTCGTTGACGGAGCAAATGAATGTGCGGTCCTCGACACGTGCGACATCGTCGGGGTCGGAGCGAACCAGGTAGCTATTGGGGCGCTTGGCGGGGTTTAGTGGAAGCATCGAGCCAGCGTCAACCATGAGCTGAGTGAGGCGGGTCCACTCGGCGTCTGAGCCGTCGCACCATTCGATGCGCTCGGGCTTGGTCAGCTTGGCAATGTCAGCAACCCAGTGCAACAGCGCACGCTGTGTCACGAAGGGAGGTGCATTGAGTTCAGTTGCGATGGGCACCTCAGACTGAGCTACGGGCTCGGTGTGAGTGAGGTCTGCGATCGACATCTGAGTCTCCTTTGTCTCGATCAGCGAGTTTCCGAGGGCGAAAACTTGGTGATAATTCAATTCTGACCCAGCCGAATAGGACAAATACACCTTTTTGCCTAGAAAAAATCGCTGTTTTTCTCATATAGTTAATAAATGGCAAACGACATGATGATTCTCGGCAAACGAATCAAACATTTTCGTACACAGACGGGCATGACCCTCGAACAGCTGGGCGACGCCGTCGGCGTTGTGCCCAGCCAGCTCTCCCTGATCGAGAACGGCAAACGCGAACCCAAGCTCTCCGTTCTCAACGCTATTGCCGCCACGGTGAATGTCAGCGTGCCGGAACTGCTGAGCACCGAGGCGCCTGACCGCCGATCGGAACTCGAGATTGAACTCGAGCGTCTGCAGCGCAGCGAGCTCTACACTTCCCTCAATCTGCCGATCGTGCGCAGCACGAAAGGCCTGAGTGATGACGCTCTGGAAGCCATCGTGGGGATGCACAAAGAAATGGAACGGAAGAACCGCCAATCCATCGCCACCCCCGAAGAAGCACGCCGCGCCAACACCGAACTGCAAGCCATCATGCGGGAAAAAAACAACTACCTGCCCGAACTCGATGTACTGGCTGAAGACCTGGTCAAGAAGTCCGGACACGAATCGGGTGCCCTCATGCACCGCACCGTGGCAGAGATGGCAAACAATGTCGGCTTCGAACTCATCTTCGTGGATGACCTACCGAACTCCGCCAGGTCCATCACAGACTTGGCTAACGGGCGCATCTATCTCCCTCCTGCCTCGATTCCGGGCGGTCACGGACTGCGGGCGATGGCACTCCAGGCCATTGCACACCGACTGCTCGATCACACAAAACCCAACAACTACGCCGAGTTCCTGCTCCAGCGCCTTGAAATCAACTACTTCGCCGCCGCCTGCCTGATGCCCATTACGGCCTCGGTGGCATTCCTGCAGAACGCCAAAAAAGAACGCAACATCGCCATCGAAGACTTCCGCGATGCGTTCGGGGTGACGCACGAAGCAGCAGCGCTGCGATTTACGAACCTCGCCACCGAGCACCTCGGCCTGCGCACCCACTTCCTGCGCGTGAATCAGGGTGAAGGTATTTTCCGTGGCTACGAAAACGATGGCCTCAAGATTCCCGCGGACCCCAGCGGTTCGATCGAAGGACAGGTTGTGTGTCGCAAGTGGCCTTCACGTGTGGCATTTGATCGGACCAATCGCACCAACGAGTTCTACCAATACACCGATACCCCCAGTGGCACGTTCTGGGATTCCACCCAGACCGGTACGGGCGAGAAGGAAGAATTCTCGATCAGTGTGGGAGTTCCCTTCGACGATGCCAAGTGGTTCCGTGGACGCGACACGGACAAGCGTCAGGTGTCGACCTGTCCTAACGAGAACTGCTGCAAGGTACCGGAAGAAAACCTCAGCGCACGGTGGGAAGGCAAAGCGTGGCCGAGCGCCCGCATGCACGCCCACGTGCTCTCTCCCCTGCCGTCCGGAACATTCCCCGGCGTGGAGGAGACCGAGCTGTATAGCTTCCTCGAGCGTCACGCGAACGCCGGCGGATAGTCCCCCAGCCCGGCACACGACCTAGGCTAGAGTCATGGCCCGAGTGAGCATGCGCACGATCTTTCGTTCGGAGCGTTATGCCGCCCTCTCCCTGGCGGGCGCCGCCATCATGGGTTTACTGCTGGCAAACTCTGTCGCAGGTCCGGGTCTGATGGAGCTACTCCACACCCAGCTGGGTTTTCCAGCCCTCAGCCTCGAGATGAGCATCAGCCACTGGATTACGGACGGTCTGCTCGTCGTCTTCTTCTTCATCATCGCGGTGGAACTGCGCCATGAGCTGACCTCTGGTGAACTCAACTCGGTCAAACATGCGTTGGCGCCGGGGATTGCTGCCGTCGGCGGCGTGGTTATTCCTGCGCTGCTCTACCTCGTCATTGCTGGTCCAGATTTCAGCCAGGGCTGGCCCATCCCGACCGCCACAGACATAGCCTTCGCGCTGGGTCTCATTGCCCTCATTGGTCGAGGACTCCCCTCGCGCCTGCGCGTCTTTCTCCTGGCGCTGGCTGTGTTGGACGACCTCATCGCCATCGTAATCATCGCGGTGTTTTTCACTGCCACCATCAACCTGCTGGCCCTCGGCATGGCGGCAACCGCAGTGTATTTGTTCAGGTTCCTAGGCTGCCAAGGCCGGATCAGAAACCCTGCCGCGCGAACAGCTCTGCTCGTGATCGTTGCGCTCTTTGCGTGGTATTTCACGGTGCTCTCTGGCGTTCATGCCACCATCGCCGGTGTTGCACTGGGGCTGGTCTTGAACCCCCGCTTGGCCCAGAAGGCTGCTCATAACCTGCAGCCCGTGACTAACGCCGTGATCCTCCCCCTCTTTGCGTTTGCTTCTGCGCTGGTACTCATTCCTGACGTCCCCCTCTCGGAACTGAGCCCTGCGTTCTGGGGCATCTCCCTAGGACTTCCTGTGGGAAAGATCATCGGCATCATGCTGGCAGGAACCGTGGTGGCACTCGTAGCCAGACGAGGCGAAGCAACCGAGACCCTCATTCGAGGGTGGGATCTCCTCACCGTGGCTGCCGTGGCCGGTATTGGTTTCACGGTGTCACTGCTCATGAATGAGCTGGCGTTTGCGCAGGATGCCGCTATTCGCGATGAAGGTGTGCTGGGTGTGCTGACGGGGTCAGCGATAGCCATCGTGATCGGTGGCGTGCTCGTGATTATTCGCGCTCGGCACTATCGGAAGAAGCACTAGCTTCCTCCACCTTCGCAGGCAGCGGGAAGATGGCGTCCAGAAGGGTCGCCGTCCACGTAATGAGATCCGCATTCTCCGGCAGGGGCACAGAGATGACGCGTGCTGCCGGAACATACTTGGCGCCCGGATACATTCTCGCCAGTCTGACCTGAATGGAGTCGGGTAGATCGGCAGGAGTGATGCGCAGGTTGGAGCCCATGACGACAACTTCACTCAAGCTGGACTGGTGTGCTCGGCGCCGCAGACGTGAGACAGCGATGAGGTTGTGCACCTCGGCTGGTGGCTCGCCATATCGGTCGGTAAGTTCTTCCAGAACAAGACCAATCTGTTCGTCGCGAGAAATCGGACCACTCGCCACGGACAGCTTTTGATAGGCCTCCAGGCGCAGACGCTCGCTGTCGACGTAGTCGTCAGGAATACGTGCATCGACAGGAAGTTCGAGGCGAAGCTCAGTTTGGCCTTCTGCGACATCGCCGCGGAAGGCAGAAACGGCTTCGCCGATCATGCGTAAGTAGAGATCGAATCCGACCCCTGCGATGTGGCCGGACTGTTCCCCGCCGAGGAGGTTTCCGGCACCACGAATCTCGAGGTCCTTGAGGGCTATCTGAATACCCGAGCCCAGTTCGTTGTTGGCCGCGAGCGCGCCCAAACGATCATGGGCCGTTTCACTCAAGGGAGTGGTTTCGTCATAGAAGAGGTAGGCATAGGCGCGTTCGCGGCCACGTCCCACTCGACCACGCAGCTGGTGGAGTTGGCTCAGGCCATACTTGTCCGCGCGATCCACGATGAGGGTGTTGGCATTGGCAATATCGAGACCGGTTTCGATAATGGTGGTGGAGACCAACACATCAAACTTGCGCTCCCAGAAGTCGATAATCACCTGTTCGAGTTGGTGCTCGGTGAGCTGACCGTGGGCCACGCCCACGCGCGCTTCGGGAACGAGTTCCGCGATCTGTGCTGCAACACGATTAATGCTGGAGACGCGGTTGTGCACGAAGAAGACCTGACCTTCGCGCAAGATTTCTCGGCGGATGGCTGCCGCCGCCTGCTTCTCGGAGAAGGGACCCACGAACGTGAGAATGGGGTGGCGATCTTCCGGAGGTGTGGCCAGGGTCGACATTTCTCGAATGCCGGTGACCGCCATTTCGAGCGTGCGCGGAATCGGAGTCGCGCTCATCGCGAGAATATCCACGTTGGTCTTCAACTTCTTGAGTGCATCTTTGTGCTCCACACCAAAGCGCTGTTCCTCATCGATGATGACCAGACCCAGATCTTTGAAGGTGACACCTTGTGCCAGAAGGCGGTGGGTGCCGATCACCACGTCCACCGTGCCATCAGTCATGCCGGCAAGGGTTTCTTTCGCTTCTTTATCGGTTTGGAAACGACTCAATGCACGCAGGTGAACCGGGAAGCCGGCGAACCGTTCTTGGAACGTCTCGAAGTGCTGCTTCACCAGGAGTGTGGTGGGAACCAGAATGGCCACTTGCTTGCCGTCTTGGACCGCTTTGAAGGCAGCACGAACAGCAATCTCTGTCTTACCAAAGCCCACGTCACCGGAGATGAGGCGATCCATCGGGATGGGTCGCTCCATGTCAGCTTTAACTTCATCGATGGTGGTGAGCTGATCGGTGGTCTCCACATAGGGAAACGCTTCTTCGAGCTCGCGCTGCCAGGGAGTATCGGGGCTGAACGAGAAACCCTTGCTGGCCATCCGGGCGCTGTAGAGCTTGACCAGCTCCACCGCGATGTCACGGACAGCCTTCCGAGCCTTACTCTTGGCTTGGCCCCAGTCACTGCCACCCATCTTCGACAACGCGGGTGCTTCTCCGCCGACATAGCGCGTGAGTTGGTCCAGCTGATCGGTGGGGACATACAACTTGTCACCGGGATACCCGCGCTTGCTGGGTGCATATTCAATGACGAGGTATTCGCGCATCGTCTTCACGGCATTGCGGCCACCCGAGGACACTTCACGCTGCACGAGCTCTAAGAACTTGCCAATACCGTGGGTTTCGTGAACCACGATGTCGCCAGCTTCGAGCTTGAGTGGGTCCACCACATTCTTTCGGCGGCTGGCCAGCTTGCGTGGAGCGCGGGCGTCATATCCAGCTGCGCGGCCATAGAACTCCGCTTCGGAAATGACGGCAAGCTTGGCGTCCTCGAGTTCAAAACCTGCTTCCACCGAGGCTTGAACTAAGTAAGCAACACCGGGTTCCAGCTCGAGGGGCAGCTCGGCCACCATGCGGCCGGCGAGGGAACGCTCTGCCAATACCTGGGCAGCACGTTCGACCAAACCATGACCCTCTGCCGCAATGACCACAGTCCAGTCCTGCATGAGCAGAGCCTGCACGTGATCGACTGCGCCATCGACATTGCCCGCGAAGGTGGGCACCGCCTTCGCCGCGATGCGAATGGCGAGGATTTCGTCGAGATCGAGTTCTTCCGGCAAAGGCTCCGAGGCATCTGGACCATGCTGGAATGCACTGAAGGTCCACCACGGACCGCCGGAATACTGTGAGCGAAGTTCGGAGACTGTGAGGAAGTCGCCGGCGGAAAGATCAATCGGTGACTGCGCTCCGGCACTTGCGGCGTTCCAGGCTGCATCTAAGAACTCACGATTCGTTTCGGTGAGGTTGATGGCACGAGTCGCAATGCGCTCTGGCGACAACAGGGCAATTGCTGCCCCGGCGGGCAGATAGGTCGTGATCGGCACGAGACGATTAACGAGTGCAGGAGTCAACGACTCCATACCTTCCACTGCGATGCCTTCAGCGATTTTGGCCAACATCTGGTTGATGCCGGGGAACTCGTGTTCCATCTCCCGTGCTCGCTGGCGCACGGCGGCGGTCAGTAGGAGCTCCCGGCTGGGTGGCAGCTGTATCGAGGGGATATCGCCGTCTAGTGAGCGCTGGTCGGCAACCGAGAATGCACGAATACTGTCTACCTCGTCGCCGAAGAAATCAAGACGGACCGGGTGATCAGCCACAGGCGGGAACACATCCAAGATGCCGCCGCGCACGGCAAATTCACCACGGCGGGTGACCATGTCCACCCGGACATATGCCAGATCAACCAGCTGCGCTGAAATAGCGGCGAGGTCATTGCCGCGGGACCCAATGTTCAGTGAGATTGGTTCCACGTCACCGAGGTTGTCGGCAATGGGTTGCAGCACACCGCGAACCGAGGTGATCATGACCAGGGGGGTGTTTCCATCCCAGTCACGAACCCGGCGCAATGCGTCGAAGCGGCGCCCGACGATTTCGGGGCTGGGACTCAAGCGTTCGTGGGGCAGGGTTTCCCACGCAGGGAAGTCACAGAGCTCGGCATGGGGCATCAAGCTCGACAGTGCTGCGGCAAGGCGTTCTGCTTCGCGGTTCGTTGCGGTCACAGCGAGGACGACAGGTGGCTCACCCCGGGAAATGCGCTCTTCCAGCAGGGCGCTCAACAGAGGAGCGTTAAGACCTTCGACGACGGAAAAGTCGGCATCGCGGGTGGCATAGCTGAGAGCATCCGAGACATTCGGGGTGCGCGAAAGGGCGCGCGAAAGCCCCTGAAATACCATGAAAGCTAGTCTATGCCGGTCACCAGAGAGTGGCGGCCTCTGCGAGTTGTTCTGCCGTGCAGCTGCGAGTGTAGGAACCCGTGCTGTAGCCCAGCTTCACAATCGTGGCGCAATCCGCCATCCATTCCACGGGCATGGATCCCGTTTGTCCAGGAACTAAAGCGTTGTAGGCGGTCATGATGGAGGGGCCATACTTCCACCACTGACGAGCATGTGCCGCTTCGTGTACGAGGACGGACACTCCCACACTGTTGGAATAGCGATCGCGGAGCGAGCTATCCAGAGTGATGGGCACCCGATCAGTACTCGAGCCGTTCAGGTTCACCGTGGCAAAGCCACAAAGATACACATTCGCACCGAACTGACGGGTGCACATTCCCTCATCCCAGACAATGTAGGAATTGGGGGCAAGGGCGGTGACATACGCTTCCACGTTAAAACCCTCGGTCACAGGTGCTGCCGCAGCCGCCGATACTGGCGGTGCGGGAGCAGTGGGAGTTGTGGAGCCGCCTTTTTGTTCCAGTGTCTGTGTCTGCGCAGCGCGGCGGGCTGCAGCCGCGGCCTGAGCAGCAGCGGCAGCCTCAGCTGCTGCCTGCTCCGCCGCGATGCGATCCTGTTCTGCCTGCCACGCAGATTGAGCGGCTTGGACGCCCTGAATTCCTTCCCCCAGGGCGATCACAGAACGGGCAATAGAGGGAATATCTGTCTGATCATCAGCGATGACCTGATCAGCCTGCAGCGATAAACCATAGGGCCAGAGCAGATCTTGAGCATCAATGGAAGCAAGTTGTTTGGCGGCTGTCTGAAGGGAACGAAGAGCGCTCTGCTGTTTCACAAGGGTCTTCTGAGCACTCGCGAGTGCCTTCTCCAGCGCAATCCGGGAGGTGTCGTCGAGGACTTTGCCAGAGGAATCCGCCAACACTGCTTCGGTGTTCGAGATGGCGAGCTCCAGATCAGCAATCCGTGAAGACGTGAGACGAATCTGTTCCTGAGTAGAGGCGAGCGTGGCTGCCAGTTGCCCTTGCGCTGAGGCTTGGGTGCTCATGTAATTGTTCGCAACCACAGCAGCGGATGAGGTCACCAACACGGCACTGACTGCCAAGGAGGCAATCATGAGCGCGCGCGGGGTGAACTTCATGGCACCAGCGTAACGGTGACGGCTTTGAGCTAGCTGAAAAGCTTAGGCAGGGGAATTAAAGCGCTGCTGAGCAGCCAGAATGCCGTCTGTGGCAATGGTCTCCACCGCATCACAGACGTGCGCCAACACATGTGGCAAGATCTCACGCTGTGTGGAATTAAAGTTCGAAAGAACGAAGTCAGCCGCGTCCTGGCGTCCAGGCGGGCGGCCAATACCAATGCGCACACGATTGAATTCGTTGGTGCCAATGGCAGCAATAATGTCGCGCAGACCGTTGTGACCACCATGGCCACCATGACTCTTCAATCGCACCACATCGAAGTCAATGTCGAGTTCGTCATGCAGAACGATGAGATGCGCTGCCTCAACACCGTAGAACTTCATCAAGTTGGCAACAGGACCACCCGAGAGGTTCATGAACGTTGTGGGCTTAGCCAGAATCAGTTTGGGGCCTCCGGGGCTCACCCAACCTTCTGCAACTAAGGCGTGTGCTTTGTGGGACTTGAACGTTGCCCCGATGTCGTTGGCTAACTGCGACAGTGCCATCTGGCCCACATTGTGGCGATGGCTGGCGTAGTCGGGCCCGGGATTACCGAGCCCGACTACAAGCCAGGTGTTACTCACGTGAGTGATTACTCAGCAGCCTCAGCTGCTGCAGCTGCACCAGAGAGTTCGGCGTCAGCGAGTGCTGCTGCCTTCTCTGCATCGTGCTGCTCAGCGTGGATTTCTGCCTTGTGCTCAGCGTGAGCTGCATCATCTGCCAGCTCAGCTGCGAGCTCGTCGCCCGACTCAGCCAGGTCCTTAGCGGAAGGCGAGTGAACGTGAACAACGAGGCGAGTTCCGTCACCGTCGATGACAGCGTCAGAAGGAAGTGCGAGGTCTGCGAAAGTGACGCGGAAACCGGGAGCCTTGCCCTCAATGCTGATCTCGATGTACTCAGGAATGTGAGTTGCGTTCGCGAGAAGAGGAACAGTCTTGGCGTCGAGTTCGAGAACTGCACCGGACTGCTGGGTTCCGACGATGTGGAGAGGAACGTTCACGAGAACCTTCTCACCCTGGTTCACAACAACGAGGTCGATGTGCTCGATGATCTGAAGTACGGGGTCCTTCTGGACATCCTTCACCAGTGCGAGCTGGCTCGTGCCATCGATCTGCAGGTCGAGGATTGCGTTCTTCTTACGAAGAAGCAGGCGAACCTGGTGTGCGGGAACTGCAATGTGCTGAACTTCAGCACCGTGACCGTAGACAACAGCAGGAATCTGACCTGCTGCACGCAAACGGCGAGCAAAACCCTTACCGAACTGGGTACGTACCTCTGCGGGTACCTTGTTATCAACTTCAGCCATGATGGCCTCCTTACTTATGAGGCCGTGGCCCCGTCTCGTGTTTTCAACTCGAACGCATGTCAGCGTGAGGAAACGGCAAGAGCCACATTCCACCGCGTCGATAACGGATATCCCAGAGATATCCCTCGCCGAAGTACGTTCTTACTGTAGCGGGTGAGGCTTATCCCCGCGAAATCGGGAAAGAGCCCATTCTGCGGTCGGCTACGATTGAAACAGAGACCTTTTCAGGTAAGAGACGACCTCAATATCTCTACTTTTCCCACTTTTCTTTATTTCTGTGTAGCTAGGAGATGCATTCGTGAGTGCGAAGGCAAACATCGGAGTCGTTGGACTCGCCGTTATGGGTTCGAACTTGGCACGTAACCTTGCCAGCCGCGAGGGAAACACGGTCGCCGTGTACAACCGCTCCTCCGCTCGCACCGAGCAGCTCATCACCGAACACCCTGAAGCTGGCTTCATTGCCTCCGAGACCATCGACGACTTTGTCGCGTCCTTGGCTAAGCCCCGCACCGCCATCATCATGGTTCAGGCCGGCGCCGGGACTGACGCCGTGATTAGCCAGCTGGCTGAGCGCTTCGAGCCCGGCGACATCATCGTCGACGGTGGTAACGCACTGTTCACAGACACCATTCGTCGCGAGAAGGATGTCTCGGCAACGGGAGTCCACTTCGTGGGTGCCGGTATTTCCGGTGGCGAAGAGGGCGCTCTCAAGGGCCCCAGCATCATGCCCGGTGGTTCCGTTGAGTCGTACAAGACTTTGGGACCCATTCTTTCTTCTATCGCCGCGATCGCGGAAGGCGAACCCTGCGTTACTCACGTCGGCACCGATGGTGCTGGCCACTTCGTCAAGATGATCCACAACGGTATTGAGTATGCAGATATGCAACTCATCGCTGAGGCCTATGACCTGCTGCGCAAGATCGGTGGATACACTCCTGCCGAGATCGCAGACATCTTCACCGAATGGAACACCGGCGAACTCGAGAGCTACCTCATCGAAATCACCGCTGAAGTACTCAAGCAGGTGGATGCCAAGACCGGTCAGCCCCTCGTGGACGTCATCCTCGACGAGGCTGGCTCGAAGGGCACCGGCGTCTGGACGGTTCAGACAGCGCTGAACCTGGGTGTTCCCGTCTCGGGTATTGCCGAAGCCGTATTTGCCCGCTCTCTGTCATCACAGCGTGCACAGCGCGATGCAGCGAACAGCCTCCCTGCACGGAACTTCGCATTCGAAGTTCCTGACAAGGCTGCTTTCGTCGAAGACGTGCGCCGTGCACTTTACGCATCGAAGATCATTGCCTACGCGCAGGGCTTCGACGCAATTCGCGCCGGTGCAGCCGAATACAACTGGAACATCAACTTGGGTGCGGTGTCCAAGATCTGGCGTGGTGGTTGCATCATCCGCGCCCAGTTCTTGAACCGCATCGCTGAAGCCTATGACAAGGATGCCGAACTGCTGTCCTTGCTGCTGGACCCTTACTTCACCAACGCCGTTTCTGAATCTCTCGGTTCGTGGCGTCGCATTGTGGCGGGATCTTCCCTCGGCGGAATTCCTATCCCTGCCTTCGCGTCCTCCCTCTCCTACTACGACGGACTACGTGCGGAGCGCCTGCCCGCCGCTGTCGTGCAGGGTCAGCGTGACTTCTTCGGCGCCCACACCTATAAGCGCGTAGACCTGCCCGGCACCTTCCACACGCTGTGGTCAGGCGACCGCTCCGAAGTAGAAGCTGAACCCAGCACCCACTAATCCATACCCGGGAGTTCCCTCTCCCCCTTCGACAGAGACGTCACGGAGGATAACGATGAGTGATCGCATTGTGGTCATTGGTGAGGCTCTCATCGACCTCATTCAGCAGGCTGACGGCAGCTACCAGGCGAAGCCCGGTGGCGCCCCTGCGAATGTGTCGATTGGGTTAGCGCGCCTGGGCGCCAACGTCAGCTTCGCTGGCCGGATGAGTAACGACAAGTTCGGCCAAAAACTGCATGACTGGCTCAGCCCCGAAAACATTGACCTCTCCCTCGTGGAGCGCACCAGCGACCCCACGTCGCTGGCTGTGGCATCACTGGATGCCCAGGGTAAAGCTAGTTACAGCTTCTACCTCAAGGGCACAGCAGACTGGGGCTGGACGCTCGGTGCCTTCCTGCACCTCGAAGTCGACCCACCCGCGGCTCTCGTGATTGGGTCGGTGGCTACGGCCATCGAACCGGGGGCGTCCGTGATCGAGAACTTGGCAGGGCACCTTCATTCCACGCAGAGTTCGACCGTGGTTATCGACCTCAACATTCGTCCGGGCTTGGGTTTCGAACGTGAAAGTGAAACGATTCGCGTGGAGCGCCAAATCAAGCTTGCACACATTGTGAAAGCTTCCGATGACGATTTGGCGTGGCTCTATCCTGACCGCACCCCCGTCGACACCGCACGCCTCTGGGCAAGTCAGGGTCACCACGTCATCATGACTCGTGGCGCTGACGGCGCAACGCTCTTTTCTCCCACCGGAGACACCGTGAGTGTGAAAGCTCCAGTGATCGATCTTGTTGACACCGTTGGTGCCGGGGACTCGTTCCTCGGCGCAACCCTCTATGGCCTCCAGCAGCGAGGTGCCTTGGGCGGCAACGCAGAAGAACTCCTGGCCACCGTGACCCTCGACGACTGGATCAACCTGCTCACTCTCGCAGCAGAGGTCGGTGCCATCACGTGTTCCCGAGCTGGATGTAATCCGCCCACGCTCGCGGAACTAGGCTTAGAAGCCTGATGCTGGCTCAAATACTTATTACCCAAGGAATTCTTCTTGCCTGTGTACTCCTGGGATGGTATGCCGGTCGTTTCATTCACAAAATTGCAGACAAACGCTTTGGTGAGGAAGATCTTGCCGGGCGTGAACTCGGACGCTTAACTGACACCCTGGCCTTCGTGGGAGGTGCAGTCGGTATTTTGCTCGGACTGCTGCTCAGCTTTGCGGTTGCTGACTTCGATGACACGAAGACCAGCATCCAGACAATGGGACGCAGTAGTCTCACCATTTTCTCTGCCGCCGAATCGTTAGAGGCAGACCAACGTCAAGAAATCAGACGCGATGTCATCTGCATCCTGCGTTCTGCTGTGGCAGATGACTGGGATGCCATTGGCAATAACGAACGCGGTGGCTCTCCCATCACGACGCAGTGGCTCCTCGCACTCAACACCGATGTCAGCACGGCCTCTCTCGATACCGTCCAGCAACAACAAAACTTTCCTGGGCTACTGCAAGGGACCATTGACCTGACCACAGCCCGTGAGGAGCTGGTCATGGGCAACTCGGCGTTGATCCCTTTTGTGGTGTGGCTAGTGATTTACTTTTCCAGCTTCATCATGAGCGCCCTGTTAGCCATGCACTTAGCCGACCGGAAGGTCATGGCCAGGATCTCAGCAGGAATGGCGTGGGGCATCCTGGCCGTCATATTGTTTGCACTGACGGTTCTTGATGCGCCGCTAGCCCCCGTGATGGGAACACCCTCCCTCGAACCTGCACCCATCATTGAAACTCTTGATGTACTCAAGGAATCTTTCCCCGATGAAGCATTGTGGGCTGAATGCCCACCGAGCCCTCCCGGTTCATAACGTCGACTTAGCTTCTGAGCCAGTTCTCCACGCGAAGACCTGGCACTCGTTCGAATTCACGAATGTTGGCCGTGACGAGTGTGAGCTTTCGGGCACGTGCTTGTCCAGCAATGCACACATCAAACGGACCTATGGGTGTTCCTTCGCGAGCAAGTTCCGCCCTTAACATTCCGGTTTCGTAAGCGTCTGCCTCTGAATATTCAAGGGTGGAGATGATACTCAGCAGTGACCTTGTCATGATGAGATTGTTCTCAGGTTGACGAGATCTCGCGACCCCGTAATACATTTCCATCACAGAAATAGAGGAAATTCCTGAACCAACGACCACGTTCTGAATTCTTTCCGCCAGGTGTTCATCGCGGTTTCGCTGAAGGTGGATGAAGATGTTCGTATCAAAGAGATACCCCATCAGTCGAACATTCCTGGCTTGTCATCAGGCATCGCAGGCTGTTCTCGGTCAACCATAAAGTCTTCGGAGAAACCTGGCCCGGTCAGCGCCCATGCCACCACGCTTTTCCCCTTGGGCACGATGACTCGCGATTCACCTTGAACGATGATGTCCACTTCGGTGATGTCAGCAGGGAAGGCTACATCCTTCGGCAAACGCACCGCTTGGGTGGTGTTGTTATAGAAGATTTTGCTGGTCGCCATGAGCTTCTCCTTGTATATGTTAAAAGTATATACAAGGTCTTTCCTGAGTTTCATGAAGCAATTTATGCATGCCACGCAAGGCTTACAGGCAGAAACTTAGAAACCTGTGGAGAAAATATGCGGTAACCCGCATGTGAAGCGAACTTACGCAGCCCCATCAAACATTGACGTAACGGAACCTTCTTCGAAAACTTCGTGGATGGCGCTTGCCAGCAGAGGTGCGATGGGAAGAATGGTGAGCTTCTCAAAACGCTTCTCTTCTGACACGGGAAGAGTGTCGGTGACGACAACTTCGCTAATGAATTCAGACTGCAGAATTTCGGTAGCGGGGTCAGAGAAGACCGCGTGAGTGGCAGCCACAACAACACCTGTTGCACCGGCAGCGACGAGTGCTTCAGCTGCCTTGACGATGGTGCGCCCCGTGTCGATCATGTCATCCACCAACAGGCAGACGCGGCCTGATACTTCACCCACGATTTCGTGCACGGTGACCTGGTTGTGAACCTTGGGGTCGCGACGCTTGTGAATGATGGCCAGTGGTGCGCCTAACTTCTCACTCCAGATATCTGCCACACGTACACGGCCCATGTCGGGAGAGACAACAGTTAGCGTGCTGGGGTCCAACTGCGCACGGAAGTGCTCGAGCAGAACAGGCATCGCGAACAGGTGGTCCACGGGACCATCAAAGAAGCCCTGGATCTGCGCTGCGTGGAGGTCCACGCTCATGATGCGGTCAGCACCAGCGGTCTTGAACAGGTCGGCCATCAGACGCGCAGAGATGGGCTCACGGCCACGACCCTTCTTGTCCTGGCGGGAGTAGGGGTAGAAAGGGGCCACCACGGTGATGCGCTTGGCGGATGCACGCTTGAGTGCATCAATCATGATGAGGGTCTCCATGACCCATTCGTTGATGGGGGCCGTGTGGGACTGCACCACGAAAACATCGGCACCACGGACGCTGTCGTCATACCGGGCATAGATTTCACCGTTAGCAAAGGTGCGCAGGTCAGTTCCGGAGACATGGGTTCCGAGTTCGCTGGCAACCTCTGCAGCCAACTGAGGGTGTGCACGTCCACTCACAATGACGAGCTTCTTCTTCGTAGACACTGATATTTCTGACACTGAAGGCCTTTCGAAGGGGGTGAGACTCGTTATGGAGGGTGTTACTTAGCCTCGTCAGCAGCCTGGGCTGCCGCGGTGCCGGGACGGTTGGCCTGAACCCAGCCGTCCATGTTGCGTTGTGGTGCCACGTTGATGGCGAGGGCACCGGCGGGGACATCCTTCCGGATAACCGCACCTGCACCGCTATACGCTCCATCGCCAATACTAATTGGCGCAACGAAGGTGTTGTGAGATCCTGTTCGAACATGAGACCCCACGGTGGTGTGGCTCTTGGTCACACCGTCGTAGTTCGCAAAGATTGTTCCCGCGCCGATGTTACTGCCGTCACCGATAGTGGCATCGCCGACATAGGACAGGTGTGGAACTTTGCTGCCGACACCGATGTGGGCATTCTTTGTCTCCACAAAAGTGCCAATCTTGCCGTCTGCATCCAGATAGGTTCCAGGGCGCAGGTACGAGAAGGGCCCGACGGAGGCATTCGCGCCGATGACCGACAGCGTCGCGTCGGTGCGCTTGATTACCGCTCCTGCCCCAACCTCCGTATCAAGCAAGGTGGTGTCGGGGCCAATGACGGCACCGGTTTCGACCACAGTTGCACCCAGGAGCTGGGTCCCGGGCTTGATTTCCACATCGGGAGCCAACTGCACCTGAATATCAATCCACGTCGTGGCGGGATCGGTGATGGTGACTCCGGCGAGCTGCCAGCCGCGCACGATCAATCCGTTGAGAAGGCCGGCGGCACGGGAAAGCTGGGCACGGTCGTTGATTCCTTCAACCTTCCACGAGTCCAGAATCTCCACAGCCGCCACAGTGGCTCCTGCCTCGCGGAGCAAACCGATGACATCGGTGATGTATTTCTCACCTTGTGCGTTATCCAGTGTCAGTTTCGACAGCTGTTCACGCAACTGCGGTGCTGAAAAGACGTAAATACCAGCGTTGATTTCTTTGACAGCGAGCTCGGCCGCAGAAGCGTCCTTGTGCTCGACCAGCTTTTCCAGGTGGCCATCAGCAGAGCGAATGACACGGCCATATCCCGTGGCGTCATCCAAGACAGTGGAGAGGACAGTTCCGGCGGCCTGCGTCGCACGGTGGTGTTGCACGAGCCCCAGCAGGGTTTCTGCATCCAGTAATGGGACATCTCCGTTGACCACGAGCACGTCACCCGCAAAACCAGCAGGGAGAGCAGCTAGTGCAAGCTCCACAGCACGGCCGGTGCCAGGGATCTCATCCTGATCCACGATGATGCTCTGAGGCAGGTCGATCTCAATAACTTCAACAAGACGGTCACGTTCGTGTCGCACGACGGAGACCACATGAGCTGCATCAAGCTGGCGGGCAGTGGCGAGCACATGGGAGACAACCGAAACACCACCAAGTTTGTGAAGCAACTTGGGCGTGGAGCTCTTCATCCGAGTTCCTTGACCCGCGGCAAGGACAACAATTGCGAGCTGTGCGTCGGCCAAGGTTTCTCCAATAAATACTCGGGGAGCTCCGCCACCAGGATTCGAACCTAGACCAACAGATCCAAAGACTGTTGTGCTGCCTTTACACTATGGCGGACTGTGGGTTCTCTTTGAGGAAACCCACATGTACAGTCTGCCAGATGTGAGCGGAAGTAAGTTTCGCTCTAGCGAGCGTCCCCTGTTTCTACGGCAGCGTCATCCTCGACTTTGACTAATTCAAAAACGATCTTGTACCCCGCTGCGCGGGCATACCTCTGAACGGTGTCGATACGAGGGCGCGAACCTAAACTTTCAATCTCGCTCACTGCGGACTGTTTCGATTTCATTCTGTTCGCAATATCTGTCTGGGTGAGACCAGCCTCTTTCCGCCGGAGGACGAGTAGATCGAGCATGTCCCAATATGCATTAAAGTCATCGTTTCCGGCCAGTACTTCTGGTGAATCCCAATCGGTTTCAGGAAAAATTGCCCTCAAACCAGTGATGTCTTGATCCATGGTCTTCCTATCGGTATTTAGTGATAATTCTATTGATATTTGGTCAGCCGTCAATGGAAAGCCACTTGTGTTTTCGTGAAATTGCGAGATCTATCCATGCAGGAGGTGTCTTGGGCGTTTTCTTAATTGCCGCGAGGACAACAATGTGGAGGGGTGGCTCAGTCACCATGAAATACAGAAGTCGAAGAATCCGCCGCTCCAGCCTGACCCGAACCTCCCAAATATCCCGGCCCAAATAGTCCACATCACCTACGAGGGACTCGGACCGCGAAATTCTCATCAATGTGCGTTCTACAGAATGCTGCTCCGCTTCGCTCAGTCTGATCTTCCGCAATTCCTGCACCACCACCTCCCTCCCCATCGGTGAGACGTAAAACACCCACGGAATTATCTTCTGCACACCCGGAACTTAGGTAAGTGAGAAGGCTACACATCCACAAACTCAGAGATCCGTGGACACATGACGCCAATTCAGACTGTGCGGGACTAGTCCACGACAACGCGAGATAATGAATGCATGGCCCCCGAGAACGACGAAGTTGACCGCATTGTGCAGTCCTGGAAGCGTGAACGCCCCGACTTAGACTTCTCTCCCCTCCAAGTTCTCTCCCGCGTTGGCCGTTTAGCCAAAATGCTGGACCGTGCCCGCAAGGACGCGTTCCACAAATCCAAGCTGGAATCCTGGGAATTCGACGTCCTTGCCGCTCTCCGCCGGGAAGGCTCTCCCTACCAGCTGAGCCCCAAGGCTCTCCTGCAGCAGACGCTGGTTTCCAGCGGCACCATGACAAACCGCATCGACCGTCTGGTGGACAGCGGTTTGGTGGTGCGCCGGGAGGACCCTCACGATGGCCGTGGTGTCCTGGTCGAAATGACCACAGCTGGCCTGACGCGGGTGGATGCGGCCATTACTCGTCTCGTAGATGCAGAAGCGTTACTTCTGGCATCTCTTTCTAAGCCTGAACAAAAGCGTCTGGCAGAATCACTCCGCCGACTCAGTATCGACGTCGACACCCAAGACGCCCACGACTAATACCAAGGGGAATCATGTCTACCACTGCACCTGCACGCCCAACCTTCACCTTTGACGGTGGCGCGGGAACCTATTGGGGAACCCAGATCCTGGCTTTCCTCATCACGGTGTTCACGCTCGGGATTATGTATCCGTATGCTCTGGTGCTGGTGGAGCGCTGGCGCTGCAAGCACTCGTTCATCGATGGCCGCCCCATGGTTTTCGAAGGTAAAGCATTAGGCCTCTTTGGTCACTGGATCAAGTGGTTCCTGCTGATCATCATCACCATCGGCATCTATGGTTTCTGGGTCGCCCCACGCCTACAGAAGTGGATCTGGGAAAACACCGCCTACGGAGATGTTTCAGCCCACAACTAGTGCCCGAGGAGATCGCTGAGTTCTAACCAGCGCATCTCGAGATCTGCAATGGTGCCCTCGCACTTACTGATCTGCTCGGAATACTGACCTAGACCCACGTAGTCATTCTGGTCGTGTGCGGCCATTTTGACGTGGATCTCTGCAACATCTGCTTGCTGTTTGGCAATCTTGCGCTCAATGGAGCCAAATTCCTTTTCCGCATTGCGCAGTTCTGCACCAGCAAGCTTGGGCTGTGGCTTATTCATGGTGGCGGTGGCCTGTGCTGTGACAGAGATGCTGGGAGCAGCCATCTGCTTGGCCCGCAGGGCCAAATACTGATCCACGCCATTAGGCAGGTGGGTGAAGTGACCTTCGAGCACGGCGTATTGATTGTCCGTGATGCGCTCGAGCAAGTAGCGGTCGTGAGAGATGACGAGCAGCGTGCCCGGCCAGGTGTCGAGGAGATCCTCCATGGCGACCAACATGTCTGTGTCGAGGTCGTTGGTGGGCTCATCCAAGATCAGCACGTTGGGCTCATCCAGCAGAATCAACAGAAGCTGCAACCGGCGCTTCTGACCACCCGACAGGTCCTTGACCGGGGTGGAGAGCTGGGCTGACGTGAAGCCGAGACGCTCTAAGAGCTGGCCCGGCGTCATTTCCTTGCCACCGACGGTGTAGGTGGTGCGCTTTTCAGCGACCACGGCACTCACCCGCATGTCCTGGACCGCAGTGAGTTCATCGAGTTGCTGGGTCAAGGTGGCAATCTTCACCGTCTTCCCGCGCTTCACGCGGCCTGAGGTGGGCTGGACGTGGTCGGAGACCAGGCCGAGCAAGGTCGATTTACCGGCACCGTTGACACCCAAAATGCCGGTTCGTTCACCTGGCGCAATTCGCCAGGTGACATCACGTAACACCTGCTTCTCGCCATAGCTGACGGAGACATCTTCGAGGTCAACGACGTCCTTACCTAGTCGCTGCATCGCCATCGAAGACAGCGTGATCGAGTCGCGAACCGGAGGTTCGTCTTCGATCAAAGCATTCGCTGCCTCAATGCGGAACTTGGGCTTCGCCGTGCGGGCAGGAGCACCTCGGCGCAGCCAGGCTAGTTCCTTCTTCATCAGGTTTTGACGCTTCGCTTCGCTCACGGCCGCCATGCGATCGCGTTCCACGCGCTGGAGCACATAGGCGGCATAGCCGCCCTCAAAGGGCTCCAGGATGCGGTCGTGGACTTCCCATGTTGCCGTAGAGACCTCGTCGAGGAACCACCGGTCGTGGGTGACGACCAACAGTCCGCCCTGTCCGTTGGGCCAACGCTTCTTGAGGTGCCCGGCAAGCCAGGAAATACCTTCCACATCCAAGTGGTTGGTGGGCTCGTCGAGGAAGATGACATCCCAGTCGCCAGTGAGGAGGGCCGCCAGGGCCACGCGGCGACGTTGACCACCAGAGAGGTCACCCACCTTGGCATCCCAGGGGATATCCGTGACGAGACCGGTCAAGACATCGCGCACCTTGGGATCTCCGGCCCAGACATGCTCTTCAATACCGCCGACGATGGCTTCGCCCACCGTGAGGGTGCCATCAACTTCATCAGACTGGTCCAACATGCCGAGGGTGATCCCGCCTCGGCGGGTGACGCGGCCCTCATCGGGTTCGAGGCGGCCGGCCAAAATCTTCATCAGCGTTGACTTGCCGTCACCGTTACGACCGACGACACCAATACGGTCACCATCATTGATGCCGATGGTGATGCCGTCAAAAATGACGCGCGTGGGGAATTCAAGGTGGAGGTTCTCTCCACCTAACAAGTGCGCCATTAGTCGTTGACCAGGCGTGCGCCGTGAACGGGACCTGACACCCGCAGCACGCGGTGACCGGCAGCGCTCAGAGTGACCTGCAAATCGATGGCAGATTCACTATCTTCAGCCAGGAAAGCCAGTGTGGGACCCGAGCCAGAGACAATCCCGGCGAGGGCGCCGCTCTTTTCGCCCAGCTCCAGCACCTTCACCAGCGAAGGCTGGAGGTGAAGTGCAGGTGCCTGCAGATCGTTGCTTAGAGACTCGGCCAACATGTGGGGGTCTCCTGCACGCAGGGCCTGCAGCACCGCGGTGTCCACCAAGGGCGAGATGGGTGCGGGCTTAATGTCTGCGATGTGGCGTTCTCGGTGAGCATCCAGCTCGCCATAGACGGCGGGAGTGCTGAGACCGAAGTCTGCGGGCACTAACACCCACTCAAAATGTTCGTGGCTGGTCAGTACCGGGCTGAGTCGGTCACCGCGGCCCGTGCCAATGGCTGTGCCACCGGTGAGGGCAAAAGGAACGTCAGCACCGAGCTCGGCCGCCAACGCGAGAAGAGCGTCTTTGCCCAGGTTGGTTCCCCAGAGTGCATCGCAGGCGACGAGGGTTCCGGCTGCATCAGCCGAGCCGCCACCCATCCCGCCAGCGATGGGAACGTTTTTCTCAATTTCGAGACGAACACCCCCGCGGTATTTTGCCGTGCGCGCCAGCAGCTGTGCTGCTTTGATGGCCAGGTTAGAGGCGTCGAGGGGTACTCCACTGAGATCGAAAGGACCCGTAAAGCTCACCGAGAAATCATCCGCGTGATAGGCCTTGATATCTTCATACAGGCTGACGGCTTGGTAGGTCGTGGCCACGTCGTGGTAGCCGTCGTCCATGACCGCACCGACAGCAAGCGAGACATTAATCTTTCCCGGGGCTCGAACATGAGCCACTTCGCGAACACCCGTCTCGGTCATAACTCCAACCTAACTGGCAAGGGCGATCGACACGAATTCGTCGATGCCCAGCTGTTCCCCGCGAAGCGTGGGGTTGATGCCTGCCTTCTCCAACAGGGCTGTTGCTTCAGCGCTGGAACCGCACAGATCAGACAGTGCCTGGCGCAGCATCTTGCGACGCTGGCCGAAAGCACCGTCGATGATGTCGAAGGTGCGACGACGCAACGCTTCGTCACCGGGCTGGACCGCATCGCGTTCAAAACCGACCAGTACTGAATCAACATTCGGCACCGGCCAGAACACCTGACGGCTCACGTTTCCCGCAATGCGCCATTTTCCATACCAGGCAGCCTTAGCGCTGGGTCCGCCATAGACCTTGGATCCTGGGTCCGCGGCAAGGCGGTGACCGACTTCGGCCTGCACCATCACCACTCCCGAGCGGATGCTGGGGAAGTGCTCAAGGAAGTGCAGAAGAACAGGCACAGAGACGTTGTAGGGAAGATTCGCGACCAACCGGGTGGGTTCATCGGGAAGTTCCATGATCTTCATGGCGTCTTCGTGGATGACAGTGAGTTTCGCATCCGGTGCCATCTGAGCGAAGGTCGTCGGCAGTTGTGCGGCGAGACGACCATCAATCTCAACGGCAACAAGTGACGCACCGGCTTCGACGATGCCCAGGCTCAGCGAACCTAGCCCCGGCCCAATCTCCACTACGGAGTCGCCGGCTTCCACCTTGGCCACTTTCACAATCTTGCGAACCGTGTTGGCATCGATGACAAAGTTCTGCCCCAGTTTTTTGGTGGGGGTGACGTCCAAGAGTTCGGCGAGGTCACGAATCTCAGCTGGTCCGAGCAGGGTCACACTCATTCGACCAGTCCGTCCTGCCACGAGCCATACACCGTCTCGGTGTTGAACGCGATCTGGGCACAGAGATCCCCGAGGTCGGTGTCCAGCACGTCGGCAATCGCACGAACCGTCAAAGGAGTCAGATAGGGGGCGTTCGGACGACCACGGTAGGGCATGGGGGTCAAGAAAGGGGCGTCGGTCTCCACCATGATGAGCTCACGGGGAATCACGCGCAGGGCCTCGCGGAGATTTTCGTTCTTCTTGAACGTCACGGTTCCAGAGAAGGAGAGATACCAGCCGTTGTCTGCCGCAATCTTGGCCATCGCAGCATCCCCTGAGAAACAGTGGAACACCGTCTTTGCAGGCGCTCCTACGCGCAAGAGTGTTTCAATCACGTCGTCATGGGCATCACGGTCATGGATCTGCATGGCAATGTCGTGCTTCTTGGCAATGTCGATGTGAGCTTCGAAGGAGCGGCGCTGGGCAGCCAGGCCTTCGGGACCGGTGCGGAAGAAGTCCAGTCCGGTCTCCCCCACCGCACGGGTTCGGGGCCAGGCAGCCAGCTCATCGATCACCGCGAGGGCGTCATCGAGGGTGCCCGCCTCGTCGTAGTTGGGGGCTTCGTTGGGATGAATGGCAACGGCTGCGAGCATGCGTGGCTCTGCCGCGGCGACCGCGGCTGACCACTTGGATGTCTCCACGTCGCCGCCGACCTGGATCACGCCCACAATTCCAACTTCTGCCGCACGCTCGAGGTGCTCGTGATAGTCAATGGGCTCGTCGCCGTCAGAGATTTCGAGGTGAGTGTGGTTGTCGTAAACAGCAACCGGAAGCGGCTCAGGCAGCGGTGGATAGCTGAGGTCACGCTTCTGACCGTGTTCAGCTTTCGTGTCACGCTGACGGATATATGCCGATTCGGTCATACGAAAAAACTATTCAACGACTGATTCAATGCGGGGGAAGAGAGCATCAAGATCACCGACGGTGGTTCCCGCAGGAATCTGGCCCCACTGGCCCGCGTTGCGAATGGGCTGGGCTGCAAGAGCGCCCAAACCAGCCTCAACGCCGAGTGCACTCCAGAGCTTCTGGGTTGCCTCGGGCATGAATGGAGAGAGCAGCACGGCGAGAGCACGCAGACCCTCGGTGGCGGTGTTCAACACAGTGCCCAAACGAGCTGCGTTCGCAGGATCCTTGGCCAAAGCCCAGGGCTCCTGCTCCGTGATGTAACCGTTGAGAGCATCCACGATGGTCCAGATCGAGGTGACAGCGTCGTGAATAGCCAGACGCTCAATGGCTGCATCAGCTTCCACGGCTGCGGCGGCCACTACGTCCACGATGGCCTTGTCGGATGGCGTCAGCTCTCCTGCAGCGGGAACAGCGCCCTCGAAGTAGCGGGACACCATCGCAATGGTGCGCGAGGCGAGGTTACCAAAACCGTTTGCCAGTTCTGCTTGGTAGCGGGCTGCAAGGTCTTCCCAGCTAAAGGATCCGTCCTGCCCGAAGCTAATGGCACTCATGAAGTAGTACCGGAACGCGTCTGTTCCGAATGTGTCCGTGATGTCATTGGGTGCAATACCAGTGAGCTTGGACTTCGACATCTTCTCGCCGCCAACGAGGAGCCATCCGTGGCCATACACCTGGTGGGGAACCTCGATACCGGCCGCCATAAGCATGGCAGGCCAAATCACCGCGTGGAACCGCAGGATGTCCTTACCCACGATGTGAGTGGCAGGCCAGAGCGACGCAAGCTTCTCAGGGTCGCTGCCATACCCAGCTGCGGTGATGTAGTTGAGCAGAGCATCAAACCACACATAGACCACGTGGGATTCATCCCACGGGAGCTTGATGCCCCAGTCGAAGCTCGAACGTGAAATAGAGAGGTCGTTGAGCCCCTGCTTCACAAACTGCACAACCTCGTTGCGCGCAGATTCGGGCTGAATGAAGTTCGGGTTGGCTTCGTAGAGATCCAGCAGGGGCTGAGTAAAGCCACTCATGCGGAAGAAGTAGTTCTTCTCGTGCAGCGTCTCGACGGGCTTGGAGTGGATGGCACAGACGCGAATACCGGCGAACTCTCCGGTGCCATCGACGAGGTCCGAGTCCTGCTTGTATTCCTCGCAGCCCACGCAGTAGGAACCTTCGTATTCACCGGTGTAGATGTAGTCGTTGTCATAGAGGTGCTGAAGGAACTTCTTCACGGCCTCTTCGTGGCGTGGCTCGGTGGTGCGGATGAAGTCATCGTTGGCGATGTTGAGGGTACCCAGCATGGGCTTCCAAGACGCCTCCACCAGACGGTCTACCCACTCCTGAGGAGTGGCACCGTTGGCGGTGGCGGTGCGGAGGATCTTTTCGCCGTGCTCATCAGTACCGGTGAGCATCCAGGTGCGGTCTCCGGCCTGACGATGCCAGCGCGCCAGCACATCAGCAGCCACCTCGGTGTAGGCATGCCCGATGTGGGGCACATCGTTCACGTAGAAGATAGGCGTGGTTACATAAAAGCTTTTGCCGGCAGACATAACTTCTATTCTATTTCTTCAGTAGGACCACTAAATACGGCGCTATTGGGCAGCTTCGATTCCGGCGATAACAAATCTTTCAAGTGTTGATGCCTCTTCCGTAAAGGTGGCACCTTGGCTAATGCGTTTTGCCGCGGCACTAATCACCCCGAAGATCATGTTGCAGACCGCGGTGGGATTTGTAACACCTAATTTGGTCAACGGCGAAATGAGTGTTGAGAGAAAATACCCATGCATTGCACGAAGTTCTGCCCGTTTTTCTTCGGGCAGTAGCTGCATCGAGATTTCCCGAATCATGCGGTGTTGCGGACTTGCAACGTGGGCAAGTGCGTAGTGAATCCAGACCCGTATTTGTTCATCTGGGTCTGCAATTGGGGCGAGGATTCGATCTATCTCATTGCTCAAATCAGCCATATCGTTGATGAGAATTTCGCCCAAGATATCTTCGCGTGAGGAAAAGTACTGGTAAATACCTGGGCGTGAAAGACCTGTGCACTGAGAGAGACGAGGCATGGTCACCGCTTCAACTCCGCCATCCACTAATAAATCAATCGCACATTCGAGGATTGACTCTCGACGAAACTCAGCTTTGTTGGGTGACATGTCTTTCATATTTTAGGTGGGCTGGCGACTGTGAAAAGTGGACTCTATGTTTGTTTTGAAAGTCTTTGACGGCTCGTGACGCATGGCGCGCTGCATCTAAAACCTGGGCAACATCTGCATCTGAAAGAGCGTTAGAGACAAACCACGCTTCAAATGCTGAGGGCGGTATTGAGACTCCATGTTCGAGCAAAGCGTGGAAAAATACTGAAAATGCCTGGGTATCTTGCTGTTGAGCTTGGGCAAAGTTTTCCACGCCTTGTGGAGTAAAAAAGAAAGAGAAAAGATTGCCTGCGTGCTGATATGAGTGCGCAACACTTTGCTCTGTAAGGGCAGAGCTAATGCCCTGACCGATTTCCTCTGCGAGGAAATCAATCCTGCGATACAGCTCCTCGTCACACAACTCTAAGGTGGACAAGCCAGCTGCCGTAGCAACCGGGTTTCCACTGAGGGTACCCGCTTGATACACGTTACCTAATGGCGCCAGGATGTTCATGACGGTTGCTTTACCGCCCACAGCCGCAAGAGGCATTCCACCGCCTATGACTTTTCCAAAAGTGAACAGGTCTGGAGTCCATCCCTCTGCTTGACCGTATTTCCCCCACCATCCACCCCGCGAGATGCGAAATCCAGTCATCACTTCATCAAGGATAAAGAGAGCACCATGGGTTGAGGTCAGCTCTGCAATCAACGCATTGAAGCCTGGCACAGGAGGAACAACACCCATATTTGCAGGGGTCGGTTCAGTAATGACAGCTGCAATCTCGTCACCACGTAGAGAAAAGAGTTCATCAAGAGCAACAACGTCGTTGTATGGCAGCACAATAGTGTCCTGCGTTTGCCCCACGGTCACTCCCGGCGAGTTGGGCAAACCTAATGTTGCTATCCCTGAACCCGCCTGGACGAGTAAAGCATCTGAATGTCCGTGATAACAGCCTGCAAACTTCACAATCAGTGAGCGTCCCGTAGCAGCCCGGGCGAGTCGGACTGCTGTCATTACAGCTTCCGTGCCAGAAGATACAAACCTGACGCGCTCACAGGCAGGTACGCGACGAATGATCTCTTCTGCCAGTTCAACTTCACCGGGAGAGGCAGCCCCGAAAGAGAAAGAGTTCTCCAAGGTTGACCGAACCCGCCCGACCACTTCCGGATGTGCATGTCCGGCGATCATGGGGCCCCATGAACCCACCAAGTCAACGTAAGAGTTACCGTCCACATCCCAGATGCGGGAACCTTCTCCTTTCACAAAGTAACGGGGAGTCCCCCCTACTGAATTGAAAGCTCTTACGGGCGAGCTCACACCGCCTGGAATGGAGTGTTGGGCACGTTCGTGCCAGATCTGAGAACGAGAGGTAGTGGCCACGTTACTTTCCTAACTTTTCTGCGAACTCGAGGGCCCAGTAAGTACAGATAATGTCTGCACCCGCGCGCTTGACTGCGGTAAGTATCTCCAGAATTGTGCTTTCCCGATCTACAACACCAGCCGCTGCCGCAACCTCAACCATCGAGTATTCGCCGGAGATGATGTAAGCAGCCACAGGAATAGTTGTCCGCTGTGATACCTGCGAGAGGACATCCAAATAAAGCAGGGCTGGCTTAACCATCACGATGTCTGCGCCCTGCTCGCAATCCAAAAGAACTTCGTCAATCCCCTCTCCGCTTCGACGAAAGTCTTGTTGATACGTTTTCCGGTCGCCAACCAGTTGTGAGTCAACTGCATTTCTAAAAGGCCCATAAAAATTGGAGGCGTATTTCGCGCCATACGCCAAAATCCCTACGCTGCTAAAACCCGCCTGATCAAGCCCTGTCCGAACAGCCCCCACTTGACCGTCCATCATTCCGCTCGTTCCCAATAGATCTGCTCCGGCTTGAGCCAGAACTGTGGCCATCGAAACGTAGTGCGTCAATGTCGCGTCGTTATCCACCTCGCCACGGTCATCGAGTACGCCGCAGTGGCCATGGCTGGTGAATTCATCGAGACACAAATCGGCGACCACAACCATCTGATCTCCCACATGACCTCGTGCTCGGCGAATGACCCGAGACAAGATGCCATCAGAGCGGCAAGCTTGACTGCCTGTTTCATCCCGATCGAGGGGGACAGCAAAAAACATGACCGACACAATTCCTGCATCGCGGGCGGCATCTAAAACGGAAAGGAAAGATTCCTCGGTGTGTTGAAGAACCCCCGGAAGCCCTGTTATTTCCTGTGGTTCGGTAAGTCCTTCCTTGACAAATATTGGCAACATCAGGTCACTGGGATGAATGTGCACATTTGCGACGAGCTGTCGAAGCGATTCAGTTCTCCTCAAACGTCGTGGGCGGCGAGTAGTCATGCGTTTCCTTTCGCGTAATCTGCGATATCGAGTGCAACCGCTTCTGGGTCTGGGTCTTCACACACCAACACAACATTGAGTTCCAATGAACGCGCATGTTCTGCGGTGGTAGTTCCTGCACACACAACAGGAAGGCTGCTGTGTGAGGTGAAATGATCAAAAGCTCGCGCCGCGCTGGGAGAGCGTAAGAGAACCGCGTCAAACTCGTCACGCCGAATGGCTTCCAAGCTCGGAGGGGTTTGATGCCGGTAAGTGGTGTCATACAAAACTTCGGAAATGACGTCATAGCCGGCTTGGCGTAAAGCAAAATCCAGAGTTTGCATGGCCAGTGAACCGCGTGGGATAACAACTGGAGTAGGCGGGTAGTTCATCAGTTCTTCGAGAAGCGAGCGTGCATAACTGGTTTGTGCAACGACTACGTCCTCCACACCGCACGCGGTTAACTGGTGAGCCGTCTGTTTTCCTATTGCTGCATATCTCACGTGGGGGTTAGCGCGAAAGACCTCATGCAGGTTGATGCTGGGCAGAGCCTGTTCAAAAAAAGACAGCGCATTTGTGCTTGTCAACACGAACCAACACGGTTCGCCCGATATCAGCACATTGAGCATTCGTTGCGCTCCCGCCGCGTTTCTAGTGGGGGTCACCACGAGAAAGGGATCGCTGACACTTGAGATTCCCTGGGCCAAAAGCGCAGTTGCATCCACGTCGTTCCGGTGCGGACGAATCAGAAGGATGTTCATGACCACGCAGCCCGAGATGCGAGGGGATGCGCAGCGAGCTGTGCAGCAAGTTCTAAACCCAGCTCAGTTGCACTGCGCAGTGACGGATTCCTCAGCGTGAGGCGCTGTGACACGGAAGCTACCTCGCCAGTGGACTCCACCGCGAGTTCAGCTGTGAGCGACAAAAGCGAGTTTACAAAATGACCCGATGCACCGATAGCAGTTGAACAGCCGGCATTGAGCCCCAGAAGGACAGCACGCTCTGCCGTCGTGATGAGTTCTGACTCCCGATCGTTACACTCTCGAAGCAACGCGAACGTCTTTGCGTCATCTGAACGACACTCAATACTGAGTGCTCCTTGACCTGCTGCGGCAACGAACTCGGTGGTGAAATATTCACTAATTTCATCTTGCCGATGAATTCTATTCAGTCCCGCGACAGCCAAAATAGTGGCGTCAAATTCTCCGGTACGCACCTTGTGGATTCGTGTATCCACATTGCCACGAATTGAGTGCACACGAAGGTCAGGACGAACTCGACGAACAGCTGCCGCCCGCCGCGGAGACGACGTCCCCACTAATGCATCGGCTGGCAGTTCGCGAAGTGTCAGATGCCCGTTACTCACGAGGGCATCACGGGCATCTTCCCGCAATGGAACACAGGCGGTAACTATTCCCGGAAATGCGGCTGCCGGAAGATCCTTCATTGAATGAACAAGGAAGTCCACTTTTCCTTCAAGCAACGCTGACCGGAGCTCGGAGACAAACAGCCCAGGAGTCGTGGACTGACTCAGGGGTTCTGTACTGGTGTCACCCTGGGTCTGGATGTGCACTTCTTCAATAGAAATGTAGGGGTGAACTTCACAGAGGTCCGCAACGAATTTTCTTGTCTGAGTCAAAGCCAACAAACTTGAACGAGTACCCACGCGTAACTTAGTCATGTGGAGCCCCTTCCAGGTCAAAAAGCAGCCGGACAGCGTGAATGTAATCTTCCTGGTTGCCATCAACGGCAAGTTCCCGAGCTTTCACCGAGGGGGCATGCAAAATCGCGTTGGTAACTTTTCTCAGAGATTTCTGAACTTCACGAGCGGTTTCGTCCCCTGATTTTTTTCTTACATTTTCAATCTCTTCATCGACCCACAGGCCCACATGCGCGCGAAGTGCCGAAACGACGTGGTCCACAGAATGTGCGGCTAGAGCGCCCGTGAATTCCACTACAGATGAGTGGACTAACTGCCTTGCCTTGGTAAGTGATTCGACATGTTCAGGTGCTGAATTGTCTCGAATATGTTCGAGATCAATGATAAAAAACTCAGGCCGCTGGCTCAATTCCGGGGCGACATCTCGAGAAAGCGCAACATCCACCACAACCACTGGTGCAGTGTTCTTCCTAAACTCAAGCACTTGCTGCGCGATGTCCTGATCTAGGGCGTAACCTTGCGAACCGCTAGCGCTGATTGTGATGTGAGTCCGGGCAATTTCTGAAGCTAATTCCTGCCGTGTTATGGAGCGGATGCCATGCAGCTCTGCAAATTTATCTGCCCGACCAGACCGGGAGTAGACAGAAATGTCTATGACGCCACGTTTCTGCAAAGCTGCCGTCACTACGCGGGAATATGCTCCCGTACCGATGACGAGCGCCGAGGAGTGCTCCCACGAATCGATATGTTCTTGTGCAATATCAAGTGCGGTCGTCACGATGGAACGTCCCGACGCCCCAAGACCTGTTTGCGTGGTGACTGATTTGGCAACTTTAGAGGCCGTTTGAAACAACTGATTCAGTGATTTCGTGGAGAAGTTGATTTTTTGCGTGCTTGCGAGTGCCCTTTTTACTTGGCCGGCAATTTCTTCTTCACCGACAACCATCGATTCCAGACCAGCCGCGACAGAAAACAAATGCTCAGGAACTGCATCGGCGTATAACACTCGCAACATCTCATTGATATCTTGGGGAGACAAAGGCACGTGCTGCGAAATAGCGTGCGTGATGAACTCAAGTGCCGGATGAAAAAGGTCTGACTCACAGTAAATTTCGAAGCGATTACACGTAGAAAGAACGATAGCTCCTTCTAACGGTGCGCTCTCCTGGTGGAGGGAACGCAAAATTTTCGACGATGCCTGCTCTAAAAATTCCAATGTGGAAAGTGCAGAATCGTGAAAGTCAGTTCCTAGGAAAACCAATGCCACGCACTCACGCTAACAAATCGGTTTCTGACACCGTGTCAGCTCTGACCACTCCCACAGCGTGACAATGAGCACGTGATGTTGCCCAATGATCATCCCCTCAACACAGGACGCACGAGTTCTTCTCCGCTGATACTCAACATGAGGGGAGTCCGTACTCGACCACTCCCTGTGTGGTTCATGCGTCAAGCAGGAAGGTCCCTTCCGGAATATCGGAAGATGAGGGAAAACATCCCCATGTTGGACAGTTGCCTCACTCCGGATGTGGCAGCAGAAATAACCCTGCAGCCGGTGAGGCGCCATCACGTCGACGCCGCAATATTTTTTTCCGACATTGTGATTCCCCTCAAACTCTCTGGAATCGATGTAGATATCAAACCAGGCGTGGGACCTGTCATTTCAGAACCGGTACGAACACAATCCGATATCCAACGCCTGAGAGAACTTGGCGATATAGACCTTTCGCCCATTACCGAAGCAGTGCGCATACTGTGTGCCGAGCTGGGAAACACCCCCCTAATCGGCTTTGGCGGAGCGCCCTTCACCCTTGCCTCGTATCTCATCGAGGGTGGGCCATCCCGCGACCTGCCCCATTCGCGCCACATGATGACACACGATCCAACTTTATGGTCCACGATTCTGAGTTGGTGCGCAGATGTCACAGCAACATTTATTCAGGCGCAGGTTCTCGCAGGTGCTAGTGCACTCCAAGTTTTCGATAGTTGGGCAGGGAAACTTGACCCAAAGGAATATCTGAAGTTTGCCCTGCCTCATTCCCGTCGACTCTTTGATCAACTGACACCCCTCGTGGACGGGCAAGGTGAGCCCGTCCCGCGTGTCCATTTCGGGCTGGGCACACAAAAGATCTTGACTCAGATGCATAGCGCCGGCGCCACCGTCATGGGTGTGGATTTTCACACGCCACTCACTGCGGCTCAAGACCTCCTGGGAAGCAGCGTCCCCCTCCAGGGAAATATTAATCCCGCACTCTTAACTGCCCCATGGTCAGAGATCCGGGCTCACCTGGATGACGTTCTCGACCAAGGCGCTTCGTCCCCAGGGCACATTGTGAACCTTGGACACGGTGTTCCGCCAGAAACCGACCCAGACGTTCTCACTCGCATTGTTGAGTATGTCCACCTCGCCAGCGCATGACCACCCACTGGGATCGCATTGTCATTGGCGGAGGCTACTCCGGCCTCTTGGCAGCACTCCGGGCACAGGGGCGAGGAGAACGAGTTCTGCTCATAGAAGCCAGCGCAGAGTGCGGTGGTGTCCTTTCACCTCTGGAACTCGGAGGCCAGATTATCGATGCTGGCGCTGATTCTTTTTCTACTGCCGGTCATCAGGTAACAAATCTTTTAGGAGAACTTGGACTCCAAGACGAGATTGAGTACCCCCACCGCTCCGACGCACGGATAATCCCCGCACATGGTGATGCTTTTCTCATTCCGCACGGAGTATTGGGAATCCCCTCAGACCTCTCTGCCCCCGAGATTAAAGAGTTGTTCACACCACAAGAAATTGATCGTGCACTCTACTTGGACAGCATGCCGTGTGCGCCAGTAAAAAATACAACGGTGGCAGAGTTAGTCACTGAACGTTTGGGAGCAGCTTTTGTCACCAAACTTGTCAATCCCGTTCTTGCTGGTGTTCATGGCACCACAGCTGATCACATGCTTGCGACTACAACACTCCCCGACCTCCTCGCGGCTTTCGAGAAATGTGGCTCTCTCGTTCAGGCAGCTCATCAGGTTCGTGCGCACGGCGCGAGACCTGGTTCCCTCGTTGCACGTCTGCGCGGAGGCATGTTTTCCCTCGCACAGATTGTGGAGGCTGTTCTTCGTGCACGTGGCGTGAAATTCCGGCTGGGAACACCGGTCACTGGATTGTCCCTCAGCAATGACAACTGGGAAATCAGTTCCTCGACAGAGACGTTTACAGCTCACTCCCTCAGTATCTGCACAGAGCTGGAAGAAGCCATTCGTCTTACCAACGCGGTGTCTGCTTCTGAAAAATCGCTCTCAACGTCAACCACGCTCGTTACCGTTCTACTCTCATCACAGAGCCTCAACGATTTCCCTCTGGGCAGCGGGGCACTTATCGAACCTGGCGGCCGCATCATTGCAAAAGCGACCACGCACGTCAACGCGAAATGGGCTTCAGTGGCTGGCCAGTTAAAAACTGACCAGCATATCATCCGATTGAGCTACAACCCCGACAGCCTGCCACCTGACAAGCCACTTAGAGACATCGCACGGCTTGATCTCACACAGATTTATGCCCTTTTCGCGCCAGAAATCACTGAAATGCGCACGGTGCAGTGGATCAACAAACTACATCAATCACCCCGAAAGACTGCGACCCGTGTTGCAGCTTTGGAGGAGTTTGCGGCACAGCGCGACATCGAATTATGTGGCCCTTACCTCAGCGGCAACGGGCTTTTAGGCATCACTCGAGATCACTACCAAAGGATGGCAGCATGACCACGGACAAGCTAGAACACATCAACAACACCATTCGATATACGAATTGGTCGGCTTACCAATTGCGTGGAAAACTTGTGGAACCTGACATCACCTCGGAAGAATTCAACCAGTGGGTGCTGGATCTCGCCGAACAGGACATCACCCTCCGCGGTGCCTACGACATCCGCGGATTTCGGGGGGACACCGAGTTGTTGTTGTGGCTCCACGCACCTCGTGCTGAAGATATTCAAGGAGCTCTTTCTACATTCCTTCATACCCAACTAGGACAGCTCGCAGTTCCCACCTGGACAGGTATGGGACTGCACCGTCCAGCTGAATTCAATCGGAGCCATGTTCCTGGCTTCATGCTGGGGGTCGAAGCAAAGAAGTGGTTATGTATGTATCCGTTCGTGCGTTCCTACGATTGGTACCTCCTGGATGAATCAGAACGGCGAGACATGCTTATCGAACATGGAGTTGCGGGGCACAACTATTCCGGCATTACCTCGAGCACCGTGGCCTCCTTTGCCCTGGGGGACTATGAATGGTTACTGGCCCTTGAATCAGAGGATCTGCACGAGATAGTCGACATGATGCGGGATCTCCGCTACACCAAAGCTCGCCTGCATGTTCGCGAGGAAGTTCCCTTTTTTACCGGTCAACGTATCGACCTTCAGCAGATTGGAAAGCTGTTCTCATGAGCTACGACGCCATACTTTTGACTTCTTTCGGAGGCCCAGAAGGTCCCGACGAGGTCATGCCATTCTTGGAACGAGTTACCGCAGGCCGAGGTATCCCTCGAGAGAGACTCGAGGAGGTTTCCCACCATTACATGGCTTTAGGTGGCATCAGCCCTATCAACGACCAAAATCGCGCGCTTTTAAACAAAATGAGGGATATCTTCCCCCGCAAGGGAATAGATATTCCCATTTACTGGGCTAATAGAAACAGTGAGCCGTTCTTCGCAGATGTCATAAGTCAAATGTATGAAGATGGCCACCGCACGGTTTTAGCGTGGGTCACGAGCGCCTACTCCTCGTACTCGGGTTGCAGACAATATCGAGAAAACCTCTATCAGGCACTCGCAGATAACGAGCTGGTTGGGAAAATGCGAATCGATAAAGTTCGCCACTATTTCGATCACCCCGGTTTCCTCACTCCTTTTATGACAGCCACAGCTGACGCTGTCGCCGAGATAACGTCTGAGGGAATTCCTGTCACTGACATTGCCGTTTTATTCACAACACACTCCATCCCGGATGGGATGGGTGAAACATCGGGGCCTCCTGCACGGAGGCAAGAATTTGCCCAACCAGGTGGCGCTTACGCGGCGCAACATTTGGCTGCGGCGAAACTCATCATGGAAGACGTCCAGAAATCAGTTGAAACCGAAGGACTGAACTGGCAGTTGGTTTATCAATCACGAAGCGGATCTCCCGCCATGCCGTGGCTAGAACCCGATATTAATGATGCAATTGCTGAAGTCGCCAACTTAGGATCACGAGCCGTTGTCGTGGTACCACTGGGTTTTGTCAGCGATCACGTAGAAGTCATCTGGGACTTAGACAATGAGGCAGCCGAGACTGCCTCCGATCTGGGCCTACGTTTTAAGCGAGTAGCGACTCCTGGAGATCATGACATTTTTGTTGAAGGGATTGCGGAATTGATCAACGAACGCATTGCCAACGCCAAACCACAGGCACTCAGCTCGCTCGGTCCGTGGGCTGACCGTTGCGCTGTTGGGTGTTGCCCCAATCTGCGGCGTGAACTTCCTGTTGTTGCAGAAGAAACCACAAGCTATTGAGAAGCACTCTGATCTGAGTTTCATCTCCCCGCCCAAACTGGTTAGGTCAAGCGTGAACTTAATGCTGCCTGATACAGCTCCCGCTTGGACAGACCAGTCTCTTCTGCCACCTGGGTAGAGGCTTCCTTCAGACGCATGCCATCGGCCACGAGGCGTTGCACTTCGACCAGACCATCTTCGAGAGTCAGTGTTGCGGCCGTTGCACCGCCGATGACGAGCACAATCTCGCCGCGGACGCCGTCGGCGGCCCAGTCGGCGAGCTCGGCAAGACTGCCGCGCTTGACCTCTTCATACATCTTGGTGAGCTCGCGGCATACGGCTGCCAGGCGCTCCGCGCCCAGCTCGTCACGGGCATCTGCCAGTGACTCCGCAATGCGATTAGGGGATTCAAAGAACACCATGGTGCGAGATTCACGGGCTAATTCACGGAACACGCTTGTGCGTTCCCCGCTCTTGCGGGGCAAGAAACCTTCAAAGGTGAAGCGGTCGGTGGGCAAACCTGCCACCGCGAGCGCGGTAATCACCGCACTGGGTCCAGGGATAACGGTGATCTGCACACCCGCGGCAGCGGCTGCTTCAACAAGGTGGAAGCCCGGATCACTCACCGTAGGCATTCCCGCATCGGAGAGCACGAGCACGTCCTGAACTTTGGCGAGCTCAATGATTTCGGGGCTTTTGGTGGTCTCGTTGTGATCGTGCAGGGCAATCAAGCGGGGACGATTCTCAATCCCCAGGGCGTTCAGAAGCTTGGAGGTGGTGCGCGTGTCTTCACTGGCGATGACCGTCGCGTCACTCAGTGCTTCCACCAACCGCGTCGAGGCATCGCCGAGGTTACCAATCGGGGTGGCTGCAAGGATGATCACACTCCCCAGTTTGTCAGGTTCTCACTCGATAGGCTGAACGGGTGAATCGTGCGTGGACATGGGGAGCTCCCGCAGCAGTGCTGCTGCTTGCTGCTGTGCTGCGCCTGTGGAACCTCGGCAACCCCCACTCGCTGGTCTTTGATGAGACTTTCTATGTGAAGGATGCCTGGACGCTGTGGAATAACGGCTACGAAACTACCTGGGGTGACGGGGCTGACGAGAAGTTTAATGCGGGCGTCACCGACGGCTTCACCACGGATCCTTCCTATGTCGTTCACCCCCAGCTCGGTAAATGGCTCATCGCCCTCGGCATGGCGGCTGTTGGTGCGCAGGATTCCTTCGGCTGGCGAATTGGCGTCGCCATCGCGGGCATTCTCATCGTGCTCCTGGTCATGCTCATTGCCAAGCGTCTCTTCGGCTCAACCCTGCTAGCCGTCATTGCGGGAATACTCATGGCCATCGATGGCCATGCCATCGTTCTCTCGCGGGTGAGCCTGCTGGATAACTTCGTGACCCTCTTCACTCTGGCCGGCTTTGGGCTGATCCTTCTGGATCGCCAGCGTAATCTGCCGAGACTCCAGGCCTGGATGGCCCGAAAACGTGCAGGCCTCAGCGAAGAAGACGACGGTCCCACCTGGGGCCCCACGATGTGGGGACGTCCTTATCTGATTCTTGCGGGGCTGGCCTTTGGCCTGGCTTGCAGTGTGAAATGGTCGGGGCTGTATTTCCTGGCCGCCTTCGCCCTCTACGTCGTGGTGATGGATGCGCTGGATCGGCGCCGTGTGGGATTGCCGTTCTGGTTCTCTGCCGCCGTGCTCAAACAAGCTCCCGCCACCTTTGTGTTGATGTTCCCCATCGCTGCGGTGACCTATGTGTCTAGCTGGTTCGGCTGGATCAGCACCCGGGGCGGGTACTACCGGGATATTGTCACGGCAGAGTCCGGCACCCGCTGGACGGGGTTGTTCTCGTGGGTTCCCGACTGGTTCCAGAGTCTGTGGGCGTATCACGTGTCGGCGTATGGCTTCCATGTGGGCTTGACCACTCCGCACTCGTACCAAGCCAACCCACTGAGCTGGCTGATCATGTGGCGCCCCACGAGCATGTTCTACCAAGGCGCAACCAACGGCGATGCGGGGTGCACATTCGATAGCTGTTCGTCTGCGATCACTGCACTGGCAAACCCCCTGATCTGGTGGGGTGGGACAGCGGCCGTGATCTACCTGGTCTATCGCCTGGTGCGTTACCGCGAATGGAAAGTCGGCTTCATCCTGATGGGCATGGTTGCTGGCTATGTGCCGTGGCTGATGTATCTGAACCGGACCGTGTTCCAGTTCTACGGCATCATTTACGAGCCCTACATGATCCTGGCACTGACTTTTGCGCTCGGCATTATTCTGGGCAAAGAAACAGACACTCCTGAGCGCAAAACTACAGGCATCGCGATCGTGACGTGTTTTGGCATTCTGACGGTTCTACTGAGTATCTTTTTCTACCCGCTGTGGACAGGAATGCAGATTCCATATTGGTACTGGCACATCCACATGTGGCTGCCGAGCTGGATCTAACACCCCTTGCCTCACACGTTCCACTACAGACTTTCTTGTCACATCGTCATAGGCTCAAGACGTGACCGCGTATGTCTCCGCCTTTGACCTGTTCTCGATTGGTATTGGCCCCTCGAGCTCTCACACCGTGGGACCGATGCGCGCTGCGCGGGATTTTGCCCAGCGCCTGACCCACGACGGGGTTCTGAACCAAGTCGCCCGCGTCACGTGTGTGCTGTATGGCTCACTGGGTTCCACTGGAATAGGTCACGGCACCCCCGGTGCCGTGATTGCTGGTCTGAGCGGCTTGTCCCCAGAGACGTGTCTTCCGATCAAAGTAAGAAATGCGTGGGCTGCCCTCGAGACGGGTCCGCGCATTCTGCTGGGAGGCACCCATTCCATCGTTTTCACCACCGAGGACATCCAGTTTGAACCTCGAACCAGACTCCCTGGTCACCCAAATGCCTTGAGGCTGCGTGCCCTGAGCGAGAACGGGGATCTCCTCAGCGAAGAAACCTACTATTCCGTCGGAGGCGGCTTCATCCGCCGGGAAGGCGACGAAGTATCCCCCGGTTCGGAGCACCTGTGGCCCATGCCCTTTGCCACCTCAGCCGCCTTGATCGCGTTGTGTGAGGAGAACAACCTCCACATCGACCAGATTGCCCTGGCTAATGAGCTGTCCCAACACAGCATGGACGAGGTGACTCACCGCCTCGATGCAATCTGGGACGCCATGCACCGGTGTGTGGAGGCAGGGTTGAACTCCACGGGAATTCTTCCCGGAGGCTTGCAGGTCAAACGACGTGCTGCCGAGCTTCGCGAACATCTCGTCGCCGCCGATACTGCCCACGACCGGGACACCACCACCGAATGGCTGCATGCCTTTGCCCTGGCCGTCAACGAAGAGAATGCAGCTGGCGGCCGAGTCGTGACCGCCCCCACCAATGGTGCTGCCGGCATCGTTCCTGCCGTGGCCAGCTACTACCTCCGGTTTGTTAACGGGGCTGACGCGGACGGGATTCACCGCTATCTCCTCACCGCCACCGCCATTGGTTCCCTCTTCAAGGCCAATGCCTCTATCTCGGGTGCCGAGGCAGGATGCCAAGGAGAGATTGGCCCCGCCTGCGCCATGGCGGCAGGCGGATTATGTGCCGTGCTAGGCGGAACACCCCGCCAAGTGGAGAATGCGGCAGAGATTGCGATGGAACACCACCTCGGCCTCACCTGTGACCCGGTGGGCGGACTTGTCCAAATCCCCTGCATTGAACGCAATGCCATTGCTGCGTCGACGGCGGTCAGCGCAGCTCGGCTTGCCCTACACGGTGACGGCTCCCACGTGGTCTCCCTGGACACTGTCATTGAGACGATGCGTCAAACAGGCCTCGACATGTCCACCAAGTACAAAGAGACCAGCGAAGGCGGCCTCGCCGTCAACGTGATTGAGTGCTAGCTACAGCGCCGCAGCAAGCTGGCGAATATCCCCAGCGTGCGTTCCACAACACCCGCCGATTAGCCCCGCACCTTGTTTAACCCACTGGGCTGAGGAGGCAACGAGGGCATCTACAGCAGCGTTTTCCCAGATCCCCGTCTCGGGGTTCCACGTTCCACCCCCGTTGGCATAGATCACGATGGGCAGATCGGTCACGGTGCGCATCTCTGCGATCGCAGCGCTAACCAGCACAGGGTCAACGCAGTTGACACCGATGGCCGCAATAGCGGGAGAGCTCACGGCTATCTGCGTCGCCTCCCCCAGAGTCTGCCCTGCCCACAGGCGCCCATCCGGGCCAATCGAGAAACTCATCCACGCCACAGCGTCGGGATAGTCGGCGAGCGCGTCCACCAGCGCCTGTGCTTCGAGCGCATCAGGAATGGTTTCGATGGCGAGGAGGTCAGGGTTCGCAGACAGCAACACCTCGAGGCGCTCTGCGTGGAAAGCGTGAAGCTCTTCTTGTGTCTTCCCGTAGTTGCCTCGGTATTCACTGCCGTCGTGCAGGATGGCGCCATAAGGCCCCACGCTCGCAGCCACGAGAGTGGTGGTGCCTGCGACCGCTGTGCGGGCAACGTCGATGCTGGCGCGCAGAGCGCGGTCAGCATCAGAGGCTGTCAGGCCTGCCTCGATAAAACCTGCACGGGAGATTTGATAACTGGCCGTGATGACCACTGCCGCCCCGGCCTCTACATAGGCGCGGTGGGCGGAGGCAATGAGCTCAGGAGTATCCAGCAAGGCTTGCGCGGTCCACAGGGAACCTTCTAACCGGCAGCCTTGCTGTTCCAGCTCAGTGCTCATGCCACCATCAATGGCGAGAGGGCCCGCGCTCACGCGCGCACCAAACTCTTCTCTAGTCAGCATGATGCCAGCCTAGAGGGAGTGAGGATGAGTTTTAGCTGTCGAGACCCAGGAAGGTGTCCACCGGAATGGATGCCTTCTTGTTCTTGAGCAGGATGTACATCAGGACACCCGCGACAGCGGTGACCACCGCGACGATGGTGATTGTCGAGATGAAGGCGCTGGTGTAGATGCCAGCGAGGTCGGATGTGCTGACTGCAGCCAGGGCTGTATCGGTTGTTTTACCGGATGCCAAGTAGCTCGTGATGGCATCCCAGTTCGAGTCGCCTGCCACAGCACCCTTAGTTGCACTCTTCACACCCGAGAGAGTGAACAGCGAGACCAGAACGGTGCTCCCGGTGAGACCCAGTGCGTAGCCAAACTGACCGACGGCAAGCTTGCTGGAGGTCACGGGACCGTAGAACTTGGCAGGAGCCAAAGTAATGAACAGGTTGCCCTGGCTGGTGGCGTTCATCATCCAACCGATAGCAGCAATGATCATTCCGGGAAGGAACATGAGGTAGCTGGCGGTGGGGGTGAGGAACAGGTAGGTGAAGAAACCAACCACCATGAGGACGTAGCCAATCGAGGCCGTGGTGCGAGGCTTCGAGCCCTTACCCAACGCAGTTCCGGCAATGACCGAACCAATGATGCCCGCGGCGGACATGGGCAGGCTTGCTGCACCGAGAAGACCTGCAGGAATGTGAGTGACGTACTGCCACATGTTAGGAAGCATCTGGCTCATCGAGGCGCTCGCCATGTTCCAGAAGATACCCATGACAACGGCACCCAAGAAGGCAGGGTGGCTGAGCAACTTGATGGGGAAGACAGGAGACTTCGTCTTGTTCTCACGGATGCCGAAGGCTGCCAGTGAGATCAATGCCACGATGATGGGGACATAGAACGAGGGGTGACCGAAACCATTGGTTGCGCCGCTGATGCCATAGAGCAACCCCGCGATACCAATCGCGACAAACAACATGCCCCAGTAGTCGACCTTTGACGGGGGCAACTTGTCAATCTTGGGCAGGATCGGACGTACCAGGAAGAAACCAATCACGGCAACAACCGGAAGAATCAAATACGCCAAGCGCCAGCTGGTGGCAATGAGGACACCACCGAGAACCATGGCGATCACGGGAATGATTCCGTTCACAATGTTGAAGGTGGCCATGGCAGGGCCTAAAGACTTCGCACTGGAGACATTCCGCAGCATGCCGTAGGAGGCACCGAAGGTGACACCCAAAGCAACACCGGTGATGATACGACCGAGAAGGTAGAACAGAACAGCCGTGCCGGCCTTGGAGTCGATCAAACCAGCGCTCGCGGTCATCAGCTGACCGGCGGCCGCCACGAGGACAGACAGCGCGAGGAGAAGGCGGCGACCGAAGCGGTCAGCCAACATGCCGCCGGGGATGGCGGTTGCGGCGAGAGCCAAGGTCGAAATACCTACAGCAAGCGACTGCGTCGATGCCGAGAAGTTCAGTTCATCAGAGGCCTTGACCAATGCCAGGGAAGAGATGAGGGGGTCAGCTACCTGGATAGCGCCCAGGAGGCCCAGAAGGATAACGGCGGAACGTGTGAACCCGGTTGCAGGTGCAGTTCCGGAAGGGGCAGAAGTCGACACTGATTCTCCTTGAGTTGGTGACTAGGCAAGTGTGACACACTAGACCGCAGGTATAAACACCCCTCGCTAGGCTGGACACAGCCCATGGACGCCACACTCATCACGTACCCGCCGGATTTGCCGGTTAGTGAACGTCGTGAAGAGATACTTGAGGCGATCAGAGTTAACCAAGTTGTCATCATTGCCGGTGCCACGGGGTCGGGTAAAACGACCCAGATTCCCAAGATGTGCCTCGAGCTTGGCCGCACCAGCATTGCCCACACTCAGCCACGACGAATCGCAGCTCGAGCAGTAGCAGAGCGCATCGCAGAGGAACTCAACGTCGAACTCGGCGGTCTCGTCGGCTACCAAGTCCGCTTCACCGATCAGGCCAGCGCCGCTACCGAAGTCAAAGTGATGACCGACGGCATTCTGCTCAACGCTCTGCAGCGTGACCGGATGCTGAAGAACTTCGACACCATCATCATTGACGAGGCGCATGAGCGCAGTCTCAACATTGACTTCCTGTTGGGCTATCTCAAGCAGCTCCTCCCCCAGCGTCCGGACCTCAAGCTCATCATCACCTCGGCCACCATCGATCCTGAGAGCTTCTCCCAGCACTTCGGTGGCGCCCCGATGATCGAGGTCTCAGGCCGCACCTTCCCCATCGAGGTTCGGTATCGCCCCCTCACCGAAGACAAAATGTCCAGCGACGACGTCGATGACGACGAGTTAGCAGATGAACCCAATAAAGCAGCGAAAGCTCCCGAACACTCTGCCCGGGATTATCTCGATGGCATCGTCTCTGCACTGAACGAGCTCGATAAAGAAGCACCCGGGGACGTGTTGGTCTTCCTCTCGGGTGAAACCGAGATTCGCGACGCGCAAGAAGCACTCGAAGGCAACATCGCTGCTGGCCGCATGCGCGCCGGCACCGAAGTGCTTCCCCTGTATGGTCGGCTGTCTGCAGCCGACCAACACAAAGTCTTTGAACCCAGCAAAGTTGCAGGGCTCACAAGACGAATTATCTTGGCCACCAACGTGGCTGAAACCAGCCTCACGGTCCCCGGCATCAAATACGTCGTCGATGCCGGAACGGCTCGTATCTCCAGGTATAGCCCCCGGGCCAAGGTCCAGCGCCTGCCCATTGAAGCCATCTCCCAAGCCAGCGCCAACCAACGCTCCGGTCGCTGTGGGCGCACCAGCGATGGCATTGCCATCCGGTTGTATTCAGAGGAAGACTTTGAACGCCGCCCAGAATTCACCGACCCCGAAATTCTGCGCACCAACCTTGCCTCGGTGATTCTGCAAGCGGCGTCCCTCGGCCTGGGCGATATTGCCCAGTTCCCTTTCTTGCAAACACCAGATTCACGCGGCGTGAAAGACGGCGTTGATCTACTCAAAGAACTGGGTGCCATTCAGAATGGGCCCGGGGCCACCAAGCTGACCAAGATTGGTCACGACCTGTCCCGCCTCCCGATTGAGCCGCGCTTTGCGCGCATGGTTTTAGAATCCAGAAACCACGGCGTCACCCGCGAAGTGATGGCTATTGTGGCCGGGCTCACCGTGCAGGACCCGAGGGAACGACCACTGGAGAAGCGCCCCCAGGCTGACCTCTCTCATGCCCGCTTCACCGATCCCACCAGCGACTTCCTCTCCCTACTGAATCTCTGGAACTATCTTGAAGAGAAACAGAAGGAACTCTCTTCCAGTGCCTTCCGCCGGATGTGCAAAGCGGAATACCTCAACTACTTGCGTGTGCGGGAATGGAATGACGTGTTCCGTCAGCTCAAGACACTCACGAAACCACTGGGCCTCAGCCTGGGCGAAGCCAAGATTGACCCTGACGGCATTCACAAGTCCCTCCTGGCAGGACTTCTTTCCCACATCGGCCTCAAGCAAGTCAGCGACAACAAACTGGGGGCAAACAAATACAGCGACAAGGGCGGTAACAGCCCGCGCAAACAACAGCATGAGTTCATGGGTGCACGGAACCAGAAGTTCGTCATCTTCCCAGGTTCAGCTCTGGCCAAGAAACCACCCGCAGCTGTGATGAGCGCCGAGCTCGTGGAAACCAGCCGGCTTTTTGCACGAACAAACGCAGCCATTGATCCCGGCTGGGCAGAAAAGCTTGCCGGTGACCTGTGTAAGCGCAGCTATAGCGAACCCCACTGGGAGAAGAACCAGGGGGCGGTGGTTGCTTACGAACGCGTGACGCTCTTTGGCGTCACGCTCGTCGCCCACCGCCGCATGCAATACGCCCGCGTGGATGCAGAGCTGTGCCGTGAACTCTTTATTCGCCATGCACTGGTGGAAGGCGAATGGGATTCCAAACAAGCATTCGACCGCAGTAACCGTGCCCTCCGCAGGCAGCTCGAAGAACTGGAAGAGCGCTCCAGGAGAAGAGACATCCTGGCCGATGACGAGGTCGTCTTTGCTTTCTATGACCAGCGCATTCCGGCCGATGTTCTCTCCACCAGAAGCTTCGAAGGCTGGTGGAAGAAGGAGCGCACCACCAACCCTGACTTCCTCACCATGCAACGCGCAGACCTGCTGGAAGAAGCCGAAGCAGAACACGATGAGAACGAATTCCCCTCCGAATGGGTCTATGGCGACCAGCGGCTCAAGCTGAAATATCGTTTTGAACCAGGCCGGGAAGATGACGGGGTCACCGTTGAAGTTCCACTGCCTCTCTTGGCCAGACTCGACCCTGAACCCTTTGAATGGCTGGTTCCAGGACTGCGCTTAGAACTCATCACGGGACTTATCAAGACGCTGCCGAAGAACATTAGGCGCCAGGTAGTCCCGGCAGCGGACTGGGCAGCCAAGGCTGCTGCCACCCTGCCTGAGACACCTCAGGGCAACCTGCTCTCAATAGTGGCAAAAGCGTTGCAAAGCCTGAGCGGAGCCATTGTCACCGCGAACGACTTTGATGTGCTGAGACTTCCCGATCACCTGCGCATGACCTACAGAGTTATAGGCAGCACGGGCAAGAACCTGGGAACAGATAAGAACCTCGAGAAACTTCAGCGCGGTCTGGCAGAGAAGAGCAGGGACGCGGTTGCTGAAGTGGCAGAACGCGTGAGCTCACCCCTGGAACGTGATGGACTCACCAGCTGGGACTTTGACGAACTCCCCCGCACCGTCGATGCCAAGCACGGAAGCAACACCGTGCGGGCATATCCGGCACTGGTTGTCACCAGCCCTGGAACAGCACGCCAGGAGGTCAACATCAGACTCCTGGCCACCGAAGCAGACCAGCGAAGAGAACACCCCCTGGGAACCAGAGCACTCGTGATCGCTGCCGTGCCCTCGCCAGCGAAGTATGTCCAGGAGCACCTGACCGCTGCCGAGAAACTGATCCTCACCCAAAGCCCCTATGCCAACCTCAGTGCGCTCATCACGGATGCCATCGCAGCCAGCGTGGACAGTGTGCTGCACTCTATGCGCGAAGACGGGCTCATCTTCCAGAAGGCTGAGTTTGAAACTTTGAGGGACCGCGTCCAGGGCGCCATCATGGACAACATCTTTGACGCAGTGTCACACACAGCAAGAATCCTGTCCGCAGCCAGAGATGCCACGAAAGCCATGTCCCAAGCAAATGCCATGACTTACCTTGCAGTGCTCAGCCAGGAGAAGGCACACCTCGAACAACTCTTACAACCCAACTTCATTAGCAATGCTGGATTAGCCAGGCTTCCCCGCATCCTGATTTATGTGAGAGCAATCACAATGCGCATTCAGCGCATGCTGGAAGACGCCGGGCGAGACAGAACGGCATCGGTTGAACTAGACCAAGCTTTAAGCCTCTATGAAGCTGCAGGGGGCAAGATTCCTCTCGCACCACACTCCCCAGCACACCTAGTGAAGGTGCGCTGGATGCTCGAAGAGTTCCGTGTAAGCCTGTTTGCTCAGTCCCTCGGTACAGCAGAGCCCATCTCACTGCAACGCATAAAGAAAGCGCTGGCTTAAACGAATCAACCCCCGAATTTCTTCGGGGGTTGATTACTCGCTTCGTATTAGACGTTCTGCTTGCGACGAGCAATCAGAAGGAATGCGCTACCCACGATGGCAAGCGAAAGACCACCATATATGTAGGGCTTCGCATCGATACCGGTGTTTGCAAGAACGGCCGTCCACTGCGCATACATAGTGGCGTTAGCTGTGAAGGGATAACTGGCTCCGTCTGCATAAGCTGTTCCAGAACCGTCAGCAGCGGTGTTCCATCCAGAAAAGGTATAACCGGATCGGGTGAAACCATTTGCACTAAGGGCAGTTGCTGAGCTAGCAGATTGGTCTGCCATGGAACCAGAGCCATTGTTCGCATTGAAAGCTGCTGTGAAGGATGAAGATCCACTGGAGAGTGTTGCTGTACCCGTATCAACGGCTCCATTGACGTTTGAAGTTGTCAGGCTGAAATCTCTTCCCGATGCAGCAGTAAGTGTGTTTGCGCTAAAAACTACAGATAAAGCAGTGTTAGCGCCAATCGCACCTGCTGACGAATAAAGCGTGAGCACTCCACCCGACACAGCACAACCATTACCAGTGATTGTCATGCCAGTAACAGTTAGGCCTGTGCAGTTCGGGCCGCCAACAATAGACGTTGACCAACCTGTAGGAAGAGTAATCACTAGCCGGGTTGCACCAGCAGTTGCGGTAGTTGCATCAATTGTTACGGGCACAGTTACAGCACCTGTAGTGACAGAACCATTAGCGGTTGCAGAAGTCGCTGTCAGAGTTGCAGCTTGTGCGGGTGCAGCAGCTCCTGCAAAAACTATCCCAAGAGCAAAAATCGTGGCGCCCAGCACCTTGAGGGAAAACTTTTTCATACGAATAGTTTAGACGAATGTTTTACCCATTTGTACCTTTTAGGGGTACAAGAAAAGGGCCCTCCTGTAATCAGGAGAGCCCTTAACTCTGTTCGAGTGGAACGTGTGACTAGGCAGTCGCGCCGTTCGACTCGTAGCTGGTGTTGGTCGACTCGAAGAAGTTGACCAACTGCAGAGTGTCGTTGGCGGTTGCCATCCACTTTGCAGGGTTCGAGACCTTGTACTCTGCTTCGAAGCCGAGCTCCTCAAGACGACGGTCAGCCAAGTACTTCACGTACTGGTTGATGTAGTTCGAGTTGAGGCCCAAGATGCCGTTGGGGAGGAGGTCACGGTTGTATTCCTCTTCCATTTCGACAGCGTTGGTGATCATGCCCTTGATTTCTGCTGCGAACTCTTCAGTCTGCAGGTCAGGGTTCTCTTCAAGAACGGTGAGGATCAAGTTGATACCGAACTTGAGGTGAAGCGACTCATCGCGAACAACCCAGTCCATCAGCGAACCGAAGTTGCGCAGCAGGTTGCGCTGGCGGAAGCTGAGCGCAACCATGAAGCCTGAGTAGAACCAGATGCCCTCGAGGATGACGTTGTACGCAACGAGGTTGCGAACGAAGTCCATCTTGCCCTCGGTGGTGGTGATGTCGAGGGTCTGCTCGGTCATGCGCTTGATGAAGTTCACTTCGAACTCTTCCTTGCGCGCCATGGAGGGCACCTTGACGTGAGAGCTGTAGGCAGCTTCACGGTCAATGGGGAAAGTTTCGAGAACATACTCGAAGCTCATGCAGTGGTTCGCTTCTTCCCACATCTGCTTCGCGAGGTAGAGGTGCGCCTCGGGAGCGTTGACGTAGGGGTACACGCCGAAGGCGAGTGCCTTGTTCACGAGCAGCTCGTTGGGGTTGAAGTAGCTCATCAAGAAGGTGATCGCGTGACGTTCTTCATCGGTCATCTTCTTGAAGTCAGCGATGTCTTCGCCGAGCTGGATTTCGTTAGGGAACCAAGTGTTGGCAACAGCCTGGTCGTAGAGGTCCATCGCCCACTTGTAGGTGACGGGCTTGAGCAGGAGTCCTTCCTGGACTCCGGTACCGAGAATACCCATGGTGTTTCTCCTTAGATCGTCGTTAAAAGTGTTCTGTTTTCCCGCGAGAGCCGTTCCGGGTGGTCCGTCTCTGGTGTGGGGTGCGGCGGGGGTGACAGATAGAGCGGTGGTGCGGTTACTGCTGGTGGTGCAGGGGTGTCTGGGATCAGAACGAGCTGCCTACTGGCAGGACTCGCACTGAAGGTCTTCCATCGGGTCGACGGGAACGATGTACTCGTCTACTGCTGTGGTGTAGTTCATTAGTTTCCACCTCCCGAAGCGCCAAATCCGAAGCCTTTGCGTGCAGGAGCAGCAACAGCTGGCTCTGCCGCAGCAACGGCGGAAACGGAGTGAGGTTCTGGGTTCGCACCCGAGCCGCTGCCGAAGCCGAAGCCCTTCTTGGGTGCGCCGCCACCTGCGTTGATGTCTTCCGACTTGTTCACCTTGACGGTGGACTGCTCGGCAGTGTGGCGAGGCTTCATGTGCAAGTAGTAGGTGGTCTTCACGCCACGGTTCCATGCTTCGGAGTAGATCTCCATCATGTCGCCGAGGTCGCGAGTTTCCAGGTACATGTTGCGGCTGATGGCCTGGTCAATCCACTTCTGTGCACGCGCGGCAACCTCAATGAAGGAGGATGGCGAGAGCTGGAAGCTGGTCTTGTAGGCAGCCTTGATGTGGTCAGGAACCTGAGGCAGGCCCTGGACGTCACCTTGGCTGCGCAGCAGGTCTTCACGGACGGACTCCCAGAGGCCGAGCTTCTGCAGGTCGGCAACCAGGTTGCGGTTGACCTCGAGGAACTTACCCGAGCTGGTGGCACGGCTGAAGATCTGAGAGAACTGGGGGTCCAGACCTGGAGTGGTTCCGGCAACAAGACCGATGGATGCGGTGGGTGCAATGGCCATCAGGGTGGCGTTACGGATACCGTTCTTGACCTCTGTGCGGAGCTTGTCCCAGTCGAGAGTGGTCTTGCGGTTGACCGTGATGGGAACGCCGCGGTCAGCTTCAGCCAGGTCGATGCTGTCGAAGGGAACGAGACCCTGCGACCAGCGGCTACCGGCGAAGTTGTTGTAAGCGCCACGTTCCTTGGCCAGCTCAACCGATGCTTCGATTGCCGCGTAGGAGATGTGCTCGGTCACGACGTCGATGAGGTCGTAGGCCTCTTCGGACTCGTAGGAGTAGCCCATGCGCTCGACGATGTCGGTGAAGCCCATGAGGCCCAGGCCGATCGCGCGGTTTTCGCTGTTGGAGAAGTCAGCTTCCTGCACTGAGGAGCGGGTGATGTCGATGAGGTTATCCAACTGACGCACAGCAAGCTTGGCGCTTTCTGCGAGCTTGGCGAAGTCCATCTTGTTGTCGGCCGTGAGGTGGCGAGAGAGGTTGATCGACGCCAGGTTGCAGACCGAGACGTTGTCCTCGTCCTGGGGCAGTGTGATTTCGGTGCACAGGTTCGAGGAGTGGATGGTGCCGGTGTTGTTGTTGAGGGCACGCAGGTTGATGGTGTCCTTCCAGGTCAACCAGGGGTGGCTGGTGGACTGGAGGGAGATGAGGATCTGCTTGAACTGCTCGCGCGCACCGATTTTCTTGTAGAGGTTCATGCGACCGGCTTCAGCCTCAGCTACGTAGAAGTTGTAGCGCTCGGAGAATTCCTTGCCGTAGAGCTCGTTGAGGTCGGTGACCTCGAGAGGGTCAAAGAGGTACCAGTCGCCGTCGTTCTGCACGCGCTTCATGAACTCATCGGAGATCCACACCGCGGTGTTAGCGGTACGGGTACGACGGTAGGGGTCACCAGAGTTCTGACGAAGGTCTAGGAACTCGGGGAAGTCCATGTGCCAGTTCTCCATGTAGAAGCAGAGAGCACCAAACTTCTTTCCACCGCGGCTAACCGCACGCAGGATGGAGTCAATGGTGTGCATGAACGGGATAGGACCGGTCGAGGTGGTGTTGTTTGAGCGGATAGGTGAGCCCTGTGCACGAAGCTTGGTCACGGACAGGCCGATACCACCGGTGCCCTTGGTCAACCACATGACATCGCGGGTGGTCTTCGCAATGTGCTCCATGTCGTCCTGCATTTCCATGACGAAGCAGTTTGCGAGCTGGGGGTAGATGGTTCCGGCGTTGACCAGGGTCGAACCTGCCGCGAGGTACTCGAGCTGGCTCATCTTGTTGTAGAACTTGATCGCGTGCTCGGTGGGGTTCGCCTCGTTGAGCGAGAGGCCCATGGAGATACGCATCCAGAAATACTGAGGGACCTCGAGGGGGTCACCGTTGCGGCCCTTGATGGCGTAGCGGTTGTTGAGGGTGACAACACCGATGTACTTGAGCAAGTCATCGTGCCCGGGGTCGATTTCGTCGGCGAGCTTGTTCAGGTCGAAGAGTTCGGTCAGACGTGGGTCGAGCAGACCTTCTTCCACACCGCGCTTCATGTTCTCGGCGAAGTGTTCGCGGTGGAGCTTCTTCAGCTGTTCAGGAGTGGTGAAGTCGCCGAGGACGCGCTTGTAGATGGTCTTGAGGAGAAGACGAGCAGCGACCACGTCAAATGCAGGGTCATCCTTGACGTTCTGCAGTGCAACCTGGATCACAGCTTCGTCGAGCTGCTGAGTGGTGATGCCGTCGAAGAGCGTGATCTCAAGCTCGGTGGCGATCTGGGTCACCCACGCAATGTTGTCGTGCAGGCCATGCGTAGCCTCTTCGATCGCCATGTTGATCTTGTTGGCGTCATACTGTTCGCGCTGTCCATTGCGCTTTACGACGGTAATTCCCACGTCTGTTGTCTCTTCCTCTGCGATTTCCCACTCTTGGTGCTTGACCACTATATAAGGGGTTGTGGGCGAAAGTGAATCCCTACATGTTGTGGGCGTGTCATCCCCAGTTGTGGATAACTTTTCCTCGTTTGTGCACATATACACAGCCTCCCAGCGCTCTGTTTCCCCGGAAATGCCATCATTGCGCCACCCACGGACAAACAGACCGCCCCGATGTGCCCCCATAGACTGAACACGCTGTGAAGACATATCTAGAACTGTTCCGGGTTAATGGCGTAACCCGTGTTCTGTTGTCCCAACTTGTGGCCCGTTTTCCCCACGGCATGCTCTCCATCGCTTTCCTCATTCACGTTGAAAGCGTGCACCACTCCTATGCCGCTGCGGGTTTGGTCGTCGGTGCGATCAGCCTGGGTGAGGCTATCGCCGGCCCGATCAGTTCGCGTCTCATGGCCCGCTGGGGCATGAGGCCCCTGTTGTTCTCCATGATGGTCGTTGCTGCCCTCACCCTGTCTGTGATGGCCATCTTCCCGCTCTCCGTTCCGGTGCTCGTGTTGCTGGGCTTCATTGGGGGCTGCGCTTTCCCCCCTATCCAGCCCGCCGTGCGCACCATCTACCCCAAGCTGGTTCCGGATCGTCTGCTCACCCCCTTGTTCTCGCTCGATGCGTCGGCGCAGGAGATCATCTGGATTGTGGGCCCTGTGCTCACCACCTTTATTGCCGTGCAAATTGGCAGCGTGACGGCCGTGCTCACCGCCATGGCCTTCCTGGTTGGTGGTGGCATCTGGTTTATTACCTCCCCCTCGGTCGGACAGGTTCGTATCCCCCTGAGCAAGCGCCGCCTGGGCGGCGTGCTCAGCCGACCACCAGTGATCATCAGCACCCTGCTGGGTCTGACCCTGGTGGCCTGCTTTGCGGCAGTAGAGGCGGGCATTATTGGCCTCTTCGGCGATCAAGACCCGCAAGCGGGCTGGATCCTGGCCATTTATGCACTGGGTTCTCTGGTGGGAGGTCTGGCCTGGGGCCACCTCCCCATCGCGCCGTGGTCGATGACGCGCAGATTGCTCTTGGTCACCGTGGGCTTGGCGGCCGCGTTGATTTTCCCCAACTTCTGGTGGCTGAGCCTCACTCTGTTTATTTCAGGCCTCGGTGTTGCCCCGGCCTTGACCGTGCTCTTTGCCAACGTCAGTGCCACCATGAAGTTCAGCGAAACCGCGGAGTCCTATGCCTGGATCGGCAGCGGTCAGCTGGTCGGTGCAGGCTTAGGTTCTGCAGTGGCAGGTCTGTGTATCGACCACTTCGGAGCCGTCTCTGCGATTGCCGCCGCCGGAATCTTTGCAGTGTTGACCACCCTCGGTGCCCTCGTGACCAAGCGCTGGAGCCCCGACTTGCGTGGCTCCCACGGTGCTCCGCTGCCGGACACCGGGCCTATCGAAACGATTAGTTAGAGCTAGAGCTAGAGCTAGAGCTAGAGCGCAAGCGAAGCTCGGCGGAACGCCTCGGTGAGGATCTCGGGGCTGGTCGCCATGTTGACGCGAATGTGGCCTTCGCCGCCCGGGCCGAAGGTGTGGCCACTACTGAAGGCAACCTTGCTCTTTTCCAGGAAAACCTGGCCAGGGTTATCTCCCAATCCCAGGGCGCGACAATCCACCCAGCCCAGATACGTCGCTTCCACCGGCGTATAGGCAGCACCGGGAAGGAAACGCTCCACGAGCTCGGTCACAAGGTGACGGTTGCGATCAATGTCCTTATTCACGGCCAGCAGCCATTCGTCTCCCCCGCGCAGGGCGGCCACGTGGGCAATGGTGCCGAGGTGACTGGGACTTTCGTATCGAGTGGCTCTGATCTCCGCGATGAGGTCCGCCGAGCCTCTGCTTCCCACAATGATTGCGGCTTTCAGCCCAGCAAGGTTGTAAGGCTTCGACGCACTGGTCACCACGAGGGCATCGGCAGCTTCAGGGATATCCAGGATGGACACAAAAGGGTGACCGGGCATGGTCAACGGGGCATGAATCTCGTCCGAGAGAATACGCAGACCGTGCTTGCTGGCCAGTATGGCTAGTGTGGTGAGCTCGTCTCGGGTGTGCACGACGCCCGTGGGGTTGTGGGGGTTGCTGATCAGGACCAGACCCCCCTTCCCGAGGGCAGCAGCTTCACTGAAGGCCTGCTCCAAGGTTGCGGGGTCGAAACGCCCCGCGGCAGTCATCGGGGCATTCACCAGTGTGCGACCTGAGCCGTTGATAATCATGCCGAACGGGTAATACACCGGCGGAGTAATCACCACAGGTGCTCCCGGTTCGGTGGCAACCTGAATGACCGTCTGCAGTCCACGAATAACGTCAATCACGGGGAGCGTGTAGGTGGGGTCAATCCCCAGACCCCAGTGGCGCTGAGCATATTCTGCAAAAACTTCTCCGTAGAGATTGCCCGAGGCATACCCGGTGTCCCCGGCCTGCATAGCCTTCGTCACAGCCTCGACAATGGAGGGCGCAAGGGTGGAGTCCATCTCGGCCACCCACAACGGCAACACATCCGGGCCATATTTGACCCATTTGTCGCTCGTGCGGGTACGCAGTTGCTCGAGGCTATAGGTCGTGAACGGGGTGCTCATAGTGTCAGCCTAGGGCTGGAGACGGGTGAGCTTCCATTCCCCGCCCACTAGGTCATAGCGCAAACGGTCGTGGAACCGCATCGAGCGACCCTGCCAGAACTCTATGGCGTGAGGGATCACGCGGAAAGACCCCCAGTGTGCCGGGCGAGGAACGGTCGTTCCTTCCGGATACTGAGCTTCCAGTGCTGCCAGCTGCACATCCAACTCGTCCCGGGACGCAATGGGCTGGGACTGGTCACTCGCAGCAGAAGCCAACTGCGCGCCCTGGGGGCGGCGCTGCCAATAGAGATCACTCACGGCGTCCACAGTGGGCTGGGCGTCGCCATAAATAATGATCTGTCGCTTGAGCCCATACCAGGGAAAGAGCAGCGAAATACTGGGATTCTCCAACAGAGCCTTGCCCTTGCGGGAGGTGTAGTTGGTGACGAACTCAAAACCGGCGCCGTCCATGCCTTTGAGCAGCACGGTGCGGGAAGAGACCGCACCGTCTGGATCAATCGTGCTGGCCACCATGGCGTTGGGCTCAAAGACATCCTCGTCTTCGGCTTGTTTCAGCCACTGTGCAAACTGCTCGAAGGGATTAGCCCGTGCCGTGCTCTCATCGAAGGGCACGTTGCCGTAGTCGGTGTGACGGGTCAGCGATTCCATGACTATGCCTTGGCCTTCAGTTCGCCGCGGATGAGCTTGTGCTGAGCAGCCTGTGCCACGGGGCGAATCGTGATCTGGTCCATGTTGACATGACCGGGGAGCTCCAGAGCATGCACGATGGCTTCGGCGATGTCTTCGGCAACCAGCGGTTCGAGGACGCCGCCATAGAGGGCATCAACTTTGTCGGCATTGCCCCCAAACCTGTTGAGGGCGAACTCATCGGTCTTGACCATTCCGGGAGCAATCTCCATCACCCGGATGGGTTCACCAGCTAGCTCCAGCCGCAGCACGCCCACAACACCGTGCAGGGCAAACTTGGCTGCGTTATATCCGCCGCCGCCCTCGTAGGGGACAAAACCTGCCGTGGAGGTCACCGTCATGATGTCAGCATGACCACCTTCGGAACCCTTGCGCAGTAGCGGCAACAGTGCGCTGGTCACACGCTGGACGCCCAGCACATTCACATCAAACATCCGCATCCAGTCAGCAGGGTTACTGTCTTCGACAGAGTCGGTGCCGATCGCACCCCCGGCGTTGTTGACCAGCGAGTGCACAGGCCCGGTCTGCGCGAGGTAGTCGCGCAGAGAATCCACATCGGACTGCTGGGTCACATCGGCGACGAAGGTATCCATGCCGGTTTCTGCCGCGAGCTGGGCCAGACGATCAGCGCGGCGGGCGACTCCGACGACCTGCCATCCGCGTGCAGCACACAGCCTCGCTGTGGCCTGACCAATGCCGGAGCTTGCTCCAGTGATAACAACGCGTCGAGTGCTCATAGAGCAAATCTACTCTTCGAGTCGAGAGAGAAAAGCAGCTTAGCTCGCGCGACGACGGCGCAGCACAGCATCGAGGTCTATCTGACCAGATTCTGTTTCTGCCACAACGCCCATCCCTGCCAGGCGTGCGGTGACCGCGTCCGCTGCAGGTGCTGCCGGTAGCACCGGGGCAGCCTGTGCGGTGCGACGGATGCCGTCGAGGCCTGCGTCGCCGAGGTTCATTCGTTCAACCAGCGCAGATTCTGCAGCGTTCGCGCGCATGCGCTCCGCTGCCATCTGCGACTGCACAACAGCCTGTGCCAGTGTTCCTTCAGAAAGGTGGAGGGGGCGAGGAAGCTGGGTCGGAGTCCAGGTGCGTGACGCAGGAGCAGCCTTGAAGTGTGTCTGGTCAAAGATGTCTGCAGAGTTATAAGCCAGAGCAACCGGTGCAGCTGCGGTTTCAGAGCTGGAGACCACAACTTCTTGGATCGCGAGGGCAACGGCAAAAGCGATGCACGAGATCGCGAGTGTCTCCCAGCTTCCGCCGGTTGCCAGAAGCGCAATCCCGGTTGCAATACCGGCCACAGTAATAAAGAGGAACAGTGCGCTGACCAACCGGTTTCGGCGAGCGCGACGAGCAGCCCTGATGGCGTCTTCGTCATAGCCCACGGCACGACCGGCTGCTTTGCGCAGTTCTGCGCGGGCAGCCGCTTCAGCCTGGCGCAGCACACGCTTTTGTTCGATCACGGCGCGAGCAGATGCTTCCACACGGAGTTCCTCGGGAACATCGGTGGTTTCCGCCAATGCGCGAATGGTTTGCTGCATGCGCACGGCATTACGTTCGGTCGCATCGAAGTTGCGACGACGCAGGTAGGTCGGAATCAAATACAGCACCCATAACGTGGCTGCAATAGCGAAAACTATCCCGCCACCAAATAATCCACCACTCATGTTTACTAAGGTACGAGTCCCTGTGAGGAAAGTGCTTTAAGCCCGTGGTGTGTCACCTGCGGCGTGTTGCATTCAGGACGACAAGGCGTCGTAATCTGCGGCAGGCACGACCGCCGCGTTCTCGGGAACGAGTCCCGCCTTCCAGCGGGAGAGTACTCCGCCGGGAACTTCTTCCTGGGTGAGGGCAAACGCAAAGTGGTCGCGCCAATCCCCATTGATGTGGATGTAACGGCGGCGGAGCCCCTCATACCGAAAGCCGAGTTTCTCCACGATGCGCAAAGAAGAGGCATTCTCTGGACGGATGCAGATCTCCATCCGGTGCAGTCCCAAACTGAGAAGGCAATAGTCCGTGGCCAGGGCAACGGCCGTGGGCGTCACCCCTTTGCCCGCCACACGTTCAGCCACCCAATAGCCCAGCTGCGCCGAGGACAGCGAGCCATAGACAATGCCAGAGACATTGAGCTGACCCACCAGTTCGCCGTCGTATTCGATGGCGAACGGTAACCCTGAGCCAACCTTGGCATGAGAAAGCAGATTACGAATACCCGCGCGGGTGTCAAAGCTCACAAAAGACTGGGGTGCTGTGGCTTCCCATTTGCGCAGCCACGCACGGTTGCGCATGAGCTCTTCTTCGAGCTTCTTGGCATCGCGTGGCTTGATGGCGCGAATGCTCACGCGACCCTCGCTGAGGGTCGGGATGATGGCGGCCATGCACTCAGCCTAACGAAGCCGGTTCGCAGATGAACAGCCAATTAGACTGTGACACATGCCTGAGGATCTCGTCGCCGCCAAACAGGCTTTGCGTGCCGAGATTCGTGAACGGCGCCGCACCATCCCCGCGCATGAGCGTGATGCGGATACCGCGGCCATTACCGAACACCTCCAGCACCTCGTTGCTGCTCGCGGGGTGAAGCGTCTGTCCTGCTATCTCGCCACTCCCACCGAGCCAGAAACCAGACCGTTCTTGTCTTGGGCGTATGACAACGGCATCGAAGTGCTGCTTCCGGTCACTCGGAATGATGGACTTTTGGACTGGGCTGTGGCGAACAACACCGACGATGAGAATGTTGGACTCTACGGCCTGCCCGAGCCCACCGGAGATCTCCTCGGACCCATCGCCATCAATAGCGTGGATTTGATTGTCGTCCCCGCCTCCGCAGTAGATCAGCGAGGTGTCCGCATGGGCTGGGGCCGCGGCTACTTCGACAAAACTCTCGGATCGATGGGCAAACGCCCCCCGGTCTATGCCATTGTGTTTGACTCGGAACTGGTCGACGAACTTCCCCGGGAAGTTCACGACCAGCCGGTGACCGGCGTCGTGACTCCCTCCGCACTGATAACTTTCTAAAGACGCACCACCCACCGGAGACACTTGTGCCTACTTACTCTTACCGCTGCACGCAATGCGAGAACGCATTCGATATTCAGCAAGCCCTCAGCGATGAATCGCTGACGGAATGCCACGAGTGCCACGGCAAGCTGCGCAAAGTGTTCAACATGGTCGGCGTGACTTTTAACGGTTCAGGTTTCTACCGCACGGACTCACGTTCAGATTCCCGCAAAGAATCCGGCTCGTCGAGCTCGGCTCCCACACCCAGCTCGTAGATTTAGCTAGCCCCAATGGGGTGGCTTGTCGCGCTTGAGCTGTTCGTCATTACTCAATGACCGTTCTGCCCAGTCTTCGGCGGTTGTTTCCAATGGCTGATCGTCAAAGCTCGGGTCCACGTCCACACCCTCAGGCTTCCATTGCACGCGGCGATTAACCCGCTTGCCTTGTCCGTCCGACTGCGCAGCAGATTTCTCAGACATTAGTTCTCGGGCTGAGGGGTGGGCAGGTTGATGGGTTCAGTCACCGCATCGGGCTCTGAAACCGAACGAGGTTCTACAGGGGGTGCAGCAGGTGGTGCGTCATAGGTGATGGTTTCGACGATCTCCTCTTCAATGAAGAGAGTGTCGCCTACCTGTTCAACAACAACTGTTTCCACGATCTCGAGGGAAGCAACCTCAGGAGACTCACTTTGCACGTCAACACGAGGAATCTCGATGGGGCCGGTGATGTCAACCTCTTCGAGAGGGTCCACACCAATGAGGGCCGCAATGCGGGTGGCGACAGCATCAGGATCTGCAAAGAGTTCAAAAGCGTGAATGCGGATGTAGTGCCAGCCGAGTCGACGAAGCATCTCCGGGCGCAAACGCAAAGACTCGCGCAGGCTGCCGCGAGCTAGAACAGCATCGGTTTCTACCGCCACGGCACGGCCTTGGTAGGAGGCAGCCAGGGCAATCTCATCAGCGTGGTTGAGCGAGACGGTGAGTCCCCGGCGCTCGAGTCGCTGTGCTAAATCAATGAGCATGGGCTCTGCGCTTTCACGCGAGCTGGAGCTCTTTCGTGGAGCGTCCGTCTCGGCCAATACCTCTGCCAATGCACGCATGCCATCGGAGAGACGGCTTTCGTCAATGTCTCCAGGGCGGAAGCAGGAGACAATCTCCATCGAGCGACGTGCCCGGGTCATGCCCACAGCGAGTAGACGCTCACCGCCAGGCAGCGCCAAAGCGCCGAAGTCAGAGAGCAGGCGGCCGTGAGGGGTGCGCCCATACCCGATCGAGAAGATAACACGGTCGCGGCTTTGTGCCACGGCCTGCTCGAGGGTCATGACCGCGAATGCTTCTGCGCGGTCCTCAAGGATGAACTCAGCGAGATCTGGACGGCGCGCAAATGCCGAGAGCACGGACTGTTCCACACGCACCGCATGCTTGGGACTCGCGGTAATCACCATGAGGGACTCGGTGGGGCGCTCCATGGCGTGCTCGAGAACAAGCTCGACGACGCGGGAGACTTCTGCATCCACACTCTCCACCGCACCGGTGGTGGAGTCGGGCATGCCCGTTCCATCAGCGATGTAGTGCAGGCGCAGGCTTGAGTGACCCAGGAACGTACCGGCCCAGGGCAGGGAAGAAATCTTGCCGCCATAGAAACGACGGTTGACCACATCGGCCAAGTCTTCGCCACCGGCACGGTAGCTCTTCGTCAGCGAACGCGAGGGGAGTATGCCGGAGAACTGGGCCAATGCCGACTTGCTATGCCACGTGTCGGCATCGGTTGCGGGGGTGAGTGGGATTTCAAATTCACCCATGCCCGTTTCAAAACGTGACGGTGTCTGCGTGACCGGGTCACCGAAGACGACAACACTGGCACCGCGACGAATCGCTCCCGCGTTCTCTGCCACGGTGGTGGCACCGGCATCCACGAGGAAGACGGCATCGAAGGAAACAGAGTCAGGAATGAGGTGTGCCTCATAGGGCGAGCACAGCCAGACCGGAGCAATGGACTTCGACAGACGCGGAGCAAGGGCGATGAATTCGTCCGGGCTGATGTGATCAGCACGCAGACTTTGACGCAGACGTTCGGCCTCATCGGGAAGGTCGACCAGTCCGATCTTCCATAGCTCGGCTAACCGGGCTGCCAACAGCCCGCCATTGGCCGACGCGTGAGCGTCATCGACGAGTCGGAAGTCTGCTTCGAGACGGTCCAGGATTGCCGTGTTAGCGCTCAGGAGCGCCTTGTCGTTGGCCAGCATGCCTTCGAGCACCGACTGCCACCAGGCCAGTTCAAGTTCGTCCGCAACCTGGTTCTCGGGGATGTGGCGGGCAGACAGGTCTGCCAGCAGAACATCCAGGTCCATCTCGCGCAGGTGCGCCAGCAATGTGGTGCGTTCCTGCAGGTTGTGCAGAACCTCTGACTCTGCAGCGAGGCCAGAGACCTTGTTTGTCAGCGTGGGGAGAGGAAGTTTGAGGAAGGAGCTCTCCGTGCCGGTCTGGCCCAGCGCCGTATCGAGCAATGCAAGGTCGGCGATGACCTTGCCATAGGCAGCCTGCAGATCTGCAACGCCGACGGGAACCTCAGGAACTGCCCCGGCGACAACGTAGCGCTGCCACAGCACACGCTGCTGCTGAATCGCGATGAGCGCTTCGTGCATGTCAGGAACCGAAGATCCGGGACGAACGTATTCGAAGGCGAGCTTCTTCAGGCGACGACGGTCGCCACCGTTCATGCCGCTGCCGCGACCAGAGGTCGCGGTGATGAGCTCAGTCAGGGGACGGTCATAGACCGCGGGGAGGAACTTATCCAGAGTCTCGCGAATATCAACGAGCAAACCGAGGTAGACGCCGAGTTCTTCGAGAGTCTCGAAGGGGCGCATCTTGGTGCGACTGAAGACTTCTTCGGCACGTTCGATCAGCTTGGGAAGTTCTGTCTGATGCAGACGCTTCGCCAGCTCGTGGGCTGCCGTGGTTTCCTCCGAGGTGGGGAAGTTCGCGCCGTACCACGGTGAATCGTCGGGACCGTAACGGAATTCGCCGAGAGCGGCAGCCTTGATCAAACTGGCGGCGGCCTGCGGGCGGCTGTTCGCGAGTCCTTCGATGGCACGGCGCGGCAACCGCGCCGTGGTCGAAGGAGGCGTGGCCAGGAGGCTGAGGCGTGACAGCTCTTCCAGAGCATCCAGTACCGAGACACCCAGGACAGAATCTTGACGGCTCAGCGAGGTGCGGTAATCGAGCAGAACCTTCCGCAGACGCAGCAGAGCGTCATCCACGTCGGAGACGTTGGGGCGTGTGGCCTTCTCGTTGCGCAAAATGGCGTTGATGAGATCACGGCGCAGCGTGCGGGGAGAGACGGTAAGTCCGTCGAGACCAACCTGGCTCAGGCGGTGCACGACAGAGTCAAGGCTGGAGCGTCGAGCGCCCACCACCAACACGCGCTTGTGAGCGCCAGCGAGAACGCCGATGGCGTTCACGATGGTCTGCGTTCCCCCGGTACCCGGCAGAGTCTTCACAACCAGAGAGTTCCCGGCACCGATTTCTGCCACGATGCTCTCTTGCTCCGCATCGGCGTCCAACAACAGAGTGTCGGTCGCCGGTGGGCGGGCATCCTGATCGATAACGTGGGCGTCCTTGTGACCTTCGGTCAGACGAGTCCGGGCGGTGATGTTACCCGCGAGCGCATCAAGGACGGGGTGAGCGAGCTCGCGCACGTCCGCCACCATAGCGGCGGACAGATCGGAGAAACTCGAAGCAACCAGTCGGGGCTCGACCTCAAAACCGCTGAGGTGAGAGGTAAGTCCGCGGAGTCGCTCCATCACCGGTAGCGGATTGAACATGCCGTCCAGGCTTGCCAGCGCAACAAACGAATCAGCATCGAGGGCAACGCCGAACTGGCTTTCCAGTGCACGGGCAAGCTGAGGGTTCAGGAATGGCTGGCCAGAAAGTTTGAGTTCAAAGTCTTTGCCATAGCGACGCAGCGACATCGGGCGCAGTAACACCGGGCCGCAGTATTCGCGGTCCTGGAAGGTCCACTTCGCCAGGCCTAAGGCAAGGTAGACAGATTCGATGCTGCGCATCGAACGCAGTTCTGTGCTTTTGGCGGTAATCGCAGCAGCAGCCAGTCGTGCATTCCGCAGCGCGAACTCTTCACGGATGAGGTTCGAGAGCAGAGTTGGCTTGCCAGAAATGAAAGAGGGAAGACCACCGGGGTGGATGGCGGTGAGCTCGATCCGAGTGCGGGGGGTGTCCACGAACTGCAGCAGAGGCGACGTTCCGCCGACCACAGCAAGCTCTTCACGCCACTGGTTCCAGACGGGTTCCGCCACGTTGATGTTGGACAGTGCAGAGCTCAGGCTTCCCACTGCGGGGGCGAGCAAATCAACGGCAGGCTCGTCCGGAGCTTCTGCTGTGAGCTCCGGGAAGGGGTCATCACCGAGGGAGATGGCTTCGCCAATATTCGACGGAACCTGCTCTTCTTCGGGGGAGTCCTCACCGGACTTACGATTGCGTTGCCACACATCCAAAACACTATGTGGGGGCAGGGAAGAAACCCTGTAGTGACACCGGTTTTCAGGCTATTGAACGGAGCTAATCCGCTGCGGCGAGCTGGCCGCAGGCGCCATCGATTTCTTTGCCTCGGGTATCGCGCAGGGTGGTCGGAATTCCACGCTCTTCGAGCCTGCGCACGAATTCGCGGGTGATAGAAGGTTCCGACGCCGTCCAGATAGATCCGGGGGTGGGGTTCAATGGAATGGGATTGACGTGCACCCAACCACGACCACGCTCATTGAGCTTGTCAGCGAGCAAATCAGCACGCCACGCATGGTCATTCATGTTCTTGATCAGGGCGTATTCGATCGAAACGCGACGTCCTGTTTTCTCGTAATAGTTATAGGCCGCATCCAGCGCCTCATCGACCTTCCAGCGCGAGTTCACCGGAATCAGCTCATCGCGAAGTTCGTCATCGGGCGCATGAAGAGAGAGGGCGAAGGTGAGCTGCAGACCTTCGTCTGCGAGCTTGAGTATCGCGGGGGCAAGACCCACCGAAGACACCGTGATGTGACGGGCTGACATGCCCAGGCCCTCGGGCTGAGGAGCGAGCATAGTGCGCACCGAGGTCATCAGGCGGTTGTAGTTGGCCAGTGGCTCCCCCATGCCCATGAACACAATGTTGTTCACGCGTTCAGGCTGGCCGTCGGCATCCTGATTACCTTCGTTGCGACGTTTGCCACCCAATTCACCGGCAGCAATAACAGCATTCGCGCGGACGACCTGATCCACGATTTCCGCCGCCGACATGTTTCGTGTCAACCCAGCTTGGCCGGTTGCGCAGAACGGACAGTTCATGCCACATCCCGCCTGGGATGAGACACACAGCGTGATGCGGCCGGGGTACCGCATCAGGACGGACTCCACCAGTGCACCGTCAAACAAGCGCCACAAGAACTTGATGGTGTCCCCGTTGTCTGTACTCAGGCGCTTGACCTCCGTCATGAGCGGAGGTAACAAAGACTCCACGAGCTCTGCTCGTCCTGCCGCAGGCAGGTCGGTCATCTTCTCGGGGTCGCTCGTGTAGTGGGAGAAATAGTGCGTGCTGATCTGCTTGGCGCGGAATGCAGGGAGACCAAGCTCGGTGACTTTCGCTTTACGCTCGTCGGGTGTGAGATCAGCCAGGTGAACGGGAGGCTTCGCTCCCCGCGTGGGCTGTTCGAATTGGAGCGTGGGGCGACCGTCTGCATCGACGTTCTGCTTCCAGCCTTCTGCGGTGGGGCGAACCTGAGGGCGCTCCTGCGAGCGATCTGTCAGGTTTCTCGCGCCACGCTGTTCGGTCATAGGCCCATTCTCCCACGACGGTCTGAACTAGGAATGACGGGCAAGCCAGCCTGAGACCCATCGTTCAATATCCTCCAGCTTAATCTGCGGGACATTCGTTTCCTCGTCATAGAGCTCAGTGACGATGGCGAGAGCTTGTGAAGAGTGTGAAATCTCATTGATCTTCATGAGCTCGTGGAGATCGTCCAGGTCTTTGGGGCGCAGGGCGGTGAGTTTGTGGGCAAGAAGATTTCTAGGCGAGGCTATCTGGACGGTTAAGCCACCGAAAACTTTCTCCTGGATTAATTCGTCTGTTCCTGGCCCCGGGACAAAACCAGAGCCTGTGCTGCTGACCCACTCAGGAGCAAGATCGTATTCTGCAGTGAGTTGGGCCACTGTTTCCCTCAGTGAATCGCTCCTGAGCGAGTACACATCAATGTCCTCGGTCATTCCTCGGCGCAAGCCATGCATCAACATTGCTGCCCCGCCAAACACATACACCGTTGCCGTGGCATGTTTCCTCTCGAGACCTTCACCCATTGCGGTGAAAAGTTCGATGAGTGCTGCGTAATCGAGGGTTGCTGGTCTAGCCACGCTTATGCCCTCGCAAAGTGAGCTGGCTCTGCGAAGATGTTGGCGTGTCTAAATTCCGGAATCCATTGTGAATTCCGCTGGCCAGCGACCGGCATCAGTTCAGCCCACAGTAATTCGGGAAGTGGTGTGATGGTGACCCATCCCGGCACCGCAATCTCTTTCTCGCGCGCCGCCCAGGAGATTCCCGCGGCCAGAATGGCGTCACTCTCCGCAAAACCGGTCCTAGCCGGTTCTGCAGTGAGCGCCTGAAGAATCTCCTGTTTCGTCGACAACAGATCCGCAATGTGGTCAAGGGCTAATCGCCGCCTCTCATCGGGAACGGTCGAGGACTTGATGAGTTTTGCCACCTGGGCCGACGTTTTCAGCCCCACGAGAGCAAGCGGCAGTGATTCTCCCTGCCGTGCTGGGTTACGCCGAATCCACTCGTGTTGAAGTTCTTTGAGTTGCGCTTGAGCACGTCGCCCCTCCAGAAAGGACTCTGGATTCACAGTTAATTCTGCCAGTTGGGCAAGTTCTTTATCTGAACTAGTGAGCAGATCGAGGGCGAGATCCCACGGCCCAGCATTTCGAATTGTATTTCGCAAACGAGCAAGGGAGCGAGCAGGAATCTGAGGTGTTCGTCCTCGCAACAACTCCGCGAGTGCGGCGGCGTTGGTTGGAGACGTAGGCCTACCTGCTGGGAGACGGAGTTGGCGAAAGGTGTCGAGTGATCGAGGATCGATCTCTCCGTGGCCTATTGATATGAGTTTTCCCTGCTTCAGCAGCTCACGGGCATACCTAGGGGTAATGCCGAGCATTTCTGCCGCACGAGACAGTGCAATTCCTGCCATCACTTTACCTCCTAACGGAACAATTATGGCATGTAATGTGTTCGAGTGAAAGGGATGCGCTTTACATACCCCCGGGGGTATAATAAATGCAGACGTTAGGAGTCACTGAATGTGTAGAGAAGTCACCTGCCGTAAGTGCGGCAAAGCAACCTGGGCCGGTTGCGGTCAGCACGTAGACCAGGTCATGCGCGGTATCCCCAAGAACCAGCGTTGCCAGGGTCACGAAGCAGAACCCGGTTTCTTTGCCAAGCTCTTTGGCGGCAAGAAGTAGCACTGACCTAAAGTGAATGTGTGAGCACGTTTCATTTAGGTTTTGAAGACTTTACGGATCCCTTGTATCTAGACAGTGTTAACTTCTATATGCTCCATCCTTCAGGTGAGAAGAATGTCATTTTTTCTTCTGCCCTGGATGCTCAAGCGGTTTCGATCTCTCACCTAATAACGCCGGAAATTCTGACAACATTTACGACGAGAGCGATTGAAAAAATTGCTAGCCAAATTGAATACCTAGGGCTTTCTAAACAGATAAAAGCTCCAACATCGGGCTTTGTTTTCTCTTTCACATTTCCTTCAATGATTGCTCTGCCACCAGAATATTTAGCCTTGCGACTGGACATTCCTTCGAATATGGCACTCGGCTGGATGCCAAAGAATTTCGCTACTGAAGTCTCGGCCGGTGGCAACCAAAAGACATTTGCAGGACTTTCTCATTTTTTTGTTTTCGCCTCGCAATTCGAAAAAACTGAGGAATCTCTATCAATCAAAAAAATGTTTAGAGCTGCAATTGATTACTGCAACGACATTTTGAACGCTTATGGATTTATCAGACACGATCATTCCGTTCACTTGATCACTTCTTCTTCTATTTCAGCGGACCTGAGGTGTGTCGAATTTGATTTTTCGGAGAAGAGAGCTTTTCGTCGAATAGAAATTCCAAACAATTCCTCAGACCTGGGTGGATGGTTATCAAAGAGGTTAATCACAGAAAAGCAATCATTAGATCTATTCCGCGAAATAGCTGAAACTCTTCCTAAACTGAGCCCTGCCTTTCGAGAAACTTCAGCACTAATCCCTGAAACTCTTCGCCTTATTTGTGAAGGGAATTTTGCAAATGCGGTACTGACTATTGACCGTTTTTCAGAACTGACTATCCGCCTAATCGGGGTCGAGCTTTACAGTGACTCCCCAGACACAATCCTAAAAAATCGGGCACTGCATAGAAAACCTGTTGAAGATAGTAATCCTGGTGTTTTGAATTTAGTTTTAAGTTCCCTTGGGATTAGCACCAATCAGCTGGTTACCAGATGGCAGAAAGATTGTCGTGACGAAAGAAATAAGTTAATTCATGGCCTTGAATTTTCAAAACTTACTGCAGAAAAAGCAATTAAAGCAGCCCGGTCTACTTTTGAGTTAGTTAATTTCTTAATAGACAAAATGCCTGAGAAAACATTGGGATTCGAAGTCTTACAGCAAGGAAAATTTCAATTAGATGAACTATTCCCCAGGGATAATTCTCTGCCCAAAAAGGTGGACATAATTTCTTCAAAACATAAAGAGCAAGGTCTTGTGTCTGAATCATTAAGAAGATGGAACGAGCGAAATCTTCCTCAATGAGTTAAGAGTTTGAAGCAAGAAGCTCTGCTTGCTCAAGCACCAGCTCTACCGCGATCTCTTCAGCATCTGGTGGGTAGTCATACTTGGCAAGCAGCCTGCGTACTTTTGATCTCATAGCTGCTCGAACGCTGTCTTTGAGATTCCAGTCGATTGTTGCTGATTCACGAACCGCAACGACTAACTCCCTGGCAATCTTTTTGAGTGTCTCATCCCCAAGTTTGAGAACAGCGGTGTCGTTTTGGAACACCGCGTCATAGAAGGCGACTTCGTCATCTTCGAGACCAAGTTCCGCTCCCCTGGCCTGCTCATCTCGCAATTCCTTGGCCAGTTTTACAAGTTCAGCAATGATTTCTGCGGTCGTGAGGGAACGGTTGGTGTATTTCTTGATTGCCTCATCCAGGAGTTCCGAGAACTTCCTTGACTGAACAAGGTTCGTCTTGGATATCGTCTTAATTTGATCATTGAGCAAACGACGCAATAGCCCCATCTGGAGGTTGGGTTTGTCTTTGTGTTCTAACGAATCCAAAAATTCGTCAGAGAGAATCGACAACTCAGGCTTCTCAATTCCTGCCAACTCGTAAATATCGATGACCTGGTCTGCTGAAACTGCCTCATTGACGAGCTGACCGATGGCGGTGTCGATTTCAATTGCCCCAGAGCCACCGCGTCCAGAGTCTGGATTCTGAATCTTCAAGATTGCGGTTCTTACATCGGCAAAGAGTCGGATGTCTGAACGAATGACATTTGCTTCATCGCGCGCACCTGCAAGCATGAAAGCCTTGAGGAGGGCAAGCACCTGGTCATTGAATCGGGACGTTCTGTCAGGATCTGCCATGACGAAGTCCAGAACTTTTGCACGCTGCCCCAAGAGTTGCGCAGCTGAGAGGTTTGGACTCGAGTCGAAATCAAGCCCATGGAGCAAGCCACGAATAATGTCGTGCTTCTCCAACATCACAGCAATGATCTCTTCAATGGGAACGCCAGCTTGTTCCTGATCTGTTGGAGAGTACTCCGCCAATGCAGCTCGCAAGTTTGTAGCAATTCCCACGAGGTCGATGATCAAACCGCCGGACTTGTCTCGGAAGGTTCTGTTTACGCGAGCAATTGCTTGCATCAGGCCCGCACCGCGCATGGGCTTGTCCACATACATGGTGTGCATGGAAGGGGCATCGAATCCAGTGAGCCACATGTCTCGAACAATCACGAGTTCGAGCGAGTCATCCGGGTTCTTTGCTCGAAGCTTCAGTTCGCGTCGCGTCTGCTTGTCATGGATGTGCGGCTGAAACTCTGCAGGATCTGCAGCGGAGCCTGTCATGACAACCTTGATTTTGCCCTGAGTGGGGTCATCAGAGTGCCATTCCGGTCGCAGGGCAACAATCTTTTCGTAAAGTTTCACCGCAATACGGCGGCTCATCACCACGATCATGCCCTTACCAAAGGCAGCCTCGCGACGTTTCTCCCAGTTATCCACAATGAACTTTGCTTCAATATCAAGGCGCGCATCAGCACCAACGATTGCTTCCAGCCGTGACCACCGCGACTTCGCAGCAGTTGCGGCATCTTCTTCAACCTGCTCCGTGATTTCATCTGCGAGTTCATCGAGGTTTTCAAGCTCATCTTCAGGGAGCTCAACCTTGATCAAGCGGGGTTCGAAGAAAATACGGACTGTCGCGCCGTCCTCAACAGCGCGAGTGAGGTCGTAGACGTCGACGTAATCACCAAAGACCGAGCGGGTCGATTTATCGTTGCTCTCGATGGGGGTCCCTGTGAAGCCCAGATAGGTAGCACCTGGCAATGCGTCACGAAGATGTTTGGCCAGGCCAGCACGAAGCTGCCCTTTGCTATCCAAATACTCACTGAAACCATATTGAGATCGGTGTGCCTCATCAGCAATCACAATTACATTTCGGCGATCTGTCAGTACAGGGTTTTCGTCCCCATCTTCGCCAGGTCTGAATTTCTGCAAAGTGGAGAAAACGATGCCGCCACTAGCTCTCTTGAGTTTGCTTCGCAGATCTTGACGCGTCTCTGCTTGAACAGGAGTCTCAGGCAAAATCCGCGCAGGTGCAAACGTTTCTCCGAAGAGCTGATCATCGAGGTCATTGCGGTCTGTGATGAATACCAGGGTCGGATTACTCATGCGTGGATCACGCATGATCTTGGCCGCATAGAAGACCATCTCAAAACTCTTCCCAGATCCTTGTGTGTGCCACACAACACCACCCCGGCGGTCCCCGTTGGGGCCAGAAGCCTCAACGGTGCTCTCAATTGCTGCATTCACGGCCCAATACTGGTGATATTTCGCAACTCTCTTCACCAACGTTCGAATGGGCTGTCCAGAACTTTGTTCTGTGACCGTTTCGTCAGAGAACACTACAAAGTTCTGCAGTAAATCAAGGAATCGAGCTGGTTCAAAAACACCCTTGATGAGTACTTCAAGCGAAGGGAGGTTACTTACAACTTCACGGCCCTCGATGGTTTTCCAAGGTGCATAGTGCTCGAATGCTCCTGTGTAGGAACTCATCGCAGAACTGATGCCATCGGAGATGACGGTTACGGCGTTAGGCACAAAGAGCGAAGCGATGTCTTTGCGGTAGGTCTGAACCTGATTCCAGGCATTTCGCAATGTTGCATGCTCAGCAGCAGAGTTCTTGAGCTCAAGGAGACCGACCGGAATTCCGTTGAGAAACACAATCACATCAGGTCGTCGGTTTTTACCGTTTTCGATAATGGTGAACTGGTTGATTGCCACCCAGTCATTACGTTCGGGATTCTCGAAATCAATTAGCCAAACTCGCGTGGTGCGCACCTGGCCGTCTTCACCACGATGCTCAACAGGAACACCTTCGGTTATGAGTTTGTGAACTCTATAGTTCTCATCAATTGGATTCTGAGACTCAGCGCGATCCAACTTTTTGAGAGCCTCATCAATGAGCTCTGGTGAGCATGAAGAATTGATGCGGACAGTAGTTTCACGTAGTCGGCCTGACAAGAACACCTGGTCAAATGAAGAACGTTCTTCACCAGGCTCGCCAGGAGCGAGGTTAGGGCCCCAAACAGTTTGGAAGCCAAGTTCACGAAAATACTCGAGAGCTGCATCCTCAATTGTGGATTCGTTGAAATTCTGCATCAAATTGAGGCCCCTCTATTCGAAATGCGTGCTGCAATTTGCAAATTTAAAAGGGAATCCCTAAGAAGAATCAACTTGTTATTTTGTGAACCAAGTTTCAACATCAACTCAAGCATTTGATCCAACTGCGAACCTAAAACGCGTTTTAATTCGTGAAGTTTGCTTGGTAATGGTACCGATCTCAGATTTTCGGAGTTCAATCCTGGTTGGGCAGCGCCAGTTACCCTCATCCTGATTTCAGCATCAATGCGTGGTGAACGTAGTAGCCAATAAAGAAGCCCCTGAGATACAAACTCGTTTCCCTGCAACCTGAAGACGTGTTCATTTACAACTGCTTCATTGGTTGGGAATCCGAATCCAAATGCGCTCACTATTGAGTTAGAGGTACTTAAAGCCGCCCCATCCTTGTAAACCAAAATATCCCCGTCAGCAAGATGCCCCCGTTTCATCTGGGATGCAAATTCAACTGGAACGAATTTAGTTTCTCTATTTCCTGTGATCCCTGCAGACTTGACTGATTCAGCTCCTAGGCTCACTACACCTTTTGAAGTAGCTCCTCCTTTGGGGCGAGAACCAGTCTCCATAATTCCAAGTACATCCCCAACCGTAATGTCAGTTGTTAATTCATCATTTGCCATTGATTGTTCAAGGAGCGCAGCTCCGAGTCTTTCTAGCAAGTTGATGGAAGAAATACCTGATTGAATTCTTTCCGAAATGGCAAAATACTGATCACCAATAGAAACCTGAACTTTCATTTCTGGCAAAGGAATCATCAGTTGATCAAAATCACCTTTTTTGAAATGCGGAATCAAGGAACCTACATGCATGCTTTCGATTCTTTTTCGGACGAGATTAGAACGAAGAGCTGCAAATAGATATTTCGGATAAACCAATGTTGCATCCGGTCGAAGCGAAACCATATCTTGAGCAATACAAAAGTTCACTTCTTCGGGAACCATGACGACACGACCGGGGGATCCTTTACAGACAAACAGAATGTCTCCCGGAATCGGGTGCCCCCTAAACCAGGTTTCCATCCTTTCGTCATCAACAAATCGAACATTTTCAAAAGTTGGATAGAGCGAGTCCTCTTTTATGCAATTGGTTGCAATTAGTGCAGTGCCAGTTTCTGAAGTGGGTACAGATTTTCCACGATTATCGACGATATCTTCTAATAATTCTGTGAATCTAACTTCATTCATGAATTTGATATCCAACAGACAATTGGCTTCTGATCTTTTCCTCTAATTGATGCCCCCTGGCAAGTTCTTGAAATAATTCTGATGAGAGCCGGGAGATTTTGTCCTCAATAGGCTCATCATCTATTTCTGCGTCTGGTACTCCGACATACCTCTGCGGGGAAAGAACAAAGTTGTTTGTCCGAATTTCGTCAATAGTTGCTGACTTGACAAACCCTGGAATATCTAAATGTTTGCCATCAATATTTCGCCATGAATGATATGTGTTTGCGATTTTCAAAATATCTTCATTTGAAAATTGGCGAAGTCGACGACTTACCATTGTTCCAATTGTCCTGGCATCAATAATAAAGTACTTCGTCATTCCTCTTACGATGATTGACTCCGTTGCGATCCTTTGAAATAAACCAAAGTGAAACACTGATTCCTGTATTGAAAAACAGTTTGTCCGGCATCGCGACAATACAGTCGACTAGACCTTGCTCCACCAAATTCTGACGAATTTGATCATCACCGTTTTGATTCGAAGTAAGTGCACCGTTCGCGAGTACAAACCCGGCGGTACCTGTTGGGCTTAAGTGATGAATGAAGTGCTGTACCCAAGCGAAGTTGGCATTGCCTTCTGAAGGAACTCCGTACTTCCAGCGGGGGTCGTCAGCTAGCTTCGGATCCCACCAGTCAGAGACGTTGAAAGGGGGATTCGCGATGATGTAGTCAGCACGAAGGTCTGGGTGAAGGTCTTCCGTGAAAGTATCGGCCGACTTAGGGCCAAAATCAGCTTCAATTCCTCGTAATGCGAGGTTCATCTTGGCGAGCTTCCAGGTAGTGTCAGTGAACTCTTGGCCATAGACCGAGATGTCTGTTCGCTTACCACCATGAGCTTTGACGAACTCAGCCGACTCAACAAACATTCCGCCCGAGCCTGCTGCAGGGTCATAGACACGACCCTTGTAAGGCTCAAGCATTTCTACAAGTGTTCTCACAACAGAACGTGGTGTGTAGAAAGCACCTGCGTCCTTGCCACTTTCTTTTCCAGCGAATTGGCCAAGGAAGTACTCATAGACGCGACCAAGGACGTCATCTGAACCATGGTCATCTGTACTGGTGAATCCAATAGATCCAATGAGGTCTACCAGCTCGCCCAAGCGGCGCTTATCTAGACCATCACGACCAAAGTTACGAGGAAGCACTCCTCGAAGTGACGGGTTCTCCTTCTCGATGAGGTCCATAGCTTTGTCAATGTCCTCACCGACAGAAGGAAGTTTCGCTCGATCCTGGATGTAACCCCAGCGAGCATTCTCAGGAACCCAGAACACATTGTGGCTTGTGTACTCATCACGGCTCTCGAGGAACTGAGCCAAGCGTTCTTCACGAATACCCTCTGCCTCGAGCTCACTGGTGAGGGTGACACGACGTTCTTCAAAACGGTCAGAAATGTATTTGAGGAAAACCAAACCAAGCACTACGTGCTTGTATTCACTTGGTTCCTGGTTACCGCGGAGTTTGTCCGCGGTAACCCAAAGGGTTTGCTCAAGAGTTTTTTGAGTCTTTGTGGTCTTCGCCATCTTGATATTTCCCCTTATACCCAAGCTTGAAATCTATTTTTTAGCATAACTACGGCCCCTGACAGTGCCGAATGTACTTTGAATACGAATCTCATTCAGAACCTTCTTCGGTGACTTCAATTCCAACCCCGTAACGGATGCCAACCAAAATCGAATTGGTGATTATGGCAGAACTCTCGATGATTTCCTTGGCGTATTTCTCTAGTTCTTTAGCAATCGAAATAACTTCAACTAAGCGCTTTTGTTCCTCAAGTGGCGGAAGTGGAATCTCAAGGCTCTTGATACTTGCACGTTGGATAGCAGCACCGGTTTGAAAGCGCTTGTTCCAGTTACCAGCGATGACGTTCACAAAGAATTCAGGTAGTAAGACATTTTCATTAAATTGAGTGAATCGGTGGAGTCCGTTTGCTACTTCATGTCCCCCGGTTGGATCCACAAGAGCAGTTGTGGAATTAATCGTTGCCACAACTACATCCCCAGCCGAAGTCAATTCTTGATTTTTAGCGCTAGAGATCTCCTGTGGAAGGATTCCTTTGCGAACTCGAGTGTTTGTGAAACAAGATTTTGATTCTTCTTCACCTGCACTAACGCGGGTTCTACCAAGTTGAACCTTTACAACCCCTTGCATCAATAACTCTTCTACAGTGACGACTCTCGTGGCCCCTTCGAGAGTTGGTTGACGAAGCTTTTCAAGTAACTCTTCAGTCTCTTGAAGTGCATATTCAATCTTTTCAAAGCTCCAAGAGTAATCTTCTTCAAGCTCCTCATATTGCGCTGGTTCTCTGAATACCCAGTTCTGTGGAAGCAAGTTCGCATTACTCGCCAAAACTTCCGAAGCAAAAACTGTGATCCGGCTCGATGTTGTACTTTCTGATGAACTACTAAGCCATTGAGGAATCAGCAACTCAGGAATTGATTCTTCGGTTGCATCGAAAAAAGTGATCTTCTCTTCCGCATAGTTTGTTGGTCGTCTAAGTACCCATAAAGCCAGAGGAATTGACGTGTGAGGAAGCATTTTCCCTGGAAGAGCAACCACTGCTTCGATGCAGCCAGCTCGAACCAATCCCGAACGAATTACCTCCTCAGCTCCCTTTTTGAAGAGTGACCCTTGAGGCGTGATTACATAAGCACGACCCGTTTCCGAGAGGTGAGCTATTGCATCTTGTATCCACGCAAAGTCAGCACTGGATTTAGGGGGAGTCCCATAAATAAATCTCTGGTCAGAAATACCCAGTGTGGTATCAAAACGAAGGCCGAATGGGGGCTCAAGAATCACAGTGTCTGCCTTCATTTCAGGCAGTCGATCTTCGCGAAGAACATCAGACTCAAAGATCTTGATGTCAATGTCGTGCAAGTAGGCGCGGAGCTTTGCCACATAAATTGCAGAAGGCGAAAAGTCCTGGCCATAAATCATGCTTGGCTCTGCACCCAGGTTCACTGCACTAATCAGCGCTGAAGCAATCCCGCATGCAGGGTCATACAAAATTTCGTTTTTGGGGCGCTGCGTGGCAATTAGAGCAAGAAGTGTAGAAATGCGAGAGCCAATAAAACCTGACTGTGCACCAAATTTGCCCTGAAGTTTAATGTTTTTCTCTAGTACGTAGTCTGATGCTTCATCCAGTTGATCAGATGGTACTTGCGAGATAGCAAGGGCAATCTCAAGTATCTGTTGGCCAGCAAGTTGAGTGGCAATAAGTGGTTCCACCCCAAGAAGTTTGGGCTCAAGATTAAAGAGTGTTGTTAGCTGTTCTTTATGAAATGTTCCACTTTTCAGATCACCGATCAATAGATTCCATGAATCCGTGTTGTGGGTATCTGAAATTTTCTTGATAGTCATCAAAGTTAACAAGAATTCTTGGGCTTCGAAAACATCCATGTTTCCACGAAGCAAATTCATCATGGACCAAACAATTGCCCCACTATTTGGTTGGTTTATTTCATTACCCCGAGCCGTGAGCCAAGCGATAACTTGATTCCTGTCAAAAAGCGGATTGGCATCTGTGCCACCAACTTTCTCTGGGAAGTCAGCTATGCGCTTTCGCCAGTTACTCACAGCACCGCGAGAAACTCCTGCGAGTTCTGCAATATCACTGGGGGAAACTTGCCCCTGAATGTTGTTCCCGCTCAAGCTACATCTCCGATCTGAGCGATAACGCTCGTGAAGTTCAAGGTTTCTGAAGCTGCCATGCTCAATCGCTTGGAAACACCATCGTTGTGTCCGACAACAGTGACCTCAACGCCCAAGCCACCAAGACGAGAAACTTCTTCGGTGAAGATCCCATCTCCTGAGATAAGCACAAGCTCTTCAAAGCGTTGATGAATGTTTTCACTCTCCATAACTTCAAGAAGCGCAAGGTCTGCACCATTCTCACCTGAGCGAACGACCAGGCGAGAAGTTGGCCATGCTGCGAACGCAGAGAATAGACCGATGTGGCTAGTTCCCACAATCACCTGATCGAGTTCCTGAAGACCAATCATGCTCTCTACTTCTTGCCGGGCCCAAAGGGCTTCTTCTGCCGTGTGGACTGCTCCTCCAACGACGTTTTCTATATCTACTAATACGAGACGGCGGCCTCGCAGTTGGTTGTGGATCTGTGGCTCTTGAGCCAATGGTACTGAAAACATTATAACTCCTGAAAATTAGTGTGAATCCGATTTTCGGCTTCTTCGTATTTTCAAAGTAATGCACATCAATATCATTTGTCAAGTGTGAATCGAGTTCACACTAATTATTCTTAGTTTTATTATTCACAATTTTATCTTCACATTTTGTCAGTAGCACTTGGAACAATGTTCTTATGGGCGAATCAACTTTCAGAATTGACAACCAGGAAACAGAAGAAGAGCGACGGCTTGGGCATCTGATGCTCCAGGAGGCTAAAGACAGAGCAAAACCGCTTATCGAATCGTGGATTACTTATAGTTCGCCTGATGAGGAGAGCCATTTGCGTTCGGTTGATCGATTGACGCCCTACAACCCGCTGAGCTATCAGCTGAGAACATTTCTCAATGTTGCTATTGATTCAATAAGAACAACTCTTAGATACGTGGAAGTAACCAACGAGATTCCAATGGTTGCTCACTACTCACTAATCAGGACATCGGTAGAAGCTTCTTCCTATGGCATTTGGCTTTTAAGTGCAGGAAGAAAAGAAAAACAAGCTTGGTTATCACTCAGGCTCAGCTACGAAAATACCCAAGAGCTCGATGGTTTAGAGAAAGTTTTCCTTCAAGCATCGATGCCAGCACCTGATCGAGAACCAATCAAGCAGCGCCTCATCGAACTACAGCAAAATCTGAAGGCTTACAGAACTCATGACATTACACAGCGCTCAACTACTACAGATGTAATTGCCAATGCAGATAAGAGTTTCGGTAAACGCAAACACGAAACGTCTGGCCTGCAGGTCTGGAAAGCCTGCAGTGGACCAGCTCACGGTAATGGTGCAGTGATCACTGCATTATTAGAACGTGAACCCATAGGTTCTGAATCTGAATATGGGCAGACATTTTTAATGACGTCACGACTTACCGTTACCGGCATGTTCCTGTTAGTTGCTATCGAAAATGCAGAGAGATTGCTTGAGTTATTGGGACAACAAGGCAGAAAGAACATTCCCAATTTTTCATAGCGGCGAAATCACTCAGGTCGCTTAACGCTAACTGGTTTCTTCATCCACTCGACCTCAGCATTGGTGAGACCGTCAGCAGTCGCTGCAGCTGTTGCTTGCCACGAGGCAAGCTCAGCCATGGCGAGATATGCCTTCTTCGTAGCAAAAGATGCACGCGAGGAACGAATAAGGTCCACTGCACATTGTTCGCGATCAACTGCATCGAGAGCCCACATCCAGTTAAAGACATCCGCGAATCTCTCCCCCAAGGGGCGAGGATCTTCATCCACAGTGATGGCGATGATCTGAGCTGCGAGTTCGAGGAGGCTATCTCGAGCATCGTTTTCTCGCAGAGACATCAAAACCAAAGGAGTATCATCCCTGCGTGTGATCTCAACGGGCGCATCTGTCGCTGCAGCAAAAACGGGGAGGGGCTGGCGAGAAAGCTCAGAAGACTGGAATACCTTGCGGTCAAGAGTGATGGACATGTCTCCATGATACTTCAGAACATATTCTGAATTCAATCTTTATTCAGCACAGCACAAATGGTCAGCTATTTTCCTCCCGGAATAAGACACCCCCTGGACGTCTTGTCACTGACCATGTGCAGTGCCCCTGAAGAGACTCGAACTCCCAACCAACTCCTTAGGACGGAGGTGCTCTTCCATTGAGCTACAGAGGCGTATATCCAGTCTACGCGCTGGAGATATCTAGGCTGCGGGAGCGAGGTAGTCGTCCCAGGCAGTGTCACGGTGATCAAGTCCCATGGCAAACCAGCTCGGGCCTGCCGGCATTCGAGGCGTGACTCTCAGTCGCCAGCCCATCTCTTGGGGCGTGCGATCAGACTTGATGTTGTTGCACTTGAAGCAGCATGCGACCAGGTTTTCCCAGGAGTCGGCTCCCCCACGGGACTTCGGTAGAACGTGGTCAATGGTGTTGGCGCTCTTGCCGCAATACCCACAGTGGTGGCTGTCTCTGCGCAACACTCCACGTCGCGTGAGGGGAACGCGACGGCTATAGGGCACACGCACATAGCGCGAGAGCACGATGACGGAGGGGCGATCAAACTTCGCCGAGATCGCTTCCACGGGGTGAGCCGCATCCGCTCGAAGGACGGTGGCCTTCTGGCTCATCACGAGCATGAGAGCTCGACGGAACGAGACGATGGCCAGGGGTTCATATCCTGCGTTGAGTACCAAGGTGCGCACGGTGTGGAGCCTTCCGAGTTGGGGCCTGCATGGCGTGCAGGCTACTTGCCGATTGGTCGCATCCATCTTGTGAGTGCTGATAAAAACGTGAAAGGGCACCGCCTGAAACAGACAATGCCCTCACTTAAGACGTGCGTATATACGCTCACCTATTCGTTCGTGTTTTCTCATCATGCCCTCCCGTGATCTCTCACGATGCTTAGGGCTTAGAGTATTGAGCTGCGCCAGCGACCGCTAGACGGCACGCCGAATCGTTATCCGTTGTTCACGGAAGCGTCAACGGGTGAAAACCCGCTGAATTAGCCGACGCGAACGAAGAGTGCGTAGCTATTTGGGTCTGCCGAGATGGAGGTCAGAACCGAAGTTCCCCCGATACCACCCTGTGCAGCAAGACCATTACCTGCGTAGATGGCAACGTGATTGCCGCGCATCATGATGTCGCCGGGCTGAACCTGCGAAGGATCGCTGAACACGGTTCCGTAGCCACCGAACTGCATGGGGCCCAAGTCGGGGACAGAGTGACCCATGTTGCGAAGTGTCTGCTCGACGAATGCGGTGCAGTCACCGGGCATACCGACCAAGTTCAGCGCGGTGTTGAGAACACCAGAGTTAGAGGAAATACCAGAGACATCTACCGAGACGCGTGCAGCAGACGAGGCACGAGCTGCGGAGGCGACGGTGACAGCTGCAGCGGTGGAATATCCATCGCGGCTAGCGGACGCAGTTGCGTCACCAGAAACTTCGAGTGCCTGCGCGTTTGCAGCGAGCTGAGCCTTGTAGGCCTCCACGTCGACGTGATCGCTTGCGTCAATAGCGTAAGCAGGTAGAGAGAAGGTTGCCATGACGCCCAGGGCGACAGCCATCACCGCGGCACGAACAATGTTGCGGTTGGTGCGCTGGGGTGCAGCCACGCGAGCGGGTGCAGGAGTTGCAGCAACAATGTCTTGTGCTGCGGAGACGAGTGCAGAACCACGCTCACGTGCAGAGGATGCGAAAGAGCGTGCTGACTTACTGAGTGTCTTTTTCTCCGCGAGCTTGCGTTCGCGACGTGACGAAAATTCGTCGTTACCTAATTCGGCCAAAGTTGAAACCTCCGGCGCCCCAACAAGCTAGGTTGCTTACCCCGTCACGATGCGAATTCCGCGTCATTGTTCATACCGAGAGACGGGGGTTGGGACGTCTCGTTATGAGTCTCTCTCACCGTTTGGTGGCGGGAAAGCTTCCCCAGACTACGGGAAGTGAGGGGAAAAGTCACATCCGCGACACGCAAAAATCACAAAAAGATAACGGCCAAAAAACTACAGGCTGTGGGTGACGAAGACGTGAACCGCAACATCTAGTGGTAAATCAAGAGATTCTGAGAATCCGCTGGCTGAAACCCTCACCCGGTTGCCATCGCACTTAAAGCTGATTTCCGAACCAGGAACAAGTCCTGCTGTGGCGAATTCGCTCAAGGTTTCGGGGCTGATCTGGGCTGGTTCGCCGAGGCGACGCACGACACCGGTGCTCTCCTCGCCCGAGGCTTTGAGCAAGTCCACCAGGTTGGCCACGCCATCCATGAAAGCTTCGGCGTTCTCGAGACCCAGTTCACTCAGGCCCGGAATGGGGTTGCCATAGGGGGATTCGGTGGGGTTGCCGAGCAGCTCCAGGATGCGACGCTCCACCTTCTCGCTCATCACATGCTCCCAGCGGCATGCTTCGTCATGGACGTATTCCCATTCCAGTCCGATGATGTCGCTGAGCAGACGCTCGGCCAAACGGTGTTTGCGCATGACATGCACAGCCTTCGAGCGGCCATCCTCGGTCAGCTCGAGGTGCCGGTCATCCGAAACGAGGACAAGTCCGTCACGTTCCATTCGGGCGACCGTCTGAGACACGGTGGGGCCTGAGTGACCCACGCGCTCGGAGATGCGCGCACGCAGGGGAACAATGTTCTCCTCCTCGAGTTCGAGGATGGTGCGCAGATACATCTCGGTGGTGTCGATCAGATCTGTCATAGTCACTACTTTACCGAGCCAACCTCGGGGAATTATCGGCTGTGCTCAAAGCCTAGAATTGAGTCATGGCTGACATCACCATCCCCCGCGAACTTCTTCCCGTCGACGGCCGTTTTGGCTGCGGTCCTTCTAAGGTCCGTCCCGAACAGGTCGCTGCCCTGGCCGGCATCGGAGCAGAGCTTCTGGGAACCAGCCACCGCCAGGCACCCATCAAGAACATGGTGGGCCGCGTGCGTTCAGGCCTCTCTGAACTGTTCAACCTGCCAGACGGCTACGAAGTGCTGCTCGGTAACGGTGGCTCCACGGCATTCTGGGATGCCGCAGCATTTTCTCTGATCGAGAAGCAGAGCCAGAACTTGGTCTGTGGTGAATTCGGCGGCAAGTTCGCTGCCGCCGCCACGACGCCATGGTTGACTGCCCCTCAGGTGATCAACGCTCCTGCCGGTTCGCGCAGTGATGCGGTCGCCACCGACGGCATCGACGTCTACGCCTGGGCTCACAACGAAACCTCCACCGGTGTCATGTCCCCTGTCACCCGCGTGCACGGCGACGCCGGTGCATTGACCGTGATCGACGCCACCAGCGCTGCCGGTGGTGTGAAAATTGACGCTGCGGAAACGGACGTCTACTACTTCGCCCCACAGAAGAACTTCGCCTCGGACGGCGGCCTGTGGTTCGCTCTGTTCTCCCCTGCTGCGATTGAACGTGTGGAGCGCATCGCCGCAACCGATCGGTACATCCCTGAGTTCTTGAGTCTCAAGAATGCGATTGACAACTCGCGTCTCGAGCAGACCCTCAACACCCCTGCCGTGGCAACGCTCGTCATGCTGGAAAACCAGATCGACTGGATCAACAACTCTGGCGGTCTGGACTGGGCCGATGCACGCACGAAGGAATCATCGAACCTGCTCTATAGCTGGGCCGACCGCGTGGACTACGCCACTCCATTTGTGGCAAATCCTGACCACCGTTCGCAGGTTGTGGTCACGATCGACTTCACCGAGGACATTGATGCTGCAGCTATCGCTAAGGTGCTTCGCGCCAACGGCATCGTGGACACCGAGCCCTACCGCAAGCTCGGACGTAACCAGTTGCGTGTTGCGACCTTCACTGCGATTGAGCCCAGCGACATAGCCGCGTTGATCAGCTCGATTGAGTACGTGGTCGAGAAGCTCTAGTCGTCGTCTTCTGAGGCGTCCTCGTCGTCAGCTTCGAGGCTGTCGTCGAGGTCATCGATATCGACGCCGTCGATATCTCCACCATGGGTGGGAGCTGACATGAGAGCAACTTCGTCGTCCTCGTCATCCTCATCTTCATCGAGGTCGTCTTCGTCGTCCTCGTCATCGTCATCGTCTTCATCAGAGTCATCGTCGAGGTCTTCGAGTTCATCACCGAGCACGGTGCCATCGAGGGCGCCTTCGGCGAGGTCGAGGAGTCCTTCAGGAAGTTCTTCATCAAGTTCGATGCCCGCTGCGGCAGCCTGCTTTTGGGCTTCGAGGAATTCAGCCAAACGAACCGACCAGGGCACCCACTCGGGTGCAACCAGGGCGCCTTCGACAGGAAGTAGTTCAGCTTCCATCACCGTGGGCTCTTCGCCAGGCAGCGTGGCCAAGCTCACGTTCCAGCGCCAGTTGGGGTAGCCATCAAGCTTGCACGCGTATTGCAGGGTGGCAATACCGTCGTGGTCGATGGTTTCTACCTCGAGCTCGCCGATGCTCTCCTCCGTGGTGATCTCTTTGAGCGCAGCCAGAGCGAGGTTCTGGTGCGCGTCAGTGAGGTGAGGGAATGTTGAATCAGGCATCAAAATCATCGGCTACGCGACGCAGCAGGGCAGCAATCTTGCTGCTGTGTGCCTTGTCGGGGTAGTTGCCGCGCTTGAGGTTATTGCCAATGCCGTCTAGCAGCTTGACCAAATCTTCCACGATGATCGACATGTCATCAGCGGGCTTGCGGTCGAGCTTCTCGCGACCTGCAGGGGTTTCGAGCACGCGCACGGACAGTGCCTGTGCGCCACGCTTGCCTTCGGCTACGCCGAATTCCAGGCGTGAACCGGGGCGAACCTTCGCCCCTTCGGGCAGGGCGGAAACGTGCAGGAATACTTCCTGGCCGTCGTCCGTGGAAATAAAGCCGAAGCCCTTTTCCTCGTCGTAAAACTTCACTTTGCCGGTTGGCATTTTTCCTCCTGCGGTTGGTACGACCCTCAGTTTACCGGGGAGTAACAACTGGCACCTATCCTTAGAGGTATGGCAACAGAAGATACCTACGTCGCAACACGAGCAGAACGCATCCTGGGAACCATGGTGATCACGATTGTCGTGTTCTCCGTTCTCGCGTTTATCGCCATCATCACCGCAGGAATTACCCAACTTGATCTCACCAGCCCCATCGGTTCTGCGATCTTGGTCCTGCCCGGTATCGGTCTTCCCATCGCCTTCGTTCTGATGATTGCTCTCCTCATTCTGAATATGATTCGACGCCGCAAAAACGCATCTGCGGGTTCTCGTTAACGCGCTCACAGGCAAGTAGGCGCCTGTGTCCTCTTCCTTAGAAATGTCCAAGCGCCTCCGGGCGCTCAGTGACGATCAGCTCATCGAGCTGGTCGCTATTCGCCTCGGCACCACGAGTTCTCTGCGTGACTACTTTGACTTAGCTGATGCTCTGCTCTCCCCCGACAGCATCCTGGCTGCCCTGCGCAGACTGCCGGTTGATCAGTTAGTCCAGCTGAAAGCACTTGCCCACGATTCCTCACAAGCAAACACGAATGTGTCCGGCGTCATCGAGAGTGCTGTACTTGGTCCCGTTGAATCCTCCCCTGCTCTCTACCCCGAGGTTTCTGCTGTCCTTCTCGAGGTGACTGCCTCTCTATCTGCCCCCGGGGCAACCGCTGCGCAGAAAAAGAGCACAACCGATCACACCCGAGACACCGCTGCACTGGAGCACTCCCTGGCGGTTATCACCTCCTTGGATGAGCTCTCTCGCTCCATTGCTGCCCATCCGGTCAAGGAACTAGCTCGCGGTGGTCTGAGTGCCCAGGACTCTGCCCGTCTGGCGCCCCTGATGCCCAGCCCTGACCTCACCCCCACCGCACTGCTTGCTTTGGCGAAGCTTGCCGGCGTTCTGATCAAGAACGGTGGTTGGTGGATCAGCACTATCCAGCTCGACGCCTGGCTTGCTCTGCCACTGACCCAGCGCTGGCTCACCGTGGCGAAAGCGTGGTCAGAGGAACTCGGCCCCGACGTCACGGCGGTGTTCACTGCTCAACCCACGTGGGGTCCGGAACTTTCCAGCTGGCTTGATGCCCAGTATCCCCTCGGTCATGACTGGCTGGATGCAGATCTGGCCGCCCGCCTCAGCGAAGCAGAACTGATGGGCATCAGTACCCTCGGGAACGTCACGGCCGTGGGCAGTCATGTCTTGGCCGGGAACTGGGAGGACGTAGTGACAGCCATCACGGCCGTCGTTCCCCCGTTCGCTGAGCATGTGTTCGTGCAGCACGACTTCACTGTTGTCGCACCTGGACCCTTGCAACCCGTCGAGGACGTCTTCATGCGTCAGCTGTGCACGGTGGAATCCCGCGGCCTGGCCACAACCTTCCGCATCACGGCGCAAGGCGTGAACCGTTTGTTGGCTCAGGGCACGACCGCCGAAGAGATTCTGCAGCGCCTGACTAACCTGGCCGCAACAGATATTCCCCAAGCGGTGAGCTACTTCATCACCGACCTCGGCGAGCGCTTTGGCTCCATCCAGGTTACGGAAAAGAACAGCCTCACGATCGTCACGGCGGTGGATCCTCTCGTGCTCCGCAGCATTGCGGCCGATCATTCTCTCCATGCCCTGAATCTGCGTCCGCACGAACAGAACTCGCTGTTCTGCGCACACCCTGCTCAGGTTGTGCACGCCGCGTTGATTGAAGCGAAGTATCCGGCACAACTCGTGGATGCCCAGGGCCGGTTCATCCAGCCCGAGGGTCGGCACTCCCGCGCTGAGCTGCACTCAGAACCCGTCAGTCCATACACCGCTCTGATTGAGCGTCTGCGCGGTAGCCGCGAAGCGGCCACCACCGACGATGCCACGTGGATTGCACGTCAGCTCGATGTAGCCGTGCGCGAGAAGAGCATTCTCATTGTGACCGTGCAGATGCCCGATGGCGAACGTGAGTTCACGATCGAACCAAAGGGTTTCTCGAATGGCCGTCTGCGCTGCTTGGATCGCACCACTGAGGTGGAGCGCACCCTGCCCGCCTCGCACATCACCGCTGTGCGTCCGGCCTAGTCGGGCGCACACGTCCTGAACCTGCTCTCAACCGGAGTAACGTAGAGAGATGCCTGAAGGACCGTTGATCGTTCAAAGCGATCGCTCTGTATTGCTCGAGGTGGCCCATCCGCAGGCTGCGGATGCCCGACATGACCTCGCTGTCTTTGCCGAGCTTGAACGCGCACCTGAGCACATTCACACCTACCGCATTACCCGTTTGGGTCTGTGGAATGCACGTGCCGCTGGTCACACCGCGGATGAAATTCTGGGCACACTCGAGAAGTATTCGAAGTATGCGGTCCCTGCCAGCGTCACCATCGACATTGCAGAAACCGTCAACCGCTATGGCCGCCTCACGATTGAGCGCGATGCTGAGGGTGTTCTGATCCTCAAGGGCAGTGATGCGGCGGTGCTCTCTGAAGTCTCGCGGTCCAAGAAGATTACGACCCTGCTCGAGGGCAAGCGCGAGGACGGTAGTTACGAAGTCCAAGCGTGGGCTCGTGGCCAGCTCAAGCAGGAGCTGCTCAAGCTCGGCTGGCCGGCGGAAGACAATGCCGGATACAAGCCGGGAGCTCACCACGACATTGATCTGGCCACCGATGGCTGGGCACTGCGTCACTACCAGGAGAAAGCCGTCTCGAACTTCCTGGAAGGTGGCTCAGGAGTTGTGGTGCTCCCCTGTGGTGCCGGAAAGACTCTGGTCGGTGCTGGCGCCATGGCGGCCACCAAGACCGACACTCTCATCTTGGTGACCAACACCGTCTCGGCGCGTCAGTGGCGTGATGAGCTGCTCAAGCGCACCTCCCTCACCCCGGACGAGATCGGGGAATACTCGGGCGCAACCAAGGAGATCAAGCCGGTCACCATTGCGACCTACCAAATTCTCACGGCCAAGCGCGGTGGCGAGTTTGCTCACCTCGCCCTGCTCGATGCACTCGACTGGGGTCTGGTCATCTACGACGAAGTGCACTTGCTTCCCGCACCGGTATTCAAGCTGACGGCGGAGCTGCAAGCTCGCCGCCGTCTGGGCTTGACCGCGACGCTCGTGCGCGAGGACGGCCGCGAGTCCGACGTGTTTAGTCTCATTGGCCCGAAGCGATTTGATGCGCCCTGGAAAGAGATTGAGCAAGAAGGCTTCATCTCTCCTGCGGAGTGCAAAGAGATCCGCATTGATCTCGATCCTGACGAGCGCTTGATCTATGCCGCCGCTAGCGATGCTGAACGGTACCGCCTGGCCGCGACGTCACCTCGCAAGATTGAGATTACGAAGAAGCTGCTCGCGCAGCACCCGGGTGAACGGGTGCTCGTCATCGGGCAATATCTGGACCAGCTGGCAGAACTGGGCACCGCCCTGGGCGTTCCTGAGATCACCGGGGCAACTCCCGTAGATGAGCGTGAGCGCCTGTTCAATGCTTTCCGCGACGGCAGTGAGCCTGTGCTCGTCGTGAGCAAGGTGGCGAACTTCTCCGTCGACCTGCCCGAAGCGAGTGTGGCCATCCAAGTCTCGGGAGCGTTTGGCTCCCGCCAGGAAGAAGCTCAGCGTCTGGGGCGTTTGCTGCGGCCGAAGAAGAGCGGCTTCACCGCGACCTTCTACACTCTGGTTGCCCGCGACACCGTGGATCAGGATTTCGCTCTTAATCGCCAGCGGTTCTTGGCTGAGCAGGGTTATTCCTATGAAATCGTGGACGGTCACACCGTCTAGGTGTGGCTTCTTTCTGCTGATTTCCCACCAAAGCACTGAGAGAGTGCTGTTCCTCAGCGTGCACACAGTCGGCTGTCTAATAACTCTCAGGTTACATTCAGGAAACAGTCAGATACTGGATACATGGAAAACCCACGAATCCTCATAGTTGATGACGAACCCAACATTCGAGACCTCCTGACCACAAGTCTTCGGTTCTCCGGGTTCAACGTGCAGGCTGTTGGCAATGGCGCAGCCGCGATCTCGGCAGTCCTCGCAGAAGAGCCCGATTTGATCGTGCTCGACGTGATGCTTCCGGACATGAACGGCTTTTCCGTGACCAAGCGTCTGCGCTCGGCCGGATATACCGCCCCCATTCTCTTCCTCACCGCTAAGGACGACACCCAGGACAAGATCATGGGTTTGACCGTCGGTGGCGATGACTACGTGACCAAGCCTTTTAGCCTCGATGAAATCGTGGCCCGTATCAAGGCCATTTTGCGCCGCACGATGCAAGCCGACGAAGAAGCCCTCATCCGTGCCGGGGAAATCTCCATGGATCAAGACACCCACGAAGTGGTCGTCAACGACACTGTGGTGGACCTCAGCCCGACCGAGTTCAAGCTGCTGCGTTACCTGATGCTCAACCCCAACCGCGTGCTGAGCAAGGCCCAGATCTTGGACCACGTGTGGGAATACGACTTCAACGGTGATGCGGGAATTGTGGAGTCCTATGTTTCCTACCTGCGCCGCAAGTTGGACGCTGTCTCCACCGAACCCCTCATCACCACCAAGCGTGGTTTTGGATACATGCTCAAGGTCGCGAAGGCGTCCTAACCACACACCTCCAGTGCACGACAAGGGCGAGATCTGACAAGGTCTCGCCCTTTCAGCATTTACACACCTCATTCCTGCTTAGATTGCTTGTGATGCCTTTCAAATTCAACGAACGATGGAACGCCATCTCCTTGCGCACCAAGGTGACCGGCGTCACTGTGTTGTTGCTCACGATCGGCCTCCTGGTTTCCGGTATTGGAACCATGGCGATGCTCAAGCCCGCCCTGATTGGTCAGCTGGATACCCAACTGCAATCGGTGCAGCAAGACCTTTCTAATGTGTTGCAGCTGAGCGAGTCAGGTACGCCCCAGCAGGCGGCCCCCACGGATTACTACTATGCGGTCTATAGCGCCAGCGGTATTTTGCTCGAGCAAAACTGGACCGATAAGGCCCTCTCTGCGCGCCCCAACATTCCCAACGGCATCACCCTGGACGAAGCAACCACTCTCGACGGGGCAATCTTCCCCATCCGCTCGAACAACGGTCGCGTCCTCTTCCACGCCATTGCTGTCCCCGTCACCTTCGACGATGCCACCGGAACCCTCGGCACGGTCGTCGTGGCCCTGTCCACCTCGAGCGTGGACAAGCTGATGACCACCTACCTCTCGATCTTCTTGGGCCTGGGGATTGCCATCGTGATCGTGGGGGCGTTGCTCACCCGTTTCCTGGTCACCACCACTTTTGCGCCATTGCGTGAAGTGGAAGACACCGCCACGGAGATTGCCGACGGCAATCTCAGCCTGCGTCTGCCCTCCACCTTCCCCACCAGCACCGAGGTCGGTCGGCTCAACCGTTCCCTCAACATCATGTTGGGACGTATTGACCGCGCCTTCGCTGACCGTGCCCGCACAATCGACCAGATGCAACGCTTCGTCGGCGATGCCAGCCATGAACTGCGCACTCCCCTGGTTTCTGTCCGTGGCTATGCCGAGCTGTATCGCATGGGGGCACTGCAGACCCCCGAAGATATAGCCCAGGCTATGGATCGCATCGAGAAGGAAGCCATCCGCATGGGAGCCCTCGTAGAGGACCTCCTGGAGCTTGCTCGCATGGACGAAACCAGGCCACTGGAGATTTCCCAGTTCGATCTGCTCAGCATTGCTCACGATGCTGCTCTGGATGCTCGCGCCTTTGATCCTGAGCGCACCATCACCGTCTCGGGGGACGACGTGACGGTCTGTGGAGAAGAGAACAAGATCCGCCAGGTGGTAACCAACCTGATGGGCAATGCTCTGCGCTTCACCCAGGTGGGCACACCACTAGAACTCATTGTGGCGAAGCACGAGGCAGCTGGCGAAGCCAGTATCTCGATCGTGGACCACGGTGATGGAATTCCCAAGCAACTGCGCGACAAGATCTTTGAGCGTTTCTTCCGTGCCGATAACTCGCGCGCCCGTGAAACCGGCGGCAGCGGTCTGGGGTTGGCTATCGTGGCTTCGATCGTGCGGGCTCACAACGGCCGCGTGAAAGTATCCGCAACCAAGGGTGGCGGTGCCACGTTCACGGTGACTCTGCCTGTCATCCACATCTCTCCTGAGATCTAGACCTTCCACAGCCTCCACCAGCTGACTTCTTCCACTGTGACGGGTCACATACTCTCACCTGTGTGAGCGCGCCCGGCCCGCAGCACCTCCCCCTCCGCTCAGGGGCTGGGTGCGCCCACACCAACCCGTGAGGAGAAGCCATGCCCGTATTCCACGTTGATAGCGACGCCGTCGCACACGCCAGCTCAGCAGCACAACAGTCCATCGCCCGGATTCAGTCCGAGGTGGTGGCGCTCCACACCCAGCTGACCAACCTGCAGTCCTCCTGGGGTGGAGCAGCAGCAGATGCCTTCCAAGCCGTGGTGACCGAGTGGCACCTCACCGCCCGCCGCGTCGATGAAAGTCTGAGTTCTATCAACCAGGCACTGAATCTCGCCGCCCAGCAATACATGGACATCGAACAGGCCACTGCGCGAATGTTTCGGGCCTAGCCCCAGCCACGCCTCCACAAACAACAGAACGCCTCCCCCATCGACGGGGAGGCGTTCTGTGGTGTTCTGGTGAGACTTAGAAGTCCATGCCACCTGAAGGGTCACCCATTGCTGGAGCAGCCTTCTCAGGCTTCTCCGCAACGACTGCCTCGGTGGTGAGGAACAGTGCTGCAATCGAGGCTGCGTTCTGCAGAGCCGAGCGCGTGACCTTAGCTGGGTCAATAATGCCCGCAGCCATGAGGTCAACGTACTCGTCGGTTGCAGCGTTGAGGCCCCAACCGATAGCCAGCGAACGAACCTTGTCGACAACAACGCCGGGCTCGTGTCCTGCGTTCAGAGCAATCTGACGCAGTGGAGCTTCGATAGCGACGCGAACGATGTTCGCACCGGTTGCTTCGTCACCGGTCAGCGAGAGCTTCTCAAAAGCGATCTTGCCAGCCTGGATCAGTGCAACACCACCGCCGGGGACGATGCCCTCTTCAACAGCAGCCTTTGCGTTACGGACGGCGTCCTCAATGCGGTGCTTGCGCTCCTTGAGTTCAACCTCAGTTGCGGCACCAGCCTTGATCACTGCAACACCACCGGCGAGCTTAGCCAGGCGCTCCTGGAGCTTCTCGCGGTCGTAGTCGCTGTCCGAGTTCTCGATTTCAGCGCGGATCTGAGCAACGCGACCTGCGATGAGTTCTGCGTCACCGCCACCCTCAACAATGGTGGTCTCATCCTTGGTGATGACAACCTTGCGTGCCTTACCGAGCATGTCGAGTTCGACGTTCTCAAGCTTGAGGCCCACTTCTTCAGCGATAACCTGACCACCGGTGAGGATAGCCATGTCCTGAAGCATTGCCTTGCGGCGGTCACCAAAGCCAGGAGCCTTGACGGCGACCGACTTGAAGATGCCACGGATCTTGTTGACAACCAGGGTTGCGAGTGCTTCGCCATCGACGTCTTCCGCGATGATGAGCAGCTGCTTGCCGGTCTGGATGACCTTGTCCACGATGGGCAGCAGGTCCTTGATGTTGGAGACCTTGCTGTTCACGATGAGGATGTAAGGGTCTTCGAAGACTGCTTCCTGACGCTCAGGGTCAGTGACGAAGTACGCGGAGAGGTAACCCTTGTCGAAGCGCATACCTTCGGTGAGCTCGAGCTCGGTGCCGAATGCGTTGGACTCCTCGACGGTGACCACACCTTCCTTACCGACCTTGTCGATAGCTTCCGCGATCAGTGCGCCGATCTCAGGGTCCGCAGCAGAAATAGAAGCGGTAGCTGCGATCTCTTCCTTGGTCTCGACCTCTTTTGCGTTCGCAATGAGCTCAGCAGAAACGGCTTCGACAGCCTTCTCGATACCGCGCTTGAGCGAGATGGGGTCTGCGCCAGCAGCAACGTTGCGAAGACCTTCGCGAACGAGTGCCTGAGCGAGAACGGTCGCGGTGGTTGTTCCATCACCAGCGACGTCATCGGTCTTCTTGGCAACTTCCTTAACCAGCTCTGCGCCGATCTTTTCGAATGGGTCGTCCAGTTCGATTTCCTTCGCGATGGATACACCATCGTTCGTAATCGTGGGGGCGCCCCACTTCTTCTCGAGGACGACGTTGCGTCCGCGTGGGCCAAGGGTGACCTTGACGGTGTCAGCGAGGATGTTCAGACCGCGCTCTAGACCGCGACGTGCCTCTTCATCAAAAGCAATGATTTTTGCCATGGTTGTTTTTCGTCCCTCCCGGACGTCAGAAATACTGCAAGGATTAGCACTCAAATCAATCGAGTGCTAACTCAATATTGGCACTCTCATGACCTGAGTGCAAGTGCGTCCGCGGTCAGCGAAAGGCGTTTCGAGTACTCACGAGAATGCACGAACCCCCTCTTGTTTTCAGGAAGGGGTTCGTGAGGAACAGTGTCCGTGCCTAGGGGGTGATGGTGACGCTACCACCGGGCACGTAAGACTCGTTGGGAACCATCTCGATCCAGCTGTTGCCGGGAGCGAGGCGGATGGTGACGCCATTATCAGCCTTGAACTGGATAGGAGCAGCCGTGGAGGCCTTACTCCAGGTTCCGTGCACAACCTTGCCACCGCTGAGCACGAAGGCTTCACCGGAGTCGACCATGCGCGTGCGGGGAACACCGACGAATTCATCGACGTTGACGCGCATCACAATGATGTTGGCGGCGGAGAGTTGGGCACCAGTGAGGTCAACGTCTGCTGCTTCCCATTGGGTGCGGAGGTAACGACCCGAGCCTGCGTCGTAGGTCCAGGTGTTGTCGCTCTGGTTACTAAAGATGCTTTGCACGGCAGAAGCGGGAGTGCCGTCCTGTGCAGCTGTCGACGAAGCCAGCGTTGCGGAGTATGCCCACTGCTGTGCGGGTGGAGCGAGGCCAGGATTTGCCGCAATGACTTCCTGCGCGTGCAACATGAGGTTGTAGGGAGCAACGTTGTAGTCGTTGCGGTACATCGCAGGGTCATTCTCGGTGACGTTGACGAGACCGGTGTCGACCGCGAGGTCACGTGTTTCCTGCGCTCCGTATCCGGAGTAGGCAATGATGCCGCCAAACGGGGCAGCAATATCGGCGTCCATGGGCCGCAAGGAACGCACCGGACCGACAGAGACGGGAACGGTAGCGTTCCAAATACCGACGTAGCGAGTGATGCCACCTTCTACGATTTCTTCGAAGACAACGTCTGCCTGGTTGAGACCATCTTGTGGCTCACACGCAAAGACGTTACAGATCTTGACCGAGAGCGCAGGTCCCACCGTGGTGCCAGCGGCTAGCGCAACACCGGTCAGCGGTGCGTAGGCCACGGGAGCAGGAGTCTTGTAGTTGGACGTGTAGGCAGGGTCCGAAGGGTTAGACGAAGAACCGCCAGAGCAGGCAGCCAAGGTCAGAGCCAGGGCACCAGCCGTAGCCAGTCCAATTACACGGGTGAGAATGCGCGAAGAAGTAGTCACGCCCAAAAGACTAACGCCGCCCACTCTCTTGGACGGCGTTAGTTCGGGCGTGCCCGAATATTACGAGGCTTTAAGCCAGTCGAACCGACTCAGCCTGAGGACCCTTGTTTCCGGTACCGATTTCAAAAACAACCTTCTGGCCCTCTTCGAGGACCTTGTAGCCGTTCATGTCGATAGCGGAGTAGTGGACGAATACGTCCTGCTCGTCGCCGTCTACGGTCACAAAACCGTAGCCCTTTTCAGCGTTGAACCACTTAACGGTTCCAGTGGCCATGTGTAACTCCAATTGCAGTATCCCAACCGACACACACAAATCGCTTGTGCCGTTGCTCTCACCCTACTGCCCATAGCACAGAACAGATAGTCCTGAGGCACTAATTAATGTCGCGTTAACGCAACGATTTACTGGAGGTAGTCAGATCCGAGCACTGCAGTGAGCTGAGAATTGCTGTCAACGTACTTGTCGGTGAGCTTAATTCCACCCACTCCGAGGGATTCAGCCAGGCCACGAGCAGCACCTTCGAAGGTGGGGTTCACGTAGTACACCATGGTTTCTTCGACCACAGTTTCGGAGTTCGTCTTTGCGGCGACGGTCCAGCCTTCGGCGCTGAGAGCGTCACCTGCTTGGGTTGCAATACCGGTTTCACCGGTGGCGTTAATGATGCTGACCAGCGAGGCAGGGTCCACAGTCGGTTCCGCTGTGGCCTTCGGGGTAGGGGTTGCAGACGCAACAGGTACCGCGAAGATGGACTCGAAGTCCTTCATGCTGATGGAGTCACTGGTCACGATGAGTGTCCCCACACCCGCGACGACAAGCACGCCGGTTGCCAGAGCTGCCCAGGCAAACTTGATCCAGCCTGCGCCTGGGCGTGCGGGTGCGCGGTGCGCACCACGGCGCTCGAGCCCCGGGGCGAGGTCATCGAACTGATCGTGCTCTGTCTTGTCAGCCATCGCTTTATTCTTTCAGTTCTTTTCCTGAGGATTCGGGGTTAACCCGAGAATCCCGAGAATGGCGTCTCTCGTCGCGGACCCGTTGAAGACGCTTAATCAACATCGGGTCATATGCCAGCGCCTCTTCCGAATCCATCAGCTGTCCCAGAATTTGATAAAACCGGGCAGGTGAGAGTTCGAAGGTTTGACGAATCGCGTCCTCTTTCGCACCAGGGTGCTGCCACCATTCACGCTCGAAATCGAGAATGGCTCGGTCGCGTTCGGTTAACACGGGCCGACTATGGGACTCGAACCCACAACCCCCGCTTTACAAGAGCGGTGCGCTACCAATTGCGCCAAGTCGGCTTGTGTGAGGTGTTGCCACCCCACGACCCCTCAATCCTAACCTGCGGCAGGAGTGGGGGTTGGCGTTGCTGCAGACTCGCCAGCTACTTGAGTAATGAAAGAGAGGAACTCCTTGGAATCCACAATGGATCCCGAGTAGACCTTGCCATTCACCAAGATGGTGGGGGTTCCCACACCGGTGCTGCCGGATGCGACCGCTGCATCGGTCATCGGACCGTTGAGCGCGTAGTCCGTGGCCTGCTTCACCCAGGGGATGAAGGTTTTGTCCGTGATGCACTTGTCAATCTTGGACTGGTTCTCTGGCTTCTGCTTTCCAATCAGGGCAGCGAGCTCCTCGTCGGTGGGACCAGGAGTTCCTTCCTGTGGCTGGTTTGCATAGAAGGCCTGGTTGACTTTCCAGAAGGTGTTGGGCGAGAAGTCAGCAACACAGGCAGCTGCTGCTGCCGAGCGGCGTGAGTACTCGGTACCCGCTGACTTTGACCAGAGCATGCCGATGGGGTGAATCTCGAGCGTGGCGGCACCCGCTTCAACGAGGGTCTGCAGAGTGTCTGCGTTTGCCTCATCGAAGGCCTTACACGCAGGGCAAATGTAGTCCTGGTACACCACGATGTTCACGGTGGAGGAACCTGGAGTTGGGGTAGTTGCAATGGGGTCCGAACCTGGAGCACCCGCGTCGCTGAGCACGCCCGCCATGTCGGCGCCACTGAGAACAATGCCGTCGCTGGCCATGTTGGCCGGACGTGGACCGGTGGTGGGGGCTGAGGTGGTGACCACCATGGTGATGATGGCGGCAATAGCGATCACAGCCAAGCCGATGCTGCCTTGCAGGATCCACTTCTTGCGCTTGTCGTGCTTCTGCTGTTGTTCGCGAAGTTCTTTCGCCTTCGCGCGTGCTGCTTCACGCTGCTGGTTTCGAGTGGGTCGGTTGCCGTGGGCTCCGGTGCTCATTCGTTAATCTCCAATCTGTGAGGGACGTGTGACTGTGGTCAACACGCTCGGACAAGCGTATGTCCGAACGCTGGGAATTTACTAAACGGAAGCTGAGCGTAAACGTGCAACTTCATAGAGCGTCACTGATGCAGCAATACCTGCATTGAGTGATTCCGTGCTGGCCGAGATGGGAATCGAGACGATTGCATCGCAATTGTCGGTGACCAACTTAGACAGCCCCTTACCTTCATTCCCCACGATGATGAGCAAGGGTCGATCTGCCAGGGCAAGCCCTGGAAGCATGGTGTCTCCGCCGCCGTCGAGACCGATGACAAACACACCCTGGTCCTTGAACGACTTGATGGTGGCCGTGAGGTTGGATGCCATCGCGACCGGGCAGCGTGCTGCTGCACCGGCGGAGGTCTTCCACGCGGCTGCCGTCACACCGACGGAGCGACGCTGAGGCAGGATGATGCCATCGCCACCGAAGGCAGCGGTGGAGCGAATAATCGCACCCAGGTTACGAGGATCGGTAATGCCGTCGAGTGCCACAAAGAGCGGTGCCGTCTTCGACGCAAACGCCTTCTCCAACAGATCGTTAGGGTGAGCGTATTCGTAGGGGGGAACCTTCAATGCCACGCCCTGGTGCACAGAGTCGTATCCACCCATGCGGTCCAGCTCGGGCTTCATCACTTCCATGATGGGAATGCCACGCTGAGTCGCGATGGAGAGCATCTCCTTGACGCGGTCATCCATCTCGATACGGGTCGCGATATACATCGCGGTCGCAGGAATCTTGGCCCGCAGTGCTTCGAGTACCGAGTTACGACCGGTGACAACTTCGGTGTCATCCGATGCCTTGCTGCGCTTGGGTGCAGCCTTACGCTGACCATCAACCGTGTTGCGGTTGAGCTTGCCCATCGAGGCCAGCTTCTCGCGACGAATCTTCGCCTTGCCGGCGGGGTGCCATTCGCGGTCTTCGGCCTTGGGGGTGGGGCCCTTCCCTTCGAGCGCGCGACGGCCAAGGCCACCGGTGCCCTTGACGGGACCCTTACCTGATTTGCGGACTGCTCCAGCCCGAGGCTTACCTGCCATTGAAACTCCAATGTGCCCCGTGGGGGGTGTCTTCGATCGTGATTCCAGCCGCAGCAAGTCGCTCACGGAGAAGGTCTGCGGTGGCAAAGTCCTTGTTCGCACGTGCGCTGGCACGTGCCTCAAGGAGTTCTGCCATCAAAAGGTCCAAGGCGGCATCGCCTTGAATAGAGTCTGGTGCCCAGGCGGCATCTAAGGGGTTCACACCCAACACATCGAGCATGGCGACAACCTCAGCTGCCAGGGAAGCGGCCGTGGAGGCATCGCCTCCATCCAGGGCACTGTTGCCCGAGCGGACCAGGTCAAAGACGACGGCGAGCGCGGCAGGAATGTTGAGATCGTCATTCATGGCCGAACGGAACGCAGCAGGAACATCTGCGGAGACAATTTCGCCACCGTCACGACGGACCCGGTCGAGGAATCCTTCGATGCGCTCGAAGGAGGCTTTCGCTTCCTCGATGGAGCCGTCGTGGAGTTCCAGCGTCGAACGGTACTGGGCTGAACCCAACAGATAGCGGAGCACTACGGGCTTGGCTTTATCCAACAGATCAGCAGCAAAGACAGAGTTACCCAAAGACTTACTCATCTTCTGCCCGCCCACAGAGACCAGACCGTTGTGCAGCCAGTACTGCGCGAAGCCGTCACCGGCCGCAGCAGACTGGGCCAGTTCGTTTTCGTGGTGGGGGAAGCGCAGATCGAGTCCGCCGCCGTGAATGTCGAACGTGTCCCCTAAGTACTTGGTGGACATGGCCGAGCACTCGATATGCCACCCGGGACGTCCTGTGCCCCAGGGCGATGCCCAGGATGCAGATGCGGGGTCGCCGGCCTTGTGGCCCTTCCAGAGGGCGAAGTCTTGCGGTGCTTTCTTGCCGCGTGGATCAGCATCTGTTGCTGCTTCCATCTCGGCTGGCTTCTGATTGGTCAGCTCACCGTAGGCAGACCAGCTCGCGGTGTTGAAGTAGACATCTCCGGAACCATCCGCTGCGGGGTAGGCGTGACCGCGTTCGATGAGGCGGGAAATGAGGGCGATCATCTCCGGGATACTGGCCGTGGCACGGGGTTCATACGTCGGACGCTGAATACCGAGCAGGTCATAGGCGGCCGTGAACTCTGCTTCCATGCGGTAGGCCAAAGCCCACCATTCCTCCACGCCGGCAGCCTGGGCGTTATCGAGCACCTTGTCATCGATATCGGTGACGTTGCGCACCAGGGTGACCTGAAAACCTTCATGGATGAGCCAGCGGCGCAGCTGGTCGTAGACCAGGGCGCTGCGCAGGTGTCCCACGTGAGGGCTCGACTGCACGGTGGGTCCACAGACATACATCCCGACCCGACCGGGCACGAGAGGAGAAAAGTCCCGAAGGGCTTGCTCCTTCGAGTCGAACAGACGAATACTCACGCTTCCAGCCTACCTGCGGGTCTACTTAGCGCTGACGAACGAGGGCGTTCGCGATGGCCGCAACGCCCTCACCGCGGCCGGTGAAACCGAGACCGTCTGTGGTCGTTGCAGAGACAGAAACGGGAGCGCCCACCCACTTGGTCAGCACGGCCTGAGCTTCCTCGCGGCGCGCGCTGAAACGAGGACGGTTGCCTACGATCTGGACAGAAACATTGATGGGTTCGAAACCGGATGCGGCCAGTAACTCCACGGTGCCACGAACAAAGACTTCACCCGAGGCATTGGCATAGGCCGGGTCATCGGTGCCAAAGCAAGATCCAATATCGCCGAGTCCTGCTGCTGACAGCAAAGCATCACAGATGGCGTGCGCCACGGCATCGCCATCACTGTGGCCCGAGAGTTCTTTTTCACCTGGCCAGTGCAGCCCGGCGAGCCAGAGGTTTTCTGCCTCACCGAAGGCGTGCACGTCAATGCCGGTGCCCACGCGGTGGGCATCGGGGATTCCACCCAGAACGTGGTGTGCACGGTTTAGATCCCACGCGGTGGTGATCTTGAAAGCCACGTCATCTCCTGGAATAGTCGTCACGGCTCCCCCCTGCGCGGCAAAAACGGCCGCGTCATCGGTGAAATCGGAAGCGCTCGCTGCAGCATAAGCAGCATCGAGTTCGGAGCGAGGGAAACCTTGGGGAGTTTGTGCCGCACGAAGCTGGGCGCGGTCCGCGATGCCGAGCACTCCCCCGGTGACATCGACCTGCTTGAGCGAGTCCACGACCGGCAGCGCGGGCACAATACCTGCACCAGTGGCGCGAACAGCCATCTCGACATCGGCAAAAAGTGTGGTGGGGGTGAGGGCCCGGGCTGCATCGTGGACAAGCACCACATCTACTGACGGCAACACCTGGGCAAGACCGGCAGCGACCGAATCGTGACGGGTCGCACCGCCCACAACGACAGAAACTATCTCTTCCAGGCCCGGAGCTACTGTGTTCGCGATGGCCTGTGCATCGACAACGAAGTCAGCTGGAGCTACCACCACCACCTGAACGGGGCTGGGCAGCAACATAATCGAGCGTAAGGAACGCTCCAACAGTGTTTGGCCGGCGAGGTCTACGAACGCTTTCGGCAGTGCCGCGCCGAGGCGCGTCCCACTGCCGGCAGCAACGACAATGACAGCCGTTCCCAGCTGCAGGTGTGCAGACATGTGAAAACTCGCCTGACCACTTGCGTGGTTAGGAAGCGAGGACCTCGTCGAGGAAGTCAGAAGCCTTCTCTTCGTCGGTCTTCTTTGCCAGAGCGAGCTCAGAAATCAGGATCTGTCGAGCTTTCGCGAGCATGCGCTTTTCACCGGCAGAAAGACCACGGTCCTGGTCACGACGCCACAGGTCACGCACAACCTCAGAAACCTTGATTACGTCACCGGAAGCCAGCTTCTCCAGGTTCGCCTTGTAGCGGCGAGACCAGTTGGTGGGTTCTTCGGTGAAGGGTGCGCGCAGAACTTCGAAGACCTGCTCGAGGCCTTCTTTACCAATAACGTCACGAACGCCGACGAGGTCTACGTTTTCAACAGGAACCTTGACCGTGAGGTCGCCCTGGACAACGTGAAGAGTGAGATAAACCTTCTCAACACCCTTCACAACGCGCTTTTGTACTTCCGTAATCTTCGCTGCGCCGTGGTGAGGGTAAACAACTGTTTCGCCAACAATGAACTGCATTAGTGTGAAGCTCCCTTATATATACCCCCAGTTTACCACGGGTTCCTGACAGTCATTTCGGGCTCGCGTTCCCACTGAGCGGTGCCGATTCTGCGGCCCAGCAGAAGTCAATACGGTAGAGTCAAAGAGAAGATTTTGCGGGAAATATCGCCCTACGGGCACCGCAACCACACTCGGGAGGCTTTCGTCGTGAAGGTTCGTATTGTTGCTGCTGTCGCGTTAGCTGCAGGTATTGCTCTAGGCACCGCAGGGTGCAACCTGATCCAGCCTCAGGCAACGACTAACCAGTACGACGCCAGCGACGGAGTTGGCCTCAACGTGGGTGGTATCCAGCTGCGCAACCTCCTCGTGATCAGCGACACCGGTAAGGCAGGAAACCTGCTGCTCAGCGCAACGAACGCCACGGGCGAAGACGTTGAACTGCACATCGGATTCGTTTCCGGCGGAGACCTCGTTGATGGCCACGTTGATGTTCCCAACAACGAAAAGGTCCCCACCTCGTGGGGTGCGGATAAAGAAGACCTCATTATTCTTCCCGGCATCGACACGCAGCCCGGCGGATTGCTAGAACTGGGCTTTGAAGTCAATGGCGAAACCAAGACCGTGATGGTTCCTGTTCTCACCTCGGCACAGCCCGAATACGAAGGCCTGAACCCGAAGAGCGCCCTCAAGATGAGCAAGTAACTCGTCACCCAGACATACAAGAATCCCCCGGTCTGATGGCCGGGGGATTCTTCGTTCCGTGAAGACGAATTTACTTCTTGTTGCCCTGTGCAGCGACGGCGGCAGCGCCAGCTGCGGCAGCTTCAGGGTCGAGGTATTCAGCAGGACCCAGCGGACGGAAGTTCTCGTCCAACTTGTACACCAGAGGAATACCGGTGGGGATGTTCAGCTCAGCGATGTCTTCATCTGAGATGCCATCGAGATGCTTGACGAGTGCGCGCAGTGAGTTACCGTGTGCGGTGACAAGCACGGTCTTGCCGGCAGCAAGATCGGCCGTGATGTCAGATTCCCAGTAGGGAATCATGCGGTCAATAACGTCCTTGAGGCATTCGGTGGCAGGAATAGCGCCGTCAATACCCACATAACGGGGGTCATTAATCTGCGAGTACTCGCTGTCATCTGCAATAGGTGGTGGTGGGGTGTCAAAGGAACGACGCCAGGTCATGAACTGGTCCTGACCGTATTCAGCCAGAGTCTGCGCCTTGTCCTTGCCCTGCAGCGCACCGTAGTGGCGCTCGTTGAGGCGCCAGCTGCGCTTGACGGGAATCCAGAGACGGTCAGCGGTGTCGAGTGCGAGGTTTGCGGTCTGGATCGCACGGCTCAGTACCGAGGTGTAGAGCACGTCGGGCAGAACGCCGGACTCGGCGAGAAGTTCTCCCGCACGCTTGGCTTCTCCCACACCCTTCTCGCTGAGGCGGACATCCACCCAGCCGGTGAAAAGGTTCTTCTGGTTCCAGTCGCTGTTACCGTGTCGGAGCAAAATCAAAGTGTGCGTCGTCATGCCTCCAGTTTATTGGGTGGTTAACTAAGAGGTATGCCCGTGGGAAACATCACGCGTGGGACGACCAACGCCAATCGCCTGCGCCGCGTCGACCGCTGGATTCAAACCTGGCCTGCGCTGCGCAGCAGCAGTGACCCTCTCGTGATTGACCTGGGCTATGGCGCCAGCGCGGCTACTCCGGTGGAACTGGCCACCCGGCTTCGCAAGACCAGAGCAGATACAGAACTCCTCGGTCTCGAGATTGATCCTGACCGCGTCACTGTGGCACAGACGGAACTGACCCGCTGGCTCAGCGAAGGCCTCGTCTCGCCCGAGCAAGCCCAGAGCATCAGCTTTGCTCGGGGTGGCTTCGAAGTTCCTGTTCCCGGAAACAGAAAACCTGTCGTCATCCGCGCGTTCAATGTGCTGCGCCAATATGACGAGTCCGAGGTGCAAGCAGCCTGGGATCTGATGGTGGCAAGACTTCAGCCCGGCGGTGTGCTGGTGGAAGGCACGTGTGATGAGATCGGACGCATCTCGAGCTGGATTGCAGTCACCCACGAGGGCCCCCAAACGCTGAGCATTGCACTCAAACTCGATGCCATCGAACTGCCTTCGATCGTGGCCGAGCGACTTCCCAAATCACTCATTCACCACAACGTTCCAGGCGAGCGCATTCATGATTTCCTCACCGCGTTGGACAAACAGTGGTTGACCCACGCTCCCCTCAGTAATTTCGGAGCAACCCAACGCTGGATTGCCACCGCGCAGGGCATGAAAGATACGGGCTGGCCCGTCCTGGGCGGTAAGAGCAGATGGCGGTTGGGCGAAATCACCGTGGACTATGCCGCGGTGAGTGCGATTTAGCCTTCGCGCTTGACAGCGCCCAGGCGCGGCAAACGGGGAACCTGTGCTGTGCGCCCGGCATCTGGCGGAACAATGACGACCTGGCTGGCAGGAATTCGCACATCCTCCGAGAGCACACTCAGTTCAGCCTCGGGATTGGCGTTGCGCTTGAGCACAGCCAACGCAATGATGCCCTCTTCATAATGGCGGGCCGCCGCGGTCACGTGACCAACCTCGGTCTCACCGTCGAACACGACCGAGCCAGCGGAAGGAATCACTACGTCCACGCCATCCAGGCTCAAGAACGCTAAGCGCCGGGGCGGATGTCCCAGGTTGTGCACCTTGGCCACGGTTTCTTGACCGCGGTAACACCCCTTGTTGAGGTGAACTGCGGTGCGCAGCCAGTCAAACTCATGTGGCAGGGCGTTCGCGTCGCCTTCGGTGGAAAGCCGGGGGCGCCAGGCTGCAATGCGCAGCGCTTCGAGCGCATCGCTGCCGGCGAACGAGATAACCCCGGCGGCAGCGAGGTCGAGAAGTTCCTGAGTAGCGCTTCGAGGAATAAGGACCTCGGCATAGTTCCAGTCGGTCCCGGGGTGATTCTCCCCTGCATATTGCCAGCCACCCTCAGCGACCGCATTCCAGGGGTCCTGCCACATGACCGGAACACCGGCGGGCTGCAACACGAGTGGTGCCAGAACATCAGGCAGCTCACCGAAGTAACCCAAGGTGAGAAGTTCATCCGAGCGGTCAATAATCTCGACCTGCTTCATGAAACGCATTTTGAGAAGCCACGCGGTCAGTGACTCTGCTGCCCCGGCATCCACGAGAAGCCACGTGGTGTCACCATCGTCCACAACGCGCATGGCGTGCTGAACGTGACCGTGCGGATCGAGCAGGAGGGTTTCGGTGGACTGACCAGCGCCGAGCTGGTCCAGGCGTTGACTCAATAACGAGTCCAGCCAGCCCAAACGATCTGGACCAGAGACCGCAATCACTCCACGGTCAGAGAGATCAACCAGAGCAGCGCCCGCGCGCAGCGCCCGCTGCTCCGTCAGAGAGTTGCCATAGGCAGAAGCAATACCGGTGTCCCCCACGAGGGCACCAGGAAGTGTGGCGAGGGGAGATCGTGTGTACTGCCGGGATGCCGACGAGCTTTCGTCAGCCATGATCTGCGCTTAGCGCTGACCCTTGAACAGCTTGTAGACGACGATGCCGGAAATCCACGCAATAGCCAGACCTGCCAGAGCGAGGAGGCCAATAAAGAAGAGTTCTAGTCCGAGAAGCATGTAACCATCATATTCCGGGCGTAGTCCCAAACAGGTAATACGGCATTCCACAAAGAGGAATACGTAACCTCTGCGAAACACAACGCCTTTAGACTGTAATCAACCCCAGTGAGACGAGGTGACCGTGATGGCCAGCATTCTGATTCTCGCAGCGCGCTCGAACGCTGAGGTTCTTCCCTCGCTCGGACTTCTTTCCCATTCGGTGAAGACCATTCCCGCGGAGCCCGCACAACTAGTCAGCGCACCCCACAGTGACATCGTCATGGTGGATGCCCGCACTGATCTGGCCAGTGCCAAGAGCTTGTGCAAGATTTTGCAGGCCACCGGCCTGAGCTCCCCTCTGCTTCTCGTCATTACCGAAGGTGGCCTGGCTGCTGTCAGCCCCGACTGGGGCGTGGCAGACGTCATTCTCGACAACGCAGGACCTGCTGAAGTTGACGCACGTATTCGTCTGGCCTTGGGCCGCGCCGATCAGGCTGCTCCGCAGGAAGCGCGCATCTCCGCGTCGGGCATTGTCATCGACGAAGCGTCCTATTCGGTCAAGGTGCACGACAAGCCCTTGGACCTCACTTACAAAGAATTCGAACTTCTGCGCTTTCTGGCCACCCACCCCTCGCGCGTCTTCACGCGTGAGCAGCTGCTCAGTGAAGTCTGGGGTTACGACTACTTTGGCGGAACGCGAACCGTGGACGTCCACGTTCGTCGCCTCCGCGCCAAGCTCGGCGATATGGAGCAGGTTATCGGCACGGTGCGCAACGTGGGCTACCGCTTCAACGTTGCGGAAGAGTCCCACGAACGTTCTTCCGTAACCTCCTAGTTTCTTTCTGGTCACCTTCGCGTGCCAATATGAACATATGGCTCCGCACGAGATTGATTCTGACGTCGACGATGACTTCGATGAGGTGGCTGTTCTCGTCACGGAAGACCTCCCAGACGACCGTTATCTCGACCGCGAACTGAGCTGGCTCGCCTTCAACCAGCGCGTCCTTGAACTCGCGGAAGACGAGCAACTTCCCCTGTTAGAGCGAGCCAACTTCCTAGCCATCTTTGCCAGCAACCTAGACGAGTTCTTCATGGTTCGTGTGGCGGGTCTCAAGCGCCGCATCATGACCGGCCTGGCCGTGCCCACCAACATTGGCCGCGCCCCGGCTGATGCCTTGGCAGATATCTCTGCCCGCGCGCAGGAATTGCAGCTGCGTCATGCCCACGTCTACCACGACAGCGTGAAGCCTGCCCTGTCTGAGGCCGGCATCCACGTGGTGACATGGGATGCACTGGATGCGGCTGACCATGAGATTTTGCACCGCTACTTCACCGACCAGATCTTCCCCGTGCTGATGCCCCTGGCCGTGGACCCCGCCCACCCCTTCCCCTACATCTCGGGCCTCTCCCTCAACCTCGCTATTCGTGTGCGCAACGGCAAGACGGGCACGGAAGAGTTTGCGCGCCTCAAGGTTCCCCAGATGCTGCCTCGCTTCGTGCGCGTCGACAGCCGCGAAGCCATCACCAACGTGCGCTACATCGCCCTGGAAGACCTCATCGCGAACCAGTTGCAAGACCTCTTCCCCGGCATGGAGATTCTCGAGCACCACACCTTCCGCGTGACGCGCAACGAGGACGTCCAGATCGACGAGGACGAAACTGAAGACTTGATCCAAGTCCTGGAAAAGGGACTGCTCAAGCGTCGCTTCGGTCCCCCCATTCGCCTCGAAGTGGGCGAAAACATGGACCCCACCACGCTCGACCTGCTCATCCGTGAACTCGACATCACCGAGCAGGAGGTTTATCGCCTGCCAGAGCCGCTGAACTTAGGTGGTCTGTTTGAGATTTCTGGCATCAAGCGCCCCGAGCTACATTACGCACCTCACGTTCCCACCACTGCCGTGGCACTGACCACAGCGGAAGCCAACGAACCGCGCAGTATCTTTGCGTCAATTCGTCGCGGTGACGTACTGCTGCACCACCCTTATGAATCTTTCTCCACCAGCGTGCAGTCGTTCCTAGAACAAGCGGCGGCTGACCCCAACGTGCTAGCAATCAAGCAGACGCTGTATCGCACCTCCGGCGATAGCCCTATTGTGCAGGCACTGATCAATGCGGCCGAAGCAGGCAAACAGGTTCTCGCCCTCGTCGAGATCAAGGCCCGCTTTGATGAGCAAGCCAATATTTCGTGGGCACGCAAGCTCGAGAAGGCGGGCGTGCACGTGGTCTACGGCCTGGTCGGCCTGAAAACCCACTGCAAGCTGGCACTGGTCATCCGCCAAGAAAAGGGCGAACTCAAGCACTACAGCCACATAGGGACCGGGAACTACAACCCCAAGACCTCTCGTCTGTATGAAGACTTTGGTCTGCTCACCGATGATCCTCAGGTGGGCAAGGACCTCACCCGCTTGTTCAATGAACTCTCGGGCTATGCCATCGAGAAGAAGTTCAAGCGCCTTCTGGTCGCACCGCTGCACCTGCGGAAAGGCCTGCTCAAGCTGATCCACCAAGAAACCACGAATGCCCAGGCAGGCAAGCCTGCCCGCATTCGAATCAAGATCAACTCCATGGTGGATGAAAAGATCATTGACGACCTCTACTTGGCGAGCTGTGCCGGTGTCCAGGTTGATATCTGGGTGCGCGGAATCTGCTCGATCAAGAGTGGTGTTCCCGGTTTGAGTGAAAACATCCGCGTACGCTCCATCTTGGGTCGCTACCTCGAACACTCCCGCATCTTCATGTTTGAGAATGAGGGTGTCCCCCAGGTCTACATTGGCAGTGCCGACATGATGCACCGCAACCTCGACCGCCGCGTGGAAGCCCTGGTTCGCTTGACCAATCCCGACCATGTTGCAGAGCTCGACGACCTCTTCAACCTCGCCATGGACAACGGCACTGCCTCCTGGTGGCTAGAGTCAGATGGTTCCTGGAAACGTCACACTGCTGACACTGCCGGTGACACTCTCGTTGATCTGCAAGATCACGTGATGAAACAAATTGGTAAACGTCGTCGCCCTGGAGGACCTCGATGAGCATGACCCGCCCCACCACGACGGTCTATGCCGCAGGCGCTGTCCTGTGGCGAACAATCGGCGACGATATTCACATCCTCGTGATCCACCGCACCGAGCACAAAGACATTTCCCTACCCAAGGGCAAAGTGGACCCCGGTGAGACGCTTCCTCAGACCGCGGTCCGTGAAATCCGTGAAGAAACAGGCATCAAGATCTCTCTCGGTGTTCCCGTGGGCATCACCGAATACCGCATGCCCAACGGCAAAGACAAGGTTGTGCACTACTGGGCTGCCGAGGTCACCCCCAAGGCCATCCAGAAGTCCAAGTTTGTTCCTAACGATGAAGTTGCTGCCCTGGAATGGCTCCCCCTCGCCTCAGCCCGCGGTGAACTCAGCTACGAGCCAGACAAAGAAATCTTGGACAAGTTCGCTGCCCTCGTCAAAGAAGGAATAACTCAGACTTTCGCTGTTGTTGTGTTGCGTCACGCTAAAGCAACTCCGCATGACCAGTGGGATGGGGCGGACTACACCCGGCCACTGACCGAGCGAGGTCAGTCACAGGCCTACGGCATCGTTCGCACAATCGAAACCTGGAAGCCCAAACGCCTCATTACCAGCAGTGCTGTGCGCTGTAAGGAAACGATTGCACCGCTAGCTAAAGCTTTGGGGCGCGACGTGAAGTCCACCAACAAGATCAGCCAAGACGCCTTCGAAGATGGCAAAGCCGATGTGCGCGGAATCGTCGGCGACATCGTGCGCACGCGCAAGAGCACTGTCGTCTGCACCCACGGACCCGTTGCTCCTGCTGTGATTCGCGAACTTGCCCTGGCCACCGGAACGCTCCGCACGGAAGACCTCAACATGGCTGGCATGCTCGACACAGCATCATTTAGCGTGGTGCATCTCAGCTCCACACACCCCTCTTCCGGCATCATCGCGGTGGAGACCCACAGCTCTCAGCTCTAACGCGGCAGGCATGAAAATGCCGAACCGTAGTGAACGCCTCTCGGCGGAAGGCCGCTCGCAGCGGCGAAATATTGGAGCCCGGGGTTACTACGGTCCGGCACATCCACAATAGCAATTAGTCGAGTGAGCTATCTCGCCATAACCGTGCACACACAGCCAATTCATGGGCAGTCTGCGTCAGGCGAGACGCCTGCACCGTGAGCGTGCTGGCACGCTCTGGATGCGTGGCATCGGACTCGTTGGCCACTGCCGTGCAGCCCGCAGAGATGATTCGGCAGAATGCCGCCGAGCGGTCAAGGGCACCGCTGAAATCACCCGTGAAAGCTCCATGCAAAATAGTGTCAGCCAATGAGACCATCTCGTCCGGCCCTGCGGGAGTCGGGGCGCCCGCAACGACGACATCTGCCGTGCTGAGAACGGACAGTCCTTGACTGAACAAGACACTCATCTGGGGTGCCTGGGCACGAATGAGATCACGGATCAGATACATCCGCCACAGTGCCCCCGGCAATGAATGGGCACTGGAGCGTGACCACAACTCTGCCAAGGTGTCGATGCCGTTGTCATCGGCGAAGGACACCACCTTTTGGACAATGTCAGGCTGTGACTCGTCTCGCACACGGGAAAGTAAAGCCCGGGCAGTGTCGTGAGCGATGGCAGAAACCTCGGCCGGATCGTCCCCGCCCTGGAATGCGCTGAACTCATGTCCGGCAAAAAGTGCCGGCTTACGGTAGGGCGCAGTCATGGAACCATTCTCCTCCTCGCTAGGGTGAAGATATGGACACCATCGTGTTTGCGCTCATCTTGGCATCAGCGCTGATCATCATTTTTGTTAAGAAGCGCTGGATTGTTGTCCTCGGCTTCGCCGTCGCCTTCGTTGCCTCTGCTGCGCTCTTTGCGCACCACGTGACCAGCACGTTAGATCTGAGCTTCTGATGAGTGAGATTCACGTATCTGCTCTCGAGACCGAGTCCGGCACCACCACCGTGGTAGTTGGTGACACTCGCATTGTTGTTCCCCCACCCACCAAGCCCCACCACATCCTGCTGGGCAAGCTGGGCTTCTGGGCACAGGTGGGCTTCATGCTCGCCTATATCGGTGTTCTCTCCGGTGCCATGTTCTACTTCCAGTTCGGGCTGGGTGAATTCCCGTGCCCACTGTGTATTACCCAGCGCATGGGCATGATGCTCTCGTCACTGGGTGCGCTCTATGTGATCGTGAACTCCCTGCGCGGAACGCTGTCGCCATCTGGTTTCATGACCGGCCTCGGCTTCTCGATTCTGGGCGCCTTGCTGGGTGCATTCATGTCAATCCGACAGATTCTGCTGCACATCATGCCCGGTGACCCCGGTTACGGCGGAGCCGTACTGGGACTCCACCTCTACACCTGGGCTCTCGTGAGCTTCGTTGTGGTGCTGGTCTTTGCCGGTGTGCTGCTCACCTTCGGAACGGAGTTCTTGCCTGTTCGCCCCAGCTCCACCTTCGGCAAGGTGCTGGCCTGGATTGTGATCGGCGTCTTCCTCTTCACCGTGGTGGCGAACCTCATCTCCGTCTTCGCTCTCGAAGGCTTCAACTGGTACCTGCCCGATGACCCCACTGGCTACGAGTTGTTCACGCAGCTCGGGTGGAATTAGTACTTTTCTCTAAACCCTAGGGAATAAGTCAGGTTCTTCAGTAGGCATTCTCACTAACTGAGGTATCGAACTACACGGTCGCATGGACTTGCGAATGACTAGATTTATCAGTCTTGCGTTTTCTGAAAAGAAGCCACGTGCCAATAGCCGCAGCTGTAATTCCACCAGCGGTCATGACGAACAAGTTGATTCCTGTTTGTGCAAGTTCTGCATAGCAAGGCTCAGAATTTGGAGTGCCTCCAACCCCACTTGAAAGTTCACAGGTTCCAGGAGTAACTCCCCATCCGATGAACTCGGTGCATTCAGGCAAACCATCAATTAATCTCCCGCTGAATGAATCAAATTCCTGCGTTTGTGTCAGTGCTGCCGTCTGGGCAATAGTTGCCGAAGCTGGGTCATTCGAAGCAGGCAGCACCATATTTGTAAAAGTCAGTAAGTTTGTAGTTTTCGTTGGCGCAAAAGCATTGGGGGCAGATGTTCGCATTCTCAGGCTGGCACCGATATATGGCGATTCATAGTCCAGCGTTGGGACGTAGTTTGCCTGTTGTGCAGATCCAGAAACGGACCAACTATTTGTCAAAAACACAGAGTCGCCATTGAGCATTCCCTGCGAGTACCAATTCGATCCTGCACTCAATACAGAGCTGTCAGTAAATCCGTTGTCCAGTGCTACGGAATCTAGAAACCAAGCGTCGAATCCCGGGCTATAAGACCCTGCCGTGTAGTCCGTATGAATATTGGGAAAGTTATACATCTCCAGATCTGGAATGTAGACAACTTGAGAACTTGTGTTGGTTACGGCTACAACTTGACGAACCAGATAACCTGTTTCGGTTTCTGGATAGATCAAAAATGTTAGTTTCGCGGTCAATGCAGAGTGAAGCGGCACATTTACTTCCGGACACGCGACTTGAATAGCCCCTGAAGGAAGCGTCGTCACGACTGTCTCTTCAGAAAAATTACTGGGGTCACCACACATGAAATATTCAACTAGATCGTCAGTATTAGCGTCGTAACCAAACCTGAACTCGTTCGGGTAGTAAATGTAGCCATCGTTGTTCCAGATGTCTGCAACGTCCCACCCGTATGCCAACCCGTACTCATCCACCCGCCATTGAGCATCTCCTACTACAAAATCCCCATCTGTAGGCCATTCAAGTTCTGTTGCATGTGCTGACTGAGTTGGGAGCACGAGCAGTAGTAAAGCCAGCAGAACTCCAAATGTGGATAGAAAAGTCTTGTTTTTGAGACGCTTCATCAGTCTGAACTTTCTACATTATTGATCACGGGTAATGATCACATTGTTTCCCCGCTTCTCTTTGCGTCTCTATTTGTCGAGGAAATATAGGGGTTATCCCTAATACATTTCCGAGCAGAGTGCTTTCTTCTCCAAAATGGCAATACTTAGAACATGCCCACCTCTGCTCTTGTCATCGAAGATGACGACCTCATGCGTGTGAGCCTGGTTGCTGCTCTGTCTTCCGCGGGTATCAATGTCCTGGCAAGCTCCAAAACGAGCGCCGGAGCAATCGACCTCGCCAGAACTCATTTCCCACATGTTGCCCTGGTCGATCTCCACCTCGGCAAAGGACCCACCGGCATCGATGTCGCCCACGAGCTGCGAAAAATCGACCCGCGTGTGGGCATCGTTTTTCTCACCTCTTTCGAGGATCCCCGACTCATCGCCGAGACCCGGCCTCTGCCTCAGGGAAGCCAGTACCTTTTGAAAAAAGACGTGTCTAGCATTGATCACATCGTGGCTTCCCTGGACGCATCACTCGAAGGGAAAAACCGCAGGGTGAGAACCGAGCTCGCCAGCACTATGAGCCAGTTGAGTGATGTGCAACTGGAAACACTTCGATTGATTGCGCAGGGGTTGAGCAATACCGAAATAGCTCGTCGACGACACGTGGCAGAAAAATCAATCGAAGCAAGCATTACTCGACTCCTCAAATCGCTGGATCTTCCCAAAACTCAGCAGTCCAACCAGAGAGTCCAACTGGCCAGATTGTATTTTGAATCTCAAGGCTTGAACCTCGATGACAGCGAAAACTAGCTTTTTTATTCGCGTTGGGTCCACCTGGAGTACCTTTCTCCCGCTGTGGATTATCAGTCTCGTGGTGTGGAGCTTAACCTCCACATTGTTACTGGGTATTGCCCTGGATGCGGGCAGGTTTATCCCCGCCTTGGTGGCGAATCTCTGCTCCATTGTTGTCGTATTGGCTTTGTGGCTGCTGTGGTCGTCACTCTTTCGCGTACTTCAGAAAGATGGATTAGTTTCTGCCTGGTGCGTGGTTGCGATGGGCATAGTTGTGGGTCTCGGGAAAGGACTGACCACAAATCTTGTTCTCAACCTGCTGACTGAAACAGAGTTCAGTTATGCCGAACTCCTCCAAAGCACACTTCCTGCAGCGGTCACAGGAGCCTGGTTGCTGCCTGCTTTTGGAATCATCGGATCTCTGCGTGCTGAATATGACCGCGAACGCAATCAACTGATCAATGAAATGGTCACTCAAGAGCTCACCTCAGCCACCTCGAAATATGTGGAACAGGATCTCGCCCACTTCGTGACCCGCGCACGTGAGCAGCTGGAGAAAGCATCTTCTTCGGAATCCGATTTCACGGCAACCTTGAAAGAACTCGCTGAATTAGACGTCCGCCCCATGAGCCATGAACTGTGGCAGAAAGAGTCTTCGCAGATAAGTTCTTTCGGCTTCCGAGACATCATTGTGAGCGCACTGACCCAACATAAGTTTCCGGCAGGGTGGACAAGTCTGACGTTGTTTGTGTCCTTGCTTTCCTTACAAATCCCGTTGGTTGGCTTCACGGATGCTCTTGCCCGAAGTGCCGTACAGAGCCTCATCACCTATGCGTTACTTCAGGCAGGGCGGGCACTGCCTCTTCGAGGAAAAGTAAGCGGTCCCCTGGTTTTCTTCCTCACCCCGGCAGCCATTGTGATCTGTATAGAGGTCATGACGTTAGTAGTTTTTGGCCCACTTCCAGGAATCTCTGGCTGGGTGGTGGAGTCCATTTTGTATCTCTGCTTCGTGACGTCGCTCCTGATACTCGGCGCCGTCTTCGTCGCTCGAGGAACTCACGAAGATATTAAAAAACAAATTGCAGAACTCCGTTCTATCTCCACTACTCAGGACGCTGCGTCGATTGTGAGCCTCATCAAACGCCGGGAAACGGCAGAGCTCCTCCATGGTTACGTTCACAACCAACTCCTCTCCAGCGCAGTGGCACTTTCCTCCTCGCGCAGTAGTTTCCGTGAGGTCCAGCAACACATCTCTGGCATGCTCGATGACCTCGCAGCGGGTCGTCCCAGCCCGTCGGAAAGCTCTGTCTCCACGCTCGACGAACTGGCCCACTACATCGCAAAACTGTGGCGAGGGGTGATGGACATCACGATTTCATATCCCCCCACAGCTTCACTGTCACCGGCTGAATTTTCTCTCGTCGACAAACTTGTCTCTGAGTTCGCGGCTAATGCCAGAAGACACGGTAACGCCACCTCGCTTCATATTGACCTCACCTGCACAGCAGATATTCTTACTTTGCGCGCGCACGATGATGGAATCGGACTCGGTGTTGGGCGTGACGGGTTAGGAACGGCGTTACTGAACTCTCTGTCAGGGGGGAACTGGTCTCGAACAAGTTCCCCTGTACATCCCGGAACCACCGTCATCTGTCAAATTCCACGAGTGAAAGACTTCGCATCATGACTGTGAAAAATGCAGTGCTTCGAACATTCTCCACAATGTTGGGGGCCGCTCTGCTCGTGCTGACGTTCGCGATGCCAGCTTCGGCAACCGCCAGCTGGACACCCGTGACCGTCCTGAACGCTTCCGGCTCAACAACATCTCAAGCTCCTCAATTTCTGAGCGGAAGTGACGGATCTCTCACCGCCATTACCGTCGAAACAGTGAATTCTGTGTATTCGGTTCTGGCCCGACGAAGTAGTGACGGTGGCGCAACGTGGAGTTCCCCGGTGGCGCTGTCTGCCAGCGGTATTGCCAGTTCTGATGCAACCGCCGTGCGACTCAACAACGGTCATTTTGCCGTTGCCTGGGCAGAAGCTTCCGGGCCATCTGCCGTGAATCAAATCCGCCTGATCTCGAGCAGCGATAACGGGGCGAGTTGGTCGACAACTCAGACCATCAGTACCGCAGGCAGCAATGCCTATGCCGCCACCAAACCTCACCTGGCAGCCTTTGGCGTTTCTGAGGTGGCTGTGGGTTTTCAGCAGAGTGATGGCACACACGACCGAGCTCTCGTTCGAACCAGTTCATCGTCCCTACAGAGTTGGACTCAGGGTCAGACCCTCTCTGCGACAGGCTCAGATGCTCAGTTCGTGACCCCCGTGGTCAACTCACAAGGCGCCGTTGTGGTGAGCTGGATTCTGGTTGCGTCGGATTCAACCAAACAAACCCAAGTTGCGGGGTCATCCAACTGGAATACCGTGACTACTCTCACCAGCTTCGCCATTGGTGGCATAGCGAGGGTTCCCGCAGTGGTGGCCTTGCCCACTGGCGCCTTCGTTGTCTTGTGGGCTGATCCTGATGCAGCCTCCAATCCAAACTTTGTCGTCACTGCTCAAAAAAGTTCAGACGCCGGACTCACTTGGGATGTTGGCATCGGCATCAGCTCAGCCGCCTTCCCCAATGAGATTACTGCGGTAGTGACCCCCGAAGGCGGAATTTCAGCTGCCTGGAGTATGGGCACCGGCGGATATACCTATATCCAAAGCAGCTACTCCTCACCGACGGCTTCACCCTCTCCGTCCCCCTCTTCCTCCTCGTCGTCCTCTCCCTCTTCCTCCTCCTCTTCCACTCCCACGTCGACCGGCGCCGGCATATCCTGGACACCCCTTGTTGATGTGTCTCCTGTTGGGACAGGCCAGTTCTACACCAACCCCCAATTGGCTGTGAGCCCCGACGGAACGGTCGCGATGGTACTGGTGCAAAACGTGAACTCGACAATCTCCACCGGCTTCGCGGAGAGCACAGACAATGGCGTGACCTGGCCACAAGGTGTGGGGTCACTTTCTAGCTGGCTCAGCTCTCCGATCACTGTGGGTGCGGTTTCTATTCACGCCCTCACTGGTCAAGGTTTTGCGTATGGGTGGCAAACACTTTCAAACAACAACCCTGCCACTAGTTACGTCAGAACCTATGGCTGGGTTGCATCCAGTTCGCCCTCCTCAACGCCCGCGCCAACCCTGCCCGCAACCGGGTCTGTTCTGTGGACTACAGGCCTCCTGAGTGTTGCGTTCTTTGGAAGCGGCCTCATCTTTTGGGCCGTCACCGCCAGATCTCGCTCTCGGCGATAAGAACCCTCTCTCTTCTGTTCTAAACTAGAAGCGCACTTTATGTGCGGCGGGCCTCTAGCTCAGTTGGTTAGAGCATCGGACTTTTAATCCGAGGGTCAAGGGTTCGATCCCCTTGGGGCCTACACATCAAGAATCCCTCACCTCCTGGTGAGGGATTCTGTGTTTCAAGCCTTGTTGCCTCGGGTCAGGTTACGGCTGTGGTGTTTCAAAAACCACCAGGACAGGAATATCACGAGAGCTGGGTAGACGGCCTGACTTGTTGTGACTACTCGTTCCCACAAGCCTGCAGTGTGGATGTCGGGATTCGTCCATACGCCTAAAAACCCGATTGCGATAGCTCCAAGAATGAGCGTCGAGACAATAGAAGCAAGCGGTCGAACGATGGGGGGCCATTCACGACTAAACCGCATGCCAAACACGGGCCACACTGAAAAGATGACAAACGAAATTGTGGCAAAAACTCTGTGAGGCTCAGAAACTCCAACCAGCGGGGTGGGATAAATCGTGAGACCAATCGTTGCTAGCCCGCCCAGAAATATCAACACTCGAGCAGGTAAAGCTATCACCGTAAATCTCAGAGCGACAACGATGTCGATGAGTGCGCCAAGGATAAAAAAGCTTGATTGGAGATACCTCACCGGGGATTCAGGTGATGCCAATTCACTGATGGTTTGGGCTATGGGGTCATATCCAGGCCAGAGGGCGGCTGACAAGCTCCACCCCACTACGGACTGGACGGGCCCCAATACAGCTAAGAAAAGCAAAAATCGAGTGACCTGGTGAGGGTGAATATCAGCGCCAGTCATGTTGCCCCTTTCGCGTGAGAGCTTACGGGACTATCCAATTACTTGCTCAGCGAAATTAGTGTCGGTGATGGAAAGGCTGGAGGGCATCCTCGGGGATTTGCCCAAAGCGCCCGTAGTTGAAGTCATCCATGGCTTGAATCACTTCTGCCTTGGTATTCATCACGAAGGGCCCGTAGGCAACCACGGTTTCTTTGATGGGCTGGCCTCCCAGTAACAGGACATCAAAAGCGCCATTACGTGCATCTTGGATGCTGTCTGCCGTGAGAACGAGACGGTCTCCGTCCACAAACACGGCGAGCATGCCGGCACTGATCGGTGCGGAAGTTCCTCCCAGCTCGCCTTCACCCACGGTGCCCTGTCCGGCAAGTGCATAGGCCAGTGCGTTGAACTCAGGGTTCCAGGGAATCGACACTGAAGCTCCCGGGGCCAGGGTGATGTGGGCAATGGTCATCGGGGTCTGCGACTTCCCCGGTCCCACATGTCCATCAATTTCACCAGCAATTACACGAATGAGTGCTCCGCCGTCCTGACTGGAAATCAGTTCCACGTCGCCACCGGCAAGGTTCTGGTAGTTGGGTGCAGACATCTTCTTGGTCGACGGCAGGTTGATCCAGAGCTGAATACCGTGGAAGAAACCGCCAGCCATGACCAGTTCGTCGGGTGGAGTTTCGATGTGCAGAACGCCAGAACCAGCAGTCATGTATTGAGTGGCACCATTTTCAATGATTCCGCCACCACCGTGGTTGTCCTGGTGTTGGAAAGTGCCATCAATCATGTAGGTGAAGGTCTCGAAACCTCGGTGAGGGTGCCACGACGTTCCCCGAGGTTCATAGGGTGCGTATTCGACCTCACCCATCTGATCCATGTGAATGAAAGGGTCAAGGTCTTGATAAGGAATCCCTGCGAATGCGCGGGTGACGGGGAACCCGTCACCTTCGAACGCCTGTGGTCCACGTGTCACTGACTTCACTGCACGTGCTCGACCTACTGCGGGCGAGAGGTGGGGAAGCGTGAAGGTATCGGCGGTTACTGCGGGCATGTGCTGCTCCTTAGGTTCATCTCACGATAACTCGGAACGAGCCGGCTGTATTCCCCAGACAACAAGAAACGGCACCCCGAAGGGTGCCGTTTCTCTGTAACTAACGTTCTACTTACTTGCAGGAGCTTTCACAGCAGGCTTTGCAGCTGCTGGCTTCTTTGCTGGTGCTTTAGCCGCAGGCTTCGCTGCTGCCTTGGGAGCTGCCTTCGCTGCTGCTGGCTTCGCAGGAGCTTTGGTTACTGCTGGCTTTGCAGCTGCCTTAGGTACAGGCTTCTTGGCTACAGGCTTCGCAGGGGCTTTAGCAGCAGGCTTCGCAGGTGCCTTTGCAGCAGGTGCCTTAGTTGCTGCGGGCTTTGCAGCAGCCTTGGGCGCTGCTTTGACTGCAGGCTTAGCTGCCGACTTGGCAGGAGCCTTGGCAACTGCAGGCTTTGCAGCAGGCTTCGCCGCTGGCTTTGCTGCCGGCTTTGCTGCCGGCTTTGCTGCCGGCTTCTTCGCAACAGGCTTCTTCGCAACAGGCTTCTTGGTTGCAGCAACAGTCTTCTTCACCGTTGCGGTGGTCTTTGCTGCATCCTTCTTGATGGTCTCGGCTGCGTGAGCGAGATCCTTCTTCACGGAGGTTGCGGTCTTGGATGCATCCTTGGTCACGGTTGCGGTGACCTTCTTGGTGGTGGTTGCAGCAGTCTTGGTTGCTGAAGCAACATCAGTAGAGATGTTCTCTACCTTGTCCACGACAACAGCGGCGGTCGCGCCGGTCTTCTTAGCGCCAACGCCAAAAGCTTTTTTCAAAGAGGAAAGAAATGATGACTGAGCCATCTGGGAAACACACTCATTTCGATTGAGGAAAAGTTAGGTTTTAAGCGTAACCCGAGTGTTTCCTGAGAAGCCTTCGGCTAGACGCGAGCCGTCACATTGCCGAGATGCGCCAGCTGAGGCAGAACCTCAGTGCCGAGCAGTTCAATCGACCGCATGACATCGATGTGGGGAACGTTACCGATGTCCATGTGCAGGATGTGGCGATCGTGGTGAAGGGAGTCGTGAATGGCCTCGATGCGATCGGCCACCTCGTGGGGCGTTCCCACGATGATGGGGCCGATGCCCGTGGACTGCTCTTCGTACAGGTCACGGTCCGGCATGGGACGCCCGCGTTCTTCTGAAGCTTTGACAACGGAGGGAAGCCAGTGCCGATACATGGTCTCTGCGGCATGCACAGAGTCACGGGAAACGAGACCCCGGCCAGCCACGGCGACCTTCAACCGAGAAAGGTCGTGGCCAGCGGCCACGGCTTCTGCACGGTAGTGATCAACCAGGTGAGCATTCGCAGCGGGTGGATTACCCAGGAAGGAATAGATCGCACTGAAGCCCAGCTCGGCAGCACGGGTGGAGGATTCAGGTATTGCCCCCGTAGCGACCCACATATCCAGTGCTCCGTCCATCGGCCGTGGCCACACTCCCGGAACGTCGATGGGCGGGCGGTGCTTTCCTTGCCAGGAAATCTGACCGCCCTGGTTGAGCTGCCTGAGCAGGTGCAGTTTCTCGGTGAACTCCGACTGGACACCCGTGCGGTCGTGGCCATAGAGGTCATAGGACTCGAAAAATGCACCCGTGCCGAGGGTGACTTCCGCACGCCCATCCGAGAGCAAATCCAAACTAGAGAACTGCTCAAAGACACGAACAGGGTCATCGGTGGGGAGCACCGTGACGGCAGATCCCAATCGGATCTGTGACGTCACGGACGCAGCGGCGGCGAGCACGGTTACCGGAGCAGACAACGGGTAATCCACGCGGTGGTGTTCCCCCACGCCAAAGGAGGTCAGACCCACTTCATCTGCGAGACGAATGCGCTCGAGCAGATTTTTGTAAATGGTGTGCTCGGGAACATAGCGACCGGTCGCGGGATCGATACTGCTATCGCCAAAGCTATAAAGCCCTAATTCCATGACCGTCCCTTGTGTCCCCTACAGGGGACAAGTCGCGGAGAGACTGTTCTATTCCCGAAAGTGGGTATTACTTGTCTTGCGTGACGAGCCATTCGTGAGCACCTGCTGCCTCGGCACCCATGGCGTTCACGGTTGCACGGGTGCGCTCGCGCACTCCCGCATCAAACTCTGGGGACTGGCAGATGCCCTGAGGTGCATCGGATGCAACCGAGCACCAGCGATAGACGCCTTCTTGCTTATTGGTCGCGGCAGCCCAGGCCATGTCGCTCACACTCCAGGTGCCATCTTGGGCCTTGCTGAACTGTGCACGCATGATGAGGAATTCGTTGTTGACGGGGTAGTCACCCGACGACTCGCTAATGCCGTTCCCCAATGAGTAGACAATCCACTTGCCGTTATAGAACTCCATGGGCTGGATTGAGTGCGGGTGGTGGCCGTAAACCATGTCGAATTGACCACTATCAATCAAGGCGTGAGCATTGTTGATTTGTTGAATGTCTGCCTCGCTGGAGTATTCGGTCCCGGCGTGCTGCACGCCGATGACCACATCGGCGCCGGCAGCACGTGCCTGTGCGGCGCGAGCGATCATCACATCCGCATCGAGGGGGTAGTTCACTTGCCACTCAAATTCGTTGTAATTGCCATTGACGGAGAAGGTGTGTTCGATGAAGGCCACCTTGCCGGCTGGGGTCTCCATGATGAGAACTCCCGCAGCTTCTTCGGGGCTACGGTAAGAACCAGTGTGCTGGAGGCCGTTCTGGTCAAGCACATCCAACGTCCGGACTACTCCGGCATACCCCATGTCGACGGTGTGGTTACTGGCGGTCGTGCAGGCGTCATAGCCCAAGGCCTTGGTGGTCACCGCGAGTTCCCATGGGGTGTTAAAAATGGGGTAGCCCTGGGGAGCTTCACCCACCTGAGCTAACGGAGTTTCCTGGTGACAGATCGCGAGGTCTGCCTTGTTCAGATATGCGCTCTGTCCTTGGAGCAGAGGCATGAAGTCATAGTTGCGCCCCTGGGCGTCGGTGGGAATCACTGCGGGCTTCCAGAGGCCTGCGTGGAAGAGCATGTCTCCGGTGGCGGTAATGGAGAAGCACTCATCAGTGGGGCATTCCGGCCCCACCCCTGGATTGCGGGTGGGCGTGGGAGTGGGGGTCGCTGTCGGGGTAGGTGCTGCTTTCACCACGGGCGCCGCTTCTGGAGCACAGCCCGCCATCGTTCCGATCAGGACGGCGGCCAGCACGCCTGCAATAATTCCCCGTTTCATAGCTCCATTCTGGCAGAGCAGCCTGAGAAGAAAGTTCATGCTGAACAAGTAGCATGAGCTGGTGAGTTCAACCCAGCTTCCCCCCTCGAACTATGTCAGCGTTGCCTGGGATATTCGCACAGAATCCGGTGGCCTCACCATCACCCTGCTCCACCGCGCCGGCATCATGAGCCAGGCCGGTGCTGGACACGTGACCGTATTGACCTTCGATAACTACGCCGGTTATGCCGAGGTCGAGAAAGAACTGCGGGCCAATGGTCGCCTCATCGGCGATGTTTCCCTGCGAAATGTCTGGGATTGGCTGCGCACCGAAAGCATTCCTGCCCGCACAACTGGCGCCTCCACGGCAGTGAATGCAGCGTTCAGCCCCCTCGAGGATACCGAGAACTTCGAGACCACCGAACGCGCAGGACAGGTACTCAGTCGTACCCGCTATGCCGCCGACAACCTCACCGTGTTGCAGGTGGATCACTTCCGTGAAGACGGAACGCTGATGCTCAGCGACCGCCGGGATTTCCGCGAGCGCGGCGTCACGGGCGGTCGCCGCATCGTGCTCTGTGACAGCACCGGAGCACCGGTGAAGCTATGGAAGTTCCCGAACGATTTCTATCACTGGCTACTCGATCGCATGTACGGCACTATTCCCACCACCTACATCGTGGATAGTAAAACCGCGGTGGGAATGTTCGTGGGCTATCGCCGCAGAAATGCCCTCACGGTCCACGTCATCCAAGGTGCACACATCGAGCGCACCACGCCAGAGGGTCGCCCCGTGCTGTATGCAGCACGGCAGCGCGGCATCGAGAGCATTGCTGCCTTTGACCTCGTCGCTACCCTGACGAAGCGACAAAGGGCTGACGTGACGAGCATCGTGGGGGCCAGCCCCAACCTGGTTGTTATTCCCAACTCAGTTCCGCTTCCCGACCCCACCAGCATTCAGGTGGAGCGGCCCGTGAACACCGGCATCGTGGTGGCCGCCTTTGTTCCCCGCAAGCGCGTGCATCTCGCTCTCGAAGCTGTCGCGGCCGCACACCCTGGTACGTCAGATCTTCACCTCGATGTCTATGGCGAGGGCGAAACCAGACTCCGGGTTGAGCAACAAATTCAGGCCAGCTCCGCACAAGACATTGTCACTCTGCACGGTTACAGCACCACGGCTCTCGAGCAGACGAAAACCGCGAGCTTCATTCTGATTACCTCCGAGACCGAGGGCACTCCCCTGGTGCTGCTGGAGGGAATGGCTGCAGGGTGTATTCCGATTGCCTTTGATATTCCCTATGGTCCCAGCGGCATCATTCGTGACCGCGTTAATGGTTTCCTCATCCCCGATGGCGACACCGCCAGTATGGCGGCCGCCATCGCTGAGCTGCAGGCCATGCCTGCCGAAAAGGTCACGGTCATGCGCCGAGCAGCGATGGCCTCGGTGCAGTCCTTCAACGATGCTGCCGTGCTGAAACTGTGGGAAAAAGAACTCTCCTCCGCATGGAAGCACAAGCACGCGGCGTGGTGGCGCGCACTGCGGAAGTGGCAGGCATCGAACTCGGCACGGAAGTTTGCGCGAACTGCTCCAGAAATTGGGAGCAAAGCCCCTCCCGCTCCCCGGCGTTAGGGTTCTAGGCTGAGAACATGACGTCTCAGGATTCAGCCCAGATCATTTCAGTACCCACCTTCGGCACACCCGTTATTGATGAGTCGTGCTACATCGCCGCCGGTGCCCGCATCGCCGGCGACGTGACGCTGCAGGCCAACGTGGGTATTTGGTACAATGCCGTCCTGCGTGGCGACTACGAACCGATCGTGATCGGTGAGGGCTCCAACATCCAGGACAACGTCAGTGGCCACGTCGACACTGGCTATCCCCTCACCTTGGGCAAGAACGTCTCCGTTGGCCACAACGCCGTGATCCACGGCTGCACCGTGGAAGATGACTGCCTCATCGGTATGCATGCCACCGTGATGAACGGCGCCGTAATCGGTAAGGGTTCTCTCGTTGCTGCCGGCGCTCTGGTGCTGGAAGGAATGATTGTTCCTCCCGGCTCACTGGTCGCTGGTGTTCCTGCCAAGGTGCGCAGGGAACTCACTCCCGACGAGCAGGAGAAGGTCCGCCAGAACGCAGCGAACTACCGGATGCGTCTAGGCATCTATAAGGCTGAAGCTCCACGATAAGGCTTGATGATTTTCCGGCGTAGCGTGAAAGTCAGAATGCTCTGGACGGAAATCGAATATCGTATTACAATATTCGTATGTTGAAAAACGAATCGATCAATGGGGTTCCTGTCACCGAAGAGGACATCTCAGCATGGGTCGCCGAGGCTGAAGCAGGCATTGATGTCCCCGCCCTCAAGAAGCGGGGACGCGGACGGCCAGGAAGAGGTGCGGCCGCATCTCAAACCATTGCAGTCCGTTTGACAGCCGAGGAACTTGCCCGAGTCGATGAGCAGGCGCAGCGAAACCACTCCAGTCGATCAGACTTTATCCGAAGTGCGCTTTTGCAATACTCTGCATGAATATTCACCCTTCCGCACTCAAACACGGAATCACCGCAGAAGACATCATCCAGGTGGCTTCGTGGCCGTTGTGGGTTGATTATCTCGACGCCAAATCTCCATCGCGTCAACTGCGATTAGGTTTTGATACCCAGGGGCGAATGCTTGAAACAGTTGTTCTCGTGTTTGATAGCGGTAACGAACTCATCATCCACGCGATGAAGGCACGTCCCCATCTTCTGGATTTACTTGATCAGTAAGTCAATCCAGAGCACTGATTAGTGCGGAGCACGCTCCGCGGCCTTAACCACATTGGCCAACAGCATCGCGCGGGTCATGGGTCCGACACCACCCGGGTTGGGCGAAAAGTAGCCGGCAACCTCGGCAACTGCGGGGTCCACGTCTCCGGTGAGCTTCGCCTTGCCGGTTTCTGCGTTCTCCACGCGGGTAATCCCCACGTCCAGAACAGCAGCACCGGGCTTGACCCACTCAGGCTTCACGAAGTGGGGAACGCCCACCGCAGCCACCACCACATCAGCACGACGAATCTCTTCCTCGATGTTGACGGTGCGGGAGTGCGTCAGCGTTACTGTCGCATCGATGCCCTTGCGGGTGAGTAGAAGTCCCAGTGGGCGCCCTACGGTCAGACCGCGGCCCACCACCGTGACGTGCTTGCCCGAGAGGGGAACGTCATAGCGCTGGAGAAGCTCCACGATGCCGGCAGGTGTGCAGGGTAGGGGCGACGCCAGTTCGCCTTCAATGCCCATCACCAGACGCCCCAGATTCATGGGGTGGAGACCATCGGCATCTTTGGCAGGGTCAATGAGCTCGAGTGCTGCATGCTCATCCAAGCCCTGGGGAAGAGGGAGTTGCACGATATAGCCGGTGACAGCAGGGTCTGCGTTCAGCTTCTTTATCGCATCTTCAACATCAGCCTGTGTTGCTGTGGCAGGCAGATCAACTCGGATCGAGTTGATGCCTACTTCTGCACAGTCGCGGTGTTTACCCGCGACATAGGAACGCGATCCAGGGTCATCGCCCACCAGCAGCGTACCCAGGCCAGGGGTGATCCCCTGGGCCTTGAGCGCTGCAATACGGCCAGCGAGTTCACCCTTGACGGCAGTCGCAGTTGCGATGCCGTCCAGAGTGACTGCTACCACTGCTCGAGGCCTGGGTACAGGGGGAACTTCTCGGTCAAAACCTTGACGCGAGCCTTGAGTGCAGAGACATCTGCACCCGGCTTGAGAGCCTCGGCGATGACATCCGCCACCTCGGTGAACTCAGCGTCATCGAAGCCGCGAGTGGCCAGTGCAGGAGTACCAATACGCAGTCCTGAGGTGACCATCGGTGGACGTGGGTCGAAGGGAACAGAGTTACGGTTTACGGTGATGCCGGACTCGTGCAGCACGTCTTCTGCCTGCTGACCATCCAGAGGAGAGTTACGCAGGTCAACGAGCACCAGGTGAACTTGGGTTCCGCCGGTGAGTACGTCCACGCCCGCAGCCTTCATGTCGGCCTGTGTCAGACGGTCAGCAATGATCTGTGCGCCGCGCAGGGTGCGCTCCTGGCGGTTCTTGAACTCAGGAGTCATCGCGAGCTTGAAGGCGGTGGCCTTCGCTGCGATGACGTGCATGAGGGGACCACCCTGCTGTCCGGGGAACACCGCGGTGTTGAGCTTCTTGGCAAGTTCTTCGTCGCGGCTGAGGATCAAACCAGAACGGGGACCAGCAAGGGTCTTGTGCACGGTGGTGGAGACTACGTCAGCGAAAGGCACGGGGTTGGGGTGCAGTCCTGCTGCAACGAGACCGGCGAAGTGAGCCATGTCGACCCAGAGCTTGGCGCCTACTTCATCCGCAATCTTGCGGAATTCAGCGAAGTCGAGGTGGCGAGGGTAGGCCGACCAGCCCGCAATGATGACGGCGGGCTTGTGCTCGTGAGCGAGCTGGCGCACCACGTCCATGTCGACCAAGAAAGTTTCGGGGTCCACGCCGTAGGACACGGGGTTGTAGACCTTGCCGGAGAAGTTCAGCTTCATACCGTGGGTGAGGTGACCACCGTGAGCCAACTCGAGGCCGAGGATGGTGTCACCGGGCTGAGCAATAGCGTGCAGCACGGCAGCGTTTGCGGTGGCGCCCGAGTGAGGCTGCACGTTGGCGTAGGCGGCACCGAAGAGCTTCTTGGCACGCTCGATGGCGAGGCTTTCAGCCACGTCGACGAATTCGCAGCCACCGTAGTAGCGCTTGCCGGGGTAGCCCTCCGCGTACTTGTTGGTGAGGACTGAACCCTGTGATTCGAGCACAGCACGAGGAACGAAGTTCTCGGACGCAATCATCTCGAGGAAGTCGCGCTGACGGCCGAGTTCATCCTGCAGCACGGCAGCAATCTCGGGGTCTACCTCGGAGAGGGGGGCGTTGAAGGTGTTATATGAAGACACAGTGGGCTCCTAGGGATAGACCGGGACAAACCCGGTACAGGTTTTGTCGTTCATAGCCCAGGCGTTCGGCTAGATCCGCTCATTAATCGCTCCCTGATGGATACCCATCTCAACGCCAGTTGCGACCTTGTAAGTGTACCAAGGCTGGAGGCAATAATCTTGAAGCATGACTTCTGCAACGCACTGGGTACTCACCTTTGTTTGTGCCGATAAACCCGGCATTGTCCACGCGGTCAGTGGCGCCATTGTTGCAGCCAACGGAAACATCACCGAGAGCCAGCAATTCTCCAGTGAGGACACCGGAACTTTCTTCATGCGCTTGCAGGTGGAGACCATTGCGAGCCGCGAAGAATTTGAGCTTGCTCTGCAGCCCGTCACCTCTGCGTACGACATGGACTGGCGTCTAGACGTTGTCGGTCGCCCCTTGCGCACCCTGGTCCTCGCCACCAAAGCAGCTCACTGCCTCAATGACATGTTGTTCCGTCAGCGTGCAGGCCAACTTCCGGTTGACATCCCTCTGGTGCTCAGCAACCACGATGAACTCAGTGGCCTGGCAGGCTTCTACGGCGTTGCCTTCGAATCCATGCCGGTGACCACCCCCGCACAAAAGGCAGCTTTTGAACAGCGTCTGCTGGACGTTGTCGAAGAGCACGACATCGAACTCGTTGTCCTCGCCCGCTACATGCAGGTGCTCTCACCTGAACTGTGCCGCAAGCTCGAAGGCAAGATCATTAACATTCACCACAGCTTCTTGCCCGGCTTCAAGGGCGCCAACCCCTACAAGCAGGCCCACGCGCGCGGCGTGAAACTCATTGGTGCCACCGCACACTTTGTCACCAGCGACCTGGATGAAGGCCCCATCATTGAGCAAAACGTGGTCCGCGTCGATCACTCGCGTTCACCCGAAGAACTTGTCGCCATCGGCCAGGATGAAGAAAGTCGCACGCTGACCCAAGCGGTCAAGTGGTTTGCCGAAGACCGCGTGCTGCGCGATGGTCAGCGCACCATTATTTTCAAGTAGGTCAGCACTGGTGCGGGAATAATCCCGCCCGCTGCACGCTTTACTCTCTCAACAGCGGTGACACAGTATCGCTGAGAATGGGGATCATCATGGCGGCATCATCTAGCACCCAACCCGTGCTCTTTATGAGCCACGGTGCCCCCATGCTCGCCGATGATGCGACCTGGTCCAGTGAGCTCGCAGGTTGGTCGTCCACCATGGACAAGCCGCAGCAGATTCTCATGGTCTCGGCTCACTGGGAGGAAGCCCCCGCCACGGTGAGCTCCACTCGTGCCGATACTCCCCTGGTCTATGACTTTTATGGTTTCCCTAGCAAGTACTACGAGGTGGAATACAACACTCCTCCGGCGACCGAGCTTGCCCAGGATGTTCTGGGCGTCTTAGGCCAGGACGTCCAGCAAGATCTGGGCCGCGGTCTCGACCACGGGGCCTATGTGCCTCTGGCGGAGATGTATCCAGACGCAGATATTCCTGTGCTGCAGCTATCACTGCCCAGCTTGAACCCCGTTGACCTGTTCGAAATGGGTCAGAAGCTGGCGCCTCTGCGAGATGCGGGAACTCTTATCGTGGGGTCGGGTTTCACCACCCACAATCTGCGGTGGTTCAACCCTGGCTTAGGCCCCAACACTGCTCCACCTCAGGCCTCTGCCGAGTTTGATCACTGGGCTGCCGAAGCACTGGAGAACAAAGACGTCGACGCTCTGCTGAACTTCTGGGAGGTGGCCCCTGCAGCGCAGGAAGCCCACCCTCGGATTGAACATTGGGCGCCTCTGTATGTTGCCCTGGGGGCGGCGAGCGCTTCTGGTTTCGAGAACACCAGCGCGATTGAGGGCTTCTGGTATGGCATGTCCAAGCGGTCGTGGCAGTTCACCTCATAATTCTGTACTCCGCTCCCCAGCAAGTTCTACAAACCGTAGAATTACATTCATAAGTAATTCATAGGTTCCCCATAGGGTTCCTCCAGAGTCACCTGACATGTTTGTTCCAAGACCACCCTCGCCCCTATGCCTTCATCACGCACCGAACGCCGCTCTCCAGCCACGCCTGCACGCGCCGTGGCGATCAAGCGCGGCTATAAGGCGCGTCTGCGCCGGGGCGATCTGCTGGAAACCATTGTTTACTTCTCCGTCGCCATCGTTCTGGCACTGTTCCTTGCAGACGGGGGCGCCACCTACTTCCTGAACATCAAGGACGTGACCACCGGGCTCGGAATCGTGACCGGCCTGGTCGGTTCTGACCTGCTTCTGGTCATGCTGGTATTGGCAGCACGTATCCCCGTCATTGACCGCACGTTCGGTCACGACAAGGCTCTTGCCCTGCACCGCAAGCTAGGCAAGCCCGTGTTGTATTTGATCCTGGCTCACATGCTGCTGCTCATGATCGGGTATGGCATTGCCCAGGGACTCAACCCCCTCGCTGAAGCCATCGACATGATCGTCAACCAACAAGACATGTCCATCGCATTTATCTCGATGGGTCTGCTCATCTTGGTTGTGGTGACGTCTCTGGTTATCGTCCGCAAGAAGCTCTCCTATGAGTTTTGGTATGTGGTGCACCTGCTGAGCTATGCGGCTGTTCTCCTGGCACTTCCCCACCAGTTCACTCAGGGTTCCATGTTTGCGGAAGGCACCTGGGCTCGCGGATACTGGATGGCCCTCTATGCCGGCGCACTGGCTGCTATCACGATCTACCGCGTCATCATCCCCGTGGCGAGCTCGTTGCGTCACGACCTCCGCGTGAGCGAGGTCGTCGTCGAGGCACCTGGTGTGGTCTCCATCACCATGCGCGGCCGTAACCTCGAAGTCTTACGTGCACAGGGTGGCCAGTTCTTCAACTGGCGCTTCTGGAACGCGCGGATGTGGTGGGATGCCCACCCTTACTCCTTGTCTGCTCATCCCGATGGTCGTTCACTGCGCATTACCGTGCGTGATCTCGGTGCAGGAAGCTCCCGGCTTCTTCAGCTCACACCCGGAACCCGGGTGAGCTTTGAAGGCCCCTACGGTCTGTTCACCGATGAGGCTCGCACCACGACGAAGGCTGTCTTTGTTGGTGCCGGTATTGGGATCACCCCCATTCGTGCCCTGCTCGAAGGCTCCGACTTGGCTCCTCACGAGGCCACCGTGATCCTCCGCGGCAGCGATGACACGGACGTCTACCTCTGGCAGGAGACCTACGACCTCTGCGTGGAGAAGGCAGCGTCGCTGCGCGTCCTGGTCGGTCACCGTCCTCGGGGCATTAACACGTGGCTCTCTGCCGAGGCCTACGGCAAGGGTGAAACCCTGCTGAGCCTGGCCCCCCAGATCAAAGAATCCGATCTCTACATTTGTGGTCCCACACCCTGGACCGAACTCGTCATTCGAGATGCACAGCGTCTCGGACTCAAAGAACACCAGATCCACGCAGAAAGGTTTGATTTCTAATGCGCGCAGGTACTGCTTTCTTCGCTGGACTCGGTTCAGCAGCCATCATCGCCGTCGGCTGGCAGGCCGGGGTGGGAACTCTCGTCTCGTCCCTGCCACAGAGCCAGGCTGCCGCGTCGGGAACAACCACCACGGCAGCGTCAGGGACAGCGGGTACCGGAGCAGACGAATGGGGCAACGTCCCTACTGACCCGCTGACCACACCCGCTGCTGACGCTCCTGCCGCTCCTGCCGCTGCGACCGGCGGTGTGACAAATGGCACCTTTGACGGCGCCGTGATCAACACCCGCTATGGAGCACAACAAGTTCAAGTTGTTGTTGCGGGAGGAAAGCTCACTGACGTCGTGGTGTTACAAACTCAAACAGCCGACCGTAAATCTCAACAGATTAGCTCCCGCGCAAACCCCATTCTGCGCGAGGAAGCCCTCACCGCACAATCTGCCAAGATTGCCAACGTGAGTGGTGCGACCTACACCTCCCAGTCCTACATGCAGTCTCTGCAGTCCGCTCTGGACGCTGCTGGCTTCACTGGCTAATCATGTCCGTGCACGCGTTCGAGACCATGGGCACCATGGTCAGTATCCGCATCGCGGATACTGCTCTCAGCGAGCGCGACGCCCAGGCAGCGGTTACTGCGGTGGAGCAGGAATGCGGTCGACTCAACGAGAAGTTCAGCCTCTATCGGGATGACTCTGAGTTGTCCCAGATTGCGCGTGGGGAACTGACTCTGGCTAACTCCAGCGATGACATGCGCACTGAATATGCGCGTGCACTGGAATGGCGCGAAAAGACCGATGGGGCGTTTACTCCTCACCGTCCCGATGGCGTCATAGACCTCAACGGAACCATCAAGGCAGTGGCCATCGACTCTGCAGCGCAGATACTGACCCAGGCCGGGTTCCAGAACTTCTCCGTCAACGTCGGCGGTGACCTCACGACCTCGGGTGATCAATCCCCGGAAGAACAGGGCTGGATAACCGGCATCGTGGATCCAGCTGACCGGGCCGTCATGCTCGCCGCGGTGAGAGTGACCGCAGAATTTCCCGCCATGGCAACCTCAGGCACTTCCGAGCGCGGGGAACACATCTGGGCTCGACCAGAAACCACCACAGACTTTGTGCAAGCCACCGTCATGGCCGGTGACATCATCACCGCAGACGTGTTGGCCACCGCCATCATCTCTGGCGGACAGGCGACCCTGGATCAGATCACACAGAACTTTGCTGTGGCTGTACTGACCGTTGCGCCAGATGGAGCCTTGCAAGCCAACGCGAGGTTCCAAGAGCTCGTAGCGCGTTAAGAATCGCCACCACATCAATGACTTCTTGGAATCCTGCCCCCACCACGGCAGGAATCAGGCCGAAGGTGGCCAGGATCATCAGGATCAGGCTCAGCGAGATCCCGATCCAGATGCTCTGCAGCGCAATGCGGATGGTTTGCTGACCGATCTCAATGGCCCGGGCTACACGGTGCAGATCGTCCTTCATGATCACGACATCCGCGGATTCACTGGCAGCGGTGGAGCCCCGGGCGCCCATCGCCACACCCACATCAGCGGCGGCCAGCACGGGGGCGTCGTTGACGCCATCTCCCACCATCATCACGGGGCGGTCCGTGACGGCCTCGACTGCCCGGACTTTGTCCAGGGGCAGACATTCGGCCTGCACATTTGTCACACCGAGGCTTTTCGCCACATGCTCGGCGGTGACTTTCCCGTCACCGGTGAGCATGAGGGTGTGTGTGATACCCAGCAAAGACAGCCATGTCAAGGTGTCGGGTGCATCGGCGCGCAATTCGTCGCGGAGCAGTAAAGCTCCGGCGAATTTGCCGTCGATGGCGACATACACAGCGAGTTCCCCGGCAGCAATATCCACTCTCACCGCGGCAGGATCCTGCTGCGCAATGAAACTGTATTTGCCCACGACGACGGTGTGGCCTTCGATGTTCGCGGTCAGTCCTGCTGCCGTGGTTTCCACCACGTCCTCACAGGGCGTGACCGTAAGGGATCGAAGCCGCGCCCCCTGCACAATCGACTGCGCGAGGGTGTGCGCTGAGTATTGCTCCGCGATCGCGGCTAAGCGGACCAGCTCGTTCTCGTCCACAACCCCCACGCTCACCACAGAGCTGAGCACCGGCTGACCGTGGGTCAGTGTTCCCGTCTTGTCGAACGCGACAGTCTTGATACGAGCCAGTTTCTCGAGTGTGCCCCCGTTTTTCACGATGATGCCGTGACGAGCAGCCCGGCTCATGCCAGCAATAAACGCCACCGGGGCCGCAATGATCAAAGGGCACGGCGTAGCCACAACGAGCACTTCGGCAAAGTGTGTGGGGTTTCCACTCATCACCCAGGCGGTGATCGCCAACACATAGGCCACTGCCGTGAACGGCACGGCATAACGGTCAGCCAAACGGACAAAGGGGGCCTTGCTCTCTGCGGCCTCGGTGACCAGTGCCACGATGCGCTGATACTGGCTGTCTTCGGCACGGGCTGTCACTTTCATGCGGAAGGCAGCGGAACCGTTGACCGAGCCACTAATGACCTGGTCCCCCCGCACGCGCTCAACCGGAATACTTTCACCGGTCAGCGAGGATTCGTCGAGGGTGGCTTCATCCGAGAGCAGGATGCCATCCACGGGGATCAGTTCACCGGGCTTCACCACCACGACATCTTCAAGGGCCAGTTCGGTGACGGGGCAGTCTTCGGTGGTTGCTCCGGCAGTAACTTCGCGGTGAGCAATCTGAGGGCTGTTGTTGAGCAGAGAGGTAAGTTCCCGTTTGGCACGGCTCTCGGCATAGTCTTCGAGGGCTTCACCGCCGGTGAACATCAACACGATGATGACGCTGGCCCAGTATTCACCTACCAACACGGTGGCGATGATCGCCGTGACGGCCAGGACATCAATGCCCCAGCTGCCCTTCATAATCGAGCGCACCATCCTGACGGATTCTTTGGCCGCCACAGCGAGGGCAAAGATGCTGATGGTCCAGCGGGCGGCACCCTCCAGCCCCGACAATGCCAGGACTCCCCCCACGATGGCCAGCACAATCGTCGACGCGAAGACGGGATATCGCAGAACGAAGGGCTTCTGGCTTGTCACGGTTCTACTCTGTCACATCGGGTGAAGGGCAGGTGTTAACGAAGAATGGGTCCCCACGTGGGGACCCATTCTTCAGGGATACTGCGAAAAACCTAGTTGCAGGTGCAGCGCTCGTTTTCGGGAACGCCCCACAGTGCTTCTTCAATGTGCTGGCCGCAACCAGTCCACGTGGTTTTTCCGCATGAGCCACAATTAGCTGGGCTGCACATAGTTACCTCCGAAGGTGATTGTTTACGGTAATCCGTATACCCCCCAGGGTATATCAAAATCACGTATTTGTCGAGGTGAATCTACATGATTTTTCGGACAGAAAATGTTTACCTGCCTTTTACACACCGAAACTGTTGATTCTCAGCAAGGAGGAATACTCTAAAGACATGGGGAACTACGTATTAGAAGAACTGTCAGCAAAAACCATCGTCGCGGCCAACTCGCTCACGCTCAAGCCCGGCCAAGAACAGTTTGTCGCCCCGACGTCCTACGCACTCGCCGAGTCCTACTTCAACCCCGCCACCGAATGGCCTCGCGTTGTCCTGGAAGGCGACACCGTTGTGGGCTTTATTCGTGGCCACTTCGATCCCTCCTCTGACCAGCCTGAGTTCCGCTCCTGCATCTGGCGCATTACCGTGGCCGCCACGGCCCAGGGCAAAGGTGTGGGTCGCTTCGCCATCGAAGCCCTCGCCCAGGAAGCCAAGTCTCGTGGATTCACCACCCTCACCGTGCTCTGGGAGGGCGGGGATGACGGGCCTGGAAAGTTCTTCAACAAACTGGGCTTTGTTGACATTGGCACCTCGCGTTTTGGCGAGACGATTGGTGAGCTTTCTCTGTAACGAAGCAGAACACAAAAGGACCCGGTTTCCCGGGTCCTTTTGTGTTGACAGAGTGTTCTAGCGCAGACGCACCGACAAGCAGGTGACACAGCCCTCGAGCTTCTCAAACTCGGAGATGTCCACGGTAATGACGCGGTAGCCGAGTTCACGGAAGAGCTCTGCAGATTTGGGTGCCGATGCAGACATCAACACGGTGTCTGCAGAAAGCACGACCACGGCGGTGCCGTGAGCCTCGGGAACGGGTAGGAAGCGCTCGAAGATGCCCTGGTCATCCACCAGGGGTGGGTAACCGATGACGGTGCCATCAGGCAGCGCGGTTACCGCGGTCTTGAGATGCAGAGCCTTGGTCACAGGAACAGCAACGACGGTGTAGCCCTGAGTTGCCGCGATCGCACGCAGCTGGCGAATACCTTCGCCGTTGGTGCGACCACCACGGCCCACATAGACCGTCTTACCGACCTTGAGCACGTCGCCGCCATCGAGAGCACCGGGGCTGACAATGCGGTCCACCCTCACACCCAGATCAACCAGAGCAGCCTCGGTCGCCTCAACTTCAGGCTTGCGGCTGTCGGCACCAGGGTTGGTGATCACAGCAAGCTTGCCGAGCATGACAACAGTGTCTTCGACGAAGACGCTGTCAGCGAGGTCATCGCGAGGAGCAACCTCCACGGTCTGCCAGCCAGCAGCGTTGAGTGCAGAAACATAGCCGTCCCACTGCTTGTCTGCGAGCTCGAGGTCCACCTGCTTACGCTTGATGTGGGTCACGAGGCCGTCAGCCAGCGTGGAGGCAGGGGCACGAACCAGCGCCACCTTGGTGGCCACGTTCTGCTCGTCCCGGGAGATCAGTGAACGCCAGATACCGGAACCTGCGGTCACGGTCGCCACGGTGCCGAAAACGATAAAGATGAGGTTCACGCCAAAAAGCGACGCAATCACACCAGCGACCAGGTCAGGACCTGATGCGCCCTGCAACGCAGCCTGAATGAACATACCCAGTACCGCAGCCAGAACCGAGGCAACCAGACCGGCAACCCAGGCATAGCGGCGACGAGCAAGGAAACCGAGAATGCCGGCAAAGAACACCAGAATAAACAGCACGATGCTGGCATAGATAAAGAAGAAGCTGGCCTGCCACAGAATTGTCGGGTCAGGGTTCTGGCCAATGAAGAAAGTCAGAATGGTGGCATTTTGCGCAATGGCCGAGACGGCCAGTGCCGACAAAATAGCTGCCACGAGGCGACGGGTAGTGAACATAGTGTTTGTATCCTTTAGTGGAAGAAGTGGCGTTCGCCGGTGAAATACATGGTGACGCCAGCCTTCTGAGCTGCCGCAATAACTTCCTCATCGCGCACGGAGCCACCCGGCTGAACAACAGCCTTGACGCCCGCTGCGAGGAGAACCTGCAGGCCATCTGCGAAGGGGAAGAACGCATCGGATGCCGCAACCGAACCGGCAGCCCGGTCACCGGCGCGGTTCACCGCGAGGTGGCACGAGTCAACACGGTTGACCTGGCCCATGCCCACGCCCACGGACGCACCGTTGTGAGCTAGAAGAATGGCGTTGGACTTCACCGAACGGCACGCCTTCCAGGCGAACTCAAGGTCAACCAGAGTTTCCTTGTCCGCTGGTTCGCCAGAGACGAGCTGCCAGCTACTGCGCAATGCGCCGACCTCTGCGTCTGGATCGAACAGGTCAGCGTCCTGGAGCAGGAAGCCGCCCGAGATCTGACGCAGTTCAGTGGCTTCACGGCCAAAGTTCTCCGGCAGACGCAGCAGACGCAAGTTCTTCTTGGTGCGCAGCAAGGTCAGGGCGTCATCGTCGAAGTCTGGAGCAACTAGAACCTCGGTGAATACTTCGCTGACCTGCTCGGCCATCTTGAGCGTGACGGGGCGGTTGGCCGCAATCACACCACCAAATGCAGAAACGGGGTCGCATTCGTGAGCGAGGCGGTGGGCAGAGGCAATCTGGTCCACTGCCTTGTCGCGGCCCACAGCAATACCGCAGGGGTTTGCGTGCTTGATAATCGCGACGGCAGGGTTAATGAAGTCATAAGCTGCACGCACCGCAGCATCTGCGTCTACGAAATTGTTGTAGGACATTTCCTTGCCACCGAGAAGAGTGGACTGGGCAATGCCGTGACCGCCCTGCTCGAGATACAGCGCAGCTTCCTGGTGCGAGTTCTCGCCGTAGCGCAGAACAGACCCGCGCTGAGCTGAGACAGAGAAGGTCTCGGGGAACTTCTCGTCGCGCACGAACCAGGATGACACAGCCGAGTCATAGGCAGCGGTGTGAGCGAATGCTTCAGCGGCAAGCGAGCGACGCTGGTTAATGGTCGTTCCCCCGGTGGCCACTGCTTCCATGATCTCGCCATAGCGCGCAGGGGAGACCACGATAGCGACGTTGGCGTGGTTCTTTGCTGACGCACGAACCATGGCCGGACCGCCAATGTCGATCTGCTCAATCACGTCAGAGTCAGCAGCACCGGAGGCCACCGTCTCACGGAAGGGGTAGAGGTTGACCACAACGAGGTCGAAGGACTTGATGCCAAGCTCGTCGAGCTGGTCAGCGTGTGTCTGCAGACGCAGGTCGGCCAGAATACCCGCGTGCACGGACGGGTGCAGGGTCTTCACACGGCCGTCGAGAGACTCGGGGAATCCGGTAATCTCACTGACGTCCTTGACGGCGTGACCGGCGTCACGGATGGTCTGTGCGGTGGAACCGGTGGAGATGAGCTCGACACCAGCAGCGCTGAGTGCGCCGGCGAGGTCGAGCAGTCCGGTCTTGTCACTGACCGAGATCAGTGCGCGACGCACGGGAATGAGGTCGCGGTGGTTGTACAGGCTGGGATCGTGTGAAGGGCCGCTCATCAGCGTGCTAGCTCCTGAAGGTTGACGTGGGCGTGGGCGATATTGCGAACGGTGTGAACAATAAGTTCACGCTCGACAATCTTGATGCGCTCGTGCAGCGTTGCTTCAGTGTCATCAGCGTTGATGGCCACCTCCACGTGAGCTATCACGGGGCCAGTGTCGACGCCCTCGTCGACAATGTGGACTGTTGCTCCGGTCACTGTTGCGCCATCCGCGAGAGCGTCACGCACCGCGTGCGCTCCCGGATACAGCGGCAACAGTGCGGGGTGCATGTTGATCAGGTTGGGAGAGAACGCAGTGACCACGTTCGCAGGAAGAATACGCATGAAACCAGCGCAGACCACCATGTCGGGAGAATAGGTCTGTATCTCCGCAATGAGTGCTTCTCCCCAGGCCACACGGTTGGCGTAGTCAGCGGGAGAAACGATAAAGCTGGGGATGCCGAACTCGCGAGCGTGTGCCAAACCCGAGGCGTTATTATCGGCACCGACGGCCATGATCTGCGCGGGGTAGGCCTCGTCACTGCATGCCTCGAGGAGCGCACGGAGATTAGAACCTGATCCAGAGATCAGGACGACGAGTTTGAGCACTCAATAATTCTACCGCGGTGAACTCAGCTGATTTTCTGCGCGGAGTCTGAAGCGGTGGCAGTCTTCTCGCGGGGTTCCCGGTGGTCTGAACGCGAGCTGGCAAGCATGCCCAAACTGGCAGCGATCAGGAATTCAATAGCCGCGATGCCGCCGGTCCGCAGCGCGTTCGGCCCGACATCCATCAGACGGCCAGGTCCTGCTGCTCCCCCACTGGCCCAGCTCATGAAACCGATGAGGAACCCACCCACGAGTGCAATACCGACAACGGTGGCAAAGATCCAGCGCAGCTGCGGTCCTGTGCCCAGCGCATGCACGAGCTTCGGCCGCAAGAGCAGGGCAGCCACAAAAGCAGAGGCGATAGGGACCAGCAGGCCTAAGAAGCCAAATGCCATATCTGCCGTGGGCAAAGCGCCCAGGACAGGCAGCGATGGCAGGAGGCCCAGGTCTGTGCCCACGGGCGAGACCAGGGAACCTGACCCAAGTGCAAACCCGGTGCCAATAAACCACGAGGCCACCCAGATGACAAAGTTCGGCATGAACATGAGCTGGGCTGCGGTCAAGATTAAGCTTCCACCGCCACCGCCCTGCAGGCCTTCATAGAGACCCAGAATGGTGGAGAAGTTCCCAATGACCAAGATGGCCAGGGTCACCGCAGAAAGTGCGATCACCGAGGTGGCCACAATCACCCCGCCGCGCAGGGCAGTCGCACCGACAATACGAACCTGTTGGGGCAAGCTACCTGCCCAGCCCACCACGCGTTTCTGCACGCGCTCCGCCCGGCCACCGGAGTGACCGACTTCACCGCGGGCACCAATAAAGACACCCAGAGCAAAGAAGGCCGTGGGGAAGGACAGTGCCATCCACATCGTGGGCATCGCGCTAGCCTGCAGGGCAGAAATCGCGATGAGCACCGTCAGGCCGCCGAAGGTACTGATGGCGGCCACGGGGCCCACAAAGCGAGCGCCAGACTCCAGTGACTTCCGCCCCAGACGCACCCCCATCAATATCGTGATCAGAGCGAAACTCAAGGGTGCAATCGAAACTAAGAAGGGAAGTTCTGCCCCGGGCAACGCGATGGCCGCGGCCAGTGCAGGATCGAGAGTGATGGTGAGGTCTACGCCGTGACCGACCAGCCAAATATCTGCCGAGGCACGCCAGAACACATCCCAGCCAATATCAAGATCAAGCCGGGCCGCCCACATAATGCTGAGCGGAACAAGGGAAATACCGACCCCAATGGCCACTGCGAGGAAGGACTCCAGCGCAGCAAGCAGTGCAATGAGGGTGCGGTTCACCCCTTGATGCTATGACTTTTTGGCGGCGGGCTTCTTCGCGACAGGCTTCTTTGCCGCAGTTGCAGGCTTCTTTGCTGCCGCAGTGGTCTTCGTGGCAGGTGCAGCAGGAGCAACCACCACTGGCGTAAGCGTTGCACGCTGCAACACTTCATAGACAAAGAGCAGAACGAGAGCAAGAATGCCCAGCCAAATCACGGCAGCAATCGTTGCCGGCTGGATGGCCGTGAGGATCAGGGCCACACCACCCAGGATGATCACGCGGGCAACAATGCGGTACTTGTGCAGGACAGGTGTTGCGGCGCCTAGACGAGCGTTCTCGGGGTCCACGAAGCTGCGCACAGTGTTGATTTGCTTGTTGGCAAATCCACGGAACTTCTCTGCGGTTTCCGAGGTGCTAAATGCCCACGCAGCAATGGCGGTGAAGATGGCGATGAGACCCAGCGCAGCAACCACGTTGACCACGTAGCTGACCAGAGCGTCATAGACAACACCGACAGCTGCGGAGTAGCCAGGATCGATTACGGTGGTAGCCACGATGCGTCCACTGCCAAACAGGAAGGCCAAGAAGGCCATCAGAACTGCAAAGACAACACTGGTCGCGAGAATGGCGCGGGGGCGCTTACGCGCAAAACCAATACCAGCAGCAAAGAGACCAGCAACAATCCAGGGTAACCAGGTACCCACACCGACACCGACCTGGTAGATCACGCGGGCCAGCGCGAGCTCAGGAATCTGTCCCAGAACGATGGACTTGTCCACCTCAGGAATAGCGCTGGCGAAACCCACGCCCTGCTTGACCAGGGTGGCTTTGATTTCCACGATGAGGGGCTTGAGAGGAAGCGACAGGGTTCCATCGTTGGACAGCTGCAGCATGGAGTCAGGGTCACCGGAGAGCAATGCAACGGTCTGCTCCTGAGTGAGGGTCAACGTCTTGGTCCAGGCCTTCTGGAAAGCTTCAGACTCCACTGCGGTGGTCACCACGTTGGTAATGAGAGAGTCCACACCGTTGGCCACGGGGGAAACCAGGAGATCAAGAGCCTTCTGGGCCTTCTCCGGCAGGTTCAGTGCCTTACCCAGGCCGGTGAACAAGGAGTCGGTGATTTCCGGGATGTCGACCTGTTCGGTAATGAGGCCGGTGACCTCGTCGATGATGACTTGCTGAACCTCAGGGTTCGAAGCTAACGGAGAAAGGGTCGAGACGAAGCGCTCGGTGTTGGTCACCTCGCTGGTGGCCCAGTGGGCAACAATCGCGACAGGTGTGAGCACCATGGCCACAATCAGCAGGACGGCTGAGATCCAGGCGCGGCCAGCATTCTTCTTCACAGCAGTAGACACAGTGTTCCCCTTTGAAAATCTTGGTCTGACCAGTCTGCCATTGACCAGCACCTGAGCCCAACCCATGAAGAAACCCCTGAGGGAAAAACACATGAACAGTGTGTGCTGTGTTAACGATTCAGGGCGTCCCCCGAATGGAGAACGCCCTGAGCTGATGAGAACTATGTATTACAGGTTTGCCATGATTTCGCGCATCAAGCGAGCAGCCTCCGAAGGAGTCTTGCCCACCTTGACGCCGGCAGCCTCGAGGGCTTCCTTCTTGGCCTGAGCTGTTCCGGCAGAACCGGAGACGATCGCACCGGCGTGACCCATGGTCTTTCCCTCGGGAGCAGTGAAGCCCGCGACATAGCCCACAACAGGCTTGGTCACGTTCGCCTTGATGAAGTCTGCGGCACGCTCTTCCGCGTCACCACCGATTTCACCGATCATGACGATGGCCTTGGTCTCGGGGTCAGCCTCGAATGCAGCGAGTGCATCGATGTGCGTGGTGCCGATGATGGGGTCTCCACCAATACCAATGGCGGTCGAGAAGCCGAGGTCGCGCAGCTCGAACATCATTTGGTAGGTCAAGGTACCGGACTTGGACACCAGACCGATGGGGCCCTTGCCGGTGATGTTGGCAGGGGTAATACCGACCAGTGCTTCACCAGGAGTGATGATGCCGGGGCAGTTAGGACCAATGATGCGGGTCTTGCCACCCTTGTCCTTGGCATATGCCCAGAACTCAGCGGAGTCCTGCACAGGAATACCTTCGGTGATGACCACGAGCAGAGGAATCTCGGCGTCGATTGCTTCGATGACAGCATCCTTGGAGAATGCGGGGGGCACGAAGGCGATCGAAACATCAGCACCGGTTGCGGCCATTGCTTCCGCAACGGTGGCGAACACGGGAAGCTCGACGTCACCGTGGGTGACGGTCGTGCCGGCCTTGCGAGCGTTCACGCCACCGACGATCTGGGTGCCAGCTGCGAGCATACGAGCGGTGTGCTTGGAGCCCTCACCACCGGTGATGCCCTGCACGATGACCTTGGAGTCTTTGTTCAGAAAGATTGACATTGTCTTTTCCTTGAGTAGTCGTGGGGGCTTAGCGGGCGGCGAGTGCGGCGGCCTTGTCGGCGCCGTCATCCATGCTGTCTGCGATGGTTACGAGAGGGTGGTTTGCCTCGGCGAGGATACGACGACCCTCGTCGACGTTGTTGCCGTCGAGGCGAACAACGAGGGGCTTGTTCGCGGCAGACCCGAGAGTCTCGAGCGCCTGGACAATACCGTTGGCTACCGCGTCACAGGCGGTGATGCCGCCGAAGACGTTGACGAACACGCTCTTGACCTGAGGGTCACCGAGGATCACGTCGAGACCAGCAGCCATGACAGCAGCAGAAGCTCCACCACCGATGTCGAGGAAGTTCGCGGGCTTGACGCCACCGTGCTTTTCGCCGGCGTAAGCAACAACGTCGAGGGTGCTCATCACGAGACCTGCACCGTTACCGATAATTCCGACTTCACCGTCGAGCTTGACGTAGTTGAGGTCTGCAGCTTTGGCCTTGGCCTCGAGGGGGTCAGCAGCAGCCTTGTCTTCAAGGGCTGCGTGGTTCTCGTGACGGAATTCGGCGTTCTCATCGAGCGAGACCTTGCCGTCGAGAGCGATGATGTCGCCTTCTTCGGTGAGCACGAGGGGGTTGACCTCAACCAGGGTGGCGTCTTCGCCGGTGTAAACCTCGTAGAGCTTCACAAAGACAGGAGCAACCCTGTCCACGAGCTCGGCAGGGAACTTGGCTTCCACGGCGATGCGCTTGGCTTCAGCCAAGTCGATGCCCTTGATGGGGTTGACTTCAATACGAGCCAGTGCCTCGGGGCGCTCTACTGCGAGAATTTCGATCTCCATGCCGCCCTCGTAGGAGGTCAGCGAGAGGTAGGAGCGGTTGGCACGGTCCAGCAGCACGGAGAAGTAGAACTCTTCGGCAATGCGGGCACCCGCGGCAACCATGACGCGCTTGACCACGTGGCCCTTGATGTCCAGACCCAGAATGGCCTTGGCTGCTTCTTCAGCTTCCTCAGGGGACTTCGCGACCTTGACGCCGCCCGCCTTACCGCGGCCGCCGACCTTGACCTGAGCCTTGACGACGACAACGCCGCCCAGCTTTTCTGCTGCGGCGCGAGCCTCAGCGGGAGTGTCTGCAATGATGCCAGCGAGCACGGGAACACCGTAGCTCTCGAATAGGTCCCTGGCTTGGTATTCGTAAAGATCCACGTGATGTCCTCATCCGCGTTGAGCGTTCAAATAAGTGGTGTTGTCAATTCCCCGACAGTTAAAAGTAACTTGATATCAAGATAAATTGACCAGTTCGACTTTAGCGCGTTTTAAACCAGATGTCACCGCGGCACAGGTAAGGCAAACCTCGCTAGCAGAGGAATTCATAACCTGTTTAGCTAGAGACATGACGGAACCCACACTCGAACACGGTTTTGAGCCCCATGATGCAGCCTCCAACGCCAAACTGAACTGGCTTCGTGCCGGTGTTCTCGGCGCCAATGACGGCATTGTCTCCATCGCGGCGCTGGTCGTGGGTGTGGCCGCGGCAACCAGCGACCCGGCCGCCATTCTGTTGACCGGTATCGCCGGTTTGACCGCGGGTGCCATCTCGATGGCACTCGGGGAATATGTTTCTGTCTCCAGCCAGCGTGACTCCGAACTGGCCTGGGTCAACAAGGAACAGCGCGAACTCGATATGTTCCCGGAAGCAGAACTCGAAGAACTCGTCGAGCTCTATATAGATAAAGGCCTCAAGCCCACCACGGCACGCCTTGTTGCTGTGGAGATGACCGAGAAGGATGCGCTCAAAACTCACCTCGAGGTGGAGCTTGGCATTGACCAGGACGACCTGACCAACCCCATCCACGCAGCGATCTCCTCGGCAGTCTCCTTCTTCCTTGGTGCAATCCTGCCTCTACTGGCTGTTTTGCTGACCCCTGAGCCCTACAAGATTGGTGTCACCATTGCGGCCACCCTTGTGGCCCTCGCCCTCACCGGAGGTGTGGGCGCCTACATCGGTGGCGCACCCATGCCTCGTGCGATCCTGCGCGTGACCATTGGTGGAGCAGTAGCCCTCGGGATTACCTACCTGATCGGAACGCTCATCGGCGGCGGGGTAGCACTCTGAGGCAGAGATCCAGCCAGCTCACGTAAGTGAGGTGTTAGAGCTTCTCGATCGGAGCGATCTTGATCAGGAGTTTCTTGGCGCCGGCGGAATCAAACTTCACGTGGGCCACGCGCTTGGCGCCTTCACCAGTGATTTGGTTCACTGTTCCTTCACCAAAGTCAGCGTGAGAAATACGATCCCCGGCGACGAGCTCCAGGTCACCGTTGTCGCGGATCTTGTTGGTCACACGGTTGGCCCATTCGGTTTTCGGCTTGGGCGATGCTTCGAGCGAGTTCCAGCCGCCCTCGGTGCTGCCCCAGCCGCCGAGTTCACCAGAGCCAAAGCCACCGTCATAGCGGGAGCCACGGGCGTTGAGGGCACGGGACTGGTATCCATCACGGCCATTAGCCATGCCCGGTGACTGGCGCCATTCGATCAGCTCGGTGGGGATTTCTTGCAGGTAGCGGCTCGGCATGGCCACGTTGGTCTGCCCAAACTGCGCACGGCTCATGGCTAAAGACACAAACAGGCGCTTGCGGGCACGGGTAATGCCCACATAGAAAAGGCGTCGTTCCTCAGCCGGGCCACCGGGTTCCCCCGCAGACATCCGGTGGGGCAAGAGCTCTTCTTCGACGCCGGTAATAAAGACGGCGTTGTATTCCAGACCCTTGGCGGTATGCAGGGTCATGAGCGAGACGGTGCCACTGGCATCGTCGAGCTCATCGGCAGCCGCCACAAGAGAGACCTCGGTGAGGAAGTCAATGAGGGTGCCCTCAGGGTTGTTCTTATCGAATTCCTTGGTCACCGCCAGAAGTTCTTCCACGTTCTCGGCGCGGGCTTCGTCTTGCGGGTCACGGGTTGCGCGCAGCAGATCCACATAGCCGGTCTCTTCAAGAATTCTGGTGAGCACATCGGCCACGGGGCCCGACTCCGCCAGAGCCGTGGCCTCATCAATGAGGCCTGACAGCTTGGCGATCGCGCCGGAAACCTTAGGCCCCAACCCCAGAGAGTCCGCTGAGCGCAACGCTTCGCGCAGCGTGATCTGGTTAGTGTCCGCGTAGTTCTGTAGGCCGGTCTCGGTGGCCGGCCCAATGCCCCGCTTGGGGGTGTTCAGAATACGGCGCACTGCCAATGAATCTGCCGGGTTGGCAATGGTGACCAAATACCCCAGAACATCTTTGATTTCTGCGCGTTCGTAGAACTTGGTGCCACCCAGAATGCGATACGGCAGGGCCGAGCGAATAAAGATTTCTTCCAACGCACGAGTCTGCGAGTTGGTGCGATAGAACACCGCCATCTCGTTGTAGCCCATGCCTTGGGCATGCAGGGCACTGATTTCATCAACGACGAATTGGGCCTCATCGTGGGCGGAGTAGCCGGTGAAGCCCACAATGAGGTCGCCGTCTCCCACATCAGTCCAGAGTTTCTTGTCCTTGCGGTCAAAGTTGTTCGAGATGACCGAGTTGGCCGCAGACAGAATCGTCTGAGTAGAGCGGTAGTTCTGCTCGAGCATCACCACGTGCGCGCCCTTAAAGTCGCGCTCGAATTCGGAGATGTTGCGAATATCAGCGCCACGGAAGGCATAGATGGACTGGTCCGAGTCACCGACCACGGTGAGCGAGCCACCGGGAGTGCCATCGGCACATTCCCGGGTGAGCTCGTGAATCAGCGCATACTGCGCGTGGTTGGTGTCCTGGTACTCGTCCACCATGACGTGGCGGAACTGCTTGCGGTAGTGGTCGGCCACGTGCGGGAACGCCCGGAACAAGAACACTGTCTGCGCAATGAGGTCATCAAAGTCGAAGGCGTTCGCTGCCTGCAGAGCGCGGGTGTAGCCGCGGAAGATCTCGAGGAACTTCACCTCGGTGGGGTCGTTCACATTGGCGTTCCGCGAATAGCTGTCTACATCTGTTAGCTCGTTCTTGAGCCGGGAAATCTTCCCTGCGACGCCCGAGACAGAGAGCCCATACGTGTCTGCTTCAGTTTCTTTAATGAGTCGCTTAATCAGCGTGCGGGAATCGTGCGAGTCATAGATGGTGAATGCTTTCGTAAACCCAAAGTTCTCGGCTTCCCGGCGCAGAATGCGTACGCAGCTGGAGTGGAAGGTTGAGATCCACATCCCTTCCGTAGCTGCGCCGAGCATCTGCTCGGCACGTTCGCGCATTTCAGCGGCTGCTTTGTTCGTGAAGGTAATGGCCAGAATCTGGCTCGGCCATGCTTCCCGGCCGCGAATGAGAGAAGCAATGCGGCGGGTAAGCACGCTTGTTTTACCCGACCCAGCACCCGCCACGATGAGCAAAGCAGGGCCGCGATACTCCACAGCTTCGCGCTGTTGGGGGTTCAATCCATTCAGCAGCGGATCGGCAGAAGAAAGCTCAGTCATAGCCCGTCAAGTCTACGGGCGCATACGGACAGCCAGATCGGGCTGGTCCGAGAAGACACCATCAATGCCCAGATCCCACACATGACTGAAGTAGTCCTGCCAGTTGCCATATGACCCGGGCAGTTCGAGATTTTTATAGTGCACGGGCAAGAACTCATTTTCTGCCCGCAGCGTCCAGACAAAGACTTTGAGCCCCAAGTCGTGCATCTTCTGCACCAGTGCACGGCCGTGCTCGAGTTCTACTGCGCTGCCGTCAAAGATCATGCTGGTGGCTAAAGCCACGCCATCGAGACGTCCCGAGAAGGCTTCCAAGCCGGCATCGGAGAATTCATCCTCATTACTAATCGGGGGAACGCCTTCTGAGCGGGACCACACCAGCTCGTCGAAAGCGACATGGTTGTGATCCAAGATGTAAAAGTGCTGGGCGCCAATGCCCAGTTCCTTGAGCCGAACAATGATGCTCTTTTCAAAGCTCTCCATAATGAGGCGGGGATCGTTCTGTTTCCAGCCGGCCACAAAGAGGTCCTGCAGAATCAGACCCTCGAAGCTATAACCCAAGCCGGCAAAATACGTGGGGTGTTTAATCTCCACCACCAATGTGAAGTCATGTCCAGCCTGGTCGGCTATGTCGAGCAGATCCACAAAGCGCAGAATTCCGAACTGCCCATCCTGTTTCGCATTCTCGGGACGCAGGAGAGGTAAACGTTCCTTGCAGGTGAGCGTGGCAAGCTCTGCCCAGGTGAAGTCTTCGGTGAACCAGCCCGTGAGCTCCTCGCCGTCAACCACCTTGGTGGTCCGGCGATCAGCAAACTCTGGCCGCTCGGCAATATCGGTCGTGCCGGAGATCTCATTCTCGTGACGAATGATGAGCACGCCATCTTTGGAGATAACCAAGTCTGGCTCAATGGCGTCTGCACCCATCGCGATCGCGCTGTCATAGGCAGCGCGAGTGTGTTCGGGGTGATAGCCACTAGCACCGCGGTGAGCGATCACGAGGGGGGAAGTGGCCATGTTTCAAGGATGCCATGGTGTGCACACGTATGGTGAAGAGTTGTTTTCGCGCTGAACGAACAGGGAAAAACACAGCAAATACTCGGGAAACACACCACCCCCACTCGGTATCGTGGAGGTAGCACTTCACGGTGCTCAACTTCCCGAAAGGATAAACAACCGTCATGGCTGTTAAGAACCCCGCATTCAACGGCAGCAAGGCCTTCTCGCCTAACGCCACCGCTGAAGAACTCCAGGCTCTCTACGATGCACCTTCTGCGAACCGTGCACCCGAAAAGGCACTGACCTACGAAGCAACTATTGCGAAGTCCTTCATCTCCTTCGCCGTGCTGATCCTGGGTGCTGTGGGTGGCTGGACCATCACCACCGCCAACCCTTCCCTGGGTATGGGTATTGTCACCTTCGCCGCTATCGGTGGCTTCGTGCTGGCTATGGTCAACATTTTCAAGAAGGAGCCAGTACCCGCACTGATCCTCGCTTACGCACTGCTCGAAGGTTTCTTGCTCGGTGCCATCTCCCTTATCTTCGATGCCCAGTGGAGTGGCATTGTTGCCCAGGCCGTGATTGCCACCATCGTGGTCGTCGGTGTCACGCTGGCACTGTTTGCTAGCGGCAAGATCCGCGCTTCCGCTCGTGCCACCAAGATCTTCCTCATCGGCATCGTGGCCTACGTGGTCTTCAGCCTGGTCAGCCTGGTGATGTCCATGTTTGGTGCCACCACCGGCCAGTTCGGCCTCAACAGTGTTGAGATCTTCGGAATTCCCCTGGGTCTACTCATTGGCCCCATCGTGATTCTGCTAGCTGCCTACTCCCTGGTTCTTGACTTCGACATGATCCAGCGTGGAGTGAACAACAAGGCCCCTGCGAAGTTCGCCTGGACTGGTGCCTTCAGCATCATGGTCACCGTGATCTGGCTCTACATGCAGATTCTTCAGATGTTGGCACTGAGCCGCAACTAACAACGAAGCACCACTGAACACGTCATGGCCTCTACCACCAGGTGGGGGCCATGACGTTTGTCGGGAAGCTTGAGGCCCACCTAGAACCACAACACCGCTCCCTAAACTGTGAACATGAACGCTGTTGCCGTTGCCGCACTGCTCCAGGTCGTGATCTCGCTCGGGGTGACTGTCTTTCAGATAGCCATCGCTTCTGGCGCTCCCTGGGGCGAATACACCATGGGTGGTCAGAACACAGGCGTGCTCCCCCGATCACTGCGGATCGGCGCAGCCGTCTCCGCCGTGATCATGCTGGCCCAAGCAGGCCACTACTTGGCCCAAGCAGGAGTTCTCACACCGCTCCTCAGCCCAGACTGGAACACCGTCGTGAACTGGGCATGGTTTGCCTTCACCCTGGTGGGACTGATCATGAACTCGATCTCACGCAGTAAGAAAGAACGGAACCTCTGGGTTCCTGTTCTCCTCGTGAGTACGGTGTGCACGTTGCTGGTGGCGCTGAACTAACGAAGAGCAACCACGAGTAGTTATCTGTATATCTGAGAACCACTGCTGGCCACCGGGATTTAGGTTCTCGTCCATGAGCTGCTAAGAAGCTCATTGAAACCAGCAGGGAACGTGTGAGAAGTCAGTTGTGAACTCTGTTACCTCTTCATCTGTCAGATTCTCAAGATGGAGAATCTTTTCTGCAGTGAGGGATGATCATTGATCACCCCTCACTGGTGACGGTTCCCCGGCGGTTTCAGCAGAGCCCCCCGATACCGATTCCCCGTCACGACAGTGAGCTTCCCAGCACCCACGGACATCAGGATGAACCTCCCCCTGTCCGTGGTGCTACCTAGAGTGAATTCTGGAGGGAACAACACATGGACATCTTCTTCGGACTACTGCTCTTGGGGGCAGCCGTACTCATTATCTGGGGCTTCTTTGCCTTCATCTTTGCCATCGGCAAAGCACTGCGGGGTACCCCGACCACCGTAACCAGGACACCGCCTACCTCAGATGACATTGACGGCATGAACAACGGCGACTACTACAACGGCCCCCACGGTTACTCTCCCATGACCGGCTATCCCGAAACCCAATACGGCTCAGGCTTCAACCCTGATGCCGAATGGAACCACGAAGAGCATGACTAAGAAGCTAGTTCCCACCACGTGGGCAAACTAGCGAACTGTTCGGATAGAACGTCAAGATCAGATTCGTTCCAACCAGGTAGTTGTTGGATTCTTGGAATAAAAATGGGTGGAATAGCCACTGAGAAGTGCTGTGCAATCCCCAAGGAAGTCGATATGGCTGAATAGGGTTCACCAGCGTTCATCGACATATCAATGAACTGCATCTCGACCGGCCCAATGAAGGGCCTCAGGTAGTCCCTCAGTGCATGTGCCACAAGCGTGCATTCGTCCATACGGTGCATTTTACGCCTCCAAGATGTAATTGTTGAGTGGAATTTCCCTGGGGACGCCTCTCTCTATTCGAACAACCCCAGGTCCTGAGTCAGGAAAAGCAGTTTCTACAAATAGGACATTCTTTTTCATCTTGAGTTTGACCAGCACAATAATTCCTCTGACTTTGCTGCCAAGAACGACGACATTTCCGTAATGACCCACGAACTGTGGTTTCTCAAGAATCGTGCGGATTGCCTTCTCCATATCTATTCGTAACCAATGTGCTGGAAATTCAGTTTTACCCTCACGGCCTAAACCACTTCTGTGTCCACCCTTGGAAAGATCTTCTTCCCCCTCCCAGACGTGCCGCAAGAGCTCTTCAGTTACCGGAACATGCGCAAAGGATTCGAACACCATGCGCGCCACAGTAAAGACGCAGGAGCACCACAAATCCACGAGCACCCCACACTGTGGAGAATACGGCGAGCTCAATGCCTGTGAAGGCAGGTTGTTTCACACGAAGTGAACGGCATTACTCCTCAGGACAGGTCACACTCTGAATGTTCTCCTGCGAAACGAAATAGCGAATGAGCACGTCGTTGATACACGCGTTGTTGTATCCCGCAGCAGGTGCATGCACACCCGTTTCCACCGTGATCAACGGTGACTTAAATAGTTCTGCGGTGTCTTGGGCAAAGGAATAGGGCGTCACGGATTCATAGAGCGACCCAATAATGAGCAGTTGCTTCCCCGAGGTATTGCTGCGTGGCACGGGAGTGGTGGGTGGATCAGGAATGGAATCATCCTCGCGGGCGAAGCTCGCCCAGTCGAGGAATTCTTCCTCCCCGTCATACTCGAACCCGGACGCATCCTCCGTGAGCTGACTCCACAGCGGTGCTGCCTCTACCAGGGCTGCTTCGAGCCGGTCCTCATCTTCTGCCGAAAGCTCGTCGGGTGAATAGTCCATCGCGTTAACAATGGACATAATTTCATACTCGTTGGAGCGAATAATGGTCTTGTCTTCCAGGGTGCCACCCTCTAAACCATCGGCGTCATAGCCGTCCATATCCAGGGCAATCCACTCAAAGGTTGCATTCCAGCGGTCCGAGATCAGATTGTCCATGGCGATGTTGAACGCCTCCAGGGCGTCAGCTTCGGGATAGTAGTTCAACGACTGAATACCGTGGAGAAACAGTGCCTCCGAACTCACCATCGCTGTTTCATACTCGGGATTCGGTTCGATACCGGCAAAGCCAATGAGCTGATCCTCATCAGCGAGCTGCTTCATTTCCATCAGACGAGCGAACGCCTCGTCAAAGCTGATCCCGGCATAGTCGGCATAGCCCTGCAGATATAACCGCAGCTTGGCTTCGTTCCCGGCAGCATCTTCTGCCGCCGAGGCGATGAGATCATCGTCCACGGTGGTGGGGGAATCGAGCACCACCTTGCCCACATGCTCAGGAAATTCGGTGGCATAAGCACCGGCAATGGTGGTGCCATACGAAGACCCGATGAAGTTCAACGGCGCATCCCCGGTCACCACGCTGCGCAGCACCTCGAGGTCTTGCACGACATTGGCGGTGGACAGCGTCCACCACAGAGGGTTCGCTTCTTCACAGGCGGTGATGACCTCATTGCTCATCACAACGTTCTCTTCATACTCCGCCACCGTCGACGGGGACACTTCTCCGGTGAAGTAAGTCACCAGATCAGCTTCGTCATCACAGCGAATCTCTCGTCCATCCGAGAAAGGAGAGAAGTTGACTCCCCGGGGATCAAAGCCAATAAACGAATAGTGGTCCAACAGTTCTGCAGGGAATTCGGAATACTGCACCTGCTCCACACCCGACCCTCCCGGGCCACCGGGGTTGATAAACACTGTTCCCATGTCGGCATCCGCAGAACCTACCCGCATGAGCTGCAGGTCAAACTCTGCCCCCGTGGACTCCCCGGCATAGGTGGCAGGAACGCGAACATGTGCACAGGACACTTCCCCAGCATCCAACGCAGCCGTAAACACCTCACCCTGCATCTCTGCAGGAGAGAGCAGCTCGGCATCACAGGAAGACCAGCTCACCTCCTGGGACAGGTAGGAATCGAGGGTGGGGGCAGCAGTGCATCCTGATAACCCTGCTAGAACAACAACCCCTACAACGCTGAGACCTACAGCCTGTATTCCTTGACGCATGACTCCCCCGAATCTCTGGCTAACGAACATGCTGACTATGTCAGAACATCAGTCTGTCAGTGGGGACGGACACTACGAAATAAGCGGACCCAATAATGAATCGCGCTCGTTATCAAAGAGCAAAACTTCTGGGAATACTCAGTGCACCGAATGTATTGATTGTGCATCACAGTGTTTGACGAAAATGTACTCAGGGCATTCACAGTTTGAGACCCACCTCTCGAATTAGACTAAAAGTCTAATAACGATGGGGGATGTCACAATGACACACAACAAAACACAGTTCAAGGCAGTTGCTGCCATAACTACAGGCTTGATAACCCTGTTGGCACTAACCGGTTGCCAGCTAGAACAAAATGCGTCGCCCAAAAACACTCAGGGTCCCGTGCTTGTGACCACAACAGAACAACCTGCAGTTGAGGCGCCCCCCGTTGCAGAGCAGCCTGCACCAGAACCACCTGCGCCTGAACCTGCACCTGCACCTGTGGTCGAAGTTCCTGCTGCAGAACCGCTGCCGCCAGCACCCGCTGCTGAACCAAACTGTGTCGATAACTCTGAATCAGTTAGCGCAGACGGTGGCATGCAAATTTCAGTGAATATCAATTGCTCTTTGGGTAACTAACGTTACAAACAAGTGGAGGGCCCCCTGAGGGGCCCTCCACTTTTGCGTTGCATATTCGATCAGCCGAGAAGTTATCGTGCTTCTGGTTTGGTGAAACGAAAATATGCCCAAATGCCGAGCGCGATTGCCGAATAAATGAAATATATGGCAACCCACCAGGCGAATGGCACTGAAATTTCTTTCCACGATTGCGGCAGTGACATAAGGACAAGGCTGTAAATTGACACCCCGACTGCATAGATGAACACCCAGGCAACTTTGCTCCATCGCCAAATGTTGATTCCCTCTAAGAAGCGGAATGGCAAAAGACCAATGGGGAGCGACGCTAAAGCAGCAATGGTCAGAATGGAGAGGAATTCTCCAGCAGCGACGTTCCCGTAAACCGCGATGGAATAGAAATCAACTTCCCCAGCACTGGGGACCAGGTTCCAAGGAATAACGGTCTGCACAGGGCTTACCGCGAGGGAGCTATAAAGTAGCCACGCGCCTACGCCAAGAACAGCTGCATAGATGGCGCCTGCTAGAGCGGCTCCGCCCGCATGTTTCGATTTCACGGGAGTGGTGTTCAGACCATAATCAAGCGCTAACACAGAACCGAAAACCAAAGCTGGCTCTATACCTGTTGCTCGAGCAAAAAACATCGTGACAATCAGAAATAACAGGTAGACCGGACGTGCGGCTACGCGGGGGAAGAATCCTCGCTCGGGCCGCTTCACTACCCAGCCGCGAATAGTTGCTCCACCGTAGTTGAGCAAAATAAATACGCCGAAGAATGAGATAAGGAGACGAACAGATTTCTCATTCCACCCGAAACCGGGGTCGCTAAATCCCGCGATGATCGCACCCAACACGACAATGAGAAATGCGGGGAAACCGTACATCTGACCAAAGAATGTAAATTTGAACTTCTCTTTGGGGAGCGGTTGGGGCAGTTCTGGTGAGGTTGCCTTGAGGTCAACCGATTCACGTTCAGTGAAGAGCGGATCTCCGTATTTCTCTAATCGACGCTCCATTATTTCTCCCCCGTGTTCGAGTCATTCTGCTGAGAATCGGTGTTCATTTTTTCTTGTCTGCGCTTATATCCAGGCATGTACTTTCGTAACAAACTCTCCACGCGTCCGTGATTGGCTTCTAAGCTCGATTCCACAAGCGCTGTGGGCAATGCAATGAGAACAGCAAAGACCGAGGTCACGCCTAACGTAGCTGCTACGGGGCCAGCAAATTTTTGAAAGTTTCCAAAGAAGTTCCAATCAATTGGAGTGAGATCCGAGTAGACCCCCTGGTCAAACCACGTGTCCCGTGTCACTTGTGGCCCCGCAACTACATGCCCGGAATCTGCCATGGGATATTCCACATTGACAGTAATTCGCTCGAAATACCCTTCGGAGTATTCACAACCCATTGATGCTTTGCCCCCACCGTCCCACGTTCGAGATTTGCAGGACATGCCGAATGTGTCGTCGGGATAATACAAATTTTGAATGAATAACGAGTGGGTTCCTGAGCCATAAACGCTGAGCGGCACATGAAAAGTTGTTATCCCGGTTGCCTCGTCCTTCGAAGAGGTGACCTGGGCGTTACTCCACTCTGTATTTTCTTCACACGCTGCAAAAGCCACGTCTATCTCCGCGTCACCTTCAACCCACCATGAATGTGAACCATCCTCATTGTCTTTTCCTTGAGTCGTTGCAGCGTTGTTGAAGGCGTCATAGGTATCAAATCGATTTACGTAGCTTTCCTTGGCGTTTGTGTAGCAGCTTCTATAGTTATTTGCCGCCGTCAACGCCTCATTGCCGGAAGTCCATCTGCCGGTTTTCCTCGACCAACTCCCGATATAGCTGCCGGTTCCTTCAACTTGAAAATCCCAGAATTGTGAACCATCTTCAGCTGTTTGAATCGGGACAACAGCACCGTTAGGTGTTACGAACGACCATGTCCCTTCCTCTGCAAATGCCGAAGCGGCAACGGTAAGCGGCAATCCGAGCCCCAGCACGAGAGCCGTAACCCCCATTAGTATTTTTGATTTCCCCATAAGCACACTCTATAGACCAAAAGTCTAGATTTGACACGTGGCTCCCTAAATGTGGAGCAAATCACACCCGATTCACAGAATTTGCCAGTCATTGTAGAACCGTCTGAGCCACCGCTTTTCAGACTGTCCGCACCCTGTGCCATACTCAATTCCACGTTCCAGAGTGATAGCGCCAAGTACCTAGCTTGCTATCCGGCAACCCTCTAACCATTGAGTGGGGTGCCCTAGGGGAAGAACGGATATGTCCGCATCAGCGGACATATAAGTCAATGGAGTGCAGAACTATCTGCCTCCATCACGCCACAAGGAGGCAGCAATGTTCGCACCCGAAAACAGCAGCGCAGGATCCCTCTCCAGGGAACTGCGTCAGCTTAGAGAAGAACTCTGGGGACCCATCCTTCCGCACGAGCGCAGGCTGTGGAGCAACGCTCTGTTGGATAACCCACCCACAGATCTCAACATCAACGGCAAGCTCCAAAACATGCAGCTCTATGACCGTGACGGCATTGTCATGAACAGGCTCTGGGTGGCGGTGGCCAGATACTGGGACGACCGCGGCCTGACCGCCTATGAGTGGCTCTTGCAACGCACCACCCTGGTGGACATTGCGGAATACAAGAGAAACCTGGACAGGAACCAGGAACCAACAGATCCCTGGGATGACTGCACCGAACAGGAACGCAGAGAATGGACCACGGCCACTCTAAGGTTCCCGCCTCAGTTCCTTGGTGCCACCGTCATGGGCTTGCATAACAACCATGCCCGAAAGACGGGCATGACCAACAGTAAGACCTGGATCGACTTGGCTCTCGAGTTCCGAGCTGCGGGCTTCACTCCCGAAGAGTTCGTCGTGCTCAACACCCACGTGAGGAAGTTCCACAAACGAGATCACACCAACACCCTCATCACCACAACGTGGGGTCTGCGCAATATCCAGTACGTCCGGCTGGATGCTCAGCAGTGGACGCACTGGCTAGAGCGTTACCGAGCAGGTGAAGATTCAGTTGAGCTGACCAAGGGACTGCTTGAACCGCATTGGATTAGTACTGCGCCTCAAACAGGCCAGTAACGCTGTTTTGCGCAAGTGCTGTTCGCTGAAGGGATTACTTCCTGGCAGCGAACAGCACCTCAAATGTCAGTGGGTCATGTGAGTCTGGAATTACCGGAGGGCAAGGAGGCCAAAAATGCCTGCACTGGGAACATCGCTTGTCGTGAAAGACGCCAACAACAAAAACCTCTTTTCGAGAGAGCTGTGGTGGTGGAACCCTCGGCCTCTGACCGGGAACCCTCTCTTTACTCGAGTTGATGTCCCTAGTTACACCGACTGGATTGCCAAGCTCACTCTGAAGCAATTCGTTGATCTCAACCGAGAAGAGATCCAAAACTACAGTTTGGATCTCTGGAGACACAAAGAAGACATCGAAGCAATAACTTCTCAGATACGAAGTGGCGCGTGGGATGACGCAGCCATCACCGTGACCCTCTACGAATGGGAATCGGGTTACTCATAACTATTCATCCCATGAAGGAGGGGAACAATGACTGTCTGGTCAGATGAAGAACTGTATGGATTGAAAGACTTCACCTTTGGAGTCAGCACCGGCTGGCGGCCCGTTGGGGAATACAAACTTGTGCGCCGCTTCGAGACACCCTCGATTGTTGCGGACGCTGTTGCCGTTCCCGCCGAATACCGTGATCGAAATGCAAAAACCACGGTCATGTTTGAAATAGATCAGATTTTGCCTGCCATGCTGGCTGCTCAAACCATGATGGAAGAGACAGGTTGGCCCAGTAGGAAGAACAATCCTCAGCAGTATGCAATCTGGAACAAGGCCCGCTCAGCACAGGCCACAATCTTCAAAGGCCTGGTCAAGCAACTCCAACACGAAAGTCCCGAGTTCAGCCTTGTACTTGATGGGGTCGGTGGAACACTCTCGGCTCGGGGAGTGAAAGACCCTCAACTCTGGAGAGAAACCCTCGTCATCCCGATTGAGGTGCAGGGCGCAGTAGTTTCCATGTGGGTCAAGAACATCATCATTCGCAAACGACCTGGGGAACTAGATAAAAGCAACCTGCTCCATCCTTAGCAATACATCAGATACACACAGACCTTGGTCTCACAGATTGCGAGACCACAAATAGAGGGGGAACCCATGGCAACAGAAAAGAAAACAGAAGACGGAGTAATACAGGAAAAATTAGAAGCAATTCATCAAACAAAGAAAACAAAGGAACCCCGAGACAAGCTCAAAATATTAAGGCTTGTGGTACCCGTTGCTCTGGCCTTTATATTCACGTTGATGGCTGTCTACGCTGTTTCCAACACAACTGACAGCATCAAATCACACAACTATTCTGGCTCTGAAGCGGCTACGAATGTTCAAGAAGACTTTGTGTTAAACGAAGCGGGCTCAGACACCGTTTACCAGCAACAAGTCACTGCTCAATGGGCAATCAAAGACATGGTGAAGGTTGTCGCTGACCAAACAGAAGCTCTGTCGCAAATGTCCCAAGACCTCATCAAAGCTCAGAACACGATGCTTACAGTGTTGGGCTTGATGACTGGGCTGCTTTTCATCATCGTGGGCCTGATGGCAAGCCTGGGTGGCAGGTTGATCTACCTAGCTAGGAAGAAGTAACGAGTTATTCAAACAGTTGTGCCTCCTGCATTGAAAGTTGCAGGAGGCACAACTACTTAAAGCTCTCAGGGATAGGTCAGAGGTTTGAATGTCAGTGGGTCTCCGTAGGTTGATGTCACAACATCAACCGGAGGGGAATCCACATGAATATTCGTCACATCAACACCGCTAATCGCGAACTGCACCTGATCGATATCGAAAACGAGCTAGGCACAGGGCAGGTTAAAGCAGCAGACATTGCTCGCTTTCGCACCTTCTACCTAAAAGCAAATAATGTACCTGCAGATGCACACATCGTTGTCGCTTCAAGTAGTTCTCAGAACCTACTTGAGTCAGCGTTCGGCTGGCCAGGGGCTCGCACCGTGTGGTTGCCAGGTCACGACGGTGCGGACCGTGCACTTCTCGAAATTGCCTACGAAGAGAATGTTGAAAAGCGCTATGACAAAGTTGTGTTCGCTTCCGGGGACCACATATTTGCCGAAGCAGCTGAAGCACTCCAAAACTTGGGTGTGAAGGTCAGGGTCTTTGCCCGCGCTGTTTTCGTCAGTGCCGTTCTTCAATCAGCATGTAAAGATACAGCGCTATACACAGGAAAAGACTTTAGTCTGGCAGCTTAGCCCAGCAAATAGTCTCAAAACTCTACTTGTTCTTAATATTTGTCAAAATGGAGAAGCCGCCGAAACACTCTGTGGAATCAGGCTGCGGTGCTGGCGCAGCTTGAAAAACAACAAAAATGAATCAAGGAATCAATTTGAAAACTTCTTGTTCTTTTCGAAATGTAGTTCTTCAACTTCGTGCATGATGAATGTATGCAGAGTGTGTATGTCCAGCAAATTGTTCTCAACCCATGGGCTCCAAAAAATCAGACTTGTTTCGAACCAATCATTTCTGAGTTGAGTTCAATCTTTGAAAATATGAGTTTGCCTGAGCTATTGGGAAACAGGACAAGAGGAATTCAAAAAGCTCTTGAGGACGGACGCTTAAGCAAAACAAGAATTTCCTGGGGAAAAGTTGCCACAGTCAGCCCAAGCACGGGAGTAAGCCAAAAATCCATTTTGAAATTGGACGGAATGGGATCATGCAGTTGTGGCAAGCACGTTATTTCAATTGTTCTTTGTCTCAATAACAGAGAAGCCATTGGAACTAATTTGTTGAAGGTTGAACTTGCAAATAACTTTTTCTCAACAAATTCTGCGGCGCAAGAAACTACCGGAGTAATGGTTTGCTTGTCCCGTGAAACCCTTAATTTAGGGGGCTGGGACAAAGCGTATGCAGATGCTTCAGAATATGCTGAATCATTTCGAGGTGCATACTTTCAGTTGGTTAAGAACCCACTTGTTGTCCTAGAGCTTCACTCGCCTTGAGCTTCAAGGTTTGCGGCAGATGTTGAAGCGGCAGCAAACATTCGAATTAGATCGAGCCTGAAATCTCCACCCTCTTTTGCTTTCTGCGCAAGGAGCATTAATCCTCCTGCTGCGTATTGCTCGGCGATATCAAAAACATCATCATCATTTAGCAAAACACTTGAATCCTTTGTTTCGCGAAGTGCTACTGCTCTCATCATTGCAAATTGGTCTTTTTTCAAGTCTGCTACGCGCATCGAATCGGATTTCCTGGGGGGAACATCTCTCTTCACGCCAGAATCAAAGCCCACAGCAAGACAAATCATGAATGTCTCAGGGTTGCCTGGACGGCCGCCTTCTTTGAATCTAAGGAAATCTCTTAAATCGTCTACGAAAGGTCGAAACTCAGGATCCCAGGAAAATGCCGAACGTTTAGATGTGATTTCCATTATTTGATTTTTCCTGCCTTGTAATCTTTCCAAGCGCCAATTTCATACCAGACAGGGTCTATTCCGATACCAGAAATTGATTTTTTCGATTCAACTTCCCATGCAAGGTAAGTCTCCAAAGGGCTCGCTTCAATGAAATTCTTCCTGGTGTACGGAGTGTATTCCTCATCGTGCATCAGAAAAATCACTTGTCTGTTACTGACAGAAATTTCTTTCTCAACAAGTTGAACAAGTGATTTTGAAAGTTCCTCACGATGGTAAGCGTCAAGCCGGCCAAATGGAGTATCAACTACGAGAGGAAAACCTAAATCCATAACTTCTCTAAGCGCAATGGCGAATATGTAGGCCTTCATCATTTCTTGACCTTCTGACAAACCAGCAATTAATCCATTGGAGTCAAGGGTTTGAACCTCAAAGTTTGCAGTAATTTCTGTTCTAAATTCCTTAGAAATAATTGTTGAAATTTTATCGTTCATTACATTCTCGAGTCGCTCACGCACCATTGCGAGAGCAATACTGTGAATCTTTCTCGCCGCTGTAGCGAGCTCTAGTGAGAATGCAGCTTCATCTTGAAGTTCTCTAACACCACCTTCACCAACTGATGCCTTTTCGAATTCCCTGTACAGCCTCTCGACTGCAGGGCTTTGACGCTCTATTTGAGCTTTGAGCCCTCCCAAGTCTCTTTGAAGATCATCAATTGAACTTTCAAGTAGGTTCTGCTTGCGAGCCAAGTCGCCAGCAGCAAGGAGCTCTGAATTGGTGGCTACACCGCTCAGTTCGTTTTGTTCTTTCTTCAGGCGTTCATACTCTCCTGCAAGTTGTTTGATTTTGTCATTTCGAACTTGAATTAGAGCTCGTCCTTCTGGAATTGCTGCCCTTAAAGACTCAATTTCTCTAGAAGTCTCTGCAAGTATTTTGCCTATCTGGCTAGCTGTTGTTGAGTCGCTAATTAACTGACTCAAGCATTTTTCTTCTGAAGAACCTTCCTTGAAGTGAGTTCCACATATACAAGTCCCGCTAACTAATAGGGTCTTTACCTCAGATGGCTCGAATTTCGGAGGTACTTGAATTCCTGCAGCCTTTGCTCGTTCATACTCTTCATCAACTGAGTTGAAGGATTTATGGAAAAGGGCAACCAATCCTCTTCTTAGAGCTTCTTTACCAAATTCTTCGGTGGCAATTTGTCTGTTTGCTTGAGTCTCCTCAATTAATTTCAATAATTCCTGAGCCCGCTTCGCTTGATCAAGTGTTAGCTCACTATTTTTTCTGGCATCCATTATGACTCGATGCTCTTCTTTGGCTTGAACAAGTTCTGCTTCTTTTACGTCACGCTCAGTAACCAACAGATTTAAGAGTTTTGACTCTCTAGAGTATTTTTCTTCAGCAAGTTGTGCTTTGCTACCAGCCAATTTGGCAATTTTGGAATTTAAAGTGCCGTGTATTCCGTCAAGTTTGTTAGCTATAGATTCGAAAAGATCAACACCAGCAATTTCGCGAACGGAGTCTGCAACTGCGGTTTGGACTTTGACATCAAAGAAATTCTTCATTAGTTCGCCATCAAATAAGAAGAAATTCTTCAGCCTGACGGGGAAATGTTTTTCTAGCCAGACTGCAGGAAAAACCTCTGGAGTCGTAAGAAATCCAGAAGAATCCCGGCTTTTCACTGAGAGATCGACCTCGCCTAATGGCCTTGCGGTGTTTGAATCAATAACTTCGAAAAGTTGGCTCCTTCTAACACTTGCAGTGGATTCACCATCGTCAAGTAAGAGATCCATCTCAACTTCTACTGGAAAAGTACTACCCACTTTTGAATTGGCGATTTTCCAGGTAGAAACAAAGGATTTAGGTGGGTTTTCCCCGAGTAGACACCATTTGAGGGCCCAGAGTAGTGATGTTTTGCCGCGACCGTTTCTTCCATTCACGAATGCGAAGTTCCCACTAGGCTCGCTGAAATCGAACGATACGTCGGCAAGGATTCCGAAGTTATGGATATCAAGCTTCTGAATCTTCACGAGCTGCCCCTTCTGACGAATACTTCGCGACAAGCTTAGAAAACTCCGAAATACCAGATCCTGAAACTTCTAATTGGATTGCGGTTAGGAGTGCCTCTTTTACATGTTGCGGGAATTCTGATTCCTCAACAAATTCAGTTAACCTTTTTGCCTTGCCAATCATTCTTCTCCCCTTAAGAAAGCAGTTTCATCAAGAACCTGTAATTCGTTTATCGCGTCTTTTGCGAACTCTTCTATTCGTTTTAGCTCAACATCTCTAATTGACTTAATGAGTTCATCGTTATCGTTTGGTAAAACACAGATGTCAAAGATTTGAGCGAGCTGCTTACCTGGAAAGGTCCTCATCAAACGCCCCCGCCTTTGAATAAATTCTTTTGCATTACCAGAACTTGCAAGAATGATTCCAACTCTTGCAGAAGGAATATCTACCCCTTCGTCGAGGCAATCTATAGCCAAAAGCACGTCAAGATTTCCTTTGGCAAAATTGTCAATTATGTGCTGGCGTTCAGAGATATTTCCATATTTGGCTGATTTACTAGCGCTCTCCCGGCCAGTAATTCGTTGAGCATCAATCCCTAATTCACTCAATACTTCACCAGCACTCTCCATCTGGTTAAAATCTGAGCAATAGATCAAACACTGAGTAAGGTTCCCCGAAAATTGCAGAAGGACTTCTCTTAGAGCTGGAATCTTCGCCGAAGCGGACTTACTAATGTTCGACCGTTTGATGAGCAAAGCTTCGAGTTGATCTGAGTCAATTCTTTTCGATTCGGAGCTACCCATAATCGAAGCAATCTTTTTTGAAAGGAGTCGGTACTCGGTCATTTCATCTTCTGAAAGAGAAACAAATCTAGGGTGATACTCGTAGGGGGTGAGAATTGCTTCTCCTGCTGGTGTTTTATAGGCAAGTGCACGGGTGATATCGAAACTATAGGCTGTCTCTCCAAAGTAGCGATAAAGAACTCCTGTCCCTTCTTCGTCAAAATATCTTTCTGGAGTCGCACTTAGCCCTAATCTAAAATCAGCAAAGGGAAGAAGCGCTGCCTGGAATGCAGTGGCACCGAGCCAGTGAACCTCGTCTCCGACTAATAAAGTGTGATTAAAGCTTGATGAAAGTTCTTCAATTCTTGATACAAAATCTGGCTTAGAAGCGGTGTTTTTCACCACTACTAGCGTTAGATTTTCGAATCTTCCCATGTCGGCATCAAGCAGTAACTCAGAGAATTCCGACTTCCAATCCCCTTCGATTAACCTTGCGCCAATTTCTGCGAGTTCAGTTACCCATTGATCGCCAATATGTTTGTAAGGCACAACCACAAGAGTGAGAATTTTCCCGAGCTCATAACAGCTTTGAATACAGTGTTTTGCTGTTCGGGTTTTACCTGTACCGGTTGCCATCTCGAGGAAACCTCTGCGACCAAGTCGCTTCCATGACTCAACTGCTTCAAGTTGATATGGCCTTAATCCACCGGGTAAGGATGTTGGATCAACATTTGCTGACAAGCTTGTGGGGAAGTCCTCCGGGGCAAAGGCACTTACAATTTTGTCTTTGACGGCACTCGGTAAATCGATACATGCCCACCCACCAAGATTCTCGTTATTCCAATAGTTCTCGAATCTTCTGATTTTCGGAGCTACATAGCCTGCTTGGCCTTCAACCCATTCCCGATATATATCGATGTTTTCTATATTTCGGTTCCAAGCACTTTCCGTTTCGTTGACGGAACCCGAAAATGCAATTTTTTGCCCGAATTCGTCAGTCAATATTCCGAATTTAGGGTGAAATTTGTCTATCTCTGCTGGGGATAAAGCAGTTAAGTCAGCTCCAATCGGAACAATAATTTTTATTTCTAATAGTCCTTCGCGGAGCATCCAACACATTGCTGCGACATGATCTTTAGCAATGGCGCCAGCGACATCTCCTAAATGAGAGTATGAATCTTCAAATTCTGAAAAGAGCTTCGATGCAAACTCATCATCAGCAAAATAATCTTGCAAGTTTTTCGTATCGCTTGGAGTAAACGCATGGCTCGTTACTAGGCGAATTTTCCCGCGTTTTTCAACGATTCCAGCTATTCCCCTAGCAACGCTCGCAAATACTCGCGAGGAAAAATATCCCGCAGCACGGTCATATTGGACTGCTTCTCGAAGTACGGGGCTATAAAAATTTTCAACCACATCGACCCCGGCAACCCCAGGATCGTATGTTTGGTCAAACTCTAGAAATTCAAAACCACTTTGTTTCGACATTCTCACCCCCTCTGGTAATTCTAAATGCTGTATTGAATATAAATACACACCACTGACATCAAGACTTCCTCGGCGCGGATCTCATGTTTTCTTCTCGGATCAAGTACGTTTGAAGAACACATCTAAAGGAATAACTTTTGAGCGATTACATCGAGCCACAGAACCCGATTGGGACTGTTAGCGAACTATTTGCGGGCGTTGGTGGTTTTCGTATCGGTCTTTCACGCAGCGGATGGAAGACTTCCTTCTCGAACCAGTGGGAACCCTCGACTAAGACTCAACATGCATCCTCGGTCTACTCAGCGCGGTTTGGTGATGAAGGTCACACAAACGAAGACATCGCTGTTGTTCTTGACGAGTACATTTCAGGCAAACGAGTAATTCCTAAGACGACTATGGTTGTTGGCGGATTCCCTTGCCAGGACTATTCGGTGGCAAAGACCCTTTCCAGCTCAGCTGGACTAAAAGGTAAAAAGGGAGTTTTGTGGTGGGAGATTCTGAGACTTGTCGAAGCTAATCGACCACCTATCGTCTTCTTAGAAAACGTTGACCGGCTCCTCAAGTCGCCCGCAAGCCAAAGAGGACGCGACTTCGCAATCATGCTCGCTTCAATGAGTGACGCAGGTTATTTTGTTGAATGGCGCGTAATTAATGCAGCTGAGTATGGCTTCCCACAGCGCCGTAAACGTGTTTTCATCGTCGCCAAGGACGTCTCTGTTTTCGGGAGACCGCAAATATCTGAGCCAGCAACTTTCTTAGATAGCGAAAGCACAATTGCAAAAGCTCTTCCTGTGAAATCAATTCCAACAGGTTCACTTGTTTCCGAATTTCAGCTCGAGGGGGACCTTTCAGAGCTAACTGCAAACTTCGACTTGGGCGGAAAGTTCAGTCCATTCAAGAAATGCGGCTACATGGTTAACCGGCACGTATTTACTTCGGATGTGTCCGCCGCAGAACAGAACTTGGGCTCACTCGGAAGTGTTCTGCTACCCGATGAAGAAGTTCCTTCCGAATATTTTGTTTCAGAAGAACAACTCCCTAATTGGAAATACCTCAAGGGTGCAAAGCGCGAAGAGCGCACTCACAAAGCCAGTGGGACAAAATACTTCTACGCTGAAGGATCTATGGCTTTCCCTGATCTGCAAAGCAACCCTTCCAGGACCATTCTCACAGGTGAAGGTGGCTCCTCCGCTTCTCGTTTCAAGCACATCATTCAAACCAAAGACGGCAGATTCCGTCGTCTTGTTCCTATAGAACTCGAACGCCTCAACGGGTTCCCGGATAACTGGACGTCAACCGGAAATAACGGTGAAATAATTTCTGACGTAAAGCGCGCATTCTTTATGGGAAACGCTCTTGTGGTTGGAGTTGTGGAACGTATTGGGAAACAACTCGCAGACGACTGGTCTCTGGTTAACGTTTAGAACTTCTGAATTGACCCAGTCGTTCGGCGATTAGTTGTTGTGTGCTGAATTTTGAATGACTCTGGGGGCAATAAGCCAACAATCACCATCGGAACGTTTAGGACTCCTTGTAACGGCTTGAGGTAATGTACGTAGTCTTCGAAAGTACCTATTGCATTATCAAAACCCCCGGCAATTTGAAGCTCACGAGTTGCCGTAATTATGACCCCGACTTCAGTCTGAATTGCCTTTTGAACATGGTTTAGCTGACTAGCCAACACTGGCTTGATAAGGTTCCAGGCAACCGATCCACCGTGGTTAAAACCAACCTCGATAGAGACATCATCTTTAGCGAAGTCAAGCCTCCAGCGAGAAGTCTGGTACTCACTCTCACCGAAAATATAACTCTCAGGGTGCCAACCGAATTCGATGAATTCTTTCTTAAGTAATGCATTTATTGCATGTGAGAGCGATTTTTGTCCACCCGAAAAATTGTTCTCAAAATATTCAATGATGTCTGTATCGCTGACGTTTGAAATTGCTGCTTCAACTTCATCCCACTGGTGCTGATAACGAGGCGATGTGTTGAAAAGCTCAACACCTTGTTTATGTGAGAAAGTTACAAATTTCATCAATAACCAATAATCGTTATGGACGCTAAAGGTAGCGTAAGTCGACCCGAAGCATACAAAGTTTCAAAAAAATTCACTACCTTTGCAAAATCTCCACTGCCTCTGTAATCGTTTCTAACGGAAACAACCAAGTGCTCAGCGTTTTGCATCATGCATGCTTGAAATAAGTCTTTTAGGAATTGGTAATTTGTAACCCCACGTCCTGCTTCAACTTCCAAGACTATTTTTTCGCCGGGGTGATAGCCGTCTGCTTCAAAGGATTTCTCCACTTTTCCATTTAGTCCAAATAAAACCGGCAACTTTATCTTGCCTTCGGAAGTTTTATCTTTCTCAATTTGGAAACCAATTGACTCCAAGTCCGTCCGCAATTCTCGAAGCACTCCATCTGAGGGCAACTGGTTTGATTCCGAACTAATGCTTTTATCGTTCTTCTCAAAAGCCTTCACAACAGCAACAACAGTTGGGGTAGTTTGTGCAGATTTTGGGAAGGTATGCCAATTAATCAAATTTCACCTTTGTTATACGAAAAGTATCTTTTGAGCATGACTTTCAAGTTGTAATCACAAACATACACAAATGTCCCCTTGATCCCACGAGTCAATAGAACCCGATAAATATTGACTACGTAGTTGAGAAGATCTTCATCTGAGTACTCGATACCGAGCCTGGGGTTGTTTTCTTTGCCCTTCTTATCGTGATAATTCTCACGATGAAAGACGACTTTCTTGGTTATTGGGTCATATCCGAGGTCTGGCCCAATTATGACTCCCGCGTAATTCAGGTCATAGCCCTGAACCGTGTGGATTGAACCAACCTCTTCGAGTGAGGTTGGAGAGTTGATCCAGTCAGTTGCCGTTCTGTTCCAGGTGAGACCGTCGTCCCCGATCTGGATGTCCACGGCACTCGGGTCGTTCTTGCTCGCCCACGGCCAGGCATAGCCAGCAATCATTCGAGAAAGACCTACTTCTTTGTCTTTCTCGAAGATTGCTTGGCGCATCTCTGCAATGTCGTCAAAGAAACGCAGTTCATAGTTTCCGAAGACTTCCGGACCTTGTTGTGTTCCGGCAAACACCCGGCCAATGAACTCGATGTAGTCCGTGCCTCCCGCCACGCGCATCTGGGAGACCAGACGGAAGAAACTGTTTGCGTTTCGGGCTTGTTCCACAAGGGCCTTTGTGACCTCTGCAGGGAGGTCTGCAGGCTTCACGCTTTGTGCTGAGTCCAACAAGTAGAGCTGGTGAGTGCTCTTGGCCTTGATCCAATCAAGTTGTGTCCACGACAAGTCATCATTACCGAACAAAGCGGTGTTGATATCGGTGAACTTCTTGTTTTGCGCAGCAGAAGGCTGGTTGGATCGCTGCCCTAGTCGGTGTGACTCATCAACGATAAGAAGGTCGAAGTGCTCCTTCGAAGCACCAGCATCAAAAGGACTGAGCACCATCGACTTCGAGAGCCCAGGTGTCTTGGCAAAGACCTTCTCAATGGACTTCCGCAATGACTGTTGCGGAATCACCAACCCGATGGTGAAGTCTGTGAGCTGTTCACGGTAACCCTGTTGGAAGAAGTCAGAGAACATGGAGTCACTGTCCAGCTGCACATCAGGCTGACTTTTCGCAATGTCGACCAAGAGCTTCATGAGATAGACGGCAACGATTGTCTTACCTGTGCCGGGGTCTCCCTGGATGACGATGGGGGTATCTGTCTTGTTCTCGAGATCATCAAAGAGTTTCTCAAGCACACCTTCAATGGCAACAGATTGATCTGTATTGAGAGCCTTGAATGGTGAGAACTTGAAGAGGTCGCTGTTGACAATGTCAGGGATGCTTCGCGTGAAGACCCCTTCTTGCAGTAGTTCCTCAAAGAGCTCGTTGAACGTTTCTCGGTATTTATCCCGGTCGTAATAGTCGGCATCTGTGATGCCGTGGTTCCCGTTCAGAACCTTGTATTTGCTGTCAGCAGCGAGATAGCGAATCAGCTGTGACTCGAGGTCTAAACAAACAGACTTATTGAATCGGTCATCGAGGATGACCATAATCTTCTTGAGGTGCTGTCGTTGTTCAACAGCAAGGTGTTGAAACATGCGGTTGGCCACATTGGTGGATTCACCAATGTAAATCTCATCGGTGTCTTCGATTGTGTAAACAACGGGCCAGTTCTTGTGGCGTGTGTCGGCTTCAGCCCACACGCCGACAGCGTCCTTGTTGAAAGGTAGTCGCTCGATGTTAAAGCTGGTCATATTTATCGCTGCGCCCCCGCGCTTTCTCAACAGGGTATTTCTGTCGAGTTTTAGCCAGCTTTTCTAGGACTATTTCATAGGGGTCCATACCCAGTTTGTCTGCCAAAAGTAGGCAGTAGGTCAACACATCAGCCAATTCATCTTGAACATTTTCAAGGTTGGCTGGGTTTCCCCACTGATAATTCTCCAGAAGTTCAGCAGCTTCAATGCTCACGCTTTTCGCGAGATTCTCTGGAGTGTGGAACTGACCCCAATCACGCTCGAGAACAAACTCACGCAGAGCTTGAATCACATCGCGTTGTTCCATATTCCAAACTTAGCGCAGAACAATCACAGGCCGTCTGATGCACAGGAAAGCCAAAAACACATGGTTTAAAAACAAAAGCCTAGGAAAACCCAGGCGTTTGTGTTCGGGAAACTATTCCCACTCAATAGTCCCTGGTGGCTTGCTGGTGACATCCAGCACGACGCGGTTCACGCCGGCAACCTCATTGGTAATGCGGTTAGAGATCTTGGCCAGCAGGTCGTAGGGCAGACGCGTCCAGTCGGCGGTCATGGCGTCTTCGGACGAGACGGGGCGCAGGACGATGGGGTGACCGTAGGTGCGACCGTCTCCCATGACACCGACGGAGCGGACGTCTGCCAACAGAACGACAGGGCACTGCCAGATCTCGTCGTCGAGGCCCGCTGCGGTGAGCTCGTGACGCACGATGGCGTCTGCTTCACGCAAGAGATCCAGACGTTCCTGAGTGATTTCACCGACGATACGAATACCGAGACCGGGTCCGGGGAAGGGCTGGCGTCCCACGATTTCGTGGGGCAGACCCAGCTCACGGCCAATGGCACGGACTTCGTCCTTGAACAGGGCACGTAATGGCTCGACCAGTTCGAACTGGAGGTCTTCAGGAAGACCACCCACGTTGTGGTGGCTCTTGATGTTGGCCGTGCCAGTGCCGCCACCGGATTCGACCACGTCAGGGTAGAGGGTTCCTTGAACCAAGAACTTGATGGGTTCCCCATCAGCAGCAGCTTCGGCCATGAGGTCGCGTTCTGCTTGTTCGAAGGTGCGAATGAATTCGCGGCCAATAATCTTGCGCTTGGTCTCGGGGTCGCTGACCCCGGCCAGGGCGTTCAAGAACTGCTCGCGCACGTCGACGGTGACGAGGCGAATGCCGGTGGCCTTGACATAGTCTTCTTCGACCTGACGGCGTTCGTCCTGGCGGAGCAAACCGTGGTCAACAAAGACACAGACCAGTTGGTCACCGACAGCCTTGTGAACTATGGCGGCAGCTACGGCGGAGTCCACGCCACCGGAGAGTCCACAGATCACACGACCCCTGCCGACCTGGGCACGGATAGCAGCGACCTGGGTCTCGATGACGCTCTCGCTGTTCCAGTCCGCGGGGAGGCCAGCGCATTTGTGCAGGAAGTTCTCAAGCAGGTCCTGACCGCACTCAGAGTGCTTGACCTCGGGGTGCCACTGCACGCCGTAGAGGTGACGTTCGTCGTTCGCAAAGGCGGCCACGGGGGTGGCCTCGGTGGAGGCGACGACGGTGAAACCGGCGGGGGCGGTGGCGACCTGGTCGCCATGGCTCATCCAGACGGTTTGGGCTTGAGGCTGACCGCCCACGAGGGCGTGATCAGCCTGGATGGTCATGTCGGTGGCGCCATACTCACGGCCACCGGTCTGGGCGACGGTGCCACCCAAGGCTTGGGCCATGACCTGGAAACCGTAGCAAATGCCGAAGACAGGAATACCCAGTTCGAGAATGGCGGGGTCCAGGGTGGGAGAGCCCGGTTCATAGACGCTAGAGGGTCCACCGGAGAGCACGATACCCACAGGGTTCTTGGCAGAGACCTCAGCTGCGCTGATGGAGTGAGGAACAATCTCGGAGTAGACACCTGCTTCGCGAACTCGGCGGGCAATGAGTTGTGCGTACTGGGCGCCGAAGTCAACGACGAGTACGGGCTGGGGCTGCGTCACGCGGCCTCTCCTTTTACTGGGTCGGTCGGGGTTTTCTGCTGCGCAAGAAAAGCCACCACCTGCTTTGCATAAATGCTTTCAACGATGAAGGACAGCACGGGGATAATGCCACCGAGGGCAATGATGAGCAGTTTGCTGAACGGCCAGCGCATCATGGACCACAGGCGGAAACCGGCCAGTAAATACAGCACATACAACCAGCCGTGGATAACCAGGATGCCAATCGAGAGATTGACGGCCGTCACGGTGTCATTGGGCACGAGGGCTAGGAATCCTTGGGGGCCAAAGGCTTCGATTTCGTAGCCGGGCTCGAGGAAGATGAAGTCACCCGTGTTGGGGTCTGTCATGCCGGCAGGAAGCACAAAAGTATTGGTCGAAGAGTCGATCATGTACTTCAGAATCATCTCTGCAACCAGCAGCAGCAGGAATGTTCCGGTGATGTACGCCATCACTTTGTAGAACTTCAGAGCCCCCGGAATTTTTGGGATGGATTCGGCGCGAGGGGCAACAGGCATAGCTCTAGTTTACTTCCGAAGCAGCTAGCTCGAGTTCGTCTTGTTGGCGCTCATAGTCGTCTTTAACCAAGCGCCACCAGATATAGAACGCAAAGCCCGCGAAGACAATCCACTCCAGGGCATAGAAGATATTGAGCCAATTCACAGAGCCCTCATTCTTGGGGGCAAAGGAGTCAATGACCTCCAGTCCCGCAGGGGCGGTGTCATTGATGAGATATCCGGAGTACACCGTGCCGGTGTAACCAGGCCACTGGTTTACCAAGGAGGCCACGGACAGTGTGCTCTCGCTCAGCGGGTCGTCATTGGTTCCGGGCAGTTCCGGGGCTTCGGTGGGCATGAAGCGCCCTGTCCACAGCGTGGGGTCTGCCACAGGCTCCGCAGCAAGCTCCGCGAGAACGGCAGCGGCTTCGTCCTGGCTCTCCGTCCAGCCCAGTGCCACGGGCAGGCTGGCCTGGTCGACCGAGGTGATCATGCGGCCCACGACCCAGTAGCCCGCTTGGCCTTGGTTCAAGCGTCCGGTGAGCAGGGTGTAGGCCTGGGGGTCGAGATAACCGGTGATCTCGGCCATGTGGCCACCGGACTTATCGGTACTGGCCATTCCAGGCACAAGAAGGCCCTCGAGTGGAACAACAATCTCGGACTCGGTGTCGACTGGCTGCGCTGCCTCGATGGCGCGTTCGAGTTGCCATTGGCCCAGCCAGGCAAAAGCAGCTGCCAGGGCCATGACAAACAGCAAGAAGAGAACCCATTTCGGGCGAAGCGCAGTTTTGATCACTGTGGGGGCACTTCTGTAATGCTGGGCACGGCCGTGCGAATCGCGTTCGCTGCGTCGTCAGTGCTCTGCTGTTCTGCCGCAAACTCTGCTTCCACAGAGAGGCGGTAGTTGCGGGCTTCTGCCTTCTCTTCTGCTGCGCTCCAGCCGAGCAGTCCACCCATGATCTTGGCCACGACGACCGAGGCTTCAATGCCGCGGTCGCGGGTTTCAATGTTGTAGCGGGTGCGACGCGCCAGCACGTCTTCGACGTGCAGGGCGCCTTCGTGGGTGACCGCATAGGTCACTTCGGCACGGAGGTAGTCAGGGTTATTCGGCAGGGGTTCTGCCTGGCTGGGATCTGCGGCGATGAGTTCCAGCAGGTCGTCGGCCATGGAGCCGTAGCGGTTGAGCAAATGCTCCACCACAGCACGCGGCAGACCGGCCTTGGCCGCTGTGCGCGTGCGACGGTTCCAGGCTGCTTTATACCCGGAGGCTCCGAGCAGCGGAATAGACGCGGTCACACTCGGCGGGATCGAGCCTTCTCCGACGATGGCATTGAGTTCTTCCACAGCGGCGTCCACGGCGTCGGTGGCCATCACGCGGTAGGTGGTCCACTTTCCGCCGGCGATGAGCACCAGACCGGGCTTGGGCTTGACCACGACGTGTTCGCGGCTGAGCTTGGCCGTGGATTCTGAATCCCCGGCCAGCAAAGGCCTCAGGCCCACATACACACCCTCGATGTCGTCGTGGGTGATGGGCTCATCGAGCACGCTGTTCACGTGGTCAAGCAGGTACTGAATATCGGTGGCGGTCGCCGAGGGGTGCGCCTTGTCGTAGTGCCAGTCTGTATCGGTGGTGCCAATGATCCAGTGGCGTCCCCACGGAATAACAAAGAGCACACTCTTCTCGGTGCGCAGGAGCAAGCCCATGACCGACTTGAACTTCTCTCGGGGAACCACAATGTGGATTCCCTTCGATGCTCGCACGCGCAGCGTGCCGCCATCGTGCACGAGTTCCTGAGTCTTGCCTGTCCAGACCCCAGTGGAGTTAATGACCTGCTTGGCGAGGACCTTAAATTCTTCACCGGTTTGCAGGTCTTTGAGCGTCACGCCGACAACGCGACCTTGTTCTTGCAGGAAGCCGACAACCTCCGTGCGGTTGGCGGCGTGAGCGCCGTTGGCCACGGCGGTGCGGACCAGGTTGACTACATAGCGGGCGTCATCGACGCGGCCGTCGAAGTAGCTCATGCCGCCGATGATGCCGGAAGATCTCAGGCTGGGCGCAGCCAGGCCAATTTGGCGTTTACTCAGGTGACGGTGGTGTCCGACGCCCGGGCGTCGCCCGCCCGCGTAGGACAGCGCGTCATAGAGCAACATCCCTGCCCCGATGTAGGCACGTTCCCAGACGGGGTGCTCGACGGGATAGAGAAAACGTATGGGCTTAACCAAATGCGGAGCTAATTGCTGCAGCAAGAGTCCCCGCTCGGTGAGTGCTTCGCGCACGAGGTGGAAGTCCAACTGTTCGAGGTAGCGAATACCGCCGTGCACAAGCTTGGACGAACGGCTGGAGGTACCCGACGCCCAGTCTTGGGCTTCGACCACACCCACGTTTAGGCCACGGGTGGCCGCATCGAGTGCGCAGCCGGCACCCACGATGCCACCCCCAATAATGAGGACATCGAGTTCTTCGCTACTGGTGGCAGTTGCGCGCAGCGCAGCCAGCGCTTCAGCACGGGTGGCTGCGTTGAGCACACCCTGCGAAGCTGCTGCGCTGGACATTACAGTGTCGTATTCGTCGTGGGAGCAGTGGGAGCAGCGGCACTGTGTGCGGCGCTGTAGGGGGCCACCACAACCTCAACCCGCTGGAACTCCTTGAGATCGGAGTAGCCAGTGGTGGCCATGGAGCGACGCAGTGCGCCCACAATGTTGGCGGTGCCATCGGAGACCTGTGCAGGACCGAAGAGAAGTTCTTCGAGGGAACCCACCTGGCCCACATGCATGCGGCTGCCGCGGGGCAGCTCACCGTGGTGGGCTTCCTGGCCCCAGTGCCAGCCGCCACCAGGGGCGTCAGTAGCACGGGCCAGCGCAGAACCGAGCATGACGGCGTCAGCGCCGCAGGCAATAGCTTTCACCACGTCACCGGAGGTGCCGAGGCCACCGTCCGCGATGACGTGGACGTAGCGTCCACCGGATTCGTCCATGTAGTCACGGCGAGCGCCAGCTACGTCGGCGACCGCCGTGGCCATGGGAGCGTGAATACCCAGCGAGGCGCGGGTGGTGGAGGCTGCGCCGCCACCGAAACCGACGAGAACACCGGCAGCACCGGTGCGCATGAGGTGCAAGGCGGCGGTGTAGGTGGCTGCGCCACCGACAATGACAGGAACATCGAGTTCGTAGATGAACTTCTTGAGGTTCAATGCTTCGGTGCCCTGAGAGACGTGCTCGGCCGAGACGGTGGTTCCGCGGATCACAAAGAGGTCAACGCCGGCGCTGACCACGGTCTTGTAAAACTCTTGGGTGCGCTGAGGTGACAGCGCCGCTGCGACTGTCACACCGGAGGCGCGAATCTCGGCAATGCGAGCGGTGATGAGTTCCGCCTTGATGGGCTCTGCATAGATTTCCTGCATGCGTGCGGTCGCACGGTCGGCAGGAAGGGAGCGGATCTCGGAGAGGATCGGCACAGGGTTCTCGTAGCGGGTCCAGAGACCCTCGAGGTTCAGTACACCCACACCACCGAGCTTGCCCATGGCAATCGCGGTCTCTGGAGAGACCACGGAGTCCATGGGGGCAGCCAGGATAGGGATGCTGAACTGGTAGGCGTCAATGCTCCAGTTGACCGACACATCCTGAGGGTCACGGGTGCGACGGCTAGGGACGACGGCAATATCGTCGAAGGCAAAAGCACGGCGTGCGCGCTTCGAACGCCCAATCTCAATTTCCGTCATGATCTCCCCGTTTTCTTATTCAGTTTCTCGTTTGCGTGTTTACTTGCGGTAGTTCGGTGCTTCGACAACCATCTGGATGTCGTGCGGGTGGGACTCTTTGAGTCCAGCCGCGGTGATGCGCACGAACTTGCCGTTCGAGCGAAGGTCGGCAATGGTGCGTGCGCCGACATAGAACATGGACTGGCGCAGGCCACCGACCAACTGGTGGGCCACAGCGGCCAGAGGGCCGCGGTAGGCCACACGGCCTTCGATGCCTTCGGCGATGAGCTTGTCATCACTGGGCACGTCGGACTGGAAGTAACGGTCCTTGGAATAGGAGGTGCGCTCACCACGGGTCTGCAGGGCACCCAATGAACCCATGCCGCGGTAGCTCTTGTACTGCTTGCCGTTGTCGAAGACGAGGTCTCCAGGGCTTTCGTCACACCCGGCAAACAGAGACCCGAGCATGACGGACTCTGCACCGGCCACCAAGGCCTTGGCAATGTCACCGGAATACTGCAGACCACCATCTGCAATGACGGGAACGCCCGCGGGACCTGCTGCTTGGTAGGCCTCCCAGATGGCGGTGACCTGGGGCACACCCACACCAGCTACAACACGGGTGGTGCAGATAGAACCGGGACCGACGCCTACCTTCACGCCGTCCGCACCGGCGTCAACGAGTGCCTGTGCACCGCTGCGGGTTGCGACGTTTCCACCGACCACGTCGATGTGCGCAAAAGAAGGGTCTTTCTTGAGCTTGCGAATAATGTCGAGTACACCGGCAGAGTCACCGTTGGCAGTGTCAACAACCAGAACGTCGACGCCGGCATCACGCAGGGCCTCGGCACGCTCCCAGGCGTCGCCGAAGAAACCTATGGCTGCTCCAACGCGCAGGCGTCCTGCCTCGTCCTTGGTGGCGTCGGGGTACTTCTCCGACTTGTCAAAGTCTTTGGTGGTGATGAGGCCGGTCAGTTTGCCGGCGGCGTCCACGATAGGAAGCTTCTCAATCTTGTTGGCGGCGAGCAGACCAATGGCGTCATCTGCAGAGACACCCACCGGTGCGGTGATGAGGGGCATCGGGGTCATGATGTCCCGCACGCGCAGTACACGCTTGTCTGCTTCGGAGACGAAGCGCATATCGCGGTTAGTAATGATGCCGACGAGTGTGCCGTCGGCATCGATGACGGGAAGGCCGCTGACGCGGAACTGACCACAGAGGTCATCGACTTCGGCCACGGTTGCCTCAGCATGTGTGGTGACCGGGTTCGTAATCATGCCGGACTCGCTGCGCTTGACCTTATCTACCTGGTCAGCCTGGTCCTCAATAGAAAGGTTACGGTGCAGGATGCCGATACCGCCTTGGCGGGCCATGGCAATCGCCATGCGGGCTTCGGTCACGGTGTCCATCGCGCTGGAGATCAGAGGCTTAGACAGGGTAATGCGGCGCGTGAAGCGGCTGGAGGTGTTTGCCTCGCTAGGAATAACGTCGGTGTGGCCAGGCAGCAACAGGACGTCGTCGTATGTCAGTCCAACAAATCCGAATGGATCGTTCTGGGCCATTGATTCCTCAGTTTCGTATCGTATTTAAACAAATATTCCGGCTGTTTTCCGCGACAGCATTGATGAGTCTCTACAGACAAGCTTAACGGGTTGGCGCGCAGTGTCATTCCCCGGCTAGTGTCTTGAATTATTGGTTTATCGCGCTGTGGAAACAAGTGCGACATAATCAATGCGTATCGTCTTTCAATGTTGAAAGACGATTTATTTGACAGCATCCAGACAAGCCCTCGCACCTCGCCTGTCCACTAGGAGGATTAGTGCCCACCGCTCAAATACAGACAGCGCGTAAAACGCTCAGCCCGAGAGTGGCTGTCGGACTCCTTCTTACCTTTGTCTCCCTCGCATTTGCGCTTTTTGGAGGCATGTCTTCGGCACACGCAGACGAGGTCGGAGCTGAATACGAATATGCCTTCAGTGGCAACGTGCAGTACCAAGACAAGCCCGTCGAAGGTGTCAAGATCAGCGTTTCCGGCAACGGCTACGACGCGGAGACCGTGACGGACGCAGAGGGTAAGTGGAAGATTGGTGTTCCTGAAAAGGAGAAATACACCATCACCATGGATGAATCCACACTTCCAGACGGTGTCATCGTTGCGGAAGGTGGCTCCTCCGTCGAAGCAGAGTTTGGCCTTTCGGGCAAAAAGAGTGTGAACTTCTTCCTCGGCCAAGGCGAACGAGTGGTGGTCAGTTTTAGCGACCAACTCATTGCCCGATTCTTTGACGGCATCAACTTTGGTTTGATGTTGGCACTTGCCGCTATTGGTGTTTCGCTGGTGTTTGGAACGACAGGTTTGTCCAACTTCGCTCAGGCTGAAATGGTGACCTTCGGTGCTCTCGCCGGTCTGTTCTTCTCCACGGTGCTGCAGCTGCCTATCTTGTTAGCTTTGCTCCTTGCCGTCGTTGCCTCTGGTGCTTTCGGCTGGTCGCTTGATGCGGGAATTTGGAAGCCGTTGCGTAAGAAGGGCATCGGCCTTGTGCAGATGATGATCGTGAGTATCGGTCTGTCCCTGGCTTTGCGTTATGTCTTCCTCTTCTTCGTGGGTGGTTCCACACTTCAACTCGAAGGTGCCGGAGATGCCAAGTTCCAGATCTTCGGACCTATCTCGCTGGCCATGAGCGACATCATCTCTATGGTGATCAGCATCGTGGTTCTCGCCGGTGTCGGATTCTGGTTGCTGCGCACTCGCATTGGTAAGGCCACTCGAGCTATTTCTGACAACGCCTCGCTTGCGTCCTCCTCTGGAATCGATGTCGACGGTGTGATCCGCATCGTCTGGATTCTCTCCGGTGCGCTGGCTGGCCTGGCAGGTATTCTCTGGGCCTACTTCCGTCCCGGTATCAAGTGGGACATGGGTGGACAGATTCTGCTGCTCATCTTTGCTGCGGTGACCTTGGGTGGTTTAGGTACCGCGTTTGGCGCTTTGGTTGGTTCGATCATCATCGGTGTGATGGTTGAAGTTTCCAGCCTCTTTATCCCTGCAGACATCAAGTACATCGGTGCACTTCTCGTGCTCATCTTGGTCCTGCTCGTTCGTCCTCAAGGCATCTTGGGACGAAAAGAGAGAATAGGTTAGGAGGCGCAACATGGACATTCTCGGAATGCTGTCAAACACAGCCTCATGGATTATTAGCCCCACAACGATTGCCTATGCAATTGCTGCCGTTGGCCTCTCCGTTCACTTCGGATATGCGGGTCTTCTGAACTTCGGTATGGCCGGATTCATGGCGCTGGGCGCCTATGGCTACGCCATCTCTATCCTCAGCTTCGGCTGGCCTTGGTGGGCAGGCATCCTGGTGGGTGCGGGTGCTTCGGTCATCTTCGCTGTTCTGCTGGGTATCCCCACGCTACGTTTGCGCGCGGACTATTTGGCCATTGTGACGATTGCGGCCGCAGAAATTCTGCGTTTGCTCTTCACAACCATGCTCTTTGACGAGTGGACGAACTCCGCTGACGGTTTGGGTGGCTACCACGATAGTTTCCGTGCAGCCAACCCCATCCCGCCCGGCGAGTATGGTTTCGGTCCTTGGATGTACAACGAGAAGGACTGGTGGGTCCGCATCTTCGGCTTCGTCCTTCTCGCTATCGCCGTGCTGATCGTCTGGTCTCTCATGCGCAGCCCCTGGGGTCGTGTACTCCGCGGTATTCGTGAAGACGAGGACGCCGTTCGCGCACTGGGTAAGAACGTCTTTGCCTACAAGATGCAGGCACTCATCATCGGTGGTGTCTTCGGCGCCATGGCTGGTGTGGTCTTTGCTCTGCCTTCGGCCGTTGTTCCCGGTTCCTATGTCACCAGCTTGACGTTCTTTATCTGGACGATTGTGCTGCTCGGTGGTGCCGCCACGGTCTTCGGACCCGTTGTCGGTTCTGTCATCTTCTGGGTGATTATGGCGGCCCTCGACAACATCATCCCTGCTCTCGCGGACGCTGGAATTCTTCCCATTACGAACATCCAGGCAGGTGTCCTCCGGTACATCTTCGTCGGTGTTGCTCTGATGCTCATCGTGATCTATCGACCACAGGGCATCTTTGGAAACAAGAAGGAGCTGACCTTTGTCAAGTAATCCACTCCCCACCGGTGTCACTCCCGTGAAGTCCACCGGACTTCACGTGGGAGAAATTGCTCCCGGCGTGAAGAAGGTCGACCCCATCATCATCGCTGACGGTGTGACACGTAAATTCGGTGGTCTCACCGCTGTGAACGTGGAGCACCTCGAGATTCCTCGTAATGCCATTACGGCACTGATCGGCCCCAACGGTGCCGGTAAGACCACTCTGTTCAACCTGTTGACTGGTTTTGATAAGCCAGACACCGGCAGCTGGACCTTCGATGGCAAGAACATGAAGGGCGTTGCTGCCTACCAAGCTGCCAAGCTGGGTCAGGTTCGCACCTTCCAGCTCACCAAGGCTCTGGGTTTGCTCACCGTCATGGAAAACATGAAGTTGGGCGCCAAGAACCAGGTGGGTGAACGCATCTTCCCCAGCCTGTTCCCTGGTTTCTGGCGCAAGCAAGAAGCCACGAACGAGGTGAAGGCTCTGGACCTGCTCAAGAAGTTCAAGCTAGATACCAAGCAGACCGACTTCGCTGCCTCCCTTTCGGGCGGTCAGCGCAAGCTGCTGGAAATGGCCCGCGCACTGATGAGCGATCCCAAGCTCGTCATGCTCGATGAGCCCATGGCTGGTGTGAACCCTGCGCTGACACAGTCACTGCTGGAACACATTCTGAACCTCAAGCAAGAAGGCATGACGGTACTCTTCGTCGAACACGATATGCACATGGTTCGCCACATCGCGGACTGGGTTGTCGTGATGGCGATGGGTGAAGTCGTGGCTGAAGGTCCACCCGATGAGGTTATGCGTAACCAGAAGGTTATCGACGCCTACTTGGGCAGCCACCAAGACGTCGACCTCGGTGTTGTCACCGGTCGCGTCAAGGGAAAGATGGACCCTGAAGCCAAGAAGATGGCGGAAGAAGTCGAACACTTGGATCAGGCAATCAACGCATCAGAGAAGGGCGACAACTAATGGCCGCTCCTGCAGAAACTCCCGTCGTCCAGGTCGCTGGTTTGACGGCAGGTTATCTCCCCGGAATCAACATTCTGACGAACTGTAACCTGACCGCAAACAAGGGTGAACTCATTGGCATTATCGGCCCCAACGGTGCCGGTAAGTCCACACTGCTGAAGTCCATCTTCGGTCTTGTCAAAGTTCGTGAAGGCGACATCACCCTCAACGGTGAGAGCATCTCTAACCTCAAGCCCAACAAGCTGGTGGCTAAGGGAGTGGGTTTTGTCCCCCAGACAAACAACGTCTTCCCCAGCTTGACCATCGAAGAAAACCTGCAAATGGGTCTGTACCAGAACCCCAAGATCTATGCAGATCGCCTGGAGTTCGTCACCAGCATCTTCTCGGAGATGGGTGCACGCCTCAAACAGCGTGCGGGTGGTCTTTCCGGTGGTGAGCGCCAGATGGTCGCTATGAGCCGTGCGCTCATGATGGACCCTCACGTGCTGCTGCTCGATGAGCCCTCCGCAGGTTTGTCTCCCGTACGTCAGGATGATGCCTTCTTGCGCGTCTCAGAGATCAACAAGGCGGGTGTGACCACCATCATGGTGGAGCAGAACGCTCGTCGGTGCTTGCAGATCTGTGACCGCGGGTATGTTCTCGACCAAGGACACGATGCCTACACCGGCACCGGCCGTGAGCTCCTGAACGACCCTAAGGTCATCGGACTCTACTTGGGTACTCTGGGCGAGTAATAAGCCGTCAGACAGACACAGAACGCCACAGAGCGGCCCCTGGATAATCCAGGGGCCGCTTCTCTGTTCCCCTGCTGTCCTTCTTCAGCCTCCGTGAGCATTGGTTCTCGCTCTGCCCCTCTGCGTTATCTCAGAGTTATCTCTGCGCTTAAACGAAGGAAGCCCCCGGCATACGCCGGGGGCTTCCTCTGCATCAGGTATTAGTCGATGCGGGTGTACTTGTTGTCAGCACCGTACTGGTAGATACCAATAACAGCCTTGGTTGGGTCACCAGCTGCATCGAACTCGATCTGAGAAGAAACACCATCGTAGTTGATGGCCTTACCTTCGTTGATGAGTGCTGCACAGTCAGCGAACGTGGTGCACATTTCACCGTCGGGACCGGTTACGGAACCCATCTCAGCAGCAATGTCTACACCGTTGGTGGAGCCAGCCTGCAGAGCAGCGAGAGCGGTCACGATAACTGCATCGTAGGATTCACCTGCGTAGGAGAAGTCCTCGAGAGCTTCGTTGCCTTCAGCAACCCAGTTGTCGTTCACGCGAGTGGTGAAGTCATCAGAGAGGACACCACCGGGGAGGGTTCCCTTTGCACCTTCGATGCTGACGGGGAGGTCAGCACCGTACTGTGCGAGGTTACCGTCTACGAGGTAGATCTTCTCTGCAGGGTATCCAGCAGCAACCAGTGCAGGTGCAATGGTCTTGAACTCGTCGAAGGTGATTGCTTCGATTGCGTCAGGGTTCTGAGCAACGATGGCAGCAATCTGAGAGTCGAAAGTGGTGTCACCTGCGTTGTAGGACTCAGAGGCGACGACCTTACCGCCAGCAGCTTCGAAGGAAGCCTTGGTTGCCTTCTCGAGACCGGTACCGTAAGCGTCGTTCAGGTAGATGATACCGAGGGTGGCAGCGCCATCTTCAGCAATCAAGTTACCGAGAACTTCACCCTGGAGGAGGTCAGAAGGAGCGGTACGCCAGTAGAGGTTGTTGTCATCCCAGGTGGTGAAGTCAGGCGAGGTGTTTGCAGGAGAAATCTGCAGAACGCCTGCACCAGTTACCTGGTCAATGAAGAGCTTGGAAACACCGGAAGAAGCAGCACCAACAATGACGTTCACGCCAGAGTCGAGAAGCTTAGGAACGGTGGTCTCGAATGCCTTGTTGTCTGCGTCACCAGAGTCACCATAGGTAACGTCAACGGTGATACCTGCGTTTGCTTCGTTGATTTCAGCAGCTGCAAGAGAGACACCAGCTTCTTCGGGGGGTCCGAGGAATGCGAGAGAACCGGTCTGAGGAAGCACAGTTCCGACCTTGAGGGTCAAGTCTTCAGATGGCTTGCTTGCTTCGTTGGATCCGCTTGCACAGCCGGCGAGCATCAGGACTGATGCTGCAGCAATAGCGATACCGCTAAGTGCACGGGAGCGGCGTGAAAATGCGCTCATGTTACTCCTTGGTGATTAATGTGATCAGAGCACGCGTGAACGCACTCCGTTGTATTTCCAAACTATTCGCTTGGTGTTTCCACAGACAACATTTCCCGGTTACAACTGGGTAACAAACTGTGAGATTCTGACATAGTTCTCAACACAACAACGGAATTCGTTGTTTTTTCGAAGGAAAACTACGGAATTGCGTGTGGGTTACTTCTTGACGAAAGAAGTAACACCTGTTTTTGCGTCGTAGTTCATCTGACCGGAGATGCCGACGTAATCAATCGAAGGCTTCTTGGTGAGGACGTCCAGGCACATGCCGTAGCTGGTGCAGGTGATGCCACTGTGAGACGAAACGGCGACGAGGCCCTGCACGACAGACGCACCGCCGTCATCCTTGGCCACGGTGGCAGCCAGAGCAGAGGCCACAGTGGCGTCATATGCTTCGGCGCCATATCCGAGGTCAGCCAGGCTGGGGTCTGAAGACTTGAGGCGAGCAGCGAAGGCATCATCGGGAGTGACCACCTTCACGGTGCCCTCCTTCGACGCGTTGGTGCCGGTGGCGAGGGAGATGATGGCCACGTTGCTCTCGTTCTTGGTCACCAGATCCTGCAAGGTCTTGGTCACGGTGGCAGAGTCAGGAGCGATGATGACATCAACACCACGAGAAAGAAGGTCGTTAAAGCTTGCCTCAGTGACCGCGGCGTCGCCGTCACCAGCGTTACGGTGGAGAACCTCCACGGGAACCTTGTTGTAGCCACCCGCTTCGTTGATCTCGCGGACAGCAAGCTCCACACCGGCAGCCTGCGAGTTGCCGTAGGCAGCGAGGTCGCCAGTGGTGGGGGTCAAGTCACCAATGCGCAGGATGCCGTCGCCCGAAGCCGCCACTGGAGTGGGGGTTGCGGTGGGCTTAGGCGCAGCTTCCCCAGAGCACGCGGTAAGGCCGACAACGGCAAGACCAGTGACGAGAACGACTGCAGCTTGAGTGAAACGCACGATGACCCTTTTCTGTGTGGAAAGTTCTTCTCCACAGTACCGAGGACTCAGGCGAGAACCGGGGATGGCACGCGCGCTTGCCGAGGTCTACTCGATAGCGAGTTCCTCGGCTGCGCGCGCAATGCGATTGGCATTACCGGCACGAAACATATCAATGGTGAGCACAATCAGGGCTATCCAAATAATGATGAAGCCAACCCAGCGGGTGGTGGGCATGGGTTCGTGGAGCACGAAGACGGCCAGTAAGAAAGAAAACAGCGGGGTCGAGTATTGGATCAGCCCCACCGCAGTCAGCGGCAGGCGCCTGGTTCCGGCACCAAACAAAATCAGGGGAACCGCGGTCACCACACCCGAGCTCATGAGCAACAGCATGTGGCCGGTGCCGTAACCGATGAAGGTGAGGCCCACCAAGTTGGACACGATGACCAGCTGAGTAATGGCCACCGGGGTCATCCACATGGTCTCCACCGTGAGGCTACTGATGGCATCGACGTTCTTGCCAATGCGCTTTTTGAGCAGGCCATAGAAACCGAACGAGATAGCCAACGTCAACGAGATCCAGGGGATGGTGCCGTAACTCACGGTCAACACAACAACGGCAACAAAACTGATGCCGACGGCTACCCACTGCAGGGGACGTAACCGCTCCCGAAGCACCAGTACACCCAAGACCACGGTCACGATGGGGTTAATAAAGTAGCCCAGGGACGATTCCACAATCTGGTTGTTGAGCACCGCGAGGATGAACACCTGCCAGTTGATGTAAATCAAGACCGAGGCGACACCCAACAGCAACATGGTGCGGCGCTGCTTCAGCAGCCCCAGCAGCGTTTTCCAGTTCTTGGTGAACGCGATGAGAATCGCACAGAACACGAGCGAAAACAGGATGCGATAGCCCACCACTTCGAACGGCGTAGCCGGTTCGAGGGTGAGGAAGTAGAGAGGAAAAACGCCCCAGAGCCCATAGGCTCCGATGGCATACGCCAGGCCTGAACGGGATAACTTGGCAGGCACCTTCGACGCACCGGCAGTAGTCATCCCTCGAGACTACTCCGGGTTAAACAACTGTGGGCCCCGGTTACTCCGGGACCCACAATGAAGTGTTCTAAATTAGCGAACGACGATCGCAAGAACGTCACGAGCAGAGAGCACGAGGAACTCTTCTCCGGCGTACTTGACCTCGGTTCCGCCGTACTTCGAGTAGATGACCTTGTCACCTTCTGCGATGTCCAGGGGAACGCGGTTACCGTTGTCGTCGATGCGGCCGGGGCCTACTGCGACAACGATGCCCTCCTGGGGCTTTTCCTTGGCAGTGTCAGGAATGACGAGACCGGAAGCAGTAGTCTGCTCGGCTTCAACCTGCTTGATAACGATGCGATCTTCGAGCGGCTTAATGGCGACCGACACGGTTGACCTCTTTCTTGAGCTAAGTAGGTGAGTTAGCACCCGAACCCGTCGAGTGCTAACTCAGAGTCTACGGCGTGAACTAGCACTCGCGCAATGTGAGTGCCAGCTACAGAGCTTGGTAGGTTTGCTCTCATGGAGAGTGCAGAACTGCGGGAATTACTCACCGCTGAGGCGATCGCGTTACTCGACTCCCTGCCGGCCTATTCTTCCGCCACAGACGTGCTCAAGATTGTCTCGGAACTGAGAAAAGCAGGACATTCCGCGTCTTTAGTGGCCACCGTGTTGACTCAAGCCAAACTTCGCGCCAAGGCAACGGGGAAGTTCGGCGACTTTGCCCAGCGCATGCTGTTCACCGAAGCTGGCCTCGAACAGGCCACCCGGCTTCCGGTGGCGGCGCTGCATGCGGGACGTTTTGTTCGCGCAGGGCTCACTCGAGTTGCGGACTTGGGCTGTGGCATCGGGGCCGATGCGCTGGCGTTCGCCGGTGCCGGTATTTCTGTCACCGCCGTAGAGGCGGATGAAGTAACGGCGGCGCTGGCTGCCTACAACCTGTCACCCTTCCCCGAGGCAGAGGTACACCACGGCACCGCCGAGGAGGCCTCACTCGAGAACGTAGACGCTGTCTATCTTGATCCTGCCCGGCGCACCTCCGGTCACAGCAACACCCAGCGCCTGACAAAGTCTGAGGACTACTCCCCCTCCCTGGACTTCTCCTTTGGCCTCAGCGGCAAACTGCCCACCGGCATCAAGCTGGGCCCTGGCTTCGACCGCGATCTCATTCCGGACCACTGCGAAGCACAGTGGGTTTCGGTCAACGGAGATGTCGTAGAACTGGGTTTGTGGTTCGGGTCTCTGGCACGGCCAGGCATCACGCGCTCTGCCCTGTTGCTCACTCGCGAGGGCATGCATGAACTCGCCGCTGGGGCTGATGCACCTGATGCCGAGATCGCAGAGATTGGCGACTACCTCTACGAACCTGACGGTGCCGTGATTCGTGCCCGCCTGATCGGGGACCTTGCCCGCAGTCTGGGTGCCCACATGCTCGACGAACACATTGCCTACATGTCTAGCAACACTGCCGTGCAGACACCCTTTGCCTCCACCTTCCAGGTGGAGCAGGTCTGTGCCCTCGATGTGAAGGTGCTAGCCAAAGAATTAGCGCGCCGAGGAATTGGCACGCTTGAAATTAAGAAGCGCGGGGTCGATATTGACCCGGCCGAATTCCGCAAGAAGCTCTCTCTCACGGGGAAGAAGTCGGCGACGCTGTTCCTCACCCGCGTGGGTGAACGCAGAATGGCGGTGCTTGCGCACCGCCATGGAGAGCCTTCAGACCGAAATTCTCCTTAGGGATAAGGGTCCATCATGTTCCCCGTCATGGCGAAGATGGCCATAAAGATCCCGTAAATTACAAGACCAACCACAGCAAATGCCAGGCCGATGTACCCCGTGACGAGGCCACCCTTGGCCAGGCCATCGCCTGCCTCGCCGCTGGTGTGGATTTCCTTGCGGGAAAGGTGACCAGTAATCACGGCGATAAGTCCACCCAGCAGGGGCATGAACGTCAAACCGAAAATACCGGATGTGAGCGAAACTATCGCGAGAACGTTTGTGCGGGACGCAGCAACAGGTTCAATTGGCCCAGTCATAGCTCCATTTTATCTCGAGGGTGTGCACGAGAGAGTGCTGGAGCGTTGGGGACGCCTGGAAGTCCATTCCTCACCCGCGTGGGTGAACGCAGAATGGCGGTGCTTGCGCACCGCCATTCCGAGAAAAACTAGTTCTCGTTTTTAGTAGCCGTACATCATCGCACCGGACATCGCGAAGACGGTGAAGGCGATGATGACGATGACGAGTGCGAGCACAGAGAAGCCCAAACCGATGTACCCGGTGATGAGGCCACCCTTGGCCAGGCCATCGCCTGCCTCGCCGCTGGTGCGGATTTCCTTGCGGGCCATGTGGCCGGTGATGACGGCAACGATGCCGCCGATGAAGGGGATAAAGGTCAATCCGACAATGCCGGAGACCAAAGAAACGATGGCAAGCACGTTAGTGCGTGGGGCGACAGGAGCGGTTACTGGTGCAGTTGAATCAGTCATGACTCCAGTTTAGTGAACGTGGATGTCCGTAACTGGGAGTGTGCTGTCTGCTCCAAAGCTCAGCGAGGACGGTTCCGCGCCTTCCATGATGAGTTCTGATGCGAGTGCGGCGATCATCGCGCCGTTATCGGTGCAGAGGGAGAACGCTGGAATACGCAATTCGATTCCGGCTGCATCTGCGCGCTGTTGTGCGACTTCGCGCAGGCGCGCATTCGCAATCACGCCACCGCCGAGTAACAAGCGAGGAATACCAAAGTCTGTACACGCAGCAATCGCTTTCGCCGTCAAGACGTCGACGACAGCTTCGCGGAAGCTCGCGGCCACATCCGAGATCGGAATCTCTTCACCTGCGTCCCTGCGCACCTCGACCCAGCGGGCCACCGCTGTCTTGAGGCCTGAGAAGGAGAAGTCGTAGCGGTGCTTGTCCATGTCTTTGGGCAAGGTGAGTCCGCGGGGGAACCGAATGGCCTTGGGGTTTCCGCTCTCGGCAGCACGGTCAATCTGGGGGCCGCCGGGATAAGGCAGTCCCAGAATTCTGGCGACCTTGTCGAAAGCTTCCCCGGCCGCGTCGTCGATGGTTTCACCGAGTAGCTCCACATCCGAAGTGAGGTCACGCACCAGCAACAAGGAGGTGTGACCGCCGGAGACCAGCAGAGCAATGGTGGGGTACTCCAGCGGGCCGTCTTCCCCCAAAACATCAGCCCCCACGTGACCCACCAAGTGGTTCACGGCATACAGCGGCTTATCCAGCGAAAGAGCCAGAGCCTTGGCCGCGCCCACGCCCACCATGAGTGCCCCGGCCAAACCAGGGCCGCTCGTGACAGCGACAGCATCGAGATCAGAGAGCTCGATGCCCGCTGTGGCAATAGCCTCGGTCAGGGCCGGGCGCAAAGCTTCGAGATGTGCACGGGCTGCCACCTCCGGAACAACACCGCCATAGCGTGCATGCTCGTCCATGGAGGAGGCAATTACATTGGCCAGAAGTTCCCGGCCACGAACAATGCCGATGCCGGTCTCATCACAACTAGTTTCAATACCGAGCACCAAGGGTGCCTCTGAGTTGATAGTCATCAGAGGTCACCTCCGCGCTTCATAATGACTGCGTCCACACCCTCGGGTTGGTAATACCCCGGGCGAACAGCAATCTCTTCAAAACCCAAGGAGACATAGAGCGAGATGGCGTGCGGATTATCTGCACGCACTTCCAGGAAGACACGGTGGGCGTTGCGCTGTTCTGCTTCCTCGAGCAGAGCGCGCATGAGCTGTCGGCCGAGGCCGAGGCTGCGGAACTCTGGCAACACCGCAATGGTTTGAATATCGCCATCACCTGAGCCCCGAGGCGCGAGTATCCCTGCATAGGCAATGACCGCTGGCTCACCTCCGAGGGCATCAGTATGTGCTTCGGCGACGAGATAAAAACAGTTAGTGTCTCCCACGTCGCGGGCCATGGCTTCGGTGGACCAGGCTTCTCCGCCGAAGACCGGAGTTTCAATAGCCATGATGGCAGGAACATCATCGGTGGTGGCCGGACGCAAGGCGATGGTTTCGATCACTTCTGACCCCCGCTCGTTTGCTCACTGCGAGGTTGACCGACCCGCTTGGGGCCGTTCGACAGGGTGACATCCGGCGAGCGCAGATAGACCGCTTCAGCGGGGAGGAAAGAATGCCCGGCTGCGAGCATGCGGTGGGCGAGAACACCCAACCATGCTGCGTGCACTTCAGTAGCGTGGACCGCGCCACTGTCCATGGCACAGAATTCACCCGGCTTCTGCAGGGCAGGGCCATGACCCAGGATGGGGCAGCCCGCTTCATCGAGGCCGTTATAGAAGCTGACGAACTCTTCCTTGCGACGTGCATCGGTGGTGACGATGAGGTTGTTCTCTCGATCGTCCTCTAAGTACTCGAGGGCAATCGCTCCGTGGCTATACATGGGCAACAAAACCGCACCCGCTCCAAAAGCAAACGCATCTGCCGCAGCAATGCCAACGCGCAGACCAGTGAACGGACCCGGACCCATGCCCGCGGCTACGTGGGTGACCTCTGCTGCCGGGATACCCGCCTCGGTGAGGATCTCGTCAATAAATGGACCGACAATCTCTGCATGACGCATGGTGTCTGCGGTGTCGCGCGAAGCCAGCACTTCTCCCCCGGCAACCAGCGCAACGCTGGTTCCGGCCGAGGTGTCGATGGCCAAGATCATAGGTTCCACCCTACGCACTCCAACGAGGACCGTGGCCGGTCAGGGTGACAGTGCGGGGCTCCACGAGTTCATCTCCGAGCTCCCCCGCAGTGGAGCCCTCCGGCCGCTCAATGACGACGTCGAGCCAAGAGTCAACGAGGTCTTCGATCATGCCTGCACCCCATTCGACCACAACGACGCTGTGGGGGAAATCGATATCGAGGTCATCGAGCTCCACCGCGCTGTTCAGGCGATACGCATCCACATGAACGAGGAGTGGGCCGTCAACCAGGCTGGGGTGGGTTCGTGCCAGTACGAATGTGGGACTGGTGACAGGCCCCCGCACGCCGAGGCCTTCGCCGATACCGCGGGTGAGGGTGGTTTTGCCCGCACCGAGCGGACCGGTCAGAACTAATACATCTCCGGCACGTAGTGCCCGGCCGAGTTCGAGTCCGAGCTCATGCATCTGCTCGGGCGTCTCGATGGCGCGCACGCCTAGCATCAGGCTTGTCCTACGTACTCGTATTCCAGACGAGTACCGATCAGTCGCGTGACGATTTCATAGCCAATGGAATTTGCTGCTGCAGCCCAATCGTGCACCGACGGTGCACCCTGGGCGGGGTCGCCGAACAGAACCACGGTGTCGCCGACCTGAACGTCATCGTTGCCCACATTGACCACGAACTGGTCCATGGCAATGCGACCCGCAACGGCATAGCTGGTTCCCCGAATCACGACGGGTCCGTTGGAGGAGGCATCGCGGTTGATGCCGTCGCCATAGCCCAGGGGAATCAGCGCCAAGGTGCTCTCCGTGTCCGTGCGGTGCAGATAGCCATAGCTAATGCCGGTTTCTGCAGGCACTCGTCGCACGGCCACGACCTGAGATTCCAGCGTCAGCGCAGGGGTAAGGCCAAACTGTGCGGGGCGCAGATCTTCGGTGGGGGCAATGCCATAGGCCGCAATACCGGTGCGCACCATGTTAAAACGGGTATCGGGCAGGGTCAGTGCAGCCAAGCTGGCAGCGAGGTGCACATAGCGCGGCTCGAGGCCTGCATCAGAGAGCTCGGCAAGACCCACCCGGAATACACGAAGCTGTTCTAGGTCATCTTCGGGGGTGGTGTTGGAGAGGTGACTCATCACACCCTCCACATTCAGCTCTCCCCGGTGATGAAGTTCTGAAGCAGCAGCAAAGAAGGTAGTCCACTCCGCTGGGCTTGCACCATTACGGCTCAGACCCGTATCAATCTTGAGGTGAACGGCAGGCAGCACGCCTAGCTTGCGGCCGGCAGCAGCAATCGTGGTCAGCTGCGCTACCGAGGCAACGCCCAGAGTAATGTCTGCGGCGAGCGCGTCTTCAAAGCCTTCGTCGGGTGCGTGAATCCAAGCCAAGACCGGTGCCGTGATTCCTGCCGCACGCAGCTCGAGAGCTTCATCAATGTCTGCCGTACCGAGGAACGTGGCGCCGCCGGCGAGCGCAGCGCGTGCTGCGCGCACGGCGCCATGTCCATAGGCATTGGCTTTGACCACGACGAGGACGTCGTCGACGCCGGTGAGGGCAAAGACCTGCTTCACGTTCGCGGCGATGGCGTCCGTGTTGACTCGGGCAATTCGAAACGGTGTGTGGCTCATGCGGCGCTGACCTCTGTAACGCTGCCTTCGGCAACGACGAAGGCAACAGCGGCATTGGCATCATGCGAGATAGAGAGTTGCACGGAGGTGACGCCCCTGCTGGAGGCCATCTCTGCGGCAGCCCCGCTCAAATCAAAGGAGGGCTTTCCCAGCTCATCCTTGACCACGGACATGTCGTGCCAGGTCATCGAACCGGATCCACCAAAGGCTTTGATGAGTGCTTCCTTGGCGGCAAAACGCCCCGCAAGAGAAGCAACAGGGAGGGTGCGCTCTGCCTCGGTGAAGAGACGCTCACTCAGTTTTGGGGTGCGCTCGAGGGCCCGCGTGAAGCGAGCGATGTCGACGATGTCGACCCCCACTCCCACAATCATGAGTGGCTATTCGACCGTGACCGACTTGGCCAAGTTGCGTGGCTGGTCAACATCCAAGCCCTTGGCGTCTGCGAGCTCCATGGCGAAGATCTGCAGGGGCACCACCGCGAGGATGGGCTCAAACATGGGGTCCGCCAGAGGAATCTGAATAACTTCATCTGCATACGGCAACACAGCGGCATCGCCCTGTTCTGCAATGGCAATAACACGAGCGCCACGGGCACGGATCTCCTGGATGTTGGAGACAACCTTGGAGTGAATCAATGCAGAACCTCGGGGGCTGGGCACGATGACGAACACGGGCTGACCGTGGTCGATCAGAGCAATCGGGCCGTGCTTGAGTTCACCGGCAGCAAAGCCTTCGGCGTGAATGTAGGCAAGCTCCTTGAGCTTGAGTGCGCCCTCAAGCGCGATGGGGTAGCCGACGTGACGGCCCAGGAACAGCACCGAAGGAGTATCGCTCATCCACTTGGCCAGCTGCGCAATCTTTTCGCCGGTTTCCAACACCTTCGTGACCTTCGCAGGCAACGCCTGGAGGTCCGTCGCCAAACGGCGCAGTTCCTTCTCGTCCACGGTCTTCTTGGAGCGCGCGATGTGCAGACCGATCAAATACAGCGCCGTGATCTGGGCGACGAAAGCTTTGGTGGACGCCACAGCGACTTCGGGGCCTGCGTGGGTGTAGACCACCGCATCAGATTCGCGAGGAATCGTGGCGCCCTGGGTGTTACAGACCGAGATGGTGCGGGCACCCTGTTCGCGGGCATACTTAACCGCCATCAGAGTGTCCATGGTTTCACCGGACTGGCTGATGGAGATAACCAGAGTTTCAGGGGTGATCACGGGGTCGCGGTAACGGAACTCGTGGCTGAGTTGAACCTCAACCGGAATACGGGCCCACTGTTCGATGGCGTAGGCGCCGACCATGCCCGCATAGGACGCAGTGCCACAGGCCACCAAAATAATGCGGCTGATGCCGTTGAGGATGTCGTCCCCGAGTTCGGTGAGCTCAGGAACCTCGACCAGACCGTCGACCACGCGACCACGGACGGTGTTGGCCACCGCGTCAGGGTTCTCGGTGATTTCTTTAGCCATGAAGGACGACCAGCCACCCTTGTCGGAGGCGGAGGCATCCCAGGCGATTTCATACTCTTCGATCGCAACGGGGTTACCGTCGAAGTCGGTGACCTCCACCGCGTCAGGAGTGATCGCCACAACTTGGTTCTGTCCCACGGCTGCCGCGCGCTGGGTGTATTCCACAAACGCAGCCACATCCGAGCCGAGGAAGTTTTCACCCTCGCCCAGACCAATGACCAGGGGTGAGTTGTGACGTGCAGCAACGATGAGGTGCGGAGCATCGGTGTGGACAGCGAGCAGCGTGAAGGCACCCTCGAGACGGTTGACCACCAGGCGCATCGCTTCACGCAGGTCGCCCACCTGGGCATAGACGTCACCGAGCATGACAGCAGCTACGGCAGTGTCGGTTTCTGACTCGAATTCGTAGCCCTTGGCCAGCAGTTCGGCCTTGATTTCCGCAAAGTTTTCAATGATGCCGTTGTGAATGAGGGCCAGCTTGCCGCCATCACCTAAGTGGGGGTGTGCATTGACATCGGTGGGTCCACCGTGGGTGGCCCAGCGGGTGTGCCCAATTCCGGTGTGACCGGGAGAAACGGGGCTGGTCTGGAGCAGATCAACCAGCGCCTGCAGCTTTCCCGCCTTCTTCGCGGTCTCAATCGTGCCCTGTTCGGTCAGGATGGCGATACCGGCAGAGTCGTATCCGCGGTACTCCTGTCGCTTCAAGCCCCCCATAAGGACAGCTATTGTGTCCTTCTTACCTACGTAACCCACGATTCCACACATATACCCAAGTTTAGTCCACGTAGGGCAGTGAGCTGGCTTAGGGCAGAATGGGGAGGTGAGCAGTGAGCCGACCACCCCCATCGCGGTCCACACGACCCCGTTCGTGGAGATCTCGCGCGACGAATGGGCAGAGCTTGCACCCACCACGTCGTCGCCCTTGACTGAAGCAGATATCGAAAGCCTGCGGGGACTGGGCGACCGTCTCGATCTCAAAGAGGTCGAGGATGTCTATCTCCCGCTGAGCCGTTTGCTGTCGATCTATGCTGCGGGAGCCCGCAAGCTTCACGCGGACACGACCAACTTCCTCGGCCAGCGAGCCTCCACGACACCGTTCGTGATCGGTGTCGCAGGCTCGGTGGCTGTGGGGAAGTCCACCGTGGCACGTCTGCTGCAAATGCTCATGGCTCGCTGGGAGGACACTCCCCGGGTTGAGCTCGTCACCACCGATGGTTTTCTCTATCCGAATGCGGAGCTGTCCCGCCGGGGCATTCTGAACCGTAAAGGTTTCCCTGAGTCCTATGACCGTCGTGCGTTGCTGCGCTTTGTCAGTGAAGTCAAGAGCGGTGCTACCGAAGTCTCGGCCCCGGTCTATTCCCACCTCAGTTATGACATCTTGCCCGACGAGAAGATCGTCGTGCGCCAGCCTGATGTGCTCATTGTGGAAGGTCTCAACGTGCTGCAGCCGCCGACCAGCGGTGGCGGCCTGGCCGTCAGCGACCTGTTCGACTTCACCGTGTATGTGGATGCCAGAACGCCGGACATCGAGTCCTGGTATCAAGAACGCTTTTTGAGCTTGCAGCGCAGTGCCTTCTCGAACCCCGATTCCTACTTTCACCGCTATGCCGAGTTGACCGAAGCCGAAGCCCGCGCCACGGCAGAAGACTTCTGGAACAGAATCAACCGCCCCAACCTGGAAGAAAACATTCGCCCCACCCGCTCCCGTGCCACGCTCGTGTTGCGCAAAGCTGCCAACCACGCCGTGTCCACCGTCTTGCTGCGGAAAATCTAGGAAAGAACACCATGGTCGTCATTATTTGGATTCTGTCGATCCTCAACGCTGTCCTTTTCGGCTGGACGGCCTGGATTGCATTCTTTGGTGGCTGGCTGTTCACCTTGCCCGGCTCACAGTGGGAATACTTCCCCGGCGGCAATGGCCTCGCCGGAGTGGTGTGCCTGGCCGCAGGTATTGGCGTGCAGTGGCTGTTACAGCTGGCCTACCGCACCAGAAAAAAGAACTAAAGCGCGAGCTCTGCCTTGACCACGTCGGCCAGTTCGTGGGCCAGACGGTCAGCTGTGGTCTGATCTGCAGCTTCAACCATGACGCGCACCATGGGTTCGGTACCAGACGGACGCAGCAGAACACGGCCGGTGTCGGCCAGTTCTGCCTCGGCAGCGGCAACCGCGGCATCGATGGCCGCGTTGCCGGCCAGTGCGCGGTGATCTACACCGCGGACGTTGACCAAAATCTGAGGGAAGACCGTCATCACCGAGGCAAGCTCCGCAATGGTCTTGCCCGTGCGAGCCATTTCGGCAACCAGGTGAAGACCGGTCAAAATACCGTCACCGGTGGTGGCGTATTCGGTCATGATGACGTGACCGGACTGTTCGCCGCCGAGAGCTGCGCCGTGTTCGGCTAAGCCTTCGAGGACATAGCGGTCACCAACCGCCGTTTGGAGAACACGGATGCCGTGCTTGTCCATCGCTTTGTGGAGACCAAGGTTGCTCATCACGGTGGCCACGAGAGTGTCGTTGGTGAGCGTGCCGCGTTCCTTCATGGACACCGCGAGGATGGCCATGATCTGGTCGCCATCAATGACGTTGCCCTGAGCGTCCACCGCTAAGCAGCGGTCCGCGTCACCATCGTGGGCAATACCAATATCAGCACCGTGGGCGAGAACAGCAGCCGCAACCACGTCGAGGTGGGTCGAGCCCACACCGTCGTTGATGTTGATGCCATTGGGGTCTGCGGCAATAACCGTTACACGCGCACCCGCATCGGTGAACACCTCAGGGGAAATCGCCGACGCAGCACCGTTGGCGCAGTCCAGCACGACGTGCAGGCCATCCAGCTTGTGCGGCAGAGTGCCGAGCAGGTGCACAACGTAGCGGTCTTCGGCATCTGCGAAGCGACGAATGCGCCCCACCTCACCGCCGGTGGGCAGCAAGTGATCGGCGTCCAGCGATGCTTCGATGCGGTCTTCGACCTCATCAGGAAGCTTCGTGCCGCCGAAGGCAAAGAACTTGATGCCGTTATCGGGTGCCGGGTTGTGGGAGGCCGACACCATCACCCCAAAATCTGCCCCGATGTCGCTGACCAAGAACGCCGCCGCAGGCGTGGGAATCACGCCAGCATCGAGAACGTCAATCCCGGAGCTGGCCAAACCGGCCGACAACGCAGCAGTGAGGAATTCACCCGAGATGCGGGGGTCGCGGGCAATGACCGCAGTTGCACGACGTCCCTCAGCTCGTCTGGCTTCGGCACGACGACCGCTGGTGAGAACCACCGCGGCCGACTGGGCCAGTGCCAAGGTTAGATCTGCCGTGAGCTCACGGTTAGCTAAGCCTCGGACACCGTCCGTGCCGAATAGACGTGCCAAGGGACAGTCGACTTCTTCTACAGAAGCGAGATTAACGCTTCGAGAACTGAGAAGCCTTACGGGCCTTCTTGAGACCAGCCTTCTTGCGCTCGATGACGCGTGCGTCACGAGTGAGGAAGCCAGACTTCTTGAGAGTCGCGCGGTTGTTGTCGCGGTCAATCTCGTTCAGTGCACGAGCAATAGCGAGACGCAGGGCGCCAGCCTGACCGGAAGGGCCACCGCCGGTGATGCGTGCAACGACGTCATATGCGCCACCGAGCTCTAACACGGTGAAAGGGTCGTTGATGAGCTGCTGGTGCAGCTTGTTGGGGAAGTAGTTAGCGAGCTCACGGCCGTTGACCGTGGTCTTGCCCGAACCGGGAACGAGACGCACGCGAGCAATAGCCTGCTTGCGACGACCGACAGCTGCACCGGGAACGTTGAGGATTGCGCGAGGAGCCTTCGGGGCTACTGCAACAGGAGTTTCGGTTGAGTACTCGGTGACCTCTTCGGTCTCGGTCTCGATTTCTGCGTTATCCGCCATGATTACTTAATCCTTTATCTAAATCTACGAGGCTCTACTGAGCTACCTGAGTGAGGGTGTATACCTGGGGCTGCTGTGCAGCGTGAGGGTGCTCAGCGCCACGGTAGACCTTGAGCTTGCGGAACTGATCGCGACCGAGAGAGGTCTTGGGGAGCATGCCGCGGATAGCCTTCTCGACAGCGCGCTCGGGGTTCTTCTCGAGCAGGTCGGTGTAGGTCGTCGCGCGGAGACCACCGGGGTAACCAGAGTGGCGGTAAGCCTTCTTCTGTGCAGCCTTGTTGCCGGTGAGGACAACCTTGTCTGCGTTGACAATGATGACGAAGTCACCCATATCCATGTGAGGGGTGTAGGTAGCCTTGTTCTTGCCGCGCAGGATGGTTGCTGCGTGAGAAGCGAGGCGGCCAAGTACAACGTCGGTTGCGTCAATGATGACCCAGCCGCGCGTCACTTCTGAGGCCTTAGGCGTAAAGGTACGAGTCACAGTAATACTGCTTTCTTGTCGAAATGAGTGGTCCGTGTATCCCGCTCAGTCGTTGCGTTCTGGAACAGTAACTGTTCAGAACCCATCAGTCGAGGGCTCAACTTCGGCGGCCCGTTCCGCATGGAACAAGCACCAAGGGTCTAATTTACGCTATCGGAGCGTCGTCGGTCAATTCGCGACGGCTGCGGGTAAGTTCTGCCCGCTGGCCCACCTCGTGATCCGGGGGGTAAATAATCTCGGTCAGGGTTAATCCGTGGGCGGGCATGACCTTAAACACACTCGTACGCTCTGCCTGATCGCGCAGGTCCTCGATGTGTTCGAGCGAGGCAGAATCCGATCCTGCAGCGACACACGCCCCCACAAGTGAGCGCACCATCGAGTGACAGAAGGCATCAGCTTGGATGCGCGCGATAATCACGCCGTCTTCGCGGCGGTGCCAGCGAAATTCCTGCAATTCCCGAATCGTGGTGGCACCTGGCCGGGGACGGCAAAAGGCGCCGAAGTCGCGCAGGCCCAGCATGAGGTCAGCCACCTCATTCATTTTCTCCACATTCAGCGGATAGAAGTGGAACGTGGTCACGCGCCGATCAATGGGGTTCTGGTGTTCCAGGCCATCGGCGATGCGGTATTCATAACGCCGGGCAAGCGGCGAGAAGCGAGCATCAAAGCCTCGCGGAGCCACGACAACGCGGTTGATAATGATGTCAGAGTGACGGCCCATCGAGCCATTGACCCGGCGACTGAGGGCATCGAGCATCACCGCGGGAACGACAGGCAGTTCGTCGGCGTAGGGAATGCCGCCCTGCTCCTGCAGGGCTCTGCGTTCCTCCCGAGAGAACGACACTCGAATGAGTTGTTCCAGCGGAACATCGATGTGGGCAACCTGGGCTGCCGCATGAACTCCGGCATCGGTGCGCCCGGCGCACACGATGCGCGGGGAGACTTCCATCCGCAGCACCTGTGCAAAAGCCTGCTCGAGGTTGTCTTCCACGGTGCGCAGACCCGGTTGCTTGGCCCAGCCGGCAAAGTCGGTGCCGTCATAGGAGAGATCCAGACGCAGACGGACAGAGCCTTCTACCTCGATGAGGTCGGCAAAGTCATCTTCGACGAGTTCGTCGATGGGTTCTGCCGGAGGATTCACGTCTTTGAGTCTAAATGTCAGAAGACTCGTGCGTTAACGAAGGAACCCCAGCACCGAAGTGCTGGGGTTCCCTGCGAGTATGTCTGTAAAGGACTACTTGGCTTCTTCCGTTGCTTCGGGCTCAACAGGTGCGCCTTCTTCAACCATGTCGGAAACTGCAGCAACTTCTACAACCTCTTCGACAACTGCCTCACCGGCGGTGTCAACGACGACCTCTTCGGTGACCTCATCGACGACGACCTCTTCAACAACTTCAGCTGCTGCGGGAGCGGCCTTGGGAGCCTCTGCCTTAGCTGGCTTAGCCTTCGCAGGCTTCTTGTTGAGGGCCTCGAGCACGAGCTCGATCTGCGCCATGGGAGCGTTGTCGCCCTTGCGGTAACCGAGCTTGGTGATGCGAGTGTAGCCACCCTCACGCTCAGCAACCAGTGGAGCAATTTCAGTGAAAAGGATGTGAACAGCTTCCTTGTTCCGCAAGATTGCAAGCGCACGGCGACGTGCGTGAAGGTCTCCACGCTTTGCAAACGTGATGAGACGCTCAGCCACGGGACGCAGGCGCTTAGCCTTGGTCTCGGTGGTCTTGATCGACTTGTGAGTGAACAGCGAAACGGACATGTTCGCGAGCATCAAGCGCTCGTGTGCAGGACCGCCTCCGAGGCGTGGACCCTTAGTTGGGGTAGGCATTTTTTATTTCTCCGTAAATCAATACTGTGACGTGTCTATACAGACAGTCGCTTAGATGTTCTCGTCTTCGTCGAAGCCACCGTAGAAGTGTGCTCCGTCAAAACCGGGGACAGAATCCTTGAGCGAAAGACCCATTTCAATGAGCTTGTCGCGAACCTCGTCGACCGACTTCTGACCGAAGTTGCGAATGTTCATCAACTGAGTCTCGGACAGAGCAACCAGCTCAGAGACGGTGTTGATGCCTTCGCGCTTGAGGCAGTTGTAGGAACGAACCGAGAGGTCCATGTCTTCGACAGGAATCGAGAGCTCAGAGCTGAGAACAGCATCAACGGGTGCAGGACCAATCTCGATACCTTCCGCAGCGGTGTTGAGCTCGCGAGCCAGACCGAACAGTTCGGTCAGAGTGCGACCTGCAGAAGCCATTGCGTCACGAGGGGTGATCGCAGACTTGGTCTCCACGTCAACGACCAGGCGGTCGAAGTCAGTGCGCTCACCGGCACGAGTTGCCTCGACGCGGTAGGTCACCTTGAGGACGGGCGAGTAGATCGAGTCAACAGGAATCTGTCCAGCCTCGGAGAACTCGGAACGGTTCTGGCTGCCAGAAACGTAGCCACGGCCACGCTCGATGGTCAGTTCGAGCTCGAACTTTGCCTTGTCGTTGAGGGTTGCGATAACCAGCTCTGGGTTGTGGATCTCAACACCGGCAGGTGCGGAGATGTCTGCAGCGGTGACAACGCCAGCACCCTGCTTACGAAGGTAAGCGGTGATGGGTTCGTCGTGCTCGCTGGAGACAACCAGAGTCTTGATGTTCAGGATGATTTCAGTTGCATCTTCCTTGACACCGGGGATGGTGGAGAACTCGTGGAGAACGCCGTCCAGACGGATGCTGGTTACTGCTGCGCCAGGAATGCTGGAGAGCAGGGTACGACGGAGCGAGTTACCGAGGGTGTAACCGAAGCCAGGTTCCAGCGGTTCAATGATGAACCGTGAACGGTATTCGGAGATGTTCTCTTCGGAAAGCGTGGGGCGCTGTGCAATGAGCACTATGTATTCCTTTCGGCTAAGTGTCCGATATATGACACTTGCGTGAGCGGTTTATTGAGTTGTTAAAACGGGGGGAAAGACTAAACGCGGCGACGCTTAGGTGGACGGCAACCGTTGTGAGCCTGAGGGGTCACATCGGAAATCGAACCAACCTCGAGGCCAGCGGCCTGAAGCGAACGAATTGCGGTTTCACGACCAGAGCCGGGGCCCTTGACGAAAACATCTACCTTCTTCATGCCGTGCTCTTGTGCCTGGCGTGCTGCAGACTCTGCTGCGAGCTGAGCGGCGAAGGGGGTCGACTTACGCGAACCCTTGAAGCCCACTCCACCGGACGATGCCCAGCTGATTACGGCACCAGTGGTGTCCGTGATCGACACGATGGTGTTGTTGAACGTGCTCTTGATGTGGGCCTGGCCCACAGCAACGTTCTTCTTGTCCTTTTTGCGCGGCTTGCGAACTGCCGACTTAGGTGCTGCCATGATTTCTCCTAAAAACCTAAATAAGGGGGGCTAAAACCCGCGAAGCGGATTACTTAGCCTTCTTCTTGCCGGCGACGGTACGCTTGGGTCCCTTGCGGGTACGAGCGTTGGTCTTGGTGCGCTGACCGCGGACGGGAAGACCCTTACGGTGGCGAAGACCCTCGTACGAACCGATCTCAACCTTGCGGCGGATGTCGGCCTGAACTTCACGGCGGAGGTCACCCTCTACGCGGAAGTTTGCTTCGATGTAGTCGCGCAGTGCGACGAGCTGGTCGTCGGTCAGATCCTTGACGCGGATATCTCCGCTGATCTGGGTGTCCACGAGAGTCTTAACTGCTCGAGTACGACCAACGCCGTAGATGTATGTCAGTGCAACCTCCACGCGCTTTTCGCGTGGAATGTCTACTCCGGCAAGACGTGCCATGGTGGCATCTCCTTGTGTGTAGTGGAGGTATGGAGCATTCCCGGTGCCACGGCCTCCAACCGTAGGTGTCCCCTACCGAAGTAGGTTCTTGGGAGTGCTTATTGAGTTGTTGCGGCGAACCGCGGGCTCACTCTTGCGAGTGAAAATTTGTGGGAGCCTGTCGACTAGCCCTGGCGCTGCTTGTGACGAGGGTTCTCGCAGATCACCATGACGTTTCCGTGGCGGCGAATCACCTTGCACTTGTCGCAGATGGGCTTAACGCTGGGGTTGACCTTCATTGTTCTTTTCCTTTTATCGCTGTCTTCGTACCGAAGCCTTGTGGGCTCTGGCCGTTACTTCTCAGTAACCCTTATTTGTAGCGGTAGACGATACGTCCACGGGTGAGGTCGTAAGGGCTGAGCTCTACGATGACCTTGTCCTCAGGGAGGATTCGGATGTAGTGCTGGCGCATCTTGCCCGAGATGTGGGCAAGAACCTTGTGGCCATTAGTCAGCTCAACGCGGAACATAGCGTTGGGCAACGCTTCGGTGATCGAACCTTCGATCTCGATGACGCCGTCTTTTTTGGCCATAACTCACTTATCGCTTAGTTGGGGATTACTGGTCTTGCGGATGCAAATAGTGTTCTGACGACACGCCAAAGGCAGGGCAACAGACACCAAAGTCCTAGCTTATGTGATATTCCGGCAGAAATCCAACCGGGTATCGAGTTGGAGAACATATCTGCAGGAAATTAGCTCCTCTTAACTCTGCGCCAGCCCACGAGGAGCGCCAGACCCACGAGGAGCGCCAGTGTCGCGGCTATTCCAAGCGGAACAGGTGCGGGAGACCCGGTTGTAGCAAGGACAGGTTCGTATGTAAACAATCCGGCTTTCCACGTTACCAATGCAGGACTTGCTGGGGTAGCTCCACCAAATACAGATGCTGTCGCCAAGATATCTACGTGTCCAGCTGTAGAAACGGGGCTTACTACTGCCCATGTTGTGCTTGAAATCGTGAGGTTTCCAGCTACGTTCGATCCGAAACTTACGCTCTGTGGCTGAAAGTTTGCGCTCGTCTGCGGCAATGTCGCGTAGTGAGTGGAGAGGCCAATACCCAGCTCATAGGACGAATTGTCTCCCCACGCAACCGTTGTGCCAGAGGTCAGCACGGCCACAACATGACTACTTCCAGACGTCACAAGTGAAATACCAGTCAGGGCGCTATCGCCTGCAGCATTCAATACAAATACCGGGAGCAGACTGTCATTTGTCGTCCCATCGCCCAATTCCCCGAGAGAATTTCTTCCCCACGCAACAAGCTCTCCAGTAGAAAGCTGAGCGTAAGAAGATCTATACCCAGCAATTATCTTCGAAGTACTTCCGAGAGGTGCGTTCCCTGAACTATCCATCACTCTGACTGGCCTGGAACGGTTTGTAGTCGTGCCGTCACCCAGTTGCCCAGAATTGTTTTTCCCCCAGGCGTATGACTCTCCTGTGTTCAATATGACCAGTGAGTGGTCACCCCGCGCTCCAATGAAGGCGACCTGTGACAAGACACCAGATCCAGACGCATCACTCACCGCAAATGGAAGAGATCGGGAGACAGTAGTGCCGTCACCCAACTGACCGCTGAAATTTTCGCCCCAGGCCATGAGCTGGCCCGATTCCAGCAGCGCCAGGGTATGTTCTTGTCCCAATGCAATTGCACTAACCCCCGCTAGGGCTGTCGTACCAGAAGAGTCCTTGACAGTAACTGGAAGCAACTGGTCTACAAATGTTCCGATTCCAAGTTGGCCATAGAGGTTGTCACCCCAGGCCATGACGGTTCCGTTCTCAAGAATGGCGGATGAATGCGTCGATCCCAATGCGAGAAAACTTACTCCAGAAAGCCAACCTGTTCCGTCAGAGTCTTTGACCCGAGTTGGCAAGGCTCTACCCGTAGTTGAGCCATCGCCTAATTGGCCATAATCATTTTCTCCCCACGCATAGACTTCACCCGTTTCAAGCAACACGATGGAAAAATCATCTCCCACCGCGATTTGAGAAACACCTGTTAATGGCAAAAGCCCCTGGGCGTCCATTACAGCAACAGGCGTTGAGGAGTTTGTAAATGTGCCATTGCCCAACTCGCCATCGTTGTTGCCGCCCCAGGCATAGACCGTTCCCAGATTTGTGAGAGCCAAAGTGTGCGAACTACCTCCAGCAACTTGAACAAAGTGAATCCCCTCCACCGTGACGCTTGTTCCACCAGCAGCCGGACCAGAGCTAGGAGTGATGGTCGCCTGAGCCGCAGAGCCAAACATCATGATCCCCAGAATGACAGCAACACCGGTCAGGCCAGAAGTAAGGGTGCGGAAAAAGAACTTCATGTGGAGACCTCGCAATGTGGGCACAACGTGCCATATGAGGTTTGAAGTTACTGAGGAGGTCTAGTCCACACACACTCTTCGATGCTTATGTAGGGATAACCCTCTTCATTGCGGAATTAAGCGATAGAAATCGGAACAACACCAAACGGCGCCAGTCCTGCTGCGCCACCGTCGTGTGCAGTGAGGACCCAGATGCCATCCTTGTGCACGGCAACGGAGTGTTCCCAGTGCGAAGCCATGCCACCGTCTTCGGTGATCACGGTCCACTCGTCCTCGTCAACATAGGTATCGATGCTGCCGGTCACCACCATGGGTTCAATGGCGATGACGAGGCCAGGCTTGACCTCAGGACCCTTTTGCTTGACCCGGTAGTTAAACACGGGAGGTGCTTCATGCATGTCCCGACCAATGCCGTGACCGATGTAATCGGTCAGGATGCCATAGCGGTGGCCCACCTTCTGGCCTTCGAGTTCGATATAGCCCTGGATGGCGTCACCGACCTCATTGAGATACTTCGCCTTGGCGAGGCGCGCAATACCGGCCCAGAGGGAACCTTCGGTAATGCGGGAAAGCTGTTCACGCTCGGTCACAAGCTCAGGCCGGCTCGGGTCAGGAACAACAACGGTGATGGCGGAGTCGCCATTCCAGTCCTTGTATTGAGCACCTGCATCAATCGAGACAATGTCACCGGGTTCCAGAATGCGACCGCCGGGGATGCCGTGAACCACAGCATCGTTGACCGAAGCACACACGGTGTGGTGATAACCGGGGACCAACATAAAGTTGGGCTCTCCCCCGCGTTCACGGATGGCCTTCTCCGCTGCAGCATCGAGTTCGAGCGTGGAGACTCCCGCACGAATGAGAGGGCGCACAGCATCCAAGGCGGCAGCGGTGATCAACCCAGGCTCCACCATCAGCCGAAGCTGGGCAGGAGACTTGTAAATGTTGGTACGAAAGCCCATCAGAAGCCCAGGCCTAAGCCTGAATGCCCTTGGCGGCCAGCGCAGCTACGATCCGTGCGGTGACGTCTTCGACGGCACCCAAACCATCCACGGTGACGACGAGGCCACGAGCGGTGTAGGTGTCGATCAAGGGTGCCGTCTGCTCTTCATAGACGGACATGCGGTGACGAATCACGTCTTCGGTGTCGTCGGCACGGCCTTCGATCTCGGCGCGCTTGAGCAAGCGTCCGACAACCACATCAGTGTCTGCGGTGATGAGCACAACAGCATCTAGAGCCTTGCCGTCAGCGGAGAGCATGCGGTCCAGTTCGTTCACCTGATCGATGGTGCGAGGGTAACCGTCGAGGAGAAAGCCAGAGACGGCATCTGCTTCGTGCAGACGGTCTTCGACAATCGCGTTGGTGAGGGAGTCTGGAACATATTCACCGCGCGCCATGATGGCTTTGACCTCGAGCCCCAGGGGAGTCTCGTTCTTGACGTTGGCACGGAAAATGTCACCGGTTGAGATGGCAGGAATCGCGTAGGTCTGCGCAAGGACAGCAGCCTGCGTGCCCTTACCGGCACCGGGAGGACCAATGAGAAGCAGGCGTGTTCCTGTCATTAGCGCAAGAGTCCTTCGTAGTGACGCTGCTGCAGCTGCGAATCAATCTGCTTCACCGTTTCCAAACCAACACCCACCACGATGAGGATCGAGGTTCCACCGAAAGCGAAGTCGGTGTTCGCGCCGGCCAAGGCCAACACGATGAGCGGAAGAATAGCGACGAAGCCGAGGTAGAGAGAACCAGGCAGCGTAATGCGGGTAAGAACGTAGTCCAGGTATTCCGCGGTCGGACGACCGGCACGAATACCGGGGATGAATCCACCGTAGGTCTTCATGTTGTCCGCCACTTCAACAGGGTTGAAGGTGATGGCGACGTAGAAGTAGGTGAAGCCCACAATGAGCAGGAAGAACAGCGCCATATAGGCGGGGTGGTCACCCTGGGTCAGGTAGGTGGTGATCCAGGTCACCCAGCCTGCAGGCTGTTCACCAGCTGCAGGCTGGTTGAACTGCGCGATGAGGGCAGGCAGGTACAGCAAGGACGAGGCGAAGATCACGGGGACCACGCCGGCCATGTTGACCTTGATCGGGATGTAGGTGTTGTTGCCACCATAGGTTCGACGGCCCACCACGCGCTTGGCGTATTGAACCGGAATACGACGCTGGGACTGTTCCACGAAGACCACCGCGATGATGACCACAATGATGAGGGCCAGCACGATGAGCAGAGTGTTGAGACCACGAGCTGCGTACACGTTACCCAGCGAGCGAGGGAAGCCTGCGGCAATCGAGGTGAAGATGAGCAAGGACATACCGTTACCGATGCCCTTTTCGGTGATGAGCTCAGCCATCCACATGATCACACCGGTACCTGCGGTCAACGTGATAACCATGAGCAGAATGGCGTACCAGGAGTCGTTGGTCAGCAGTTGAGAACATTCCGGAGTGGAGTTCGTCCCAAACAAAGCGCCGGAGCGAGCAACGGTGATGAGGGTCGTCGACTGCAGAACACCGAGCGCAATGGTGAGGTAGCGGGTGTACTGGGTCAGCTTGGACTGGCCAGCCTGACCTTCCTTGTGCAGTGTTTCAAAGTGTGGGATAACCACGCGCAGCAACTGGATAATGATCGACGCCGTGATGTACGGCATGATGCCCAGGGCAAAGATGCTCAACTGGAGCAGTGCTCCACCTGAGAAGAGGTTGACGAGCTCGTAGAGGCCCGAGGTGTTTTGGTTGGCGTTCAAACACGCCTGGACGTTGCCAAAATCAACGTAGGGTCCGGGGATGAAAGAGCCCAGACGGAACAGGGCGATCATGCCCAGCGCGAAGCCAATCTTGCGGCGCAGATCGGGAGTGCGGAAAATTCGCACGATTGCACTAATCACAAATGACTCCTGTAAACCTGTGGTGTAACGCGTACTGGCCCCCCTTTCGGGGAGCCAGTAACGCTACGTTGTTGCGTAACCAGCGAGTGGTTACTTGATCGAACCACCTGCAGCGACGATCTTCTGCTCAGCTGAGCTCGAGACCTTATCGACCGCAATGTTCAGCTTAACAGCGATGTCGCCGTTACCAAGAACCTTGACCTTCTCGTTCTTGCGAACAGCACCCTTGGCGACGAGGTCAGCGACTGTGACATCTCCACCGTTGGGGTACAGCTCCGAGAGAGCATCCAGGTTGACAACCTGGTACTCCACGCGGAAGGGGTTCTTGAAGCCGCGGAGCTTGGGGGTACGCATGTGCAGAGGCATCTGCCCACCCTCGAAGCCGATCTTGACCTGGTAACGAGCCTTCGTTCCCTTGGTACCACGACCAGCAGTCTTACCCTTAGAACCTTCACCACGGCCTACGCGAGTCTTTGCCTTCTTCGCACCAGGTGCGGGACGAAGGTGGTGGACCTTGAGGACGTGCTCACGAGCTTCGGTAGCTTCAGCCTTCTTCGCAACAGACTTTGCAGCCTTTACTTTGGGGGCTTCTGCTTCCGACTTCTCAGCAGCAGGCTTTGCAGCAGCGGCAGCCTTAGGAGCTGCAGCCTTTGCTGCGGGAGCCTTTGCGGCAGCAGCCTTCGGTGCAGCAGCCTTGGCAGCAGGTGCCTTAGCAGCGGCAGCCTTGGGGGCAGCAGCCTTCGCAGGAGCCTTCGCGGCTTCCTTCTTCTCTTCAGCCATTAGTCAATCTCCTCGACCTTGACGAGGTGAGCCACGGTGCGAACGTATCCGCGATTTACGGGGCTGTCCTCTTTGACGACGATGTCGCCAATGCGCTTGAGACCCAGGCTCCGAAGAGTGTCGCGCTGGTTCTGCTTTTCGCTAATTACGGACTTGATCTGTGTGACCTTCAGACGAGCAGCCATTAGGCACCTGCCTTTGCAGCCTCAGCTTCTGCGCGCACGAGGCGAGCAGGAGCAACCTGGTCAAAGTCCAGACCACGACGGGCTGCAACGGCGCGAGGCTCTTCGAGCTGCTTCAGTGCTTCCACGGTGGCGTGAACAATGTTGATCGTGTTGGACGAACCGAGCGACTTGCTCAGTACGTCGTGGATGCCGGCGCACTCGAGTACGGCGCGGACAGGACCACCGGCGATAACACCGGTACCTGCAGCGGCGGGACGGAGAAGGACAACACCGGCAGCAGCCTCGCCCTGAACGGGGTGAGGAATGGTGCTACCCGAGCGAGGGACGCGGAAGAAAGCCTTCTTGGCTTCTTCAACACCCTTCGAGATCGCGAGAGGTACTTCCTTAGCCTTGCCGTAACCGACACCGACCAAACCGTTGCCATCTCCAACGACGACGAGTGCGGTGAAGCTAAAGCGACGACCACCCTTGACGACCTTGGATACACGGTTGATAGTGACGACGCGCTCGAGGAACTGGCTCTTCTCAGCGTCGCGGTCGCGGTTGCGATCCTTGTTGGGGTTGCGCTCACGGCCACCGCGGCGAGCCTCACGAGGCTCGTTAGCGGTGTCTACGAGTGCAGACTCCACAGCTGCTGCTTCTGCAACAACTTCAGTTTCGTTAACAGTGTTCTCGCTCACAGGCTCAATCCACCCTCTCGGGCTCCATCGGCGATCGCGGCAACGCGACCGGCGTACTTGTTTCCACCGCGGTCGAAGACCACAGCTTCAATTCCGACCTTCTTTGCGCGCTCAGCGACGAGTTCGCCAACCTTGCGTGCCTTAGCGGTCTTGTCGCCAGCGAACGTGCGCATGTCCGACTCGAGGGTCGATGCCGAAGCAACGGTGACACCCTGTGAGTCGTCGACGAGCTGAACGAATACGTGACGAGCGGAACGGGTAACGACCAAACGTGGGCGTACCGAAGTTCCTTCGATCTTCTTGCGAAGACGTGCGTGACGGCGGTCGCGTGCGGCCGACTTAGACTTTCCTCGAGTTCCGAGAGCCATGGCTACTTACCACTCTTTCCGGCCTTGCGGCGAACGATCTCGCCGGCGTAACGCACACCCTTGCCCTTGTAAGGCTCAGGCTTACGCAACTTACGAATGTTGGCAGCAACTTCACCGACGGCTTGCTTGTCGATGCCGCTCACCATGAGCTTGTTGTTACCTTCAACGGTGAACGTGATGCCTGCAGGAGGCTCAACGGTGATGGGGTGCGAGTAGCCGAGTGCGAACTCGACGCCAGCGCCCTTCGAAGCAACACGGTAACCAGTACCGACTACTTCGAGGCCCTTTTCGTAACCCTGGGTCACGCCAACAATCTGGTTAGCGATGAGGGTACGGGTCAGACCGTGCAGCGAACGCGAGTTGCGCTCGTCGTCGGGACGGCTGACAACGACCTGGTTCTCTTCGATCACAGCAGTGATAGGAGAAGCAATGGTGAGCTTCAGTTCGCCCTTAGGACCCTTAGTGGTAACGTCCTGACCTTCAATGGTCACGGTTACACCACCAGGGATGTCAATAGGAAGACGACCAATACGTGACATTCTCGGTTACCACACGTAGGCGAGGACTTCCCCACCTACGCCCTTCTTCTCAGCCTGACGGTCTGTGAGAAGACCGCTAGAGGTGGACAGAATGGCGATACCGAGGCCACCGAGGACCTTGGGGATTTCGGTCGACTTTGCGTACACGCGAAGACCAGGCTTCGAGACGCGCTTGATGCCGACGATGGACGCGTGACGGTCAGCGCTGTACTTGAGGTTCAGCGTCAGGGTCTTGCCGACGCGTGCGTCTGCAATTTCCCAGCTCGCGATGTAACCCTCAGACTTGAGGATTTCAGCAATACCCGTCTTGAGCTTGCTGTTCGGCATGGACACGGTGTCGTGGTGTGCCGAGTTCGCGTTGCGCAGTCTGGTCAGCATGTCTGCGACCGGATCTGTCATTGTCATATGTTTATCCTTTTTTCACCAGGTTTCGCCGCCCGTTACACGAGTGGCGACCTGTGGTGCTTAGTTGGTAGAGGTGTCTACCGACTTGAATGGGAAGCCCAGTGCCTTGAGCAATGCGCGACCCTGTTCGTCGTTCTTGGCAGTCGTCACAACAGTGATGTCCATACCGCGAGGACGGTCGATCTTGTCCTGGTTGATCTCGTGGAACATTGTCTGCTCGGTGAGACCAAAGGTGTAGTTACCGTTTCCGTCGAACTGGCGGTCAGACAGACCACGGAAGTCGCGGATACGAGGAAGAGCCAGTGCCAAGAGGCGGTCCAGGAACTCCCACATGCGGTCGCCACGCAGAGTGACGTGTGCGCCAATGGGCTGTCCTTCACGCAGCTTGAACTGTGCAATCGACTTGCGAGCCTTGGTAACCGAAGGCTTCTGGCCAGTGATAGCGGTCAGATCAGCGACAGCGAAGTCGATGAGCTTGCCATCCTTGGCTGCTTCACCAACACCCATGTTCACCACGATCTTGGTGAGGGCTGGGATCTCGTGAACGTTCTTGAGGCCGAGCTCAGTGGCGAGTGCCTGCTGAATCTCTGCCTTGTACTTTGCCTTGAGACGTGGCTGGATTTTGCCAGCTACTGCGGTGTTGGTCATTACAGGTCCTTACCTGACTTCTTGGCGTAACGAACGCGAACCGTCTTGGTTGCGCCGTTCTTGGTAACCGTCTCGACGCGGTAACCCACGCGAGTGGGCTTCTTGGTCGAGGGGTCAACAATGGCCACGTTTGAAATGTGGATCGGAGCCTCAACGGTCTCGATACCACCGGTCTTGGTGCCACGTTCGGTCTGGCCGACGCGGCTGTGCTTGGTCACGTAGTTGACACCCTCAACGATGACGCGGTTGCGCTCGGTGAGAACTTCAATTACCTTGCCCTGCTTGCCACGATCTCCGCCGCGAGCCTGGGTGCGACCAGTGATGACCTGAACCAGGTCACCCTTCTTGATGTTCGCCATGACTAGATAACCTCCGGTGCCAATGAAACGATCTTCATGAACTTCTTGTCGCGAAGCTCGCGACCGACTGGTCCGAAGATACGAGTACCGCGTGGCTCGCCATCCGTCTTGAGGATGACAGCTGCGTTCTCGTCGAACTTGATGTAGGAACCGTCGGGACGACGGGTCGACTTGACGGTACGAACGATGACAGCCTTGACGACGTCACCCTTCTTCACGTTTCCGCCGGGGATAGCGTCCTTGACGGTTGCCACGATGACGTCACCGAGACCGGCGTAACGACGACCGGAACCACCGAGAACACGAATCGTGAGCAGCTCCTTGGCGCCGGTGTTGTCGGCAACCTTGACGCGTGATTCTTGCTGAAGCACTTCTAACTCCTTTTACGAAGTAGGCGAGGCCTACTTAGCCTTCTCGACGATTTCGACCAGGCGCCAGCGCTTGGAGGCGCTGAGCGGACGGGTCTCGCTGATTACAACTAGGTCACCGATGCCGGCAGTGTTGAGCTCATCGTGAGCCTTCACCTTCGAGCTGCGGCGAATAACCTTGCCGTAGAGAGGGTGCTTCACGCGGTCTTCAACCTCAACAACGATGGTCTTGTCCATCTTGTCGCTGGTGACGTAACCACGACGAACCTTGCGGTAACCGCGAACGATTGCCTCAGTCTCTTCGGCCTTCTTAGCCTTTGCGGTAGCCATTATTCGGTCTCCTCCGCGGTCTCGGCCTTGACGGCCTTGGTCTTCTTCTCAGCCTTGGCTGGAGCAGGAGCTGCAGCAGGCGTTGCACGAATACCGAGCTCGCGCTCACGGATAACCGTGTAGATGCGTGCGATATCGCGCTTGACAGCACGAAGGCGTCCGTGGCTCTCGAGCTGGCCGGTAGCCGACTGGAAGCGCAGGTTGAACAGCTCTTCCTTCGCCTTACGGAGCTCTTCTACGAGACGCTCGTTGTCAAAGGTGTCCAGCTCGCTGGAACCGAGTTCCTTGGATCCGATAGCCATTATGCGTCTCCCTCCTCGCGCTTGATGATGCGTGCCTTGAGGGGCAGCTTGTGGATTGCACGAGTCATTGCTTCACGAGCAATGGTCTCGTTCACACCGCTGAGCTCAAAGAGAACGCGGCCTGGCTTGACGTTAGCTACCCACCACTCTGGTGAACCCTTACCGGAACCCATGCGGGTTTCAGCTGGCTTCTTGGTCAGAGGACGGTCAGGGTAGATGTTGATCCAAACCTTTCCACCACGCTTGATGTGACGGGTCATCGCGATACGAGCGGACTCGATCTGACGGTTGGTCACATAGGCGGGGGTCAGAGCCTGGATACCGAACTCACCGAACGACACCTTGGTACCACCAGTTGCCTGGCCGGAACGGCCGGGGTGGTGCTGCTTACGGTGCTTTACTCGACGTGGAATCAACATGGTTATGCCTCAACTCCTGCTGCAACCGGAGCCTTCTCGCCCTGAGGGGCGCGACGGGGACGGTCACTACGTTCGGGACGGACACTCTTCTGGTTGGCCTGCTCACGAGCAAGCTCCTTGTTGGTGATGTCGCCCTTGTAAATCCATACCTTCACACCAATGCGGCCGAAGGTGGTCTTGGCCTCGTAGAAGCCGTAGTCGATGTTCGCGCGAAGAGTGTGCAGAGGCACACGACCTTCACGGTAGAACTCGGAGCGGCTCATTTCAGCGCCACCCAAACGACCGGACACCTGGATACGAATACCCTTGGCGCCAGCGCGCTGAGCGCCCTGAAGGCCCTTACGCATTGCGCGACGGAAAGCCACACGACCTGCGAGCTGCTCAGCAATACCCTGAGCGACCAGCTGAGCCTCAGCCTCGGGGTTCTTCACCTCGAGGATGTTGAGCTGGATCTGCTTACCGGTGAGCTTTTCGAGGTCAGCGCGGATGCGCTCAGCCTCGGCGCCACGGCGACCGATCACAATGCCGGGACGGGCAGTGTGAATGTCAACGCGGACGCGGTCACGGGTGCGCTCGATCTCGATGCGTGCAACACCTGCACGGTCGAGGGTCTCGCTCAGCATGCGACGGATCTTGACATCCTCAGTCACGAAGTCTGAGTAACGCTGACCCTTCTTCGTGCTGTCGGAGAACCAACGCGACACGTGGTCGGTGGTGATTCCCAGGCGGAAGCCGTAGGGGTTTACTTTCTGGCCCATTACTTGGCCTCCTTCTTCGCAGCCTTGCCAGCAACCTCGAGTTCATCGGGGGTAGCAAGTACGACAGTGATGTGGCTGGTGCGCTTCAAGATCTTGAATGCGCGACCCTGTGCACGGGGACGGAAACGCTTCAGGGTTGCACCCTCGTCGACAAAAGCCTCCGAGATGAACAGGTCCTGCTCGTCAAGGAATGCGTTTGCAGCATCTGCCTTGACACGAGCGTTTGCGATAGCCGAAGCAACAAGCTTGTAGACGGGCTCGGACGCGGTCTGAGGTGCGAACTTCAGAATCGCGAGAGCTTCGTGAGCCTGCTTTCCACGGATCAGGTTAACAACGCGTCGAGCCTTCATAGGGGTAACGCGGATGTGACGCACACGTGCGACTGACTCCACCATTTCTATTCCTCCTATCGTCACCGCGGTTAGCGGCGACGGCCCTTCTTGTCGTCCTTCACGTGACCGCGGAAGGTACGAGTTGGTGCAAATTCACCAAGCTTGTGACCGACCATGGTTTCGGTAACGAACACAGGAATGTGCTTGCGACCGTCGTGAACTGCAATCGTGTGACCGAGCATCGCGGGGATGATCATCGATCGACGCGACCAGGTCTTGATTACGTTCTTTGTGTTGGCCTCGTTCTGGCGAACTACCTTGCGGAGCAGGTGTTCGTCAACGAAGGGGCCCTTCTTAAGACTGCGTGGCATCTTCTTAAACTCCTACTAGCGCTTCTTGCCGACGGTACGACGGCGAACGATGAGCTTGTCGCTTTCCTGGTTAGGACGGCGTGTACGGCCTTCCTTCTTACCCCAGGGGCTGACAGGGTGACGACCACCGGAGGTCTTACCCTCACCACCACCGTGTGGGTGGTCGACTGGGTTCATAGCAACACCACGAACGGTTGGGCGGACGCCCTTCCAACGCATGCGGCCTGCCTTACCCCAGTTGATGTTCGACTGCTCGGCGTTACCGACTTCACCAATGGTGGCGCGGCAACGAGCATCAACGTTACGGATTTCACCCGAAGGCAGACGAAGCTGCGCGTAGGGGCCGTCCTTCGCAACGAGACGAACAGATGCACCTGCGGAACGTGCCATCTTTGCGCCGCCACCGGGCTTGAGCTCGATCGCGTGGATGACGGTACCGGTAGGGATGTTCTTCAACGGCAGGTTGTTACCTGGCTTGATGTCGGCACTTGCGCCCGACTCAACGAAGTCACCCTGGTTCAGCTTGTTGGGAGCCAAGATGTAGCGCTTGGTGCCATCAACGAAGTGAAGAAGTGCAATACGTGCGGTGCGGTTGGGGTCGTACTCAATGTGAGCGACCTTGGCCAGTACGCCGTCCTTGTCGTTACGACGGAAGTCGATAACACGGTACTGGCGCTTGTGGCCACCACCGATGTGACGGGTAGTGATACGACCCTGGTTGTTGCGGCCACCGGTCTTGGACAGGGGGCGGAGCAACGACTTTTCAGGAGTCGAACGAGTGATTTCAGCGAAGTCCGCAACGCTCGAGCCGCGACGGCCCGGGGTTGTGGGCTTGTACTTACGAATAGCCATGATGAGTCCTCTTTATCCGTTCCGCTTAGCCAACGGCCGTAAAGATGTCGATGGAACCGGACTTCAGAGTGACAATGGCGCGCTTGGTGTCCTTGCGCTTGCCCTGGCCAAACTTGGTACGGCGGGTCTTACCCTGACGGTTCAGGGTGTTGATCGAAGCAACCTCTACCGAGAAGATTTTCTCGATAGCGAGCTTGATTTCGGTCTTGTTTGAACGAGGGTCAACCAGGAAGGTGTACTTACCTTCGTCGATCAGACCGTAGCTCTTCTCCGAAACAACCGGTGCGATGACAACATCGCGAGGGTCCTTGTTCCAAGCTGCGTTAGTCATTACTTGGCCTCTTCCTTCTTCTTGCTGTTCACGAAGGAAGTAATTGCTTCCTGAGTGAACACGATGTCGTCAGAGACGAGCACGTCGTAAGCGTTCAGCTGGTCTGAGTTCAGAACGTGAACGTTAGGAAGGTTGCGAACGCTCTTGAGCGACAGGTCATCGTTGCGGTCAAGAACGATGAGGACGTTCCTGCTCTTGGCGATGGTGTTCAAGAAGTCCGAAGCAACCTTGGTCGAAGGTGCGTTCTCGCCGAAAGCGGTGACGGCGTGAAGACGTCCACCACGAGCGCGGTCCGAAAGAGCACCGAGCAGAGCTGCAGCAATCATCTTCTTGGGGGTGCGCTGTGCATAGCTGCGTGGGGTTGGTCCGTGGACGATTCCACCACCAGTCATGTGAGGAGCACGGATCGAACCCTGACGAGCGCGACCGGTTCCCTTCTGCTTGAACGGCTTGCGACCTGCACCAGAAACCTCGCCGCGGCTCTTGACCTTGTGCGTACCCTGACGGGCAGCAGCAAGCTGAGCGACGACAACCTGGTGGATCAGTGGGACGTTAACGGTGACGTCAAAGAGTTCAGCAGGAAGCTCAACAGAGCCAGCCTTCTTGCCCTTGAGGTCAACGACGTCGAGAGTGGTAACGGTAGCCATGGACTACGCCCCCTTCACTGCGTTGCGAACGAATACGAGGCGGCCACGTGCACCGGGAACAGCGCCCTTGACGAGCAAGAGGCCCTTCTCTGCGTCTACTGCGTGAACCTTGAGGTTGAGCACGGTCACGCGCTCTCCACCCATACGACCGGCCATGCGCATGCCCTTGAAGACGCGGCTGGGGGTCGAAGAAGCACCGATCGAACCGGGCTTACGGTGGTTACGGTGTGCACCGTGTGATGCGGAAACACCCTTGAAGTTGTGACGCTTCATCACACCGGCGAAACCCTTACCCTTGCTCGTGCCCATGACGTCGACCTTCTGGCCGGCTTCAAAGGTGGAGTCAACGGTGAGTTCCTGACCTACGGAGTAGGACGCAGCGTCGGGGGTGCGAACCTCAGTGACGTGACGGCGAGGAGTAACCCCAGCCTTGTCAAAGTGACCGGTCGCGGGCTTGTTAACCTTGCGAGGGTCAATAGCGCCACCGGCGATCTGTACGGCTTCGTAGCCGTCCTTCTCAGTGGTGCGCAACTGGGTTACAACGTTGGGAGTGATTTCAATCACGGTCACGGGAACAAGCTTGTTGTTTTCGTCCCATACCTGAGTCATACCCAGCTTCTTGCCGAGCAGACCCTTAACAGTCTTAGTTGGATTTGCCATCGTGACCCCTAGAGCTTGATCTCAATGTTGACGTCAGCTGGGAGGTCAAGGCGCATAAGCGAGTCCACAGCCTTGGGCGTGGGGTCGACGATGTCGATCAAACGCTTGTGGGTGCGCATCTCAAAGTGCTCGCGGCTGTCCTTGTACTTGTGAGGAGAGCGGATGACACACACCACGTTCTTCTCAGTAGGAAGGGGCACAGGGCCGACAACAGTTGCACCCGCACGGGTAACAGTGTCGACAATCTTGCGCGCCGAGGAGTCAATGACCTCGTGGTCATATGACTTAAGTCGAATGCGGATCTTTTGTCCCGCCATGTGACTCTCTCTTTCATTCAGAGCGTCGTACAGCCTCGGAGCTGCATTGGACGCTTCGCGTTTTAAACGCTGGCACTCTACGTATTTGTTTCGCACCACTGTTTACATGTCAATGTGCCTCGGCTCTTGTCGTGCGAACACGGCGAAGTCTGGATTACTCCAGGCTCTTCACGGAGCTGTGGCGATGTTCTCTACCTGCGGCCTAACGTGATCGGAATGATTCCGCCGTTATGCACAGTCAGGGTAGTGATTTCTGCACAAAGGCAGAAAATGTCGAACTTGAAGAGTCTGCCACACAATACAAGCTGAATGCAACCCGGGCGTGTCGGGGAGATTGCCCCGAAAAGACGCCGGAGTCAGCTTAGCCAAAGAAGGGTCTGGGCAGACCTTCCGCTGCTGCAGCATCCTCGCGTGTTATATGTGAGCGCGCATGGGCCACCGCGAGGTCAAAATCCTCGAAAACATGGTTGGGGTGACGGAGCTTCCCCAGTGCCCCCACGCGCATGACCAGCTCTCTGTGTTGGGCAGGAATTCCCTTGAGAATGGCGGTCTTGCCGTCTCGCTCGAGCTGCATCACAATATCGGCCAAGATCTGCGCCCCGGTGGCATCCAGGAACTGCACGCCCGACAACTGCACAATCACCACCGACACATTCGGGTGGCTCGTGATGAGGCCATGAATCTTGTCGGCCACGCCAAAGAACAACGCCCCCTCGATGCGGAACACCACAATCCGGTCGTCGCCGGATCGTGCAGGTTCCGGCAGAGGAACTTCGATGAGCCGATTGCGCAGGAACCAGGCTCGCAGAGAAAACAGCACGGTGACGATAATGCCAACCACGACGGCTTCCACCAGATCGAGCGTCACCGTGATGACTGCGGTCACCACAAAGATAAGCGCATCATGTTTGGTGCTGCGCAGGATGCGCCAGGCTGCTGCGCTGGGCACCATTCTGATTGCGGTCACCATCAGCACCCCCGCGAGCGCTGCCAGGGGAATCCGGGACACGGGCCCGGTGGCCAGATAGACCACTGCGAGCAATACACCGGCATGCACCACTGCGGCCATGCGGGTCTTCGCACCGGACCGGACATTGACCGCGGTGCGGGCAATGGCACCGGTGGCGGGCATGCCACCGAAGAGTGCCGAACCAATCGAGGCCAGGCCTTGTCCGACTAGTTCTCGGTCGGGATGGAACGTTCCGGTATTCGCCATGCCCGCAGCAACTCGAGCTGACAGCAAGGACTCAATGGAGGCCAGGGCGGCCACGGCGAGGGCGGGAACAATTAATTCCCCGAGGGGAACGCCCGCAAAATCAGGCAGCGAGGGAAGCCCCAAAGAAGAAGGAAGCTCTCCGATTCTGGCCAAGGGTGAACCGGTCACTTCGGCAATGACCGTCATAAGGATGATTCCCAGGATGGACCCTGGCACAACCGGTATGAACTTCGGAGTGACCACCATGATCAGTGCCACGATCAACACTGCTCCCAGTGACCACAGCGCCAGATCGAGAGTCGTGGCCTGAATCGCATTCCAGGCAGAGATCACGGCGTTGGGTGATTCGGCAAACTCCGGTGAACCCACGGCTGCTGGGATTTGTTGCACAAAGATGATGACGGCAATCCCGAGAGTGAAACCTTCAATGACCGGCCAGGGAATGAACGCGACGGCACGGCCGAGCCTGAACAAACCCAGCAAAACGACGAGGACGCCCGCCATCAGACCCACGATGACAACGGACCCCGCACCATGCGTGGCCACAATCGGGGCCAACACCACCACCATGGCCCCGGTCGGGCCAGAGACCTGCACATTGGATCCGCCGAAGACGGCAGCAATGAACCCGGCCACCACGGCCGTGATCAACCCAGCCTCCGCTCCGACCCCCGAACTGACCCCAAATGCTAAAGCTAAGGGTAAAGCAACGATGCCAACGGTGACCCCGGCGAGTAGATCCTGCTTCCAGGAACGGGGCAGGGCGGAATAGTCTGCCCTCCCCGGGAGCAATGACCGCAGTGTCGCCCACATGCCAGCAAGACTATGCCTGGCCAGCAGGTTTCCCTGCACACCGCCTTCCGCTCACGGGGAAGGCTTAGCCCTGAACTTTTCCGCTCAGTTTCGCAATGGGCTTGAGCACACGGGGCTTGACCAGGAACCAGGCCACCACCATGGACGCCAGAGCCAGGGCAAAGATACCGGCACCCCACCAGCTCGTGCCGTCATTTGCGGCAAACATCATGTTGAGGTTACGCAGGGCACCGGTGGTGAGCACCAGAGTCACGTGCGCGACGATGAAGACGAAGAAGTAGAACATGACGAAAGCGTGCGTGCGACGAGAGAGCGTCTCTGGAAATGCGCGATGAAGCCAGCCCTGCTTTGGCCAGGCCGGTGAGAGACGCACTCCGGTGAAGATGGCCAGCGGAGCGGCAATAAAGACGGTGACGAAGTAGGCCAAAACTTGCAAGCTGTTGTAGTTCACCCAGGCGTTATCAACCGGCCAGCGCAGTGAGGCATATTGCAACGCTGCGGAAATGGCGTTGGGGAACACATCCCAGCTGGTGGGCACGATTCGCATCCACTGCCCCGTGGTAAACAACAGCACCATAAACAGTGCTCCGTTGATCACCCAGAGGAAATCGATACTGAGGTGGAACCAGTGATAAATCCCCATGCGCTGGGCAGGCCCGGTGTATCTGAGAAGGCCCTTGTCGCTGCGGGTCCAGAATGCAGGAGGTCGCTTCTTGGACCGAATAATCCAGCCGGTGCGAATAGCCAGCAGGATAAAGAACATGTTGAGGTAGTGCTGCCAACCCAGCCAGGCAGGAAGTCCCACCGGTGCACCGTCGGGCAACGGGGTGGTTCCCCGGTAGTTCGAGAGGAACACGGCCACCTCAGGCAAGGTGCGTAACCACTGGGCAACCAGGATCACGGCGACGAACGCGACGAGGACGACCGCCACCCAGCCAGCCACCTGTTTCCGCTTCACACTCACACCCTCAAAACTATCGAACAAAAGAAGAATGCCCCGGCCAAAGGCCGGGGCATTCCGATCAGTAATCGTGAAATTACTTGATGATCTTGGTTACGGTACCAGCACCTACGGTACGGCCACCCTCACGGATAGCGAAGCCGAGGCCCTCTTCCATGGCGATGGGCTGAATCAGCTCAACGGTCATGTCAGTGGTGTCACCAGGCATAACCATTTCCTTGCCCTCAGGCAAGGTGATAACGCCGGTCACGTCAGTGGTGCGGAAGTAGAACTGAGGACGGTAGTTTCCGAAGAATGGGTTGTGACGTCCACCCTCATCCTTGGACAGGATGTAGGCAGTTCCTTCGAAGTTGGTGTGAGGAGTAACGGAACCAGGCTTCACGATAACCTGACCACGCTCAACATCTTCACGCTTGGTACCGCGGAGAAGAAGACCACAGTTCTCGCCAGCCCATGCTTCGTCGAGCTGCTTGTGGAACATCTCGATACCGGTCACGGTGGTCTTCTGAGTGGGGCGAATACCAACGATTTCGATTTCGGAGTTGATTGCAAGGGTTCCACGCTCGGCGCGACCGGTTACAACGGTTCCACGACCGGTGATGGTGAAGACGTCCTCAACGGGCATGAGGAATGGCTTGTCCTTGTCGCGGATGGGGTCTGGAACAGAAGCGTCAACAGCTTCCATCAGATCCAAGATCGACTTGGTCCACTGTGCGTCACCCTCGAGAGCCTTGAGGCCAGATACGCGAACAACAGGAGCGTTGTCGCCATCGAAGCCCTGGCTGGAGAGGAGTTCACGAACCTCGAGCTCAACGAGCTCCAGGATTTCTTCGTCGTCAACCATGTCGGACTTGTTCAGAGCAACGAGGAGGTAAGGAACACCAACCTGCTTTGCGAGCAGAACGTGCTCGCGAGTCTGAGCCATAGGACCGTCGGTAGCAGCAACCACGAGGATTGCGCCATCCATCTGAGCAGCACCGGTAATCATGTTCTTGATGTAGTCGGCGTGGCCAGGTGCGTCAACGTGTGCGTAGTGACGCTTGGGGGTCTCGTACTCAACGTGCGAGATGTTGATGGTAATACCACGCTGACGCTCTTCGGGAGCCGAGTCGATCGACGCGAAGTCGCGCTGAACGTTGGTTGCCGAAGGGTAGGTGTCAGCGAGAACCTTGGAGATTGCTGCGGTAAGAGTGGTCTTACCGTGGTCAACGTGTCCGATGGTTCCGATGTTTACGTGAGGCTTGTTGCGCTCGAATTTGGCCTTAGCCACGGGGTCCTCCTAGGACATTCGAGTAGCTTCCGGTTGGAAACTACAGGGTTTGGATTATTTTACTGAACTCACAAGGAGCGAGATTACTCGCCCTTGTTTTTCTGGACGATCTCGTCGGCGACAGCCTTCGGGACCTCGGCGTAACTGTCGAATGTCATCGAGTACACAGCGCGACCTGAGGTCTTAGACCGCAGATCACCGACGTATCCGAACATCTCCGACAGGGGAACAAGGGCGCTAACGACCTTGACACCCGTTGCATCTTCCATGGACTGAATTTGTCCACGGCGAGAGTTGAGGTCACCGATAACATCACCCATGTACTCCTCGGGAGTACGAACTTCAACAGCCATAAGTGGCTCGAGAAGTACGGGGTCAGCCTTTCGGGCCGCCTCCTTGAAGGCCATTGAGCCTGCAAGCTTGAAGGCCATTTCCGATGAGTCAACGTCGTGGTAGGCACCATCGAGGAGGATGCCCTTGACGCCGACCATGGGGTAGCCAGCGAGAACGCCGACTGCCATGGAGGCCTGGAAACCGGCGTCAACAGATGGGATGTATTCACGAGGAATACGACCACCAGTGACCTGGTTTGAGAATTCGTAGATCTTGTCGCCCTCTACAGCGAGAGGCTCGAGCGAGATCTGGACCTTAGCGAACTGACCTGAACCACCGGTCTGCTTCTTGTGGGTGTAGTCGTGCTTGTCTACAGTGCGACGGATGGTCTCACGGTAGGCAACCTGAGGCTTACCCACGTTGGCCTCCACATTGAACTCGCGACGCATACGGTCAACGAGGATGTCGAGGTGAAGCTCACCCATACCGGAGATGACAGTCTGACCAGTTTCCTGGTCCTGCTCTACGCGGAAGGTGGGGTCTTCTTCAGCAAGCTTCTGGATAGCAGTACCCAGCTTCTCCTGGTCAGCCTTGGTCTTGGGCTCAATCGCAACCGAGATAACGGGCTCGGGGAAGCTCATGGACTCCAGAACAATGGGGTTGGCAGGATCGCAGAGGGTGTCACCAGTGGTGGTGTCCTTCAGACCGATAACAGCGTAGATGTGTCCAGCAGACATGATGTCAACAGGGATTTCCTTGTTGGCGTGCATCTGGAAGATCTTGCCGATACGTTCCTTCTTGTCCTTGGTTGCGTTGAGCACCTGTGCACCGGACTCTGCCTTACCCGAGTAAACGCGGGTGTAAGTCAGACGACCGAAGAAGGGGTGAACGGCAACCTTGAATGCAAGTGCGGCGAAAGGCTCGGAAGCATCAGGCTTACGCTCGAGAACCTTTTCCTCATCACGCACGTCGTGACCCTGAGTTGCGGCAACGTCGAGCGGGCTGGGGAGGTAGTCCACAACAGCGTCAAGCATGGGCTGAACACCACGGTTCTTGAAGGCAGAACCACAGAGCACAGGGTAGATTTCCGAAGCAATAACCATCTTGCGGATGGCCTTCTTGATCTCGGCTACCGAGAAGTCGGTGTCGCCTTCCATGTAACGCTCGAGCAGTTCGTCGTCGCCTTCCGCAACAGCTTCGATGAGCTTTGCGCGGTATTCGTTAGCCTTCTCGACGAGATCCGCAGGGATCTCTTCGATGTCGTACTTGGCACCCATTTCCACGTCACCCTTGGCGTCTCCACGCCAGGTGAGTGCACGCATCTCTACCAGGTCAACAACACCTTCGAAGGTGTTCTCGAAACCGATAGGAAGCTGGATAACAAGTGGCTTAGCGCCCAGACGCTTGATGATGGTGTCTACGGTGAAGTAGAAGTCAGCACCCAGCTTGTCCATCTTGTTAACGAAGCAGATACGAGGTACGTCGTACTTGTCAGCCTGACGCCATACGGTCTCAGACTGAGGCTCCACACCTTCTTTACCATCGAACACAGCAACAGCACCGTCGAGAACGCGGAGCGAACGCTCCACCTCCACGGTGAAGTCAACGTGACCGGGGGTGTCAATGATGTTGATCTGGTTCTTGTTCCAGAAACAGGTGGTTGCAGCAGAAGTAATCGTGATACCACGCTCCTGCTCCTGTGCCATCCAGTCCATGGTCGACGCACCATCGTGAGTTTCACCGATCTTGTGGTTCACACCGGTGTAGAACAGGATTCGCTCAGTGGTGGTGGTCTTTCCAGCATCAATGTGAGCCATGATGCCGATGTTGCGGACCTTGTTTAGGTCAGTGAGGGCTTCTTGAGCCACAGGATTCCTCCGAAATTGTAAGTGAACAGGGTTAAGCTCGGACTACCAGCGGTAGTGAGCGAAGGCCTTGTTCGACTCGGCCATCTTGTGGGTGTCTTCACGACGCTTGACTGCTGCGCCAAGACCGTTCGATGCATCGAGGATCTCGTTCATGAGACGCTCGGTCATGGTCTTTTCGCGACGAGCCTTTGCGTAGCTGGTCAACCAACGCAGTGCGAGGGTGTTGGCACGGTGAGGCTTAACCTCAACGGGGACCTGGTAGGTCGAACCACCAACACGGCGAGAGCGAACCTCAAGGGTGGGGCGCACGTTGTCGAGTGCCTTCTTGAGAGTGACGACGGCATCTGCACCGGTCTTTGCGGTGACACCTTCGAGTGCACCATAAACGATGCGCTCTGCGAGACCCTTCTTGCCATCAAGAAGAATCTTGTTGACGAGCTGGGTGACAATGGGGGCGCCGTATACGGGATCGGCGACGACGGGACGCTTAGGAGCGGGACCTTTACGAGGCATTACTTCTTCTCCATCTTCGCTCCGTAGCGGCTACGAGCCTGCTTACGGTTCTTCACAGCCTGGGTGTCCAGTGCGCCACGAATGATCTTGTAACGAACACCAGGAAGGTCCTTTACACGACCACCCCGAACGAGCACCATCGAGTGCTCCTGGAGGTTGTGGCCTTCACCGGGAATGTAGGCGGTTACTTCGGTACCGTTGCTGAGCTTGACACGAGCAACCTTACGAAGAGCCGAGTTGGGCTTCTTGGGGGTGGTGGTGTACACACGGGTGCACACTCCACGCTGCTGGGGGTTCGACTTGAGGGCGGGTGCCTTGGTCTTGGTGACCTTGGGCGTACGTCCCTTACGAACCAACTGGTTAATAGTTGGCACTATGTACTCCTTGTTAAAACTGCACGGTGACAGTCGCTAAACGATTTAGCTAAACATCTGTCGCGACACCACGAAGGTGGAGCCATTTCTGACAGATATGCCGTGGGGGTTTACCACTGTTGAAAGTGGGGAGACCCTTAAGGTGTTTCTGGCACGCAAAACGCACCAATGCAAAAGCTTATCCCAGCGAGGGGACGGGGTCAAACGGTAGTTTCCGCTGCCTCTCCTGCAGGGGCATTCCGGAGTGCACGGCCCTTGAGCGCAATCCATCCTCCTAGCCAGATGGGGATCTCGCGAGAGAGCACCACCGCGACCAAAACCAGCGGGTTAAAAGCAATTCCGCGCCACATAAAGTCCAGCGCCTGGCTAAAGGTCAGCGTCCACGCATCTACCGTGAGGAGGCCCGTACCGATGGCGCTGAGGTAGGTCAGCGCGGCAACCGCCAACCCCCACAGCACGAATGTGCGCCAATGACCCTTGTTGATGAGGATCGCCAAGACCACGAAGTAGACCGTGAACGCGATCACGGTGAGCCAATACACCGGGGTGCTGAGGAACGCCATTGTGCGCTGTTGAATAAAGCTGGCGGCTTCCACGCCGGCCGCAGCATCGCCATAGAGCCACGCGGCAGCACTGTAACCCCAGGCAGCCAGGGCATAGAGTGCTGCAAAAATCACCCCGCCGAGCAGAGCAACCAGAGCACCGGTCGTGCGGTTGCTGGGGGTTCGCACCACAGCAGGCGCATCCGGGGCCGTTTCGACTGAGCCGACACCGGCAAAACCGATTCCGACAACTTCGGCGTCTTCTGCCGGAGCAGGTTTGAAGAATTCAGGATGCACGGATGCGGTTTCCGTCACGGTATCGGACATGTCGCCATGATAGAACGACGAAAGCCCCGCACCATGGCGGGGCTTTCGCGAGTCACAAACTCCGTCAGGAGTGAGTTCCTACTTAGTTGTAGTTACCGGAGAAGTCATCCGACGAGAAAGACTCGAAGTCGACGAAGCTCAGGTCTGCATCGGTGAAGTCACCCTCCGCCGCAAAGATGCGGTTGGGGTAGCGTTCAGCCTTTGCTTCTTCCGTTGCCTCAACCGAGATGTTGCGGTACTTCGCAAGACCGGTTCCGGCGGGGATGAGCTTACCGATGATGACGTTCTCCTTGAGGCCCACGAGAGGATCGGACTTGCCGTCCATCGCTGCCTGGGTGAGAACACGGGTGGTCTCCTGGAAGGAGGCAGCCGACAGCCACGACTCGGTAGCCAGCGAAGCCTTGGTAATACCGAGGACTTCCTGACGAGCCGACGCAGTCTTCTTCCCTTCGGTGAGAGCAGCGCGGTTCATCTCGGTGTAACGAGAACGATCCACAAGCTCACCGGGGAGAAGGTCGGTGTCACCGTGCTCTACAACAGTTACCTTGCGGAGCATCTGACGAACGATGACCTCAATGTGCTTGTCGTGAATAGGAACACCCTGCGAGCGGTAAACGCCCTGCACGCCACCGACGAGGAGCTGCTGAACCGCACGGACACCCTGCACGCGCAGAACTTCCTTGGGGTCAACGGTTCCCACCTGAAGTGGCTGACCGAGTTCAACGTGGTCTCCATCAGAAACGAGGAGAGTTGAACGCTTGAGCACGGGGTAGATAACTGCCTCGTCACCGTTGTCGGGGGTGAGGATTACCTTACGGCTCTTGTCGGTCTCTTCGATGGTGATGCGACCAGCAGTCTCTGCGATCGGCGATGCACCCTTAGGGGTACGTGCCTCGAAGAGCTCCTGAACACGGGGCAGACCCTGAGTGATGTCATCAGCCGATGCGGAACCACCCGTGTGGAAGGTACGCATGGTGAGCTGAGTACCAGGTTCACCAATGGACTGTGCGGCGATAATACCCACGGCTTCACCGATGTCGACGAGCTTGCCGGTGGCAAGCGAGCGACCGTAGCAGGCAGCACAGACACCAACAGCAGACTCACAGGTCAGGACCGAACGGACCTTGACCTCGTGAACGCCCGCAGCGATGAGGGTATCGATCAGAACGTCACCTGCGTCGTCGCCAGCCTTGGCGATGACGTTGCCCTTCGCGTCGACTGCATCAGCAGCGAGGCTACGAGCGTAGATGGAGTTCTCCACGTTGGCGTCACGAACAAGCTCACCAGCTGCGTTAGCGGCAGCGATAGGCAGGTCGAGACCCTTAGTGGTGCCACAGTCCTCTTCGCGGATGATGACATCCTGCGAGACGTCGACGAGACGACGAGTGAGGTAACCGGAGTCAGCGGTACGCAGAGCGGTGTCAGCCAGACCCTTACGAGCACCGTGGGTCGCGATGAAGTACTCCACCACGGACAGACCTTCACGGTAGGACGAAATGATCGGACGAGGGATGATCTCACCCTTCGGGTTGTTCACCAGACCACGCATACCCGCGATGTTACGAACCTGCAGCCAGTTACCACGAGCACCAGAGGTGACCATGCGGTTGATGGTGTTGTTCGCGGGGAAGTTCTTCTGCATCGCTTCCGCAACTTCAGCGGTCGCGTCGGTCCAGATCTTGATCAGTTCCTGACGACGTTCGTTGTCAGTGATCATGCCCTTCTCGAACTCAGACTGAACCTTCGCAGCCAACTTCTCGTATCCAGCAACGATTTCGCGCTTGTTGGGAGGAGTCAGAACGTCAGACAGAGCTACGGTCACACCGGAGCGAGTAGCCCAGTGGAAACCAGCGTCCTTGATGTTGTCCAAGGTGGCGGCAACAACAGTCTTGGGGTAACGCTCTGCGAGATCGTTGACGATCGCGGAGATGGTTCCCTTGTCTGCAACTTTCTGGATGTAGGGGTAGTCAGCGGGCAGAGCCTCGTTGAACAGTGCCTGACCCAGAGAAGTGGTGACCACGAGGGGACCACCGGTGTAGCCCTCAGGTGCTTCACCCTCAGCGAAGACAACATCATTCAGACGAATGCGTGCCATGGCGTTGAGGTCCAGCGAGTGCTGGTCGTGAGCGAGGATGGCCTCAGAAACGGAAGAGAATGCGCGGCCTTCACCGGTTGCACCTTCCTTCACGGTGGTGAGGTGGTGGAGACCAATGATCATGTCCTGCGTAGGCAGGGTCACGGGGCGACCATCCGAAGGCTTGAGGATGTTGTTCGACGCAAGCATCAAGATGCGAGCTTCGGCCTGAGCCTCAACCGAGAGCGGAAGGTGAACAGCCATCTGGTCACCGTCGAAGTCAGCGTTGAACGCAGCACAGACGAGAGGGTGAAGCTGAATAGCCTTACCTTCAATGAGCTGAGGTTCGAATGCCTGAATACCCAGACGGTGCAGGGTTGGAGCGCGGTTCAGCAGAACGGGACGCTCGCGGATGATCTCTTCGAGAACATCCCACACCTGGGGACGGCTACGCTCCACCATGCGCTTCGCGCTCTTGATGTTCTGAGCGTGGCTCAGGTCAATCAGACGCTTAATCACGAATGGCTTGAACAGCTCGAGTGCCATCTGCTTAGGCAGACCACACTGGTGCAGTTTGAGCTGAGGTCCAACGATAATGACGGAACGACCGGAGTAGTCCACGCGCTTACCGAGCAGGTTCTGACGGAAACGACCCTGCTTACCCTTGAGCATGTCTGACAGCGACTTGAGCGCACGGTTACCGGTACCGGTAACGGGGCGGCCACGACGACCGTTGTCGAACAGTGCATCCACGGCTTCCTGAAGCATGCGCTTCTCGTTGTTCACGATGATCTCGGGAGCACCGAGGTCAAGGAGGCGACGCAGACGGTTGTTGCGGTTGATCACACGACGGTAGAGGTCGTTGAGGTCAGAGGTCGCAAAACGTCCACCATCCAGCTGAACCATGGGGCGCAGCTCGGGTGGGATGACGGGAACAACGTCGAGAACCATCGCAGCAGGCGAAGTGCCGGTGTGAAGGAAGGACGAAACAACCTTGAGGCGCTTGATCGCACGGATCTTCTTGGCACCCTTACCTTCGGTGATCTCGAGGCGAAGCGATTCAGCTTCTCCGGCAAGGTCGAAGGTGAGAAGGCGACGCTTGATCGCTTCAGCACCCATGAATGCCTCGAAGTAGAGACCGTAGCGGTCTACCAATTCGTTGAAGACAGCGTCTTCAGGCTTGAGGTCGCCGACCTTGAGGTTACGGAAGTCATCCCAGACGCGCTCGAGGCGAGCGATTTCTTCGTCGAGGGACTTACGGATCTGAGACATTTCCTTCTCGGCGACGTCCTTCGCACGACGCTTCTGGTCTGCCTTCGCACCTTCTGCTTCGAGAGCTGCAAGGTCGTTCTCGAGACGCTGCATGCGGTCAGCAATGCGAGAGTCGCGCTGGTCACCCAAGGTCTTGAGCTCGAGACGAAGCTCGTTCTCCAGACCAGGCATGTCCGCGTGACGACCCTCTTCGTCTACGTCGATCACCATGTAGGCAGCGAAGTAGATGACCTTCTCGAGGTCCTTGGGAGCCATATCCAGCAGGTAACCCAAGCGGCTAGGAACGCCCTTGAAGTACCAGATGTGGGTAACGGGAGCGGCCAACTCAATGTGACCCATGCGCTCACGGCGCACAGACGACTTGGTGACCTCTACACCACAGCGCTCACAGACGATGCCCTTAAAGCGGACACGCTTGTACTTGCCACAGGAGCATTCCCAGTCGCGAGAAGGTCCGAAGATCTGCTCACCGAAGAGGCCGTCCTTCTCAGGCTTGAGAGTGCGGTAGTTGATGGTTTCGGGCTTCTTGACCTCACCGAACGACCAACGACGGATGTCGTCAGCAGTGGCCAGACCGATACGAAGCTTGTCAAAAGCGGTTGCGTCGAGCAATTTAACTCTTTCCTTAGATTCTTAAGTGTCTGACTCGGATTAGATTTCGTCGATTGACGAAGACTCGAAACGAGTGGAGATGTTGATACCGAGTTCTTCAGCTGCGCGGTATGCCTCATCGTCGGCGTCGCGGAGGCTGACGACATCGCCAGCTTCGTTGAGAACCTCCACGTTGAGACCGAGGGACTGCATTTCCTTCATGAGAACGCGGAACGACTCGGGGATACCGGGTTCCTGGATGTTCTCGCCCTTGACGATGGCTTCGTAGACCTTGACGCGGCCCACGATGTCGTCGGACTTGATGGTGAGGAGTTCCTGAAGGGCGTAAGCGGCACCATAAGCTTCCAGTGCCCACACCTCCATCTCACCAAAGCGCTGTCCACCGAACTGTGCCTTACCGCCCAGAGGCTGCTGCGTGATCATCGAGTAAGGACCCGTTGAACGCGCGTGGATCTTGTCATCGACAAGGTGGTGCAGCTTCAGGATGTACATGTACCCAACCGAGATGGGCTCAGGGAATGGTTCACCCGAACGGCCATCAAAGAGGTTGGCCTTACCGGAAGAACCGATGAGGCGGTCTCCGTCACGAGTCAGAGTCGTGGAGTCCAGCAGACCCGCGATTTCTTCCTCGAGCGCACCGTCGAATACAGGAGTCGCAACCTTGGTGCCAGGGGCAGCCTCGTGTGCTTCTGCAGGAAGGTGTGATGCCCACTCAGGTGAGCCGTCAACCTTCCAACCCTGCTTCGCAATCCAACCCAGGTGGGTCTCGAGGACCTGACCGAAGTTCATGCGACCGGGGATACCGAGCGGGTTGAGTACCACGTCAACGGGGGTACCGTCTTCGAGGAATGGCATGTCTTCCACAGGGAGAATCTTGGCGATAACACCCTTGTTTCCGTGACGTCCAGCGAGCTTGTCACCTTCGGTGATCTTGCGCTTCTGGGCGATGTAGACAACAACGCGCTGGTTGACGCCCGAGCCGAGCTCGTCTTCGTCATTCACTGCGTCGAATACCTTCACACCAATGATGGTTCCGGACTCACCGTGGGGTACCTTCAGCGAGGTGTCGCGAACTTCGCGGCTCTTCTCGTTGAAGATGGCACGGAGCAGACGCTCCTCAGCGGAGAGCTCGGTCTCACCCTTAGGTGTGACCTTGCCGACCAGGATGTCACCGGGGCGAACCTCAGCACCGATGCGGATGATGCCGCGCTCGTCGAGGTTAGCGATGAGTTCAGGCGACACGTTGGGAAGGTCGCGAGTGATCTCTTCCTTACCCAGCTTGGTGTCACGAGCGTCCACGTCATATTCCTCGATGTGAATCGAGGAGAGGACGTCGTCCTGAACGAGGCGCTGCGAAAGGATGATCGCATCCTCAAAGTTGTGACCTTCCCAGGGCATGAATGCCACGAGGAGGTTCTTACCCAGAGCGAGCTCGCCGTCTTCGGTGGCAGGACCATCAGCGATGACCTGGCCAACCTCGACACGCTCACCAGCGTTCACAATCACACGGTGGTTGTAGCTGGTTCCCTGGTTCGAACGGTCGAACTTACGCAGGAAGTAATCTTCGGTGCCACCAGCGTCGAGCTGAACGGTGACGACATCAGCCGACACCTCAGAGACGACACCAGCGTTGTTGGTGAGGATCACGTCACCCGCATCGATTGCGGCGAAGTTTTCCATACCGGTACCCACCAGCGGGCTTTCGCTGCGCAGCAGGGGCACAGCCTGACGCTGCATGTTGGCACCCATGAGTGCGCGGTTAGCATCGTCGTGCTCGAGGAATGGAATAAGCGAGGTACCGACAGAAACCATCTGGCGGGGCGAGACGTCCATGTAGTCCACCTCAGCGGCAGGAACGAGTTCCACCTCGCCACCCTTACGGCGGACGAGCACGCGCTCTTCAGCGAAGTGACTGTCCTTAGTCAGGGGTGCGTTGGCCTGTGCGACGACGAATTCGTCTTCTTCCGAGGCGGTGAGGTAATCGATGTTCTCGGTGACCTTGCCCTTGACGACGCGACGGTAAGGAGTCTCAATGAAACCAAAAGCGTTGATACGCGCGAACGAGGCGAGCGAACCAATCAGACCAATGTTGGGACCTTCAGGAGTTTCAATGGGGCACATACGTCCGTAGTGGGACGAGTGAACGTCACGAACCTCAACACCTGCACGCTCACGCGAGAGACCACCGGGGCCCAGCGCGGAGAGACGACGCTTGTGGGTCAGACCTGCAAGCGGGTTGTTCTGGTCCATGAACTGGGAGAGCTGAGAAGTTCCGAAGAACTCCTTGATAGCTGCCACAACGGGACGCACGTTGATCAGGGTCTGAGGAGTGATGGCCTCGATGTCCTGAGTGGTCATACGCTCGCGAACGACGCGCTCCATACGGGACAGACCGGTACGAACCTGGTTCTGGATGAGCTCACCTACGGCACGGATACGACGGTTACCGAAGTGGTCAATGTCGTCTACGTCGAGACGAATGTCCACCTTCTTGCCTTCGCGAGTACCGGGGAATGTCTTCTCGTCGCTGTGCAGTGCAACCAAGTACTTGATGGTGGCAATGATGTCTGCAACGGAGAGAACAGAGTCAGTCAGAGGAGCTTCCAGACCGAGCTTGCGGTTGATCTTGTAACGACCAACCTTGGCCAGGTCGTAACGCTTGTGGCTGAAGTAGAAGTTGTCCAGCAGTGCACGTGCAGCTTCTGCAGCAACCTGCTCGCCTGGACGGAGCTTGCGGTAGATGTCGCGCAGCGCATCTTCCTTGGTCAGGATGGTGTCCTTCTCGAGGGTCTGCAGGATGGAGTCGTAACCCTTGAACTCGGTTGCGATCTCTTCGCTGGTCAGACCGAGGGCCTTGAGGAAGACGGTGACGGACTGCTTACGCTTGCGGTCGATACGAACACCGACAGCGTCACGCTTGTCGATTTCGAATTCAAGCCATGCACCACGGCTGGGGATGATGCGTGCGGAGTAGACATCCTTGTCGGAGGTCTTTTCCTGTGCACGCTCAAAGTAGACACCGGGAGAACGAACCAACTGAGACACCACAACACGCTCGGTGCCGTTGATGATGAAGGTTCCCTTTTCGGTCATGAGGGGGAAGTCACCCATGAACACGGTCTGGGTCTTGATTTCCCCCGTGACGTGGTTCATGAACTCTGCCTCGACGTAGAGAGGAGCAGCGTAGGTCTTGCCACGCTCCTTGCACTCGAAGATCGAGTACTTCTCAGGCTCGAGGTAAGGGTTCGTGAAGGACAACTGCATGGTCTCATCGAGGTTCTCGATGGGAGAGATCTCTTCAAAGATCTCTTCCAGACCAGTACGCGAAGGGAGGTCCTGACGGCCTTCCTTCTTCGCCTGCTCGACCCGCTTCTGCCAGTGCTCGTTACCGACGAGCCAGTCAAAGCTCTCGGTCTGGAGTGCCAGCAGATCAGGGACAGTTAGCGTGTCTGTGATCTTCGCGAACGACAGGCGCGAAGCGCTACGGCCGTTCTTAATGGACTTGGTGTCTTTTGCGTTGCGCGCAGCAGCCAAGGAAATAACCTCCGTGGGTCCCGTCGGACCATCATGGTTTCGGTTGGTGTGGGATATTTTGCGAACTCGAAAATCCCGCTAAAGTGGGGCATCTCGTGGTGTTACTCACGAGAAAAGAAACTGTCACCCCGACCGCAATATGAGGGCATGACAAAACTTCGAGCGCAAATAACAACTCTATAACGACCTGCGGGTCTGTGTCTAGTTGAGATTTCATGGATGGTGTGTGCACATGGCAGAACATCCGGCCATCACCCTGAAATCCTCCGGTCTGCGCGCCAGTATCGAACCTGACCCCTATCAGGACGGTGCGTTCATCCTCGAAGTGGATGGAACACCCCAATCTCACGTCTTTATCGATGACCCCGGTGAGTTATTTTTCGAATACATCCGCCGCATTGGTCACGTACTCGACGTCTATGGCGAACCGGGACAGCCGATCACCGCTGTTCACTTAGGCGGTGGGGCCCTGACCCTCCCCCGCTATATCGAGGCCACCCGCCCGGGCTCTCGTCAACAAGTGATTGAACTCGAGCAAGATCTGATCGACTTTGTGCGTGAACATATGCCGGTGCAACGCAATGCCAACATCCGTATTCGTTACGGCGACGCCCGTGAGGTGATGGGCAAACTACCCACCGGCCTGCACGGGAATGTCGACGTCGTCATCGTGGATGTCTTCAGTGGAGCTCGCACACCTGCACATGTGACGAGCGTTGAGTTTTATCGGGAAGCAGCCAAACTTCTTTCCCCGCAGGGCGTACTCATTATCAACGTGGCCGATGGGCCAGGCTTGGCCTTTGCCCGTGGCCAGGCCGCCACCGTGCAGGCCGTCCTGCCGAACGTGCTTGCTCTGGCTGAAACCCAAGTACTCAAAGGCCGCCGGTTTGGCAACGTGGTCCTCGTGGGCAGTAACGACAACTCCATCGGTGACTGGCTCCCCCGCCTCCTGGCCGGTGGCCCCCATCCGGCGAAAGCGGTAGAAGGTGCTGAGATGAGACAGTTCATCGGTGGTGCACCTATCGTGCTCGACACCACCGCGATTGCGTCCCCCACACCGAACAAGACGATTTTCCAGATCGCGAAGAAGTAATGGCCGATCTGGACCGCGTCACGAAGTGGGCCGATGCGCTCATTCGACTCCACCTCGACCCGGCGGTGTGGAGTTTTGGGTTCGACCATGCCCGCACGCGTGCCGGTCTGTGTAATTTCTCCGATAAACATATTTCAGTCTCCCGCCACCTCGCAGCCAAGTATGAAGACGACGAAGTGCATCAGATTCTGCTGCACGAAGTGGCCCACGCTCTGGCCGGGCCGCGGGCCGGCCACGGGGCAACCTGGAAGAAAATCGCCTCCGACCTGGGCTATGACGGCAAGCGCACCCATGACGGGAGTGCGGCCAACGAACTCGCGCCCTGGCTGGGCACCTGTCCCCGCGGTCACCAGCACTACCGTTTTCGCACCCCCACCAAGCCGCTCAGTTGCGGAGTATGTGCCCGCGGATTCCATCGCGCCAACATAATTACCTGGGATAAGCGCGAAATCGGATAGCGTGAGAACACAGGGACTGGCCCTGGCCTTATTCGGGGGAATACAGTGAACGTTTTTCTCAGACTCACACTCGAGTGCGAGCCTGACGCTGCCTGGAAGGCCATTGCCAACCCCGCTGTGTTTACTGCTGTTTCAGCTCCGCTCATGAAAGTGTCCTCCCGCGAAAAGGGAGGGTTCCCGAGAGCGTGGACGGCCAGCGGCCCCCACGAAGTCTCCCTGAGACTGCTGGGTATTATCCCCATGGGTCACCAGCTCATTGACGTCAGCTTCACGGAACGTCCCGGTGGTGTGCGCATGATGATCGACTCAGGCAGACCGGTCAGCGGGCCTCTCAAGATTGTTTCCGGTTGGGATCATCGCATGGCGGTGTCTGCAGCCGAGGGAAACAAGACGCTCTATCGTGACCGTCTCGTCGTGAAGGCCGGCCTGCTCACACCCCTTGTGTTTATCGGGATGTGGACGTTCTGGCAGATTCGCGGCGCCAAGCTGAAAAAGCTTGCGCCAAGCTGGCAGTAATGAGCTAGTTCTGTTGAGACTCAGACTCGTCGAGTGACACCAGTGCATCTGAAGATGCAAGAGCCTTGAGTTCAAGTGAGAATTCACGAATCACTTCACGCTGGCGGTCAAGGTTTGACTTACGCTTTTCGGCCTGCTCAATGAGTGATGCTGCCTGTTCTTCGAAGCGCTGCGCGACAGTTTCTGCACGTGTGCGGGCACGAGTAATCATCCCTGTAGCTGCTTCACGAGCAGCATTGAGCAGTTTGTCGGCGTCTGCACGGGTTCGCAGATTGAATGCCTCTGCCTGCTGATTCAAGGCGTCAGCCTGATCAGAAGCACTGCGTTGAAGTTCAGAAACTTCCTGGGTTTGTGCGTTCATGTAGGCGACAGCTTCGTGGTGACGTTGCAGACGCTCACGCTCAGCCTCCTCAAGTGAAAGCTTGATTTCACGCTCGATACGGAGCTGTTCGCGTTCCGCGATTTGTCGGAGGGTTTCCAACTCGGTTTTTACGTCTTCCATTTCCTGATGCAAACGTGACCGCACTTCGGAAGCATCACGTTCTGCTTCCGCAAGAAGGGCTGCTTCGCGACGTTGAGCTGTTTCCTTCATAGTCTGTGCCTGAAGTTGGAGAGATTCCGATTTCATAGACATTTCTGATACTTCGCGCTCAACCTCGAGGCGCTTCTCCTCGATGCGAGTCTCCACTTCAGCGACGATGGCGGTCGCACGTGCACGCGCGGTGCGCGTCAACGCTTCAGCATTAGCCCGTGCAGAGTCGCGGGCAACTTTGGCGTCAGCTTGTGCATCACTGACCAGCTTGTCCGCCTGCTCTTCAGCGACGCGGAGGGTCTGTTCAAACGCAGAACCCAAGTCAGCAAAAGTTGGCTTGGAGTTCGAACGCTGGAGAGCATCACGCAAATCTCCGAGTTGACGCTCGAGAGTGTCAACCTTGAGCATGCTTTCGCGGAGATGTGTTGCAGATTCTTCAATCCGAGCCTCTGCATCACGGAAGACCCGGCGAACATCTGCGGGGTCGTATCCGTTCTTGCGGACGGTTTTGAAGCTACGAACAATATCCATTATCTGTTTCTACCGTCCTGATGAGGAGTACCAACAGAGTCGTCATTCATATTGAAAAATTCAGGTGTGAGCTCTTCTTCATACTCAACAGGAGCAAGTATGTCGAGATCCATGGGGACATCTTCCGAGAACCCTTCGCTCATAGAGAGAATGCGAATTTCGGAGTTGAAGCTTTCTACCGATTCACGCTCGAAGGAAAGTTCGTCCACGAGCGCCTGACCGTTTTCGAGTAGTTCACGGTTACGTTCTTCAAGCTTCTCGTTCAAAGCCAGGGTACGAACGCGGGCACGTCGGAGAATTTCGGCTGCGGTTTCACGAGCAACGCGGACGCGGGCAATGCCGTCTTGGCGAGAGACCGCATAGACACGCTGTGCTTCAACAAGGGTTTCGCGAGCACGTGAACGCGCTTCATCAAACTGTCGTTCGGAGTCGTCGAGGAGGTGCCGAATAACGACTTCGTTCTCAGCCTCCAGACGAGTGCTCTCACGCTCTGCTTTTGCTCGTGCAGCTTCAGTTTCATCATTGACGCGACGTTGTTCACGCTCGTTGAGCTGGCGCAGGGTTGCAATTTCGTTTCGAGCCTGATCAATTTCCTGAGCAAGCTCAGACTCCAGGAGGAGGCGCTTTTGCTCACCCTCACCGACAATTGCTTCGCCTAGTTTTTCTGCCTCTGCAAACTGGACTTTCGCTGTTTCGAGCTGAATTGTGGCACTACGCACAACCTCAGTGAGTTTCTTTTCAGATTCAAACAGAAGGCGATCAGCACGTTCCTGTGCTTCTACTAGAAGCTTCTCTGCGTGCTCAGAAGCAGCAACAGAGAGTTGCTCAGCATCCCTCAGAGCATCCTCACGTAGTTGCGAGCTTTCTGCCCGTGCATCGGCAAGCAATTTACTCGCTTGTTCTTCAGCGACCCGAAGGGTCTGCTCGAACGCAGCACCAAGGTCGGAGAAAGACGGCTTGGATCCCGCCCGCTTGAGAGCACTCCGGACTTCTGCAATCTCTCGGTTCAGAACAGCGATGCGCTTATCCGACTCGGAAAGTTCGAACTCTAATCTTTTAGCCTCGGTCTGAGTATCCGCCAGGGCAGCATTGACTTCCTCTGGGTCGAGTCCCTTTTTGGGAAGTACGACCGGAAATGAAATATCCACGGTGTCCTTTCGCCAAATCGACCAGAATAAATAATCTCTCTCAGTATATGGCCGGTTTCTTGTCGAAATTGAGGGATAAGGTGCGGAGTGCAAGAGTTTATCCCTCACAATCGAGGGCGTATTTTCTTCTAGGTGAGCACTCCTGCTGAAGCCAATGCCGCTTTCAGGAGTGCGGCACGGCCACCTACCATCTCACCCAACACAGAAGGACTGACAGCTTCCTGAGGAGTGAGCCAAGAAATCTCTAGAGCATCCTGGCGAGGATCACATGAGCCTGTTACCGGAACCACATAAACCATCGAAACAGCATGTTGACGTTCGTCGGTGTATGCCGAAATTCCTGGAAGGGGGAAATACTCAGCAACATGACAGGGAAGCGGGCTAGCTGGAAGAAGAGGGAAGGCCATGGGTCCCAAATCTTTTTCAAGATGACGAAATAGCGCATCTCGAAGTGTTTCACCAAACATCACACGCCCAGACACGATCGAACGGGTCATCTCTCCAGAGGAATTAGCTCGAAGTAAAAGTCCCACTTCGGTAATAATTCCCAGACCGTCAACGCGGACCGGGACGGCCTCGACATAAAGCAGTGGGAGTCTTTTTCGGATGACGGCGAGTTCATCATCACTCAACCAGCCGGAATTGGGATCAGGGGTTCTCACACTCATGACCTATTTCTATCGGAATGTGGGGGCATTCAGTTCTAGGTCACGCGAATTCCCAATAATCGGATCCAGGTGCTTTCCTCGTATGTGAGGGGTGTTTCCTCCTGTTATCGTTAATCCAGAAGTACAACTTCATGGGGGAGTCATGTCGACAGAGAACGAAGAAGGTCAGAGACCTGGCTTGTCTGACCCCCTGTTCGATGAAGAATTGGACGCCTTCAAATTTCGAAACTCAATGCGGAAACGGCCAGAATACCAAACAGAGTATTCCCACTACTCGGGTCTAAATTCTGAAGATTTCTACGCAAAAATACGTTCACAAAATCTGCGACGCAGTTCACAATTCGCCGCAAGCCTGCTGCAGGCCGAAACCACCGAGCTACCCCCCGCCACTGCCCCCAAGTCCCACCAATCCACTAAGGCCTATGCGCGGAACCCTTTTGGTGCTCACGTAGCCAGAGTGTTAGCAACTTTGGTTTTGGTTGGTACGGTAGCTATTTTGGGTCTCAGCTCAACAACCTTTGCGCTCTCCCTTGTGGCTCTGGTCCTGGCAGGTTCTTTTGGCGCTCTCTCGCTCTATTTCGATCGGGCACCCAAGAATAAGCCTTAAGGCTTGGCGGTGAACCCGCCAACCGGGCGGAGATAAACAGATCCGAGGCTGTCGAGGATCTCTTTTGCTTCACCCTGTGGGGCGCCATAGACCACAAGACCATCAATGCTGGCGGTTTCGCCATATGCTTCACCGAACAGGGGAAGTGTCACCGTCAAGTGGTGAACTGCGGCGGCATCGTCACGGAAGTGTTCAAACACCTGCACAACGGTGTGGTCCTCGTTGACGTTGAACTCGTAAGAAATAGAGCCTTCTTCGTCACGGGTCACCTGTGCCATCTGTTCAATGACGGTGAGGAACTCCTCATACTTGCCCGGCTTGATGTTTCCGCTGGCAATCCAGTAAATGTCTTCGCGCATGAGATTTTCCAATTCTTTAGGCCACACTGTTCTCTCTGCATGGGTGCGAAGAAAAGACATGAGGTGTGAAGAAATCATATTCACTTACCCTTCTGACACAAACATTTAGGCTGAAGCTATGACGCATGTCGATGACAACGAAACTTCCCTTCGCACCCTCGCCCAGGCGCGCTATCGCGCTAGCTACCCTCACGGCGACGAAACCCTCAACGAGACACTCGCCCTCATGCTTCGCCACAAGTCCGTGCGTAAATACACGAGCGAACCCCTCAGCGATCATGACCTCGATCTCATCATCACCGCAGCGCAGTCAGCATCGAGCTCTTCCATCACCCAAACCTGGACCGTGATCGCCATCCGCGACAAGGACAGGTTGAAGCGCATCAGTGAACTACTCGGTGGCCGCGCAGCCATGGGCAACCTCGGCTATGTCGAAGAGTGCGCCGTGTTCTTGGTGTGGGTTGCTGATTACTACCGTGCAGAACAAGTCATCCTGTCGCAGGGCGTCAGCCCTGAAGACATGGGGTTCCTCGAGAACACACTGGTCTCGTTCACCGATATCGGCATTGCCTCCCAGAATGCACTCCTCGCTGCAGAATCACTCGGCCTCGGCGGCGTCTATGTGGGAACTTTGCGCAACAACCCCGAAGGAATCAGCGCTGAACTGGGCATTCCCCAGGGGGCATTTCCTGCACTGGGCATGAGCATTGGCCACCCTGATCCCTCAGAAGGAACCGGCGTCAAGCCGCGCCTTCCGCTGGAGACGGTGCTTCATCACGAGATCTACAACACCGAGGCCTGGAAACCCGGAGTGGCCACCTACGAAAACACCTACCGCGACTACTTCGCTGAACAGGGTGTGGCCAACGCCAGCTGGATTAGATCCATTGTGCGTCGCCTGGGTTATGTGGCCGGCATGAAAGGCCGGGACAAGATGCAGGCAGAGCTCGCGAAGCAAGGTTTAGATTCGCGTTAACCACAGTTAGCCTCACCACGTGAGGCTAACTGGAGGGGCGAAGGAAATCTTGTCGGGACAGTTGCACTATCCGTCGATCTTTTTCGTTCTTCCCCACTCATCGAGTGGGGCTTGTGCGAGAGGATTTGCCTGCTCTTCGGCGGGGCAATACAGGACAACATCGGACGTAGAGCGATCGAAATAGTGCTCCGCCATGGGGTGTTGACACAGCGGACACAGTGCTGCCAGGGACTGATCTAGTGCGGGAGCGTAAGGGCTGAGATCTGCTGGACCCAAGAGGGGATACAGTTTCTCATTCATCCAGTCGTAAAACCGCATGAAAGCGCTGTCTGCTGTGCCAGTTTCGGGGTCTCGATGTGTGTTCATACCTGCAGAGTACGCTCGTCAGCCTCGCAGTCACCCAATTCTCGGAATACTCCCAGAGAGCGAAGACCCCGCGAACTTCACGTTGTTACACGACTAAGGTTTCGTCGAACCAGTGCCATCGGCACTCGCAAAAGAAACCAGAGCCAGCTTGCGCTCCCGCATCGCCATAAACAGCGGGAAAGTGAAAGCTAACGCGGTCACTGCGGACAACAGAATGTAAAGCCACACACGCTTCATCTTCAGACGGCGAGCTTCCGTGATCATGAACACCACCACAGCAATGGCCACGATAGTGAAGTCTCCCGAAAGCACCCAGTCCACGGCCGTGCCAAACCACGCAGCCATGTAGTCCTGGTTATTCATCACTGCCAGGCCGTTAAAGATCCACGCCGTGACGAGTCCGATAATCGAGAACACCAGATAAACCCAAAACAGTGACTTATGCATGGCGTTGCTCCTCGTGATTAGTGACGGGGCTTTCGTGCGGGACGCTCATCGCGGTCGTCACGACGAGCTGGGGCACCCTGATCTTCGCGGAGCTCGATGAGCTTGCCACTAATGCGGGTGTTCTCAAGCTTGCTGAACACATCACGGGACAGGTTGGCAGGAAGCTGAACAATGGAGTGATCGGGAAGGATCTTGATCGCTCCGAAGTCTTCACGGCTCAGTCCGCCCTCGTTGGCAAGAGCGCCCACAATCTGGCGGGGCTCCACCTTGTGACGCTTACCGACTTCGATGCGGTAAGAACCCATGGGCTGGCTGTTCTCCCGGGGGCGACGTTCGGGGCGATCCTCGCGGTTGAAACGTTCACGGGGTGGTCGATCATCACGAGCGTAGCGATCGTCTCGAGAGGGACGTCCACCACGATCATCGCGTGAGGATCGTCCGCCGCGATCATTGCGGTCATTGCGACCACCACGATCACCTCGGTCACCACGCTCAGCACGTTCCTTGCGCGTCTGTTCTTCACGTGCGTAGCGCTGAGCACGTTCGTCCTCTGCGGAGAGCAGCAGCGGAGAGTCTCCTTGAGCAACCACCGCGAGAGCTGCGGCAACGTCGGCTTCAGGGACATCGTGGTGCTCGATGTAGTGTCCGACAATCTCGCGGAACTGCAGAATAAGGTCAGGCTGGGCAAGAGCCTCCGTGATGGCGTCGTCAAAGCGAGCCAGACGCGTGACATTGACGTCCTCCACGCTGGGTAGCTGCATCTGTGTCAAAGGCTGACGGGTTGCGCGCTCAATAGCATTGAGCAAGCGGCCCTCACGAGGAGTGACGAAGCTGATCGCAGCACCGCTGCGACCGGCACGTCCGGTGCGGCCAATGCGGTGAACATAGGACTCCGTGTCAATGGGGATGTCGAAGTTGACGACGTGGCTGATGCGCTCCACATCCAGACCACGGGCAGCGACATCGGTCGCGACCAAGATGTCGAGCTTGCCGGACTTGAGCTGTTCGACGGTGCGCTCACGCGTGGCCTGAGGCACGTCACCGTTAATGGCCATCGCGGAATATCCGCGCGCACGGAGCTTCTCAGCCAGGGTTTCAGTTTCGTTCTTGGTTCGGGTGAAGATGATCATGCCTTCGAAGTTTTCCACTTCGAGGATGCGGGTCAGCGCATCCACCTTCTGGGGGTAGGAGACCATGAGGTACCGCTGAGTGATCGTCGACGACGTGGTGGTCTTGTTCTTGATCGTGATCTCTTCGGGCTCGTTGAGATATTGCTTGGAGATACGGCGAATCTGGGCGGGCATGGTTGCCGAGAACAGAGCAACCTGCTTATCCGAAGGAGTGTCCGCAAGAATCGTCTCCACGTCCTCGGCAAAGCCCATCTTGAGCATCTCGTCAGCCTCGTCGAGCACGAGGTACTTCAACTCGGTGAGATCAAGGGTGCCCTTTTCCAAGTGATCCATGATGCGTCCGGGAGTACCCACCACGATGTGAACACCGCGGCGCAGTGCAGAAAGTTGAACACCGTAACCCTGACCACCATAGACAGGAAGAACATGAACGCCCTTCATGTGTGAGGCATATTTCTCGAATGCTTCACAGACCTGGAGTGCTAGTTCACGGGTAGGGGCAAGAATAAGTGCTTGAGGGCTCTTCTGGGACAGATCTAAGCGCGAGAGAATCGGCAACGCAAAAGCTGCGGTCTTTCCGGTTCCCGTCTGAGCAAGCCCGACCACGTCTTTGCCCTCAAGGAGAATGGGGATGGTGGCTGCCTGGATAGCAGAAGGAATTTCGTAACCGACATCCTTCAGAGACTTGAGGACTGCATCAGACAACCCCAGTTCGGAGAACTTCAGGGTCTCGGGAGCAGTTTCTGCCTCGGTTGTTTCGGGTGTTTCAGTTGACGTCATAGTTCAACGCTAGTGCGTCGGGATGCAGTGAGAATCCGCGCAAACTCTGTTTCAGCTTCCTCTAACACCAGCAGAAAGCCCCCTACGTCCATGTGAACATGGAAATGTAGGGGGCTGTGCTGTGGCGGTCCCGGTGGGATTTGAACCCTAACCAGACCCTTTTAGGCATAGGTCACTTGTCAAAAAACCCAGTAAATATATAGGTTTTAGCCCCAATGGATACCAATGAATTTAGTTGGTTTTGAAAAAAGTGTTGCCAAATTGTTGCCACGAATATGACTTGAAAACCCGTAGACCTTGGCAGGCGCTATACGCGGAGCGAGCATGGAGAGCTGGGTGATGGGTTACGGGGTATCCCTGAGGATGTCCACAACACCTAAGGCCGTAGCTGTCCCCACATCTGCAGGGAAGGTGAGGAAGTCCCCAGTGTCGGAATAACCAACACTGAAGACCAACGCCAAACCTTCACGCAGCGTACTGACCTGCCCACCGAAACGGCTTGGATCATTACTAGGCGTGAACACTGGGCGCTGAGTTATCCCCAGCACCTTGAAATAGTCCCCGTAGCGCTCCAGAACGGCTTCTACGGGATTTCCTAGGCTTACCAACCGACTGCCTTAGCTCTGCGCATAGCGGTGAAGAGGGCCAGCACCAAGCCACCAATGATTTGACTCATTGGCGGAACCATAGAAAGTCTTATCTGCGAGCGTTACCGAATATGTCATTAGTTACCCATCTCGCTTTCAAGGCCGAAGCGCATTGCTCGAGCAAACTCAAGAGAAGCCGCAGTGGTATCCGTAGCGTTGCTATTGATTGTGAACTGTTGAGTAACACCATTCGACTTATCAAGTGGCACGACAGAAGCGCCCCGGTTTAGGTTCAACAGCTCGGGGCCTTTCTCGCCTACGAGGACAGTTCCAGAACCCGTGATAGTTCCACCATTAGCTAGAAGTGGAATCTTACCCAGCTTGAAACCGATAGTTCCGCCAGTTGCTTTACTGATGAAACTGCCCACACCATTGAGACCATCGATGACTCCATTGATGAGATTCAGGATGGTGTTGATGTAGGTTTTCACGGCCCACACGATGCCCTGGAACACTCCACCAATAATCTGGCCGATGCCGTTGAAAACTGAACTGAAGGCTTGGCCCACAGCATTGATTCCTGGCATAAGCCAACCGATGAAGCCGTTCCACACGTTAGCGATGCCCTGGATAGCTCCAGCGAATACCTGACCGAGCCAGTTCATCACTGTGCCCCAGTTCATGATCAGAACGATGATTCCACCGATGATGACCGCGATAGCTGCGCCGATAGCTAACCATGGTGATGCAGCGAGTGTCATAGCTGCCCACGCCACTGCCATAACTCCGATAGCTACTGAGACCGCGGTAAGTGCTCCGGGAGCTTCTGTGAGCCACGTGAGGACGGGAGCTGCAAAGTTTGAGAAGCCTTCGAGCATAGGGAGAACCATGAGGCCGAGTGTCTCTTGGAAGTTTCCGAATGCCTGGGACATTCTGTCTGCTCCGGTTGCTGTTGCTGCAGCCGTTCCGCCGAATTGAGTCTCTAGGGCCTTCATGACTTCTTCTTGAGCGCCGGCCATGTTGCCAGCTTCGACCATGGATTCGATCATGCCCTTTTGAGAATCCGTGAGAGAAACACCAGATTTTGCCAGTGCCGTGATTCCTTGAATCGGATCTTGTAGTGCTTTGCCGAGCTGGACGGCGTTGTTTTCTGCAGTACCAAATCCGGCTGCTGCCATGTCCATCGCTGCCATGGTTGCTCGGTCAAACATTCCACCGGCTTCTCCGGCTGTCTTAGCTAGCTCCTTGAAGGTTAGAAGCTTGGCTTGGCTGACCTTGATTGAGTCTTCATCTAGTCCAGTGTTGAGGGCTTGTGCCTGAGCCATGTCTATTAAGCGCTTGGTGACTCCACTCACGTTCGAGCCGAAAATCCCCATCGATGTGGCGATTTGATTGATACGTGCATTCTGTTCCACTTCGGCTTGAGCTGCGCCGATGATGTCCTTGGTGAATGTACCAATGGCCACTCCCCCGACTATTGCGGCCATAGGGCCGGCTAGCTTTTTCAAGCTCCCCATCATGCCTTGGCCCATCGAGTTACCGACTGGGCCGCCGATGTTTGAGAATTCGCTCTCTAGTGTTGCTTGTGTTCCCGTCATTGAGGGAACGATTTGAACGTATGCTTCCGCAATACGTGATGCCATTGGAAACTCCTTGTGTGTTTGGTTTTCCTGTTATCCAGGTTTCTTACCAATTCACATTGAGATTTCGGCAGAGTGCGGATCTGACCGCTATTCAATGTAAACCGCGAACAGTGCGGTGTTCATTTGTTCTATTTTCCCACGGAACACCTAAATTTCTGGGCAAACCGTGGGCCAATAGAGAGATATTTATGCAGTGGTTTCTAGTTCACTGTTTTCAGAGATTTCGTGAGCTTCGATGTCCGATTCAGCTTCTGGTGAAGCAAAAAGAACGTTCCTGTCCATCAGCTTCTCTAGCTGCTCACAGATTTGCAGGACACGTTTTTCATAAGTCTCGGGGACAGACAGGCTCCCAGAAATTGGAAAGTTACCGTCGAAGGTGTAAACACCCCGTGTGTAGATAGAAACTTCTCTCAAGCCCACAAGTCCCTGATAACGTGCTGCGCTAGCGTCAGCGACGATTCTAGAAGCTTCCAAGACAGCTTCCTGCCACACCATGACGGCTTCACGAGCGCTCTCAATGGCAGTATGCGTGATTTCACGAGCATGTTCACGCATGACTTCTTCAAGTTCACGGCCAATCTTGTTTACATCAGTACGTCGAGCGTTTGCCAAAATTTCGGCACCCTTAAGTTTTCTCAACGCAGCTGGGGTGTGAACTTCTCCAGGATCTTCCAAACCTTCAAGGATTGATTCTGCAAACAATTTGGCATCTAGAGCCTTCGCTTCAGAAACCACATATTCGGCTTCCGCTAAAGCGGTGTCTGCCTCAGCCCAAATTTCATAAGCAGAATCCATCTTCTTGATAAGACTCTGGACAGGTTTTGGATATTCAAAACCTTCAATAACTGTTGGAATGTTGGGGTGCCGGTTTAATCCAGCCCATTCTTCATTTGCACTCATATTTGTTCCGTTCTGCTCGAAAAGCCGAGCGATAATGCACGGTCATAAACCGTATTTACTTGATCAACGTCCACGATGGAAGTCGAAGAATGTAGAGGCCGGGCAACGCGACCCAACTCTCTAGAGAAAGCTGCAAACTCTGGATCAGTCCACGCAGCCTCACCCAGCTCCAGAATCCACAACGTCACCCTGCGAAGCTTTATCTGCCAATAACCCCGCAGAGCATCACCATCTATGGCAACTTCTTCTTGTGGAACTAACCAGGGACTCAAGCGCGAATCCTTGAAGCGGAGTGGGTGTATCTAGTGCCGGCTTTTGCAGGTTTATCCACAGTGAGCATCCCCCGGCGAATAATTTCAATCTGGCGAGAAGCTTCATGGCGAGACTGGCGAAGCTCACCGAATGCAGCGTTCAAACGTGTCTGTCCTGCATGGCCACTCACAGTGTGCCCCTCAATCTCAAGCACCTGCTCAAGCCGAGCTACATCGTCAAGCTGAGACTGGGCAAGTTGAATCTGCGTCAGCTCCACCGGAGTAAATGAGTAGCCCTTCGGCAGCTCAAGCATCAGATCTTCTAACAAACTCATGGTTTCTCCTTACTGTTACGGCTAAATCCGCGTAAATACTGGACACCCAAAAAGGCGCTAAATCTAAGGTCATAGGAAGCACTGGAGGGCATAACTCCCCAGCTTTCAAGCGATAAAGCGCCCACGGGCCACACAGCCCTTCTGAGGGTTTTCTCGATAAGGGCGGCACGCACCGCGAACAGGTGCATCTCCCCGGTCTTTAGGACACCCACGGGGGAGGTGGAGCAACGGGGGGTCATCGGATGTCCAGGTGTTCTCGGATGAGGGTGAGGGCTGTTTTTGTTTTGCCTTGGTCTATGAGTCGGTCGAGTTTGTGTAGTAGTTTCCAGCTGGATTTGGCTCGGGTTTCGTGGAGGCGTGAGAAGTGTTTGTGGTAGTCGCGGTCTTCTTCGAGTGCTTCGCAGGTTTCTGTGTGGGTTTTGGTTTGTTGTGTCATGGGGTGTTCCTAGTCGGTGAGTGTGCAGTGCCAGTGGAGGTGTCTGGTGATCTCTGCGTGTGTGAGTAGTGGGTAGAGGCAGCGTGAGCAGTAGGTGCCTTGTGTGGGTACTAGGGAGCCGTCTAGGGATGTGGTGAGGTTCTCGAAGTCTTCTGTCTGTTCGACTTCTGATAATTCGTTCATGCGCTTACCGCCTGTTCTTCTTCACAGCGTTCACAGGCGCCTTGTGGCCAGCCTGTGTGTTCTTTGCAGTACAGGTCTTCTATTCGGGTGTCTGCTGCGCTTCTGATGGGGATTGGTTGGGGTTTCGTGGCTTGTTGCTTGTCGAAGTCTCCGAGCATCCATGTTTGCCAGGCACGGTTCCAGTCGAGTTTGATTGCTGAATCGCCTGTTGCGGATTGGTAGTGAGAGACAAACTTCTTGTGTTTGGTTTCAAGATCCATTCCAGGGGTGTTCTTGGAAGCCCATTGTCGGAGTGAATCTGTGAGGGGAAAATCTTCTGGAATTCGGGTGGCCTTAACCCCCGTAGGGGGTGACTCTCTCTCTGTCTCTCTCTTAGCTAGGTTTGTGCCAGAGTTTTGCTGTAGCGAATTGTTAGCACCTGCTAGAGGTTTGCTAGCTTCTGATTTGGCTATTCCGCCTTTTCTTCCTGCCTCTACTTTGGCTTGAATCTGGGCTTTTGTGGTCTGATGCTCAGTGAAATCGTGAATCAAGAACCCACCCTCACAACGCTTAATTGATGGATTGACTAGATCATTGTTGAGTAGCTCATTGAGAGATTTTTTCGTGAAAATTTTTGTTTTCATAGCATCTGGGATGAATCCATCTGTCATTTGTCGCCTTGACCAAAGGATTGCTAAAACGAAATCTCTGAACGCTTTATCGCTCAGCGGAGCTATCTTTGGGCTGTCTCCAAAATCGAGTGTGAGCTTGGCATAGAGCCTGTGTTCGTTCTTCATTTCCTACCTCTCTAAACCTGCTGTGCAACGTGGCTAGTTGCCTTCTGTTGATCCCCTTGGACGTTGTTGAGTTTCTTGGCTTCTGCAGCGAGCCACATCAGGTCTGAAGCGTAAGAAGCCGATTCAGTTGGCGAGAGTGGTCGAAGAGTCTCTGCATCGATGAGCCAGTCACCTTGTTCCTGTATGAGCTGGAGGCGATAGTTTTCGCCTGTCATCAGGTCGCAGTAGTGAACTGGGAGATCAGTGGGGTCAGCACGGTCCACAAGGTGATGTTCACCGTAGTTTTCGCAGCGTTCTTCGGTACATGGATATATGGGTTCACCGCGCTCTTGTGTGGCATCTCCAAGAGTTACTCGAAAGAATTCATACCCGTATTTCAGGCTGGTTTTTTGAGTCCAGGGGAATGAGTTCCAATACCCTTGACGGATTTTCTCGACGTAGTGTTCGAGTCTTGCGAAATCGACTTGTGTGGCTCCCACAAATACGTTGATGATGATTTCGTTGAGTGAGGGTGTTACAGCGATTCCGCCATAGAAGCGATACTGGCCTTCACTGAATACCTCAGATTCTTTGCAGTAGTTGATTCGTAGTTTGTAATCTGCAAACTGCTCACAAAATGCGATTTCTGTAAGGGTTGGTTCACTGAATTCGAAAGGGATGTTGTGATTCGATAATTCAGGCTGGATTGTTTGATTCCAGTACTCACTGGGCTTCACTCCTTGCTGATCTGCAAGTTCCTTGATTTGTGAAACGGTGAGCTGCGAAACATCTTTTATGGAGACTCCGGTGTCTTGTATGAGATAATTAGACAAGATCATTCCTTTCGTTGTGTTTGGGTTGATGCCCTCGTCTGAGTTACTGCTCTGGACGGGGGCTTTTTCTATCTGCAGCGTCATTAGCTCGCCACCTTGTCGGGGTGAGTGCCAAAGCGTGCCGTACCTTCAAGCCAGGCCACGATGTCCGACTCTGAGTAGAGAACACGTTTGTGAGATGGCTTGAAATATCTTGGCCCAGTACCCAAATAGCGCATCTGAGCAAGAGAACCTGTTGTCATTCCAGGGACTCTTTCGCAGACTTGCGCTGGTGTTAGAAACTTATCCATGAGCGCCTTTCGTTTAATTGCGGAGTTATGACATTGCTATGCAATCACTTCAGCGCTCTAATGTCAAACATACGCAAGCATAGGCGTGTCATAAGTAAGCTACAATTAGAAAATGCTTGATTGGTCCGTGGAGCACGTTGCACTTAATCTCCTCAAAGATGATGACTTTGTGCCTATTGGCGCGGACTTAGTGGCCATCAAAACGATTGATATCCACAGCCATGCTTTCGGTGATTTTGAAACCATCGTCAATGTTCGCTTCAACCACGACAAAGCCATGTTTGAGGCTCAAGAAGTTACTGCTCGGAAATATGCGGACGGACCTGAGATAACCTCTGCCATGTTGCGCAAAGTCAGAATTCAAGATTTGATCGGCGCAGCAACCCCTTCATGCGTCTATCTCTCAGACAGCACTGGCGCTCTTATTAACCGTGAGGGAATCTGGACAGGTCCATTGAGATTGGTCACTTCTTATGACGTTGAGGAGTATCACCGGACAGGCCCCACTGATGAGGCACTGGACTGGGTATCCAAGGTCTACACTCTCGCTAGAGCCTTGAGGCTTCCCCCGGCTAAGGCAGTCGCTGAGGAAATGCTGTTGCCAGAGCGCACAGCTTCTAACTGGATTTCACGGGCACGCCAAGCACAGCTCTTGGATTCCTAATGCCATCAATTCATGAGTACAAACTCTCTGACGGCTCGAAAGCCTATTTCGTTAGTTACCGAAAGCCGGATCACTCTCAAGCCAAGAAGCGCGGTTTCAAGACCAAGCGTGATGCAAACGAGTTCATAGCCTCCACAACGGTTTCTAAGGCCACGGGAACTTTCATTGATGCCTCTGAAACTAAAGCTTCTGTTGAGTCCTTAGGAACCGTTTGGCTCGCTAACAAGGCAACTGTTGTGAAGCCTTCAACCTTTCACCCGTTAGAAGTTGCTTGGCGCCTCCACGTTCAACCCGTCTGGGGCAAACGTGCCGTGGGGTCAATCCGTCACACCGAGATTCAAACGTGGGTAACGAAGCTCTCAAGTGATCTAGGTGCTACCTCAGTGATTCGTGCCTACGGGATACTCTCAGGAATTCTCGAGAATTCAGTGAAAGACAGGCGAATATCAGCCAACCCTGCAAAAGATGTTCGACTCCCACGCAAGACAGCTAAAGCCCACGCCTACCTCACACACAACCAAGCTGAGGAACTAGCGACCGCAGCCGGTGAATACTCAACAGTTGTTCACCTACTGACCTACACCGGCCTACGGTGGGGCGAAGCAACCGCCCTCAGAGTGAAACACCTAGACCTACTCAAACTTCGCCTAACGGTCACTGAGAACGCTGTAGACGTCGGTGGAACTATTCACGTAGGTACACCAAAAAGCCATGAAGCTCGGACCGTGCCCATTCCGCGATTTCTAGCAACTGAACTGGCCAAAGCCTGTGAAGGTAAATCCAGGAACGCATTAGTCCTAGGTGACGGCGTAAATCACCTACGCAGGCCCTCCACCGGTAAAGGCTGGCTGGACAGTGCCGTCAGACAATGCCAGGCAACCGACCCGAACTTTCCAAGAGTCACCCCACACGATCTTCGCCACACTGCTGCATCACTATCGGTTTCTGCCGGTGCAAACGTGAAAGTCGTTCAAAGAATGCTCGGTCACGCTTCAGCAGCAATGACTCTAGACATTTACGCAGACCTATTTGATGCCGACCTAGATTCAGTTTCTGAGGCCTTAGATAGTGCTCGCACTGCTGCAAGTGTTGCCAAATTGTTGCCACAAGCGCTCTAGAGACAAAGAGAAAACCCCCTACTTCCTTGTAAATAAAGGGAAGTAGAGGGTAATCAATTGGCGGTCCCGGTGGGATTTGAACCCACGGTGCGCTTTCACGCACACAACTTTTCGAGAGTTGCACCTTCGGCCGCTCGGACACGGAACCAATAGATAAGAGTTTACGCACAGCTCACGCCAGTCACCAATCCGCTGTCCGTCGCCGCAGCTAGGCTGGCCGCATGGCCAAAGCATCTCCCGGATACTCCTGCACAGAATGTGGTTGGACCACCGTTAAATGGGTCGGTAGATGTGGGGAATGCCAGGCCTGGGGCACCGTTGTTGAGGAAGCCACCAAGACGGGCATCCAGGTCAAAATGAAGCCGGTGGTCGTCAGCGCAGAAAATGCGGCTCGCCCCATTACGGAAGTTCCTGCCGATGGCGAATTGAAGCACTGGGCTAGTGGCATCAATGAGTTTGATCGAGTGCTCGGCGGAGGAATTGTTCCTGGTGCGGCCATCTTGCTCTCTGGTGAACCTGGTGTGGGAAAGTCCACCTTATTGCTGGAGGTTGCCTCTCGCGCTGCTAAGACCGGTGCCCGAGTTCTCTATGTCAGCGCGGAAGAATCCGTCAGTCAGGTGCGCTTGCGTGCGTCTCGCACGGGCGCACTGACCGACAACCTCTACCTCGCTGCAGAGACGGATCTCTCCACGATTATTGGCCAAATCGATGCGGTGAAACCTGCCCTATTAATTGTGGACTCGGTGCAAACTGTCGCCAGCTCTGCGATTGAAGGACTTGCGGGTGGCCCCAGCCAGGTGCGGGAAGTGGCCTCTGTGCTCATTCGCGTTGCCAAGGAACGCAACCTTCCGATTCTTCTGGTCGGCCACGTCACGAAGGACGGCAGCATTGCGGGACCCCGACTGCTCGAGCACTTAGTCGATGTGGTCTGTCAGTTCGAAGGTGACCGTCAAACCGCACTGCGGTTTGTCCGTGCACTCAAGAACCGGTTTGGCCCTACCGATGAAGTGGGCTGTTTCGAAATGACCGGCGACGGCATCGCGGAAGTGCCAGACCCCAGTGGGTTGTTCCTCAGTCGATCCGCTGTGGCTGTCTCAGGCACCTGTGCCACGGTTGCGCTTGAAGGCCGACGTCCGCTTCCAGTTGAGATTCAGGCGCTCGTTGTGCCCAGTAGTGCCCCCAACCCACGGCGTGTGACCAACGGAGTAGATAGTTCACGTGTGGCCATGCTGCTCGCGGTTCTCGAACGCCGCGCTGGCCTCAAGCTCAGTGACAAAGACGTCTATGTCTCCACCGTTGGTGGAGTCCGTTTGAATGAGCCTGGTGCAGACTTGGCCATTGCCATCGCTGTCTCCAGCGCCTTCCACGACAAACCCATTGCGCACACCGTTGCTGCCTTTGGCGAGATCTCCCTAGCTGGTGAGATCCGTCCGGTCAACGGCGGTAAGCAACGGGAAGCTGAAGCCACCCGTCTGGGCTTCACTACCCGGATTGATCAGAGCGCAGGAACGCTTCGTTCCGCACTCAAAGCAGCCTTCGACACCACCAAGGATGCGCGCGAACGAGAGATTGACGCGGCGTTCTAGCTTTTAGTAGAGAAGGAACTGCTTCGAGGTCTTCGAGCTCACTTCGCCCACTTTGGTGGTGAGGTAGTAGGAAGCTCCATCAGCAGGGACAGGGACACGTTCAGAGTTGCAGGTGTCCGGTGCACTGCGCTCACGTGACCACTGGATCGCAGCCGAGGGATAGACAACACCGGGTTCGAGGATAGCCAGGGTCTCTGACTTCTCGGTTTGGCAGTCCGTGGAGACCCAGTAGGTTTCAGCACCGGACGTAATGGTGAACTGCTGTGCATTGGTGCCCACGTTGTAGAAGCAGGCCGTCTTGCCCGTGTTTTGAATGCTCAGAGACAGATTAGGCAGGGTACCTGCAGGGTAGTCGGGAGAATCCGTGATGGGTTCAACCACGAGGTTCTTGACCGCGCACTCCTTGTAGCTGGAGACATCCACGGTGGGGGTGGGGGTCGGTGTAGCCGACGCTGTCACCACCGGCGTGGAAGTGGGCATGGCAATGGGAGTTGCGGTCGGAGTGGGCACGGGTTCTGCCTGTCCGGGGCGCACAATAATCAGCACGACGGCAACGATGACGGCAATAAGCCCAAGGAACACAACAAGGCGACGTCGGCGATACACCCGAGGTGAAACGCGTCGAGGTTGGCCAGGCACTGGAGTGGTCATGTGCCTAAGTTACCTAGAGGTTGCGTAGCATCCTTGTATTTCCGAGAGTGTTGGGCTTTACTCGCGCAAGATCCAGGAATTCGGCCACACCCTCATCGTGGGAGAGAACCATCTGAGCATAGGTTGCAGGGTCAATGATGGCGTCGGACACTTCGACAAAACCGTGACGGGTAAAGAAGTCCACCTCAAAGGTCAGGCAGAACAAACGGCCTAGGCCGAGGTCCTTGGCGTCGGTGACGAGGCGTTGCATCAGAGCAGCACCGACACCCTTGCCCAGCCAGGACTGATCAACTGCGAGGGTACGAATCTCACCCAAGTCCTGCCACATGACGTGGAGAGCTCCGCACCCGATGGGGTTACCGTCTGCGTCTTCGGCAATACGGAACTCCTGCACGGCTTCATACACCGAGACAGCATCCTTACCCAGCAGAACGCGAGAGTTCACCAGAGGTTTGGTCACCTCCAGAATCCAGGGCACATCAGCCGTGCGAGCACGACGAACGTGATAGGTGGATTCAGTCATCCCTCAAGAATAGTGGGAGAAGAATTACTCGCCGTCAGCGGCAATATCGGGGGTGACCGAAATACCGTTGGCTTGCGACGCAACCGAGGCGCCCACAGCTTCGCGAGAAGTTGTGGTGAACACAAACTCGCCACCCTCGAAGTCCACGTGAACGTGGTCTCCGGCGGAGAGCTCGCCTTCCAGAATCTTCTCGGAGAGCTTGTCTTCGACCTCGGCCTGCATGGCACGACGCAGCGGACGAGCACCCAAGGAGGGGTCGAAGCCGACCTCGATGAGACGGTCTTTGGCCGAACGAGTGAGCTCGATGGTCATGTCGCGGTCCATCATGCGGTCGCTCAGACGCTTGGTGAACAGATCGACGATCTGGACCAGCTCGTCCTTGCTCAGCTGAGGGAACACGATGATGTCATCGACACGGTTGAGGAATTCAGGCTTGAAGTGCTTCTTGAGCTCTTCGTTGACCTTGCCGCGCATGCGGTCGTAGTCGTTGCCGGCATCGCCCTCAAGCTGGAAGCCCACGGGACCACCCGAGATTTCCTTGGTGCCGAGGTTGGTCGTCATGATGATGACGGTGTTCTTGAAGTCAACAACACGACCCTGACCATCGGTCAAACGACCCTCTTCCAGGATCTGGAGGAGCGAGTTAAAGATGTCGGGGTGAGCCTTCTCGATTTCATCGAAGAGAACCACGCTGAAGGGCTTGCGGCGCACCTTCTCGGTGAGCTGGCCACCCTCTTCGAATCCGACGAATCCGGGAGGAGCACCGAACAGACGCGAGACGGTGTGCTTTTCACCGTATTCACTCATGTCGAGAGAGATCATGGCGTTCTCATCATCGAACAGGAACTCAGCCAGGGCCTTAGCAAGCTCAGTCTTTCCCACACCGGTGGGACCGGCGAAGATGAACGAACCCGAAGGACGCTTGGGGTCTTTCAGACCTGCACGGGTGCGACGAATGGTCTTGGAAAGGGCCGAGATGGCCTTCTCCTGACCGATGACACGCTGGTGAAGTGCCTTCTCCATGAAGACGAGGCGAGCGGACTCTTCTTCGGTGAGCTTGAACACAGGAATTCCAGTGGCCTGTGCGAGGACTTCCGCAATGACGCCTTCATCCACGATGCCCTGGCCGCCGGCTTCGCCCTTGCGCCATTCCTTCTCGCGGCGAACGCGCTCACCCTGGAGCTGCTTCTCTTCATCGCGAAGAGCAGCAGCACGCTCGAAGTCTTGATCTTCGATGGCGGTTTCTTTCTTGGTGCGCGTCAGAGCAATCTGGTCGTCCAGGTCACGCAGCTCTGGCGGGTTGGAAAGAATCGAGAGGCGCAGACGTGCACCTGCTTCGTCGATGAGGTCGATGGCCTTATCGGGCAGGAAGCGGTCGGAGATGTAGCGGTCTGCCAAGTTTGCTGCAGCGACGATGGCACCATCGGTGATCTGCACCTTGTGGTGGGCTTCGTATCGGTCGCGCAGGCCCTTCAGAATGTTGATCGCGTGAGGCAAAGAGGGCTCTGCAACCTGGATGGGCTGGAAGCGACGTTCCAGAGCGGCATCCTTTTCAAAGTGCTTGCGGTATTCATCCAGCGTGGTGGCACCAATGGTCTGGAGCTCGCCACGAGCCAGGAGAGGCTTCAAGATCGAGGCAGCATCAATCGCACCTTCTGCAGCACCGGCACCGACCAGCGAGTGAATCTCGTCGATGAAGGTGATGATGTCGCCACGGGTGCGGATCTCCTTGGTGACCTTCTTGAGGCGCTCTTCGAAGTCACCGCGGTAACGGCTTCCCGCAATGAGGGAGCCGAGGTCGAGGGTGTAGAGCTGCTTGTCCTTGAGGGTCTCGGGCACGTTCCCAGACACAATGGCCTGAGCCAGTCCTTCCACGACAGCGGTCTTACCCACACCGGGTTCACCGATGAGGACGGGGTTGTTCTTGGAACGGCGCGAGAGAATCTGCATCACGCGCTCGATTTCCTTTTCACGACCAATAACAGGGTCGAGCTTGCCTTCGCGTGCGGCCTGAGTGAGGTTACGTCCGAACTGGTCCAGAACCTGAGATCCACCCTGGGTGGAGGAAGACTCTTCCTTGTTGCCTGCCGTGACAGGCTCTTTGCCCTGGAAGCCGGAGAGAAGCTGAATAACCTGCTGGCGCACACGGTTGAGGTCGGCACCGAGCTTGACCAAAACCTGCGCTGCCACACCCTCACCCTCGCGGATGAGGCCGAGCAGGATGTGCTCAGTGCCAATGTAGTTGTGGCCGAGCTGGAGTGCTTCCCGCAGGGAAAGCTCCAGGACCTTCTTCGCACGAGGCGTGAAAGGGATGTGACCGGTGGGCTGCTGCTGGCCCTGACCGATGATGTCTTGGACTTGCTCGCGCACGGCGTCGAGGGAGATGTTCAGTGACTCGAGAGCCTTTGCTGCCACACCTTCACCCTCGTGAATGAGTCCGAGCAGAATGTGCTCGGTGCCAATGTAGTTGTGATTGAGCATCTTGGCTTCTTCTTGCGCCAAGACAACGACGCGGCGAGCGCGGTCGGTAAATCTCTCAAACATGTGAACTCCCATCAGCACACGGGTGGTGCAGGTCTTGAATCGAGAGTAACCCTCTCAACCAGCAAAAACTGCCCCTGTTCGCCCACGGCGTGAGTAGTGGCGTGCTTGTTCGCTGGAGGGGGAACAAACCATGCTTCACGGAATAAATGTTCGTCTAAATACGTAGTCTGTAGACATGAGCATCCTCACTCCCCGCGACGTGCCATTGGGTGGCCTGCGTGCGATGACAGTGAGGCGCACATTGCCCAATCGCTCCCGAACCACCATCGGGGCTTGGTGTTTTATTGACCACTTTGGGCCCGATGAGGTCGAGCTCACCGGCGGCATGAACATTGGTCCACATCCTCACACCGGCTTGCAAACGGTCACTCTCTTGTTTGAGGGTGAAGTTGAGCACCACGACAGTGTGGGCAGTGTGCAAGTCATCAAACCCGGTCAGGTCAATCTCATGACCGCAGGAACGGGCATATCCCACTCTGAGGAGTCCACCGGAACTGTCCCCCGTCTGCACGGAGTTCAACTCTGGGTTGCGCTTCCTGATGCAGACCGTACTGTCCAGCCTTTCTTTGAGCACCACGTGTCACCGCGGACCACCATCGGGGACGCCCAGGTGACGGTCTATGTGGGAAGCCTGCAGACAGACAATGGGATCATCACCGCCAACCCCACCACCTTTACTCCCCTGCTGGCGGCCGAGATTCTGGCCCCGGCGGGTGCAACGCTCACCATTCCCGTAGACCCCAGCTTCGAACACGGAGTACTGGTGGACACTGGCGCGGCGGAGATTCAGGGCGAATGGGCCCCGAAAGATCACCTCGCCTATATCGACCCAGGAGTCGGCTTCCTCACCTTCGTGATTGGGGATGAACCCACACGTCTACTCCTCCTGGGTGGCACCCCGTTCGAGGAAGAACTGGTGATGTGGTGGAACTTCATTGCTCGCAGTCACGACGAAGTGGTTGAATTACGCCGCCAATGGCAACAGGATGTCATTGAGGGCGTCAACCCTGACGGAATCTTTGGCCACGTGGACTACGCCGGACCTTCGATTCCTGCCCCTGAAATGCCCCACGTTCAACTCCGACTACGAAAGTTGCCCCGAAGCCATGAGTAATCTCTACGACGGAACCGAAAACCGCAAGCACGGCCGCACCTACAAGAAAGAAACCCCAGACATCTTCGAAGCCTTCATCGCCTTCGATGGAGCCGTGTTCGCCAAGGAAGGTCGCGCGATTCCGCTGAAGTATCGAGAGCTGATGGCACTGAGTGTGGCATTCACGACGCAGTGTTCCTTCTGCGTTGAAGGCCACACCAAGGATGCCAAGGACGCGGGAGCTACCGACGCTGAGATTGCTGAAGCAGCCTGGGTCGCAGCTGCACTGCGCGCAGGAGGTGCCTTCACTCACGGCCGAATGGCTCTGCAGGTGAGTGCTGCGCTCGATCACGAGCACTAACGTGGCGACATCGAAAGAGTTCACCAAGGACGTCCTCGATGCATACGGTGCGCGCAATGTGCGGGTGCGCGCCATGTTTGGTGAATACGGTCTCTACTGCGAAGACAAGTTTGTCGGTGTGATCTGCGACAACACCCTTTTACTCAAGGTGACTGAGCAGGGTGATAGTTTTGCTCCCCACCTCGAAAAAGAATCTCCCTATCCTGGCGCTAAGGAACACCTTGTTATTCCGGTGGAGAAGTTTTCGGATGCCGAGTGGATGCATGAACTACTAGATCTGACATGGGCAGCCTTGCCTGATCGCAAACCTAAAAAAACCCTAACTGGAGAAACTCCGCATGACTGAGATTGCCCACCCCGACTCTGTCCAACGTTTCCGCGCTGCTCTGACAGAGCACGGCGCGGAAGGTGACGTCGTGCGCTTAGATGACAATGCACACACGGCTCAAGCAGCCGCGGACGGCTTAGGTATTACCCGGGGGCAGATCGCGAACTCCCTCGTGTTTCTCGCCGATGGCGAGCCTGTTCTCGTGATGAGCTCGGGGGGTCACCGCGTAGATACAGACAAAGTCTCTGCTGCCTTCGGCGGCAAGAAGATCACCAAAGCCAACGCGGATGACGTTCGTGCCGCAACGGGGTATGTGATCGGCGGGGTCTCTCCCGTGGGATTAGCCACACAGCTGCCCACAGTGGTCGATAACGCACTGGGACAGTATGAGACCATCTGGTCTGCCGGAGGACATCCGGCCTATGTGTATCAGACCACGTTCAGTGAACTCGTGCGGATGACCGGCGGAACCCCCGCCGACGTCGGCGAGTAAGACTCAACCTGAGGTTATTTTCCAGACTCGGTGCCGTGCACGGCAAAGACGTCGATAGCGTCAAGTTCTTCTGGTTCAAAATCAGGTCCGTGCATGGCAGCGAGGTTATCCTCGAGCTGCGTCACGCTCGAGGCGCCGATGAGTGCGGAGGTGACTCCCGGGTTGCGCAGGGTCCAGAGCAGGGCCATTTGTGCGAGCGTCTGGCCGCGGGCCTCGGCAATCGCCGTCAGGCCGCGGACACGCTCGAGGTAGGTGTCCGTGATGGTCGAGGCTTTGAGGTGGTTTCCCACCGCAGCGCGTGAATCTTTGGGTACGCCCTGAAGATATCGATCAGTGAGCAGCCCCTGCGCCAAGGGCGAGAACACGATGCAGCCGGCACCTATTTCATCGAGGGTGTAGAGCAGACCAGAGCGCTCAATGGTGCGATCAAACAGGGAGTAACGAGGCTGGTGAATGAGCAGGGGAACGCCGAGGCGATCGAGTTCCTTCTTCGCCGCGAGGGTCTGCTCGGGGGTGTAGGAGGAGATGCCGACGTAGAGGGCCTTGCCCTGCTGCACGACAGAAGCCAATGCACCCATGGTTTCTTCGATGGGGGTGTGGGGATCGGGGCGGTGGGAGTAGAAGATATCGACGTAGTCGAGACCCATCCGGCTCAGACTCTGATCCAGCGAGGAGATGAGGTACTTTCTCGAACCCCATTCGCCGTAGGGGCCGTCCCACATGAAATACCCCGCCTTCGAAGAGATGATCATCTCGTCACGGTAGGGGCTGAAATCTGAGGCAAGTACCTCGCCAAAGTGGGACTCGGCAGAACCTGCGGGGATGCCGTAGTTGTTGGCGAGATCGAAGTGGGTGACGCCCAGATCAAAGGCACGGCGCAGGATCGCGCGCTGGTTCTTGAGAGAACCTTCATCGCCAAAGTTGTGCCAGAGGCCTAGAGAAATCTCGGGCAGCTTGAGCCCCGACTTTCCGCTGCGACGGAAGTTCATAATGTCGTAACGGGTGGAAGCTGCGTCGTAGGCCATGGGGTTCCTTGATTACTGGAGAGAAGAGGTGAGGCGTGCCAGGCCATCGAGGACGGTAGAGCGCAGTGGCTGCTTCTCCCACTCGTCGAGCGTGAGGGCACGAGAGTCTTGGCGGTAGGCCTCTTCGACCTCGCGCATTTGCTGGACGAAACTTTCTCCGCGCACCATGAGGGAAACCTCGAGGTTGAGCGAGAAGGAACGCATGTCCATGTTGGAGGAGCCAATCACCGCAACTTCATCATCGATAGACATGTGTTTGGAGTGCAGGATGGTCGGTGCCTTGTAGAGCCAAATGACCACACCTGCACGCAGAAGTGCCTCGTAGTAGGAACGCTGTGCGTGGTAAACCAAGGCTTGGTCACCGATCTCAGAAACAAAAAGCTCTACGCGGACTCCGCGCTGACAAGCCGAGGTGATGGCATACATCAGCGACTCATCCGGCACGAAGTAGGGGGACGTGATGATGATCTTCTCTTGTGCCGAATACATCAGCGCCAGGAAGAGACGCAGGTTGTTCTCGGAGGCGAACCCCGGACCGGAAGGAACGATCTGGCAGTCCAGGGTGTCCTTCTCGTGGAATGCCTCGATGGGTTCTGCTTCGCGCGTCAGCAGCACGTCGGTCTCGGAATACCAGTCTGTAATGAAGATCGCGTTGAGTCCGGCAACAATAGGACCCTGCAGACGCACCATGGCATCTTTCCAGTGCAGACCGCGCTTGATGTTGGACTTCTTGAGATAGCTCGAGTCAATGAGGTTCTGTGACCCCATCCAGCCGACCACGCCATCGATAATGACAAGCTTGCGGTGGTTGCGCAGGTCGGGACGTTCATATTTTCCCTGCAACGGGAGGAAGGGAAGCATGAGGTGCCAGTCGACACCGATCGCGGTCAGACGCTTCTTCGTGGCTTTGTATCCAACGGTGCGCATCGCGGCTACGTGATCGAACAAGACACGGACTTCTACGCCGCGTGCAACGGCATGCTGCATGGCCTTGAACACTGGTTCGGTGACTGGGTCTGAGGAGAGAATGTAGAACTCGACGTGAACGAAAGTCTTGGCCTTGTCGATATCTGCCGCGATATCGAGCATTGTCTTTTCGTAGTCGATCTGCATGTGCGCGGTGTTGCCGCCCACCAAAGGCATGGCGCCCAGGTTGCGGTTGAGTTCGACAATGGAGTCCAGCCAGGCAGGCCAACTTGCGCTGTGTGCGACTTTGTCGATGCCCTCCGTGGAATCAATAATGAACTGGTTGATCTCGGCCTGGCGACGACGACGCTTGCGCCCCAATCGGGGACTTCCTATGAGGAGGAACAGGATCACACCGATGTAGGGGATGAGGAAAATAGCGAGCAGCCAGCCCAGCGCTGAGGAAGGGCGACGGTTGCGGGGCACGATAATAATTGCTGCCACACGGATAACGAAGTCCAGCGCGAACAGGAAGATTGTGATCGCAAGATTAATATCATTTTGCATTAGACCTGATCCCCCTTGGTCTGTCCCCGCTTGGCACGTTCTTCAGCTTCGAGGCGTGCATAGGTCTCTCGTTCGGTGCGGTCAGAGCGCAGAATCGACCGAATAATGAGCCAGAACAACAGTCCCAAGATCACCGTCGGCGTGACCGACCAGAGTGCGTTGAGCCAGAAGTTGTCCATGCTTGTCAGGATACCTGCAGTAGCTGACTACTTAACCAGGGGGAACATAATGGTTTCGCGGATACCTAGGCCTGTAATCGCCATGAGGAGGCGGTCCATACCCATACCCATACCGCCGGCGGGGGGCATGGCGTGCTCGAGTGCCTTGAGGAAGTCTTCGTCCACGCGCATCGCTTCAACATCACCCTTGGCACCCTGCGCAGCCTGTTGCATGAAGCGTTCACGCTGAATCACGGGGTCATTGAGTTCGGAATAGCCGGTTGCCAGCTCAAAGCCACGGACGTAAAGGTCCCACTTCTCCACCACACCAGGAATGGAACGGTGTTCCTTGACCAGTGGACTGGTTTCAATGGGGAAGTCCATCACGAAGGTAGGCCGGGTGAGGCCGTCCTTGACGAAGTGCTCCCACAGTTCTTCCACGAGCTTGCCGTGGTTAGCCAGGTGAACTTCCACGCCTTCCCTGTCGGCTAGTGCCTGCAGGTCGGCAACAGAGGTTGCCGGAGTGATCTCGACACCGGCTGCAACAGACAACGAGTGATACATCGAGATGCGGTCCCATTCGCCCCCGAGATCAAAGTCAGTGCCATCTGCCCAGGTGACTACATGGCTGCCGGAGACAGAAAGTGCTGCGTCCTGAATGAGCTTCTGAGTCAACGCGGCAATGGAGGTGTAGTCGCCATAGGCTTCGTAGGCTTCGAGCATCGCGAACTCGGGAGAGTGGGTGCTATCAGCACCCTCATTACGGAAATTGCGGTTGATTTCGAAGACGCGCTCGATACCGCCGACCAGGGCACGCTTCAAATACAGCTCGGGAGCAATTCGCAGGAAGAGCTCCATATCGAACGCGTTGGAGTGTGTCACGAAGGGACGTGCCGAAGCGCCGCCGTGCATGACCTGCAGCATGGGGGTTTCAACTTCGACGAAGTCAAGCTGTGTAAAGGTCTCGCGCAGCGAGGCCATGGTCTTTGCGCGAGCGAAAACGGTCTTGCGAGCCTGTTCGCGCACAATGAGGTCGAGGTAGCGGTTGCGCACACGCGTTTCTTCATTGAGCTCGTTGTGCATGTTGGGCAGGGGAAGTACAGCCTTGGAGGCCATCTTCCATTCGGACACCATGATGGAGAGTTCACCGCGGCGACTGGAAATCACCTCACCAGAAACGAAGACGTGGTCACCTAAGTCAACGAGTTCTTTCCACAGGTCTAAGTTCTCATCGCCTACTTCAGCCAGAGAAACCATGGCCTGAATGCGGCTGCCATCGCCGGACTGCAAGCTCGCAAAGCAGAGCTTGCCGGTGTTGCGCAGGTGCACAATGCGTCCCGCCAGACCCACGGTCACACCAGTGGTGGCATCTGCTTCCAGGCCGCCAAAGCGTTCACGAACGGCAGGAATGGTGTCGGTGATGGGGACAGAGACGGGGTAAGCCTCGAGGCCGAGTTCGTTGAGTCGATCGCGCTTAGCCAGGCGCACAGCCTTTTGCTCGCTGACTTCGGCGTCGGTCAGTTCGGGCTCGGGTGCAGTGTTCTCACTCATGCGTGGAGTCTCTCAAGGTTTTCGGTGTCCAGCAGGCGTGTGGTTCCAACTTTCGCGGCTATCACCACAGTGACAGGCCCCTGATAGTTATCACTCACGCTCTGAAAGGTGGTGGGATCGACAAGGTCGAGATACTCAAGTCTAACCAGCGGGTAGTGATCGAGGGTGCGGATGCCGGCTTCACGAACAGCAGCGGCACCGCCCTGCTCTGCTTCCCGTGCCGCGGCCAAGAGTGCATGGGGCAGCGCGACGGCTGCTGCCCGTTCTTCCTCACTGAGATAGCGATTGCGGCTGGAGAGCGCCAGCCCATCCTGCTCTCGGATGGTGGGCACGATTTCCAGCTGCAGGGGCAGCTGCTGGGTCTGCACCATCTGGCGAACCAGGAACACCTGCTGGGCATCTTTTTGCCCAAAGATCGCAACGTCTGGCTGCACGATGTCGAACAGGCGTGCCACGACGGTGAGCATGCCGTCAAAGTGTCCGGGACGACTCACTCCCTCGAAGGTTTCCCCGACGGGACCTGCGTGCTGGGGAGGTACAGGTGCTCCCCCCACGCGGTCTGGATACATCTCGTCCACGTCGGGAGCAAAGACATACTCGGCTTTTCCGGCGAGCGCGGCAACATCGGCATCTAACGTGCGGGGGTAACGATCAAAGTCTTCACCCACACCAAATTGCAGGGGGTTAACAAAGATCGACACGATGACGACATCGGCGAGCTCACGACCCCGGCTGACCAGAGCCACATGGCCCTCGTGCAGCGCACCCATGGTGGGAACACATGCCAGAGTCTTGCCGTCAGTGCGCAGCTGCTCACGCAGGGCGTGCACCTCTGCGACGGTGTGGAGTACGACGGGCTGGGTCATCACTCTTCCTCGAGTCCGACAAATCCCAGACGAGATGCGTCTCCTGCTTGGCCCAGCGCATTGTCCACGGCAGAGCGAATAAGCGGTGCAACAATCCGACCCGGGTTTTCAATACCAATGTCCCCGAGCAATTTAGAGGCCTGCTCCACAATGGCTGCCGAAAACTGTGATGCCGTGGCGATGGCTTCGGCATACTGCGGTCGCTGAGCTTCGGTGATGACGATGGGCTCTCCGCCCATCTCCACCGCGAGCGCTTGGCCGATCGGCAGCACAGGGGTCGGTGCTGTCACTGCAATGTAGGAATCTGCCAGGCGAGCAATATCCATACTCGTTCCGGTGAAGGACATCGCCGGGTGCAGCGCCAGAGGAATAACTCCTGCCAACACCGCCGGTTTCAAGACGTCCACACCAAAGACCGCTGAAGTGTGAAGCACAATCTGTCCGGGTTGCCAGACGCCTGCGACGGCAAGTCCGTTGATGAGATCAGTAAGTTCGTCATCGGGAACGGCAATGAGGACAAGCTCGCTGCGCTCCACAATCTCGGGAACCTCCAGCAGTGGAACCCCGGGCAGTATCGCTTCGGCGCGTTCTTTGCTCTCGTCAGAGATGGCAGAAATACCCACGAGGGCATGACCTGCACCGGCCAGGGCAGCCCCCAGGATGGGTCCTACTTTGCCAGCCCCGATGATGCCAATTCCGAGGCGACCATCACGCTGCTGGTTCACCGGCGGTCTCCTTGTCGGTGTCTTCGGGAGGCAACACACAGAGCCATTCAGCGATCAATCCAGCAGTAACCAAAATGGCAGCACAGATGACCTGAGCACCAACGTTAAGCAGCATTGCTCCACCCGGGGCTATGGGCCTGGCGAGCAAATACACCAGCACACCCGCGCCTAAACCGACCAGCAATGCACCGGCATAGCTGGAGGCTTTCGCCAATGCCAGCACGCGGGCAGCATAGAAGGGATCAACAGGTTCTTTCCGCTTCCCTGTGACCTTGCGGCGAATAGGAATAGCTAACAAGACAGCCACGACCGCCACAATCATCAGTGTGATGGCCAGAGTGATCGGCGGAACAAAGATAAATCCACCGCGCGACTGCACGATGAGTTCCATCAAATACGCAACGACACCGCCGACCAGAAAAAGACCAATCAGAGGTGCGGGACCGGTGCGCTTCATACGACCACCTCGAACCGACGTAGCTCGCGACGCACAGGTTCTGCCAGTTCTGCAACGGGGCCATGACCGGGTAACACTGCACCGGGCTGAATATCTGTCCAGGGCACGAGGACGAAGGAGCGCTCATGCGCACGGGGATGTGGGATGGTCAGGTGGTCGGACGTCAGTTCGACCCCATCCATCCACACAATGTCCAAGTCGAGCGTGCGATCGCCCCACCGTTCATGCCGTTCGCGGCCGTGGTCCTGTTCGATCCCGGCCAGCTCCATCAATAAGGCGTCGGGGGGAAGATCAGTGTTCACCAACACCACAGCATTGAGATATTCCGGAGCGTCCAGGTCAACACCGTCTGGCTTCACCGCGGCTGATTCATACAGCGGCGAGAGCGACAACAGGACTGTTCCACCAAGGTCCGCGATCTCATTGGCGGCCTGTGCGATGGTCGCGACCCGATCGCCAAGGTTTGACCCCAAGGCGATGATGGCATTTCTGCGCTGTGCATCCATCAGCGGGTCCGCTCGATCGTGACCGCGACATCCGCACAGGGGACGCTGAGGGGTGCTTGTGGTTTGTGCACAGTGACCTCGACGCGGTCAACGGGAGGATGTGCCAGGACGACCTGGGCCACACGTTCGGCCACGGTTTCAATTAGGTCAACGGGATCCTTCGCTACCGCAGCGACGACCTCTTCTGCCAGCTCGCCGTAGTGGACGGTAGCGGAGAGGTCATCACTCAACGCTGCCGGGGAAAGGTCGAGCCACGCGACAACATCGATAACGAACAGCTGACCGTTCTCACGTTCAAAGTCGAAGACCCCATGATGGGCCTGAACCTGCAGACCGGTGAGAGTAATTCTGTCCTTAGCCACGAGCGCCTTTATTCCACGATTCGAGCACACGGAGAGCGCCGACGGTGCGGGCAACATCGTGCACCCTTACAGCCCAGGCGCCTGCCTGGGCAGCGAGCACGCTGACGGCAACACTGGCAGAGTCACGATCTTCCACGGTTGCATCATCGGGCAGGAGTGCGGCCAAGAATCGTTTGCGAGAGGCACCGACGAGGAGTGGATAACCCAGGGCCTGGAGTTCATCCAAGCGACCGAGCATCTGCCAGTTGTGTTCAGTGTTCTTCGCAAAGCCGAGACCAGGATCCAGAATCAGGCGCTCGGGTGTGATGCCTTCAGCCAGAAGCGCGTCCACGCGTTCACTGAGTTCACGTGTGATGTCTGTGGGGGCGTCTTTGTAAAGGGCTTTGTTATCCATCTCGACCGAGTGTCCGCGCCAGTGACTCGCGATGTAGATGGCATCTGTCTGCGCAACGGCTTTTGGCATGAAGAAGTCCGCCAGGCCGCCCGAAACATCGTTGACGTAGGTGGCACCGTGTTCGATGGCAAGGATGGCCGTGGCCGCATTCATGGTGTCGATACTGACCACAGCACCGGAACGAACCAACGAGCCAATGACGGGAATGACCCGCAATTGTTCGATCTCAGCTGAGACGCGCTCGGCACCGGGACGGGTAGATTCGCCGCCAATGTCGATGATGTCTGCGCCCTGTTCCATCATTTCAAGTCCACGCTTGACGGCTGCATCCGTTTCCAAATACAGCCCGCCGTCACTAAAGGAATCGGAGGTGACGTTGAGGATGCCCATAATGAGCGTGCGATGCTCAGTCATTCTGCACACCCCCGGCGGAGACTCCAATCAGAGTCATGATTTCTGCGCGGGCAGCTGGTTCTGCCAGTTCTCCCCGAGAGGCAAGAGTGATCGTGCGGCTATTGGTTTGTTCCACGCCACGAGCTGCCACACACTGGTGCTTCGCTTCGACCACAACCAGGACACCGCGTGGATCCAACCCGTCGACGAGGGTGTCCGCGATCTCTTCAGTCAGTCGTTCTTGCATCTGGGGGCGAGCTGACAAGGTGTTCACGACGCGGTGTAGTTTGCCTAAGCCCACTACCCGGTTACCGGGGAGGTAGGCCACGTGGGCCACGCCTAAAAAGGGCAACAGGTGGTGTTCACACATCGACCGCACGGTGATGTCGGTGACCACGACAGCATCGGAGAGCTGGTCGATGGGAACACTTTCCCGCAGGTGCTCGAGAGGATCTTCGCCGATACCGGCGAAGAATTCTTCATAGGCCTGAGCGACTCGTTCCGGGGTCGACGCGTAGTCTGCTTTGGTCGGGTCTTCACCGATGGCGTGAAGAAGCTCGACGACAGCAGCCTCAATACGAGCCCGGTCGATGGTCATAACTTATGCCTTGGGTGAAGGCTTCTGAGGTGCAGATTTGGTCGCTGCGGGCTTCTTCGCAACCGGCTTTGCTGCAGCTGTTTTCGCGGGGGCCTTCGTGGCAACCGGCTTCTTCACAGCAGGCTTAACTTCAGCCTTCTTGGCAGGAACCTTGACGGGGGGAAGTTTCGACACCGGACGCTCGTTACTGGAGAGCCACTGCTTGCGCAGAGGAAGCTTCTTCACGTCCTGGAAAATCTCCGCAAGCTGGTTGTGATCGAGAGTTTCCTTCTCGAGCAGTTCAGTTGCGAGACGGTCCAACACAGCACGGTTGTCGTTGAGGACTTTCCACGCTTCGGTGTGGGCGTTGTCGATGAGGGAACGAATTTCCTTATCCACGTGCTCCGCCATCTGCTCGGAATAGTCACGCTGGTGACCCATGTCTCGGCCGAGGAACATTTCACCCGAAGCAGAACCAAGCTTGACCGAACCCACGGTGGAGCTCATGCCATATTCGGTGACCATCTTGCGTGCGATGCTCGTGGCTTTCTCGATGTCATTCGACGCACCAGTGGTGGGGTCGTGGAATACGATTTCTTCGGCAACGCGGCCACCCATGGCATAGGTGAGCTGGTCGAGCAATTCATTACGGGTGACCGAGTACTTATCTTCCAGAGGAAGAACCATGGTGTAGCCGAGGGCACGGCCGCGGGGAAGGATGGTGACCTTAGTGACAGGGTCAGAGAAGTTCATCGCTGCGGCAGCGAGAGCGTGACCACCCTCGTGATAAGCGGTGATGAGCTTTTCCTGATCTTTCATGACACGACTACGGCGCTGAGGTCCCGCGATCACGCGGTCGATGGACTCATCAAGAGCGCGGTTGTCGATCAGCTGCGCGTTGGAACGCGCGGTGAGCAGGGCGGCCTCGTTGAGCACGTTGGCCAGATCTGCACCGGTGAAACCGGGGGTCTTGCGTGCGACAACTTCAAGATCCACGTTCTTGGCCATGGGCTTGCCCTTGGCGTGAACCTCAAGAATCTTCTTGCGACCTTCCATGTCGGGAGCGTCCACACCGATCTGGCGGTCGAAACGGCCTGGGCGAAGCAGAGCGGGGTCCAGAATGTCGGGACGGTTGGTTGCCGCGATGAGAATCACGTTGGCCTTGACATCGAAGCCGTCCATCTCGACAAGCATCTGGTTGAGGGTCTGCTCACGTTCGTCGTGGCCACCACCCATACCAGCACCACGGTGACGACCCACTGCATCAATTTCATCGATGAAAATAATCGCGGGAGCGTTTTGCTTGGCCTGTTCGAACAAGTCACGCACACGGCTCGCACCGACACCAACAAACATCTCAACGAAGTCAGAACCTGAGATCGAGTAGAACGGAACGCCTGCTTCGCCGGCAACAGCACGGGCGAGCAGGGTCTTACCGGTTCCGGGAGGGCCATACAGCAGAACGCCCTTGGGGATGCGTGCACCCACGGCGAGGAAGCGTTCAGGCTCTTTGAGGAAGTCACGAATTTCTGCGAGCTCTTCTACTGCCTCGTTGGCACCCGCGACGTCAGCAAAAGTAACAGTGGGGGTTTCCTTGGTGACGAGTTTGGCTTTGGACTTCCCAAACTGCATCACACCACGGCCACCACCTTGCATGGAGGAAAGCATGAACCAGAAGAAACCACCGATGAGGATGACGGGCAACAGAATGCCGAGCATGCTCATGAACCAGTTCTCTTTGGGAACCTCGTCATTGAAGCCGTCAGCAAGGGTGGATGCATTCACAGCATCGACAACCTGCACACCACGGGGAGCGACATAGAAGAACTGCACGTCGGTGCCGTACTTGTCATCTGCGGTGGTGAGCTTGAGGTCTACACGCTGCTCAACGTCAACGATGGTTGCGCTGGCGACCTTGTTGTCTTTGAGGAAGGCCAGGCCCTCCTCAGTCGTCACGGATTGGTAACCGGTCATCGAGATCAGCGAGGAGCCAATCCAGACAGCCAGAACGGCCACAACGATATAGAGCAGGGGTCCGCGCAGAAGATTCTTCAATTTCATGGTGTTCTCAGGGTATCGGTCTGTGAGCAGGGTCTGCTGAGTGTTTGCCGAGGGCGGAATGCCAGCTCGCTGGGAGGGTTAGGCGTGGGGGTCTTCTCCGCCGTATACGTGGGGAGCCAGAACGGCCAAGCCGCGCACATTGCGGTAATCCTCGTTGTAATCCAGGCCGTAACCGATCACGAAGGCGGGAGGAATGTCATAGCCCACGTATTTCACGTCGACGGGTTCTTTGATGGCTTCTGGCTTGCGGAACATGGCGCAGACCTCAATAGAGGCTGGGCCGCGGGACTCGAGGTTGCCCATCAACCAATTCAGGGTCAGACCTGAATCAATGATGTCTTCGACGATGAGAACGTGGCGACCAGCAATTTCTGCGTCCAAGTCTTTGAGAATGCGCACGACGCCGGAGGACTTGGTGCTGGAACCGTAGGAAGAAACAGCCATGAAGTCGATGTGGGCGTGAAACTTCAACTCCCGCACGAGGTCACTGAGCACCATGACAGCACCCTTGAGCACAGCAATGATGAGCACGTCCTTGCCCTCATAGTCACGCTCGATGTCGCGGGCCATCTCCGCCAGGCGGGTCTGGATCTGTTCTTCGGTGAAGAGGACTTCAGTGATGTCAGACTCTACGTCGCGCAACTCCATGCGTGCGATCCTTCGGGAAAAGTGAGGCTACGCCTCAGGCTGGGCAGTGACCGGGGATGTCAGCACAAGCTGACCTCCCTGTCGCTCAACTCTAATACCGGGAAGGTGCGCTTCGCCCTGTCCGTGCCAATCAGTTACCAGTCGTGAAATGGCTGTTGTATGGGTTGCACTGAGACTGACCCCGAAAACCTCCAGTGCGCTTCGGCGAATGACGCGGTTCAGTACTGCATCCGGTAGCTGCTCGAGTTCAGAAATTTTCAACGTGGCGGAACGCACACCGCTCTCTCCCCGCACTGGGATTAATACGGTGGGCATAACTTCTGCAGCCAGGTTGTCCAGAACTTCAGCATCCAGCTGTAGTTGTTCTGCTGTGCGCGCGAGGGCCTCAGTCACGCCAGGTCCCAGTTCCTTCTCCAACAGTGGCAACACATTCTGGCGAATGCGAACGCGGGTGAAGTGGGGGTCGTCGTTGTGTGGATCATTCCACGGAGCACGTCCCTGATCAGCACAGGCAGCTACCGTCGTCGATCGCCTGAGCCCCAGCAGGGGTCGGCGATAGACACCGTTGATTGGTTTCATTCCCGAGAGGCTGGTTGCCCCCGCGCCGCGGGTTAACCCCAACAAGACCGTCTCTGCTTGATCATCCAGAGTGTGGCCCAGGAGAACTGCGACAACACCGAGCTCGGAGATAACCTCCTCGAACGCTCCATACCGGGCTGTGCGAGCGTCTGCCTCGGGACCATCCATCGCAATGACGGTCACACGACGAATAAGGACCGGGTCCAGCCCCAGATCTCGAGCAGCATCCGCGGCGGCTTGTGCAACCTCAGCAGACCCAGCCTGTAACCCGTGATCCACAATCACTGCGCCTGCACGCAGTCCTGCCCGGGGTGCTTCAAAAGCTAACCCGGCAGCTAATGCAAGCGAGTCTGGGCCGCCGCTCAGGCCAACCATGACGAGGCTGTCCGCAGACAAATCCGCAAGATTTTCCCGAATGGCACGACGAACGTCGGCCACTGCGGGCGTGAGTCTCGGGCGCTCGGTCATCATCAAGTAACCTTATGAGGTATTCATCCCAACCGTGAAGGAGCCCCTCGTGGCCGCTTACGACGTCGTCGTTGAAATTCCCAAGGGAAGCCGCAACAAATATGAGGTAGACCACGAAACTGGTCGCGTCTATCTTGACCGCGTGCTGTTCACCACTTTCGTATATCCCACCGATTACGGCTACTTCGAGAACACCCTCGGACTCGACGGTGACCCCGTCGACGCTCTGGTTCTTCTCGAGTACCCCGTGTTCCCCGGTGTCGGTGTCAGTGTTCGCCCCGTCGGCGTGCTTAACATGAGCGACGAGGCTGGCTCAGATGCCAAGGTCATCTGCGTACCAGCTAAGGACCCTCGCTGGGCACACATCCAGGACATCGAAGATGTTCCTGAGCAGACCCGTAACGAGATCGACCACTTCTTCAAGCGTTACAAGGACCTCGAGCCTGGCAAGTTTGTCCAGGTTGATGGTTGGGGCAACGCTGCAGAAGCGGAGCAGATTGTTATCGACGGTTTTGCTCGCCTCACAGCTGAAGGCCACTAATAACGTCATCACTATCGAGAAAGCCCCCGCTCGCTGAGTGGGGGCTTTCTCGTAGGTACGTCGAATCTTTAGAGCGGTGCTCCGCGGTCGGCCATGAAGGGCTCCGGGTCAATGCCGTTGAATGCTGGACTGTCGTGCACTTCGAAGTGCACGTGACAGCCTGTGGCAAGACCCGTTGCACCCACGCGGGCAATCAAGGTTCCAGGACCGACCTGCTGGCCATAGCCCACTTCAATGCCATTTGAGGAGACGTGGCCGTAACGGGTGCGAATACCGCCACCGTGGTTAATTTCAACCATGTAGCCATACCCCCCACCGATAGCACCGGCATAGGTGACCGTTCCACCCGAGGCAGCGTAAATCGGCGATCCACACCCGGCGGCTAAGTCTGTCGCGTTATGGAAGGAACCAGTCCAGCCAGCGCCTGGGATGTAGAAGTTTGCACGGGGACCCCACGTGCTGGAGATATACCCATTGGGAACGGGGTGAGTCCACCCTGCACCAGAAACGGAAATACCTCGAGCAGCGGCTTCAGCTGCGGCACGTTCAGCAGCAAGCCGTGCTTGTTCGGCAGCGATACGGGCAGCTTCCGCCACACCCGCTTCATATCCGGCAATCGTTTGCGCTGTGGCGTCCTGCAGTGCAGCGAGCTGCGCCTGCATAATCATTTGCTGGTTGGTGCTCTCAGTCAATTTGGCTTCGGCTGCCTGCTGTGCGGCAGTCGCCGCGGCAAGGGCCTCTTCTGCCTTCACGCGGAGTTCTTCACGAGCCTTGACGGCCACTTCTGCCTGCTTCGACAGAGACTCTGCTTCATTCTTGGCAGCCTGTGCAGATTCATAGATCGCGTTCGAGCGCTCAGCCATCTTGCTCATATTGCCCAGCTTGCTCAGCAGCTTGTCCGCGCCATCGGAGGTCTTCTCCATCAGCAGGTTCATGCTGAGGTCGCTTCCTCCGGAACGGTAGAGCTGTGCGGCGAGGCGGCCTGCTTGGGTAGAGGCGGCATCGGCTTCTGCTTGGCTCTTGGCAGCTTGTGAAGAGAGCAAGTCTGCGGTTTGTTCAGCAGCTCCGTACTTCTCTAAAGCCACACCGTATTCTTCACCTTTGGCTACTGCCTCGGCTTGAGTTGCCGCAACTTCTGCTTCAAGTCCCGCGATCAATCCTTGAATCTGAGTGATCTGAGCCTGCTTGGAAGCTTCGTTTCCGCGCGCAGCTTCCACGTCCGCCCAGGACGGGTAGTCCGTCGCAGAGGCAGATTGTGCGACCACAATTCCTGAGAGGAGACCGGCTACCGCAACGATAGTTGCTGCGATGTAGGCACGCGAATAGCGCATGGAGAGCACCGACGCAGCACGCGTTTTCGGTGTTCGAATCATGCGATTCTCCTCTGGTTTAAGGGCACGGTCTTTCGACAGTAACAAGCGAACTTGGAGAAAGCTGGGAAGGCTCTCCGAAGGCGTCTTTACCTCGATTGGCGTAGCACAGTTAATTTCCCTATGCTTATCTCTCGGTAGTTGCTTTATCTCTGCTTCTTGGCCCCATCGTTTAGCGGCCTAGGACGGCGCCCTTTCACGGCGTTAACACGGGTTCGAATCCCGTTGGGGTCACCAGGATGTAGAATAATTTAGTTACCAAGTAAGGCCCTGTAGCGCAGTTGGTTAGCGCGCCGCCCTGTCACGGCGGAGGTCGCGGGTTCAAGTCCCGTCAGGGTCGCGGATGAGCCCTTCTTCGGAAGGGTTTTTCATCTAGGCGACTAGTTTGCCTTGGCTCTGTAGCTCAGTTGGTAGAGCGCACGACTGAAAATCGTGAGGTCACGGGATCGACGCCCGTCGGAGCCACCACTGAAATCCCTGTACTTACAGGGATTTTTTGGTTTAAGCCCCTTGCTCTGGAAGTTTCGAATTTGGCTATTGCCCACATCCAGCGAAAAATACTTGTGTGGTGTAGTGATCAAATTAGCCGCACAACCCACGTGCATATTGGGAGTCGGAGTACCCGAGAGGCGGCTGATCCTCGTATCCGTCTCGTCCTCACGAAGTGACCCCCGCTATGACATCCGCTTCGACCCGGCGCGTGTCCACTGGTTGAGTAGCCACTCGAGTGGCCCTTGCCGGAATCGCCGGAACCACAGATGCATCGACAGTTCTAGCCCTGCCCAGACAGCGATTGCGACGCCCGTCACGGCAGCTACGCCCAACGTGCCAAAAAGCCCGAACCCGTAGCCACAGAACAGCAGAGACAAGACGAGTGATTCACCGAGGTACAGCGTCAGGGTTGCCCTCCCCGACTCTTGCACGGCTGCCAGGGCACGGGGTCGCCTCATGATCAGGAGTGCCAAGGCCCCAACGTACCCCGCAGCGAGGATAGGGGCAGTAAGGAATCCGACTGCGGTCCCCACGAAGTTTTCTGCCGTGGTGCCCAGTGATGGACCTCCTTGCAGGGTCAGCCATCCAGCCCAGGCTTGGAGGGGAAGACCAATCACCAGCCCCCAGATTGCGAGTCGCCGCCATAAGGGGCGGTGCACGGAAAGATCACTGAGCATGCTTCGTCGGCCACCAACGAGTCCGAGGCAGAAAGCCGAGAACGCTAGACCCCACTGAAGTGAACCAACGAGGAAAAACGCAGCAGATAGCACCTGTGCCCGCGCCAGGATGACATCGAAGAAGGAACCGTTCGCTAATGCAGAGTTGAGATTGAGAAGTGCTGGATCGGCGGCGAGCTCGGTAGCGCTCGCGCTAGAGACAACGAGGATCAGAGCCCCGAGCCACAACGTCGCAACGACAGCGGCAATCGCAGCGGTGCGCAGGACGACTCGGTCACTTCGACCAAAGAGCAGCATTAGTGCGGCACCAAGCAAGGCGTATGACATCAGAATGTCACCGACGAAAAGCAAAAAGGCGTGCGCCAAACCCAGCACGGCAAGGCCAACAAGGCGGCGTCGAAATCTTAGTCGACCGCTGGCGTCGTTGTCGCGAATGATGAAATTCGCGCTGTAGCCGAACAGGAACGAGAAGATTAAGTAAAACTTGCCCTGTGCGAGCAGGGTTACACCAAAGGCGGCTGTCCAGTCAACGGGCGATGCCACCGACGCCGGGGTGTACCCGTCGGCACTGATGGCAAGAAAGGGTGCATTGACCACGATGATTCCCAGCAGCGCCAATCCCCGGAGCTTATCGGGGAACGTCTGGCGGCTCGCGGGTTTGAGGGCGGCTTGGGGGATGGAGGTCATGGCCTGAACTGTAGCAGAAACTGAACAAAGATGTTAGAATACGAACATGGTTGTTAAAGAAGAAGCTCTCATTTCGAAGGCCGCACAGACATTCGCAACGCATCCTGGCGCAAGTTTGGCAGACGTCGCCACTGCGGCCGGTGTCAGCCGGACCACTATCTTTAGCCGCTACCCCACACGCGCATCCCTGCTCGAAGCCGTTGCCCTCGACGGCATCAGCCGTCTTGAGTCGGCGTACGCCTCGGTCTCATCTTCTGCGCCGGCCGTTGACGGCCTCACCGAACTAGTTTCAAGCCTGATTCCACTAGGTCCGCACATCGCCTTTTTGTTTCGCGAGAGATCTCTCGATGACAACGAGACTGTTCAAATGCGATTGATGTCACTGCAGGAGTTGGACCACGCTCTTGTGCGGCGCGCGCAACAAGAAAAAGCACTGCGCCGGGACGCGCCTGTTGCGTGGCTGTCCCGATCACTTGACGCGCTAGTCTTCGCGGCTTGGGAGGGAGTCGACGCTGGGGAACTCGCAGTACTCGACGCACCCCATCATGTGATGGCGATGTTCCTGGGCGGCGCCCAGCCTCGCCACTCACGTGAATAAGGAGACCAGCAGATCTCGAAGTAGGGCTGTTTGTCCAGCAGGCGTCGCGGCATCAGGAGTTTTTCCATGTCGCCTGGTAATCACATTTGCTACACCTTTGATGGCGAATCAACTGGGACTTTCCAAGATGGCCAGCCCGGGCCTCCTGGCTGCAAGCTTCACAGAGCTTCACCGGGACAAAAGATTAGATCAAGCTGGAGGCTCCAACAGATTGGCCAGATTCCTTACCCACAGTTGAGGAGAATCATCCACAAGAGTGGTGTTTGACGAGCAACCTCTTTTCAATTAGACAAGGGGCACGTGAGGCACGAGCATTGTCAGGCTGACATCCTGGCACTACTGAAAATCGTGAGGTCACGGGATCGACGCCCGTCGGAGCCACCAACGAAAGCCCCTGAATTTCAGGGGCTTTTTTGTTTCACCGAACATTCACGTTTCTGTCAGCTATCACTCAGCAATCCTGCTTAACCTGTAACCATGGGATTTCTTGATCGACTACTAGGAAACAACTCCGATGAGGAGTACCGCCGCACGACCGAGCAGGTCAAGCAGGCGTCCGCTGCTCGAAGCGAAGATGAAATAGCAGTGGAGCGCTACCGTTACCTCTTGCGGACAGCGCCCCCAGAAAAAATCGAACAAGTCCACGAAGAAGCCTTCGCCAAGCTCACCCCCGAGCAGCGCCACATGCTCTTCACTCAGCTCAGTGCGGATGCACCTGCCGGTGATGCGCCCTTGGGTGAAGACCCCCGCTCGCTCGCGGTGTCTGCCACACGTTCTGAAATGCGCCAGCCCGGAACCATGGAGCGTTCCCTCGGAAACGTAGGAAACGGTGGCCCCGGCTTTGGATCCATGTTTGCCAGCTCACTGCTGGGAAGCGTGGCGGGTTATGTCATCGCCTCCACCCTAATGAGTGCATTTATGCCGATGGACTTCGGCGGAGACAGTTCCACTGCAGATGCCGGAACAGACACTGGTGCGGATACCGGAGCCGACACAGGTTCCGACATGGGGGGAGAAAGTATCTCTGCCGATGGCGGCTTTGGTGACGCCGGGTTCGGTGATGCTGGATTCGGCGACGCCGGGTTTGGCGACTTCGGAGACTTCGGCTTCTAACCTGCTGTTAGCCGACGACGAGTACTGCGGCAAGCAGCAGGAAAATCAGGATGAAAATCGTGGGCGTCACAAAGCGAACCACATTCAGCCATTTTGCACTCGCCACGGCCTGACGGCTGAGGCGTGAAGGATTTTTAACCTCTGCAAGATCAGCAGCAATGGCCATGGCTTCCGTTGCGCTCGAATACTGAACGAGTGCACCCAGGATGCCGGAGGCCAGGAGAATGCCCAGAGCAGCCCACTTCACCACGGGTGGGGCTGCGATCAAGCCCAACATGATCAGGGCCACGGTCACAATAAGCAGGAAGATGGGGCCCAACTGGGACAGCACAATGTGCTGACGGTTTTTGTTCCACAGTTCGAGAAGCTCGCGTTCAGTCATGAGCCCAGCATACGGCGCAGCTGAGGAGGTTCTTCAGATAAACTTGGGGTGTCCCGCGCACATCAGGAAGCCTCCAGCTGCGCACATTATGTGAAATCTGGAGAACTATGTTGACTCTGTTCCGTGTCCGTCCCGCGCTACTTGCTTCTGCCGCTTTGACAAGCACCCTTCTTCTGGCTGGCTGCGCCTCGAGCGGCGGAAATGTCACGGCAGGTGAAGCTTCTGCAGCTGCAAATGGCACCTGTGATGGTGTCGAAGTTGTGGTGAACTTTGGCATTCTCGACGGCACCTCCGCTGCCGAATGTGTCGAGATTAAGTCAGACTCTGTCTCTGCTCTCGATGTTGTGCACGATGCTGGTTTCGATACCGAAGGCAACGCCAAGTATGGCGATGACGCTCTCTGTCGCGTGCAGGGTCTGCCCTCGGACTCTGAGCCGATTGTGGTTCCTGGTTTTGATCCCTACACCGAGACCTGCCTCGACTTCGCTCCCATCCCCGCCTACTGGGCCATCTGGGTGCAGCCCTCAGCTGGTGCCGAGTGGGCTTATGCATCTGAAGGTATGGGAACCCTCACCCTCAAGAAGGGTGAATCAATTGGTCTGGTCTTCACCACCGGTGATGGCACCCCTGCTCCCGTAGCCGAATGATCTCAGCCAGCCGCGGACGATGGACACCCTTCTGGGTGAGCCTGTCGTTCGCGGCTGCATTCATTGCACTGCGTATTTTCTATCGCCTGCTCTTCGGCAGTGTGAGCTGGAGCGCTGTCGGAAGTGCGATGACTCTGGCCTTGCCGTTTGCCACGGTCATCGTGGCATGTGGCCTCATCAGTTCATTGGTCGATGTGCGGCGCTTTCTCGTCTCTGCCTCCCAGCTCCGCTGGGGTCGTTCCCTCGGCACCGCGTTGGCCATTGCGCTCTCCAGCTTTCCCACCTTGATCACAGTTGTGCGCAGGATGAATAGTGCCCGGGAACTGCGCGGCATGCGCTCACGGATGGCCTTCCTCGTTCCTCTGTTTGAACACACCGTGGAGCGCGCCATTGCTCTGGCCGCCGCGATGGACACCAAAGGTTTTGGCTCACGCCGAGGAACAACGGTCTGTGACATACCCGCCATCACCCTCAGCGATTACTCACTGAGCTGGAATGGACGCGAGGTACTTCGCAACATCTCACTCACCCTCACACCAGGTTCCATCACGGTACTCACGGGTGCAACAGGCTCAGGTAAAACAGCCCTCCTCGAGAGCATCGCAGGACTAGCCACTCACTTCCATGGTGGTACGTCGACGGGTTCCTTGATGGTGGGCACCTGCGACCGGGTCACCACTGTCCCTCGGGACACGGCTTCGCTCATTGGGTATGTCCCACAGAATGTGCGCCTCAGTTTTGCCGGTGCGACCGTCCGAGAAGAGCTCTCCTTTGGTCTGCGCGTGCAGTCCTGGGACAAGCAAGAAATTGCGTCCCGGGTGGATGAACTTCTCACCCTGTTCTCACTGACGGATCTGGCAGATCGCCCCCTCGAATTTCTCTCAGCCGGTCAAGCTACACGACTGGCCATCGCAGCAGCGCTGGCACCTCGACCTCCCATCCTTCTTCTCGACGAGCCCCTGGCTGATCTCGATGCAGCAAGCGTTTCCACTGTGGTTACACTCCTCGGCGACCTTCACGCACGAGAAGAACTCACTCTTGTCATTACCGAGCACCACACAGCCCCTCTGGCAGAGCTCAACCCGCAGTGGCTACATATTGCCGAAGGAAAAGTAGCTCCCGGGCAGTGGGATACCGGCCGGATGTCGGTCTATCAACCCCGCAATATCGCCGTGGTGGGCCGTGAAGAAGTACTTCGTGTGACCACGCTCAGTGTGGCAATCAACTCGTGTGAACTTGTGCAGGACGTGAGCTTCACTGCACGAACCGCCGAGCTCATTGCCGTAACCGGTCCCAACGGTGCGGGTAAGTCCACCCTGCTTGCTGCACTCGCTTCGGGAAAGTATCTGGGCAACGCCCAGGTTCGTGGCGACGAGCTCTCGGCACTCCCCGCCCTTGCTCGGATCACCCGTGTCGCGTTTGTGCCCGAACAGGTTTCTGATTTTTTTGTCACAGAGTCGCTCGCGGAGGAGCTTGCCCGGGCTGACAAGGTTGCTGGGATCCCCGCAGGAAAAGCACTAACAGAGCTCACGTTCTTCTCGATCCTGGATCAGAAGCTTCAGGATTCTCAGCTGGCGAAGGTCTTGGCCACCCATCCTCGGGACCTTTCTGCTGGGACTCAGGTGGCCCTTGCGATTGCTCTGCAGCTTTCCTGGAAACCGAGTGTGATGCTGATCGATGAGCCCAGCCGCGGATTGGATCCGGCTGCTCGGTCATCCATGGCTGAAGTGCTCCGGTGCGTTGCAGAAACAGGAACAACTGTCATCTTTGCCACCCACGATCGTGTTTTTGCCCAGGAACTTGATGCCCGGGTTCTTGAGCTGAGTGATGGCCGACTCGTCCACAGCGTCGAGGTGTCTTCATGATTGCTCGTCTCCCCGCACTGCGCACACTCGCCATCGTGCTGTCTTCCTTGCTTGCCCTGGGTGCTTTTGCCTGGCCCCTGCTGACGAACGCACTTCCCAGCGATGCCCGTGCCGCAGTGCCCTTTGTGATCTTTGGGCTCGTGCCCGCCCTCATCGTTGCTGTGTCACTGCTGCTCGATGGTTCAGTCTCCAGCTCGAAGACCCTCGCCATGCTGGGGCTCTTGGCTGCTATCGGTGCTGCGGTGCGGATCGCCAGTAGCGGTGTGGGGGGCTTTGAAGCAGTTTTTATTGTGCTGATTCTTGGTGGTCGCGCATTCGGTGCACGGTTCGGTTTCCTCCTCGGCATGCTCACCATTGCTGTGTCCTCGGTTCTCTGGGGCGGCTTTGGCCCCTGGACGGCCTTCCAAATGTTTGCCGCCGGCTGGGTGGGAGCCGGGGCTGGCTTGATCCCTGGGGGAACCTCCGGTAACCCAGACCGTGTTGCCCGTCGACGAGAGATCCTCTGGCTGATTGGCTATGGCGTCATAGCGTCCTACCTTTTCGGTGCACTGATGAACCTCTGGTTCTGGCCTTTCGGCGCAGGACCAGACACAATCATCAGCTATATTCCCGGTGGCTCTGTGACAGAGAACCTCAGCCGCTTTGGGGTCTACACCCTCATGACCTCCACCCTCACGTGGGACACCGTGCGTGCGCTGACCACGGGAATCGGTCTGGCAATCATCGGAATGCCAGTGCTGAAAGCACTGCGCAGAGCGAAGCTCTAGAAGCCACTCAACGCTTTAGATAGAGACGGCTTCTTCCAGGATCTGGGCATCGGAGAGGGGATGTAATCCGTCACGATTGACCACGTTGACGAACCGGCGCAGGACCAGCTCAATATCGGTTGCGAACTGAACTACGTCGAAATAGGTTGCGTCAGCCGTGGGACCGACCAACATGTCGAGGGCATCATCTTCCCCCAGCGAATCGGTCAGCGCAGGTCCAAAGATCGCGATGTCTTCGATGTTGTTCATCGCAGCGAGTTTGTGGAGGACTTCACTCATTTCTCCGAGCGCGTGCATGCTGATGTTTCCGGCACCGCCCATGAGCACCCGTCGGCCGGCCATGTATTCCTTATAGGGAACAATGACCGCCTCCGGTTTGCGGTGTGCACCCAAAACCACGGGAAGAGCATTCGGGTCTGCCCGAAAGGTCTTCAGAATCTTAGAAAAGTTCTCACGCGCATCGGCCACGCTGACGATGACATCGGGATTTGAGTACCACACAGTGTTACTTTACTAAATTTGTACATAATTTTGTGTATTTATTATGTACATATTTATAGATATACACAATTCAACGCCAGATACCCCTCGTGAAGGGTCTCTCCAAGCTTGTCAGCTTCTAATTAGACAGAGAAGTATTTAGCCTCAGGGTGGTGGAAGACCAGGGCATCTGTGGACTGCTCAGGGTGTAACTGAAGCTCTTCAGACAGAACAACGCCTACGCGTCCGGGACGCAGCAGTTCCACAACCTTCTTGCGATCTTCCATGTCGGGGCACGCAGGGTAGCCCAGCGAGAAGCGAGCACCACGATAGTTGAGCTTGAACATTCCTGCGAGATCCTGAGGATCTTCGGCCTTGTAGCCCAATTCTTCACGCATGCGAGAGTGCCAGAACTCAGCCAAGGCTTCGGTCAGCTGCATGGCCAAACCATTGAGCTCCATGTAATCGCGATAGGCGTTCTCGGCAAACATCTTCGCCGTGAAGGTGTCTACTGTGTCACCCACCGTGACGAGCTGGAATCCGACCACGTCAATCTGGCCGCTCTCGCGGGGCTTGACGAAGTCAGCTAGGCACAGGTGACGGTCACGACGCTGGCGTGGGAAGGTGAAGCGCAGGCGGTCAGAGCCCACGGCTCCCCCGCCGGGAAGATCTGCTGACCCACCATCTGGTGCTAAAAGTCCTGCTCGGCCCAGAATTCCGTCCGGGTCATCGCCGTGGTTGAGCACCACCAAATCATCGCCCTCAGACACCGCAGGGAAGTAGCCGTACACAACCGAGGCATCCAGGATGCCCTCGGCCAAGATGCGGTCCATCCAATAGCGCAAGCGTGGACGTCCTTCGGTTTCTACGAGTTCTTCATAGCTCGCGCCGTCATCGGCTCGGCTGGGCTTGAGGCCCCACTGGCCCATGAACGTGGCACGTTCATCCAGGAATGCGGCGTAATCGGCGAGCGCAACACCCTTCACAATGCGGGTTCCCCAGAACGGCGGTGTGGGAACTGCGTTATCCAATGCCACGTCAGAACGGGCGGGCATGTTCTCGGGTTCCGTCACTTCCAGCAGGCTGGGCTTGTGAATGCGCTTCTTGAGCGCAGGCAGACCGACCGACTCTGGTGCAGCACCGCGAGAAATTGCTACGAGTGGCTCCATGAGCGCCAAACCTTCGAAGGCATCGCGTGCGTAGCGCACGGTGCCATCGAACAGCGAGGCAAGATCGTCTTCCACGAACGTCCTGGTCAGTGCCGCTCCACCGAGGATGACGGGCCACTTTGTGCCCAGGCCTCGGCTGGTGAGCTCTGCGAGGTTTTCTTTCATCACCACGGTGCTCTTCACCAGCAGGCCACTCATACCGATGACGTCGGCATTGTGCTCTTCAGCGGCCTGGATGATTTCGTTAATGGTTTTCTTGATGCCAATGTTGATGACGTCATAGCCATTGTTGGTGAGGATGATGTCCACCAAGTTCTTGCCAATGTCGTGCACGTCACCGCGCACGGTGGCCAGAACGATGGTGCCCTTCCCGGCTTCATCGCTCTTTTCCATGTGGGGCTCAAGCAACGCGACCGCGGTCTTCATTACTTCTGCAGACTGCAGCACGAAAGGAAGCTGCATTTCTCCGCTTCCGAAGCGCTCGCCCACAATCTTCATACCCGCTAAGAGGTGATCGTTAATGATCGCGAGGGGGCTGATTCCATCCGCACGCGCGAGGTCAAGGTCCTCTTCGAGGCCTTTAGATTCGCCGTCAATAATGCGGCGTTCCAGACGCTCCCCCACAGGTAAAGCAGCAAGCTCAGCGGCACGGGCATCCTTGAGGCTGGCTGAATCCACACCATCGAAGAGATCCAACATGGTGGACAGGGGGTCGTAGGTGATGTTGCCATCAGCATCGTATTCGCGGCGGTCCCAGACCAGATCCAGAGCAACCTTGCGCTGATCTTCGGGGATGGAGGCCAGCGGAACAATCTTGGCGGCATCCACGATGGCGGAGTCGAGACCTGCCTCGACCGCTTCGTGGATGAAGACCGAGTTGAGCACGGCGCGGGACGCGGGGTTCAGACCGAAGGACACGTTGGAGACACCCAGAGTGGTGTGAATACCGGGATATTTAGCGTTGATCTGGCGGATAGCCTCGATCGTCTCGATCGCGTCGCGGCGAGTTTCTTCCTGACCGGTCGCGATCGGGAAGGTGAGAGCGTCCACGATGATGTCATCGACGCGCATGCCCCAGGTGTCGACCAAGGTGTCGACCAAGCGGGAGGCAATACGGACTTTGTCGAAGGTGGTGCGGGCCTGACCCTCTTCATCGATGGTGAGAGCGATCACAGCTGCGCCGTGCTCCTTCACCAGTGGCATGATGCGGCCGAAGCGAGACTCAGGGCCATCGCCGTCTTCGAAGTTGACGGAGTTGATCACGGGACGTCCACCGATCAGTTCCATACCGGCTTGCAGCACGGCGGGTTCGGTGGAGTCCATCACGAGTGGCAACGTGGACGCACTCGCGAATCGTGACACGATTTCGCGGGCGTCATCGGTACCGTCACGGCCGACATAGTCCACGCACACATCGAGCAGGTGGGCGCCATCGCGAACCTGCTTGCGGGCGATGTCCACGCAATCGTCCCAACGACCTTCGAGCATGGCTTCGCGGAACGCCTTGGAACCGTTGGCATTGGTGCGCTCACCGATAGCGAGGAAGGCGTTGTCCTGAGTGAAGGGAACATGTTGGTAGAGGCTCGCAACACCCGCTTCATGCTCGGGGTGGCGAGGTGTGATCTTCATCCCCCCGACACGATCCACGACAGCCTTAAGGTGAGCGGGGGTTGTTCCACAACATCCACCGACGAGCGAGAGACCGAACTCTTTCACGAACTGTTCGTGAGCCGTGGCCAGCTCTTCGGGGCCGAGCGGATAGCTGGCACCGTTGGCAGTGAGCACGGGAAGGCCCGCATTCGGCATCACCATGACGGGAACGGTCGAGTACTTCGACAGCTGGCGCAGGTGCTCGCTCATCTCGGCAGGACCCGTGGCACAGTTCAGGCCGATCATGTCGATACCCAGAGGCTCAAGAGTGGTCAGTGCAGCACCAATCTCAGAGCCCATCAGCATCGTTCCCGTGGTTTCCACGGTGACCTCGACAAAGATGGGCAGTTTGATGCCTTCTTCTTCGATGGCTTGCTTGCAGCCATTCACCGCAGACTTGGTCTGCAAGAGGTCCTGCGACGTTTCGATGAGGAAAGCATCAGCGCCACCGCGAATAAGACCCACGGCCTGTTCGGCAAACGTGGCCTTGAGGTGAGCATAGGTGGTGTGTCCGAGGCTAGGGAGCTTGGTACCAGGGCCCATCGAGCCCAGCACCCAGCGCATGCGCCCATCGCCAGCTTCAAATTTTTCCGCACTGGCACGGGCAATTTCAGCGCCGGCTTGTGCGAGTTCGGTAATACGGTCTTCGATGCCGTAGTCACCGAGGTTGGACCAGTTCGCACCGAAGGTATTTGTTTCCACACAGTCGATACCGGTATCGAAGTAAGCGTCGTGAACAGCCATGATGATGTCGGGGCGGCTGACATTCAGAATCTCGTTACACCCCTCTAGCTGCTGGAAGTCCTCCATGCTGGGGTTGTGTTCTTGCAACATGGTTCCCATGGCGCCGTCAGCGATGACCACCCGCTCTTTCAAAGCATCAAGAAGGGCTTGCGAGCGTGGGGGAACTGTTGGAATAGTCACCCTCCCAGCTTAATGCCGTGTTCTAGGAGAGATGTTCGGCGAAAAAGGTCTCGATGCGCTGCCACGCATCGGCTGCGTCCTCCGGACGAGGTTTGAAACCCACCACGGTGTTCATGAAGGGGCGAAGCGCCTTCGGTCCGGCTTGGGTGGGATTCATAAAAGCATGAGAAGCATCTGGATAGACCTTCACATCGTGCGGAATGCCTGCACGTTCGAGAGCTGCTTCCAGCTTGGGACCAGCTCCCCTGAGGGATAAGTCCTTCCCACCGAATGAGGCCACGATCGGACATGCCCCCACGAGCTGAGCATCGAGGTCTTTGGCTGCCTGACCATAATTCACGGCAGCGGCGTCATAGCCACGGCTGACCAGCTGCAGAGCAAAACCTCCACCCATGCAAAAACCCACCACACCAACCTTGCCGGTGCAGTCAGAGCGGGCACGCAGAAACTCCCTGGCTGCCTCCACATCCAGATAGGCCTGACCGGTGCCATCGACGAGTGCGCGGAAAGTGGCCTTGAGGCACTGACGCATGCCACCTCGGCTGTAGAGATCTGGCATCAGCACGAGATACCCCGCGCTCGCCATACGCATCACCTGTGACGTCATGGACTCATCTATCCCGAATACTTCATGCACCATCACTAACGCAGGAAAGGGTCCCTCGCCTTCGGGAAGAGCGAAAAGCCCGGGGATACTGCCGCCAGCCGCGAGCGGAATCTCGACAGTGGAGAGCCGGACAATGTGTGGGGTCACAGGAAGACTCTCGAGTTCAGCAATTGTGCATGATCGAGTTCGGAGATCGTGGCATAGCCCAGAGCAAACTCAGCAATGGCGTAATCAAACTCTTTGGACTGCCCCAAATAACCCGTAATGAGAGAAGCATCCCCGGCCCGAGCATGTGCTCGGGCGAGCACGCCCCCACAAATTCGTGCATAGGATGTGAGCGCTTCGGGGTCGAGTTTGGTCACATCGATTGAACCCTTCATGTCCCACAGCTGACGGAAGTAGAAATCATAGGGAGCTGATTCGCCGCCGTGGCACCACCCCAGGAAGGGGTCACCTGCGGCTTGCATCAGCCGAGTGCCGACCACCACTCGTTCTCCAGAATTAGTGAATTCGCAGGGCTGGGTATATTTCTCCAGCACGGATGCACCGGCCTGCTTAGCCTGAATAATCAGGGGCTCTCCGTCACCAGACTCGAGCAGAAGAACATAGGCCCGGGTGCCCACTGAACCCACCCCCACAACTTTAAAAGCGAGGTGCTTGAAGGAATAGCGTGACAACAGAACTGCGCGGTCTGGCTGCAAGGTGCTGAGGTAATCAGCAAAGACGGGAGCGAGAGCGGTGACCACACCGTCTACTTGTGTGCCCTCAATCGGAGTGAGGAGGGGAGGATCGGCGCGGAATCTGCGCTGACCGTCGACCACCTCGGTGAGTTTCTCGACTGCAGAGTCAACGTTTTTCTTCATCGCTTTCGAACTGGCCTTGTCGAACATTTTGCGCATGACGGGATTCTTCATTTGTCCCACCATCCACTCCACGTCCACCTTGGCGAACCAGACATCTAAAGTCTTGCGCTCACTAAAGGCGGCCATCCATTCCCGATAGGAACGGGCCACGAGTGCACTAATCGAACGTTGGGTGGGTTCATCGAAACCGTTGTTGCGGGCAGCAATGGCAAAGCTGGACGCCAAGCGCTTCACGTCCCATTCGAAGGGTCCGGGGTGTGTTTCGTCAAAGTCGTTGAGGTCAAAGACGAGGCTGCGTTCCTGTGAGGCAAACATGCCGAAGTTGGCTAAGTGCGCATCTCCGCAGAGCTGCACCGTAATCCCGGAACGTGGCACGAGCGAGAGGTCATGCGCCATCACAGCAGCCGCACCGCGCAAATACGCAAAGGGGTTTAACGCCATGCGTTCATAGCGCAACGGAACCAAATCGGCTTCGCGTTCGAATTCTTGGCCCTGCAAAATCCCCAAAGAATCAGGGCGTGACGCTAATGTCGGCAGCTGACTATGTGCGTCCAGCGGAACGGCCGTTCTCAGGCTTTCGCCCAGCGCCCGGCGCTGTTCCCGGCTTGGCCGAGGGCGGGAGAAGAACTCCCGAACGGATTCAGGGGATGTCCGCTCATTCATCATGACTGCCCTGTCCTCATAGGGAGAATTTAGCGAAGTTTAGAAATAACAGGAATGGCTGTCGTGGGTGATTCACCCTGGTCATAGACCGTGGAGGGGCTTCCAATCACGAGGGAATCGTTCACTCCGATGACTGTGGCATCTTTTCCGTCATAGTCGAAGGAGTTGAGTACCCACTTCATCGCTTCGAGGCGAGCGCGCTTCTTGTCGTTCGACTTCACCACCGTCCAGGGTGCAACTTCGGTGTCGGTGGCGAGGAACATGGCTTCTTTCGCCTCAGTGTAGGCATCCCACTTGTCCAATGATGCGAGGTCTGTCGGAGAGAGCTTCCACCGTTTAACCGGATCGGTGCGTCGCTCCAAGAAGCGGCGGCGCTGCTCTGCTTCGCCGACCGAAAACCAGAACTTGAAAATCTTGATACCCGACTGTGCAAGCATGCGTTCGAACTCGGGAGTTGAGCGCATGAACTCCTGATATTGCTCGTCCGAGCAATACCCCATCACCCGCTCTACGCCAGCACGGTTATACCAAGAACGGTCAAACATGACGAGTTCCCCAGCTGCGGGCAGGTGCTCCACATAGCGCTGAAAATACCACTGCCCCAGTTCTCGCTCGGTGGGCTTTTCGAGAGCCACCACTCGTGCCCCGCGAGGATTCATGTGCTCCATAAATCGCTTGATGGTTCCACCCTTGCCCGCGGCGTCACGGCCTTCAAAGAGAATGATGACGCGTTGACCGGTTTCCTTGATCCACACCTGCAGCTTGAGCAATTCCACCTGCAAAACATGCTTGCGGTGCTCATACTCCCGGCGCGTGAGCTTCTCCTCATAGGGGAATCCCTGACGCCACGCGTCATCCTCAGCCAGAGTTTTCGGTGCATCGTCGTCGAGCAAATCCTCGGCGGTAAATGTTGCACGAAGGATCTCGGCCGTGTCGAAGGTGCCGTCTGATTCTGGACTCATTGTTCCAGCCTAGAACTCTCGGGGTTAACGAGAGGTTAATCTGCTTCTGAAGAGGGCGCGAGGTTCTTCCACTTTGTCCAGAGCTTCGCAATGAGCAGAGCGATACAAGCATTCAGGCTCATGAACGCTGCGATACCGACGATATAGGCCACGACTCCGCCCACCCCGTTGGGACCATCGGGTTGGAGGAAGGGATACGGCCACCAGCCGGTCAAGATTCCTCGAATAACGGTAAAGGCGACCCAGCCCAGGGGATAGAGCAACACCCACCACATGGCACGCAACCGCAACGAGATCCTGCCGGTGGCACAGAGCCACTCCAGCACGATCACAATCGGTACCCAGACATGGGTTGACTCGTTACACCAGGCGGGTGGCTCATACCCGTCAGAGGGAATGTTGCGCAGCAAGACGTTATAGACAACCCCGGTCACAATTGCATAGGAGAAGACCGACATCCGCACCAGCGTGAAGAGCTTGGTGTCTCGCGCTGTGCGCCAGGCGAGGACACCACCTGCAGCGAAAGCCACGATGTTAATCAGGCTGGATTGAATGGTGAAGTAGCTGAAGTAGTGCTCGGGATAGAAGGCATCATTGGCCACTTCCGACCAGATTTGCGTCACGATGGCGGCCAGCACCCATGCGGAAATACCCCAACGGACAACAGCAGTGATTTTGCGCGACGGTGAGCTCACGAAGAAGACGCTAGCACCCCAGACGCCCCACCAACAGGGGGAAGAGTTAGCATGAAGATATGGATACCGACCAAGGACTACTCGTTGAAGAACCACTGCTGTTTGTGCTGATTGGTTTGCTCGTCTTCTGGAGCAGCATCTGGAAGGGCTTCGCCCTGTACCGCGCTGGCTCTCTCAAGTCTGTCCCCTGGTTCATTGTGTTGTTTATTCTCAACACCGCTGGCATTCTCGAGATTCTCTACCTCTTTATTTTCAGCAAGAAAAAGCGCTAAGGCGCTAACAGCCACAACAATGGCAGGACGGCCATAGCCAGGGTGGCCGCCCCCAGCAGAATTCTGGACCACAGCGGACTCTTCCACTTGCCCAATAACTTCTCACTACTGGCGAGCCACCAGATCACGGCCATGAGTATTGGTGCTGCAAGTCCGTTGGTGATCGCCGCGATAACCAAGAACTGCATAGGGTTCAGCCCCACCAGGTTCAATACGAGGCCCACCACGATGGACAACAGAATCACGGCATAGAAAGCTCGGGCCTGGCTCGGTCGCTTTTCGAGACTTTCCCGCCAGCCAAAGGTTTCGGCCATGGCATACGAGCTGGCGCCCGCCAGAACCGGAACGCTGAGTAAACCTGTGCCCACGATGCCAAGCAAGAACAGTACCCCAGCGAAATCACCCGCGATGGGCACCAGAGCCTGTGCGGCTTGCTCTGCGGTTTGGATATCTGTGACACCGTTCTTATGCAACGTCGCAGCTGCAGTAATCATGATGGCGGCCATCACGAAGACGCCAGTGAACATCCCCACGAACACATCCCCGCGCATCGCCCGGATGTGGGTGTGACTGACGTGATAGTGCTTGACCCGGCGACGCTCCTCTACCTCTTCGGCTGACTGCCAAAAGAACAGGTAGGGAGAAATGGTGGTTCCCGCGATTGCGATGAGCAGAGCAATGTCAATCTTGCTCCAGGCAAAGTGGGGCACGAGTAGATCCCCGAGAACCTCACCCCAGTCCACGTCCGCCACAAACATCACCGCGATATAGGCCAGAAGGGACAGGCAGAGCCAACGCAGGATTTTGGCGTATTGGTGATACGGAACAAAGATTTCAGCCAGCACGATCACCGCAGCGAACCCAATCACCCCCAACAACTGTGGAACTGGAACGAGAAGCTGCAACGCAGCGGCCATGGAACCCAGATCAGCCGCAATGTTGACCGTATTCGCGGTCACGACCAGCACGAGACAGAGATACAGAAGAGGGCGAGGCAGCTGCCGTTTGATCACTCCGGCAAGACCGTGACCTGTTACGAGGGCGAGGCGTGCACACGCTTCTTGCACAGCGAAAGCCAGCGGAAGAAGCAGAGGTGCGCTCCACAGCAGTCGGTTACCGGTGGCCGCACCGACTTGAGAATAGGTTCCAATCCCTGAAGGGTCGTCATCGGCTGCGCCCGTGACGATGCCGGGACCGAGACGGCGAAAGTAGCCTTTTCCTTTGACAGCTTCTCGGGAGGGATGGTGTTTGGAAGAGTTTCTGCTGGGCTCCCGCGGAGCAGCGCTCTCGGCAACTGTTTCAGACATCCGCACCTCCCCATTCCTGAGCCTCAGCCTACGCTTACCCTCACACGTAAATTCCCCTCCCCCGAGCAGAACATCCGTCTACTCAGCGCAGTAGATTGGATACATGACTTCCCCTCGCACACGCTGGTTCGGCCTGCTCTTCATCAGCCTTGCCGTGTCTCTCATCATCGTTGACTCGACCATCATCAACGTATCCATCCCCTCGATCATCGAGGACCTCGGCATCACCAGCACCCAGGTGCAGTGGGTGCAAGAGTCATACACTCTCGTCTTCGCAGCCCTGCTGCTCGTTTTTGGGGCACTTGCCGACCGCTTCGGTCGCCGCCGCATCATGATCCTGGGTATGGCGATTTTCGTCATCTCCTCGGTCATTGCCGGCCTGAGCCAAAGTGGTGACATTCTCATTGCGGCTCGTGTGCTGCAGGGTATCGGTGGCGCCATGGTGCTGCCCACCACCCTCTCGCTCGTCAACGCCAACTTCCAGGGCAAGGAGCGCGGAATCGCGTTTGCCATCTGGGGCTCCACCATTGGTGGAATGGTGGCCGTCGGGCCACTACTCGGTGGCTGGCTCACCACGGACTACTCCTGGCGCTGGGCGTTCGGAATCAACATTCCCCTCGGCATCATCATCATTATTGGCGCCTTGCTGACAGTGACGGAGTCGAAGGAAGCCGGCAACAACCGCGGTATTGACTGGCTCGGCGCTGTCTACTCAGTCATCGCGATGTCGACCCTGGTGTTCGCCCTCATCGAAGGTCGCACCTATGGCTGGTGGGAAGTCAACAAGGAATTCACTGTCGGTAACTGGACCTGGCCCGGCAGCATTTCGATCATTCCCGTCATGTTCCTCATCTTCGTCCTCGCCACCACCGCCTTCATTGCCCATGGTGCTGCCCGGATAAAGAAGGGAAAGCCTGCCCTCATTGCCTTCAACCTGTTCAGCATCGCTTCGTTCCGTAACGGAAACGTCGCCGCCATGGTGATCTCGCTAGGTGAGTTCGGCATCATTCTCTCGCTGCCCCTGTGGTTGCAGTTTGTGATTGGGTATGACGCCTTGCAGACTGGCTTTGTTTTGCTCGGTCTCGCCGGTGGTGCCTTCGTCGCATCCGGTGTCGCTGGTGCACTCTCTGGCCGCGTCTCTCCCGTCTCGATGGTGCGTCTGGGCATCCTGCTGGAAATTGTGGGTGTCGCAGGTGTCGGTTTCATGATTAGTCCCACGGCTACCTGGGTGAGCGTTGTTCCTTGGCTGTTCGTTTATGGTTTGGGCGTAGGCCTGGCCACCGCACAGCTGACCAACGTGATCCTCAAGGACGTTCCTGTACAGGAATCTGGACAGGCCTCCGGAACTCAGAGCACCTCCCGTCAACTGGGTTCCGCACTGGGTATCGCGATTCTGGGAACAATCCTCTTCGCCTCCGTGCAGATTCAGCTCACCAACGACCTCACCAACGAGGGCCTTCCGGAAGAGCAGGTCACGCAGGTTGTTGACTCCGTGGTCGATAGTGCCGGTGGTGCCATCATCGGTCTCGAGCAGGATCCCGCCACCATCCCGATCGCTGACTACGCCAAGCAGGCCATCTCTGATGGCACCCGCTACGGTGCCTTCGCCGCAGCGGGCTTCCTCGGCTTAGGCTTCCTCGCTACTCTTTCTCTCGGCAAAACCCGTCAGGAAGAAGTAGAGAAAATGGAAACCTCAGGCGACGCTCACGTCATCTAAATCTTGAGCATTAACCACAGGAGCCGGCCCTACTGGGTCGGCTCCTGTGTGCTTGGAGGCAACATTTAAACGTTGTGATTCTCCGGAACTGGGGAATGTCCGGAGGCGGCAAGATTCTCGTAATACAGTCGTGCTTCGTCCTGGCGCATGCCCTCGACCCCGGTCGCAATTTCAGCACGCAGATGTTCAGGGCCATAGCCAAAGCAGTCCACGAGTCCTTGCGCGTGTGAACGCAGGCGAGCAATCAGACGATCCACATACGCGGTCACTGCCTCCGCACGTTGGGCCGAGAGGCGGCCCTTCATGAGATACCAGCCCAGATTGCGTTCAATGGCGTGTAAACCAAATAGGTCGCGAAGCCACGTCAAAATCTGTCGCGTATCTTCATCAGGGACTTGCGCGAGTGCCTCGGTGAAGGCTTCCCACTGCAGCAGTTCCCCGTGAGCTGCTGCCGCTTCAATCAGTGCATTCTGTTTGCGGTTAAACACGTCAGCTTCGGTGTGTGATTTCTTGGCATCACGCAGTTCCAAGGCAATCTCTTCAACCATCGTTTCCACACGGTCGGTGAGCAGTTCTCGTTGCATCTCGGGGTCACGGAGTTCCTTGACGGAGCGTGCCGTGGAACCCAGGTCCTTGACGTTTTGCCCTAAGCGACGCAGCCCCGATCCTGTGACGGCACGATCAGCAGCGTGTTCGACCACCATGCGGGCGAGTGTTCCAGCCCCCACATCTTTAAACTTCCTGCTGTAGTCGGTCAGGAGTCGCTTGGCCACAAGTTGCAGCAACACATTGTTGTCACCTTCAAAGGTGACATAGATGTCGAGGTCAGCGCGCAAGCCCGTCAACCGGTTTTCGGCAAGGAATCCCTGGCCGCCACATGCCTCACGGCATTCTTGCAGCGTGTCAAGAGCATGCCAGGTGGACAACGGTTTGAAGGCCGCCGCGAGGGTCTCGAGGTCCTGACGGCTCTCGTCCGTGTCATCTGCGCCACTAAAGACAGCATCAAACTTTCTTAACAGGACGTCGTGAGAGAACGTCTGCGCATAGGTCGTCGCAATGAGGGGAATGAGTCTGCGCTGGTGACGTTGATAATCGAGCAGGACCGTTTCTTGCTGGCCGGGGGCGGCGAACTGGCGGCGCTGATTGCCGTAGGTCACAGCAATCTGGAGCGCCATCTTGGACGCATTGACGCAGGAACCATCCAAGGACACCCGGCCTTGAACGAGGGTGCCGAGCATGGTGAAGAAGCGGCGTCCCGGGCTGGCAATGGGAGAGGAGTAATTTCCGTTCTCGTCCACGTCGCCATAGCGGTTCAGGAGGTTGGTGCGGGGAACGCGAACGTGGTCGAAGTGCAGGCGACCATTATCAATACCGTTCAGACCACCTTTAAGTCCATCGTCTTCACCGCCGACTCCGGGGAAAAAGTGACCGTTGTGATCCCGGATGGGCACATAGAAGGCGTGCACGCCGTGGTTCACGCCGTGGGTGATGAGCTGGGCAAAGACCACGGCTGCGCGGCCATGCAGGGCTGCGTTGCCGAGGTAGTCCTTCCATGCGCCACGGAAGGGCGTGTTAATGACCCAGTCATCTGACTCAGGGTCATAGGTTGCGGTGGTGGCAATGGCTGAGACATCTGAACCGTGACCAGTTTCGGTCATGGCATAAATGCCCGGGGTCTCCAGTGACATGGCCGCAGGTAGCCAGAGTTCGTGATGGGGGGTTGTGCCCAGGTGGAGAATTGCGGCAGCAAACAATCCCCACTGCACACCCGACTTAATTTGCAGTGAGGGGTCGGCAGCAATGAGTTCTTGGAACGCGGCTAAGTTACCGCCGTGGTCGGCCAGGCCACCAAACGCTGTAGGAAAAGCGCGGTGGACCTGACCATGAGCTACCAGGAGTTTCAGTTGTTCTAATACCCGGGCACGGTGCTCGTCCTTCGAGAGACCAGGAATGCCGCGCATCTCCGGAGTCGCTGCCAAGGCCCGTGATGTTCGTCGCACATCAGCCCACGTTCCGAGCAAGAACTGCTCAAGAAAGTCACGATCAACGGCGGCTGCGTCGTTTTCCTTCTCAATCTTGTCGATGACTGACATGGAAGAGACCTTTCTCAGGTGTTTTTCTACAACTGGAATCCTATTTCAGCCGAGGATTTCGATAGCATCAATTCCTCTGTGGGGCTCCTACAACACAAGCCCCCAAACCGCGTTCTGCTTTGTTAATTCCGCACCGCATCGGGGCTGACAACACCTAGGCTGGAACAATGCTCACCGTCATCCTCGGCCTCTCCGGTGCCCTCGTCTTTGGCAGCGGTGATTTCTTGGGCGGGATGGCCTCCAAGCGGATGGGGGCCTTCTTGGCCACCGGCATCGCGGGAATTGTGGGACTCTTTGTCCTCGTTGGGCTGACCTTTGTCATCCCCGGACAGATTTCCTCCGGAACGATCTGGTGGGGTCTGCTCTCTGGTGTTGCCGGGGCATTGGCCATTCTGCTGCTGTATGCAGCGCTGGCCATCGGACCGATGAGTATTCTTTCCCCACTCGGCGCACTCATCTCGGCGATCTTCCCGGTGATCTGGGCGATTGTTGTCTCTCACGAAACCTTGGCCTGGTTTGGTTACCTTGCCCTCGGTCTCGGCGCCATCGCGATTGTCCTCGTCGCCTTCACTCCAGAGAAGAATGCCGTCAAGCCTCGCCTGCGAGGAATTATCTTCGCTTCCGTTTCCGGCTTGCTCATCGGGGTTTTCCTCATCATCATGGATCAGGTTCCCGCAGATTCGGGACTCTACCCCCTGGTTTATAACCGCTTTGTCAACATCGGCATCATGTTTTCTGCCGTGGCGATCATGGCCCTGCTGCGCTGGGCTCACCGCAAGGGCCTGTTCGGCCGGGATGGCACAGCGCGTGCGGACTTGGCTGTGGGCGATGCCGGCAGCGTTGACTTTAAAAACGGCATATTGTTTGCCCTCGGCTGTGGTGTCCTGGATTCCATCGGTAACGCTTTGCTTCTGCTCGGCATTCAATCCGGCAACCTCAGCGTGATGTCCGTCCTGACAGCAATGTACCCGGCAGGAACGATCATCTTGGCAGCCATCGTGCTGCGCGAGAAGATTACGAAACTCCAGCTGGTGGGGATGGTGCTGGCACTGGCCGCCGCAGGTCTCCTAGCGCTGAGCTAAAGACGACACCTACACACACAAACGCCGCACCCCCGAAGGGATGCGGCGTTTGTGTTTAAATCGGATTTAGACAGTCGCAGTTGCAAGCTGGTCGAGCAGTTCGTCGCCGGGCTGAGCGGGAACCATGTCGGCTGAGATCTCAGCACGACCCAGGAGCTCGTTCATACGGCGCTGACGGGTGCGAGGAATGATGGTAACTACCGTTCCCTGCTTACCTGCACGGCCGGTACGACCGGAGCGGTGCATGTAGGTCTTGTACTCATCTGGAGCATCTGCCTGGATAACCAGGTCGATGTCGTCCACGTGAATACCGCGAGCAGCAACGTCAGTTGCAACGAGCACGTTCACGCGGCCGCTGGTGAGCAGCTGCAGGTTACGAGTACGACGCGACTGGTTGAGGTCACCGTGCAGGCTGGTTGCAGGAATTCCTGCATCCTCGAGCTGGTCAGCAAGCTGCTCAGCGTACGCGCGGGTACGAGCAAAGATCAGAGTCTTTCCTTCCCGAGACGCAAGCTGCTCAATAACCATGGGCTTGTCGCGGTGCTCCACAACCAAGACGCGGTGGTCAATGGTGGAAGAAGCCTGGTCTTCACCGGCTACTTCGTGCACTGCAGGATCCTTGAGGAATTCCTTCACAATTGCGGCAACGCCCTTGTCCAAGGTTGCCGAGAACAGCAAACGCTGTCCGTCAGCCTTGGTGGCGCGCAGGATGCGCTGCACGGGCTCGAGGAATCCCAAGTCGCACATGTGGTCAGCCTCATCCAACACCGTGATGGTGATGTTCGAAAGGTCGATATGACCCTGCTCGACGAGGTCTTCCAAGCGTCCAGGGGTCGCAATAATAATGTCCACGCCGCGACGCAGGCTCATGACCTGTTTGTGCTGTGGCACCCCACCAAAGATGGTGGTGGTGAACAAGCCGACAGAGCGAGCGATGGGCTGCACGGTGCGGTCGATCTGCATTGCGAGCTCACGGGTAGGAGCCATGATGAGGGCACGAGGTGCACGGCCCTGCTTGCGGTCCTTGCCACCATTGTTTTCCATCAGACGCTCAACGACAGGAGAACCGAAGGCAATGGTCTTGCCCGATCCGGTCTTTCCGCGGCCCAGAACATCCTTACCTGCGAGAACATCAGGAATGGTGGCTGCCTGGATAGCGAACGGTGCTGCTGCACCCATGGAAGCTAACTGGCGACAAATGTTGTCACCCAGACCGAGGTCACCAAAGCTCACGCCATCGACATCAGCAGCGGTAGTTGCCTGCGCTTCGAGACGCTCGAGTACGACGTCTTCCTCAGGGGTAAAGCGTGCCTTCTCGTCCTTTGCGGGGTAGAAGTCAGAAGCGGAACGACGAGGTGCTTCGTCCTTGTTGTAACGGGGACGGTCACCGCCAAAGTTACGTGCGGGACGATCGTTGCGATCACCGTAGGAAGGACGGTCTCCACGAGGAGCACGGTCACCATACGAGGGGCGCTCAGAACGCTCACCACGATTGTAGGCAGGACGGTCATTGCGGTCGCCGTAGGAAGGGCGCTCGGAACGCTCACCACGATTGTAGGCGGGGCGTTCGTTGCGGTCACCGTAGCTGGGACGATCTCCACGAGGAGCACGATCACCATACGAAGGACGTTCGCCGCGGGGTGCATCACGGTCAAAACGTGGACGCTCGTTACGGCCACCATATGCGGGACGCTCAGAACGCTCACCACGGTTATAAGCAGGACGATCGTTGCGGTCACCGCGGTTGAATGCGGGGCGTTCGGTACGGTCACCGTAGCTGGGACGGTCTGCGCGAGGTCCGCGGTCACCGTAGGAAGGACGGTCTCCGCGTGGAGCGCGGTCACCATACGCAGGGCGCTCGGAACGCTCTGCACGGTTGTAGGCAGGGCGTTCGTTGCGGTCACCGTAGGCGGGACGCTCAGAACGCTCACCACGGTTGTAAGAAGGACGCTCGCCAGCTGGAGCTCCGCGACGTGCGTCGCGATCTTCGCTGTTCCAACGGTCCTTGCGAGGAGCCTCAGCGGGCTCTGCGCGGTAACCGCGGTGGCCAGGGCTACGTGATCCAGCGGAAGGACCGCCGGTCTTCTTCGCGCCGTAGCGGGGTTCAAAGTTCTTCGCCGGACGACCGCCGGCTGGTTTCTTGTTCTTAGGCATGACATTTCTCTGGGTTGGATTCAAGGCAAAACAGCGCACAAACGCGCTGATAAGAACCCGGGCAGTCTATGGCCGGGACCGATTCACATTGAGTGACTATCACCAACAGAATTGTTGGGGAACCGGCCCACCTGACTTACAAACCCATCCGCATCACAAATGCGGTGTCAAGAGCCGACCTCTTGACTATAGAGCAGGTTGTGGTTAATTACTAGGGTTCAACCAAAACTCGAAGGTTGGTTAGTGGGCCAGGGGCTCCAAGGGGACGATATCTTCGTCGTCTCCTGATCCTGGGGTGCCTGCAATGTGTTCCTTTTTACCTCGAGTAGGCCACTCCACAATCACCATGGCGGCGATCATGAATACGCCGCCAATAATGGTCTTCAGGGCCAAGATTTCTTGACCCACTCCAACTGAAACAACCGCGGTGAAGACAACCTCGAGGGTCAGAATGATGGCGACCCGGGCAGGCTCCATCTGAGCCTGGGCCCAGGTCTGCACAAAGAAGCCGATGACGGTGGCGAAGATGGCGGTAAAGAGAACAGCCATCCAGACGTCCCAGGTAGGTGGGCCCTGGTAGCCATCGGGTAATGCACCGATCCAGCACACGACGGCCACGGCCACCAATTGCACGAACGTCAGTGCATAAGAATCCAGGCCAGAGCTATACCGTCCGAGCCCCACAATGTGGAGGGCATACAACACCGCACACACAATGCCCCAGATCTGGCCGACCTCAATGCTGACGCCGGTGATCGAGATCAGCCCCAAACCAATTAGTGCCAGGACGGCGCCAATGGCCACCTTGAACCCGACTTTGCGGCGGAAAATAATCCAGCCCAGGACCGGGGTGAGCACCACATAGGTTCCGGTGAGGAAACCCGTAATCGCTGCTGTCGTCATCTCCAAGGCAATGGTCTGGGCGATATAGGCAAGACCTAAGACAGCGCCCAGAACAGCACCCACGGCAAGCATCTTGCCGCGCAGTGCCAGGACGACTTTGGGCTTAATCACCAGCATGATTGCCGCAGCAATCGTGAACCGAATGGCGAGGAAGTCAAAGAAGGGCTGTTGCTCAATTGCCGGCTTCATCACGACAAAGGCAACGCCCCACATTGCGGCCACTGAAACCAGTGACCACAATGCGAGGCGGGATGTCTTCATCCCCTCAGCCTAGCTAGGCGTTGGGAGTGCGGCGACGGATCGGACTGTCGTCGTCACCGTCATCTTCAACAACAAGAGTTTCGAAGACAGGCTCTTTTGAAACAGGTGCTGTGGCGGCAGCAGCGTCGGGTTGATCAGCCTTCTTGGCAGCCTTCTTCTCGGCACGCTTGGCCTTGCGCTTCTCGCGTCCACCCTCCACAAGGTTGTAGAGCACAGGGAGCACGACCAAGGTCAGGGCGGTCGACGAAATCAGACCACCAATCACCACAATAGCCAGCGGCTGGGAGATAAATCCGCCGGAACCTGTGATACCCACAGCCATGGGGATCAGCGCGAAAATAGTGGCCAATGCGGTCATCAAGATGGGGCGCAGACGACGGGTTGCACCTTCGACGAGCGCTTCCTTAACCGGGAGCCCTTGCTTTCGATACTGGTTGACCAGGTCGACCAGCACGATGGCATTCGTCACGACGATACCGACCAGCATCAACAGACCAATGAAGGAGGGAACACCCAGCGGGACGCCGGTGATGACCTGGAGGCCAATAGCACCGGTGGCCGCGAAGGGGACCGAGACCAACAAAAGCAGGGGCTGCAGAAGCGAACCGAAGGTCGCCACCATGATGATGTAGACCACAAGGATGGCAACCAACAGTGCAATACCGAGCGAGCTAAACGCAGCTGCCTGGTCAGCACTCACGCCACCAATCTGTGCGGATGCGCCGGCAGGAAGGGTGATCGTGTCCAGTTCTTTCTGGATTGCTGCTGTTGCTGTTCCCAGATCTTCACTGTTGGGAGTTACGGTAACCGTTGCGCTGCGCTGACCCTTGACGGTGGTCACGGTAGCAGGACCATCCTTGACCGAGACATCTGCAAGAGTGTCCAACGCAACAGGACCTGCAGCGGTGGGAACCTGCAGAGCTTCCAGCTCAGCAACAGTTGCAGGGGGATCTTCCGAAGCGATGTAGATATCAAGGGTTGTGCCCTCGATCACGACAGTGCCGATAGTGGTAGGTCGCATGGACTGAGCCACAAAGCCGGCGAGCGCGACTTCAGAGAAGCCAGCAGCCGCAGCGTCGTCACGGTTGACGGTGACGGCGATGTAGGGACGTGCTTGGGTGAGGTTGCTGGTGACCTGCTTGACTTCTGGCAGGGCCCGCATGGACTTGTCTACCTCAGCAGCAGCTGCGTCGAGTGCTTCCTGGTTCGGCGCGGTGATCTCAATAGCGATATCGCTCGATGCTCCGAAACCACTTTGTGTACCGATGGTGATGGTGTCAGGGTCCGCAACCTTCTCCACAGCGATGCGTGCATCTTCCTGGATCTTGATTTGGTCTCCGCCTTCAATAGTGGTGACGGAGTAAGTGATCGCGGTATCGCCACCACCCACGAAGGCGTCACGCAGGGCGTTACCGGAAGAACCAATGGAGACCTGAACGATTTCGACGCCCTCGGTATCCAGCAAGGCACCTTCGACATCGGTTGCCAAAGCATCCTGTGCTTCCAAGCTGGTGCCTGGCTTGATGGCTTCGGTGACGGTGAAGGTGTTCTGACCCGAAGAACCGAGGAAGTTTGTCTTCATCAACGGCAGGATTGCTCCGGTGCCCACCAGAATCAGGATAGACAGGAGGATGGTGGTCACGCTGTGCTTGAGTGTCCAGGTGATGATGGGCAGGTAGCCCTTTTGGAGCCAGCCAGCCTTCTCTTCACCAGCGAGCTGCGCGGCCTTCGCCTTTTCAGCGCGCTTACCGGTACCTGAAGGTGCCCGCAGGAACCAATAGGCCAGCACGGGGACGATAGTGAGCGACACCAGCAACGACGCAACAAGAGCGATGGTGATCGTCAACGCGAAGGGACGGAACAGTTCGCCGGTGATATCTCCCACAAAGGCCAGGGGTAAGAACACGGCAACGGTCGTTGCGGTGGAAGCGGTAATAGCTCCTGCAACTTCCTTGACCGCAGTGAGAATGACCTTCTCGCGGTCTGCGCCGGGCACGAGGTGGCGCTTGATGTTCTCGATGACAACGATCGAGTCATCCACCACACGACCAATGGCAATGGTCAAGGCGCCCAGGGTCAGGATGTTGAGAGTGTAGTTCGCTGCTTGCAAACCGATGAAGGTAATCAGTACCGAGGTCGGAATGGAGATCGCGGTCACCAGGGTGGAGCGAATCGACATCAAGAAGATGAGGATGACAACTACGGCAAAGAGCAGACCCAGCAGACCTTCCGTGGTGAGGGACTCAATCGACTGCTGAATGTAAGGAGCCTGGTCAAAGACGGTCGTGAACTTGGCGTTGTTTCCGAGGCTCTTTTCAAGATCAGGCAGGATTGCGCTGACAGCCTTGGACACATCAACAGTGTTGGCGTCAGGAAGCTTGGTCACGGCAATGGTCAGTGCTGGCTCTCCGTTAACGCGGGAGATGGTGGTGACGGGGGCATCGGTGAGTGAGACGGTGGAGACGTCACCGATAGTGACGACACCGGGTCCCTTGGCGCCCACGATGGGCAACGCGGCAATCTCGTCGACCGAGGTGATCCTGCCACCAATCTGGACAGAGAGAGTCTGGTCGTTCTCGGTAATTTCACCGGCAGGGATGAGCAGGCCGTTAGCATCCAACGTGTCCTTGATGGACGCGGAGGTCAGCCCCTGCATCATCAATTCGGTCTGGTTGGGCTGAATTGTCACGCGCTTTTCTGGCGCACCAACGAGGGCCGCGTCACGTACGCCCTCAACATCTTTGATTTCAGCCAGGGTGGATGCGCGGAGGAGGTCCGCTAGCTCCAACGTGGGGAGGTCGCTCGAGACCGCAATCTGCATCACCGGGAAGTCACTGAAACTTCCAGAGATCACCTGTGGTTCGACGTCACTCGGCAACTGCGACTTTATGCGGTTGATTGCCTGGTTAATCTTCTGCTCAGAAATGATGAGGTCGGTGCCATAGGTGAAGGACACCGAGATCAGGCTGAGGTTGGTACTCGAGGTGGCAGTCGTGTTTTCGATGCCCGGAACACCCTGGATTGCCGTTTCAATCGGCAGCGAGATGTCCTGATTCACGACCTCGGGTGCTGCACCGGGATACACAGTGAGCACAGCGAGCTGGGGGAACTGGACGCTGGGCGCGAGTTCTTGCTTCAAGCTTGTGAGTGCGAGCCCTCCAAAGACGGCTACAACAATGGTCACCAGCGCAATAAGGGCGCGGTTTTTCATACTGGCTTTAGTCAAGATAAACACAAAGTTCAGTCTGGCAGTTCCTTACATTCTCAAGATGTGAGTTCTCTGTGAGGGGAATCGGCGTAAAGTGGCTGTTCGTGAGTCCTGACAACACTGATACCGGTTCCGTCCCAGAATCCAAGTCGCCCAAGCGCTGGATTATCGGGGACCCCCTGCCCACCGCAATGCTCGAAGGCGAACTACTCAAGAAGCGCATCGCTCTTCCCATTTTCGCGAGTGACCCCCTCTCGTCAGTGGCATATGCACCGCAAGAACTCCTCATGATTCTGCTCATCGGTGGTTTGGCTTTCCTCAGCTTTGCCCCCTGGATTGCCGCATGCGTGATCTTGCTCATGATTGTGGTCATTGCCAGCTACCGCCAACTGATCAAGGCATACCCTTCTGGCGGCGGTGACTACGAAGTAGCCCACAAGAACCTGGGTGAAAAATCCGGTGTAGTTGTTGCCTCAGCGCTCCTCGTTGACTACGTCATGACCGTGGCGGTATCTGTTGCCTCCGGTGTAGACAACATCATTTCGGCGATCCCCGAACTGGCCCCCGAGCGCGTCATACTTGCCATCGCTTTCGTCGTGATCTTGGCGGCCATCAACCTGCGCGGTGTGCGCGAATCGGGCAAGGCTTTCGCCATCCCGACTTACTTCTTTGTCGCCAGCGTCTTCATCATGATCGTGGTGGGTATCACTCGCACCCTGATGGGCGATGCGCCCATCGCTGAATCTGCCCAGTACATGGTCGAAGGCGAGAGCATTGCGCAGGCCGCACTCATTCTGCTGTTGCTGCGCTCCTTCGCGAGCGGGTGTGCTGCACTCACCGGTGTGGAAGCAATCGCCAACGGTGTTCCTGCTTTCCGTGTTCCCAAGATCAAGAATGCGCAGACCACCCTCGTGGTCATGGGTGTCATTGCCATCACATTGTTTGCTGGTCTCATCACCATGGCGTTTATCTCCGGAGTGCACTATGCCGAAGATGCCTGTCATCTCATTGGCTATGCGAACTGTGAAACCGTTCCGCAACGGTCATTGATAGCGCAGATTGCTGCCGCAACATTCGGCAATAACACGATTCTTTTCTATGCCATCCAGGCCGGCACCGCACTGGTACTCCTCCTGGCTGCAAACACCGCCTTCAACGGTTTCCCTTTGCTAGGTTCTGTTCTCGCCCACGATGGTTACGCCCCCAAGGCACTAGAAACCCGCGGTGACCGCCTTATTTATTCAAACGGTGTGATTGCCCTCGGTCTCGCCGCCATCGTGATCTTGGCCGTCTTCCAGGCAGACCTTACTCAACTCATTCAGCTCTACATCATCGGCGTTTTCGTCTCCTTCACCCTGGGTCAAACAGGCATGGTCGTGCATTGGACGAAACTACTCAAGACCAAACCTGACAACGCCAAAAACATTCGCTGGTCTCGAGTGATCAACATCACCGGGGCAACCTTCACGGCAACTGTTCTCGTCATCGTGACTATTACGAAGTTCACCCACGGCGCGTGGATTGTGTTCCTCGCGATGCCTATTCTCTACGTGCTGATGCTGGGTGTGAACCGCTACTATCGTGACGTCGAAGCCGAAGTCGCCGTGGACGCCGTCACGACCTTCGGGGCAAAGGGAGACCACGCCATTGTGCTGGTGGGCAAGATGCAAAAGCCCATTCTCAAGGCCATCGACTACGCCATCGCTGCTCGTCACGACTCGGTGGAAGCTGTGCACGTCTCGATCAACGAAGTCAGCACCGCCAAGCTGGAACTCGACTGGATCCGTCAAAACATTCACTTGCCACTTCGCATTATTAGCTCGCCCTACCGCGACCTGAGCTGGCCCTTGATTCAGCACATTCGTGATCACCGTGCCCAGCACGGTTCCGAGATTGTGACCGTCTACCTGCCCCAATACATCGTGGGCCACTGGTGGGAGCATGCGCTGCACAACCACAAGGCACGTCGTCTCAAGCTCAAGCTGATGATGGAGCATGGCGTGGCCATTGCCCTGGTGCCGTGGCTTCTCGACTCCTCCGACATGATCTATGGCCGTCGTTCGCGTCCCGTTCCTGGTCAGTCACGTCGTGGTGAGCCCGTGCGGCCCACTGCGCGCAAGCCGATTACGCCTGCTAAGCGCAAGACCGCCGAAGACGAAAGCTAAATCTCCGTCGTGAAGAAGGACATTGTTCCTGTCATTCTGGGTGGCGCCGTGGGAACGGCGCTGCGTATTGTGCTGGATGTTGTCCTCAGCTTGATTTTCTTTTCACTCTCGCTGGTCAGCATCATGGCGGTTAACGCGGTGGGTTCATTCCTGCTCGCATTCTTAGTCGCAGGTCTCTGGACCCGGAAATCCACACCCCACTGGGTGAAGATCTTTATGGGCCCCGGTGTACTTGGTGCCTTCACCACCTTCTCGGGCGTCATGCTGCAAGGTTTGTTTATTCAAAACATGTGGGCCACAGCAGGCTTCCTCGCCCTCTCTATCGGAACGAGCATGTTTGCTGCCCTTCTTGGCTTCTGGGTAGCACAGCCCTTTGCCCTCAAGAACAAGCGGAAGGCGGCCACTCGATGAATATCGTGCCGTTTCTTTTCGCGATTCTGGCCGGCGGTCTCGGTGCTGGTCTGCGTGTAGCAGTCACCCGCATACTCCCCACTCAGACCACGGGCTTCCCCTTGGCCATCTTGCTGGTCAACGTCGTGGGATCTTTCCTCATCGGAATGACGGCCGCACTTGCTGCAAACTCGGTACTGAGCGAGGACGTCAGCTTTGTTCTCGCCGTGGGATTTTGCGGTGGTTTCACCACCATGAGCACCTTCGCCGTGGAGTCAATTGAACGACTGCGAGCAGGTCTGTGGCTCATTGCCGGACTCAACATCGTGGGCTCGACGGCGCTCGGCCTGCTGGCCGTGGGCGCCGGATACCTTCTCGCCGGTGGTCCTGTCAGTTAATGACGGGGCTGCGCGTGGTAGACTCACCCTTAGATTTTTCCCATTGGTCATCCGGTGAATTATTCCCGGTTAGCAAGGTAAGGGGTCTCGCATGGGGCGTGGCCGTCAAAAAGCGAAGCACACCAAAGTTGCGCGCGAGCTGAAGTACTTCAGCCCAAACACTGACCTCTCTGCACTCGAAAAAGAGATCGGTCACGTTTCTGAGAACGACGAGCTCATCGACAAGTGGGCAGACCTTTACCCCGATGAGGACGACGAAACCGAAGAAGCGGCTTCCGCCTAATTCTTTTTTGTTTTAATGGTGCGATACGCCGTGTGGATCGCAACGATGAGCAGCAGCCCCCCAAAGAGCTGAGCCGACACATCAGCAGGCAACAGGAACGCCACTGCGACGCCGCCAAACGATGCGGCCACAGCCGCAACTCCCACAATCGCGCCGTCGCGCAAACTCACAATGTGTGCCCGGAAGTTGGGGATGGTTCCCGCAATGGCGGTCGGAATCATCGCGAGGAGCGATGTTCCCTTCGCCAGCAGCGGGCTCAGACCAAATGCAGACATAAATACTGGGACAGCAATCACGCCGCCGCCAATACCCAGCATGCCGGATGCAATTCCCATGATGATGCCCAGGCCGATCAAGCCCATAATGGCGAGCGCGTTCATGGGGATGCGGTCATGGGATGTGTCTCCGACAAAAAGCAAGCGCACTGCCTCCACCACCATGAGCGTGACAAAAATCCACGTCACCAACTTGATGGGAAGAATGCGCAATAGGCGTGAACCCAAAGGTGCACCAATAATGGCTCCGACGGCAACGATGGCCGCAACGAGCCAATCCACCTGATGTTGGGAAGCATAGGTGAGGGCACCCACGATGGACGTGGGAACGATAGCTGCCAGGCTGGTCGCCGAGGCGCGGCGCTGATCAAACTTTGCCCACATCATGAGCAAAGGAACCATGATGATTCCGCCACCAACTCCGAAGAAGCCAGATAAGAATCCACCCACGGCCCCGGTGATGAGGAGGGCCAGAATCACAGCAGGAGTCCTTAGTTTGCGTAGGAACCAACGAGGCGCACAGCGCCTCCGTTGACGCCCTTGGCGCCTTGTTCGAATCCGGTGAAGTCGCGCGCCGTGGTCGAAACCATACCGACAACCCAGGACGGGATGCCCAGCTCTGTGAGCTTCTGGGTGACCGCGGAAGCGGCACCCGAGCTCACCACAGCAAACATGCCAATACCGAGGTTCCAGGTTCCCTCTGTGCTTTCCAGAGTTTCACCCGAAAGTGAGGTGAGAACACGGAAGACGTTTGAGGGAGACCAGGTCGAGCGGTCCACTTCAACCCAGGACCCGACAGGCAGAACGCGGGCCAAGTTGGCTGCGATACCGCCACCGGTCACGTGACTGAGAGCGTGAATACTGCCGGCGAGGGCGGGGTCGCCAAGAACCTCAACGAGTGGGCCTGTGTAGAGGCGGGTGGGCTCCAGCAGAACCTCGCCGACTACACCGCCGAAGTCGTCAGACGTGGCATCATAGGAAAGTTTGTTCTCGGCCAGGATGTGGCGCACGAGGGAGTAACCGTTGGAGTGCAGACCGGAAGATTCCATCGCGATAACCACGTCGCCGTTGACCACGCGCTCGGCACCCAGAGCATCAGCAGCTTCAACAACACCGACCGCGGCACCTGCCACGTCGTAGTCATCTACGCCGAGCAAACCAGGGTGCTCAGCTGTCTCGCCACCGACCAGTGCGGTGCCGGTTGCGGAGCAGGCATCTGCAATGCCCTTCACAATCGCGGCAATACGGTCGGGGTAAACCTTGCCGCAGGCGATGTAGTCGGTCATGAACAAGGGGCGAGCACCGCAAACAATGATGTCGTCCACGACCATGCCGACGAGGTCCTGGCCAATGGTGTCGTGCTTGTCGAGCGCCTGAGCAATGGCAACCTTGGTGCCGACACCATCTGTGCTGGTTGCCAACAGGGGGCGATCAAAAGTTTTGAGGAACGAGACGTCGAAAAGTCCCGCGAATCCGCCGACTCCGCCGAGGACTTCGGAGCCATGCGTGGCCTTCACCGAAGCCTTCATGAGCTCGACCGCAAGGTCACCGGCTGCGGTATCAACACCCGCACGTGCATAGGAAGAATTGTGGCTCACACCCCAAGTCTATCCTCAGGAAAGTTATGCCAGACTTGAGGAGGAACTCGAGAAGAGCTCCTTCACGCACCACGACCTCAGGAGTTCCCACCGCACATGTGTGGCATTGTCGGAATCGTCTCAGCAGAGCCGGTCAATCAACAGATTTACGACGCCCTGTTGCTGCTTCAGCACCGCGGCCAGGACTCCACCGGTATCGCAACCGCGCAAGGTTCACACCTGCATATGCACAAAACCAAGGGTCAAGTGCGCGAAGGTTTCCGGACGCGTGACATGCGCTCACTGCTGGGTAACGTTGGGCTCGGTCACGTGCGTTACGCCACCGCAGGTGCTGCTGCAAATGAAGAAGAGGCCCAGCCCTTCTATGTCAACGCCCCCTACGGCATCATCTTGGTTCACAATGGAAACCTCACCAATACGCGTGAACTCACCAATGACCTGTTCCGCATTGATCGCCGTCACGTCAATACCTCCAGTGACACCGAACTTCTCCTCAACGTCTTGGCCACCGAACTGCAGAGCACCGTTTCGGGCACGGAACTGGGGCCGGAGCACGTGTTCACCGCCATTGAGAACCTGCACAAGCGCGTCGAAGGCTCCTATGCCTCTATTGCACTGATTGCCGGCCATGGCCTCCTCGCCTTCCGGGATCCCTTCGGTATTCGCCCGCTCATCTTGGGCAAGCGGGACATGGACAATGGCAGAACCGACTACGTCGTTGCCTCAGAATCCCTCGTGCTGGAAAGTGGTGGTTACGAGATCGTCCGCGACGTCGAACCCGGCGAAGCAATCTTTATCACCGCGGACGGTGAGCTGCACGCGCGTCAGTGCGCAGAAAATCCCATCCTGCGTCCCTGTTCGTTCGAGTACGTCTACCTCGCCCGTCCCGACTCGGTGATGAACGGTATTTCCGTCTACGAAACCCGTCTACGCATGGGGGACCGCCTCGCTGCAACCGTCGCACAATATGCACCTCTGGGTGACATCGACGTGGTCATGCCCATTCCAGACTCTTCCCGCCCCTCGGCCATGCAGGTGGCTCGCAAGCTGGGTGTGGAATACCGCGAAGGCTTCTTCAAGAACCGTTACGTTGGTCGCACCTTCATCATGCCTGGACAGGCTCAGCGCAAGCGCTCGGTCCGCCAGAAGCTCAACGCCATGTCGGCAGAATTCAAGGGCAAGAACGTTCTGATCGTGGATGATTCCATCGTGCGGGGAACCACCTCCCGAGAAATCGTCGAAATGGCCCGTGCAGCCGGAGCAAACAAGGTGACCTTCACCTCGGCAGCACCCCCTGTCCGTTACCCCCACGTCTACGGCATCAACATGCCGTCACGTCAGGAACTCATTGCCCACGGCCGCAAGATCCCTGAGATTGCTGCGGAGCTGGGTGCAGACCACCTCATCTACCAAGAGGTCGCAGATATGGAAGCAGCCATCATGGAAGGCTCCAACCTGACCGGCCTCGACGTGAGCTGCTTCACCGGCGAGTACGTCACCGGAACGATCACTCCCGAATACCTGGACTGGGTCGAGCGTAACCAGCTGAGCTAAACCCGCTTAGTCAGCAGGATCTGTGGTGACTTCGAACTTCTCCGCTGTTGCCTGGGAAACGTGGCGCGAGTAATAGCGATCCACGATGAGTGCAAAGATCAGCCCCAACGTGCCGCCCACGGTTCCTGTGATGAGCAGCAGGAAACCAAAGATCTGAGTGAGAGTGAACTCACTCTCGTTCGGCAGCGAGAAAGTCAGGATGAGTGCGGCAATAATTCCCAGAATGATGCCGGCGAACATGAACGCCAAGAATTTCGGTGATCGACGAACAACTACCTTCTCGGTGCTGACGGTTTCTTTTTCGCTCATGTCACCATTCTGCCAGTGGCAGTAGTCCGCTGAGGTCGCTGCGTACACCCGACGCACTGATCTTGCCGGAGTCGTAGGCGTGCGCCCAGCTCTGTGAGCCCGTCGCAAGTGCAATCCAGGTAACAGAATTCATCTCCACCACATTGGGCGGGGTTCCCCGCGTGTGTTCGGGTCCTTCCACGCACTGGACAGCTCCGAAGGGGGGAACGCGCAGTTCCACGGTGTGGCCGGGGGCAACATCCGTAACCCGTTGCAGCAGATACCTCACGGCGGCGGCAATATCTGTGCGCTCTGCGGACCCTGCCAGGACAGCAGTAACGGCAAGATGACCCTCGGTGGGATCAACGCGTGGCTTAGCCATGGCCCTAGGCAGTACGCGAAACGACGTGCTCAGCGAAGGCAGACAGTGCTTGCTTCACCGCACCGGCTGGAAGCGGAGCAAGGGCTGCCACAGCTTCGGATGCCCATCGACGAGCTTCCTGGCGCGTGGCCTGCGTCACGGGGTGTGCATAAAGTTCAGCGATGGCGAGCTGCAGATCCGCGTCTGCTTCTGGAGAATCATCCCCCGCATCATCACGAATGCGGGCCAGCAAAGCGGCAGCTGCGGGGTCCGAGGCAGCCTGCTGTTCCAGCAGAAGCGTGGGCAAGGTGGGTACACCGGCACGCAGGTCTGTTCCGGCCTGCTTGCCAGTGGCAGTAGATTCGGGGGAGAGATCGAGCACATCGTCAGCGAGCTGGAAGGCCACACCGATCTTGTCTCCGAATTCGACCATGGGCTGTTCGTATTCTTCAGGTGCACCGGAGTAGATGATGCCGCAGCGGGCTGCTGTAGAAATCAGAGAGCCAGTCTTGTCCGCAAGCACCTGGATGTAGTGGGCCACCGGGTCTTCGTCAGGTCGCGGGCCGACGGTTTCGTGCAGTTGTCCGAGGCACAGGCGTTCAAAAGTTTCCGACTGTAATTGCATGGCCCGTTCACCCAGGCGGGTCATCAGGGTACTGGCGCGAGAGAAGAGCAGGTCACCGGTCAAGATGGCAACGGAGTTACCCCAGACCTCGTGGGTGCTGGGAACACCGCGGCGAAGGGGAGCTTCGTCCATGACGTCATCGTGATACAGCGAAGCAAGGTGGGTAATTTCTAACGCCTGCGCAGCAGTAATCACTTTCGGTGTTGTGCCTTCACCCAACTGGGCAGTGAGCAAAGTCAGCATGGGGCGCACGCGCTTACCACCCGCACCGAAGAGATAGCGGGCAGACACATCAGCGAGCGCATCAGCAAAATGCAACTCTTGGCTGAGACCCTCTTCGATAGTGGCAACGCCCGCATCGATGGTGTCGGCAAGGTGCTTGGTTTCAGGCGAGGCAAACAGGCGTTGACGAAGAGACAGTTGTCCCTTGATCCCCGCTGGTGCACTCACGCTGGTGTTCACTCGTTCAGCCTAGTCTCACTCAAGAGACAGGCTTCAGTCCCCGGTGAAGAGCGACAACGCCCGCGGTGAGGTTGCGGTAGGCCACGTTCGTGAAGCCGGCTTCCCGAATCCACGACGCCAGGGTGCTCTGGTTGGGCCAGTCTTCGATCGAGTCTGCGAGATAGGTGTACGCCTCCGTGTTCGAGCTGGAGACTTTCGCCACCATCGGCATGACCTTGCGCAGGTAGAAGTTATAGCCGGCACGAATAGGGGCAGCCGGTGGGGTGGAAAATTCACAGATCACGATGCGACCACCCGGTTTAGTCACCCGGTAGAGCTCCGCAAGAGCCTTTGTGGGCTCCACAACATTCCGAAGACCGAAAGACATGGTGACTGCATTGAAGCTGTTGTCCTCAAAAGGGAGCTGCGTAGCATCTGCCTGCACGAATTCAATGAGGGGATTGCTGCCGTGCTTCTGACGCCCCACTTCGATCATTCCCGGCGAGAAATCAGCAGCCACAACGTGAGCACCTGTCTTAGACAAGGCGACAGAGCTCGTACCTGTGCCAGCTGCAAGGTCAAGAACCCGCTCATCTGGCTGGGGATTGACCGCGCGCGTGGTCGCAATACGCCACAACAGGGCATTACCTGCCGAGAGCAGGTTGTTCGTGACGTCGTAGCCGGCAGCAACGTCATCGAACATGGCCGAAACGGCTTCGGGCTTCTTAGAGAGATCAGCTGTAGTCACAAGAGAAGTCTACGGCTCAGGCGTAGGCTGTCTCGGGTGAGTCAGTCTGCTTCTCGAGGCCTCGTGGTCGAATCGGTGCTCGTGCCCGATGCCCCCGAGCTCCTTGATGTTCTCTCTGCACAGGCTCCCCTGCTGTGGCGCCGTCGTAACGATGGCATGGTCGGTCTGGGCATTCTGGAAAAACTCAGCTTCTCCGGCAAGACCCGCATCGCAGATGCGGGGACGGCATGGCATCACATCGCCGAGGAAGCTCAGGTTACTGACCACGTCAACACCGCTGGCAGTGGCCTCATCGCATTTGGCACCTTCGCATTTCGTTCCACTTCTGCGGTGGAGAGTGTGCTTCTTATTCCTCAACTCATCGTGGGACAGCGTGCAGGAACGAACTGGGTCACTCGCATCCGCTTTGCAGATGTCGACGGGGACGTGCTGACCACTGCCACAGCACTCGCTCTGCTGACGGAACAGATGAAGTTTTCAAGCTCTCTTGCTGCAGAGCCATCCGTCCACCTCACTCCCGGTGCACAATCTGAATCAGGTTTTACCGCCGCAGTGAACAAGGCCATCGAACGCATTCGCTCGGGTGAACTGGAAAAGGTTGTTCTCGCACGTGAACTCGAGGGCACGCTGGCCGGGACCAAAGATCTTCGTGGACCCATCCGTCGCTTGGCTGAAAGTTACCCCGACTGCTGGACATTTAGCGTGGATGGACTCTTTGGCTCTAGCCCAGAGACCCTGGTGAGCGTGCATGACCGCAAGGTCTCCGCACGCGTGCTGGCGGGTACTGCTCGACGCGGCAGTGACACCGCAACCGATGTGAGCAATGCCGCAGAGTTGGCTTCGAGCCATAAGGATCTCGACGAGCATGGCTTTGCCACTCGCTCGGTCGTCAACGCCCTCACCCCCTATGCCGAGCAGCTCACCGTGAGTGAAGCTCCCTTTACTCTCAAGCTGCCGAACCTCTGGCACCTCGCGACCGACATCGTCGGCACTTTGGCCTCGGGATCGACGGCGCTGGACCTGGTAGCTGCCCTGCACCCCACTGCAGCCGTCGCCGGAACTCCGACCGTGACAGCGGTGGAGGTCATTGATGCGTTGGAGCCATTTGACCGAGGTCGCTATGCCGGCCCCGTGGGCTGGATCGGCGCAGACGGCGATGGCGAATGGGCCATCGCACTGCGCTGCGCCCAGCTGTCCGGCGCAACCGTCACGGCATATGCCGGATGTGGAATAGTTTCTGATTCCATTCCAGAAACGGAATTGATTGAGACGGAAATGAAGTTCCGTCCCATCATTGACGCCTTGAGCTAGCGTTCGAGCTTCACTTCAACGAGCTCTGGGCCTTCCCCCGCAGCCGTTAATGCCCGCTCCAGTTCGCTTACGGTGGTGACCGAGACATAGCTCCAGCCATAGGCCCGAGCGAGCGATTCAAAGTCAACGGACTGGGGCGTAAGAAAAGCACGGTCCATGTTTTCTGCAGAGGCACTCTGACCCACCTCGAGTGAATCAAAGATTGTTCCGCCGCAATCGTTACCCACAATCACCTGGACTCGAGGACGATGTTCCTGAGTGCCGAACAGCAGAGAGCCGGCATCATGCAGTGCGGCTAGATCGCCCACGACCACACGGGTCAAGGCGTTTTCTGCGGCGAGGGCTATACCGATTCCCGTCGCAATGTTTCCATCAATCCCGGCCAAACCGCGGTTGGCGTGAACGGTTATCTTCTTCCCAGCAACAACTTTGTCTGCCACACGAATCAGCCTGGACGCAGCAAAGACGAGGCGGTCGTGGGGCCACGTTGCTCGCCAGACGGCGTCGACCAGAAGCTGCCTGTTCAACGGAACCCGTGCTGCCGCGAGCTCTGCAGCAAGGAATGCTTTCTTGTCTTCCATGCTTTCGGAGCGTGACGCTGACACGTTCGGAGCGGTGGCCAGGGCAGCATCAAGATATTCAGACTCTTGGACGGCTGCATGTGTGCGTCCGGCAGTAATCCACTGACCGAGCCATGCCCTTTCGGTTTCACCCGGTTCGACCGTCACCTCGTTGACGAACGCACTGACGTTGTGCCCGGGGTTGTAGCCCTCTGGGGCCTGGCCCCGCACAACGATGGTTTGAATGCCGCTGGCCACATCACCGATGAGGGCGGGAATCTCTCGGCTCAGGGTGGGATGCCCAAACACCACAATGCGCTCAATGCCCGAAGTCAGTTCTGTGTCCGTCAGCACCGCGCGATAGGCAGCAACGAGATTGCGGCCGTAGCGGGATCCACTCGTGATCTCTGCGATAAGCGGCCAGCCACCTTCGTGGGCGACCTCTTCAGCCCGTGGACCAGCGTCTGCACCGGCAATCACCAGAGTTCGTGGACCGCGCTCCAGCACAAGTTCAATGGCAGGTTCATGAGCCTGTACATCAGAGGTTTTCTGCTGCACCGCACGAAGAGGAAGAGTGCTGGACAGCGGTTCCCTGAAACCAACGTTGATGTGAACAGGGCCTGGTGCATAAAAGTCTGTCGCCGCTCTCCAGGCCTGAGCCGATAACTCTTCAGCCCGTCGAAGAGCAGTCGCGCCCGGAGCCGGAGCGGGCTCGTCGATACTCAGCCGAACAGCAGGTCCAAAAATGTCGTGTTGGTGAGTAGTTTGATTGCTGCCAATTTCGCGCAGTTCTTCTGGACGATCCGCCGTCACCACAATCATGGGAACACCAGCATGGTGAGCTTCCAGCACTGCGGGGTGCAGATTCGCCACGGCTGAACCAGAAGTTGTGATCACGACGGCGGGAGTCTTTGACTCGACGGCTAATCCGAGTGCAACGAACCCGGCAACACGTTCATCAATACGGACGTGAAGTTGAACATCACCGCGGCGTTCGAGTTCTGCTGCTGCAAGGGCCAGTGCTTGAGAGCGGGCACCCGGTGACAAAACAATGTGTCGAACACCACGTTCGACCAGGGAAACCAAAAACTCGCCTGCAAAAACGGAGGCGGGTGCTGGTTCAGCCATTGTTATCTCCCGGTGGAGGGAAATTCAGGCCTCGTAAAAAGTCTGGATCGTCATCTGGCGCCACGCCTCGTCGACCTTTGCCCCCGGTTCCCTTGCGTCCTCGGCCGACCAGCAGCCAGAGAATTGCGCCGATACCCGGAAGAATCAGAATCAGGAAAACCCAGACGCCCTTAGGCACACCTCTGACCCGAAAGCGATCGATGAGGATGGCATCGACCAACGCAAACACAGTCAGTGCGATGAGCAGTGCAATTCCAACGATGGCGAAGCGGGTCATAATGCTTCCAGTCTAGGTTGGCCAGCTGAATGGTCCCAGCTCTGCGCACTTAGACTTGAAGGGTGAAGAAATCAACCTGGATCTGGTTCAGCCTGATGCGTTTGGCCGCTTTCGCCATTCCTCTGGTCATCATGCTGTTGCTCGGAATGATTCCATGGCTTGCCGCACTTCTCGCAGCCATCATCGGTCTGTGTGTGTCCTACATCTTCTTCGCCCGCACGCGCAATGCACTGTCGCAGTCGCTTTATGAGAATCGCAAGACCAAACGCATCTCAACTCAGCAGGCAGACGAAGCCGCAGAAGATGAAGCTGTCGATAACTCTCTAGCTAAAGAAACCCCAGGCAACGCCTAAGCCATAGACCAGTCCGGTGAAGCTGGACAGCTTCAACGCGAGGATGTATTCCTTCGGGGTCTTTGCCGTGAACGTAATCAGAACCGCAGGCACTGCCAAGAGTAGGCCGAAGAGCGTGACAAACATGACGCTATAGAACATGGCCAAATAGATCACGATCACAAATGGCACCAGCATCAAAAGAGCGAAAAGCACGGCAGAGGGTGTGCGCCCCATGCGAACCGCGAGAGTCTTCTTACCGGCCTGAGTATCCGTCTGAATATCGCGAATGTTATTCACGACAAGAACAGCACAGGCAATCAAGCCGATGCCAATTCCACCCAGCAGGCTTTCCTGACTGAAGGTCCCGGTTTGAACATAGGTTGTTCCCACAGTCGCAACCAAGCCGAAGAAGATGAACACCATCACTTCACCCAGGCCTGCATAACCATAGGGACGTTTTCCACCGGTGTAGTACCAGGCAGCAACAATTGCGACGGCTCCCACAATCAGGAACCACCACATTCCGGTGAGCACCACAATCGCCAGGCCTGCCAGCGCAGAAAGGCCAAAGAAGGCAAATGCGACAGCCAGCACACGTCTGGGGTGTGCAGCTCCTGAACCGGTCAGCCGGGCAGGTCCCACCCGGAAATCATCGGTTCCCCGAATCCCGTCCGAATAATCGTTGGAGTAGTTGACCCCAATTTGCAAAGCCAGAGCAACAAGCAAACACAGCACCGCAATCGGGGCATTGAACTGATCCGAGACAGCTGCAGCTCCAGACCCGATGGCCACAGGAGCAAAAGCCAAGGGCAGTGTGCGCAGACGTGCGCCGTCAATCCAGTCACGTGCAGTGGCGTTGTTCGCGGCAGCGCTACGAGGAGAAGTGGACTTACTCATAGAGCGAGCCTACTTCTGACCAGCTGCGTAGTCAGCCAGTGCAACCAGGTCTGGCTTGCCTGAACTCAGGCGAGGAATCTCAGACATAAAGCACACCGTTTTAGGTGCCGCCACACGTCCAAGTTCAGCCACGATGGTGTCGTAGACCTCCCCACGAAGTGCATCTTGCTGTTCACTGGAGAACTCCCCGGGCACGACAACAGCTGGCCTCACACCCCATTCCGAATCTGGAATATGTATTACTAAAGCCCCGAAACAGTCGGAAATACGCCGAACTGAGGCTTCCACCGCGTCGAGATCTACTTTCAATCCGCCGGAAATAATGACCCGGTCGCGACGGCCCAGTACGGTCAGCACGCCGTTATCGAGGACGCCCGCGTCTCCCGTGTGATACCAGATCTTTCCATTCTTGTTTTGGAATGTGTCAGCAGTGCGCTGGTCGTCCAGGAGGTATCCGGTGGCGAGCTGAGGTCCTGAGATCAGGATCTCGCCTGACTCATCAATCTCTACTTCCACACCAGCCAGTGGCACTCCGTTATAGACGCAGCCCCCAGCCGTCTCGCTGGAACCATACGTTTCGAAGACAGTGAAGCCCAGGTCGTGTGCCCGAGAACGCAGGTCTGCCTCGAGGGCCTGGCCACCAATGAGGATGCCGTTGAAGCGTCGGATAACTTCTGTTGCTTCAGGGTCTTCTTCCGCCAACTCAATCACACGGGAGAGCTGCACGGGCACGAGGGCGGTGTAGCGACGCTCCGCGGTGAGTTCTGCTGCGCTCTTCACGAAGGTCCTGGCATCGAAGGGCCCAGACGGCATGAGAACAGGTCCCTGGTCGGCATCGATAGAGCGGACGAGAACTGACATCCCGGCGATGTAGGTCAGTGGCAGGGCGAGCAGCCATTGACCTGGGCCCCCCAGTCGTTCATGTGCCTGAGCAGCACTGGCCCGGAGTGCTGCTGCAGAGAGTGCGACTGATTTGGGAGTCCCGGTAGAGCCCGAGGTTTGAATCACGAGTGCAGTTCCTACTGGAACTTCGGTGATCTCAGCTTCTCCGGCGCCCACAAGTCTGGTCGCTCGGGCATCACGCACCAACACAGCAGGGCCCTCAGCTGTCAGGGCATTCCACAGTGCTTCAAACACCTGGAGCGGTGCTGCAGCATCACAGACGAGAACAGAGTTCACGGGCAGGGCCTAGAAGTGCCAGGGGTAGGGAGACCAGTCAGGTTCGCGCTTTTGCAAGAAAGAATCTCGACCCTCTGCTGCTTCGTCCGTGCCATAGGCCAGACGGGTTGCTTCGCCTGCAAACACCTGCTGGCCCATGATGCCGTCGTCCACAGCGTTGAAGGCGAACTTCAGCATGCGAATAGCAGTAGGAGACTTGGTCAGGATGGTGCGAGCCCAAGCCAGTGCTTCGGTTTCCAGATCAGCATGGTCGACAACCTTGTTCACCGCACCCATTTCGTAGGCGCGCTGTGCACTGTATTCCTCTGCGAGGAAGAACACTTCGCGGGCAATCTTCTGTCCCACCTGGCGAGCAAAGAAGGCGCTGCCATAACCGGCATCAAAAGATCCCACATCAGCGTCGGTCTGCTTGAAGTGTGCATGTTCACGGCTGGCGATACTGAGGTCGCAGACCACGTGCAGCGAGTGACCGCCACCTGCGGCCCAGCCGGGAACAACAGCAATCACCACCTTGGGCATCGTGCGAATCAAGCGCTGCACCTCGAGGATGTGCAGTCGGCCGGTGCCCGTGGTGCCATCGGCGTATTCGTACCCTGCTTTGCCACGGATGCGCTGGTCTCCACCGGAGCAGAAAGCCCAGCCGCCATCCTTGGGGCTTGGGCCATTGCCGGTGATCAAGACCACACCCACCCGGGGGTTCTGGCGTGCATCGTCCAGAGCTCGGTAGAGCTCGTCAACCGTCTGAGGGCGGAATGCGTTGCGCACCTCGGGGCGGTTGAAGGCGATGCGTGCCACTTGCCCCATGACATCGAGGTGGTAGGTAATGTCGGTGAACCCTTCAGAACCGGGTGCGACAACCCACTCGGTGGGGTCAAAAATCTCAGAAACCGCAGATGCCATGCCTCCAGCCTACGCAAGCTGGCCGGTTCAGTGGGAGACTAGGCACGTGCTGCCCGATCTGTCTGAACTGCGTGCCACCGCTCGTGTGGTGAAACTTCCCCTCGGAGTGAAGTTTCGTGGACTGTGGACGCGCGAAATCATGCTCTTCCAGGGCCCGGAAGGCTGGACCGAATTTAGCCCCTTCGTCGAATACGACGACGGCGAGGCGTCGAGCTGGCTGAAGGCTGCACTCGAGTTTGGCTGGGCTCCCGTGCCCGCTCTGCACCGCGACGACATTCAGGTCAATGCCACCGTGCCGGCAGTTGCCTCGGATCAGGTGGCAGAGGTACTGGCACACTTTGACGGTTGTCGCACGGCCAAGATCAAAGTGGCCGAACGCGGCCAGACTCTGGCCGACGATGTCGCCCGGGTGAAGGAAGTTCGCCGCCTGATGGGCCCCGAGGGCCGCATTCGCGTGGACGCCAACGGTGCGTGGAACGTGGACGAAGCCGAACATGCCTTCCACGCCTTCGCTGAGTTCGATCTGGAATACGTCGAGCAGCCGTGTTCTGACCTGAGTGAACTGGCAGAACTGCGTGAGCGCACCCACTACATGGATATCCTCATCGCTGCAGATGAGAGCATACGAAAGGCCGAGGATCCCCTTCTCGTGGCCCAGGCTGTTGCTGCTGATGTCTTAGTACTCAAGGCGCAGCCCCTGGGTGGCATCGGTGCAGTTGTGAACCTCAGTAGCCAGGTTTCTTTGCCCTTGGTGCTCTCCAGTGCACTGGAGTCCTCCGTCGGTATCGCAATGGGACTCTATGCAGCTGCTGCTGTGCCTGAGTTGACTTACGACTGTGGACTCGGAACTGCTGCCCTGTTATCGGCAGATGTCACCACACTGCCTCTCGTGCCCGAGGGGGGACGTATCGCAGTGCAACGTCCACACGTCAGCGAAGACCTTGTGGAGCGCTTCTCAGCAGACCCAGACACCACCGCGTGGTGGATGGAACGGCTGGAGCGCTGCTACGAACTTCTACAGTCCTGAGTAGGCGTGTAAGCCCTTAAAGAAGATGTTCACTACGGTGAAGTTGAATATCACGGCCGCAAAACCAATCATGGCCAGCCAAGCTGAACGCGTACCGCGCCATCCGCGCGTCGAACGCGCGTGGATGTAGCCGGCATAGATGGTCCAGATAATGAAGGTCCATACCTCTTTGGTGTCCCAGCCCCAGTAACGACCCCACGCCTTTTCTGCCCAGATTGCTCCCGCGATAAGGGTGAAGGTCCAGAGCACGAAGCCGATGATGATGAGGCGGTAGGCGTAGTTCTCAAGCTGCGCAGCATCGGGCAAACGCGTGAGGAAGGCCAGCTTGGTCTTCGCACCAGCCGCAGCCGCCGCTTCGCGACGAGACTGCAGCAATTGCATCAGGGACAGGGCAAAGCCCAGAGCAAAGAAACCGGTGGCGAGCGTGGCCACGAAGACATGAATCACGAGCCAGTAGGACTGCAGTGCGGGAGGAAGAGGAACGATCTCGACGTAGTAGCGGGTGGCAGCAAGACCGAGAAGAAGCAGAACGAGCCCGGTGACAAAAGAACCGAGGAACTTCATGTCCCATTTCAGGTTCACAATCAGGAACACGCCAATGATGATCAGAGTTCCGGTCATGGCGAATTCGTACATGTTGGCCCAGGGCACACGAGAAGCAGCCAGGCCACGCATAACCGTGGCAGCGAGCTGGAGTACCCAGCCCAGGACCGTCAGTGCCATCGCGATGCGAGCAAGCTTGCGCTTGGGTGCCGCCAAGGTAACGTCTTTCGATTCCCCCACGGGTGCACCATCGTCACTCGCACCTCGAGCGAGGTCGAGCGTGAAGAGCACAAAGGCGATGGCGTAGAGCGCCATGGCCGAGTACAAGGCCAGTACGGAGTACTGAGAGAGGGCGTCAGTCACGGGACAATCCTACGGTGCGTTCCATCTTGTCTTTCAGGGCATCCACAGCGCCCAGGAGCGTGGGGTCATCTCCGCGCGCAAGACCAGCACATTGCGCTGTGACCGAACCGTCACTGTTTTCAGTGACCGAAACCCACATCCGCCTGCGGGGGATAAACAGGGAGATCAGCAGGCCTGCCAGTGCAGCAAGAGAGAAGAACAACACCCAGCCCTGAGTGGGGTCGCGGTGTATATCGAGGGAGACGAAACGCTTCACGCCGTCGAAGGTGACGGTACCCAGCCCGTTGGGAAGTTCGACGGTCTCACCCACGGAGAACTCGAGAGACTTCTGGGGTGCTTTACGTCCCGCCAGCTTGGTCATATCGGCGGTGTCGAGTGCATAGACAGAACGCGGAATACCTTCGTCAAGACCCAAGTCGCCGGTGTACACGTCTAAGGTCAAGCGAGGATCAATGAGGTCCGGATACATCGAGAAGTAGGCGCCACTGTGGCCTTCGCTCACCGTGGGATAGAAGAAGCCGATGAGGCCCAGCTGTTCCGCTAGTCCGTCTGGAACCTTCACCACACCAAGCGAGGTGAGGTTTTTATCCTGGGGAAGAAAGTTCACTGAGTCAGTAAACACAACATTGCCTTCGGGATCCCGCACGGTGATGGTGGGGGCATAGCCATGGCCCAACAAATACACATCGGTGCCCGCAATGCGCAACGGTTCGTTCACCTTGATGGTGTTCTTTTGTGGGTCTTCACCCTTAACCTGAGTGGTCACCTCGGCCGTGAAATCGGTGGGTTGACCGATGGCGTTGGTGTTCTTTTCCTCATAGGTGGCCGTGAACTTATCCAACGTGATGGTGTACGGCGTCAGAGTGGAACTATTGAAGAATCGGCCCGGGTTGAACGAGTCAAAAGCAATCAAGCTGTTGGTGAAAGCTTGCCCCTCATAAAAGGCGCGCTGACCAGCAAAACCAAATCCACCTCCGAACCCCACGGCGATGAGGACACCGACGAGCGCGAAGTGGAAAACCAGGTTTCCGGTTTCCCGCATGTAACCGCGCTCGGCAGAAACCGAGATGGTGTCACCACGGTCATAGCGAGCAACGCGATAACGATCTGCCTTGAGTGCGGAACGTCCTGCCTCGAGAACTGCTTCTGCGCTGGTTCCCGTCACCGTGAACTCCGCAAAGGCGGGAAGCCGACTCAAGTTGGCTGGAGTGGTGGGTGGCTGTGCCTGAAGTGCTTCAAAGTGGTGCTTGGTGCGTGGCAGCACGCAGCCAATCAACGAGATGAACAACAGGATGTAGATCGCTGAGAACCACGCTGAAGAATAGACATCAAACATCTGGAAGGAATCCAGAATGGGTGCGGTGTCCTTGTGATCTGCGAAGTACTGGCTGACCCCGTTGGGGTCTGAGCTGCGCTGAGGGACGAGCGAGCCCGGCACGGCGGCAATAGCCAGAAGCAACAGCAGCAACAGCGCCGTGCGCATGCTGGTGAGCTGACGCCAGAACCAGCGCAACCACCCGGTGACCCCGAGGTTAGGGTTCACAATGCGGGCATCCTCACGGGAGTCGTAATGATCAGATGGTCGGGACAAAGCTGCCAATCACCGCCTGAAGTTCATAGATCCATGCCGTCCACAGACCTGTCACCATGAGCACACCCATGATGATGAGCAAAATGCCGCCAAAGATGTTGATTGCGCGGATGTGGCGCTTGAGGAAGGCTACCGAACCGGTTGCCCCGCTCAGGCCAAAGGCCAACAGAATAAAGGGAATGCCCAGGCCTACGCAATAAGCCAAGCCGAGCAACGCACCGCGCCAGGGTGACGCGGAGTCCACGCTCAACGACAGAATCGCGGCGAGCGTGGGACCCATGCAGGGAGTCCAGCCGAGGCCAAAGACAATGCCCAATAGAGGGGCACCTGCCAGACCCGTCGCGGGTGTGATCCGCAGTTTGGCGGTGCGCTGAAAGAAACCAAATTGCCCGATGAAGACAAAGCCCATGGCGATGACCACGAAGCCGAGGATCATGGTGATGAGTTCTTGGTACTGAATGAGCCAGCCACCGAGCGCGCCAAAAGCTGCACCGTAGGCAATAAAGACCAGCGAGAAACCGGCAATAAACAAGGCCACCCCGGCCACCACGCGCCACATGTTCTTGCGCTTGGTCACTGCATCACTGGCAGGAGCAGTGACACCACTGACATAGGCCAGGTAGCCAGGGACCAAGGGGAGAACACAGGGTGACGCAAAAGAGATCAACCCGGCAAGAACCGCCAGGGGCACGGCAACCAGAAGTTGCCCGCTATAGACCAGCTCACCAATGTTCATTGTGAGCTCGCGCTCGATTCAGCAGCCACGTCCGTGATGAGGGTGGTGAGAATTGACGGATCCTTGAGCTGACCCAGAATGCGGGCAGCAACCCGGCCCTGTGCATCAAGAACCAGCGTGGTGGGGACAGCGTTGGGGGGAACCTGGGAGGCAAAGGAAAGCTGCGCTTGACCGTCCTGGTCAATGATGCTCGGGTACGTAACGCCGAAGCGTTCGTTGAACGAGATGATTGTTGCTGCCTGATCGCGGACATTCACGCCCAGAAAGTTCGTGCCTTCAACAGCGGTCTCTTGGAACACTGCCTCAAGGTCTGGAGCTTCAGCACGACACGGGGCACAACCGGCATACCAAAAGTTGACCACCAGAACATCACCGAGATAGTCGGCCGACGAGACAGTGTCGCCGTTCTCTGTGGTGCCGGAGAACGTAATGGGTTCGCCGCGGTTCTCGACAGTGATCTCGGTCACAGAGCCATCACCGGCGATGTAATTCTTATTTGAACCTTCACGGTATTGCTCGGCAAGGGGGTCGCTGGCACACCCGGTGAGGGTCAGCGAGAGAGCTGTCACTGCAGCAAGGCCGAATGTGAGGATGCGTGAAGTCATACAGCCCCCACGTCCAGAGCGTGGGCTGTGAGTTCAGCGGCAGGCTCCACATAACCCACCTCCACAAAACCCAGTTCAGGTTTCATCGGGTCGATAAGTTCCAGCGTGGTGATGCTGGAGAGAGAACAGCGTCGTGCACGCGGATCGTGGAACAGGTTCTTCCCGTTGACATCCCGATGAACCATCCAGATGGGCAGCTGATGGCTGACAATAACGACGTCACCGTGGGGAACAGACGTTGCCGCATCCACCATGGCGTCGCGCATGCGGTCAGCGATGGAACGGTAGGGCTCGCCCCAACTGGGGCGGAAAGGATTGAGGAGGTATTTCCAGTTGCCGGGATCTTTGAGGGCCGACTCTGGTCCGCGCATGCGCTTCCCCTCGAACGCGTTGGTGGGTTCCATCACGCGTTCATCGAGATCGAGCGGCAAAGCGAGGGCCTGAATCACCGGGGCAGCGGACTCCTGGGTGCGCTGCAGCGGGGAGGCAATAACCCGGGAATAAGCACGTCCTCGGCCGGCTAAATCAGCTGCAGCAAGGGCAGCCATTTTGTGGCCCGATTCAGACAAACCGTAGTTGGGTAGGCGGCCGTAGAGCACCCGTGACGGGTTCTCGACCTCGCCGTGCCGGACGAGGTGCAACTGCGTGGCAATCATACCTCCCAGTCTACGGAAGCGGTTCCGGTGAATTCGCCGAGAATGGGCCAGTAAACTCGTACCTTGTGACTGAACGCATCGTAATTAAGAACCTGGCAACCCTCTCCGAAGGCCCCGTAACCGTGGCCGGGTGGGTGGACAAAGTCCGTGACCAGAAGAAGGTGCAGTTCGTTGTGCTTCGCGACGAGAGCGGTGCAGCACAGCTGGTCCACCCTCGCGCCGAAGAATCTGACCCCCTGGCGGACATCATCTCCGGCCTGGCAACCGGTTCCTTCATTCGTGTAACTGGTGAACTCAAGATGGACGAGCGTGTCAAGCTCGGCGGTCTCGAGATCAAGCTGGATGGCATCGAGGTTGTCTCCGCCGCCAACCCTGAAACTCCCATCGCTGCCGACAGCGGCATTGACAAGCGCCTCGACTGGCGTTTCATTGACCTGCGCGAAGCACGTAACAACCTCATCTTCCGGGTACAGACCACCCTCGAGCACGCCATGCGCTGCTACTGGATTGACCGCGACTACATCGAGATTCACTCGCCCAAGCTGATGGCAAGCCCTTCCGAGTCGAACGCGGAACTCTTCGAGGTGGACTACTTCGAAGGCAAGGCCTACCTCGCGCAGTCTCCACAGTTCTTCAAGCAGATGGCGCAGTCCGCTGGATTCGGCAAAATCTTCGAGATTGGCCCCGTCTTCCGTGCAGACCCTTCTTTCACGTCTCGTCACGCCACCGAGTTCATCTCGGTGGATGCTGAGATCAGCTGGATCGACAGCCACGAAGACGTGATGACCATGCAGGAAGAGCTTCTCGTTGCAGCGCTGAGCGCTGTCAAGGAAAAGCACGGTGAGGAAATCAAGGAACTCTTCGACGTGGATGTCGTTGTTCCTTCTATTCCTTTCCCTCGCATTCCTCTGGCCGAGGCCAAGAAGATTGTGGCGGAGCGCGGATACGAAGTTCCGCGTAACGATGACGACATGGACCCCGAGGGTGAGCGTCAGATCGCTGCCTACGTGGCAGAGAAGTTTGGCCACGAATTCGTGTTCCTGACCGACTACGCCTCGAGCATTCGTCCCTTCTACCACATGCGTAATGCGGAAGATCAGACCATCACCAACAGCTACGACCTCATCTGGCGCGGGACGGAAATCACCACCGGTGCTCAGCGTGAGCACCGCATCGAGATCCTCGAAGCACAGGCACGCGATAAGGGTCTGGACCCCGCCGAACTCGAGTTCTACCTCGACTTCTTCCGTTACGGCGTGCCCCCACACGGTGGCTTCGGTATGGGTCTGGCACGTGTGCTCATGCTCATGTTGCACCAGCCCAACCTGCGTGAGGTTACGTACCTCTTCCGTGGACCTAACCGTCTCACGCCATAAAACAACGCAGTCCTACGACGAACGCCACCTTCGAGAGGTGGCGTTCGTTGGTTAAGTCGTGAAGAACTAAATGGCACCCAGCTCGGTGAGCTTGGCGTGAAGTTCGCTATCGGAAGGCTCGCACTGGACAACACCGTCGGGGAATGAAATCACGGGGATGTTCTTACGCCCAGCCAATTCAGCGGCCTTATCTGCAGCCTCAGGAACTGCTTCGAGGTCGACATAGTCGTAGTCCACATTGAGTGTGTCGAGCAGTGATTTGGAGCGGCGGCAGTCGCTGCACCACTGGGCGCCGTATAAGGTAATTTTCCCTGTTTGTTCAGTCATGATTTAAGCTTAATCCTTTAGAATCAGGGCTTGGGGAAAAGTTCCCGTGCGGGGCACATTTGTAGCCACGCAACTTCGAAAGGTTTTACACAATGGCTCTGGCTGATTTCATCTGGACTTTCATCATCGCGTTCTTGATCATCGCGTACATCATGATCTTCTTCTCGATCATCACTGACCTCTTCCGCGACCACACCATCGGTGGCTTCGCAAAGGCAATGTGGGTACTGTTCCTCATTGTTGTTCCCTTCCTCGCAGCACTGATCTACCTCATCGCTCGCGGTGGCGGTATGGCTCAGCGCCAGCAGGCTGCAGTTTCCGCTGCAAAGAGTGAGACCGACGCATACATCAAGCAGGTTGCTGGTTCTTCCACTGCTGACGAGATTGCTAAGGCTCAGGCACTCAAGGACTCTGGTGCGATCACCGCAGCTGAGTTCACTGAGCTCAAGAAGAAGGCACTTGCAGGCAAGTAAGTCTGAACGTCAGAAGGGCCCCGGGATTGCTCCCGGGGCCCTTCTTGTTTAACTCTTAGAACTCGTAGTCGACCGCACTGCGTTCGACGCTGTACTTCTTCACAACCTCACCGGCTGCCAGGTGGGCAGGGTGAGCAGCGTAGGCAGCGAGGCCTTCTGCGTCATCGAAGGTTGTGTCCAGCACGACATCACAGTTAGCTCCTACAAAGAGGGCATTCGGGCGAACAGTGATACTGCGCAGGGTGGGAACAACACCCTGGAGGGCTTCGAGTACATCACGCATCTCTTCGGCCTGTTTCAGTTTCTCTGCAGGATCTTGTGCGCCCAACTTCCACATCACAATGTGACGAATACTCATGCCAGCTCCTTCAAAGCCCTCGTGAGACGCTCGGGATCGATGCGCCAATAATTGTGTACTTTGCCATTGATGAGCAGAACAGGGATCTGCTCCCAGTAGGCCTCAAAAAGATCTTCATCATCTTCGATGTTCTTCTTCTCCACCGAAATGGTGAGGGTGTCGAAGTTGGCAATCACCTGGGCCACGACGTCTTCCGCATCATCGCAGAGGTGGCACGCAGGCTTCCCAATCAGGGTGAGGGTAACGTCGGACACCCCTCCAGACTAGAACACCCGCAGACAGCAAAAAGCGCCAGACCTGCTGGTCTGACGCCTTTACGCTGCAAGAAGTAGTGACTACTTCTTATTACGACGCTGGTGACGAGTCTTACGAAGCAACTTACGGTGCTTCTTCTTCGCCATACGCTTGCGGCGCTTCTTGATGACTGAACCCACACGAACCTCACAAAAATTGGGCTAGACCGCGACGATTGCGGTCAGTGATTGGCAAATAATGCCTCGTGGAAGTCTAGCGGATTACTGGCCACTGGTTTTACGGAGCATGGATGCAACCTTGGTGACGGCATCCTTGGTGCTGTTTTGCAGGTCACCCAGTGCCTGCGTGACCTGGTACACCGTGGTGGCCGCCGCACTCCCCACCGTGCCCGCAGCTTGGGTCACGGCGTCGTTTCCGATCAGACGCTCGTGACGTTCGGCGTCATCATCACCGGGGAAGTCGACACTTAAGAAGGGGATAGCCCAGTCTTCAAGTTCCTCCAGTGGAGTGGGGTCGAGGTGGTAGAGACGGTGCTGACCTTCTTCGCGCACGCTCACCAAACCTGCATCACGCAGGACCTTGAGCTGCTTAGATACCGTGGGCTGGCTCAGTCCGGTGCGCGCAACCAACTCCGAGACACTCATCTCGCCTGTGCCGGAAGCAACGCTCTCTAAAAGGATCTGCAACATCTCGCGACGGGTTGCGTCTGCGACTACGTCAAATATGTCAGCCATAGAACTAGGTTATCGCGCTATATGCACCGCGTAGCATAGAGATTGAGAATCAACGCTTGGAGGGGAATATGTCGACAGAACGACGTGTGTCTTTTTTAGCCTCAGTGCGGGAAGGTATTGAAGGCTTCGCGTCACGATCTCCCTCCAGGTTTGCCATACTCGTTTTTGCGTCACTGATTGCCCTCTTCACTGCTTTATTAGCACAGCCCTTCGCGAGCGCATCTGGAACGCCTACAAACTTCGCCGATGCCCTCTTCACAGCCGTCTCTACTATCTGCGTTGCAGGTCTGAGCACCCTTGATATGGCCACGTATTGGTCGCCCCTCGGGAATGCACTCATTTTCACGGGAACCCAAATAGGAGCCTTGGGTGTTCTGACCTTGGCCTCGATTCTGGGCACAATCATTTCCGGCCGTTTGGGGCTGAGAACTCGACTCATTGCCGCCAGTGACACCAATCCCCTCCGCCTACACAGCGGTCCTGTCGCTGAAGGTCAAGCTATCCGCCTGAGTGAAGTCGGTGGCTTGCTCGCCACGGTTGCGTTGAGCCTGATCATCATTGAAACCGTCATCGCGGCGTTGATGCTGCCCAGTGTGCTTGCAGCTGGCTACTCTCTGCCAGACAGCTTGTGGTACAGCTTCTACTACTCAGCGATGGCATTTACGAATACCGGATTTACTCCCAATATTGGGGGGTTGTCACCCTTTGTGACTGACTATTGGTTCCTCACACTCATCATGATTGGTGTGATTTTGGGAAGTGTGGGTTTCCCGGTGATTTATGCTCTCAGCCGCAATCTCCGCAACCCTCGCCGGTGGTCATTGCACGTCAAAATGACACTGTTCACCTGGTCCATCCTCTGGGTGGGAGGCATCGTGGCATACCTCCTCCTCGAGCCTTCAAACTCCCTCGTTTTCACCGGGATGAGCCCCGGAGAGTTGACCTACCAAGCAACGTTCCTTTCAACCATGGCCCGGTCTGGTGGATTCAACATAGTTGATATCTCTCAGCTTGATTCCTCGACGCTGTTATTCACCGACATGCTCATGTTCATTGGTGGTGGTTCTGCCTCGACCGCCGGTGGCATCAAGGTGACAACTTTTGCTGTCCTTATTTTGGCGGCGTTAGCGGAAGCCCGCGGTCGCCAGTCCATCGAAGCATTCCAGAGACGCATTCCGGGTGATGTGTTGCGTCTGGCTGTGAGCGTCGGGTTGTGGGGTGCAACGACCGTCGCAATGGGAACGCTCATCATCAGCGAGTTCACGGATGCACCTTTTGAATACGTGCTCTTCGACGTCATTTCAGGATTTGCCACCGTGGGAATGTCTACTGGTGTAGCTGCCGAGCTCCCCGATCCCGGTGTGTATGTCTTAGCACTCGTGATGTTTATGGGACGCGTCGGTACAGTAACTCTTGCTGCTGCTCTTGCTGCTAATCAGGTGGGTCAGTACTTCACCCGCCCCGAAGAAAGGCCCATCGTTGGTTGATCGCAAAAAGAAAGACAGTGCAGTCCTCGTCATTGGATTAGGCCGGTTTGGTGCCGCGACCGCTGGACAGCTAGACCGCCTCGACCGAGAGGTTCTCGCAGTTGACGCAAACCTTGAGCTCGTGCAGAAATGGTCTGAGCGTGTGACCCACACCGTCCAAGCAGACGTCACCAAGATTGAAGCATTGCAGCAGATAGGCGCCCAAGAGTTTTCTACGGCTGTTGTTGCAGTGGGTTCCTCGATCGAAGCAAGTGTCTTGATCACCGCAAATCTTGTCGACCTCGGTGTGCCCGATATTTGGGCTAAGGCAATCAGCAAATCTCACGGCCAGATTTTGCAACGTATCGGTGCGACCCACGTGATCTACCCTGAGGCCGAGGCTGGCGAGCGCGTCGCTCACTTGCTCTCAGGTCAAATGCTGGACTTCGTTGAACTTGATACAGACTTCGCCATTGTGAAGATGTACCCACCGCTCGCTATCCAGAACAAGACGCTCTCTGAGGCAGCACTTCGACGTGATTACAAGATCACTGTTGTCGGAGCAAAAAAGCCCGGTGGGTCATTCGTGTATTGCACTGCAGAGACGTACATCGAAGCTCGGGATCAAATCATTGTCTCGGGCCACCCGGACGATATAGAGAAATTTGCAGCGCTAGACAAGTAACTACTCGCCGCGCGCCATCTCTTCCGAGCGTGCTATCGCTGCCTGCGTGCCTCTGAGCAGAATTCCTTGGATGTCTGCATCATCAAAAACGGCAATGGCGCGTTCGGTGCTGCCCTTGGGGCTGGTCACCTGGCGGCGGAGTTCTTGAGGGTCCTCTCCGGACTGCTCAAGCAGCTCCACGGCGCCGCGGAAGGTGCCCTGCACCATGCGGGCAGCCTCCTCCGCGCTGAAGCCGTGCTCCCTGGCCACAGCCGTGAGCTTCTCGATCATGTAGAACACGTACGCAGGGCCTGAGCCTGAGACGGAACCCAGGGCATCGATCTTATCTTCGGGTAGGACAATGACCTCCCCGACGGTGCCAAAGAGTGCGCAGATGAGGTCCAACTGCGCAGCAGTCGATCTGCTTCCTGCGGCAATACCGGTCACCGCCAAGCCCACCTTTGCTGGGGTGTTAGGCATGGTGCGAATCACGGAGACGTGTGCAGGCAAGTGTGCTTCCATCGTGGCGGTCGTCACGCCAGCGGCGACGCTGACCACGATGGTGCCGTCAGATAGCGCCGGGGAAATCTCATCGAGCAGGTCGGGCACCATGGCGGGCTTGACGGCAACGAGAACGATGCTGGCCCCGCGCACTGCCTGGAGGTTTGCTTCCGGACTGGTGGCCGTCGCCCAGGCGGTGACGCGAGGCTCGTCATCAAAGCGTGCGGCATTCTCGGCATTCCGATTGGTCACGCGAATGGCGCCGTCTACGTGAACATGGGGGGCGAGGAGTCCGGCCAAAATGGCGCGGGCCATTGAGCCTGCGCCCAGCATCGCGATGGTCGGAAGGGTTACCTGTGTTTTGTCACTCACCTGCTCATTCTAGGATTGGGAGACAAGCAACGAGGGAGATACGACGTGAGTGCATCAGGCGGAAACAAAGCAATCATTGCTGCACTACTGGCGAACCTCGGAATTGCGGCCACCAAATTCATTGCGTGGGGCTTCTCTGGCGCCACCTCACTTCTCGCTGAAGGTGTGCACTCGCTGGCGGACTCAGGTAACCAGCTCTTGCTGTTACTCGGTGGCAAAAAGGCGAAGAAGCGTGCCGACGGCAAGCACCCCTTCGGTTATGGCCGTGAGCGTTTTGTCTATGCCTTTGTGGTGTCGATCATTCTCTTTAGCGTCGGTGGTGTGTTCTCGCTCTATGAGGGCGTGCACAAACTCCAGCACCCTGAGCCCCTAGAAATGTGGTGGCTGCCCATCCTCGTGTTGAGCATTTCGATTGTGCTCGAGAGCTTTTCGCTGCGCACCGCCATCAAGGAATCTAACCCCCTGCGTGGAAAAGCGAGCTGGATTCAGTTCATTCGTCACGCCAAAGCACCGGAGCTTCCTGTGGTTCTGCTGGAGGACGCTGCAGCTTTGGTTGGTCTGGTTCTTGCGTTCCTCGGCGTTGGTCTCACGGTGATTACTGGGGACAGCATGTATGACGCGCTGGGCACAATTGCGATTGGTGTCCTCCTGGTTATCGTCGCCATCATCTTGGGTCTCGAAACGAAGGGCCTCTTGGTGGGTGAAGGTGCCAGCTATGAAGACGTGCAGGACATTGAGAAGGCCATCATCTCGGGCGGAGAAACCGACGGCATCATCCACATGAAGACCCTGTATCTCGGACCGGATGAATTTATGGTGGGCGCGAAACTCGCGTTCCCCGCCGAGCTGCGCTTCTCCGAGGTGGCCACGGCAATCGACACCATCGAGGATCGCATCCGAGACGCCGTTCCCGCCGCCCGCGTGATTTATATCGAACCTGATGTGGCTCGTGTTCCTCACGGTCAAGCAACCAACACGGATGCCGTTGTGATTAAGGGTGTGGACTAACCGAGCTTCTCTCGGAAGAATTCGGTCAGTAACTGACCGCATTCGTCTGCTCTAATTCCTGAAATTACTTCAACCTGGTGGTTGAGTCGGCGATCACGCAGCAGGTCGTAGACCGACCCGGCTGCACCGGCTTTTTCATCGAAAGCGCCATAAACCACGGTCGGAATGCGGGCGGCCAAGATTGCCCCCGCACACATCACGCAGGGTTCGAGCGTGACCACGAGCGTGCAATCTGTCAGGCGCCAGGAGCCAAGCTTCTCGGCCGCTGAACGGATGGCCAACACTTCTGCGTGGCCCAGAGGATCCTGGTCACGTTCTTTGGTGTTACGACCGGTGGCCAACACAGCACCCTGGGGATCAAAGATGACGGCTCCCACAGGAACGTCATCACTGTGCGCACACGCACGCGCCTCCACGAGTGCGAGCTCCATCTGGGCTCGACGTTCGGCAGCGGTGGGGATGGCCATAGTTCCCAAGCATAAACCGCTTATTTGACGGGTTCTTGGTCTTTACGGTTAACTTGTCTTATGACTACTGGCGCTCACAACCTTGGTGCATGCAATGCGATGCCCATGATGAGCTGTGCCTGCCGTCGAATGTGTTGCAGCAACTAAACACGCTCCTTCCACTCGACACTCCACACATCGCCCGTGTTCAGCCGGCTTGATGTTTACGGCACCACAAAGGATTCCCCCCATGTCTACCCCCCACGAACGCCCTATTCCTAAAGGCTTCGCGCTCTATGTTGGCCTCGATGAAATCCAGGCCGCTGAGCGTGGACTCGACCTGGGCAAGGTTGTTGAAGCCCTCAAGAAGCTCACCAACGAACTCGTTCCTGGCACCGAAACCTATGCTGCGGTCGCGCTGGCACCAGCCAGCTCCCGCGGCCGTCAGGTCGACCTCGTGCGGCTGGCTCTGCAAGAACCTTCTGCAGTGGCGAAGTACAGACCTGAGGACGACTTTGAGCCCTCTGACGGGGACGGTGGTGTCGTGGTCGACATCTCTCGCAAGCGTGTGCTCATTGACTACCAGGCCGCACCGCTGACGTTCAAAGAATTTGAACTGCTGCAGTTCCTTGTTGTGCACAAGGGCATGACCATCAGCCGTGAAGAAATCATTCAAGCGCTGTGGCGTGAGGACGATATCGATATCCCCAACGAGCGCACGATCGATGTGCACGTGCGTCGCCTGCGCTCCAAACTTGGCCGATTCGAGGACATTGTTCGTACCGTGCGCGGTGTGGGATATCGCTACGACCAGCACGCTGACGTGACTGTTATGCACGCCGGGACGCCCAGCCCTGATTTGTTCTAGGAAAGTTCACAGGGAATTCTTCTGAGAAATCCTTCCCCACCGTTACCGTTTCGTTATATATTGAACACAACGAAAGCTACTAGCTGTGGTCGCTTCGTACATGTGATTGCAAAACTCTTGGTGTATTACAAGGGCCGGATGGATAACCTCCCTCCGGCCCTTTCCCATTGCCTAGGCTGTAGTCATGAGCACATCTCTCGTCTGGTTACGTGACGACCTCCGCGTGGCCGACAACCCCGCCCTTCTCGCAGCGGTTGATCGAGGCGAACCAGTGGTTGTGGTCTTCATCCTCGACGAGGTCTCGGAGGGCATCCGTCCCTTAGGTGGCGCCACCAAGTGGTGGTTGCATCACAGCCTGGCTGCCATGCAGGACAAGCTCCACCGCCTCGGGGGAGAGCTCATTCTGCGTCAGGGCAAAGCTCCCGACGTCCTGCGTGCTCTGATTCGCGAAACAGACGCGGGGGCGCTCTACTGGAACCGCCGTTACGGCAAACCCGAACGCGACATGGACGCGGCGGTCAAGGAATACGCCAAAGCATCGGGTCTCGATGCACAAAGTTTCCAGGCAAACCTTCTCTTTGAACCCTGGACGGTTCGCACCGGAAATAACACCCCTTATACGGTGTTCACTCCCTTCTGGAAAAGCTGCATCAACCGACCCACCCCTCCCCGGCTCCCTTTGCCAGCACCTACCAAACTTCGTGCTCCGACAGCTCAGCCCGAATCTGACAACCTCGAGTACTGGAATCTCTTGCCTACCCACCCCGATTGGGCGTTGGCGTTCCCCCACCGCTGGACGGTGGGAGAGAACGGAGCACACGCTGCTCTGGAGCTGTTCCTCACCACTCGCCTGACCCGCTATGCCAAGGGCCGCGACTTCCCCGCAGAATATTCCACCAGTGAACTCTCGCCTCACCTGCGCTGGGGTGAAATCAGTCCCTTCCAGGTCTGGCACGCCACCGATCACTACCGCCGGGAACACCCCTCCGCTGAAATCAATACCAATGCTGCCAAATTCATTGCAGAGCTGGGTTGGCGAGAATTCAGTTACCACTTGCTCTATCACTGGCCAGATCTCGCAACCGTGAACTTTGATGGTCGCTTCAACCACTTCCCGTGGGGAGAGGCCGACCCGGAGATACTCGACGCGTGGCAACAAGGTCGCACAGGTATTCCGATGGTGGATGCCGGGATGCGCGAGCTCTGGCAGACCGGCTACATGCACAACCGCGTGCGCATGATTGCTGCCTCATTCCTGATTAAGAACCTGTTAGTGGACTGGCGAATTGGTGAAGCCTGGTTCTGGGACACCTTGGTTGATGCTGACCCAGCCAGCAACGCGGCCTCCTGGCAATGGGTTGCCGGCAGCGGTGCAGATGCAGCACCTTACTTCCGTGTGTTCAACCCCCTGCTACAGGCAGAGAAGTTTGACCCCAAGCATGATTATCTTCAGCGTTACCTCGGTGACTACGAACACCCGCTGCTCAGCGGGTACCCGATGCCGATAATTGACCTGCTCGCCTCGCGCAACCGTGCCCTGGAGGCATTCAAGACTCTCGGAGATATCCCGCGGAGTATTCGACCACCGGTTGTTGATCACTAAGCGTTAACGACCTGTGGCTCCTCCGAAGAAGAGCCACAGGTGAAAATGACGTGTTATTTGACGATTGGCAGGCCCGTCGCAGCTGATGCTGCATCCATACCGCCGGCATCAGTGACATTGGTGAAACCCTTGGTTGTCATAATCTCGACGGCTTGCGCTGAGCGGTTGCCCGAGCGGCAATAGACGATGTAGTCACCATCGGTCGGCAACTGACCCAGAATGATCAAAAAGTCTGGTGCCTGTACATCAATATTGACCGCGCCTTCAAGGTGGCCTTCGTTGTATTCAGCAGGAGTACGAACATCCACAATGATGGTGTTCTCCCCCACGGCGATGGGGTCAGCAGCTGGCGCGCATGCCGCCAGGGCGAAAGTCGCCGCGAGGGCGATCGCAATAATCGCAAAAATCTTCTTCATGACAACCACAGTAGCAGATACCCCCTGGGGTATTAACTATGCTTCCCGGGTGATCTCGACTTTGACGAAAACCCCGGAAGCGCTCGCACCGGCATAGACCCCGCGTAGCGGGGAAACGTCTTTGTAGTCACGGCCGCGTGCAATGAGCACATGGCGTTCCCCAATGTTGAGCATGTTGGTGGGGTCGTAACCGAACCAGTCACCACTAAACCATTCCACCCACGCGTGGGATTCACCGACGATGGTCTCGCCGATGGCAGCATCCGGCTTGGACTGCAGGTAGCCCGAGACATAGCGGGCAGGAATACCGACCGCGCGCAGTGCACCGAGCGTGACGTGAGCAATGTCTTGGCAGACACCCTTCTTGCTGTCCCAAGCATGCTCAGCCGTGGTCTGCACGCCGGTCACACCCTTGGTGTATTCAATGTGTTCGTAGATGGCCGTGGCAATAGCCAGTGCAGCAGCACCAGGATTACTTTCCTTCTCTTTAATATCGAAGGCAAGGTCAATGAGTTCTTGGGGTGGCGACGTCAGACGAGTCTGCTCGGTGAACTCCACAAACTTGGTGGAACTCGTGCGGGCCTTCTCGAGTTCTTCCCAACTGATGTCTGGAACATCACGCAATGCTGGTCGAACTTCCACCACACTCGTCGCGGTGACCGACAGCTCGGTGTGAGGAGTCAGCACTTCGAAAGTGCTGACCTGAGTACCCCAGTAGTCCACATACCCATGCTGCGCAGCGGCAGGGTGAATCTGAAGATTCGCGGTCAGCACGAACTGCTCGTTGCTATTGAAGGGCAGCATGCGCGCTTCGTTGTAGGACGCTGTCGCAGGAAGTTCGTAGGAGAATCCTGTGCGGTGAACTATGCGGAGACGACTCATGAGTTCTCTCCAATCCAGACGGGAACCGCGCTGGTGGGGAAGTACTTTAAGCGAATCTGGTCACTAGCCGCACTCGTCACCGCCTGCACTTCTTCCATGTGGGCGGGGAGGTCATCCATGAACTCGATGATCGGGCGGAACTGCAGCTCACTGCGGATACCGCCGAGCAAACGCTGGGCCTGATCGACCACACCTGCGCGGCCCTCACGAGGATCAATGTCTCGCAAGCACTCTTCGGCTTTGGTCACCGAATACAGAATCGAGCGAGGGAACAAGCGGTCGGTGAGGAGGAACTCTGCCGCATTCCGGGTGGAAGGAACACCGCGATACGTGCGCAGGTATGCCTCATACGCACCACAGCTACGCAAAATGGTGGTCCAGGACGGACCGCTCGCATCCGTGAGCGAGCGTGTGGCCAACAACCTCGCGGTCATATCAGCACGCTCGAGTGCACGACCTAGCGTGAAAAACTGCCAGGCTTCGTCGTGGCTCGTTGCCGAGTCCACAATGCCGATGGCCAGTGCTGCACGCTCGCGCACCCAGCGGAAGTATTCGTGGGTCTTTTCTGCCGCCACCTTTTTCGGAATACGTGCGTTCGTGCTGTTGAGGCACTCCCACAATTCCGTCGACACAATCTCGCGCGCACGACGTGCGTTCTCGCGAGCGGAGGCAATAGCAAAGGCGATCGAACCCGGGTGCTGGCGATCTACAGCCAAGTCATTGATCACATCTTCACGAGTGACAACTCGTCCAGGAGGAAGGTCCGTGCCCATCACCGAGAGCAACGAACGGCAGGCCGTGTCTTCATCAATCCACGGGTCTTCGAGCAGAAGCTGGAGGTGCACGTCGAGAATACGCGCAGTCCCGTCCGAACGCTCAACATAGCGACCGATCCAGAACAAAGACTCTGCAATACGGCTCAGCATGAGCTCACCTCCCCCGCTCGAGACTGCTGTTGCTGTTCTTGCTGCTGGTGACGTTTCGTGGCGTCATGATCTTGCGGCAGGACGGAAGGCAATGACGCCTTGGACTCATGAGCTCCTGAGGTGGAACCTTCAGGATCCGAGTTTTCTTGAGTGGCTTGGTCCGCAACAAGGTCAGAGACACTGACGTGTTCCCGCTTGGCCTTTTTCCCGGGACGATCTTCCATCGGACCAACAACCCATGTGTCTTTGGAGCCACCACCCTGGCTGGAGTTCACCACGAGCTCACCCTCAGGAAGTGCAACTCGTGTTAGTCCACCGGGGAGAACATAGACATCTTCACCGTTGTTCACAGCGAAGGGGCGAAGATCGGCGTGACGGGGACGAATACCATCTTCGACCAACGTGGGGATCGTGGAGAACTGAACCACCGGCTGGGCAATCCAGCCGCGGGGATCGGCAATCAGACGCGTGCGGAGAGCATCCAGCTCCTCCGCTGTTGCGTCGGGTCCGACGACCAGGCCCTTCCCGCCCGAGCCATCCACGGGTTTGACCACGAGCTCGTCAAGACGGTCAAGGACTTCTTCGAGAGCCGCCGGCTCTTCCAAACGCCAGGTGTCAACGTTGGGCAGGATGGGGTCTTCGCCGAGGTAGTAACGCGTGAGGTCAGGGACGTAGGTGTAAACCAACTTGTCGTCGGCCACACCGTTACCGACGGCGTTTGCGATCGTGACGTGACCCAGTCGTGCAGCCAACAGCATGCCGGGGGAACCCAGAATCGAGTCGGGACGGAACTGCAGTGGGTCGATGTATTCATCATCGACGCGGCGATAAATAACATCGACGCGCTTAGGGCCTGCGGTGGTGCGCATCCACACGCGACCGTTCGAGCAGAACAGGTCGCGGCCTTCCACCAGCTCCACACCCATCAGGCGGGCAAGCAGAGTGTGCTCGAAGTACGCAGAGTTATAGACACCCGGGGTCAGCACCACGATGGTGGGCTCGTCCACACCATCGGGTGCAGAGGCCTGCAGTGCTTGCAAGAGGCGGTAGGGATAGTCGCCGACAGGGCGAACACTCATCTCGAGGAAGAGCTCCGGAAGAGTCTGGGCCATCACTCGACGGTTCGAGATGACATAGCTCACACCGGAAGGAACACGAACGTTGTCTTCCAGCACGCGCCAGGCACCTTGCTGGTCGCGGATTAAGTCGATGCCGGCCACGTGAATACGCACGCCATTGGCCGAACGAATACCAGCAGCCTGACGGTGATAGTGACTCGAGGTACTGATCAGCTGGGCAGGAATCACTCCATCCCGCACAGCAACCTGAGGTCCATACACATCGGCCAGGAACATCTCGAGAACTTTGACGCGCTGCTGCACGCCTTTTTCGACGTTGCTCCAGTCATCCGACTCGATCACACGGGGAACAGCATCCAGGGGGAAGGGTCGTTCTTCACCCGCAAAGTCGAAGGTCACTCCTTGAGCCAGGTAGGAGCTAGCCAGAGCTTCGGTGCGGCCCCGCAGTTCCTCTTGCGTCATCTGCGCGAGGGCGTTGTAAAGGTCTTTGTAGGGAGGGCGTGGACTGCCGGGCTTGTCAATCTTGGGGAACATTTCGTCCCACGCAGATGCGCCCTTACGTACCCGCGGTGTTTCGCGAGTGTTGCTATAGCCGTCAAACAGGGTCGCCATACTTACATCCTGCCTGCTCTGCGTTACAAGCAGATTACCGCGAGGTCTCAGCGGGAGGGAAGAGATCCCCTGATGTCACACGTTATTTACCTCGACACTTGTCCGAGCAATACTTGACGTTCTCCCAATCCCTGGCCCATTTCTTTCGCCATTCAAAAGGCAGACCACAGCGCTCACAGGTCTTGGGCGGATAACCATTCTTGGTCTGGGCAACTCGAGGCATGTGCCCACGCTAGTTCAGAATTCGCTGTGAGTGTGGTGAGAAACTTTTCACAATGCCCTCCAGCGATATATCGTTAACTTCTCAGAGCATCTGATGGAGGTCAGCATGAAAGAGTCCTGGAACAAGAATTTTGGTGGCGACTGGCCTGGTGCTGCCTGGCAGAGCCTGGAAGACCTCGGCGGCCAATTCAAGCGCAACGTGGAAATCCGGATGCGCAAGGGCGATGTTCGTTCTGCAGTACTGCGTCTGCTCAACGAATCCCCTATGCACGGTTACCAAATCATCCACGAAATCGAGTCCCGCTCCGGTGGTGTCTGGAAGCCCAGCCCCGGCTCGGTCTATCCCACCCTCCAGCTGTTGGTCGACGAAGGGTTACTGGAGTCTAAAGAAACCAAGGGTCGTCGCACCTACACCCTCACAGAAGCAGGAAAAGCCGTTGCGGCAGCCGAGATCGCTTCCCCTGCACCGTGGGACACCACTATTGACCGCCCCTCCGGCCCTCGCAGCGATCTCGCTGTTGCCGGGGTGAAGCTAGCCAAGGCTGCAGCTGACGTTGCACGCCTCGGTTCAACCGACCAGATCGAGAAGGCAACCGAGCTCCTCCACGAAACGACGGCGACACTCGCCGCCATGTTGAAGCACAATTAAGGGGTGGGAAGTCCCAACTCTGGTCTAGCAAGCGAGCCGATGTCGGCTCGCGCCTCCAGAGCGCGGTATAGACGCATCCTCCGATTCGCGTCTAGACACCTCGCATCCCTCTGGTGGTATGAGCTTGTACTGCCCCGATTGGGTCTTCGAGTCATTGCCAACAAAACCAGGCAGCGCCGCCTCAAGATCATTGCCCGAAGTTTCCAGCGGCTAGCGCTGGACCTCAGCGGACTACTGATAAAGCTCGGACAGTTCATGTCCACGCGTCTGGATGTCCTCCCGCCGGAAATTACTCGAGAATTAGAAGGGCTGCAGGACGAAGTCCCTGCCGTGCCCTTCGCCGCAATTCGTGCCCTCGCAGAGCGCGAACTGGGTGTCCCTCTCGAGAGCATCTTTAGCTTCGTAGATCCCGAGCCCCTGGCAGCTGCGTCCCTCGGACAAGTCCACCGTGCTGTGCTCTCTCCAGCTGAGGCTGACGCTGCGGGTTTGACCGATGTCGTGATCAAGATTCAACGCCCCGGCATCGACACCATCGTGGACGTCGACCTCCGTGCGCTGGGCAAGATTGCCGGATGGCTCAGCAGAATCAGTTTGGTCAACCGCCGAGCTGATGCTCCTGCACTCATGGCCGAGTTTGCGGCCACCTGCCTCGAAGAAATCGACTACCTCAACGAAGCTGCCAACGCAGAGCGCTTTGCGGCAAACTTTGCGGACAACCCCCGAGTTCGTGTTCCCGCGGTTGCCTGGGAGCGCACGACGCGTCGAGTGCTCACCCAAGAAGATGTCACCGACATCAAGATCACCGACCTGCCCGCACTACGAGCAGCCGGTATTGATCCTGCAGACGTGGCCAACGAGTTCGCTGCGATCATGTTTGACCAGGTCTTCATTCACAACTTCTTCCATGCCGATCCCCACCCCGGCAATGTCTTTATTCAGCCCCTGCCAGAGCCCGATGCCAATGGGCTGACCTGGCGCATGACGTTTATCGACTTCGGCATGATGGGCGAGGTTCCCTCCAGCTTGGGTCGCGCCCTCCGCACCACGGTGATTGCAGCAGCTTCCCGCGATGGCGCGGGCATGGTCGATGGCATGCGCGAGATCGGTGTGCTCATGCCCAGTGCGGACACCGTGGAACTCGAGCGAGCACTGACCAAAGTATTCGACCGTTTTGGTGGCGTGAGCTTTGTGGAACTGCAGAAAGTTGACCCCCGGGAATTCCGCGCCTTTGCCTCTGAATTCACGGACATTATTCGTGCGCTGCCGTTCCAGTTCCCCGAGAACTTCCTCCTCGTCGTCCGCGCTATCTCGCTCACGTCTGGAGTCTGTAGTTCGGTCAACCCCCAGTTCAATATCTGGAACGCGATTGAGCCTTACTCGGCCAAGCTCATCCGAGCGGAGGGCGGCAATGTTATTCAGGCCTTCCTCAAGGACGGTCTCTCAAACTTTGCTTTGCTCACCCGCCTCCCCAAGCGTGTGGACTCACTCATTAGCCGCGCGGAAGCGGGTCAATTGACGCTGCGTAATCCGGAGCTGGAGCGTCGCACATCCACGCTGAACAGAAGCGTGAGACGGGTTATCTCGGCGGTGCTCTTTGGAGTGCTGTTTATCGGTGGGCTCATTGTGATTGATCGCCATAGCGTTCTGGGGACCTGGATGCTGATTGTTTCAGCGGTGCCACTTGTGCATGCGCTTTTTGCGGAAGTGGTTGCCCGCAAAGGGCCTTTGCCCTAACCGGGGTGAGCTCGGTGGGCTACTGACCCAAATCAAACTCTTCCGCGGCCCTGCGATCATACTCATTTCTTACCAAGTGGTAATTGTTCCAGGGCTCATCTTCGGAACCGCCTAAGGCAAACACACGGTCTCGGATTACCTCGAGTTCAGGATGATTGTGCTCGGAAGCCACTGCATAAGCATCGAGTTCTGCTACCCGATAGCGAAGCTGTTCGAGATCGCAATCGAAAAAGTCAGGTAACACCGAAACCCACAATCCCGGGAATGTTCACCGAGGAGAAGAAGCAAGAAATGTGTGCGCCCGGAGGGATTCGAACCCCCAACCTTCTGATCCGTAGTCAGATGCTCTATCCGTTGAGCTACGGGCGCAGTGTTGAAAACAACTTTGAAAGCATAGCAGGGCTGAACTGTCTCGAAAAATCGAGCACGTGAGTTCCCACTAGGTCGAGAGGTTGACCAGGTCTGCGTGATTGTCATCCTGGAAATCATCAGCCTGAGCGGCAACCGTGAGCGAACCAAAGTTCACCTGGCCACCCATCACGGTCAACCACGCCGTATCTGCAGCATCTCGACCCGTCGCGATGCGCATCAAGGTGTGACGTGGTGCACGGCCGGTGGAATCAAACACATGCCAGGAGCCGTCAATGAACGCTTCCGTGACAGCATGGAAATCCATGGGCGTCACACCCGGGGCATAGGTGGAAACAAGACGTGCGGGAACATCCAGCGCGCGCAGCAGCGCAATGTTCAAATGAGCAAAGTCGCGGCAGACTCCGTGACGCGCGATCAGGGTGTGGAGCGCACCATCCGAGGAACGACTGGTGCCGGGGATATAGCTGAGCTGACTAAACACCCAGTCACGCACGCCGTTGACTAAGTCAACACCGCTCATACCGCCAAACTCCGCCCGGGCCACATTGCCCAGCTGGTCCGACTCGCAATAACGGCTCTGGCGGAGGTAGTGAATAAGTTCAGATTCCTCGACCATCGGGGGCGGGGTTTGTCCGGTGATGACGGCGTCATAGCCGACCGTAATACGACCGGAGTCAACATCGGCGATGTGGAGGCGGGCACCGTGCTGGTCCAGGATCTCTCGAACCGGAACATCAACTTCGTCTTGGCGAACGATGAAGCTTTCTTCGGCATTGTCTTTATCTGCCACCGCGATAGACATGATGAGGCGCGCAGGGTCTTTGGCATGCAGCACGACATGGGCTGAAGCAGTTCTACGCATGATGACAGTCTCCGACTCCGATGGGGCAAATACAAGAGCAGGCCCCCACCCGCCGAAAAAAGAAATCGCCCTGACCGGGCGATGTTCTTGGCGGAGACGGCGGGATTTGAACCCGCGGTCCCCTTACGAGGACTCCACCTTAGCAGGGTGGTGCACTAGGCCGAACTATGCGACGTCTCCATGCGCTCATGCGTAAACATAAGCACCTGTGCAATCATACCGGCACTATTTACCCGGTAATAATCGGGCGTTATTGCTGGTCGAGCGTGCGGCCAGCAGAGCAGGTGTAGTCGTTTGCGGTCTGTCCGTTGACGGTGTCTGGAAGCACGGCAACAGTGGGTGCTGGGGTGGCAGCTTCTGCGGGCTGTGCTGCTGCACTCGAGGATGCGGAGGAGGAGGTGCTCGGCGTCGGTGACGCCTTCGCAGCCTTGGCGGCTTCCTTTGCGGCAGCCTCTGCTGCCGCAGCAGCCTTGGCTTCCGCCTCAGGGTCAGCGACAGAACCGTTCCCCGTTCCACCGCTCAAGCCAACAGGCTGGTCGGCAAGAATGGCCGCAAAGATGGCATCTGCTGCAGCCTGGTCAGGCTGAACCTTGCCCGCATAGACACCCTCGCCACCGGTGGTGCCCGGGTACTGGATAAAGACCACGTTCTCAAGCGGGATGTCCTTGAGCGCCATCGCAATAGACACCATGGTGTCCATGCTGTTGAGCGAGTTCGACAAGGTCATGTTAGAGATGGCGGCCTTGGCCAGACCGAAGAGAGCAACAGGGTTGGTCAGGGTCTGCGCACTTTTCAGTTTGCGAACGAGGGAAGACAGGAACACCTGTTGGTTACTAATACGGCCAAGGTCACTTCCGTCACCCACGCCATGACGGGTGCGGAGGAACTGAAGTGCTTGGAGACCGGAGAGGGTGTGCATTCCAGCGTCGAGGAAGGTCTGGGTGTATTCGTCTTCGATGGGCTCGGCCACACACACTTCAACACCGCCAACAGCGTTGGCCATTTCGATGACGCCGTTGAACTGGATCATGGCAGCGAACGGAATGCTGAGGCCTGTGAGTTCTTCTACGGTGAGCACAACACAGGGAAGGCCACCTTCGTTCAAGGAGGCGTTAATGGGCCCTGTCCATCCGCCTCCGCCATAGCCGTCACCGTCCACATCAGGACATTCGGGATAGCGCACGACGAGGTCGCGGGGAATGGAAATGATGGTGGCGTTGGTGTGGTCAGCCGAGATGTGAAGAACAATGTTCACGTCGTTGAGGGTGCTGCCGGGGTCCTCATCAAAGACGCCAGGGTCTGTGCCTTCACGGGAGTCAGAACCAACTAAGAGGAAGTTCACGCCGCCCTCGATGGCGCCGATGTCAGGAATCTTTTGATCGTTTGCCAAGGCAATACCGGCATTTGCACTGCGGGCGATATCCCAGAATGCGATGCCGGCAATCGAGGCAACAGCAATGAGAACGACTGCGAGACCGCCACCAATCACACCAAGCAGACTGCGGCGACGAGAGGTGGGAGCTATTTGTCCGTGTCGAACGGCAGAGGAGGGCGTGGCGATGCGACGCGCACGTGGACGCTTCTCTTCGCTCATACCTACCCCGATCGGTTTACGGAACTTGGGCGACTCTGGCGGAGGGCGTGGGATTCGAACCCACGGTACATTGCTGCACACTGGTTTTCAAGACCAGCTCCTTCGGCCGCTCGGACAGCCCTCCATGTTGAATTCCGAAGAATTCAACTGGATGAGTCTACCGGACTGTCAGGTTCTAGGCTTTCAGAGCTTCCTGCGAAAGCCCTGAGTGGAATTAGGGCAGAGTTTTCAGTGCGTCCAGGAGACCGAGATTGGCCACATCTCCACACACTTCGCTAGCCACATCTTTCACATCTTGGTCGGCGTTGCCCATGGCAACTCCGCGACCGAGTTCACCTGCCCAGGTGAGCATCTGAATGTCGTTGTTGCCATCCCCGGCAGCAAAGATGCGTGCGCGGGGGAAACCCAGGGCTTCGCGAACCTGCTCCAGGGCGGATGCTTTGCTGACGCCCTCCGGAGCGACGTCCAACCAGGCAGCCCAGCCGATGGCATAGGTCACGCGCTGCAAACCGATGCGGTTCACCACTGAGAGAAACTCTTCGGTGTCATGGTCGGGCGACACCACGACAACACGCGTGGCATTCAGCGACAGCATGTCCTCGAACTTCACTTGGTGGGAGAGCAAGTTGGGGTCTACGCCCGGGATGGGTTCGGTGTAGTAGTAGTTGCCAAACTCATCCTCGACCGCATACTTGCCTGCCGGCAGGTGCTCTTTAATCAGACGCAAGGCACGTTCGGGGTTAAAGGTCTCCACGCGGTGCGTGACATACCCGTTGCCGGCCAGAGGATCACGCTTCAAAAGCATCGCCCCGTTAGAGCAGACAACGTATTCGGGCCAGATGTTCAGTTGACGGAGCACGGGGATGGTCTCGACCAAGGAGCGGCCGGTGGCCAACATCACTTCGTGTCCACGAGCAGCAATGGCCTTAACTTCTGCAACGACCTCGGGAGCAACGTCCCCGCGGTGGGTCAGCAGGGTGCCATCCACGTCGAGCGCAACGAGCCAACGCTCGTCTTCTGGAACCTGCGTCACGGTCGACACTTAGACGCCCACCGGAGTAATCACAGACAGGCCGCCGAGGTAGGGGCGAAGTGCTTCGGGAACGATGACTGAGCCATCAGCCTGCTGGTGTGTTTCCAGAATCGCAACCAGCCAGCGCGTGGTGGCGAGGGTTCCGTTCAGGGTCGCAACCGGAGCGGTCTTCCCGCTCTCTGTGCGGTAGCGAGTTTCCAGGCGACGTGACTGGTAGGTCGTGCAGTTCGAGGTGCTGGTGAGTTCTCGGAACGCACCCTGGGTGGGTACCCAGGCTTCAATGTCGAACTTGCGGGCTGCACTGGAGCCCAGGTCTCCGGCAGCCACATCGATGACGCGGTAGCTCAGACCGAGAGACTGCAGCATGCCTTCTTGCCAGGCCACGAGGCGGTCGTGCTCTGCTTCGGCTTCTTCGGGCAGGGTGTACACAAACATCTCGAGCTTGTTGAACTGATGCACGCGAATAATCCCGCGAGTGTCCTTGCCGCTTGATCCAGCCTCGCGGCGGTAGCAAGTAGACCACCCGGCATAACGCAGGGGGCCCTCAGCCAGGTCAATGATTTCGTCGGAGTGGTACCCGGCGAGCGCGACTTCACTTGTCCCGGTCAAGTAGAGGTCATCTGCGGGGAGGTAGTAGATCTCATCCGAGTGCTCTCCCAGGAAGCCGGTGCCCTGCATGATGTCGGGGCGCACGAGTGTGGGAGTAATGAGAGGAATAAAGCCAGCTTCCAGTGCGCGGTCAAGTGCGAGGTTCATCAGGGCGAGTTCGAGACGCGCACCGATGCCTCTAAGGAAGTAAAAACGTGCTCCGGAAACCTTGGTGCCCCGCGCCATATCGATAGCACCGAGGCTTTCGCCGAGCTCCAGGTGGTCCTTGGGCTCAAAATCGAAGGTGGGGATGGTGCCCACTTCACGCAGGGTGACGAAGTTGTCTTCCCCGCCGGCAGGAATACCGTCAATGATCGGGTTCTGAATTTTGCGAGCTGCCTCGGTGTAGGCCTCATCTGCTGCGTTGGCAGCAGCGTTGGCCTCTTTTACTTTGGCTGCAAGCTGTGCAACCTCGGCCAGAAGGGCCTTCTTCTCATCGCCTTGTGCCTGTCCCACCTTCTTGCTGAACACGTTCTGCTCGGCACGCAGTTCTTCAAACTGGGCCAAGGCAGCACGACGTGCAGCATCAGCATCTAACGCAACATCGACAAAACTGGGGTCTGAACCGCGAGCCACTTGGGAGGCTCGGATAACGTCAGGGTTTTCGCGCAGCAATACGGGGTCAATCACTCCCCCAGTTTACGGTGACTAGTCGCCGAGTATCTCCGCAAGCCAGTCTCGAGCATCCGTGAACACATCATCGGCATAGCGGGAGGAATGCTGTGTCTGCTCTTTGTCTGCGCGAGGGTAAGAACCCAAGAAGATTACCTTGGGGCTGAAGCGACGAAGACCCAGGAGTGCATCAGCCACACGCTCGTCACGAGCGTGGCCTTCAGCGTCAATGACGAAGCGGTAGCGACCGAATTCGTCACCAATGGGACGCGACTGAATCAGGGTCAGGTTCACGCCGCGAGTAGCGAACTGTTCCAGCATTTCCAGCAGAGCACCGGCACGGTCGTCAGGCAATTCCACGATGAGGCTGGTCTTATCGGACCCGGTAGGCGCTGGCAACTCGGTGGTCTTGCTCACCAGCACGAAGCGGGTGACGGCATTGGGGTTGTCTGCGATTCCAGAAGCAAGAACCTCCACGTCGTAGTGACGGGCAATACCTGCAGGCGCAATCGCTGCATCTGCGGTGTCTGTTTCTAACAGACTGGCCGCAGCTGCCACATTACTGGAGGAGGGAATGTGACCGTGATGTGGGAGGTTCTTTTCCAACCAACCGCGGCACTGTGCATAGGCAACCGGATGCGCGTTGACAACGTTCACGTCTGCCAGGGTGGTGCCCTTCGGCGCAACGAGGTCGAAGGCCACGGGCACGAGGTATTCCCCCATGATGCGCAGGTTGGGAATGTTGGCCAAGGCGTCCTGCGTGGCAGTGACGCCACCTTCCACTGAATTTTCAATCGCAATCATGGCCGCGACAGAGCGCCCCGAGACAACATCAGCGAGTGCTTCGCCGACATTATTGACCGAGTGCCAAGTCTGACCCGCAGCGGCGGGGACCTGCGCCAGGGCAGCCTCAGTAAAGGTGCCGGCAGGACCGAGATAGCTATACGCCGGTGCTGTCGTTACTTTTTCTGAAGAACCCATGTCCCAAATGCTACCGGCACTGGCAAACTGGTCTGGTGACCAACCGCGCAGGAACCCAGGCTCTCCCCTCCGATCTCATCGATATCGATGCCCTCGTGAAGGCGTATTACGACCTCACCCCGGATATGAACGTGCCCGAACAACGCGTCGTTTTTGGCACCAGCGGGCACCGCGGATCTTCCCTCAACGCAGCTTTCAATGAACAGCACATCCTCGCCACCACCCAGGCCATTGTGGAATACCGTGCCCTGCAGGGCATCACAGGGCCTCTCTTTATGGGGGCAGACACCCACGGTCTGAGCCGTCCCGCACAAGAAACGGCTCTGGAAGTACTCGTTGCCAACGGGGTCCGTGTGCTCACAGACTCCCGTGATGGTTTCACCCCGACGCCTTCGATTTCCCACGCGATTTTGGCCTATAACAAGGCGGGGCATGCCGATGAAGCTGACGGCATTGTGGTCACTCCTAGTCACAACCCTCCACAAGATGGTGGTTTCAAATACAACCCCCCACACGGCGGTCCTGCGGATGGTTCCGCCACCAACTGGATTGCCGCCCGGGCCAACAAGCTCATCGAGGGAGGGCTGGTTGATGTTAAACGCACCAACCCTGAAGGCGCCGCCGAGGACTACGACTTCCTCGAGCACTACGTTGCTGACCTCGAGAACGTGATCAACATGCAGGTCATCGCCGAATCCGGTGTTCGCATAGGCGCCGACCCTCTCGGTGGTGCTTCTGTTGCCTACTGGGCTGCCATCCAGGAGCGCTATGGCCTGAACCTCACAGTCGTAAACCCAGAAGTAGACCCTGCCTGGGCCTTCATGACTCTGGACTGGGATGAGAAGATCCGCATGGACCCTTCGAGCCCGAACGCGATGGCGTCCCTCATTGCCAAACGTGCTGACTTTGATGTGCTGACCGGCAACGATGCCGACGCGGACCGCCACGGCATCGTGACGCCCGATGGTGGGTTGATGAATCCCAACCACTACCTCGCTGTCGCCATTGAATACCTGTTCGCCCACCGTCCCGGCTGGCGTGACGATGCGCGCATCGGCAAGACACTGGTGTCCAGTTCCATGATTAACTTCGTCGCTGATGGTCTCGGCCGTGTGCTGTGGGAAGTCCCTGTGGGTTTCAAGTGGTTTGTGCCTGGCCTGGTCGATGGCTCGGTTGGTTTCGGTGGCGAAGAAAGCGCGGGAGCGTCCTTCCTGCGACACGATGGCACCGTGTGGACCACGGACAAAGACGGCATCATTCTGGCGCTTCTGGCTGCAGAGATTATTGCCGTCACCGGCAAGAGTCCTTCCGTTCTTTACCGGGAGCTGACCGAGCGTTTCGGCGACCCGGCCTATGAACGCGTCGATGCCCCCGCCAACCGCGAAGCCAAGGCTCGCCTCGGCAAGCTCAGCGGTGACGACATCACCGCCTCAGAGCTTGCCGGCGATCCCATCATTGCGAAGCTCTCTCACGCCCCCGGCAATGGCGAAGCTATTGGTGGCGTGAAGGTGGAAACCGAGTTTGCGTGGTTTGCTGCACGCCCCTCGGGAACCGAGGACGTCTACAAAATCTATGCGGAATCGTTCAAGGGGCCAGAGCACCTCAAGCTGGTGCAGGCTGAAGCGAAGAAAATCGTGGACGCTGCGCTCAATGCCTAAGCAAATCTGCTGCTATTTATAGCTCGGTGCCGCGTCCAGGCCGAAGAATTCCTCGAGCGTCTGAATGCCGGTGTTGTGCATCTCGGTAGCGAGTTCCACACCTACGTATCTGAAGTGCCATGGTTCATACGTGAAGCCCGTTATCGCTTCCTTGCCTGCGGGATAGCGCAGCACAAAACCATATTCATAAGCGTGAGTTGCTAGCCATTGGCCAGCCGCGGTCGATTCGAAGCACGCGGTGAGATAACAGGAGCCGCCATCGTCGAAGTCGACGGCGAGTCCGGTCTGATGTTCGGAGTGTCCTGGCCGGGCAGAGTAAGTGTCTGCTGCTTCTTGGCCGTCTCGGTTGACGTACTTGTTATAAAGCGCCACTTGGGTGTTGTAGTCACGGTAGGCACTAATGATGCCGAAGTTCACCCCCTGAGATTGGGCTGCTGCGTAGAGTTGCTCCACGGCCCGTGCTGCCGGTTCCCGCAGTGGCTGACTAAATTCGTTGGGTACCCCTGCCACAGTCGAGAGATCACTGGGCACAAATTCGGCGGGGTTGAGGGAGCGATGCTTGTTGCTCACGACCCAGATCGACATGGGGTCATCGAGGGACAGTACCGTCCGATTAAATAGGGCCGTGGGAGTTGCAGAAACAACAGCGTCAGCACTTGGGGTAACGGTGAGCTTCGCTGTCGGCTCAGTTTCTGGGGCTGCTGAGCAGCCCGCAAAGAGCAATCCGGTGATCAAGGCATAGCCCACCACCGTTGTTGCCCACACCCGCCTTGTCACCACGTGCTCCACAGTACCGCGGCTAGCATGAGGGAATGGGTGGAAGTAGATGGCGCGGGCTCAGTTTGACTCGTCGTCGAACCATTGTTGGGGTGATTGCCATACTCCTCGTGGTCGCTGGCGTGGGTGTCTGGGCACTGGCCACCTCAGCTCAGCCGGCCGCGCCTGTTGCCGCTCCCCGCTCGAGTAGCTCTCCCGAGGTCACTGCCACACCTACTCCGACACCAACAGATACGCGGGTGACCGTCTCAGCTATGGGGGACATGCTTCCCCACGATGCCGTGAACCAAGAAGCCCGTCAGGCAGATGGCTCCTATAACTACACCCCTTTTCTCAGCGACCTGAAGCCGATCATTGCCTCCTCGGGGATTGTGTTTTGTAATCAAGAAGTTCCCAGTGCTGGTGAAGCTTTTGGCATTACCGGCTACCCCTCTTTCAACGCACCCGAGCAGTTTGCTCGTGACCTCAGCAGCTTTGGTTGCAATGCCATCAACACGGCCACCAACCACTCCAATGACAAAGGTCAGGGTGGAATTGAGGGCACCCGCGCAGTGTGGGACAGCATCTCACCGCTCTTGATCAGCGGAGCGAACCGCAGTCCTGAAGAGCAAAACACCGTCATGTTCACCGAGGTGGACGGTATTCGGTTCGCGCTGGTCTCTTTTGCCGAATACTCCAATGCTGCGGTCAGTAATGACTACAGCGTGAACTTCTATGGCAACGATGGCTTGGTGCAGAATCTGATGGCCCAGGCGGATGCCGGAGCAGACGTCGTGCTCGTCTCCATGCACTGGGGGACTGAATATTCCAACGGCGTCAACGCCAACCAACAGGCCGCTGCCGCTCGTGTTGCGGAACTCGGTGCGGATGTCATTATTGGCACCGGCCCTCACGTGCTCGAGCCCGTGGAGTGGATCCCAGGTGCCAACGGGGCACAAACCTTGGTGTGGTACTCGATCGGTAACTTACTTTCCACTCAGCTGGAACTTCCTCAGCTCATTGGTGGCGTTGCACAATTCGACGCGGTGAAGAAAAAGGATGGCACCGTCACGATCGAAGCTCCCCGCTTCATCCCGACCTATATGCACTACGAATGGACAGCCGAACAGGCCGCTGCTGGCGACCTCTTGGCCCGCACCAACCTGCACGTGTATCCGTTTAGTGCGGCAGCAGAGGCCCTCAGTCGGTCACTATTTACCACCAGCGTGGAGGAGCAATATAACTACGTGCGGACCGTGCTGGGTCCCGTCGCCACGGTTGAATAGCGAGGGTTAACTCGCCACCTCTGAGAGGTGCGAAGTGGATGCGTCATAGGCTGCACGACTGTTCACAATGACATCTTTGTGTTCCAGAGCCCAGGTTGCCACCGCGAGTGCTGGTTCGCGCAGAGTGCGTCCCAGCTCGGTCAAGGTGTATTCCACCCAAGGCGGCACATCAGGGTGCACGACGCGTTCGATCAAACCATCACGCTCAAGCTGACGCAGTGTCACAGTGAGCATTCGACGAGAAATACCGGGGGTTGCAACGAGGAGTTCGGTATAGCGCCCGGCCTTCTTGCCGAGGTTACCCATGACGAGCAGGCTCCACTTGTCCCCGATGCGGCTGAGGATGGAATAGAACAGTTCTTTCTCATCCCCGGCACAGAGTGCCCGGATTGCTTCGCGTTGATCGTGCGCCATGAGCCCCTCCTCGTGCCATTGCGTGTGGTGATTGAGTTTTACTGTATCGGTTTTAGGTTACTCATGCGTACTCGAGTTACTTTTAGTTACTGCTAGGGTAGTGCCTATGTCTTCCAAGCCTTCCGCCGTAGCCGAAACGATCATGTCCAAGCGGGAAATCCTGCTCGTCATGGTCGGTTTGATGGCCGGTATGTTCCTCTCCGCTCTCGACCAAACCGTCGTGAGCACGTCGATGCGCACCATTGCCGATGATCTCGACGGTATGGCACTCCAGGCCTGGGTCACCACCGCCTACATGATCATGTCGACCATCTCGACACCGCTCTACGGCAAGCTCAGCGACATCTTCGGTCGTCGCCCGCTGTTCATTATCGCGATCTCTATCTTTGTGATTGGCTCCCTGCTTGCGGGTACAGCGCACACCATGTACGAACTTGCGGGTTACCGCGCTATTCAGGGCCTTGGTGCTGGTGGTTTGATGGCCCTGCCGTTGGCCATCATGGGTGACATGCTCGCACCACGTGAGCGAGCAAAGTACCAGGGTTTCTTCCTCGCCGTCTTCGGCGTCTCGTCTGTCATTGGCCCCCTCATTGGTGGAGTGCTCTCGGGCACTCCCGAAATTCTGGGGATCACCGGATGGCGCTGGGTCTTCTTGATCAACGTTCCTATCGGAATTGTGGCTCTGGCCATCGTTCTCAAGTCATTGCACTTGCCCAAAACTCATCGTCGCGTTCGCATTGACTGGTGGGGTGCTGCCACGGTTATCACTGCCACCGTTCCGCTCTTGGTTGTGGCTGAACAAGGCCGCGAGTGGGGCTGGCTCTCCACAGCGTCCATCTCCTGCTACTTAGTTGGCGTGCTGTCCGCGGTCGCGTTTGTCATGATCGAACGTTCCATGGGAGATGACGCGCTCATCCCGATGAAGATGTTCAAGTCCCAGACATTCTCCATGGCCACCATCTTGGGTGTGTTCGTGGGATTCGGAATGTTCGGCGCCATGATGACCATCCCCCTCTACCTCCAGCTGGTCAAGGGTGCTACACCCACCGAGAGCGGTCTGCTCATGTTGCCCATGATCTTGGGGCTCATGATTGCCAGCATCGTCAGTGGTCAAGTCATGGCGAAGACCGGGAGTTACAAGTGGTTCCCCCGACTCGGTACTGCATTCATGGTTCTGGGATTCTTCTTGTTTACTCGTTTGGCGTGGGATAGCCCGCTGTGGTTTGTCATGGTCGGCATGTTCTTTATGGGTATTGGCCTTGGTCAACTCATGCAAACCCTCACCGTGGCGAGCCAAAACTCTGTCGGCCCTCGAGACATTGGTGTGGCCACCAGCTCTTCCACCTTCTTCCGCACCATGGGTGGCACTGCGGGAACTGCAATTCTGTTCTCGGTGCTGTTCAACACCATTCCCGAAGCATTGAAGTCCGCTTTTGCCACACCGTCCATCACGGTGGGTGTCGCGAAGGCATTGGCTGATCCAACCATCACCTCCGACCCCGCAAACGCAGCCATCATCGAGGTCTACAAGAACCCCGCGGCGGTGGGTACTGCCCTCGATGGAGACACGTCCTTCTTGGTTGGTGCCAACGAAGCGTTAGCTAAGCCGTTCTTAGTCGGCTTCGCTGATGCAACGGTCACGGTGTACTGGATCGGACTCGGCGTCGTCATTGTGGCGTTCGTCTTGAGCTGGTTCCTCAAGGCAACCCCGCTGCGCCAAAAGTCCGCCATGCAGGAAGCCGCTGATGAAGACGCCTCCCTACTGGCCGAGCGTGCGGCAGACATGATGGGGTCCATGGTTGAGCCTGGCACCGCAACCGGTCAGATTGCACTCGCTCAGGCTGAAGAGCGGGAAGCTGCTCGTGAAGCCCACAAGCGTAAGGCGCAACAAAAAGCTGCAAAGAAGACCAACGCTTAGTTCACTCCGCGTGAATATCTCTGCCCCGGTTCACCGGGGCAGAATGCGTTAAGCCAGCTTGATCGTTTGAGCGATCACCGAAGGAGAAACCGGAGTTCCTTCCGGGGTCATGGCCGAAGGAATGGGTGCACCTGCAACCGTGCGCAGTGGCAGGATTCCTGCCCAGATCGCACGGTCATCCCCGTCGTCCTCGAATTCATCGACAGGCTTGTCGCTGATTTTCACGCTCACCACATCCAGGGGGACGCGCAACACCATCGTGGCCGCCAGTTCCTTCTTGGTAGTGTCACGAACTTCTTCCCAGCGCCCCGGCATCATGTGGTTGGTCAAGATCCCCAACGCGGTGAGCTTGTCTTCCCCTTCAACCAGGGTTGCACTGCCCTGAATCACGGCAGAGCGATAGTGCATGGAGCTTTCAAAAGCAGAGCGGGCATAGACCAGACCCTCCAGCAGCGTGACTGCAATGGTCAACGGTCTGCCGTCTGCGATTTCGCGGAACAGTCCCGAACCGGTGGAGCCATGAATAAGCAGAGTATCTCCGTCACGACCAATACCCACCGGGAGCACGAGCGGCTTACCGTCCCGCACGATGGCCACGTGACCCACGATGGCGTCATCCAGCAATGCATTCAGTGCCGCGCGATCAAAGACCTGCTTCTCCGGCAGGCGCTTCACGCGGGTTTCTTCGGTGCGGGGTAGTTCGTGGTTACTCAAAGCGGACAACTCCCTCCAGTGGGGCGAAACGCTTGCGCATCACGGCGAGCGCTTCAGGGTTTTGATCAATCAAAATAAAGTGACGGCCCAATGATGCAGCAACAGCACCGGTGGTGCCACTGCCGGCAAAGAAATCAATCACGGTGTCCCCCTCGCGGCTGGAAGCCTGGATGATGCGGCGCAGAATGCCTTCTGGTTTCTGCGTCGGATATCCGGTCTTCTCTTTGCCCGTGGGCGAGACGATGGTGTGCCACCAAACGTCGGTGGGAAGTTTGCCCTTGGCGGCCTTCTCTGGCGTGACCAGACCCGGTGCCATATAGGGCTCACGGTCTACTTCTTCCGAGTTGAAGTAATAGCCCTTGGGGTTCTTCACATAAACCAAGATGGTGTCGTGCTTGGCGGGCCAGCGACCTTTCGCCTTCGCGCCATAGTCATAAGCCCAGATGAGTTCGTTGATAAACGACTCCCGGCCAAACAGTGCATCAAGCATGACCTTGGCGTAGTGAGCTTCGCGGTAGTCGAGGTGGAGGTAGAGCGTTCCGTCGTCAGCGAGCAAACGCCACGCTTCGCGCAGGCGAGGCTCCAAGAATGCCCAATAGTCATCGAAGCGGTCGTCGTAACTCATCAGGTCACTGCGGGTGCGCTCGTAGCTCTTGCCTTTAAAGCCGGCAAGGCCTTTGGTGGAGTCATCGGCAGCAAGGACAGTAGTGACCTTGCTGCGGCTTTGCTCACGGCCTGTGTTGAATGGCGGATCGATATAGATCAGCGTGGCCGTGGCATCCGGAAGGGTCGCTAAAACCTCGAGGTTGTTTCCCTCGATCACGCGACCGCTCACAGAACTCATTCGCCCATTCTCGCAGTTATCGTCCTAGGCTCGTTCTATGAGCATTGAAGTGGTGCACCAACCAGGAAGTAACCAATACGTCATTCTGGATGGCGGCGAAGAAATTGGTGCTGCTCACTACACCTCTCGTGAGAACGACATCATGATTACCGGCACCTACATCTCCACCGCGAGACGGGGTGAAGGCCTGGGTAACATCTTGGTTCGTCGCGCGATTGACGACATTATTGCCACCACAACCAAGAAGGTCACGTCAGGCTGCTGGTTTGTCACCCAATGGTTAGAGCTTCACCCCGACTACGTGGACGATGCCCGCTCGGGTGGTGTTGATGCCGAACTCGGTAACACCTGCCGCGTTATTTAGTCGGCGTTCCGTTCAGAGATCCACGAGATCATGTCGTCGATGACCTGTTCTTTATTGGTCTCGTTAAAGATTTCGTGACGGGCCTCGGGATAGATTCCCACGGTCACATCTGCCTGTCCTGCACGCTCGATGTAACTCTCGGCAAGCTTGATGTTGCTGGGCTTGCCACCGAGTGGGTCGTCTTCACCCACGATGAGCAGCAGGGGAACCTGTGCCATGTGAGGAGAAGGCTTGCCGAACAGGCGTAAGCCATCGGCGAGGCCATAAAGCTTGAGGGTGTCCGCTTCAAAGGTCCAGAGATCCTCCTTGAAGGAAGTCCAGACCGCAGGGTCTCGGCTCAGCCACTCGTGCCCGGTGCAGCCAGGCGCATCAAAGTTCTTGTTCAGCTTGCCGGCATTCATTGAACCGGGCTGGCGATAGGCAGAACCTGAGAACACCACGGCGGCATAGTCTGCGGCATGCTCGTTGATCAGTATCTGGCCCATCAGAGAACCCATGCTGTGGCCGAGGAGAACGATGGGCACACCCGGGTTCTCGTCACGGATGATGTTCGTCATCTGTGTGAAGTCCGCCACAGCGGCGCGCAGACCACCCGGACCGAGCTTGCCAAGCTTGGACAGGTCCCCGCCGAACTGCCGCACGCCGGTGCGACCATGCCCGCGTTGGTCAGGCGCATAGACGGAATAACCCGCAGAGTTCAGTGCTGCAGCAACGTGGGTATAACGTCCTGCGTGATCACCCAATCCATGCATGATCTGGACGACTGCCCGGGGGGTTGGAATCGAATACACGTCATAGGTAATGACGACGCCATGGGCATCTGTGAATTCAGAGGTGATCATTAGCGCACGCCTTCCATGAGCTTGAGAACCCACTTGCGAATCAGGAGCAGAACGACACCGAGGGCGATAGCAGCCAGGCCGGAGTAAAGGAAGTAGTCCAAGTTCAACTCGGGGTGCTTCTCGTCATAGAGACCGGCAAGCTGGCCCGACATGGCCGTGCCCAAGGCGCTGGAGAGAAACAGCAGCGCCACCATCTGAGTACGGAACGCGGTGGGTGCCAGCTTGGTGCTCACCGAGAGGCTGACGGGTGAAATAAGAAGTTCCGCGATGGTGAACACAAACAGAATTCCCACCAGCATGAGCAGAGGTGCGGTGTGAGGAGCAGCGTTGTAGACGCTGAGGAACATGAGGAAGGCCAGACCCATCACGATGGTTCCGAGGCCCATCTTCACGGGTGTACTGGGCTGCTTTGTGCCCCACTTGGTCCACAGTGCAGCAAAGATCCCGGAGAGAGCCAAAATGAAAATGGGATTAATGGACTGAACCCAAGACACAGGCATGGTCCAGCCAAAGATGTTCAGATCCAGCTGGTCATTGGCAAAAATCGTCACCACGGTGAACTGCTGCTGATAAAGAGACCAGAAGGCAGCGCAGGCTATGAACAGTGGAATGAAGGCCAGCACGCGGTTGCGTTCGATGGGGGTAATGAGCTTGCTGCCCAAAATCACGATGAAGTAGGCAATCGCCGCACCCGCAGTGACGATGATGATGACGGTGGCAAGGTTGCTACTCGTGATGACGCCAGAGAGAACCAAGAGGGCGATGACTGCTGCGCCCGCAGCGGCAAGAACCCAGACCAGCCACTTCTTCGAGCTGGGCAGCGGGTTAGGAACAACGCGGGTTTGTGGTGGGAGGCGACGGCGACCGAAGGTGTACTGGATCAAACCAGCAGCCATACCGACCGCGGCTAATCCGAAGCCCCAGTGGAAGCCATAGGTGGTCTGCAAGAAACCGGTGGCCAACGGACCCACAAACGCACCCAGGTTGATACCCAAGTAGTAGAGCGAGAAACCGGCATCACGACGGACATCACCCGGGGCATAGAGCTGGCCCACAATGCTTGTCGCATTGGCCTTAACGCCGCCGGCACCAATAGCAATCAGAATCAGACCGACGGTCAGCCCCGCATACGCAGGCAACACGGCCAGCGCGATGTGACCAAACATGACCATGACGGCGGCATAGAACAGCACGCGTTCGCTGCCAAACATGCGGTCCGCGAGCCAGGCACCCAGAATGGTGGCCAAATAGACACCACCGCCATAGGCGCCGACGATGCCCGTGGCGACCTTGACGTCGATTCCCAGTCCGCCCTCGCTGACGGGGTAGAACATGTACAGCAGCAGGATGCCCTGCATGCCGTAGAAAGAGAACCGTTCCCACATCTCCACGCCAAAAATGGTCGTGAGTTGGCGGGGCTGACCGAAGAATAATTTCTCGGGCTTGTCGGGCTTGTCGGCGATGACGGTGCTCATGAGTGCAATCCTATTTCTTGGTCACAAAGTCGAGGCGTTCCTGACGTAAAGCTTCGACTTCCGCTTCCACGATGTGATCCAGATCTCGGCCAACTGCCCACCCCAAAAGGCGCTCGGCAATGCGTGGGTTTCGCACCAGGCACGGACCGTGCAAATAGGTGCCGATGACCCGGCCACTAATCGCACCTTCGGTGCCATCCCCATTGCCCACACCATGCGTCACGGTTGCCAGGGGCTTCGCGTCAGGGCCGAGATGCGTGTGACCGCCGTGGTTTTCGTAACCGGTGAACACCTCCGTCAGACCGGCTGGCGCGAACTCACTGGGCTGAGCCAGAAGCTCACCCACGGCACGTGTATCCAAGCGGTCCGTGGTGACATCCAGCAGTGCAAGACCAGCCGAAGGCTTGCCCTCTGCGTCCAGGAAGGTGTGACCCAGAATCTGATACCCGGCACAAATAGCCAGCACCGACGCACCATTCTTGACGCCCTCTGCGAGCGCCCCGCTGGCATGCAGGGCAGCGGCCGCTGCTGATTGTGCAGTGTCTTCACCGCCACCAAGAACATAAATATCTGCATCGTGCGGGACGGTGTGGCCAGGGGACACCTCGGTCACCTCTACGGCAATGCCGTGCAGGGTGGCCAGGTGTGTCAGCGCTGCGACGTTACCGCCGTCACCATAGGTGCCCAGCAACGTGGGGTAGATAGACGCAATCTTCACACTCATGCGTCCACCTCCCCATCGAGAGCTGCCACACGAATCTTCTGAAATGCCGTATAGGTCGCCGCACAGTCAATGACCTCGAGTGCTCGAACACTGTCCGGAAGATCTGCGTTCGGTGCAAAAGGGTCTTCGATCACGTGTGCATCAACACCGGCATGCAAGAGACGCACGGCCAGATCGCGGCGGCGATTGCCGGATGCGATCACCGTGCGACCTGCCAGACGTTCAAACGGAACATCCCACAGCCACGACGGATCACGGCCATCGGCATGGTTGGCGTTGATCATCACAATGACCGGGGTCGGTGCCGGCGGCATGATGTCGAGAAGCTCACTCCAGCCGGCAGGGTTCTTCGCCAAGAGCAATCTCACCGTGAGGGCGCCTGCCTGAACGGTTGCGAAGCGACCGGACACCGCAGAAACTGTGTTCATCAATTCCAGGGCGGTGGGCAGATCCTGTCCCAGCTCGCTGCAGGCCGCCAAGGCCATAGTTGCATTCGAGGCATTAAAGCGGCCAGGCAAACCGAGATGGGAAAGGTCAAAGCTTTGGCCATCGGGAGCTACGGCCCGGGCATAGGTGTTGCCCTGCTGCGCACTCCACTCAAATGTCCAGGAAGGCTCCGGGCGCGAACGGCCACAGCCACTGCAGCTCCAGGTTTTCTCATCACGGCTCAGCAGCGTGCCGCAGTCTGGGCAGACCGAGGAGTCCGCGGTCCACGCTTGACCGGCCGCAACCCACACGATTTTGGTCGCTTTCTCGGCGGCATACGCCACGATGGGGTCATCCGCATTCGCAATGATGAGCACGTCAGGGTTTTCGGCAATCATGGCGCGCCACTTGCGCGCCAGCATGGCCACTTCACTCATGCGGTCTAGCTGGTCACGACTGAGGTTGGCCAGAAGCACAACCTTCGGCTGTGTCTCCCTCACAATGCGGGGTAAATACGCTTCATCAACTTCGAGAACGGCCTGCGCCCCAGGTTCGCCAGTAGCCAATGCCCACACCGCGCCCTCGGTCATGTTGGCGCCGGTGGTGGGGGACGCAACAGGACCGCTCTGACTCAGAGCAGTAGCCAGTAACCGCGTCGTGGAGGTCTTGCCATTGGTCGCTGAAACGAGTGCAGCGACTCTCCCCTGTGCCAGATCGCGAAGTGCGTGGGGCGAGACGGCGAGCGCGACCTTGCCGCCGATAATCATGCCCTCGCCGCGCCCAGCAAGCCTCGACGTGGCGGCTGCGAGCTTGCCCGCAGAAATCGCCAAACGGGTTCGCAGGGGCGTATTCACGTCTCCACTTTATAAGCTCATGTCATGGACAACTTGGACCGTCGCATCATCGATCAGCTGCGTCAGAATTCCCGTGCCTCGTATGGAGACATTGGCGGGCTGATTGGGCTCTCTGCTTCTGCGGTGAAACGACGAGTAGACCGCCTCGTTGCAGACGGCGTGATTCGCGGATTCACCATCCACGTAGACCCTTCCGTGGAGGGTCTCGAGACTGAAGCCTATGTCGAGTTGTTCTGCCGAGGCACCGTGGCACCAGATGAACTTCGCCGCCTCCTCGAAGGTGTTCCCGATGTCATTGACGCAGGAACAGTCTCGGGCAGTGCCGACGCTATCGTGCATATGCGCAGCCACAATATTGCCAGTTTGGAAGATGCCCTCGAGGCCGTGCGCAATGCGCCGAACGTGGATCACACGCGCACCAGCATCGTGATGTCGAGGTTGATTTATCGACAATAGTCGGTGCTGTTTTCGCCCAGCTAGGCTGGGCGTATGAGTAACTCTCACTACGACGTTGTCATCGTCGGTGGAGGTCACAACGGCCTCACCGCTGCCGCCTACCTTGCACAGACGGGACGTTCTGTTCTCGTGCTGGAACGCAGTGATCACCTCGGTGGCGCTGCCATCTCTGCCCAGGCGTTCGACGGAGTTGACGCACGCCTGTCTCGCTATAGCTACCTCGTGAGTCTGCTGCCGCAGAAGATCATTTCTGACCTGGGGCTCGACGTGAAACTGATCCGTCGTCGCTACTCCTCCTACACTCCTCTTCCTGGCAACCCCGAGCTCGGTCTGCTCGTGGACAATCAGGATGCTGCCGCAACGGCGTCCTCGTTCTCGCGAATCGGGGAAGCAGCAGATGCCGCCGGTTTCGAGAAGTTCTATGCCAAGACCATCACTCTGGCTCAGGCCCTCTGGCCCTCTGTGACCGAACCTCTGGTGACACGCTCGGAAGCGAAGAAGCTCGTCGGCGATGACACTGCCTGGGATGAGTTCATTGAGCGCCCCCTGGGTGAGGTCATTGAGCGAGACATCACAGGCGAGATTGCCCGCGGTGTTGCTTTCACCGATGGCATCATCGGAACGTTCTCGGCATCTCACGATGAGAGCTTGGACCAGAACCGCTGTTTCTTGTATCACGTGATTGGTGGCGCCACCGGGGACTGGGATGTCCCTGTAGGCGGAATGGGTGCTGTCACGGGTGAGATGGCCCGAGCTGCCCGTGAGGCTGGTGCGGGGTTACTCACCGAAGCTGAGGTGACCGCACTTGTTCCCGCCGAACATTCGGGTGGGCCAACACAGGTGTTCTATAGCCACGAGGGAACAGCACACGAGGTTTCGGGAACCTGGGTTTTGGCCAACGTGTCCCCGTGGGTTCTTGCTGAGCTTCTCGGAGAAAACCCGGAACCTTCCGTGCGTCCCGAGGGTGCACAAGTCAAGGTGAACTTGCTCCTGAAGCGTCTGCCGAAACTGGCAGACAGCACCGTCACCCCGGAACAAGCTTTCGGCGGAACGTTCCACATCAATGAGACCTATAGTCAGTTGCAGACAGCGTTCGACGAAGCGTCCTCCGGACGCATACCTTCCACTCTGCCCTGTGAGATTTACTGCCACTCCCTCAGTGACCCCAGCATTTTGGGGCCTGACCTGCGCGCCTCTGGTGCACACACACTGACCGTCTTTGGAATCCATGCACCCCATTCCTTGGTCACCAGAGAAACCAACGACGACGTTCGTGCACAGCTCCAAGCTGCTGTCTTACGGTCCCTCAACAGCGTGTTGGCCGAGCCCATCGAAGACGTGCTTATGCGCGATAGCAACGGTGAGCTATGCGTCGAGACAAAGACCACCCTCGATCTCGAGGATGCCCTCGGCATGACCGGGGGAAATATCTTCCACGGTTTGTTGTCCTGGCCCTGGGTCGAAGACGATGAGGACCTCTCCTCTCCCGCAGCTCGCTGGGGCGTGGCAACCGCGAACCCTGGCATTTTGCTCTGTGGTTCGGGGGCTCGACGTGGTGGTGCCGTTTCCGGCATAGGTGGCCATAACGCCGCCATGGCTGTTCTCGAAAGCTAACCATGCCCCCCGTTGAGAATCTGATTGCGTTTAGCATCGCGGCGCTGGTGATCATCTTGATCCCCGGCCCCTCCGTGATGTTTGCCGTCGGGCGCTCACTTGCCTTAGGCAAGGGCGCCGGTGTTCTCACGGTTGTGGGTAATTCGCTCGGCACCTTTGTCTGGCTTGTTGCCGTGGTGCTGGGTCTGGGCGCGATTGTGGCCAGCTCAGAATTCTTGTTCTATGGCATCAAATACGCCGGTGCTGCTTATCTCGCCTACCTCGGTGTTCAAGCATTCCGCCACCGCAATGATCATGGCTTTGACGTCAGCGCAGGTTCTGCCCCGCCCCAATCTCGGTGGAAGACTCTGCGTCAAGGTTTTCTTGTGGGGCTCAGTAACCCCAAGACCATGGTGTTCTTCACCGCGGTACTTCCTGGCTTTGTCGCTGTGGACCAAGGCAATGTCATGTTCCAGTTGTTGGTCCTCGGCATTATTTTCGAAATCATCGGAACACTCAGTGACTCGATGTATGCCATCGGTGCCGGTTTGGCTCGCGACTGGTTCGCCCGTGATCCGAAGCGTTTGAGTATCGTTCAGGGCACCGGAGGCATCCTCATTATCGGATTGGCCATCTGGGTGGCCTTCTTCGATTCGCTTTAGTCGAGCAGGAGCGCGGGTTCCTCCACCACGCTGGCGACATCGGCTAAGAAGCGGCTAGCGACGTCGCCATCGACCACTCGGTGGTCGAAGCTCGCGCCCAAGGTGGTGACGAAGCGGGGGCGAACCTCGCCGTCGACAACCCACGGCTTTTGCTTGATGGTTCCGAGCGCAAGAATGCCCACTTCACCAGGGTTTAGAATCGGGGTTCCGGTGTCCATGCCGAACACACCAATGTTCGTAATGGTGATCGTTCCACCGGCCATGTCCGCAGGTGAGGTCTTGCCATCACGAGCGTTGAGGGTCAACTGCTCGAGGGACTGCGCCAGCTCGAGCAGGCTCATCTCTTGGGAATCTTTAACGTTAGGAACGATGAGACCACGAGGTGTTGCAGCTGCCACACCCAGGTTCACATAGCGGTGAACAATGATTTCTTTGTCGGTCCAGGTGGAGTTCACGGTGGGGTTGCGCCGGACGGCCCAGATGATGGCCTTGGCCAGTATCAGCAGAGGAGACACCTTCACCCCCGCAAAGTCCGGAGAGTTTTTGAGGCGCTTGACGAACTCCATGGTGCGGGTGGCATCCACGTCGACGAAAACAGACACATGGGGTGCGGTGAATGCGCTCTGCACCATCGCCGTCGCGATGGCCTTGCGCACACCCTTGACCGGAATGCGCTCTTCGCGCTCTTCGGGCCATTCGGGAGTCTGAATGTTGCGGAACACGCTGGCCTGCGAGGCGTGACGGATCACGTCATCGCGGGTGATTTCTCCGGCGAGGCCGGTGGCCTCAACCTGAGAGAGCTCTACATCAAGATCCTTGGCCAGCTTGCGAATCGGTGGCTTGGCAATCACGGGAACAGCATCGGTCACCGGCAGTGACACGGGGCGCTTCGGGGCAGGAGCTGCCACCGCCACAGGAGCGGGTGCCACCACAGCAGGAGCTGCCGGAGGCGTAGGTGCGGGAGTGTTTCCGCCGCGGCGACGCCGCGTCGCAGCATGGCCGCCCACACCGTAACCAACCAGAACACTGCCAGAAGCTTCGTCTTTTGCGTCCACTGCGCCGTCGATCTCGCTGTCATCGGTGACGAACACTTCGTTCGCCATCGCTGCCTGTGCGAGGGTCGGCGTGGGGGAGGTCAACATGGAGTGGCCAGCGGTGGAAATCGTGATGATGGCGGTTCCCACCTCGACGGTTTCACCTTCCTGCACGAGAAGTTCTGCAACCTGGCCTTCAAAAGGACTGGGCAGCTCAACGAGAGACTTCGCGGTCTCGATTTCAACCAGGATGTCGTTGATCGCGACAGCGTCGCCGGGCTTCACCATCCACGTAACGATTTCTGCCTCGGTGAGACCTTCGCCGACGTCGGGGAGATAGAACTTAGACACGGTCATTGTGTCGCTCCTAGTAACTCAGCACTCGGTCGACTGCGTCGAGGACGCGGTCCGAGTCGGGTAGATAGATGGCCTCCAGCTTGGCGGGAGGGAAGGGAGTATCGAAGCCGGTCACACGCAACACGGGTGCCTCGAGTGAGTAGAAGCACTTCTCGGTAATGGTCGCTGCCACTTCCGAGGCAAGGCTGACATTTCCTGGCGCCTCCTGTGCAATGACACAACGGCCGGTCTTGCGCACCGACTCGAGGACAGGTGCGTAGTCGATGGGTGAGAGGGAACGCAGGTCGATTACTTCCAGGCTCATGCCCTCCTGGGCAGCGACATCTGCTGCTTGCAGCAGAACGCTGACCATGGCGCCGTGGCCGACGAGGGTGGCGTCGGTTCCCTGGCGCACTACGCGAGTGGCGTGCAACGGAAAACCGGAAGCCGACGTGTCGACATCAGCTTTGGGCCAGTAGCGGCTCATGGGCTCGAAGAAGATGACGGGGTCGTTGGACTGCACCGCTTCCTGGATCATCCAGTACGCATCGTGTGGATTACTCGGGCTGACCACACGCAAACCAGCGGTGTGCAGGAAGTAGGCCTCGTTGCTTTCCTGGTGGTGCTCCACCGCACCAATGTGACCACCGTAAGGAATGCGGATCACGACAGGGAATTGCATGGCACCTTCGTGACGGTTGGTCAGCTTGGCCAGCTGGCTCGTAATCTGGTCGAAGGCGGGATAGACGAAACCGTTGAACTGGATTTCGATGACGGGGCGGTAGCCGCGCATGGCCAGACCAATAGCGGAACCGACAATGCCGGACTCCGCCAGAGGAGTATCGAGCACACGGTTCGCACCGAATTCAGCCTTGAGTCCTTCGGTCACACGGAAGACACCACCGAGGGTTCCGATGTCTTCACCCATGAGCAGAACCTTGGGGTCGTTGAGCAGGGCTTGACGAAGCCCTAAGTTGATGGCCTTACCCAGGGGCAGGTTTTCAATCACCATTAGTGGCCTCCTCCCTGCTCATCGAAGGACGCTTCATAAGCCGCAAGCCATGCGGCTTGCTCCTCCACCACGGGGTGTGGATCTGTGTAGACGTTGGTGAACATGCTCGCGGGCTCTGGGTTTTCGAGAGTGACCGTTCGACGACGAATATCGCTGGCGAAGTCAGCGGCTTCTTCGTGTACGCCATCGAAGAAGGATTGCGGGGCACCCGAGTTTCGCAGGAAAGCTTCCATACGCGCGATGGGGTCACGGGCAATCCAGGAATCAAGCTCTGCGTCGGTGCGGTACTTGGTTGGGTCATCGCTCGAGGTGTGTGCACCGATGCGGTAGGTGTGTGCCTCAATCAGGCTGGGGCCTTTACCGCTGCGAGCGTCGTCGAGCTGCTTGGCGGTAACCGCGTAGCTGGCAAAGACGTCATTACCGTCCACCTGCACACCCGGAATACCGAAACCTTCACCGCGCTTGTAGAGGGGAACGCGTGCTTGAACACTGACCGGGACGGAAATTGCCCAGTGATTGTTCTGAATAAAGAAGACCTGAGGCGTTTGGTAGCTGGCCGCAAAAACGAAAGCTTCGCTGACATCGCCTTGGCTGGTAGCACCATCACCGAAGTAGACCATCACGGCCTGGTCCGTGTCCAGGTTTCCCGTGTTCGTGGCGCCATCAAAATTGATGCCCATGCCGTAACCCGTGGCATGCAAAGCCTGCGAACCAATCACGAGTGTGTAAATGTGGAAGTTCTTGTGGGCAGGATTCGTGGGATCCCACCCGCCGTGGGTCAAACCACGAAGTACGCGAATGATCTCGAGAACATCAATACCGCGGATCATGCCAACGGCGTGCTCGCGGTAGGCGGGGAAAATGTGGTCCTGAGGCTTTGCCGCGTGGGCGGAACCGACCTGGGCACCTTCTTGGCCGTGGCTGGGAACCCAGAGGGCAAGCTGTCCCTGACGCTGCAGATTGGTCGCTTCGGTATCGAAACGACGAATCACAACCATGTCGCGGTAGAACTTGCGGTGGTCAGCTTCCGTCAGGCGCTGAAAATAGGGCAGAAAAGCTTCCGCGCTCTCGCTGGGCGCAAAGTTACCCTCGGGCGTGAGGAACTGCACCATGGGATCTAAGGTCTCATCGGCCATGTTCCCAATCTATCCGGTCGGAGGTGCCCAAACTGGTAGGTCTTCTACAATCTCTCGCGAAATACGTAGGAGCATCTCCACCACTCCCGCTCCATGGCAGAATGAAGTCATGAAGTCGTTTCTGCTCTCGACCGTGATCAACGCTATTGCTCTGTGGCTAACCACGGTGATGATGCCCGACAACATCCGCATCATTCCGGAAGATCAGCAGTCCCTGGGCTATGTATTGACGCTGACCTTCGTGGCGATTGTGTTCGGTTTCGTGAACGGAACCATCGGTCGCGTGCTGCGCTTCCTGGCTTTCCCCCTCTACATCCTGACCCTGGGCTTGATGGCTCTCGTAGTCAATGCCCTGCTGCTCCTGTTCGTTGCGTGGCTGACCCAGCTCTTCGGTTTCGGGTATGGCCTCGAGGTATCAGGCTTCTGGGGTGGCTTCTGGGCCGCAATCGTACTTTCACTGATCAGCTGGATCCTCGGCATGATCCTGCGTCCCTCGGACAAGCGCTAATTACACCCGATCTGCCCGCCACATCGTGGTGGTGCCCTCACCCTGCGTGCGCGCTGCAATCCGGCGCTGTTCGGTGTTGAGTTTGTTGTCCCCTGACGTATCCATCACGCGTGCCGTCTCGATGTAGCGGGAAAGATTGTGGGCAGGAAGCACCTCTCCTTTCGGCGGCGGCGCCGACTGATACAACGTTCTCTGCACAGTGAGGTGCGTGGCAACAGCGGCAGGCGCTGCGACGCCACTGAGCGAAGGAATCACGTCTTCACTGTGCTCGATCGCAACAAGATGCACGTCTTCAGGAAGCTCCACTTGATGCAGTGGTGCCCCCACCGTCACGACATCGCTCACGCGATACTCCCCCGACGCAGCAATCTGGGCAGCCACCAATCCGCCCTGGGAATGCCCCACCATGATCACATTGTCTTCAGCACTGATTCCTGCCTCACGCATAGCAGCGATAGTTGCGGAGTAACTGCCGGAATCCATCTCGGCAATCGCTGCCATGTTGCTCGTCATATCCCAAGGTTCTCCCGTTGGTTCAATTCCAGCGTCGATGGTTCCGCCCAGATACACGACATAGCCGCTGTCGTATTTCTCGATGCGAATCTGGGCCGCCCCCTCCTCTGCCCGAGGAATGCGTGAAACAAGATCCTCGTAATTCTTCGGCGGAATACTCTGAGAGACCTCCACACTCTTGACTCGAACAGAGCTTTCCTGGAAAGCCCGGGTACCCAGCACGGCAGCACTCGTGATGACCCCTGCCGCGACAGCATCTTCTCCCGTGAATGGCCCGTTTCCAGCGGGTTGGGGTAAACCGACAAGTCCCGCCACAAAATCATCTGCACCCGAGGCGAGATGTGCCGTGGCCTGCACGACCACAGGATTACTGAGGAACTGACCAGTATCAGGCAGTTTCCTCTCGAAAACATCCATCACGTGATCGAAAGGGCTTCCCGGCATGAGTCTTCTCGCGGCAGCCAAGGCAAAGACGATCGCGAGGCCGCCGATGATTGCCGGACCATATGCCACCATCAGCGCCGGCATCATCCGACCCACATTCCACATCAGGGTGGAACTGGCCTGCTCGGCCACTCCGCGAAGAAATTGTTCACGCTGTGCATACTGGCGAGAACCTTCTGCCGCGGCAGCGGCGAGGTTCCGCAGACGATCGATGGCGTGCTGTGCTCTGCTCCACGTTGTGTACCCGTGGGGGCTCAGGCTTAGTGAACCTCGTGTGACCGCGAGGGCATGCTCGAGTTGCCATACTCGTGCGTGTAGTTGTCCAGAAAGATCGTCGAGATAGACCGTATCCGCTCCGGCACCTGCACCTGCACCTGCACCTAGCCGGATCACGTGAGAGCTCCGGTATTGATGAGGAAGATAACTTCTTCCTGCACACGGTTCAGTTCAGCCGAGATCTCAGCCGCGCTCTGATCAAAACTCTGCCGGGAAGGGCCAAACCACAGTGGATCTGGAACTGCTTGGCGCAGCATGAGTGCTGCAGAATCCAAAGCTCCGGCGAGCGTGAGCCACTGCCCCACAGTCAGTGTAGGAGCTCCCGTGAGATAGCTGAACTCTGTCATTCGGACACAATGACAACTCCCGTAACCCTGGTTGTGGGATGAACCCAATCTTGTGGAGAAAGTCTGTGGGTTGTGGCTGTGAAGGGAAGGCTCTTTTGTTTGGGAGAATAGAGGTATGACGCTTCCTATTCAGGTCCTTAGCCCGCTCGATGGTCGATACCAGGCCGTTGTTTCGCCTTTGGGCGAATACCTCTCGGAAGCAGGCTTGAACCGTGCACGCGTCACGGTGGAAGTGGAGTGGTTGATCTACCTCACCAACCACAGCATGTTTGGCACCGCTCCTTTGAGTGCAGAGAACGTTGCTGCTCTACGAGCCTTGGTTACTGACTTTGGACAGGCAGAAATTGATGAGCTTGCTCGTCTGGAAGCTACCACCCGTCACGATGTGAAGGCGGTGGAATACCTGGTTCGTGCCAAGCTCACCGAGCTCGGGCTTGACCACATTGCCGAGCTCACTCACTTCGCCTGCACGAGCGAGGACATTAACAACCTGTCCTACGCCCTCATCGTGCGCGATGCGACCACCAACATCTGGCTTCCCGCCTACCAGGCAGTCATTGCTCGTTTGCGTGAACTCTCCCTTCAGTACCGTGATGAAGCCATGTTGGCCAAGACCCACGGTCAGCCCGCTACTCCCACCACCATGGGTAAAGAACTTGCCGTGTTTGTCTATCGCCTCGAGCGCATTCAGAAGCAGATTGAAGCTTCTGAATTCCTGGGCAAGTTCTCCGGAGCAACCGGAACCTTCTCCGCACACCTTGCTGCAGAGCCTGACGCTAACTGGCCCATCATCTCGGAAGAATTTGTGACTTCTCTGGGTCTGACCTGGAACCCCCTCACTACTCAGATCGAATCACACGACTGGCAGGCCGAGCTTTACACCCGTATCTCTCACGCCAACCGCGTGATTCACAACCTGGCTACGGATATCTGGACCTACATCTCGATGGGGTACTTCCGACAGATTCCCCAGGCGGGTGCAACCGGTTCCTCCACCATGCCTCACAAGATCAACCCGATTCGTTTCGAGAACGCAGAAGCAAACCTCGAGCTTTCCTGTGCTGTGCTGGATTCGCTCTCTGCAACGCTGGTCACTAGCCGTTTGCAGCGTGACCTCACTGACTCCACCACTCAGCGCAACGTGGGTGTGGGTTACGGTCACTCGATGCTCGCCCTGGACAACATTCGTCGGGGCCTCAGTGAAATCGACCTTGACTCTGTCGCACTGGCACACGACCTCGACACCAACTGGGAAATCCTGGGCGAGGCTATTCAGACCGTGATTCGTGCAGAAGTTGCTGCTGGTCGCTCGACCATCTCTGACCCCTACGCGCTGCTCAAGGAACTCACACGTGGCAAGCGCATTGGTCGCGAAGATCTCATTGCCTTCGTTTCTGGCCTCGAGATCGGCGAGGAGGCCAAGGCACGTCTCCTCGTGCTCACTCCTGCCGGTTACGTTGGTCTGGCATCGAACTTGGTCGACTACCTCAACTAGTTCACGACTTAACGACGAAGGCGCCTCCAAAAAGGGGCGCCTTCGTCGTGTGCTCTGTCGTTAGTGCGGGGAGTTGTCGAGTTCTTCGATATCCAGAAGTTCGTTCTTGTTGGGCTTGATGGCCAACACAAACATCGCCATGACAACCAGGCAGATGATGAAGACAACGCCAAAGCTCACGGCACTCAGAACCCAGTCGCGCGAAGACATCATGACGACAAGTCCGGTGAAGAGGCCGATAACGGCGGAGACAACGACGAGCTCAGCGGGCTTGAGTCGATCACGCAAGGTGGGGGTGCTCATGAAGAAACCTCATTTGTTGATGGTGTGGTCTGGGGGGAGTCTGCGCGAAGCGAGATTCCCGCGATGATTTGAAAAATTCCAATAATGGCAAGATACGCACCGAAAAGTCCGACGGCATAGACATCGTTCATCGGGATCGCTGCATACACAATGGCAAGGAGGGCTGTGAAACCACCGAGAGTGAGCCATTCACGGCTGAGAGCCTTGTCTGTGGATCGATACCCGGCATAGAGCTCAGCCAGTCCGGTCACACCTGCCCAGATGCTCATCACCAGAATCAAGGCGGTGAGACCGCTGTTGATGGTGACGGCGGCAACCGCAGCTGCCACGACGGAAGCGATGGCCTGAATTCCGACCATGGTCTTGCTCACGCCCTCGAGCGGAACCGCGGCAATGCTGAAGATCAGAACTCCGGCCAAGAGGAAAGCAAAGCCCACGAAGACAGCCAACCCCACCACGGGCGCGTGGTTACGAGAGAAAGTAATGATCGCGGCAGCGACTAGTGCCGGAAGGGCACGCAGAATCAACGCTGTACCCATTCGGGTGTGAGGAGTCGATGCGCGTGCCACGGCTCAAGTCTACGGCCGAAGCCAGTCCGAATTTTCCGGCTAAACCTTGGGCATATCGGCGAAACGAGAGAGGTGACCTTGGAATCCGACGGTGATTGTCGCGGTGGGACCGTTACGGTGCTTCGCCACGATGAAATCTGCTTCACCGGCACGGGGGTTATCTTTTTCGAACGCATTTTCACGGTGCAGAAGGATAACCATGTCGGCGTCCTGCTCCAGCGATCCAGATTCACGCAGGTCGCTGATCGCGGGCTTCTTGTCAGCACGCTGTTCGGGGCCACGGTTGAGCTGTGACAGAGCAATGACGGGAACCTGAAGTTCTTTCGCGAGCAGCTTCAAAGCACGGGAGAATTCCGAGACTTCCTGCTGACGGCTTTCGACCTTCTTACCGGAGGTCATCAGCTGAAGGTAGTCAATAACGACCATCTGGAGGCCGACCTTCTGCTTGAGGCGACGGCATTTAGCGCGAATCTCGACCAGGGTGAGATTGGGGCTGTCGTCGATGTAGAAGGGAGCATCGTTGATGCGACCACGGGTACTGGCAATGGTGGTCCAGTCGCGGTTGTCTACCGTTCCCTTCCGCATGTTTTGCAGCGGAACGGATGCCTCTGCAGAGAGCAAACGCATCGCGATTTCTGACTTACCCATTTCGAGGGAGAAAAAGATCGAAGGCAGGTTGTTCTTGATTGAAGCAGCACGGCAGAAGTCCAGGGCCAGTGTCGACTTACCCAAAGCAGGACGTGCCGCAACGATAATGAGCTGGCCCGGGTGGAAACCGTTGGTGAGCTCATCCAGGTCAGCAAAACCGGTAGGAACACCGGTCATTTGACCGTCGCGACTCTTCGCGGCTTCAATTTCGTTGATCGCGGTGTCGACAGCGGTAGTCAGCGGGACGTAGTCGTCCTGCTCCACCGATCCGGTGACCTGATAAATCTCTGCCTGTGCATTGTTGACCAGGTCAACTGCTTCACCTTCACCGGCGTAGCCCATTTGCACAATCCGGGTACCGGCTTCAACCAGGCGGCGCAGCAGTGCACGCTCAGAGACGATGTTGGCGTAATAGCCGGCGTTTGCAGCGGTGGGAACCAGGGCAGTGAGGGTGTGCAGGTATTCGGCTCCCCCGGCACGGCCGAGTTCACCAGATTTGGTGAGCTCATCGGTCACGGTGATCACATCGGTGGGTTCACCGTGCGAATACAACGACATGATGGCGTCAAAGATGACTTCATGCTTGGGAATGTAGAAGTCATTTCCACGAAGAATCTCGACGACGTCTGCTACAGCGTCTTTGCTGAGCAACATGCCGCCGAGAGCACTTTGCTCCGCGAGAAGGTCGTGGGGAGGTGTGCGTTCTCCCTGCCAGTTTTCTCGGGAGTCGGCTGGGGAACCAAGGTGTGCAATGGACATGCTCACAGGTCCTTCCAGTTCAAAATTGTGGGGGTGTTATGGAGTATTCACCCTGCCCCTGACAATGGCCTGATACAGACCTATTGAGAGGTGTATCACCACATTAGGAAGTCGGTCTACGTCCACCAAATAGAGCTGTGGATAACTCTGTGCATGAAACCTGTGAAACGCCGTGCGGTCTGTTCATAAGTTGGGGAGAAACCTGTGGAAAACAAAATATGTTTACCTAATATATATGCTCTGAACTGGGCTTTTAGTTTTCAACGGGTGTGAACATTAACTTCCTTCAAGCATGTGTTTAAGCTTGGGGAAAATTCATGCCTCTGTGCACAAAATTGACCCCTTAACCCCCTTGCTATGTACCCCATATGGGGTTTAAGGGGGCTAGCTACCAGATGCTTTTCTGAAGGTTAAAACACTCAGGGCGGGAGCATTGCGCTCCCGCCCTGAGTAAAGTTCAGAAATTACTTTGCAGCAACAACCTGAAGGGTGATGGTTGCAACAATGTCGTCACGCAGACGAACGGTTGCTTCGTGCTCACCAGTGAACTTGATGGGGGTTGCGATCTCGATCTTGCGCTTGTCGATGGCGCCGATACCGGCACTCTCGACTGCTGCGGCAATGTGATCGGTCTTGACCGAACCGAAGAGACGACCATCCTGGCCGACCTTGACAGCAAGCTTGACCTTGGTGCCTTCGATCTTGGCCTTGAGGGCCTGTGCCTCTTCAAGAGTTGCGAGTTCGCGAGCGGTGCGAGCAGCACGAATCTGCTCAACCTGCTTCTCGCCACCACGAGACCATGCAACAGCAAGGCCCTGAGGAATGAGGTAGTTACGGGCGTAGCCGTTCTTTACCTCGACAACATCGCCTGCCGAACCAACGCCGGAGACTTCATTCGTAAGAATCAACTTAGACATGTTCTACTCTCCTTAGCGGCCAGCGCCAGCGTAGGGGAGAAGAGCCATCTCGCGTGCATTCTTAACTGCCTTGGCGATGAGGCGCTGTTCCTGGACGGAAACACCGGTGATACGGCGAGCGCGGATCTTGCCACGCTCAGAAACGAACTTGCGAAGAGTGGCGACGTCCTTGTAGTCGATCACACCAACGCGGATAGCCTTCGCAGGTGCGAGAGCCTTAGCGCCCTTGCCACCGCGGAGTGGCTTGCGGGCTCCGCCGCTAGCTTTTCCAGCCATGATTACCTAACTTTCGTAAATGTTTGGGGGTTCAACTCGTGCTGAACCGGAGTGTTTAGAACGGCGTATCGTCTGCGGGGACACCGGGGGTGTTCCAGGGGTCTGCAGCTGGAGCAGTTGGCGAACCCCACGGTTCGTCATTTCCAGCAGGGACTCCGGGGCGACCCGAGGATGCCGCGCGACTTACAGTTGCCGTGGCGTAACGAAGCGAGGGACCGATCTCGTCTACTTCAAGTTCGATCGTGGTTCGCTTCTCGCCTTCCTTGGTCTCGTACGAACGTTGCTTGAGTCGACCGGTAGCGATGACACGGGAGCCCTTAGTCAGGCTGCCTGCGACGTGCTCGGCAAACTCGCGCCAGACGCTGGCACGAAGGAAGAGAGCCTCGCCATCTTTCCACTCGCTTGATGCGCGATCGAAATTGCGCGGAGTGGAGGCAATGGTGAAGTTGGCGACTGCGAGTCCGTTCTGCGTGTAGCGCAGTTCGGGGTCACTCGTGAGGTTTCCCACAACGGTGATGACGGTTTCGCCGGCCATGTTACTTACGCGTCCTTCGAAGCCTTGGCGGGAGCGGCAGCCTTGCGGGCAGCCTTCTCGTCAGCGAGCTTTGCAGCAGCGGCAACCATCGCGATGGCTTCTTCTGCACGCAGAACCTTGGTGCGCATGACAGCTTCGGAAAGCTTCAGCTGGCGGTCGAGCTCGACAGTTGCGTCGGCGCTAGACGTGAAGTTCACGACGGCATAAATGCCTTCGGCCTTCTTGTTGATCTCGTAAGCCAAACGACGCTTACCCCAGATGTCAACGTTCTCGATGGTTCCACCATCGTTACGAATGACGTTGAGGAACTTGTCAAGGCTGGGAGCTACGGTGCGCTCATCGATCTCTGGATCGAGGATGACCATCAACTCGTACTGATGCATGACTAACCCACCTCCTTCGGACTAAAACGGATACAGACGGTCTGTATCAGGAGGGTTGTGCATGTGCCATCTGCGGAGGCCGGATATTTCCGGCGCACAGACAACTTCCTCAGTCTAGACCGACTCGGACCTGCACGCAAAGTCGCCGTCGGCCTGCATCCGCATGAACTAGCGGTTTGCCCACCACGCGAGCAGACGTTCGCCGGCCAGCTCAGCCCCAATAGGGCCCTCGTCCAAACGGACGTTGAGGAGATAGTTATATGCCTCACCGACGTCACGGCCAGCGGGGATACCCAGGATTGCCATGATCTCTTCGCCGTTGAGGTCTGGGCGTACGGCGGCCATCTCCTCGGCTTTTGAGAGTTCCGTGATGCGGTCTTCCAGATCGTCATAGGCAAAAGCGAGGCGGTCGGCCTTGCGCTTGTTGCGGGTGGTGACGTCAGCGCGGGTCAGAATGTGTAGACGTTCGAGCAGATCCCCGGCGTCGCGGGCATAGCGACGCACGGCAGAATCGCTCCAGGCAGCATCGGAGTACCCAAAGAAGCGCAGATGAAGCTCGATTAATCGCGCCACGTTCTGCGTGGTTTCCTTATCGAAGCGCAGCGACTTCATGCGCTTGACCGCTAGCTTGGCTCCCACGAGATCGTGGTGATGGAAGCTCACGGCACCGCCAGATTCCAGATGGCGGGTGGCGGGCTTCCCAATGTCATGCATGAGGGCAGCTAACCTCAGGGTGAGGTCGGCGGGTTCGCCGGGGTGGCGTTCCCGCTCCAAATCAATGGCTTGTTCCAACACCGTCAGGCTGTGCTCGTAGACGTCCTTGTGGTGGTGGTGCTCATCGACCTCGAGGCGTAGTGCGGGAATTTCAGGCAACACAATTTCAGCAATCCCGGTGCGCACGAGCAGTTCAATACCCGCCCGGGGCTTGTCCGTGAGCAGTAACTTACACAGCTCCTCGTTCACGCGCTCGGCTGAGATCTTCTCGATCGCGGGAGCCAGTTCCGTCATGGCCCACTCGGTTTCCTCATCCAGGTGGAAGCCGAGCTGGGAGGCAAAGCGCGCCGCGCGCATCATGCGCAGAGGGTCTTCGTTGAAGGAGACTTCTGCCGACTTCGGTGCGCGGAGCACACCCGCCATGAGGTCTTCGACGCCGCCTGAAGGGTCAACCAGAACCAGTTCCGGTAGACGGACCGCCATGGCGTTCACGCGGAAGTCGCGGCGAATCAGGTCCTCATCGAGGCTCTCGCCAAACGCAACCTCAGGCTTGCGGGTTTTGCCGTCGTATTGATCAGCCCGGTAGGTCGTGATCTCAACCTTTTCGCCCGCAATCTGTGCACCAATCGTGCCAAAATCACGGCCAATATCCCAGTGAGCTTCGGAGATGGGTTCCACAATTCGAATGATGTCATCGGGGCGTGCATTGGTGGTGAAGTCCAAGTCGTGCACGTCATGGCCCAAGAACGCGTCACGAACCGGGCCACCGACGAGAGCCAGTTCGTATCCAGCGTCCGCAAAGGCCTTCGCCAAGCGGGAGACGCTGGGCGAGGTACTCAAACGAGTAATTGATTCGATAGCTGAGGCGACGCTGTGCATTTGCCGCCATTCTACGGGGAGCACACAGGAGTTCTCAGGTCGCGACGCCTAGAATGACAGGATGCTCTCCGCCGAAATTCGTCGCGCGCTGACTGCGCCTGTGGTGTTCCTCACCACGCTGCTGGTCATCGCCGGATTTCTGAGCGTTTCTTCCCCTGTTGCCCACGCAGCAGACGAGGTCAGCGTGAGCTTGGTTCCGAGCACTGTCAGTGCAGGGCCAAACGATGCACTCTCGGTGACCATCACGGTCAATAACAAGAGCACCGACGACCTTCCTGCGGGCGAAGCGGTTGTTACTGCTCCCTCAGATGTCATTTCCCAAGTGAGCGAACTCGATTCTTGGCTTGCCGCCAGCGATGGCACCGCCACCCCCGGTCGATTCCTCAGTACCGTGGAGATTCCTGCCGTGGCGGCTGGAAAGTCTGTCTCGGTCGTTCAAGAACTGCCCCTGTCCCTCGGTCGATTCGGTGCTGCGTGGGGTCCGCGCGGTCTCGCGGTGAATTACGAGGCAGAGCCAGCGAGCGCGAGCGCTCGCAGCATCTTTGTCTGGACACCCACGGAAGCACCTGGAAAAACAGCGTTTTCTGGTGTGATGAGCATTATTGCCGAGCCCAGTGCGTCCGGTCTCTACACGGCTGATGAGCTCACAACGTTCACGGGGCCTGACGGGGTTCTCACCCGCCAGCTCGAGATGGTTCGTGGCCACAGTGTGGCGCTCGGTGTGGATCCTCGAATTCTGGTGTCACTGGAGGTACTCGGTGCTGACGCTCCCGCGTCGGCGAAGTCTTGGCTGGCTGATCTCGCGGGCCTTCCCGTGGAAACCTTCCTGCTTTCCTATGCAGATGCCGATATTTCTGCCCAGGCGCAAGCCGGTGCCACCACACTAATTGCCCCGGACACCTCGGATGTCATCCAGGCAGAACCCGTTGATCCTGCAACTACGGCAACTCCTGCTCCGACAGAGACTCCTGCTCCGGCGAAAGATGTCCTCCCCCGGTTTGACGTACAACTCACAAACCTGGGTTGGCCTGCTGCACACAGTGTCATCGGCTCAGACCTGCCCGTTTTTACTAACAACGGGCTGACCTCGCTCATTCTGTCTTCCAATAACCTCACCAGTGCCGGTGAATCTCCGAGCTCCGGAACACTGGCCGGAAGTTCTGTAGCCGTCACGACTACTGGCCTGAGTTCTGCTCTTTCTCGTGGTGACCTCCCGCGCGCGGGTGCATACGCCGCAGCAGGACTCCTCGACAGCAGCACGTCTGGACGCATGTTTGCCGAATTGGCGCGTGACCAAACCTCCCTCACTGCGCTTGGCAAACAGAAACTGACGCTGACGGCGTTTTCAGCACTCCCGTGGGTCGGTTCAGGATCATTGTCCACTGCGCTTTCTTCCGCTTCAACAGGACTTTCTCTTTCAGACTCTGCCGAGTCCAGCACACGAATCACTACCATTCAGGGGCTATTGACACGAAACCAGGCTGTGGCGGACTTTTCCACCATTGCTGAAAATCCCGCGCTCATCACACGTCCTGCTGCACGTCAGCTTGCTGCTGTACTTTCTGTTGGCTGGCTTGGAGAAAAGTCCTGGTCAGAAGCAGTTAATGAGAACCTCCGAAACACCACAGCGTTGCTCAATTCGGTTGCGGTATCCACCAGCAGCACCGTCAACATGGTGGGTGGGCAGGCCAACATCCCCATCTCGGTGCGTAATGCCCTCACGCAGCCGGTCACCGTGGTGGTCACTGCAGATCCCAGTAACGGTCGTTTGCTCGTAGATGGCGGCGAAACCATCACTATTCAGCCCGAATCCCAAGCCAAGGCCCGGATACCGGTCAAGGCGCAGGTGGGAAACGGCAGTGTCAGCTTGACGGTGACACTCTCCTCCACCAGCGGCGTTGTCATTGGCCAGCCCGCGGTGATTCCGATCAATGTGCGTGCGGACTGGGAAACCTGGGGCCTGGCGGCTCTCGGATTGGCCTTTGCTGGGCTCATCACCGCTGGTGTGATTCGCACAGTGCGTCGACGCCGTTCTGAAGCTGCATCATCAGCTGAATAATTCACCCGTATTTCACTGAAGAACCGGTTGTCTCAAGCTTTTTCGGGAATAACCAGCCGGTAGACTGGGTTTACTCTTGTGTCCCGTGGATATGGGGCGTTTTCTTCTGTGTGAGGAGCATTTCGTGCGTCAAGTCATCATCATCGGTTCAGGTCCCGCCGGGTATACCGCTGCGATCTACGCTGCACGCGCGAACTTCAAGCCCCTCGTTATTGCCAGCTCCGTTGAAGCTGGTGGCGAGCTGATGAACACCACAGAGGTAGAGAATTTCCCCGGCTTCCCTGAAGGCGTCATGGGTCCTGACCTCATGATGAAAATGCAGGAACAGGCTGAAAAGTTTGGGGCGGAAGTCCTCTTAGATGACGTTGTCAGTGTTGAGCTCACCGGAGACGTCAAGCGCGTCGTGACCGGTGGCGGTCAAACCTTCGAAGCACTCACGGTGATCTTCGCAACCGGGTCGGCTAACCGAAAGCTCGGCCTTGCCGACGAGGACCGCCTGTCCGGTCACGGTGTTTCGTGGTGTGCAACCTGCGACGGCTTCTTCTTCCGACAGAAGACGGTCGCGATCGTCGGGGGTGGCGATTCGGCCATGGAAGAAGCCAACTTCCTCACCCGCTTTGCGGACAAGGTCTATGTCATTCACCGCTCTGAGACGCTCCGTGCCTCAAAAATCATGCAGGATCGCGCCCTGGCAAACCCCAAAATTGAATTCCTGTGGAACTCAACCATCGATTCTTTGCTGGGTGACGAATCTCTCACAGGGGTGACTCTGAAGAACACGGTCACCGGCGACACAATCGATGTTGAACTCCAAGGATTGTTCATTGCCATTGGTAATGACCCCCGCACCCAGCTGATCCACGGGCAGTTGGACTTAGCACCCGAGGGAACCGTGGCCGTCAAGGGTCGCACTTCCAAGACCAACCTCACCGGTGTCTTTGCAGCCGGTGACGTGGTGGACCCCACCTACCGTCAGGCCATTACCGCTGCTGCCAGCGGTACAGTGGCTGCACTGGATGCAGAGCACTACCTCCAATCACTTCCTGCCGAGGTTCTCGCGCAGGCTGAAAACAACTAAGTTCCACTCGAAGGAGACATCATGTCTGCAGCACCCGCAGTAACTGACGCCAGCTTTGACGCTGACGTACTCAAGAGCAACAAGCCCGTTCTCGTTGATTTCTGGGCAGAATGGTGCGGTCCTTGCCGCGCTGTGGGGCCCATCTTGGACCAGATCCGTGAAGAGCACGGCGACAAGCTTGAAATCGTCAAGCTCAACGTGGATGAAAACCCGCAGACCGCCATGCAGTACCAGATCACCTCAATCCCTGCCATGAAGGTTTTCGTCAACGGTGAGGTCGCAAAGACCATCATTGGTGCCAAGCCCAAGCCAGCTCTCGAGCATGACCTGGCTGACTTCATCGGCTAACTGAGAGCACACAACGAGGGCCGCCTGTTCAATTAGGTGGCCCTCGTTATTTAATGCTTCGCATTGCCAACTACGATTGTTCTGTGGCCGAGAACAACGAAACCGGGCAAGGTACCAACCTTGACCCTTGGTTCAATCACTACGCAAGCCGTTCCGCGGGGCTCAGCGCCTCCGAAGTGCGAGCGTTGTTTGCCGTTGCCTCTCGCCCCGAAGTAGTTTCTCTCGCCGGCGGAATGCCCTACGTCCGGGCGCTGCCTGAGTCGTTAGTCAATGGTGCGCTCGAGAAGGTCATGAAGGACAACGGTCCCATGGCTATGCAATACGGCTCTGGTCAGGGTGTTCCTGCCCTGCGTGAGCAGATTCTTGAGATTATGGCGCTGGAAGGCATCTCTGCTTCGGTCGACGACGTCGTCGTGACAACTGGAAGCCAGCAGGCGCTGGACCTCGTGACCAAACTGTTTATCAATCCTGGTGACGTGATCCTCGCCGAAGCCCCCAGCTATGTGGGCGCCATTGGTGTCTTCCGCAGCTACCAGGCTGATGTGGTGCACGTGCTCATGGATGACAAGGGTTTGGTTCCCGAAAAGCTCCGTGAGGCAATCGCTGAGGTGAAGGCGTCTGGCCGCACTATCAAGTTCCTCTACACAATTCCGAACTTCCACAACCCTGCAGGCGTGACGCTCTCCGCTGAGCGTCGTCCGGAAATCCTGGAAATCTGCCAAAGTAACGGCATTCTCATCCTGGAAGACAACCCCTACGGGCTGTTGTCCTTCGACGAAGAGGTTCCTCCCGCCATTCGCTCACTCGACGAAGACGGTGTGATTTATCTCGGTTCGTTCTCAAAGACACTCGCTCCCGGTTTCCGCGTGGGCTGGGCGCTAGCCCCCCACGCTATCCGTGAAAAGCTCGTTCTCGCGGCAGAGGCAGCAATTTTGTGCCCCAGCTCCTTCAGCCAGATGGTTATTTCTGAATACCTCAGCCAGGCAGACTGGAAAGGCCAGATTGAGACCTTCCGTGGTGTCTATAAAGAGCGTCGGGACGCCATGAACGAGGCGTTGCAGGAATATCTGCCTGATTTGACGTGGAATGTGCCGACCGGTGGCTTCTACATCTGGTGCGAGTTGCCCGGAAACCTTGATTCCAAGGCGATGTTGCCCCGTGCCGTGAGTGAACTCGTGGCCTACACCCCCGGTACCGCGTTCTTCTCAGACGGGGGCGGTCGACAGAACATTCGTCTGTCTTTCTCCTACCCCACACCGGAGAACATCAAGATTGGTATTCGCCGTCTTGCCACCGTCATTCGCGGTGAACTAGATCTGCTGGCTGATTTTGCGGGAACAGGATCTCTCACCGCATCTGCGGGCGACGACAACGTCATTGCACCACCACCTGACCTGAGCTAACGAAAAAGAGGCTATCTATGTCGTCATCTCTCAACATCGCTGTTCTTTCCGGTGGTATTTCTCACGAGCGTGAAGTGTCATTGCGCTCCGGTCGTCGAGTAGCAGATGCCCTGACCGCGCGCGGCCACCACGTCACTCTGCTCGATCCCGATGCGTCACTGTTTACCAAGCTTGCTGATCTCAAGCCAGATGTGGTCTGGCCTGCTCTGCACGGATCCAGCGGGGAAGATGGTGCCCTGCTGGGACTCCTCGCCGCTGCTGGCTACACCTACGTCGGCCCTTCGGCCAGCGCTGCGCGCCTGGCCTGGTCCAAGCCTGTCTCCAAGACCCTCGTCTCCCGTGCAGGAGTTGCAACCGCTGCGTCACTCACTGTTGCACGTGAAGCCTTCCGTGAACTCGGTGCCGGGTCTGTTTTGGAATTAATCGCCTCTGAACTGGGAAATCATGTCGTAGTGAAGCCTGCTTCGGGTGGATCTTCACAGGGTGTTTCCATCGTGACGGCGTCTGAAGAACTTCCTCGCGCCATGGTGGATGCCTTCACCTATAACGACGTTGCCCTCGTTGAAAAGTTCATCGCGGGCACGGAAGTGGCCGTGACGGTCGTAGATGGTGCGGCAGGGGCTCGTGCCTTGCCCGCGGTTGAAATCGTGCCTTTAGATGGCGTGTACAGCTTCGAGGCACGATACAACGCCGGTGAAACGACCTTCTATGTTCCTGCGCGTCTCTCGGACGAGATCAGCGCACGCATTTCCGCCGCCGCGATCACTGCCCACGAAACTTTGGGCCTGTCCCCCATGTCGCGCATTGATCTCATCGTGGATGAGACTGGTGAGCCGTGGTTCTTAGAAGCCAACGCTCTCCCTGGTTTGACTGAAACCTCGAGCGCACCGCTTGCTATCGAAGCGTCCGGTGTTGAGGTGGGTCAGCTGTACGAAGTTTTGGCTCTGGCAGCCCTTAACGACTAACTCCGCCCCCCACGTTTCACGTGGAACGGGGGACTGAATCTAGTTCTGTCCGAAGGGTGTTTCACCCAGCTCGGTGAGGATACGGTTAAGGTCACCGATGGTGGCAAATTCGATGCTGATCAGGCCTTTTTTTGCGCTCAGAGCAATCTTGACGCGGGTGTCGAGGCGATCTCCAAGGCGTTCCGCGATCTCATCAAGGTGGCCCCGGCGGGTGCCCGCAACAGGTTTAGGCTTCTTCGCCGTAGGGGCCTCGCCCGCGAGGGCCTCGGCTGCACGAACCGAGAGATCTTCGTTCACAATTTTGTCTGCCAGGCGCTGCATGGCGTCGGGATCGCCGACCGCCAGTATGGCGCGAGCGTGACCGGCGCTGAGCACACCGGCTGCGACGCGCTTCTGCACGAGTGGTGGCAGGCGGAGCAAACGGATGGTGTTCGAGATCTGAGGACGTGAACGACCAATACGTTCCGCGAGCTGTTCCTGAGTGATGCCGAAGTCTGCCATGAGCTGCTGATAGGCGGAGGCTTCTTCCAGAGGGTTCAGTTGTGAGCGGTGGAGGTTTTCCAGGAGCGCGTCACGGAGCATGTCTTCATCAGCGGTGTCGCGGATGATGACAGGAATTTGCTCAAGACCAACTTCTTTAGATGCCCGCAAACGACGCTCACCCATGATGAGCTCGAAGTTCTCAGAATCTGTAATGGTGCGGACCACGATGGGCTGGAGGATGCCAATTTCACGGATGCTGTGAACCAGTTCAGCGAGATCTTCTGGGTTGAAAACCTTACGGGGCTGCTGAGGGTTGGGAATGACAAGGTTTGGAGAGATGTAGGCCAGACGAGCGCCCGGGACTTCCACGAGTTCCACGCTGGCATCCACCACAGGAATGGTGCCGGTGCCCACATGGTCGGGGAAAAACACGTCTACAGGGCGCTCTGTTGTGGGCGCCGTGGGGATGAGGGAGCCGATGCCGCGGCCGAGGCCGGTGCGCTTAGTGGTTGCCATCAGTGGCCTCCTGAGTTGTGGTGTGTGTTGTTCCGGGGGCGCCGCGCTGAGCAATTTCTGCGGCAGCTTCAATATATGAAATAGAACCCACAGACATGGTGTCGTAACTGACCACGGTCTGGCTATAGCTCGGGGCCTCAGAAACGCGCACAGCGCGCGGTATGACGGCCTGGAGCACCTGCTGGGGGAAGTGGGTCCTCACATCGGCTGCCACCTCGTGAGCGAGGCGTGTACGGGTGTCAAACATGGTCAGCAGGATCGTGGTGACCTCGAGATACGGGTTGAGGCCCTTATTGATCATCTCAATGGTGCTCAGGAGCTGTGAGAGGCCCTCCAGCGCGTAATACTCACACTGAATAGGGATGAGTACCTCGCGGGCGGCACTAAACGCGTTGATTGTCAGTAGGCCGAGCGAAGGCGGGCAGTCGATGAAAACGTAGTGGTAAAAGTTCTCACTGTCGTTGAAGAGGCGCTCCAGGGCATCGCGCAGCAAGAACTCACGGCGGTCAATGCCGAACATTTGGATTTCCGCACCTGCCAGGTCCAAGTTTGAGGGCGCGCAATACAGCTCGCCGTCTTCGGTGCTCTTTTGAATAACGTCTGCGAGAGGGGTTCCCTCCACGAGGACGTCATAGATGCTGGGGATTTCTCCGTGGTGAGGAACACCAAGGGCAGTGGAGGCGTTTCCTTGTGGATCCAAGTCAATCACGAGCACGCGGGCGCCAAAGCGTGCCAGAGCTGCAGCAATATTGACGGTCGTCGTGGTCTTCCCCACGCCCCCCTTTTGGTTAGACACCGTGAAGACACGAGGTCGCGCAGGAAGCGGGGGAGCGGGCTGCTCCAGAATGCGCCTCCGGGCCGTCAAGTCACTGAGTTCGCGCGCCAATGGAGAATCCGCGCCCACACGTGGCGTCTCGGGGGATTCGTCAGGATGTTTCACGTGAAACCTTTAGCTCTACAGTCGTGATGCGGGAACTATTCAACTGTAGCCCGAACCACCCTCGTTGCTTCATCCAGGATGCCCTCACCCAGGGTGAGAACCTCAATATCGCGGAGTTTGTAGGCACGAATCTGCTTCGCTGCAGCTTCAATTTCGTTTGCTGCGCCTGCGCCCTTCATGAGCACGAGCTCTCCGCCGGGACGAACGAGTGGAGCGGTCATAGGGATGAGCTTCTTCAACGCGCTGACAGCACGTGCGGTGACCTGGTCTAACAGCACATCTCGGCGGACATCTTCTGCACGATCACGCACGACCGTGACATTAGTCAGTCCGAGTTCCATGACCTGGTCGTTCAACCACGCCGTACGGCGTTCCATGGGCTCAATAAGGACGAAATCCACATCCGGCCGCGCAATAGCCAGGACAAGGCCGGGCAACCCAGCGCCGCTACCCACATCCCCCACGCGTCCATGAAGCAACGGGGCAACAATGCCGCAATTGAGGATGTGGCGAGACCACAACCGAGGAAGTTCGAGGGGGCCAATCAAGCCCAGTTCTTCGCCGTGGGTAGCCAAATTCAGTGTAAATTGGCGGGCTAGTGCCAGCTGATCTCCAAAAACAAGAGCCGCGTGTGCTGGCTCCGCTTCAAATTCGGGAGTCAATGTTTCACGTGAAACTATGCGCCGGCAGTGATAACGGTGTGGCGGTCTTTGCCTTCACCATCAGAGTGCGACACCAGGCCACGCTCACTCACGAGATCGTGCACAAGCTTGCGCTCGTAGGAGCTCATGGGGGGCAATGCGGCCGCGGCGGCACCTGCTTCCAAGCGTGCAGCGGCGGCATCTACCAATGCGGAAAGTTCCTGTTCGCGGGTCTGGCGTGAGCCTCCGACGTCAAGAATGAGGCGAGAAAACTGGCCGGTCTTGTTCTGGACAGCCAAGCGGGTGAGCTCCTGCAGGGCAGAAACAGTCTCGGGGCGGGACAGAACGCGGACGTTACCCTGCTCAGATGCCGTCACGGACACATAGGCGCGACCGTTTCGTGCGTCAATATCCAGGTCACCATCGAGGTCTGCAATGTCGAGCAGTTCTTCGATGTAATCAGCGGCAACATCGCCCTCGTTTTCGAGGTCTTTGAGGCTGGGTGCTGCTTTTGCTTCGGGAGTGATGTCTTCAGACACGGTTATTTCTTCTTTCCGGACTTCTTAGCGCGGTTCTTGCTCACGGGCTGAGCGCGCTGTACTGGCTTAGGTTCTTCAATCTCAATAACTTCAGGGGTTCCCTTGGGCAGCTTGCCGCGGCGAGCAAGGCGCTCTTCGCGGTCCTTGGCTGCCTGACTACCAGGAGTAGGCATGTTGCGGATCACAATGAACTGCTGACCCATGGTCCAGAAGTTGGACACCAGCCAGTAGAACATCACGCCGAGGGGGAAAGTGAAGCCGGAGAAAGCGAAGACAAGGGGGAGAACGTAGAGCAGGATGCGCTGCTGGCGGAAGGCGGGGCTGGCCTTGGTCTCTTCCGACATGTTCTTGGACACGATCTGCAGCTGAGTAATGAACTGAGAGGCCGTCATCAGCACAACCATGGTCATGGCGATAACCATCACGGCAACCTGCTGAGGGTCTGCGTTCATTGCTTCGACGAAGGTGGTGTGCAGGGGCGCGATACCAAACAAGCTGGCGTTGTAGAAGGACAACGCGAGCTCTGCACTCATGGGGCCAACACCTGCAGCGCCGTCTTTTGCGGCAACGTCGTTCAGTACAGAGAACAATCCGAAGAAGATTGGCATCTGCAAGAGCAGTGGGAGGCAGGAGCTCAGGGGGTTACTCCCCGTGCGGCGGTAGAGTTCCATGGTTTCGCGAGACATTGCTTCTCGGGAGAACTGATCCTTTTTGCCCTTGTACTTGTCCTGGATCTTCTTGAGCTCCGGGGCAATCTCGAGCATCTTGCGCTGGCTCTTGATTTGGCGAACAAACACGGGGATAAGCGCGGCGCGAACGACCACAACCAGACCCACAATGGCAAGTACCCAGGTAGCACCCTCATCCGGGTCCATACCAATGGCCGTGAACAGCCAGTGGAACGCAACCAAGATGAGCTCGATAGCCCATTTAATAGGCCACAGAATTGTGCCGATAATGTCCATAGGAGCCTTACGCCCTTCCTTCATTCATCACAACAAAACCTTGGGTTGTGACTCGAAAAACTGTGTGCCGTGCGGGCGGTACATCATCGATGCCACCGAGTGCCCACGGGTTGCACCTCCCTAGCCTACGCAGTGTTAGCGCAGAACCCACAATGAGACCTCGTTGTTGCACAGCTTGAAGTCCGTAATGTGAGCACGTGGGGTAGTAGCGGCAGACATCACCGTAAAGCGGAGAGATCAATTTTCTGTAGATCAGAGCCAACACAATCACGAGATTGCGAGGTACAAGAAAAACAAACCACAGTGCCTTTTTCATGACGACGTGCCTCTGAGCTTGGCTAAAACCCTGGTGACGTCCCGGTGGAGATCATCCCAACTTGCCTCCGCTGCAGCCGGGAGTGCTCGGATAACAATGTCGGCACTCGTGTGGTCACGGACTTCCCACGCAATGGCGCGGAGTTGTCTACGTACCCGATTGCGCGTGGGCGCATTACCCACTGCTTTAGAAGTGATGAAGCCGAAACGAGAAAGACCTCGGTCTGAGACGGCTGCGTATGCAACCACCAGCGACGAGGTCTGTTTCGTTCCGCGACGAATAATTCGGCGGAAGTCCGTTGGCAAAGCCAATCGGTGTGCCCGATCGAGCACGGCCGATACTAAGCGGAGAGTTCGGTGCGGCCCTTACGGCGACGTGCAGCCAGGATGGCGCGGCCGGCGCGGGTACGCATACGAAGGCGGAAACCGTGCACCTTAGCGCGGCGGCGGTTGTTTGGCTGGAACGTTCTCTTGCTCATAAGTCAATCTCCATCAAGGGCTGATGTCGCGCGCCCACGAGAGCGCGGCGCAAAACATTGGGATGCACAGACGGCATCAACCGATTAAATCTAAGGCTTAGAAGCGCTCCCGTCAAACCAGCGCACAAACCAAGTTCAGATTATGGCGGTGAATAACAATAAATTTTTGTTACGACACACCACAAATCGCTTTTTGGAGTTGCCTTCGTCCACAGCTTTTCGATACGGTCAAGTGAGTTATCCCCAGCTTTTCACGCATGAGGCCGTGGGTCCACGTGAAACATGTTTACTTCGGTGGATAACTACTACTGAATTCTGAGGGGAGTTGCCATGAGTGATATCGCTATGCGTGCCACGTGGAACTCCATTCTTGAAGCTCTCACCGCTGATCCGGGTGTAACGGCACCGCTCTACGGCTTTGCTTCGCTCATTGAACCCAAAGGCATCATGGCCGGGACGTTCTATCTTGAAGTTCCGAATGACTTCACGCGCAGCATGATTGAGCAGCGACTCCGTGGTCCGCTACTTTCTGCAATTGCCAGCCTGGGTGAACTCAGCGACGTGTCCACCTTCGCCATTGTGGTCAATCCCGATCTTGCAGCACTCGAGGTTCCTGAAGGTGCCGTCGTTGTTGAAGAAGTGCGGGAAGAACCGCACCCCGTCACTGCCCCGACAATTATGGCCACCGAAAGCGAGTTAGAGTCTCGTCTCAACCCGCGCTATAACTTCGACAGTTTTGTCATTGGTGGATCGAACCGGTTCGCTCACGCTGCAGCGGTGGCCGTGGCCGAAGCTCCTGCAAAGGCCTACAACCCTTTGTTTATCTACGGCGAATCAGGTTTGGGTAAAACTCACCTCCTGCACGCCATCGGCCACTATGCCCAGAGCTTGTATCCTACGATCCGTGTTCGCTATGTCAGTAGCGAAGAATTCACTAACGACTTTATTAACTCCATTGCTAATAACCGTGGTGCAGCATTCCAGTCTCGTTATCGGAACATCGACATTCTGCTGATTGACGATATTCAGTTCCTGCAAGGTAAAGCGGAAACACAAGAAGCGTTCTTCCACACTTTCAATACTCTGCATGATCACAACAAACAAGTTGTGATTACGAGCGACGTGCAGCCCAAGCACCTCACCGGTTTTGAAGACCGCATGCGTACTCGTTTCGAGTGGGGCCTTATTACGGATGTTCAAACACCTGACTTAGAGACACGCATTGCAATTCTTCGCAAGAAAGCAGAACGTGAAAAACTCAGTGTTCCTGACGACATTATGGAATTCATTGCAACGAAAGTTACGAGCAATATTCGTGAACTTGAAGGAACACTTATTCGTGTTACCGCTTTTGCCAACTTAAATAAACAAGCAGTTGATTTACCTCTCGTTCAAGCAGTGCTGAAAGATCTCATCACCTTGGATGAAGACGAGATCATCGCGCCTATCGACATCATTAACAACACGGCTGATTACTTCCGCCTCGGTATTGATGAACTCACCGGAACTTCTCGGGCACAAGCCATCGCCACGGCGCGACAAATTGCCATGTATTTGTGCCGTGAAATGACAAACCTCTCACTCCCTAAAATTGGGCAACTCTTTGGTGGTCGTGACCACACCACCGTGATGCATGCGTGTAAGAAAATCGCGGAACTGATGAAAGAACGTCGTTCCATCTACAACCAAGTCACAGAATTGACTACTCGAATCAAGCAACGCAACGCATATTCGCGAACAAACTAGCCTTTTCCCCCTGTGGATAAACCTGTGTATATGTGGGGAAATCGCCGAGATGGGTTGTGTACGAAAAATTCGTTTGTGTGAATAACGCCAGATTCGATCCCTCGGTTGCCTGGCGTTTGTTGATTCCTACACACAGGCCAAACACAACTTACGCGGTTGTAGTTTCAAGCACTGGGGCGGAAAGCACTGAGTTATCCACAGTATCCACAGAGGTTAAGAAGATTAAAGAGTTAATAAATTAAACAAATCCACTCGGTAACCTTTATCCGGCCGGCATAAATGACTACCCTAAACCGCGATAACATAAGAAACCCGGTTCAGGATTGACGGAAAGGCTCAACGGTGAAGTTTCAAGTAAACAGAGACGTGCTCAGCGAAGCAGTGTCCTTTGCCGTCAAGATGCTTCCAGCTCGAACAACGTTGCCCATTCTTTCGGGCGTCTTGATCGAAGCAACGAGCGACGGTCTTGTTCTCTCTTCTTTCGATTACGAAGTTTCTACACAAACAAAAGTTGCTGCAACTGTTGAAGCTCCAGGCCGAGTATTGGTTTCAGGTCGACTTCTCGCTGAAATTGCCAACCGTCTACCTAACGCACCTGTCACTTTTGAAACGATTGAATCTCGTATTCAGGTCAGCTGTGGTTCTGCAAACTTCACTCTGCTCTCGATGCCTGTTGAGGAATACCCCACCATTCCTCAGGTTGAAGGAGAAACTGGTGTTCTCCCTGCTGAAGAATTCTCTGCCGCAGTAGCTCAAGTGGCTGTGGCCGCATCACGCGATGATGTCACTCCCGTGATTACCGGAGTTCAACTTGAAATCACAGGAAATTCCTTAAGCCTCGTTGCAACAGACCGTTACCGTGTCGCTATTCGGGATATTCCGTGGGAGTCAACCGGTGATGTTGCAGAGATCACGGCCCTTGTTCCTGCCCGGACGATTCAAGAAATTGGCAAGACTTTTGGTCACAGCGGAAATATTTCCATCTCGATTACAAACAAGGACGATCGTGAATTAATCGCCTTTACCGCTGATAACAAGACGGTTACCTCATTGCTCATCAAGGGTAACTTCCCACCCGTCAAGCGTCTTTTCCCAGAAAAAGTTGAAAACTACGCAGTTGTTAATACTGCAGACCTCATTGAGGCAACGCGTCGTGTGAAATTGGTTGTGGAACGTGAGGCGGCACTTCGTTTTACGTTCGCCAACAATGGTTTGACTCTGGAAGCAATCGGTGGAGAACAGGCACAGGCTTCGGAAACTATTGATGCGGTTATTTCTGGTCCTGACGTGGTTGTCTCACTGAAACCAGACTTCCTGCTGGACGGTTTGGGTGCCGTGCATTCAGAATTTACCCGGATTGGCTTTACCTCGGTAGAAAACCCTGCCAAGCCAGGCCCCGTTTTGATCACCAGCCAGACGTCGAAGGACACTCCTGCCGAGGATGCGTACCGCTACCTCCTGCAGCCCAACCTTCTTCTTCGCTAAGAATGAGTGAGTATCTGCAGAAATGCACGTCAGCTCACTGAGTCTCCGAGACTTTCGTAATTACGCAGCTGCGGATATTGAACCAGGTCTAGGTTCAGTTGTTTTAGTGGGGTCTAATGGCCAAGGTAAAACAAATATTGTCGAAGCGATTAATTTTTTGGCGACCCTCGGTTCTCACCGGACAAGTATTGATTCTGCGCTGATTCGTCAAGGATCCGATGCGGCCATTGTGCGAGTAAACCTCGCACATGACGGCCGCACGATCCTGCTGGAAGCGCAATTGAACCGAAATGGCGCCAATAAAGCACAGGTCAACCACAGTGCTGCGAAATTACGAGATTTCCCTCGCTATATTTCTACTGTCATCTTTGCTCCAGAGGACCTCATGCTTATTCGCGGGGAACCAGCTGGACGCAGGAAATTCATGGATGATCTGATTATTCAGCGCACCCCACGCCTTGCCGGAGTTGTTGCTGATTATGACCGCGTGCTGAAACAGCGCAATACGCTGCTCAAGACCGCCCGCGTTAAAGACATTGATGCCGGAAATCTCAGCACCTTAGATATTTGGGATGAGCGATTGATTGCTCTCGGAACAGAAATTACGGGAGAACGCCGCCGATTGCTGACCGATTTAGCGGGGCCTTTGGCCCAGGCATACGAAGCAATAGCCGGATCCGACCATGCCGTCTCGATTGAACTGAAAACCTCGATCGAGGCAGAACACAATCCCCAGGCATATGCCGAAGCATTTAAAAATCTTCTTGAAACAGGACGTGTGCAAGAAATTGAACGCGGAATTACCCTGGTTGGCCCCCACCGAGACGATGTGGAATTTGGCCTCAACACGTTGCCGGCCAAGGGTTATGCCAGCCACGGAGAAACGTGGTCGTACGCACTGTCCTTGAAGCTTGCCGCTGCTCGGCTTTTGCGCAGTGAATCTGTCCTCGGTGACCCGATTCTGATTCTGGATGATGTTTTTGCCGAATTGGATTCCGCCCGACGTCAACGTTTGGCGGAGGCCGTGGCTGATTTTGAGCAAACCTTCATCACCGCTGCCGTGGCAGAAGATGTGCCGGCACAGCTGATGAAACATGTGTTTCACGTGAAAAAAGGCACTATTGAGTTCGGCACAAATAATGCCTGACCAGGAATTTAACCAGCCTGACGCGGCTGACGCCGCGGGGCTGGAGGAGACAGAGTCCTTAGCGCTGTATTCGCGATTAAAGTCGAAAGCGACCGGAACTCCCCGCGTGAAGCTCTCCCGAGATGCCCGGGCTCGACTGAAAAACGCACAGGATCACCCCAACGAACAACCTTTCATGCCAGGGCGAGACCCCAAGGGCCTCGATGACATTCTTGAAAACCTGACACAGCAACTCGGCTGGAAGGCGCCCCTGGCGAAATCGGACCTGCTCGAAGACTGGCCAGACATTGTGGGCCCCGACATTGCCGCGCGGACAAAACCGCTGGGAATTGACGAGTCCGTATTGACCATTTTGTGTGAGTCCACGGCCTGGGCCACACAGCTTCGATTAATGCGCACCGAGGTGCTGACAAAGGTTCTGCACGCACACCCAGAATCAGGTGTAACAGCAATCCGCTTTCAAGGGCCCAACGCCCCAAGCTGGAAACGTGGCCCCAAATCAATTCCAGGGCGTGGTCCTCGCGATACTTACGGCTAGAAATAGGTTTCTGGTCAAGCGCTAAATAAAAACGCGCGAGAGGGCCGTTTCTCCCGATTTTCCCAGGCCCCAAAAGGTAGAATCAAGGGGTCACGTGACGTGCGTAAGGGAGCCATCGAAACATATGTCAACAGAATCTGAAAAGCAGTCTGCAGAAGCCGATTACGGCGCAAGTAATATTCAGGTTCTGGAAGGCCTTGAAGCGGTACGTAAACGTCCCGGTATGTATATCGGTTCCACCGGTCCTCGCGGTCTTCACCACTTGGTCTACGAGATCGTGGACAACTCCGTGGATGAGGCGCTCGCCGGACACTGTGATGACATTCAAGTTTTCATGCGGAAAGACGGCAGCATCCGCGTCATTGATAATGGTCGTGGAATTCCCGTTGACATTCACCCCACCGAGGGGAAGTCCACCGTGGAGGTTGTGCTCACCGTTCTCCACGCCGGTGGAAAGTTCGGCGGCGGCGGATACGCAGTCTCCGGTGGTTTGCACGGTGTCGGTAGCTCCGTTGTTAACGCGCTGTCTTCTCACTTGGAAGTAGAAGTTAAGCGTCAAGGCTTTAGTTACACCCAGAGCTTCAACATTGGTGTTCCCGAAGCACCCCTGGCCAAGGGCTCAGCAACCAATGAATCTGGAACCACCATCACGTTCTGGCCAGACGCTGACATTTTCGAAACCGTGGAGTTCGACTACGAAACTCTGCGTGCCCGTTTCCAGCAAATGACCTTCCTTAACAAGGGTCTGCGCATTACCTTGACCGATGAGAACCAGGTCGATGGTGAGGGTAACTTCATCACCGTTTCCTACATGTTCGAAAACGGTCTGATGGATTACGTCGAGTACCTCAACCGCATCAAGAAGAACGAGATCGTTCACGACGAGATCATTCACTTCGAATTGGAAGACACCGAGAAGAAAATCTCGTGTGAAATCGCGATGCAGTGGACCACTGCCTACAGCGAAAGCGTGCACACCTACGCGAACACCATCAACACTCACGAGGGTGGAACACACGAAGAAGGTTTCCGTGCCGCGATGACCACTCTGGTCAACAAGTACGCACGTGAAAAAGGCATTCTCAAAGAGAAGGACGAAAATCTCTCCGGAGATGATGTTCGTGAAGGCCTCACCGCTGTTGTCTCCATCAAGCTGGCAGAACCCCAGTTCGAAGGTCAGACCAAGACCAAGCTGGGAAACACAGAAGCGAAGGCATTCGTTCAGCGCATTACCGGTGATTTCCTCGGTGACTGGTTCGAGCGCAACCCCAACCAGGCCAAGGACATTATCCGCAAGGCACTGCAGGCAGCAACCGCTCGCATGGCGGCCCGTAAGGCGCGCGAAACCGCACGCCGCAAGGGCCTGCTTGAGGGTGGCGGTATGCCCGGAAAGCTGAAGGACTGCGCGAGCAAGGACCCCTCGATCTCTGAAATCTTCATGGTGGAGGGTGACTCCGCTGGTGGTTCCGCAGTTCAGGGACGTAACCCTGAAACACAGGCGATCCTTCCCTTGCGTGGCAAGATCCTTAACGTGGAGAAGGCCCGCCTGGACAAGGCCCTGGCCAACAATGAAGTCCAGGCCATGATTACCGCTTTCGGTGCTGGGATCGGGGAAGACTTCAACCCGGAAAAGGCCAGATATCACAAGATCGTGCTCATGGCCGATGCGGATGTTGATGGCCAGCACATCACCACCTTGTTGCTCACTCTGCTCTTCCGCTACATGAAGCCACTGATTGAGTTGGGTTACGTTTACCTCGCTCAACCGCCGCTCTATCGACTGAAGTGGTCAAACGCCGATCACGAGTACGTGTACTCGGATGATCAGCGTGACCGCCAGCTCGAGGTGGGTCTCGCTGCGGGACGCAAGATTCCCAAAGACAACGGAATCCAGCGCTACAAGGGTCTGGGTGAGATGGACTACCGCGAACTGTGGGACACCACCATGAACCCCGAAACCCGCACCTTGCTTCAGGTCACTCTGGATGACGCAGTTGCTGCCGACGAAATTTTCTCAACCCTGATGGGTGAAGACGTGGAATCACGTCGAAACTTCATCCAGAAGAATGCAAAGGATGTGCGTTTCCTTGACATCTAACGACAACCTCGTCACGACAGACGAAAACGGAGAGAACCGCATCCAGCAGGTCGACCTGCAACTAGAGATGCAGCGTTCCTACCTCGACTACGCGATGAGCGTTATCGTGGGCCGCGCACTTCCTGACGTGCGTGACGGCCTCAAGCCCGTGCACCGTCGTGTGATTTACGCGATGTATGACGGTGGTTACCGCCCCGACAAGGCATTCTCCAAGTGTGCTCGTGTTGTCGGAGACGTCATGGGACAGTTCCACCCGCACGGTGACTCGGCCATCTACGACGCACTTGTTCGACTGGTCCAGCCCTGGTCCTTGCGCTACCCCCTGGCCCTTGGTCAAGGTAACTTCGGTTCAGCCGGTAATGACTCCGCTGCCGCTCCTCGTTACACCGAAACCAAAATGGCGCCGTTGGCGCTGGAGATGGTTCGCGATATCGACGAAGACACCGTCGACTTCCAGGACAACTACGACGGCCGCACACAAGAGCCTTCTATTCTTCCTGCGCGTTTTCCCAACCTTTTGGTCAACGGTTCGGTTGGTATTGCCGTGGGTATGGCCACCAATATTCCACCGCACAACTTGCGTGAAGTTGCAGAAGGTACGCTGTGGGCATTGGCAAACCCGGAAGCAACACGTGAGGAGCTGCTCGAGGCTCTCATTTCCCGAATCAAGGGCCCTGACTTCCCCACCGGCGCACAGATTTTGGGCATCAAGGGTATTCAGGATGCGTATCGCACCGGTCGTGGCTCCATCACGATGCGTGCCGTGGTCAGCGTCGAAGAACTGCAGGGTCGCACCTGCCTGGTCGTCACCGAACTTCCCTACCAGGTCAACCCCGACAACCTCGCGATTAAGATCGCTGAGCTGGTCAAGGAAGGCAAGATCACCGGTATCGCAGATATCCGCGATGAGACATCTGGTCGTACTGGTCAGCGACTGGTCATCGTGCTCAAGCGCGATGCTGTTGCAAAGGTTGTACTCAACAACCTCTACAAGCAGACTCAGTTGCAGGAAAACTTTGGTGCCAACATGTTGGCCATCGTGGATGGTATTCCGCGCACCCTTGCTATTGATGGATTCATCACCAACTGGGTGGAACACCAGATTGATGTCATCGTTCGCCGCACGCAGTTCCGACTGCGCAAGGCCGAAGAGCGCATGCACATCCTCAAGGGTTACCTAGCTGCACTGGATGCCCTCGATGACGTCATTGCGCTGATCCGCAAGAGCTCCACCGTAGAAGATGCTCGTGACAGCCTGATGTCTTTCCTCAAGATCGACGAACTCCAGGCCCGCGCCATCCTCGAGATGCAGCTTCGTCGTCTGGCCGCTCTTGAACGCCAGAAGATCATTGACGAAGCGAACGAACTCGAAACTCAGATCACCGAGTTCAACGCCATTCTTGCAAGCCCCTCACGTCAGCGTGAGATTGTTTCGGAAGAACTCACCGACATCGTCACTCGCTATGGCGATGACCGTCGCTCGGAGATCATGTTCGGCTTTGATGGCGACATGAGTGTGGAAGACCTCATTCCTGAAGAGGAAATGGTCATCACCGTGACCCGCGGCGGCTACATCAAGCGCACGCGCAGCGACAATTACCGCAGCCAGCACCGGGGCGGCCGCGGCGTCAAGGGCGCTCAGCTCCGAGCAGATGACGTCGTCGAGCACTTCTTCGTCACCACGACGCACCACTGGCTGTTGTTCTTCACGAACACCGGTCGTGTGTACCGGGCCAAGGCTTATGAAGTTCAAGAAGCTGGTCGTGACGCCAAGGGTCAGCACATCGCTAACCTTCTCGCGCTGGCACCAGACGAACAGGTCACCCAGATTCTCGACATTCGCGACTACCAAGCTGCCAAGTACTTGGCCTTGGCAACCCGCGATGGACTGATCAAGAAGACAGCGCTGACCGAATACGACACCAACCGCACCGGCGGCATCATCGCCATCAAGCTGCGTGAAGGTGACGAGCTCGTCTCCGCCCTGCTTATCGAAGCAGACTCAGACGTTCTCCTCGTTTCACGCAAGGGTATGAGCATCCGCTTCACCGCAACTGATGAGGCATTGCGCCCCATGGGCCGCTCCACCTCGGGTGTGACCGGTATGAAGTTCCGCGGCGGTGACAGCTTGCTGTCTGCTTCGCTGGTTTCTGATTCCGGCTTCGTCTTTGTGGTTACCGAAGGTGGTTACGCCAAGCGCACCGATGCTGACCAGTACCGCACACAGAACCGTGGAGGTTTGGGCATTAAGGTGGCCAAGCTCAGCGAAGACCGCGGAGACCTGGTTGGTTCACTGATTGTGGAAGAGGAAGATGAAGTACTCGTCGTTCTCGAAACGGGCAAGGTTGTTCGCTCGGCAGTGAATGAAGTTCCTGCCAAGGGACGTGACACCATGGGTGTTGTCTTTGCTCGCTTCGAAGACGGAGACAAGATTCTTGCCGTTGCTCGCAATTCAGAGCGTAATCTTGAATCAACAGACGAGAACAACGAAGAAGAAGTAACCGGCGCAGACACTGCGGGGGAAGAGGCACCACATGAGTAACACCTTGGCTCAGAAGCTCAAGAACAAGATTCCCCAGAAGGGTGAACCGCGAGCACCCAAGGCTCCCGAAGCTAAGCAAGTTCGCCTCAAGCTTGTCTACATTGACTTCATGTCGGCACTCAAGCTGTCTTTCCTCCTGGGAGTTGCACAGTTCATCGTCGTTGTTGTGGGAACCTTCCTCCTCTACATGGTCTTCGTGCAGACCGGTATCTTCGACACTGCCAACAGCGTTGCCGGTGAAGTGTTGGGAAGCGGAAGCTCCTTCGACATCAACGCCGTGGCCTCGATCGGTAAAGTCCTCGGTGCCGCTGCTGCCATTGGTGTGGTCAACCTCATCGTGATCACCGTGATGGGTGCTGTGTGTGCCGTGATTTACAACGCTGCTGCCAAGATTGTGGGCGGTCTGTCGATTGGTTTCACCAACCAGCAGTAACCACAAACGGGCTCGATTTAGAGATTTCGCCGGATTCCGGTAGTCTCGAATCTGCCCTAGCGGGGCTATAGCTCAGGTGGTTAGAGCGCTTCACTGATAATGAAGAGGTCCCAGGTTCAAGTCCTGGTAGCCCCACGCAATTGCACTTTTCAAATTGCTGTAAAGTGTTAAAAGCAATCGGGGCCTTAGCTCAATTGGTAGAGCGCCTGCTTTGCAAGCAGGAGGTCAGGAGTTCGATTCTCCTAGGCTCCACAACAAGAAACACCCTCCAGAAATGGAGGGTGTTTTGTTTAGCCTGTGAGGCCTGTGTGAAGGTTTTCAACCTCGAGGAATCTCAGTTCTTCACTCCCCGCGTTCCCCACGACATGGTGAGCTCCGGCGGAACGCTCATAGGCAACACCCTTGGTAAGGGCTAGCTCAAAACTGTCACCCTCTGTGGGCACGACCTTCAAGGTTCCGTTGACAAGCGGAACAACGACATAGTGATGTTCGTGCAGATGGAGGGGAATTTCTTCTTCAGGTTGAAGGACCCACTGCGTGACGCGGAAGTTCTCAGATTCAAGCTGAACATCACCGTGTGACATGTAGATCCAAACGTGTTGAAAAGACGGAGGTGGGATTACTTCGTGGGGCGTAACGAGCGGTAGTCCCAGATGATCTCTGTGCTGAGACGCAGATAGCGCCGGAGGTCTTCCACGTTGATGGAGGCCACGTCGGTATACGTGATTCCCGCAGCGCGGTGTTTGCCTAAACCGAGAAGGCCTGGTTCAGAAAAGTCCTTGCCGCTCCAGAACAACACTTTTGTTCCGTGTGTGTGGTCTTGGTAGCCCACGACAGGAATGTCCTCTAGGAACCAGACGGGGGCACCGTGCCAGACCTTGAAGGTGGCAGTGGGGAGGGCTTGTTGGAATTCCTTGAACAAGAACCCAATCACAGCAGAGTTTTCCGCTGACGCAGCAGCGTTGTACTTTTCCACGTCTGACATAACCACAGGCTACGCTGAAACCACGAAAAATTCCCCCTCAATGACCAGAGGAAGCCATGAAGAAGTTCAGCCCCCGCACGACCACAATTCTGCACAGAAGCTTGTTGGGAGTTTCATTACTCCTCATTGTCATTTCCCTGATTTTCCTGGCAATGGGCCAGCCCACAAACATGGTGATTAACTGGATCGTGGTCGTCCTCATTTTTTGTGACATTCTGCTCACCCGTGCTTTTGGCACCAGAAAGCCCTAAGGAAAGTCTGTGTCTTCTCGCGATATGCGCGATAAGAAGGGAAACCTTCGGCGCAAGCTTGTCGAGATGCCCCCGGACGTGAAGTTGGCGCTGGAACAGTCAGGTCTCCGGGCAGACTTTGACCACAGACCTGCGTATCAACGCAACGACTACCTGGCGTGGATTACGCGCGCTGTGCGTCAAGAGATACGTCAGAAGCGACTGAACCAAATGCTCGATGAACTCAAGAAGGGTGGCGTCTATATGCGGATGGACCACCCTGCGTCGAAGAAGTAGTTAGTACCAGTAGTCCTTGCGCAGGCGTGAATACAATGCCAAGAACTTGGTTTCGTACTTGTTCCACAGCTTTTGCTTGGAATTCAGCGGATACTCAAAAGCAGGCATGTAGCTATCCACGGTGGAATTGAAGCCGGTCTTGAAGTGCCAGAGGCCCTCCATTGCTCCTGCCGTGATGTTCTCAGGGTCTGGAACGTTACCGAGGTCATAGGCTTCAAAGCCTTCGGCCTTAAGGTCCCGCATGATGGTCCACTGCATGAGGTGGGGAGCGGGAAGACGCTTCTGGGTTCGAATAGATCCGCCGTCTTTGTACCAAGCCTTCTTGCCGAAGGTGAAGACGACAGCGGCTGCAATGAGGGTGCCCTCGTGGTGTGCCATGTAGAGGCGTGCTTGCCCAGCGGCATCGAAGGTACCCCAGGCCTTGCGCAGGTAGTCCTCGGAACGGAAGAACGCACCTGAGCGGTCCTTCGTCCCGCCGACGAGCTCGAGCAGCTGCACGATGTTTTCTTCTGAGAAGGGAACGCGGTTCACTTCGATGTCCGCCTTCATCGCGAAACGAAGGTGGTTACGAGCCTTGGGACCAAAGCCAGCAAACATGGTTTCTTCATCAGGAGTCAGATCGATAGTGACCGACCACTGATACTGGGATGGGTATGCCTCAACCCAGCCGTGTGCTGTGAAGGCGGCAATGAGTTCAGGATCTGTTTCCTGATACGTCTCGATCTTGTATGCCAGGTTCTTCCCACCGGCGAGCTGCTGTGCTCGCTCGGTCAGAATCGCCACTTTCTCGGGGGTGATTCCGGAGACGCGAGGGGCATGGATGAGGTTTCCCAGCCCAAAGGCAGGACGAGTGAATTCTTGAACCGCAAGCACCTCATCACCGGCGACATTCCGGAGGTGTTCACCAGAGGGCTCCCAGCCCGAGCCGGTCTTGAACTGGGCCCAGGCGAGGGACTGCATGAAATGAGGGTGGTGTTGCGTGCGCAGAACTGCGTCATCCCACGATTCAGGTGCAGCGGAGCTGGTCATTGCTCCAGTATCCCGTAGGGAGGGGGCTCTACTGGGGTGACTCCCCGGCGTCGATGCCATCGAGGAACTTGTTTCCCCCGACGCAGATAGCCAGGGTGGTTTCAATGAGATCTTCTAACGTTTCCGACTCTAGGAGCGAGTATTGCTCGGCGTTGCCCACCGGGAGCATGGCTGCTAATTGCCACAGGGCAGCCACGGGCTCTTCAGAGATTTCGGTATCTGCCTCCCACAACATCTCGCCGTAGTTGGCAGCTCGAGAAAGTAAGTCACGCACTGTCAGTTCAACCGTCAATCGCTGGGAATCAAAACGGTCGTCCCAGACGAGGTCTGGCAAGTAGGCAATTTCAGCCCGGGGGTAGGGGTCAGGCTCTAGCCATTTGGTCACCAAGAATCTGCGGGTGCCCGAACCGGTAATTCCGAGGTTGTCATCGGTCATACCAAAGTCATCAACCTTGACAACCGTTCCCACCGTGATCCGGTCGGGTGCTTCACCGGCGGCGACACGTTGAGGAAAAAGAGGCATGCCAAAAACGGGGTTCTCGGAACCCACGAGGTCACCCATGAGTTTCAGATACCGGGGTTCAAAGACTCTCAGTGCGACCGGCATGAACGGCAAAACGACTGACCCCACGGGGAACTGGGGCAGTACGAATGCCATCAGCGATTATTCGTCTTCAGAAACCCAGAGTTCGTCGTCGGCACGGAATGTCTGCCAGACGACGTAACCAATACCCAGGAGGGCAGCAATACCGATACCTGCAGCGATATATTTTCCTGCGCCGACAGAAGCAGCGGGAGCAACCTTCGCCACGGCCTTCTTCCCGGCAGCGAGCTTGGCAACCTGCTTGGTTACTTCCGTCACGCGCTTGTCGCGGGCGGCATCAATGACAGAGAGTGTGCTGCCGATCACAGAAGCGACGGAAGGGAGAACCTCGTCGACCAATTTGTCACGCGTGGTCTGTGCAGCGGAGCGTGTTCCACGTACGACGCGGGGAACAACTTCCTCGCTCGTGACTCGACCCAGCTCACGGCTGGCCTGGCGCACCACGGCACCGGCGTGAGAAAGAACCTGCTGCTGTTCGTGCAACAGTGCTTCCGCTTGTGCTTTGAGTGCTTCTGCTTCAGTCATCTTTGTGCGTGCCATGTTCCCATCTTGCCACTGTTGTTGCTGAAAGGAAGCAGAGTGTTTCCCCGGTGAGCGAACGCAACACAGAGTTAACCTTCGTTTGTGAAAAGATTGGGGCATGTCAATTCACACTGCAGTAGCCACGATGAACACCACTCTTGGCCCCATCAAGATCAACCTCTACGGAAACCACGCACCCAAGACCGTGAAGAATTTCGTGGGACTTGCTACCGGAGATATCGAGTGGACTGACCCTCGTACCGGCGCGAAGCGCAACGACCCTCTCTACAACGGTGTTGTTTTTCACCGCATCATTCCTGACTTCATGATTCAGGGCGGCGACCCACTCGGCACCGGTACCGGCGGTCCCGGTTACCAGTTCGATGACGAGATCAACTCGGAACTGAACTTCACTCAGCCCTACATCCTTGCCATGGCCAACGCGGGAACCTATGGCGGCAAGGGAACCAATGGTTCTCAGTTCTTCATCACCACTGCTCCCACCACCTGGTTGCAGGGCAAGCACACCATCTTCGGAGCAGTCGAAGATGAAGCGAGCCGTGCGATCGTGGACCAGCTGGGTGCTGTCTCGACCGATGGCCGTGACCGTCCTCTCGATGACGTAGTCATCGAATCGATCACCGTCGAACAGGTCTAACTCTTCGTGACCAACGAAACAGGCTGGGGGGCTGCCGACGAGGCAGCCCCTTCCTGTTATCGCCATCCGGCGAACTCGACCTACATCCGCTGTCAGCGGTGTGAGCGTCCGGTGTGTGTGCAGTGCCAAACTCAAGCACCTGTCGGTGTGATGTGTCCGGAGTGCGTGGCACAGGCCCAGGGTCGGGTACCCAAGACCCGTGCTCTCGTGATGGGCGGTTCTGGCCACAAACCTGTCGTGACGTATACACTCATGGTGATCACGGGGCTGTTTTATCTGTTGCAGCTCATTCCAGGCCTCGATGCGACGAGCTATCTGGCGTATGCGCCGTATTTCAGTTTCGGCGAGTATTCGCTGGTGGGTGCCCCGTATGAGCCATGGCGCATGCTCACGAGCGTTTTTGCGCACTCAACGGGCTTTGTTTTCCACATCCTGCTCAATATGTACACGCTGTGGATTTTCGGACGAATACTTGAGGCAATGCTCGGTAAGGGCAGATTCCTCACCCTCTACCTTGCTTCTGGTCTGGCTGGATCGCTGGGCGTCATGTTTTGGGCCCCGCACACCACATTTGTGGTGGGAGCTTCCGGCGCCATCTTTGGTCTGATGGGTGCCTTCTTGGTGATCCAGCGCAAGCTGGGCGGCGAAACAACCCAGTTACTCGTGCTGGTGGGCATTAACTTGGTCATTGGCTTCCTCCCCGGCATGAGTATTTCCTGGCAGGCACACTTGGGCGGCCTGATTGGTGGCGCGCTTCTGGGCTTTATCTATGTGTCCACCAGAAAGCTGTCCCAGCGCCGGCTTCAACTCGCGTTGATTAGCCTCACGGTTGCCGTGTTCGTGGGATTAGCTCTTTCCCATGCCCCCATGTTTGTGTTGGGGTAAAACGGAAAGTTATCCACATGCTTATCCACATGGGGAGAATTACACGCGTGTAATTAGAGTTAGCGCCACCGTGTGGTCATCAAGAAACCGATGAAGGCAATACCGAAGCCGACCAGAATATTCCACGCTTCAAGCGAAGGAATGGGCAGCGAACCCTGGCTGATGTAGAAGACAATGATCCAGACCAGACCAACCAGCATGAAACCGAACATGACGGGCTTGAACCAGACGGGGTTCGGAGCGTCGTGTCCTGAGGTCTCTGGGGTGCGAGGTGCTTTGGTGCGCTTCTGAGTTCCAGCCATGGTGAAAATTCTACCGGAATTCTCCCAGCCCTCAGAAAGCGTCCAGTTGCAGCGGGTAAAGTTGGCTAAGTGTGGAAGCCCGGAACCCTCTCTCGTGTCATGGGAGTAGTCGGTGAACTTCTCATCACTTTCGGTGTCATCGTGTTGTTGTTCCTTGCGTGGCAGCTGTGGATCAATAACGCCGTGGTGGAGGGACAACAACAAGTTGCTAGTTCCGAACTGACCAAAGAATGGGCAGACGCACAAGATTTCACGGCAACACCGCAGCCGGAACAAGATTTCGGTCCCGCCCCTGCTTTTGCGGGGGTTGGCGCGGGAGCACAATTCGCGACAATCTACATTCCCCGACTGGGAGCTGATTCCACACGTGTTGTGAAGAACGGGATAGACCTCCCCACCATTTTGAATCACGGCTATTTCGGTCACTACCCCGATACACAATGGCCAGGACAGCCGGGAAACTTTGCATTAGCTGTTCACCGCACCAACTGGGGCAGCCCCTTCGGTGATGCACCGAAACTCCAACTCGGCGACAAGATTTATGTCGAGACCGAAGAGGGGTATTACACCTACGCTTTCCGCAACTACGAGTATGTCTTGCCAACCGCTGTCGATGTTCTTCTGCCCGTACCAGGAACGAACCAGTCCCCGGGGGAACAAAACATCATCACCATCACCACGTGTAATCCACTCCTGGGTGATGCCGAGCGCATGATCGTCTATGGGGTTCTGGATTCGTGGCGGCCACGTTCTGCTGGCCCCCCTGCGGAAATGGCGAAGACACAGAAGGTGAATTCATAATGTACGCAGCGCTCTGGCGAGTACTTCCGGGAAATCTGTGGATCAAGGCAGCTATCTTGACCGCAGGTGTCATTGTTCTGGTCACCCTCCTCATGATGTTTGTTTTTCCTGCCGTCGATGCGGCAATTTCGGTGCGAGAGGTTACGGTAGACCAATGACCAGAATCTTGGTAATCGACAACTATGACAGCTTTGTCTACACACTCAACGGCTATCTCCAAGAGCTAGGTGCCCAGACAGTTGTTGTGCGCAATGACCAGATTCCTCTGGCTGAACTAGATGCCACGATCGCACAGTATGACGGCGTGCTTGTCTCACCTGGACCCGGCAAACCCTCGGATGCCGGTGTGTCCATTGCGGCCGTTCACAGTGCGAAAAAGCAGAACATTCCCCTATTGGGTGTGTGCCTCGGGCACCAAGCAATTGGTGAAGCGTTTGGCGCGACCGTGACCAATGCGGAAGAGCTCATGCACGGAAAGACGTCCCTGATTACTCACGACACCAGTGCGCTGTATGCGGCAGTTCCACAGCCATTTACTGCAACGCGGTACCACTCTCTCGCCGTGGTGAACTCGACCGTACCGGCAGAGCTCACTATCACGAGCTCCACCGCCGGTGGAGTGATCATGGGCCTGCAGCACAAAGAAGCACCCATTTATGGCGTTCAGTTCCACCCCGAGTCTGTGCTCACTGAGGGTGGCTACACCATGCTCGGCAACTGGCTTGAAGTCTGTGGCCTCGAGGGTGCAGCCGAGCTGGCTCTGACCAAGAGCCCACTGATTCGCTAAAGAATTAGCCTGCGCAGTAGGTAATCGTGATGTTGGTTCCCTGAGGAACCACGCCGGGGCTGACCGACTGGGTCTTCACGGTGGGCGTCGCCGCCTTGGGGCATCCGGTGTCGGCCTGGACAGTGGGCGTGATGGACAACGTGCTCAGCACGTTGTTGGCATCGGTCACACTCATTCCCCGAAGGTCAGGAATTTCGATCTTGCCGTCAGAGACGAGCAGATTCACCTTGCTGCCTTGAATGAGCTTGGTACCCAACGACGGGGTTGTGCTAATGACAAGGCCAGCAGAATACGACGGCGAGTGGCCTTCGGTTACTGTACCCACTTTGAATCCAGCTGCTTCGAGCTGGATTGTCGCGTCTGGCACCGTCATATCTGCAACTTGCGGCACCTCTACCTCGGTCTTCCCGGCAGAAACAAAAAGAATGATGGGTGAACCGGGGTCAACCACTGTCCCCTTCGGCGGATCAGTTCGAATGACCTTGCCCTTATCTGTGGTCGCACTATTCTCCACAACCTGACTCGTTATGAAACCCAGATCTTTGAGCTGGGCCTCCGCCTTGCTCACGGTGACATTGTTGAGCTGAGGGACAGTGACAGTGCTCGCAGGGAACAAGTTGGCGGGCTGCAGTGTTGCGACCCAGAGACCCATACCCATGATGGCTCCGAAGATCAGTGCTACGACGCCCACAATGGCCACCACGCGCTTGACGGGCGGACGGAACTGTTCAGGTTCGATCAGAGTCGGCGCAGTTTGAGGATCCGTACCAAACAAGAAGGCAAAGTCAGCGGGAAGTTCAGTGTTCACCGTGGGGGTGTAGGCGAGAGCTGGTTCCGAAATGGGACCTAACAGTTCTTCCACGGGCGAGGGGGGTGTGGGGGCAGCAGGAACACGTCCGGCAGCTGCTTCACCCAGCGCACGACCAAACGCAGTGGTCGTTTGGTAGCGCTGGGTCTTGGCCTTGGAAAGTGCCTTCGACACCACAGCATCTAGTGCGGGGGAAACCTTGGGGTTCAGTGAGCTGGGCGCAACGGGCTGAGCGTGAATGTGCTGGTGAGCAACGGCAACAGCAGTGTCGCCCCCAAAAGGCACCTTTCCGGTGAGCATTTCGAAGAGCACGATACCGATGGCGTAGATGTCAGTCCGCGCGTCAACTTTCTGACCCTTGGCTTGTTCAGGAGAGAAATACGCTGCGGTGCCGAGGATTGAGGTGGTGACAGCGAGGTCGTCAAATGTGTCAGAAACTGCTCGAGCAATCCCGAAGTCAAGAATCTTCACGTTTCCCGAACGGGTGAGCATGATGTTACTGGGCTTGATATCCCGGTGAACAATGCCGGCATTGTGGGCATATTCGACTGCAGAGAGAAGTTCAGCCGCAACGCGGATTGCTTCGGTTACTTTGAGTGCACCGCGGGCAACGAGCTTAGAGAGCTCAAGCCCATCCACATTTTCCATGACGAGGTAAGAGCGGGTGTGCTCCACACCAGCGTCATCGAGGTAGGTGTCTTCACCGGCGTCGAGAACACGAACAATATTGGGGTGCACCATAGATGCAGAAGCACGTGCTTCTTGCTTGAAGCGCTCGCGGAATTTGAGGTTGCTGGCGAGCTCCTCGTTGAGGAGTTTGAGTGCAACCTTCTGGCCGCTGACCGAGTCGTGGGCAGCATAGACATCGGCCATACCGCCGGTGCCTAGTACTTTGCCTAGCTCGTAGCGCCCCGCAATCACACTTTTATTCTGTGCCACTGATTCCCCTAGATAAGACTCTCGGTCTAATCTAGCCCAGAGTCGTTACTTGAAATGGCGTGGTGGGAGATGCAGGAGAGCTGTCAAGTCCAGCACAGTTTGCCTGGTAGCTCACGGTGTAGTCACCCACGGGCTGTGCAGGAATGGCACCCGAGGTTCCCGTGACCGTCGCAATTGACGTTCCGTTGAGCAAGATGTTGTATCCGGAAAGTGCGTGGCCAGAAGGGCACGCGGTATATCCAGCCCATCGAACGTTGATTGCCTGGGTTGGAGTGTAGTTTGAGTCTGACTCGTCCAGGGTCGGCGCTGTGCTGGGTGCCGGTGCAACGGGAAGATCACCGTAATAGGTCACGTTAATCGTGGTTCCGTTGGCAACTTGTGGGCCGGTCGGGTTGACGTCATAGACGATGCCAACCTTGTCTGCACTGGGTGCAGCGGTTCCCTTGACCTGGTTGACGGTCATGTTGAGCTTCTCCAGGGCGGCCGTAGCATCCGCAATGGGCTTGCCCACATAATCAGCCTTGTTGATTGCTGCCGTAGTGGGAGTAGCCGAGCCTGTGGGGGTAGGCGTTGCCGACTTAGTAGGTGTGGGGGTGGCCGACTTGGTGGTTTCAGTCGGGGTGGGCTCTGGAGTTCCGCCACCAGAGGTGAGGGCAATGATGGCACCCACGAGCACGATCAGAAGCACACCGACGAGTGCCACGAGGGGCCAGGTCCAGGGGCTACGCTTCTTCTTTTCTTCTTCGAGAGGTTCAGGTGCGTCTGGAATAGTCAAAACAGTCGTTGCTCCGGTTGCGGCGGTTCGAGGCATCACCGTGGTGGCATCAAGAGGAGTAGTGGTGGTGCCCAAGACACCGGGAACAGCAGCAGCTGCACCCTGGAGATCTCCGCGGCGCAGGGCCTGTGCTGCACGAGCAAGGTTTGCCGAGGAGGCGGGACGATCTGCAGGCTTCTTGGCAATGCAGGAGTAAACCAGGTTGCGAACTGGTTCAGCAATGGTGTCTGGCAGCGGCGGAGGCTCTTCGTTGATCTGAGCCATAGCGATCGCAACCTGAGATTCGCCGGTAAAGGGGCGCTTTCCAGCCAAGCATTCGTAGGCGACGATACCTAGAGAGTAGATGTCGGTCGACGGCGAGGCAGGGTGGCCACTGGCTTGTTCAGGGGAGAGGTATTGCACAGTACCCATGACCTGGCCGGTCGCAGTCAGAGGAACCTGGTCTGCAATACGTGCGATACCGAAGTCCGTGATCTTGACGCGACCCTCGGGGGTAATAAGCATGTTTCCAGGCTTAATGTCGCGGTGAACCAGGCCGGCAGCATGAGCAGCTTGCAGTGCTGCAGATGTTTGCGCAACGATATCGAGAACCTTGTCAATGGACAGAGTTTTCTCGCGTTCGATAATGGCCGAGAGGGGTTCACCAGGAACGAGTTCCATCACGAGGTAGGCAGAACCTTCTTCCTCGCCGTAGTCGTAGACGTTGGCAATGCCCTCGTGGTTGACCAAGGCAGCGTGACGGGCTTCGGCGCGGAAACGCTCCAGGAAGCCGGGGTCACCCAGGTATTCGTCCTTCAAGATCTTGATGGCGACGAGACGTCCGATCACCAGGTCGGTGGCTTGCCAGACTTCACCCATGCCACCAATGGCAATGCGTGACTGGAGCTCGTAACGACCACCGAAGGTGATTCCAGCTGTTGGTCTCATTTGTTTAACCCCGCCTCTAGGACTTTTCGTGCAATAGGGACCGCCGTGTCATTTGCATAACCACTTTGGCCAAGTCCAGCACCGTTTTCGATGAGGACTGTGATGGCATATCTTGGAGCATCAGCCGGAGCGAATCCGGTGAACCAGAATGTGTACGGTTCCCCGTCCCCATTCTCCGCCGTCCCGGTTTTTCCCGCGACCTTTACCCCATCAATTCTCACATTAGTTATGAGATTGCTGTTATCGACGTTGTTAATCATCATTTGGGTCATCGTTGCTGCTGTTTCAGCACTCATCGCCTGAGAGTATTCTTTCGCCTCAAACTGTGAAATTGGTTTGAGAGTGGGTTCCAGCACCTGATCCACCACGGTGGGATACATCACCTTGCCGCCGTTGGCCACAGCAGCGGACACCATCGCGATCTGCAACGGTGTCGCGCGGACGTCGTATTGACCAAACGAGGCCAATGCGGTCTGCGGCTCGTTCATCACGACAGGAAACTCACTGGCTGCCGTTGTCATGGGCACATCGAACGAGGTGTTGAAACCAAACTTCTTGGCTTGGTCCAAGATCGCCTTCCGACCCAGCTCGAGACCGAGTTCCGCAAAGGGAATGTTGCAGCTCAGGCGCAGAGCAGTCGCGAGGGTCACCGTGGCACCTGGACCACAGGACGTGTGCGTGGAGTTCTCAATGAACACATCGGTTCCGGGTAGTCGATACTGCGAAGGGTTATCGAAGGTGCTGTCCGGGGTGTATTTACCGGACTCGAGGGCAGCGGCAACCATGACCAACTTGAATACCGACCCCGGAGGGTTCATATCTCCCGTGATGGTCTTATCAATGAGTGGCTGCTGGGGATCGGCGATGAGAGCGTCGTAGCTTGCAATCACGTCATCGGTGTTGTGGGAAGCCAATGCATTGGGGTCATAGCCAGGCTTAGAAGCCATCACCAAAATCTTGCCGGTGCTGGGCTCAGTCACGATGACAGCGCCTTCGTAGTTAGCCAACTCGTCGAAGGCAACTTGCTGCATGACGGGATCGAGACTGAGACCCACACTCGCGCCCTGAGGTTCTTGTCCAGTCAGGATTGCATTGACTTGGTTGAGGAACTGTGAACCTGTCTTCCCACTGAGGTAAGAGTTCATGGCTCCTTCAATGCCGGTCATGCCCTGGTTGAGGGTGAAATATCCGGTGACATTGGCATACGTGAAGGGGTTGAGATAGGTGCGCTGGTAACGGTAGTTATCGTCGGTCGGCACCGATTGTGCAATCGGTGAACCGGCGACCAGGATCGCTCCACGTTGGTAGCGGTAACTATCAAAAATGGTGCGGGTATTGCGGCTATCGGCATAGAGCTGATCCGCCACGGCAACCTGAATCACGCTCGAAGCCAAGAACAAGGCCAAGAACATCCCGATCACCACAAAGGTGACGCGCTTGAGTTCGCGGTTCATCCAACCACCAACCGGGGCTCATTGCGTAACGAGTCAGACAGACGCAGCAAGAGTGCAGCAATCATCCAGTTGGCCACGAGTGAACTACCACCTGCGGCAAGGAACGGTGTGGTCAGACCGGTGAGGGGAATCACGCGCATCACACCACCGATCACAATGAAACACTGCAAGGCAATGGTGAATGACAGACCCACCGCCAACAGTTTGCTGAAGTCGTCATGGCCGGCAAAACCGATGCGCAGACCGCGCCCGACGAGCAGAAGGTAGAGGCAGAGAATGGCAAAGATTCCGGCCAGGCCGAGTTCTTCACCCAGGCTGGCAATGATGTAGTCGCTCTGGGCAACCGGAGTCACCTCAGGCAAGCCCTCACCCAGTCCGGTGCCGATCACGCCACCGTGGGCCAAGCCGAACAGGCCCTGCACAAGCTGGTAACTCCCGCCGTAACCGTTGAAGTTTTCGGGATTGAAGGCGTCATACCAGTTGGCAAAACGGCCGTGCACATAGTCCAGGAACTGGTTAGCCAGCACCGCACCCAAACCGACCAGGCTCAATCCGAGAATGACCCAACTTCCGCGCCCCGTCGCCACATACAACATGACCAGGAACAACCCGAAGTAGAGCAAACCAGTACCCAAGTCACGCTGGAAGACAATCACAGCCATCGACATGGCCCAGACCACCAAGATGGGCCCAAGGTCGCGCCCACGGGGGAAACGCATTCCTAAGAAACTCTTACCCACCATGGACAGGCTTTCGCGGCGCTGAACGAGGTAGCCGGCAAAGAAAATAGCGAGCGCAATCTTGGCGATCTCACCCGGCTGGAAAGTGAGGGTGCCAATTTGGATCCAGACACGAGCACCGTTGACCTCAATGCCGAGCCCCGGAATCATCGGCAGAATGAGCAAGATCACGGCAACGAGGCCAAAAATATAGGTGTAGCGCTGCAGCACCCGCTGGTGGCGAATCAGCACGATGGTGGCAAACGCAGCCCCCAGGGCTAACGCCGTCCAGGCAATCTGCTTATTTGCCAGCGCATCCCAGCCCTCATTGCCCAGAGCAAGGTCAATGCGATAAATCTCAGCAATACCGAGACCGTTGAGCACAGTGGCCACGGGAAGAATAAGTGCGTCTGCTTGAGGGGCCACAAAACGCATTGCGACGTGGATAGCCAGAACAAGAACAGTGAGCAGTCCACAGATGGCGAGGGGCCCACCATCCACAACGCCGAGAACACCGAGTTGGACCAGCACCAGTGAACCGACATTGATGCCGCAGGCAACAATGAGCAAAACCAGCTCCACGTTGCGCATACGCTGGGGCACTTTGGCTCGCTTGAGCTTGCCAATCGACCCGGTCAGGGCAAAGTCGGGAGCTGGAGTAACGGGGGCAGACATGGCTACTGCCCGCTCGTCAAAGAATCAACCAGGGCCTGAGCTTCCGCAAAGGAACCGAATGCAATGGTCCTGGAGATCTGTTCACGCTGATACGCCGTCAAGCCTTCGAGGGGAACCTGGGTATCGACGTAGACCTCAGAGAGCGAGAAAGGTCCTGCGGCCTGAGAGATGCCCTGATAGATCACCACAGTGTCTGTGTCCGCACCGACGTAGTACTGGGTCTGAGTCCAGCGGTATCCCAAGATTCCGGCGATGACGAGAACACCCACAACAACAATGAGTGAGCCTGCAAGAACAAACCTGCGGCGAATACGTCGAGCTTTCACCGCATCCAGTTGTGCAGTCAACGCCGATGGCGGGACGCTCATGCCATCTGTTGTGACAGGGAGGGATTTGGGTTTGGGCCGGGACTTGGGACCCGTGCCCAGAGTCATGCGAGGAGCAGGTGCCTTGAGGGGCATGGGTCCTGCGGCAGAACCAACTAGTTCAGCGACCTTGTCGAGTTTTCCCGCAACAATGTCCACCACGACAACGGTGACGTTGTCTGGAGCGCCACCGGTCAGGCTGGCCTGAATGAGAGTATCCGCGATGTCGTCGGCCGTGGCCTGTTCCGAGAGGAAGTTCTGGAGGCGCTCGCCGAAGACGACACCGGTCAGCCCGTCGGAACAGAGCAGCCACCGGTCACCCACGTTGACGTCCAAGACCATCGTGTCGATCTCGGGCGACGCATCCACGTCTCCCAGCACACGCATGAGTACGGAGCGGCGTGGGTGGTCATGTGCTTCAGCTTCGGTGATGCGGCCACTATCGATGAGTCGCTGCACAAAGGTGTGATCCACGGTGACCTGAGACATGGTGCCCTCGCGCAGGAGGTAAATCCGAGAGTCACCAATGTGACCGACGACGACCTGTTCCCCCACGCGAATGAAGGCACTGACGGTGGTGCCGAGGCCAGCTAGTTCGGGGTGTTCAAAGACCAGGTCCGAAAGCATGTCATTGGCCTGCAGCAGGGTCGCCACGAGATCCTTTTGTGCTGCCGCAACGTCGGGATATTCCTTATCGAGCTGCAACATGTGACGAATCACAAGGTGGGACGCGACGTCACCACCGGCATGACCACCCATTCCGTCTGCCACCACGTTGAGGTAGGTGCCGGCATAACCCGCATCTTGGTTTGATGAGCGGATTACTCCCACATTGGAGGCGGCTGCACTATGAGTCGACATGTCACGAGCCTTAGCGGCGAACCTCGAAGGTCATCGATCCGACCACGATGGGCGTGTTTAACGGAATGGGAACGGGACTCGTGATGCGGGAACCGGCAATGGTGGTTCCGTTGGTGGAATCGAGGTCGCGCAACATCCACTGCCCTCCGCGCACCTCAAGACGAGCATGATGGGTGGAGGTGTAGTCATCCTGAATAACCAAGCTCGAGTCGGGTGAACGCCCGATCGTGATGGCATCTCCAACCAGCGCGAGTTCGTGACCTTCGAGTGCCCCAGAAGTGATCACAATTTTGAGAGGGGTGCCATCGGCAGGGGCAACCTCATCAGAGGCAGGAACTGAGATGCGCGGCTGTGCAGAGGTCATGAAAGCTGCAGCTTCGGGTGCGGCCACAGGAACCTTGGTTGCTGCGGGCATTCGACGAACGCGCTGACCAAACAGGTCACTGCGCACGGCATACACCACAAAGAAAACGAATACCCACAGCGCGACGAGGAACCCCACCCGCAGGATCAGCAGAGTGAGCTCACTCACGAGGACCCCAGAAGCCCCCGGGCTCAGCTGCGCGAGGAGTGTGCTGGGTTGCAGCTTCAGGCTCTGCGCCAGCGGCCTGGGGCAGCAACCTCAACGTGATGGTGGTTTGACCTGCGGTGATGACGGCATCCGCTTCCAGGGCAGCAGAGGTGAGACGTTGACCATTGAGCACAGAACCGTTGGTAGAACCGAGGTCGTTTGCTTGTGCGCGCGTGCCATCCCAGAGAATCTCAACATGGCGACGAGAAATACCCGAGTCGTCCACGGTGATATCCGCTTCAGTACCACGGCCAATGACGGTGCGGGACTTGGAAATGGGGTAACGCTTTCCGGCAACTTCCAGAACGGCGACCCAGGTGACGGAGCCGCTGACATTTTCAGATTCCACCTGCACGACGCCCACTGCCAGAGTGGCATCCGAGATCAGTGATATCTTGATTCCTCCGGCGAATTGGTAATGCTGAGTGGCCGCATGTTTGGTCACAAGACGGGTGAGTTCGTCCGTGAGCGTGGCACCCATATCGCGCATGCGCTCGTAATCGGCTGGAGCTAAGTGCACAGTGAATACGTTGGGGACCAGAATGCGGTCGCGCGATACGACAGCAGCCTTGGTGTCGAGTTCACGGCGGAGCGCTGCAGTGATTTCTACCGGTTGCAGACCTGAGCGAAAAGTCTTTGCAAAGGCACCATTGACAGCGCGCTCGAGGCCACGCTCAATGTTGTCCAGAATGCCCACAGGTCTCCTTTAAAGGGTAAATCTCCTGCTCAAATCGTACCCGGGCAGCTGTGCTCAAGCTGGATGCGCGCCGAGAGTACGCCAGTAATCTGCCTCAGTTTCGGGCGGTATCAAACGTTGCGAAGGCATCGAGACCACCCTCAGGTCGAGGACTCAGGCCTGCGTGCCCTCCGGAGGCTCGTGCGAGCTGTGCCACGATGGCCAAACCGAGTCCGCTTCCATGACGGTCAGAGTTTGCACGCCAGAACCGATCAAAAGCACGCACACACTCTTCGGGGCTCAACCCAGGGCCTTCATCGAGGACATGAACAGTCGTCTGGGAACCAGAAGGAACAATACGAATGGTGAGACGTGCACCATCCGCGCTGACAGCGAGGGCGTTATCGATGTAGTTGTCGATGATTTGTTCTGCCGCATTGGGTACTGCAATCACGGAGGCCTCGGCGGGGCCTTCATATCTCAGTGTCACGCCAGCTTCCTGAGCTAGTGCTGCCCAGTGCTCCACTCGGCCGCGCCCGACCCCCGAAAGATCAATGACTTCTCTGCGCACATGCGAAGCCTCGGTGCGGCTGAGCAGCAGCAAGCCTTCAATGAGGTTGTTGAGACGATCTGCTTCCGCTTCTGCTGCCGCAAGACGCGTTGCAGCACCGGCTGGATCGGATTCGAGAAGCTCACTTGCGCGTTCCAGCCGCAGTCGAAGTGCGGTGAGCGGTGTGCGCAATTGGTGTGATGCATCGGCGGCAAAGGTGCGCTGTTGCGCTATTAAGCTCTCCAGCCGTTCGGCCATGTCATTGAAGGATGCGGACAGTGACCGCAGTTCGCTGGTGCCGGCCCTCTCATCTGCCCGACTGCTGAGGTCCCCTGCCGCGAGTGACTCGGTTGCTTCTTGAAGCAGGCGGATCCGGCGCGTAATGGTGCCCGCAACGATATATCCAACGATCCCTGCGAGCAGTACGGCGATGAGAGCAACAATGCTGAGCAAGCTCAGCTGGTTGTTCACCGTGGTTGTTACCACCTGATCGGGGTAGGTCAGCCGGACGGCGCCGAGTACTTCAGTTCCGCTCAGAATAGGCACGGTGACATAGAGCAGCTCTTGGTTGAGTGTTGTTGAAAAGCGGTGACCGGTGCTGATTTGCCCCGAGAGAGCTTCCTGAATTTCAGGTCTATTGAGATACGACGTGCCGAGATCAACTTGATCATCGTCACTGATGACAACGGCAGTTCCGTTGTGATCCACGATAACTACTCGAGCCCCGCCAGCATCCCGGTAGTCTTTGGCGGCTGTGATGAGTTCGACATCATCGGTCACGGTTTCGGTTTCGAGAGCCTGTTCGCTCCGCCCCGCCAAGATGAAGGCATCTCGTTCGAGTGAGGTGATGATCCGGTCGTGTTCAACACTTTGCAGGTAAAAACCCAACGGGATGTCCTGGACCAGCAGGACGAGCAGCGTCACCGACATCAGCGCGGTGATGAACCGCCACTTCATGCAGGGGGGCCAAATCTAAAACCAACCCCACGGACGGATTCAATCCACAGCGGGTTGCCGAGCTTCTTTCGAATGGCAGCAATGTGTGCATCGAGTGTTTTGCTCGTGCCATACCAATTGGTGTCCCAGACATCGTGCAAAATATCGGACCGCTTGAACACGGCCCCGGCGTCACTGGAAAGGTATTCCAAGAGTTCAAACTCTTTGGGGGTGACATGGATATCCTCACCATTGAGGACGATACGTTGCGTTCGAGTGTCAATGATCAAGGCTCCGAAGACCCGCTCCGTGGGTTGCGCTGATTCCGTATCCACCGGGTTCGTCCGACGGGCAACCGCCCGGATCCGCGCGATCAGTTCACGCATTCCGAAGGGCTTCACCACATAATCGTCTGCGCCGATTTCGAGGGCCACAACGCGATCAATTTCTTCATCACGTGCGCTGACCACAATCACCGGTACCGAGGAAATTGCCCGAATTCGACGACAGACTTCTGTGCCATCCATGTCTGGTAGCCCTAAGTCCAACAGAATAATCTCCGGGTCAAAGGACGTCAGAGCATCGAGGGCATCCTGGCCGGTGACCACGTGATGAGTTTCGAAATTGGAACTGCTGAGCCCGTCGAGAAGTCCATCAGCGACCGAAGGGTCATCTTCTACAACGAGCACGCGCATGACTCCATTCTGGCTTCGCCAGCTCCCTCACGGACACAATCCACAGAACTCCCAGCAAATATTGGACGAATCTTGGATTTTCTCAGGGCATCCCTTTACTTGTCGTTTCGTAACGTGGAGGTATGAAGTCTCAACTCATGACAGCCCTCTCGATTGTGGGCGTACTCGGAACCGCGACGACAGCTATGGCCGTCAACACGGATGTTCTTGCCAACGTGGACCAGATCACCACGGGTACGGCAACAGACACACTGCTTCCAGACCCCACTGGATCCAACGCCCCGGCCTCACTCGATGCTGCCACGGCCACACCTGCTCCCAGTTCCAGCACGGATCCTTCGATCACTCCTGTGGCCCCTGGTACACCTGCACCCGGCGGAACGACGCCGAGCACCGAAAGCAATGCAGGTCAGGCCCCTGCCGTACAGGCCCCCGCAAGCCCCGTGGTGAATGGAACGACCGGTGGTTCGGGATCCCGCGTTGCCCCCGCGGCTAACACTCCTTCGTACGTTGAAGATGAAGAAGAAGATCACGATGAAGATCACGAAGAAGAGTACGAAGAAGAAGACGATGACTAAGCGCATTCACCCGGCAGAATCAGCACGCAAACTGGTTGGCGTGGCATCGGGAGTTGCTCTCGTCGGCATCGTGACGGGTTTTCAATTTTCTGCCAACGCTGAAGAGCAGGCGCAGGACGTCTCCACCTCCACCTCTTCGCCCAGCCCCGTCGCACTCGATCCCGCAACTGGTCAGCCCATTGCTCCGGAGGCCGCTCCAGAGGCAGTTCCTGCTCCTGCTGATTCCGGCACACAGAGCGCAGGTTCGGCACCTCAGGTTGCCGCTCCTGTGGAGGCTCCCGCTGCCCCGGCACCCGTCGCCCCTGCGGAGGCACCAGCACCTGCAGCGGTCGCACCAGTACCGGCTGCCCCCGTGGCGCCAGTACCGGCTGCCCCCGTCAATGGCACAACGGCAGGTTCAGGCGGATAGGAAACAATTGGTCGCGAACAATATTTCTCACGACGCCCTGCGCGCAGTTTTTACTGAAACCCATTCTGCGCCCGGGGTTCTTTCGCGACGCCACAAGATCATGGGTGGACATGGAACAATCACCCTGGTGGGTGGGAGTGAACAACTCCTCACCGACTGTTGGGCTCTCGCGGAAATGTGTGAGGAATTGTGGAGTAGGTTCCTCCCTGACAGCGATATTTCGAGGATTAATTGGTCCGAGGGGGCCCCTGTCCAGATTGCACCCCTGACAAGACAACTCATTGCTGCGATGATTGCCGGGCATGCACTTTCAGAGGGCACCTATGACCCCACACTTCTCCCTCTCGTGATTAAAGCCGGCTACACCTCTTCGGCCACAGATGCATCCCGAGTCACCACTCTCCCGGCGAGTGCACAGGCACCAGGACACCTCGAAGCCATTTCTTTTTCAGATACAGAAGTTGTTGTTCCACGGGGCACCACTCTGGATCCTGGCGGCATGGGAAAGGGAGTCGCCGCAGACGTGATCGCCCAACATGCCATGGACCACGGTGCATTCGGAGTCATGGTCGAACTTGGTGGGGACATCGTCTTGCACGGGCACGCTCCTGATGGAGTTGCCTGGCGATTGGGCGTGGAGGACCCGTTTGACTCGGGTACTCATCTCGATGTTGTGAGAATTCAACGAGGTGCGATTGTGACCTCTAGTCAGCTCAAACGTCGGTTCGGCTCTCCTGAAGCGCCGACACATCACCTCATCAACCCTGCGACTGAAATCAGTGCAGACTCACCTGTTCAGACGGTGACGGTGATTGCGTCTTCGGGAGCTCGAGCAGAGGCATTGACGAAGGCGGGGTTCCAGCGAAGCCCGCGTCTCTATCTCGATTGGCTACCCACAGTGGGTGCAGCAGGCTTTATCGTTATGGCGGATGGGTCTCATCTCACTTCCACGAATTGGAGCACCTTCGCATGAATGAACCACATATCTGGTGGTACATCACGCGTGCCAGTGCACTGATTGCCTGGGCGCTGATGACCCTTTCTGTGGTCTGGGGAATTCTGCTTTCCACCCGCGTGATGCGACGAATTGATAACCCTGCGTGGCTGCAGGATCTTCATCGCTATCTGGGCGGTATGACGCTCGTCATGGTTGCCCTGCACATGGTCACGCTCATGTTGGATGGGTGGCTCCAGTTTTCGTTGGCGGAGACGTTGGTTCCCTTCGCGACGGACTTCAAGGCCCTTCCCGTCGCCCTCGGCATTCTTGCTTTTTACTTACTGGTGGCCGTTCAGGGCTCGTCACTGATGATGAACCGCCTACCGCGCAGGTTTTGGAAAGGTCTTCACTACTCGAGTTACGCTGCTTTGGTTCTCGTTTCGATGCACGCGGGCTGGACAGGTACTGATGTCAGCGCGTGGTGGTATCGGGTCCTGGCCATTGTCCTCATTTCTGTCGCCACCATTTCTGTCATTGTGCGCATCATCACGAGTACCCGAACTCCCTCACGCCCTGCGATTGCCGCTGCAACGAAAAAACCTGTGGTCACTTCCTCTGCAACTACTCCCGTGGCAACGCGTCCCACCTCCCGAACCATGGTGGTGGCACGTGTGGAACCGGCTGCCGAGGGAGTCCTCTCGATCAGGTTGCTTCCTTTGGGCGGCGGCCAACTGCCCGTCTGGCAGCCAGGCGCCCACATCACGCTTCATCTACCCTCTGGACTGGAGCGCCAGTATTCATTGTGTGGAGATCCCGCGGAGCGCACTCATTTTGATATTGCGGTGCTCAAGACAGCAAATTCTGAGGGCGGCAGTGAATGGATTCACTCGAGCATGTCGCCCGGAATGACCCTGGAGGTCACGGGCCCACTCAATCACTTTGAGCTCGAACCCGCGAGTGAATATCTCTTCATCGCAGGTGGCATCGGCATCACCCCGATCAAAGCCATGATCGAATCTTTGCCTGAACGCCGGCAGTGGAAACTCATGTATGCCGGCAGAAGCCAGGCAACGATGGCCTTCCGGGACGAGCTTGTTGAACGATATCCCGAGCGCGTCGTGACGTACGCTTCAGACGAAGCAACCCAACCCCTCGATATCTATGCGGCTGTTGCGGGTTCCACGGCACAGGTCTATTGCTGTGGCCCTGAATCACTGATGAGCGCCGTTGCGAGTTTCGTTCCCGCCGAACGGATGCACTGTGAGCGCTTTGTTCCGCTCGTTCGTGAATCACGTGCCCCCGCCGAGGACATCACGGTGAACTGTAGGAAGAGCAAGAAGAGCTTCGTCGTACCTGCCGAGGGCAACATCCTGGAGTCCCTGGAGCAGAATGGTTTGCCGGTTCTTGGCTCGTGCCGCAAGGGAGTCTGCGGGAGTTGTGAAGTCCGGGTTGTGGAGGGACACCCCGTCCATTTGGACTCGGTCATGGACGACGCAGAGAAAGAGAAGCTTCGGATTATGTATCCCTGCGTTTCCCGCGCAGAGGGCACGCAGCTCACGCTCGACATCTAGGCTCAAATGGCGCCGAGGCCCTTCCCCGTGATAGCCTCGACCAGTTCGCGCGAGTGGCGAAATGGCAGACGCGCTGGCTTCAGGTGCCAGTGCCCGCAAGGGCGTGGGGGTTCAAGTCCCCCCTCGCGCACGAACGAAATCCCCGGTCTAAGTGGCCGGGGATTTTTCTCTGCAGAGAACCTGAGCCTTTCAGCCAGACGTTTATCCCTGGCGCGCTTTGATGAGCTCAGCTGCGGTGAGCTTGTGTGGACGTTTCGTTACCATGTCGCCGGAGAGTCCCGCAATGAGGACTCCTGGGTCAATTTCTAAAACGCTCGCAATCCGCAGCAGGGTGTGCAGGTTCGGATTGGCCCGCCCACGCTCGATCTTGCCGTAGTTAGACACGTGCATTGCAGACATGTGCGCCACATCTTCTTGGCTCAAATCCAAGCTTTCACGGCGCTCGCGAAGACGCGACCCCAGTATTTGTGCTGCCGCTGACGCAAGTGAATCCATGCCTCAAGCGTTCCGGCATCACTCACCATTAACCAGAGCTTAAAAGCCTGAGGTTTTAACGCTACTTTTAACCCCTAGCCGCGACGAAGGTCGCGGCATCTAGGGGATGCAGTGGCCAACGAAAACTTGGGTAATGCGAAGAAGGCAAAGAACGATGAGTTCTATACGCAGTTCAGCGACATTCAGAAAGAGATGAACGCCTATCTGGACTACAACCCAGATGTGTTCAGGGGAAAGACGGTTCTTTTGCCGTGTGATGACCCCGAGTGGAGCAACTTCACCAAGTACTTTGCGCAGAACTTTGAGGCGCTTGGTCTCAAGAAGCTGATCAGCACGAGCTATGCCCCGGACAGCAAACCTGATGCCATTCCTTACCAGCCCACTCTGTTTGAAATCGAGAGCCCGGGCTACGATCCGGAAAAGACTCAAACAAAGGGAAAGATCTTCACCCTGTCTAGAGACACCACAGGTGACAACGTCATCAACGTGGATGACCTTGAATGGTCCTATCTCGAAGGCGGTGGCGACTTCCGCAGCGAGGAGATCACGAAGCTGCGAGATGAAGCCGACATCATTGTGACGAATCCGCCTTTCTCGCTTTTTAGGGAGTTCTTGGCTTGGCTTGTTGAAGCTGATAAGGACTTTGTAATTATCGGGAATATGAACGCGATTACTTACAAAGAAGTGTTTCCACTTGTAAAAGAAAACAAGCTTTGGCTTGGGGCAACCAATTTCAACGTTGGCATGTATTTCTTTGTTCCCGAAAATTTTGTTTACGCATCAACGTACAAATTTGATCGTGAGATTGACGGAAAGAAAGCTAGTCGAGTTCCTGGGGTTTGCTGGTTTACAACGATTGACCATGGTCGCCGTCACGAACCACTTTCACTAATGACTGAAAAAGACAACATCAAGTTCAGTAGGCACAAAGAAGTAAGAGAACTTGGCTATTACAAGTACGAAAACTACGACGCCATTGAAGTTCCCTTCACGGATGCAATACCTACAGATTTCGAGGGGATGATGGGGGTCCCAATTACTTTCTTAGACAAGTACAGCCCAGAACAGTTTGAAATTCTTGGAATGCCTAGGTTTTTCGAAACCGCAGGAATGTCAAAAGAATTTGTTGAGGCCTATTACGCGTCAGGTCAAACCGGACAGATATCTCCGGGCCACCCCGATGCTGCCTACTATGACCGGGACAAGAGGCCTGTTGTCCCGTATAGGCGCATCTTCATCAAACACAAGCAGGTGACCAAGTGAAAACCTCTCTCAACACCTACACCGTCAAGGAACTCACAGAAGGCTTCGTCTATAACGAGCTTGAGGGTAAGGGACTCTTTGGTCTCGCTGGACGTTTGACTATTCAGCCTGAGTATCAGCGCAACTACATCTATGCCGATGGTAAGAGAGACGTTGCTGTGATTGAGTCGCTTCTCAAGGGATACCCCTTGGGTTTGATCTATTTCAACAAGGTGCACGAAGACAACCTCGAGGTGCTTGATGGCCAGCAGCGCATTACGAGCTTCGGCCGTTTCGTAAAGGGAAAGTTCGCCATCAAAGACGAACGAGGCATGGAGCAGTACTTTTCTGGTCTCCCTGAAGATAAGCAAGAGATCATTGTGAACTCCGAGATTCTTGTCTATGAATGCGAAGGCACGGAGAGCGAGATCAAGGAATGGTTTAAGACCATCAACACCGTGGGTGTTCCCTTGAACAATCAGGAATTGCTCAATGCGGTGTATTCGGGGCCTTTCGTGACGGCAGGTAAAGCGGAGTTCAGCAATAGCCAGAACTCCAACATTATGAAGTGGAGTGCTTACATCAGTGGCTCTGCACAACGCCAAGACTTTTGGGAACGTGCTCTGGAGTGGGTGAGCAAAGGCAAGGAGAACATCGGTGGCTATATGAGCCAACACCGTCATGACAAAGACATCACGGAGGTCAAGAACTACTTCACGTCCGTGATTGATTGGGTTTCTTCGGTGTTCACTGATGTGGAGAGTGAAATGCGTGGCCTGGAGTGGGGGCGACTATATGAAGAGCATCATGCCACGGCCTATAACCCTGCCAAGGTGTCCGAAGAGGTTCGTGCTCTCTATGGAGACCCTTATGTGAAGAGCAGGAAGGGTATCTGGGAATATGTGCTCGGTGGATCAACTGAGACCAAGCTCCTCGAGGTCCGAGTATTTGACGAGGCCACTAAGAAGTCAACTTATTCACAGCAAACGAAGACTGCCCAAGACGCCGGGAGTTCGAACTGCTCTCATTGTGCTTTGGGGCACGATGCTAACAAGGCCAAGATCTGGAAATTGGACGAAATGGACGCCGACCATGTGGCCGCCTGGAGCAAGGGCGGCGCCACTGTTGCAGGAAATTGTGAGTTGCTCTGCAAAACGCACAACCGCGCTAAAGGTAATCGTTAAATCTTTCGTTTGCTGATCAAGCGGACACTCACACCGTCCAGGCTCCGGGGTTCATCCACAGCTCGGGCCTGACAACAACCCTGTCAACACGGGTTGTGCAAACATGCACGCATGATGATGGCAGGCCTTCCCCGCGACAAGGACACTCGTCGATGCATGAAGGTGCTCATCGACGAGTTCCATTGGAAGTTTGTTCCTAGCTCAGGTAGGTCTGCACACTCTGCCGGGTGGTTGAGATGCCCAGGCGGTTGCCAGAGGGCCGTGTATTCAACAGCATCGAATACGGCGGTTTTTCTGTGGAATAACGCCAGGAAATGCGAACACGGATTTGGCCCAGCACGAAACCATTGGTAAATGTTGGCAAATGCCAACATTGCTGTTATTTTATTCACAGGAGGCACACCGTGACGACATATGTGTTTGATGTAGAAGTTGAGGAGATCGACCGCGAGGACGAGACCTGGATTGATTTCTTTGCCACGCAAAAATTTGAGGCTGTGTTTTCCTGGAGAGATTTTCAGACCTATCTCGATTTCGTTGTCGAAGCTCCTTCGCCACGTGAGGCAGTTGAGCTGGCACTTGACTCGATTGCACAGACTGACCTCCAGGTGGTGCGCATCGTTCTCGATCTCGTTGGCGTGCAGGACATTGCGGTTGACTACGGCGTCTCCCGGGAGACGGCACGATTATGGACTCACGGCCACCGCCGCAACGGATTTCCTCGGCGCTATACCCAAGTAGGAAATAAAAGTGCATGGGCGCGCTCTGATGTATTCGCTTGGGCTGAGAAGAATAATCTTGCCCGGCAATACGCCGAGAAACCTCTTCCTCTCGATGTTGTCGAGATTGCTAACGGCGAGTTGGCGCAGGCTCGAACGGCGAAGGAAGTCCGTCTCGCAGACATCTCTGCCTAACGATGCTTCAAAAAGTTCACTTGGCGTTGGTCTATTCGTATCGACTACGAAAATAGATATAGAACAAAGGTTCAGTTTCTGAAGGTGAACTGAGAGAATGTAAAACGCGCAGTGACGCGCATTCCACAACAAAGGAGTCCTTCGTGACCAAGCTCTCTTTCCGCACGGCAGCAGCTGTTCTTGCGATTGCCGCAACCGCAACCTTTGGCCTCGCAGCCTGCTCGTCCTCCTCGCCCACTCCAGCTGAGTCGGCTATCGGCGGGGACATCGTTGCGCCCATCGAACTGAACTACCAAGACATTGATGGCCAGACCATCGGACTTGTTGTGGGCCAGGTCATCAACATCAACTACGGCGGCATCAACGATGGCGAGATCACCGTGGATATTTCTGACCCCAAGGTTGTGAAGTATGAAGCAGCAAAGATGGAGAACGACACTCAGTTCTCCGCCGGCCTCATTGCTCTCTCGGGTGGCGAGTCGACCGTGACCTTCCTCTTTGCTGGGGAAGACCCCAAGGAACTGACAGTTCAAGTTCTCTTGAAGTAAGTTTTCTTCTTCACGAAAAGGCGCTCCGAGGGGGCGCCTTTTCGCTGTTAAGCGGGTGTGCAGGGCTTTCAGAAAACTCTCAGACTACACACAGCTAAATCCCAACTTAAACCATTGGTACAGGACTAACGTGAGTGTTACGAGCACACCCGCTCCCACACCAAGACTTCTACACCCCAGGAGAAATACTCATGATGAACCACAAGATCGCAAAGGTATCCGCCATCGCAGCACTCGCCGCCGCCGCCACATTCGGCCTCAGCGCCTGCACCACTGCAGCTGAAGACAGCTCCAGCTCCTCCTCTGAAACCAGCCAGCAAGTTGCTCCCACCATCGTGGACGTTGCAACGCTTGACGGTCAGACCATTGACATTAACAACGGAAACTTCATCGACATCACCACGGGTGACACCGATCCTGCAGACTGGACCGCTGTCCTTTCTGACCCTTCGGTTGCGACCTTCACGGAAGGGTCTACCGGAACCGCAGTGATGAACCCTGGACTCCAGGGCGCCAAGGCGGGTTCGACTACCGTCGAACTCACCAACAAGACCACCGGTGCAGTGGTGACCTTTACGGTCAACGTCAAGTAACACTGCACGGCCTCCACAAGACCGACGGCTCTCCCGAAAACGGGAGGGCCGTTAGTCTCTTAACGGTGACCACCCCTCGACACTCGCGCGTGCTGCCCGTCTGGCTAGCGTTGGTGTTAGCGGTTTCGGCGGGGGCGTTCATGACGACCCAAGCTCGGATCAATGGTCAGCTTGCCCTCGAGTTGGGTGACGGCTTTGTTGCAGCCAGTCTCTCCTTCGGATTGGGTTTCTTGGTGCTGTGCATCGTGTTGCTCGCATTCCCTCGTGGCCGCCGTGGATTCACGGCCATTCGGAACGACATTGCAGCCCGCACCATCCCGTGGTGGTTCACGCTAGCCGGTAGTGCGGGTGCCGGGTATGTGCTGTCGCAAGCCATGGTGGTCGGTGTCACGGGCGTGGCGCTGTTTACCGTCGCCGTCGTAGCAGGTTTGACCATCGGGTCTGTTCTCTTGGATCTCTGGGGTGTGGGTCCGGCGGGTAAACGCCCGCTCACTCCGCGGCGCATCATCGGTGCTGTGCTCGGTTTGATCGCAGTGATTGTGGGAGTACTTGGACAACCCGTTCAGACCAACGAGCTCTTCTTGCTCATCATGCCTCTCCTGTTTGGCGTGGCCGTGGCCTGGCAACAGGCGGCGAATGGTCGGATGACCATGACCGCCGGAACGCCCTGGACATCTACGTTCTTGAACTTTGGCGTCGGCACAGGAATTTTGCTCATCGCCACTGCCATTCACGCACTTCAGGCGGGACTGCCTACGAGCTTTCCAGGTGAGTGGTGGCTCTATCTTGGTGGACCGGTGGGGATTGTCTTTATTGCAGCCAACGCCGTGGTTGTCCGGGCGCTGGGTGTTTTGGTGTTGAGCCTGGGCACCATTGCCGGTCAGCTCGTGATGGCGGTCATCTTTGATGTGGTGAGCCCTGCAGGGCACCCCCTCGTGGAGTCAACCCTGGTGGGCACGGCAGTGATCTTCGTCGCCGTCATCGTTGCGAGTATGCCCGCTAAAAAAGTACTAGCCCAGGAGTAGTTCGCGCAGTCGGTCTGCAGAATAAACAGTCGCGATGGCGCCCTTGGCCTCTTCGGGAGAACCGTAACCCCACTCCACGATGATGGTGGGAACGTCGTGGGCGGCAGCGCCTTCCACGTCATAGATGCGGTCACCCACTAACACGGCCTGCGACACATCTGCACCTTGTGCTGTGAGTTGTGCGAGGGCATGTCCCACTACATGTGCTTTGGAGGTGCGGGCATCACTTTCTGACGCGCCGGCGATGGTGGTGAAGTAGTCCGTGAGCTCGAAGTGATCGAGAATTGCTCGTGCTTGATCTTCTGGCTTGCTCGTTGCAATGGCAAGAGGAACACCAGCATCACGTAATGATTCAAACAAGCCAATGACGCCGGGGAACACAGCAGAGTTGAACGCCCCGTCACGACGGAAGTCACGACGATAAATCTCAAGAGCTTCCTGTGCCTTATCCGCGGGGAGCCCTGCGCGCTCCTGGAGCGAAGCCAGGAGAGGTGGACCGATATAGGCCATGAATTCATCGCGGGAGGGGACCGGGAGCCCCAAAAACTTAAAAGTGTCCGTGAGAGCAGCAATGATTCCGGGAGCAGAGTCCAGGATGGTTCCATCGAGATCAAAGAGAACAGCAGACCACGTACGCGTCACTACAGAATTCATAACTTGGCAAGCTTAGGCGTGAAAGATGTGGAACGAGTTCATCTCACACAGGGAGTAGAACCTAAAACAGGCGGCCGTGGGTGTCTTCGACACCGCGCATTTCGTCATAATCCAGCACCAGTGTGCGGATACCACGGTCCTCGGCCAAGGTTTTTGCTTGTGGCTTGATTTCCTGCGCAGCGAAAACTCCGGTGACCGGTGCAAGGTGGGGATCGCGGTTCATCAGTTCGAGATAGCGCGTGAGTTGTTCCACGCCATCGATCTCTCCACGACGCTTAATTTCCACAGCAACGCTGTTGCCGTTCGCATCGCGGGCCAGAATATCTACCGGACCAATCGCGGTGAAGTATTCCCGGCGAACCAGGGTGTAGCCCTCCCCGAGGAGTTCAATCTGGGCAGCGAGCAACTCTTGCAGTTCTGCCTCAACACCGTTTTTGATCAGACCAGGATCTTCGCCGAGCTCGTGCTCAACGTCGTTGTAAATTTCATAGATGCTCACCACCAGCATGTCCGCGGTCTTCGCGTGGGTGACCCGCCAGATCTCGGTGACCCCGACATCAGCCTGATCTTTCTCAGGTTCGTGGGTGGTGAGGGAACAGGGCGGGCTCATCCAGTTCAGCGGCTTATAGGACCCACCGTCAGAGTGAATGAGCAGTGAACCGTCCTGCTTGAGCATGAGCACGCGAGTTGCCAGAGGCAGGTGTGCACTCAGCCGACCGGCATAGTCCACCGAACACTTGGCAACAACGAGACGCATAGAACGAGATTACTTCAGCAACAGCTCGAGCAATTGCTCGGCGTTGTCCACGGTGGCCATCGCCCCCGCAAATTCTTTCTCGTGCGCATATCCCCAGCGAACCAACACCGTGGGGATGCCGTTCAGCGCGGCACCGTCCGTGTCAAAATAGCGGTCCCCGATCATGAGGGCGTTTTCGCGGCCGAGCTGAGCCAGGCATTCGGCAATCACGGCAGCCTTGTCAGCTCGCGCCTCATTGCCGCCGACAATCGCGGTCATGTAGTCAGTCATGCCGTAGGCATCGCAGAGCCGCTCTGCTTCATGTTGGGGCTTGCTGGTGGCCACACCCATCGGAATACCAGCTTCATGCAGAGTCTTGAGCGAAGAGAGAATCCAGGGGAAGAGATGCTGGTCTGTTAATCCGTCGCGCTCCGACAGTGACCGATAGTACGCACGGGACTCGTCAATTCGGGCAGCGCCAATAAAACGCAGCAACGACGTTCCCGTGGGAGGACCAATCAGGTACCTCAGTTGATCATCAGGTGGGGGCGTCACACCAAAATGAACCAAGGTTTCGCGGAGCCTGCGCACAATGGCCACAGCAGAATCAAGCATCGTGCCGTCCATATCCCAGAGAATGGGTGCCCAGGGACCCTCTGTCCGCAGGATGGGACCCGGAACGTAATCCACCTCGACGGTGCGAGGTGGTTCAGAGATGTGTTCAGGATGTGCGGTCATGCCCGGAGAACTCTCTCTTCACCGATGGTGTTGCCCCCATCGACCGTGATGACCTGTCCGGTGATGTAGCTGGCACCGGGGCTTGCGAGCCAGGCCACAGCGGAGGCAACCTCAGCAGCAGTTCCACTTCGTCCGGCTGGAACGAGGAGGCCTTCGGCCGCCTCAGATTCCAGCTGGGATCCCGTGGAAATCCAGCCGGGTGCAACGGCGTTGGCGGTAATGCCATGTTCTGCTTCGTCAACCGCGAGACCACGGGTGAGTCCCACCATGCCCGCCTTGGCTGCGGCATAGCCGAGGTCACCCCGGGTTGCCATCGCGGAGCCGGACACACTCGTGATGTTAATGATGCGCCCCCACTTCGCCGAGCGCATGAAAGGGATCACAGCCTGGGTGGCGTGGAAGGCCGTGGTCAGGTTCATGGCTAGTGCGGCATTCCACTCGGCCGTGCTCATCTCGATCCCGCCCTGGGCAATGTCGGTGTCTGTGACGGTGACCATCCCGGCGTTATTGACCACAATGGTGGGCTGGGCAGCGACGTCAGCCAGTGCTGTCGATAACACAGCCGCACCAGCTTCAGTATCGAGGCGGCACACAATTCCCACGGAATCTATGCCGGCTGACTCAAGCTCCCGCACACGCTCATGAATACGCTCCGTGGTTCCCGTGATGAGGACGCGGGCCCCGAGTTGACCCAGTAGCTGCGCTGTAGCAAAGCCAATGCCTGATGCGCTGCCTGCACCAGTGACCAGAGCAGTTTTTCCGGTGAGGGAATACGTGTCAGGAAGGAGGGGGAAAGCCATAATCTCAGGCTACCTCTCAGCGAACACGCACGTGTCAGAGTCGTGTGACTTCTAGGCTGGTGGCATGAGCAATGACAGTGCCCTCTCCGGAATCGACATCACCGAACTCGATGAGAAAGTTCGTCCCCAAGACGACCTCTACCGTCACGTGAATGGGAAGTGGGAAGCCCGCACACCCATCCCGTCCGACAAGGCACGCTATGGCTCTTTTCATATCCTTGCCGAAGAGGCCGAAAAGGCCGTCCGAGACATCATTGTTGAAGGCCAGCAAGCTCCCGAAGGGTCGCAGCAGCGCACAGTGGGCGACCTCTACACCAGCTTCATGGACACCGAACTGATCGAGTCCCTCGGCGTCGCCCCCATCGAGTCGCAACTGGCCGTGGCCAGCAACGTCGCCACCATTTCGCAACTCCTCGATACTGTCGCTCGCTTGGAACGGCATGGTGTCGGCGGATTCGTGAACGTGTTTGTCGACAACGACCCCGGTAACCCTGAGCGGTACCTCGTCTTCGCCGAACAGGGTGGTCTGAGCCTGCCCGATGAGAGCTACTACCGCGACGAGAAGTTTGCCTCTGCACGTGAAGCGTATGTGGGCCACATCCAGCGCATGTTTGAACTCACCGAAGAACTCCTGCCCACCACCGCAGGACTCGACAGCGCTGCTGTGCGAGCTCAGCGAGTGTTTGATCTCGAGACCGCGCTCGCGGCAGCGCACTGGGACAACGTGCGCACCCGTGACTCTGTCGCCACCTACAACCCCATGACCTGGGCTGAGGTCTGTGCGCTCGTCGCACGTGGCGCGACATCGAGCATCGAGCTCGAGGCTGTCACTGGGTCCAACCCGGACGAGCATGTGGCAGATCTGGACCTGTGGCTCACTGCCCTCGAGGCACCTGCGGGCGCTTTCGAAACTGTCGTGGTGCGCGAACCCAGTTTCCTCGAAGGTCTCGGTGCGCTGCTCACGCAGGAGCACCTCGAGGCCTGGCGTGATTGGCTGAGCTGGAATGTCATTCACTCGGCAGCACCATTCTTGCCGGCAGCTTTTGTTGCAGAGAACTTCGACTTCTACGGCCGCACCCTGACCGGCACCCCCGAGCAGCGCGAACGCTGGAAGCGCGGTGTTTCCCTCGTCGAAGGCTCGATGGGCGAGGCAGTGGGACGGGTGTATGTGGAGCGTCATTTCCCAGAGAACGCGAAAGCCGAAATGGATGTCCTGGTGGCCAACCTCATCGAGGCCTACCGCGAATCCATTACCAACCTCGAGTGGATGAGTGCAGAAACCCGTGGACGTGCACTCCACAAGCTGGACAAGTTCACTCCTAAGGTGGGCTACCCCGTGAAGTGGCGGGACTATTCCGCTCTGGTCGTGAGCCCCACCGATCTGGTGGGCAACATGCGCCGTGTTGCCGAGTTCGAGTTTGCTCGCGAGCTGGGCAAGATTGGCAAGCCCATTGATCGTGATGAGTGGTTTATGACCCCGCAGACCGTCAACGCGTATTACAACCCCGGATTCAACGAGATTGTGTTCCCTGCGGCCATCTTGCAGCCCCCGTTCTTCCACCCCGACTGGGACGATGCGGCCAACTATGGCTCCATTGGAGCCGTCATTGGCCACGAGATTGGCCACGGATTTGATGACCAAGGCTCCCGCTTTGATGGTGATGGCTTGCTCACCGATTGGTGGACGGAGGCAGACCGCACCGCATTTGAGAAGCGCACGAAGTCTCTGATTGACCAATACAACGAACTCTCCCCCAAGCAGGTGCCTGGCCACTTCGTCAACGGTGAACTCACCATTGGTGAAAACATCGGTGACCTGGGTGGTTTGGCCATCGCGTGGAAGGCCTACCTCATCTCCCTCAACGGCCAGGAGCCGCCAGTGATGGAGGGTCTAACTGGAGCACAACGCTTCTTCCTCAGCTGGGCTCAGTCCTGGCAGCAGAAGGGCCGCGATGAAGAGGTGATTCGCCTCCTCGCGATTGACCCACATTCACCCAACGAATTCCGTTGCAACCAAATCATTCGCAACATTGATGCTTTCTATGACGCTTTCGATGTTCAGCCCGCGGATGAACACTGGCTTGACGCGGACAAGCGCGTCAGCATCTGGTAGTCCGTTCAGTAGAATTGCTCGTTATGGCCCCCACCACTCGTCTTGACTCTGTAATCGCCCTCGCCCAGCACCGCGGCTTTGTTTTCCAAGCCGGTGAAATCTATGGCGGATCGCGTTCTGCGTGGGATTACGGCCCCTTGGGTGTTGCCCTCAAGGAGAACATTAAGAAGCAATGGTGGAATTTCATGGTTCAGCGCCGTGACGATGTTGTCGGCCTGGATTCTTCCGTCATTCTTCCCCGCAAGGTGTGGGAAGCATCCGGTCACGTCGAGGTCTTCTCTGACCCCCTCGTTGAGTGCACCAGTTGCCACAAGCGCCACCGAGAGGACCACCTCATCGAGGCATTCGAAGAGCGCAAGGGCCGCGCTCCCGAAGGTGGTCTAGCTGGTGTTCCCTGCCCCGACTGTGGTGTGCGTGGCGCATGGACCGAACCTAAGCCTTTCTCGGGTTTGCTCAAGACCTACCTCGGCCCCGTAGCTGAAGAAGCAGGGATGCACTACCTGCGCCCCGAAACCGCTCAAGGCATCTTCGTGAACTTTGCCAACGTGCTCCAGGCAGCACGCATGAAGCCGCCCTTTGGTATTGGCCAGATCGGCAAGAGCTTCCGTAACGAGATCACGCCGGGAAACTTCATCTTCCGCACCCGTGAATTTGAGCAGATGGAGATGGAATTCTTCGTTGAGCCCGGAACGGACGAAGAGTGGCACCAGTACTGGATTGACCTGCGCTTCAATTGGTACGTCGAGCTGGGTATTGATCCTGAAAATCTGCGACTTTACGAACACGCCAAAGAGAAGCTCTCGCACTACTCCAAGCGCACCGTGGACATCGAGTACCGCTTCGGTTTTCAAAGTGGCGAGTTCGGTGAACTTGAAGGTATTGCAAACCGCACTGACTTCGACCTCAAGACTCACTCGGAGCACTCGGGCAAGGACCTCTCCTACTTCGACCAGAACAAGAACGAGCGGTGGACCCCCTACGTCATCGAGCCGGCGGCTGGTTTGACGCGATCCCTCATGGCATTCCTCGTGGACGCCTATGTGGAGGAAGAAGTTCCTAATGCCAAGGGCGGCACCGACAAGCGCACCGTGCTGAAGTTGGATCCACGTCTCGCTCCCATCAAGGCAGCAGTGCTTCCCCTTTCTCGTAATGAACAGCTCTCACCACTAGCCAAGGAACTGGCTGCCGAACTGCGTCTGTCCTGGAACATCGACTTCGATGACTCGGGTGCTATCGGCCGTCGTTACCGTCGCCAGGATGAAATCGGAACGCCATTCTGCATCACCGTGGACTTCGAAACCCTCGAAGACAAGGCCGTCACCGTTCGCCACCGTGACACCATGTCGCAGGAACGTATCCTCATCGAGGACCTGCACATGTATCTTGCGTTGGCACTCAAGGGTGCCTAAAGCCTGACGGCTTCGCACCATGGCAGCACGGAAAGCGGCAACGCCCCGCACGGATGTGTTGGTTATTGGGAGCGACCTCTCCGCCTTTATTGCGGCCATTGAGAGCGCCCGGATTGGCCTCAAGGTTGAGCTGTGGATTCCGAAAGATGCACAGCTGGATGGACCTGCCCGGTTCTCCAATCGAGACGGTATCGTCGCGGCGATACTGACAGATTTGGGCGTGCCTTTCGACGTCGTCATTCCGGCGGAGGGTGAAGCAGAGCTCTGTGGGATCCCGGCAAACCCCTTTTCGCAGCGGGTGCGAGCAGCAGTGGGGTGGCGTGGTGCGTGGCGGGTCTATCGCGACCGCGTCAAACCGGTGTTGACCATCGGAAATGAAACGAACCTCGGCAAGTTGGTTCGCACCCGGTTGGGGGAGGCTGCACTACAGAAGCTCGTGAACCCTGTGACCCTCGAGCGCTATGGGCTCCCCGCAGAGGAACTCGCTGTGGACGCGGTTGCGCCGGGCCTCGTGCAGGCAATGACGCGCGGTGGTTCCTTGAGCAACGGTGTTGTTGAGTTGATGGTTGCTGATCCTCGGTGCGTCCAGACAGTGGTTGTCCCCGGTGGCCTCGAAGAAATAACTTTGGCAGCTCGTGCGCGTCTGGAATACTTCTCTGGCACCGTCATTCGCGTGAGCGACCCAACCAAGAAACTGGCATCGGGGTATCACGCGGCACGCATCGTGTTGGCAGACTTTGGAGACGTCGATCTCCCGGAGGGCCTTGACCCACAGTTGGTGGGTGAGGTCGGTATGTCGACTGAATTACCCGGTTTGGAGCGCGCAATTCCCGCTTCCCAATTGTCCGCTCTGCATATGCGACGCCTGCTTTTCAGTGACCCTGAGAAACCTCCCGTTGGGACTCTCAGCTTCGAGGGCTAGGCTAGAGAAGCAACATATGCGATTTTCGACATATTGAACGGAAGAAACCATGAGGGGCAAGTTCCTTTTCATTCTCGGCCTAGCCATTGGCTACGTCTTTGGCACACGTGCCGGACGTAAGCGCTATGAGCAGATTAAGTCTGCAGCGCAAAACATCTGGGAGTCCGAACCCGTTCAGTGGTCGGTCAAGCAGGCACAGGACGCCGTTGGCGACGTCGCTGAAGAAGCGCTGACGGCTGCAAAGCGTGTCATCCACCAGGTCACCGGGGAGAAGCCTGCGAAGAAGGCACCCGCCAAGAAGCCTGCGGCCAAAATAGCACCCAAGCCTGCAGCACGCACGGCAGCAGCCAAGCCTGCTGCGGAGTAGTCATGTCGAATACCGCTGGCAAACCTGAAAAGGAGAACGCAGAGCGTTCCCTCTTTGCATTGCTGCGCGACCTTCCGGGCATCCTGATGGAACTGCTGCGTGCTGAGTTTGAGCAGTTCAAACGTGAGATGGCTCGCAAGCTCAAGAACCTCGGTCTGGGCACTCTCCTGCTCATCATCGCTCTTGTGTTGGTGACGTTCCTCACCTTTACGCTTCTGCTCGCAGCGATCTACGCACTCGCGCTTGTTGTTCCCACGTGGGCGGCAGCACTGATTGTCTCTGCCGCCTTGATTGTGATCATTGTCGCGCTCGTGGGCGCCGCCGTTGCGCTGTTCAAGAAGGGCAGCCCTCCGCTTCCCACAGAAACATTTGACAGCGTTGTGGCAGATGCCCGCGCATTCGCGGGGGACGACGATGAGTTCTAATCCAACACGACTGAAAAAAGTCAGCGAGGATGATTTCTTCACTGAGCCTTCCTACGTTTCCACTCTGAATAACGCACAGCTTCAGGAGCACCTTCTCGAAACGCGCGCAAAGTTGACGTCGACGCTCGATCAGCTCGAAGACAAGGCAGATATTCCGAAGCAAGTTGGCAAGGCGAAAGTTCGCCTCCAGGCACGCTTCCGGGTGATGAAAGAAGAGCAACCACTTCTCCTCCTCGGCATTGGTGTGGGCGCGGTTGCGCTTGCCGGCGTCATCATCGCCGGCGTATTCCGTTCTGGTCGTCGATAACCTTTTGATTACGGTCGGCCATTAATGGGCCGATTCTGCACTTCTCAGTTTGTTGTCTAGACAAACAGTCGGTGACAATAGAGGCGATGTCATTTACCTCTCCAATTGAGACGCGCCCTCTCTATGGGCACCGCGTGCTTGTGCCACGTGGTGGGCCCTGGGGTGATTCTGTTGCATCCGCTTTACGGACACAGGGTGCTTCTGCGGTGATCGCTCCGATGATCAACTTTGCGGCAACCGACGATGCACCTGCACTCGAGGCCGCACTCAAGTCTCTTGCGGCGGGAGAGTTCGACTGGGTCACGTTGACCTCTGCCACCACAGTGGATGTGTTGATGGCCCACAACGTCGTCATTCCTTCGACCACCAAAGTTGCCTGCGTGGGTGAAACCACTGCCACGGCCCTCGCTGCTGCGGGGTACAAAGCAGACCTCGCACCCAGTGACGACAACACTGCTCACGGTCTGCTGGAGATGTGGACAGCAGCGACAGGTGGCAAGATTCCCCTCAAAGTTCTGACTTTGCGTTCGCAGATTGCAGTTCCGGTTCTCACCGAGGGTCTCATTCGTATTGGTCACACCGTGCAGTCCGTTGTGGCCTATCGTTCGGTCAGCGTGGAGCTCTCCGATGGCGTCATCGCGGATGTCCGCAGCGGAAAGATTACAGACATCCTGGTGACCTCGGGTTCGGTGGCAGAGCAAATCTCGCTGCAGATTGGGGACATCCCCGAGCAGTCCCTCGTGGCCGCTATCGGCCCTCGCACGGCCAAAGACGCACACGCGTCTGGTTTGCGCATCGATGCCATTGCACCGGATATCAAAATCGAATCCATGGTCGACCTCTTAGTCGACCGCGCCGCCCAGGCTAAGCGCTAACTACTGCGTGCTCTTCGCAGTACACAGGTACTGTTGAGCACTCTTCGCAGACAACCATCTGCTCCCGGCACGACTTGTCGACACAGTTGATCATGTGGTTCGACTTCGTCCCGCAGCTCACGCAGGTGCCAAGGAGCTTCGCGTCGGGAGCGAAGTCCATCGAGATGCGCTTGTCAAAGACGTAGAGTGAACCCTCCCAGAGACCGTCGTTTCCCCGAGCTTCGCCATAGCGAACGATGCCACCATCAATTTGGTAAATCTCTTTAAAGCCACGGGCTTTCATGATGGGGGTGAGGATCTCACAGCGAATGCCACCGGTGCAGTAGGTGACGATGGGCTTGTCCTTGATGTGGTCGTACTTTCCGCTTTCTAATTCACGCACGAAGTCGTGAGTGGTCTTGACGTCGGGAATGATGGCGTTCTTGAAACGACCAATCTCTGCTTCCCACGCGTTACGTCCGTCGAAGAAGACAACGTCTTCGCCTCGTTCTTCCACGAGGGCATCAAGTTCATGCGGCTTGAGTTTCTTCCCGCCACCGACAATTCCCTTGTGGTTGACTTCGATTTCTTCAGGTACACCGAAGGCCACAATCTCGGGACGAGCCTTGACGCTGAGGCGAGGGAAATCGAGGCTGAGACCGTTTTCATCCAGACCGGTTCCATCGCTCCACTTGGCGTCCATTTTCTTGAAGCCGGGGTATTCCTTGGTTTTGCGCAGGTACATCTTGACGTCGTCGATGTCTCCACCGACGGTTCCGTTGATGCCGTGCGTCGAAATAAGGATCCGTCCGCGCAGGTTCAAGCCTTCACACAGGTCGCGCTGCCACAAGCGCACGGCCTCGGGGTCTGCTACGGGAGCGAATGCGTAATACAGAAGAACTTTGGGAACTGCCATGTCTCTAAGGGTACGCGCCCTGCGCACCGTCCGCACTATCCATATTGACAATCATTATCAATAAGGAATAGGTTCGCAGAGTGAAGAAACTTGTTCTGTTCCTGGCGTTGGCGCTGTCGACCATTAGTTTGACCGCGTGTGGTGCCACGCCGGTGGCCGGAGACGGCCTGGCCGTCGTCGCCACCACCACCCAAGTAACCGAATTCACCCAGGCCGTTGTCGGTGATACGGGCACGGTGACAGGGCTGATTCAACCGAACCAGAGTGCACATTCCTTTGACCCCTCTGCCAAGCAGCTGCTCGAGCTGTCTCAGGCAGCTGCCGTGGTGATGAATGGTGCAGAGCTTGAACCGTGGTTGGAAGACGCGTTGACCGCAGCGAACTTCCAGGGAGTTCTCATCGACGCATCTCAGGGGATTCCTCTGATAGAGAAAGACCCCCACGTCTGGACCGCACCGCTTAACGCAGAACAGATGGTCACCACCATCAGTGCCGGTTTAGCCACCGTGCCTGGAGTAGACGCCCAACAGAAGGCAGAGCTCACGGTCAATGCTGAGAACTACAACCTCCAACTCGCGGCACTCGATGAGTGGATTCTGGCCAACCTTGAACAGGTTCCTTCCGAAGAACGACTGCTGGTCACCAACCACGATGCGTTCACCTACTTCGTCGATGCCTACGACATCACCTTCCTGGGCTCGATCATTCCCAGTTTTGATGACAACGCAGAGCCCAGTGCAGCGGAGCTGGATCAGCTCATTGAGCTGATCCAAAGTTCCGGTGCCACGGCGATCTTCTCGGAAGCTTCGATCTCCCCCAAGTTGGCAGAAACCATCGCTGCGGAAGCAGGAGTGAAGGTCTACTCGGGTGATGACGCGCTGTATTCGGATTCACTCGGGGTGGCGGGATCCAATGGAGAGACCTACATCACCGCCACGATTCACAACGTCACGATGTTGATGGCGAGCTGGGGTTATCCCGTTCTTCCCCTCCCTACGGAGTTGCAGTCATGAGAAATATCTCCACTCCAGCGCTGGCCATTCGTGGTGGCGCATTGAGTTACGGCACGACCACCGCTCTGACCGATATCGACATCACCGTTATGCCCGGTGAAGCAATGGCGTTGATTGGTCCTAATGGTTCCGGTAAGTCGACCCTGCTCAAGGGAGTCTTGGGGCTCATTCCTCTGGTGGAAGGAACCATGACTTTTGGCGAGAGTGCAGGCGCTGACACGGGCATTGGGTATCTTCCCCAGACCGAACACATCGACCCTGAGTTCCCGGTGTCCCTCAAGCAGGTCGTCATGATGGGGCGCTATCGCAAGCTTGGCCTCTTCACTTTTCCGGGCAAAGCAGATCGCCACGCGGTGAAGAAAGCTATTGCGGATGTGGGATTGACGAATGTGGCGAACAAGCGATTTGGTTCCCTCTCCGGCGGCCAGCAGCAGCGCGGTTTCCTTGCCCGCGCATTAGCGTCGGAGCCTGGACTGTTGTTGTTGGACGAGCCGTTCAACGGCCTCGACCAGCCCAACCGTGATGCGCTCCTCCAGACAATTCGGGAGCTCAAAGCAGCTGGCGTCGGCATTATCGTGACAACGCATGATCTCGACCTGGCCCGAGAAGTCTGTGACACCGTGTTATTTGTCAATGGCCGACAGATTGCCTTTGGGCCCAAGGATGACGTTCTCACCTTGGCTAATCTGCAAGAGGTCTTCAGTGACTTCCAGGTGGAAATCGACGAACACACTGTTGTGGTGCCCGGACACGAAGGTCACTAAACGTGAACTTCCTCGACGCCCTCACAACGGCTTTCGCGCTGCCCTTTATGGGCCGGGCGCTGATAGTGATGCTTGTGTTGAGCGTCGCCGCCGGTGTGATTGGTGTCTTTATTAATTTGCGGGGACTGGAGTTCCTGAGCGATGGACTCACCCACGCTGTTTTCCCTGGTCTCGCTGCGGGCTTTGTGCTCAGCGGACACAACGGCGTGCTTATTGGTGCCCTGATCGCGGCGGCGGCGGCCACGATTGTGCTCACCCTGATGAGCAATAACAAAGTGGCCTCAGATGCCACTACCGCAATTGTGTTGACTGCCATGTTCAGTATCGGTGTGATTATTGTCTCGGCCTCCTCAGGCCGTGCGGGTGGACTCGAACAGTTACTCTTCGGCCACCTCCTTACCGTGACCGATACGGAGGCCATCACAACAGTTGTTGTCTCACTGATAGCACTGGTCTTGGTGTTACTGACATTCCGACGTCAGGTCTTCCGTGCCTTCGATTCTGTGGCGAGCGCAGCAGCCGGCTATCGCCGTGTGGTGACTGAACTGGTATTGAACGTGGCCATCGCGTTGGTGATTGTCGCGGCATCTAACGCGGTAGGAAACCTGCTGGTGCTTGCTGTCCTCATCGTTCCGGGTGCACTCTCACGCCTTGTCAGTAACCGCCTGGGCGGATTGTTTGTGGTGGCAATCAGTGCGGGGTTGTTGGCGTCGTGGATTGGCCTTGCCGCTGGATTCAGTATTTCCGTCAACGGTGGTGTCGATGTCCCAGGCGGTGCCACGGTTGCTTTGACCTTTATCGCTCTGTATGCCATTGCGCTCATCGTTCGCGTGATTCGTAAGGGGGCCAACGCATGAGTTACTTTGACCGGGCCCTCGTTGTTATCGTTCTCGTCGGCGCGCTCGCTGGTTTAGCTGGAGTCTTTGTCGTCTTGCGGAAGAGAGTCTTGTTTGCGCAGGCACTGACACACGCCACGTTCCCGGGTGCCATCGTGGCAACCATTCTGGGGGCGAGCCTGCAGGTGGGCGCTCTGATTGCCTGTGTGAGTTTGGCCATCATCATGACGCTCCTGGGCCGCATTCGGGGCCAAGGTTCACAAGCTGCCTCGGGTGTCATGCTCACGGCAGGTTTTGCTGCCGGCGTGGTGTTGCAGGCTATGAACCCGAACATTCCTATTCAGCTGGATTCGTTCCTGTTTGGATCCATCCTTTCTGCCACGTGGACAGACGGACTTGTGGCGGGGGGTGCACTGCTACTGGTGGTGCTGGCTCTGCTGGTGTGGGGCAAGCAACTCGTATTCTTCCTTTTTGATGCAGAAGCCTTTGGTTCTACAGGAGCCAAGGTGTGGGTCATGGACGCTGTGCTTCTCCTCATCACGACACTGGCTGTGGTGGCAGCAATGCCGGCGGCTGGAGCAATCTTGGCTATCGCCCTGATTGCTGCACCGGCTGCCGCTGCCCGCTATTTCACGGACAAGCTGAGCGTCATGCTGTGGCTCTCCCCAGTCTTGGGTGTGATGTCTGGAGTCACCGGACTTTTCATCTCTCGCTGGTTCAGTGTGAGCGCGGGGGCCAGTATCGCTCTCGTGGCTGCTGCCATCTTCTTCATTGCGTGGGGTACCTTCACCATGCGTCGACCAGCCCTGATTGGAGCGGCAGCATGAAACGCAACACCTGGCAGCGGGAAGCAGTGAAGACTGCCTTGAGCGAGCGTGGTGACTTCGTCAGCGCGCAGCGCTTACATGCCGACCTCAAGCAGGCAGGTTCCACGATTGGCCTCGCCACGGTGTATCGAACCCTCACCGACCTCGTTTCAGCCGATGAAGCAGATGCACTGCAGTCACCCGACGGGGAGAACCTGTATCGGGCCTGCTCCAGTGAGGGGCATCACCACCATTTGATATGCCGCAACTGCGGACACACCGAAGAAATCAGCGCAGAAGCCGTTGAAGCTTGGGCAGCGACCGTTGCTGCAGAGCATGGATTCACACAACCTCGTCACGTGGTGGATGTTTTTGGGTTGTGCGCAACGTGCAGTGCAGCAACTTCGGCTTAATGGCGGGGGAGTCAGCCGTGCTCGGTTTGCTTAACGGACTTCTCTCCGCGTAAACTTGACCCTTGGCTGCGCGGAATTCCTCGCGTGAGCAGTGCACGTTCTCTCTCCCTTCGTGAGTTGGGGGTGTTCGTGTGCAGACAAGGAATCTTGGGCAAGACAATCCCGTCTTGCGGTATTAGGAGGATAGACATGGCTGCGACCTGTCAGGTGACCGGAGCCGTACCCGGCTTTGGGCACGCAATTTCACACTCGCACCGACGCACCAAGCGTCGTTTCGACCCCAACATTCAGAAGAAGACGTACTACGTACCCTCGCTTCGTCGTAATGTCACGCTGACTCTGTCGGCTAAGGGAATCAAGGTAATTGACGCACGTGGCATTGAGTCCGTCGTCAAGGACCTTCTCGCTCGTGGGGAGAAGATCTAATGGCTAAAGCACAGGACGTACGTCCCATCATCAAGCTGCGCTCGACTGCAGGCACTGGTTACACCTACGTGACTCGCAAGAACCGCCGCAACACCCCCGACCGTCTTGTACTCAAGAAGTACGACCCCGTAGTGCGTCAGCACGTTGAATTCCGTGAGGAGCGCTAAATGGCTAAGAAAAGCAAGATTGCTCGTAACGAGCAGCGCAAGGTAATCGTTGAGCGTTACGCAGCTAAGCGTCTCGAGATCAAGAAGGCACTCGTTGACCCCAACGGTACCGACGCATCTCGCGAAGAGGCTCGCGTAGCACTGCAGAAGCTTCCTCGTAACGCTTCTCCTATCCGCGTTCGTAGCCGCGATGCAATCGACGGCCGCCCCCGTGGTGTTCTCACCAAGTTCGGTATCTCTCGTGTACGTTTCCGCGAGATGGCTCACCGTGGCGAATTGCCCGGTATCACCAAGTCGAGCTGGTAATCCTCAAGGATTAGCTACTGGCCACGAACTCTCAAGTTCGTGGCCAGTACTGTTTTAAGGCCATTTCAAACCTTCAACCTTCACTCGAGGTGTTCTCGTGCCACGCCGGGACGAATTCCGCGTCAATTCAAGGAATCGCTGATACTTTTTCGAATGGTCATACCGACCAAACGAGACGGCCCTTGTGGCTCAACCGTTCCAAACACAGTGCTACCTCGGTAGCTCAACGTCCAGGAGGACACAAATGGCTCTCAACAAGTCTGAGGTTGTCGCAGCAGTTGCCGCTCACACCAACCTTTCGCAGGCAAACGTCAACGGCGTTATCGACGCACTGTTCGCAGTTGTTTCTGCAGAAGTTGCTCAGGGTGGAAAGGTAACCATCCCCGGCTTCATCTCCTTCGAGCGCACCAACCGTGCAGCTCGCACCGGTCGTAACCCTCAGACCGGCGCAACCATCCAGATCGCCGCTTCCAAGTCGGTCAAGGTCTCGGCTGGTTCGAAGCTCAAGGCTGCAGTCAAGTAGTCACGAGTTCACTCGCTTAAGTGGGTGCGGGCCTTCGGGCCTGCACCCACTGTGCAGTTAAGCCGGGCTCACTATCTCTAGGCTTGTAGTGTGCCTCGCCTGTTCAAGATTGCTACCCCAGCCCTCGCGGTGCTGGTGGCGTTCGGCGCACTTTTCCTCGCCCTTGAAATTGGCGGGGGTTTACGCTCTCCCGCCTTGGGTGATCCCGGGGTCTTCGTCCGGGTGGGATTACCTCTCGCCAAGCTGGCCGTTAATCTTTCTGCCGCAACGCTCATCGGTTCACTGGCTTTAGCGCTCTGGGCTTTCGCTTCGCGGGAACGTGCCTATATTCGCAGCATAGATATTGCGGCAGCTTCTGCACTCGTGCTGACAATTGCTTCTGCGATCACGGGCTTCCTCACTTTTCTTAATGTCAGTGTCACCCCGTTCTCGCTAGATGCCACCTTCGGCACTCAGCTCGGCTTCTTCTTCACCGAGATTGCACTCGGCCAAGCCTGGCTGATCACCACACTCTTGGCTGCGTTCGTGGCGGTGCTGTGTATAGCTGTGACGAATCAGACGGCACTCTTCTTTGTCGGACTGGCAGCGGTGGGAACCTTGGTTCCCATGGCGCTGCAGGGACACTCTGCAGGTGTCTCCGGTCACGCAATGGCCATCACCTCAATGGGTCTGCACCTCGTCTTCGTTTCGGTCTGGCTCGGGGGCGTGGTCACGCTGGTCTTACTGCGCGGCATTATTGAACCTGCTCGCCTGGCCACTATCGTGTCGCGATTCTCCACCCTGGCCATCATCGCTTTCGTGGTGGTGGCAGCCTCTGGTGTGGCCAACGCGATGCTTCGCATCGGCTCCGTCGACAAACTCTTCACCACTCCCTATGGCCAGCTCGTCCTGCTCAAGCTCGGGGCCATGGTGATCCTGGGTGCGTTCGGTTTTTGGCAGCGCGGTTATCTTGTCAAGCGCATGGCCGGTGCCGCAGCCCAGAAGGCTTTCTGGTGGTTTATTGCCATTGAGCTCGCTGTCATGGGAGCTGCTGCAGGTATTGCGGCAGGCCTTGCTCGCACCCCCACTCCCGAGGACGAGGTTCTCAATCAGAATCCCAGCCCGGCTGAGATTCTGACTGGTGAACCCTTGCCACCCGAGTTCACTTTTGACAAGTACTTCACTGTGTGGCGCATCGACCTGATCTGGCTGCTGATTTGTGCCTTCGGTATTTTCTTCTACCTGGTGGGCGTCTGGCGTCTGCACAAGCGCGGCGACAAGTGGCCGTGGTATCGCACCGTGCTCTGGGTGCTGGGACTGAGTCTGCTCTTTTACATCACCAACGGGGGCATCAACTCTTACGAGATGTATCTCTTCTCTGCACACATGGGTGCACACATGACCTTGGGCATGATGGTGCCGATTTTGTTGGTTCCCGGTGCTCCGGTCACCCTGGCGATGAGAGCAATAGCCAAGCGGCAAGACGAGAGTCGAGGTGGTCGTGAGTGGATCCTCAAGGCTGTCCACTCGGGTTATGCCAATGTCATTTCGCATCCGCTCTTCGCCACCGTGAACTTTGTCGGATCACTCTGGCTGTTCTATTACACGCCCATCTTCCGCTGGGCCACGAGTGACCACATTGGTCACGAGTGGATGATCGTGCACTTCTTGCTCGCCGGATATCTGTTCGTGCAGTCGTTAGTTGGAATCGACCCGGTCAAGACGAGATTCCCTTACCCTTTCCGCTTAGTTCAGCTCCTTGCCGCTATGACAGTGCACGCCTTCTTTGGTCTGGGCATTATGTCGAGTGAAAATCTGTTGCTGGCCGACTGGTTCGGGTCCATGGGTCGAACCTGGGGCTCTACTCCTCTAGAAGACCAGCAAGCAGGCGGGGCGATTGCGTGGAGCGTGGGAGAAATCCCCAACCTCATCTTGGCGTTAGTCATCGGTTTCCAGTGGAACAGATCAGACGCCAAGGAAGCCAAACGAACGGACCGGGAAGCAGATCGCACGGATGATGCAGAGCTCAAGGCCTATAACGAAATGCTGGCACGCCAAGCTGCCAGAGATTCACAACAGAAGTAGTTAGCGCAGCTCGATGGCGAGCTGACCATCTGCTGTGATGGTGATGAGAATGTTGAGAACGACCGGAACCTCTTCCTCCAGAGGAGAGATTGTTCCGTCATAGAGAGACTGCACTTCTCCGGTGACTTTGACCGTGCCGGTAGCGTTAACGACCTGCCAGGAACCATCTCGTGGTTCCACCGCAATGGGCGGGTAGGTGACAATTTCCCAGCTGGGCTCACCCACGATGCGGTTGCCTGTTTCATACCCGAAGGGGCATCCTGTGGGTTGCAACACGTGTTGTGTCACACATTCGTCAAGGTAGGTGTCGACCTCTTCTTGAACGCGTTGGTTGAATTTTTTGTTGGCTTGGACGTCGACGACGATTTCAGCCGTGTCACCCGGGCTCTCAATGTTGAGCGACTGTTTCGTGGCCGTCAGCCACTCTGAGTTGTGCGTAAAGATGTAGTTTCCGGGAGCAAAGAGTAGGAAGGTTCCTGTTCCTTCCCATCCGGTTGCTTCGCTGCCGGATGGTGTGGAACGCAGATCAATCTGGCCAGAATCTCCGACCGTGAATGACGCGTCATGCCAGACAGAAACTTTGGTGCGGGCAACTGGAAGCTCTGCGAAACCCCACGATTCAAAGATGCCGAATGTGTTGCCCAGCCGCGTCACAACAAACGTGCCGGTTGCGTTCTCGCCACCGACCAGGTAGCTGGCGGTGACGTTCGTGCGCTCGTTGGAGCCACTGACCTTCAGGATGCGAATGTCGGTGAGCTCGCCCATCGCTGAACCACGCAAAAGTGTGGTGTCTGCATCTGCCGGCAGCGCATCGCCCACACCAGGCATGGAGAGGGCAGACGCAGCATCGTGACGGGAAAGCGCATTGAGATACTGGGTGACAAAACCAGATGCACTAAACAGCGCGTGATTGATGCCGATGCCGACCAGAGTTGTGGCAATAAGCACCACTACGGAGGCCACGACAATGATGATGCGGTGGCGTCGGGTCAGCTTCACTCCCTCATCCTACAAAGTCGGCTGTGTGCTCCGGCTGTGAGGGTGGTGCGCCGGTAAACTTCGGGAGTGAACAAAGTCTCCTTATCTGCCCAGCAGCAGGAGGTCTTTAACCTCATTGAGGAAACTCGGGAACACGTCTTTATTACAGGTCGTGCTGGCACTGGGAAATCCACACTGCTGAACCATTTAGCGTTCACCACGGAAAAGACCATAGCCGTATGTGCGCCGACGGGGGTGGCCGCACTGAATGTCGGCGGCCAAACGATTCATTCTCTGTTCCGGCTTCCCACCGGACTGATCGGCTCATTGGATCTGAACCACGGTCCAGATCAGCGCAAGATTCTTAACGCCATCGACACTCTCGTCATTGATGAAGTTTCGATGGTCAATGCCGACATCATGGACGCCATTGACCGAGCTCTGCGCGAGGCGCGTCACCGGAAGAAGGAAAGTTTCGGGGGGGTGCAGGTCATCATGTTTGGTGACCCCTACCAACTCTCCCCCGTTCCACCCCGCACGCCGGAGGAGAAAGAGTATCTCCAGGCGCGTTATGCCTCAAACTGGTTCTTTGATGCTGCCATCTGGCAGGACACCCCGCTGCGCATTATTGAGCTGACCGAGATTCACCGTCAGCGTGACGATGCGTTCAAAGAAATGTTGAACGCAGTTCGTCACGGCACAGTCACCCCCACCCTGGGTGCGGCGCTCAACGCTGCCGGCAATCGTCCCGCGCCCGAGGGCGAAGACATCATCATTTTGGCCACCACCAATGCGCGGGTGAACGCGATCAACGCGGAGCAGCTGGCTAAGCTTCCGGGCAAGAAGAAGGTGGCCGCCGCAGATGTCAGCGGAGACTTCACGGCCAATGCTTTTCCCGCAGATGAAGACCTCGAGCTCAAGCTGGGTGCTCAGGTGATGTTCCTCCAAAACGACAGCGAAGGCCGCTGGGTCAACGGAACCGTGGGAACAGTCACCAAGATCACCGACACTGTATTCGTCACCGTGGCAGGTTCTGAATATGAAGTTCAGCCCGTCACATGGGAGCGTTACAAGTACTCCTACAAACAGAGCACGGATGAGCTCAGTCGTGACGTGGTCGCCGAGTTCACCCAGTTCCCGCTGCGTCTGGCCTGGGCTGTCACTATCCACAAAGCACAGGGTCAGACCTATGACCGCGCGCTGATCGATATGGGCTCGCGTGCATTTGCGCCCGGACAAACCTATGTGGCCCTGAGCCGCATCACCTCCCTGGAGGGCCTCTATCTGAGCAGGCCACTGCGCCCTTCAGATGTCATCGTGGATCCAGATGTGGAACGCTTCATGGGCCGGGTTGAATCCCTCGGCCAACCCCTCGAGGGATAGTCATGATTGTGCTTATCGACGGTGACTGCGCCCTCTGCGTTGGTCTGGTCGAGTGGTTGGGCCGTCGCATCCCCGCAGAGAAACTCACCCCCGAGTGCATCATTTTTGTGCCAGGAGAGTCTGACTGGGGAACAGTGCTTCTCGCAGAAGTAGGTGTCACGGCCTTTGATTCCGTGGTGGTGCTTAATAACGGTCATGTTCACCAAGAGGGAGACGCGGTGCTCGCGCTCTCCGACGTGCTTCCCAGGCGATGGAAGGTTCTTGCTGCACTGGGCAGAGGCGTTCCGCGGCCGTGGCGCGATGCACTGTATCGCTGGGTAGCCCGCAACAGGTTGAACTGGTTTGGCCGGAAAGAAGTCTGCCCGATTGATTCCCGGGTTGCGGCAGTAACCTATGGTCCTCGCGGCCTACTTCATCGCCCGTGAACATGCCCCAAAACCGCTGTTTTCCTCAGATAGGCTTAGAACATGCTTCTTTCTGACCGCGATATTCGTGCTGAACTCGAGGCAGGCCGCATTGGCCTGGACCCTTCAGCCGATGACATGATTCAGCCGTCCAGCGTTGACGTTCGCATCGACCGGTACTTCCGTCTGTTCGACAACCACAAGTACCCCTATATCGACCCAGCGGAAGACCAGCCAGACCTCACACGTCTGATCGAGGTTGACCCCAACGAAGCGTTCATTCTTCACCCCGGTGAGTTTGTTTTGGGCGCCACGTACGAACAGGTTTCACTGCCGGATGACGTCGCTGCTCGCCTCGAGGGTAAGAGCTCGCTCGGTCGCCTCGGTCTCGTGACACACTCCACCGCAGGGTTTATTGACCCTGGCTTCTCCGGCCACATCACCCTGGAACTTTCGAACATGGCCACCTTGCCCATCAAACTCTGGCCAGGGATGAAGATTGGCCAGCTCTGCTTCTTCAAGCTGACTTCACCTGCTGAGAAGCCCTATGGCTCGGCTGAGTACAAGTCCCGCTACCACGGTCAGCGTGGACCCACAGCCTCTCGCTCATTCTTGAACTTCCACCGCACGGATGTCAGTGCAACGGATGCTGGAGCAATCGGCGGCTAGACCACACCACAAAAGAGGCCTCCGGGCCTCTTTTGTCGTTAACCGGCAGGGTTGAGAAAGCCCGCGATGGCCAGGCGGGGCAGCTGCATCGTGAGCCAGGGGCTGAAGGCGAACTCCGCTTGTTCTACGGCCGATAACAATGCCTGTGGTTCAGCCCACTGATATTCAGCCACCTCAGCGGGGTTGGGCGCAGGCTCTGAGGCCGCAATCGCAATGAACACGGGGCAGATTTCATTTTCGACAATGCCGGAAGCATCCACCGCGCGATAGCGGAAATCAGGAAGTGCACTGGTCACAGACGTCAGGGTGAGGCCGAGCTCTTGTTCCGCTCGGCGGTGGATGGCTTCCACGAAGTCCTCGCCAGGTCCGGGGTGTCCGCAGAATGAGTTTGTCCAGACCCCAGGCCAGGTCTTTTTTTCCAGTGCGCGGCGGGTAACAAGTATCTGTCCGTCTGCATTGAAAACGTGGCAGGAGAATGCAAGGTGGAGGGCAGTGTCCTCAGTGTGAACCGTGGCTTTCTCTGCTGTGCCAATGGCGTCGCCATCGTTCGACAGCAACACAACAAGTTCAGGGGATTCACCCATGTTTTGCACCTGTTATCTCGGTTAGTCTGGAGGGGTGAGCCTTTCCAGCCAAGAAGCCGAAACGACGCGCCATCTCGCGCTCGTCGAAGAGGTTTTGGAGCGCTTCTTTAGCCTATCCACTCAACGGGCTGCGACCCTCGCGCCCGCCTATGAGTCGCTCTGGAAAACTTTGCGTTCTAACACCACCGGCGGCAAGCGTTTCCGTCCACAAATGGTGATGACGGCGTACACCGCATTGGGTGGTTCCGACCTTCGTTCGGCCGCGAATGTGGGTGCGTCCTTTGAACTTTTGCACACCGCTCTGATCGTGCATGACGATGTCGTGGATCGGGACTTTGTCCGCCGGGGTATTCCTAACGTTTCGGGGAGCTACCGGGATGTGGCACAAACAGCTGGGTTGGCACTTCCGACAGCTGAACATCGGGGCATGTCTGTGGCGGTCATCGCCGGTGACCTCGCCTTGACCGGTTCGTTCCGGTTGATGGAGCGGGCATCCGCCAACCCTGAGGTTCGTGACGCCCTGGTTGAGCTGCTGGATCGTGCTGTGTTTGACTCCGCCGCTGGTGAACTCATCGACGTGGACTTCTCCCTCTACACCGGCATGCCGAGCATCGAAGAGATCGTCCAAATGGAACGCCTCAAGACGGCGGTGTATTCGTTCGAGGCGCCACTGCAAGCAGGTGCCCTGCTTGCCGGCGCCACTCACGATGTCATTGCGGCCTTGGGAGAATTCGGTCGCAACATCGGCATTGCCTATCAAATCGTGGACGACCTGCTGGGGGTCTTCGGAAGTGAAGAGTCCACGGGCAAAACCACTCTCGGTGATCTGCGCGAAGGAAAACGTACTGCGCTCATTGCCTTCGCCTCACAGACCAGCGAATGGTCCTCAATTTCTCATCTGGTCGGTGACAGCGCACTCTCAGATAGTGAAGCTGCCACGGTCCGTGACGTGCTCGAACGCACTGGTGCCAAGAAGTTCACGCAGAAACTAGCCTCCGATTACGCCGACGAAGCTGTGGCGGCACTCCACAGTTCGGGCATCCCACAGAAGCTCATTGATCAGCTCACCCCGCTTGTTTCGGCCGTCGTGGATCGAGTCCGATGAGTCACGACAAGCTCATTCAAGATGCTTCGGTGCCGGTGAGTGAACAAACCACGCGCCAGAGTGCGCTCTATGACCGCGTCTCGGAGCAGACCGCGAGCATGATCATTCGCGAGTATTCCACCTCGTTCGGTCTTGCTGCTCGACTCCTGGGTAAAGACGTTCGTCAGGACGTGGAGAACATCTACGGTTTGGTTCGCTTGGCCGATGAAATCGTGGACGGGGTTGCTGCGTATGCAGGGATTAACGAAAAAGAAATTCGTCGCCTGCTCGATGAACTCGAGGCAGAAACAGAAGCTGCCATGCTGCGGGGTTACAGCACCAACCTCGTGGTGCACGCATTCGCCTTGACGGCACGCCGTACTGGAATTCCAGTTGAGCTCACCCGACCCTTCTTCGAGTCCATGCGGGTGGATATCACTCGCGTGACGCACACCCCGGAGAGCTTTGATCTCTACGTTTATGGATCAGCAGAAGTTGTCGGCCTCATGTGTTTACGCGCATTTCTGCGCGGGGTGCCGGTCACTGCGGAGCAGGATGCACGGTTTGTGCACGGTGCCCGGAAACTCGGCGCCGCTTTCCAAAAAGTGAACTTCTTGCGCGACCTCAGCGCGGATGTTGATGCGCTGGGCCGCAGCTATTTCCCCGGCATCAATATTGCGACGTTTACCGAAGATGACAAGATGCGCTTGGTGGCAGATATTGATGCCGACCTCGCCGTCTCGGCCGCCATCGTGCCCGAGCTGCCCCGCACCAGCCGCAAAGCTGTGGCCCTAGCCCAAAACCTTTTTGCTGAACTCAACCGCAGGATTGAACGAACCCCTGCCTCCGAGCTCAAGCACACCCGCGTGAGCGTGCCGACAATCGTCAAGGCACGCCTCGCTCTTGCAGCACTGATGGGAAAAACCTCATGACCCAGTCCATTGTCATTATCGGTGGCGGCATCGCCGGCCTGGCTTCCGCTGCCCTGCTTGCCCGAGATGGCTATCAGGTCACCCTGCTGGAGAAGCACAAAGAAGTTGGCGGCCGTGCCGGAAGCTGGGAGAAGGACGGGTTCCGTTTCGACACCGGCCCCTCCTGGTATCTCATGCCCGAAGTATTCGATCACTTCTTCAAGCTCATGGGCACGTCCAGTGATGAACAACTCAAGCTCTCGAAGCTCAACCCCGGCTACCGCGTGCTGTTCGAAGATGACGGTGTCTATCCTGCCCGCCCCATCGATGTTGCTGATAACCGCGAAGGCAACCTGGAGTTGTTCGAGCAGATTGAGCCTGGTTCTCGACCTGCCATGGAACGGTACCTTGACTCCGCCAAAGACACCTATGAGATGGCAAAGAAGCGCTTTCTCTACACCAGCTTTGAAAAGTTTGGTCCCCTCGTGCGCGCCGATGTTCTGCGCCGTACCCCCAAGCTGACCAAACTGCTGCAGGAGTCTCTGCACAAGTTTGCGTCCCGTCACGTGAGCGATCCGCGGCTGCAGCAGATTCTTGGATACCCCGCGGTATTCCTGGGTTCGAGCCCCTTCATCACTCCGTCGATGTATCACCTCATGAGCTACCTCGACCTCGAAGATGGCGTTCTCTACGCCCAGGGCGGCTTCAACCGGGTGATTGAAAGCATCCGCGATATTGCCGTTGCTGAAGGGGTAGACCTCATTACCGAGGCCAACGTGTCCAAGATTCTGACCACGGTGAACCCTGCCGGCCACAAGGCCAAAGCGAAAGCCGCCGGTGTCGAATACACCAAGGGGAAGTCGACCAAGACAACCACGCTCGCTGCCGATATTGTCGTCTCCGCCGCAGACCTGCACTTCACCGAGACCCAGCTTCTTCCAGAAAACTTGCAGACCTACGGCGAACGCTACTGGGACAAGAAGACGTCGGGTCCTTCAGCCGTGCTGGTCTACCTGGGCGTCAAGGGCGAAGTTCCCGAGCTCGAACACCACACCCTGTTGTTCACTAATGACTGGAACGACAACTTTGGCAAGATCTTCAACGAGCCCACCTCAGTTCCAGACCCTGCGTCGATCTATGTCTGCAAGCCCAGCGCCACGGATAAGGATGTGGCCCCGCAAGGCGACACCAACCTCTTCGTTCTCGTTCCCGTTCCTGCAGATGTGTCTATCGGCAAGGGCGGTATCGATGGTAAGGGAAGCAAGCAGGTTGAAGCCGTCGCCGACAGTGTGATTGAACAGATTGCCACCTGGGCAGGGGTTCCTGATTTGGCCCAGCGCATCATTGTGCGTCGCACGGTGGGCCCACAAGACTTCGCCACCGACCTCAACTCCTGGAAGGGCGGTGCCCTGGGACCCAGCCACATCCTGAGTCAGAGTGCCTTCTTCCGTTCGGGCAATGTTTCCAAGAAGGTGGACGGCCTGTTCTACACCGGTGGAACGACCATCCCGGGCATCGGGTTGCCCATGTGTTTGATCAGTGCGGAAATCCTGGTCAAGCGCCTGCGCGGAGACACCACCACGGAGCCTTTGCCCGAGCCGCTCTTCCCTACGGTCGATAAGACCGCCTAGTTCTCATGGGCTTTCTCTATCTCGCCGCATTGCTGGTGTCCCTCACCGGCATGGTGGTGCTGGATAGACGGTTCCGCCTGTTCTTTTGGCAGGATGCCCGCCGGGCAACTGTGGTGTTGACCACGGGCATTGTGTTTTTTCTGATCTGGGATCTTGCCGGAATTAACCTCGGGGTGTTCTTCCGTGGAGCTGGACAGTGGATGACCGGCATTCAGCTGGCCCCTGAGCTTCCGCTCGAGGAAGTGTTCTTCCTTACCCTGCTCAGTTATATGACCATGAACGTCTTTGCGGCGCTAAGCAAGGCGGTGGCCAGGTGACCTACGCCCTGCTCAACACCGTATTTCTCGGCCTAGCCTTGTGGTTCATGGTGATCGCTTATGTGGTCGCCGCTCGCCGAGGAGCCAACGTGGGCACGCGGATATATAAAATCCTCGCGCTGACACTTCTGGTCATGCTTATCACGACGGCCATCTTTGACAACGTCATTATTGGGGTGGGCCTGGTGGCCTATGACCCCAGCACCCTGCTGGGTGTCTTCATCGGGAACGCACCCGTGGAAGACTTTGCATACACCGTCGCCGGTGTCATGATTCTGCCGGCGCTGTGGATTCTGTTAGGCACACGAAAGGAGAAGAAGTGAATACTCTGACACAGCTCTTCGTTTCTTCTCGCCCCCTGTCGTGGATTAACACCGCATTCCCGTTTGCGGCGGCCTATCTGATGACCACGCGTGAAGTGGATCTCACATTCATTCTGGGCACCCTCTTCTTTCTCATTCCTTACAACCTCGCCATGTATGGCATCAACGATGTCTTCGACTACGAGTCAGACATGCGCAATCCCCGGAAGGGTGGTGTGGAGGGCGCGGTCCTTGACCGCAGTCTCCACACCATAACCTTGTGGGCTGTGGTGATCACGAACGTCCCCTTCCTGATCTATCTGGTTGCTGTGGGCAACCCGTTGTCCTGGCTTGTGCTTGCCGTGAGCATGTTTGCCGTGCTGGCATATTCCATGAAGGGTCTGCGCTTTAAGGAGATTCCGTTCCTGGACTCCCTCACCAGCAGCACACACTTTGTCAGCCCTGCACTCTACGGAGCGGTTCTTGCCGGGGCAGTGTTTACCCCTGGACTGTGGCTGATTCTGGCTGCCTTCTTCCTCTGGGGCATGGCCTCTCACGCCTTCGGCGCTGTGCAAGATATTCAGGCAGACCGGGAAGGTGAGCTTTCCTCGATCGCGACGGTCATTGGTGCCGCGAATACGTCTCGCTTTGCATTGGCGTGCTACGCGCTCGCCGGCGTACTCATTCTTTCCGGTGCGTTCTTTACCGAACCCACGTGGCCGTTCTGGGTGGCCTCCGTCACTGCTGTTCCCTACATCCTCATGGTCTGGCCATTTAGAAACCTGAGTGATGCCAACTGTGAACAAGCAAATCGAGGCTGGAAGAAGTTCTTGGGCATTAATTTTTTTGCGGGCTTTGTTGTGACGATGCTCATAATCGTCACGTGGCTCAATAGCTAACACCCACGTGGCGGGGGTTAGCCCCGTTAGCGGATGAACTTGGCACGCAAGGGAATCATGAGCAGCAGTCCTGCGAGCAGTACCACCACGATGCCAAGGATGCCGAAGTAGGTCGCCCCGCCCCAGAGCACGAAGAGTGCAAAAAGTGTGGGAGCAAGGAAGCTAATGGCTCGACCGGTTGTGGCATAGAGCCCAAAGATCTCACCTTCGTGGCCTTCGGGGGCGAGGTGACCGAGGTAGGCGCGGCTCGATGCTTGGGCTGGTCCCACGAAGAACGTGAGCATGAGTCCCCCAATCCAGAAAGCATTTGCCCCACCGTCGTGGAAGATGAACAGGCCAATGCCGGTGAGGACAAGCCCTGCTAGCGAGATCACGATGACACGTTTGGAGCCGATCTTGTCATCGATCCAGCCGGAGAACAGCACCCCAATGCCGGCAACAAGGTTGCCGCCAATAGCAAAGAGGATCACTTCCGTGAAGCTCAGACCAAAGACGGTGCCGGCCAGGATTCCACCGAATGCGAACACAGCAGCGAGGCCGTCTCGGAAGACCGCGCTGGCGAGCAGGAAGTAGAACGTGGGTCGAGCGTTTCGGTAGAGATCGGTGATCTTGCGAAACAAGATTGTGTAGGACTCGATAATGCCGGCTTTCTTGCCGGGCGCGCTGGCCACGTTTTCGGGAACGTTGAACAGCACGGGCAGAGAGAACACGAGCGCCCACATTGCGCCAAACACGGCCACGGCACGGATATTCATTCCGCCCTCAGTTGTCACGCCAAACCAATAAGGGGGATCTCCAAAGATGAATCCGACCAAGGCGATGAGAAGCACCACGATGCCACCGAAGTAGCCCATGCCCCAGCCGAAGCCCGAGACGCGGCCCATGTTTGTGGGTGTGGAGACCTGAAGCAACATGGCGTTGTAATTGACGTTGGCCATCTCATAGAACACGTTGCCGATGGTCAGCAGCACAATGCCCAGGACAAAGAACTGCGGGGTTCCTTCGACAAAGAACATGGCAGCCGTGGCAGCAATGACGATCCCTGTGTTGATGCCGAGCCACAGCTTGCGCTTGCCGCCAGCATCCGTGCGCTGACCCACGATGGGCGCGACGACGGCGACAATAACGCCAGCGATAGCCATAGCCCAGCCCACCCAGCTGGTGAGATTGGCCTCGGCAGCCTGGAAGTTGGTCAGAGCTGTGCCGGTGGCCACACCCTCGCCACCGGCAGCTTCGTAGTTTGCGACGATCTCGGGATCGATGAAATAGCTCGAGACGATATAGCGAGCAAAGACAAATGTTGTAATGAGCACACTGAATGCGGAGGTGCCCCAGTCCCAGAGCGCCCAGGAGATGACTTGTCTGCGAGGAATTTTCACGTCTGCCTGAGCTGCGGTGGTCATGAGCTCAGAGTACTCCGCGCCTGTGTTCGCAGGGAATATCTGCGGTAAATAACGGGAAAACAAAAACTTGAGTCGAGAAAGCTCAAGATTTGCTGTGAACGCTTGACGAGCACCTCGCCTCGTGGCAAACTTGATACATCAGGACTCAAGTCTTGAGCAGACTTCGAAACAAACCACAACTTCCGGCCACAAGCCGGGGAGAAACAAGGAGATAAACACATATGTCACGTGCAGTAGGCATTGACCTCGGAACCACCAACTCGGTAGTTGCCGTACTCGAAGGTGGCGAGCCCACCGTCATCGCAAACGCAGAAGGCTTCCGCACTACCCCCTCGGTAGTCGCCTTCACCAAGGACGGCGAAGTACTCGTGGGCGAGCCCGCCAAGCGCCAGGCCGTCACCAACGTTGACCGCACCATTGCGTCGGTCAAGCGTCATATCGGTACCGACTGGACCGTCGCAATCGACGACAAGAAGTACACCCCACAGGAAATTTCTGCTCGTATTCTGGGCAAGCTCAAGCGCGATGCAGAGACCTACCTCGGTGACACCGTCACCGACGCGGTCATCACTGTTCCTGCGTACTTCAACGATGCTGAGCGTCAGGCAACTAAGGATGCCGGCGAGATCGCAGGTCTCAACGTTCTGCGTATTATCAACGAGCCCACCGCAGCTGCTCTGGCCTACGGTCTCGACAAGGGTAAGGAAGACGAGCTCATCCTCGTCTTCGACCTCGGTGGTGGAACCTTCGACGTGTCCCTGCTCGAAGTGGGCAAGGATGACGACTTCTCGACTATTCAGGTTCGCTCGACCTCCGGCGACAACCGCCTCGGTGGTGACGACTGGGATCAGCGCATCGTGGAGCACTTGATCAAGAAGTTCAAGGAAACCACCGGTGTGGATGTCTCTAAGGACAAGATTGCACTCCAGCGTCTGAAGGAAGCTGCCGAGCAGGCGAAGAAGGAGCTCAGCTCCTCCATGAGCACCAGCATTCAGCTGCCGTACCTTTCCCTCACCGAGAATGGCCCAGCCAACCTCGATGAAACTCTCACCCGGGCACAGTTCGAGTCGATGACCGAAGACCTCATCGCTCGCACCAAGAAGCCTTTCGAGGATGTCATCAAGGAAGCCGGCGTCAAGGTGGGCGACATCGCTCATGTTGTTCTCGTCGGTGGTTCGACCCGTATGCCCGCAGTGGCTGAACTGGTCAAGAGCCTCACCGGTGGTAAGGAAGCAAACAAGACCGTCAACCCTGACGAAGTTGTTGCTGTGGGCGCTGCCCTCCAGGCTGGTGTTCTCCGTGGAGAGCGCAAGGATGTTCTGCTCATCGACGTCACCCCACTGAGCCTCGGTATCGAGACCAAGGGTGGCATGATGACCAAGCTCATCGAGCGCAACACCGCGATCCCCACCAAGAGGTCCGAGACCTTCACCACTGCTGACGACAACCAGCCCTCGGTATCTATCCAGGTATTCCAGGGCGAGCGTGAATTCACTCGTGACAACAAGTCACTGGGTAACTTCGAGCTCAGCGGTATCGCACCAGCACCTCGTGGAGTTCCACAGGTTGAGGTCACCTTCGACATCGACGCCAACGGTATTGTGCACGTGTCCGCTAAGGACAAGGGCACCGGTAAGGAACAGTCGATGACCATCACCGGTGGATCATCACTGCCCAAGGAAGACATCGAGCGCATGGTACGCGAAGCTGAAGAGCACGCAGCCGAGGACAAGGCACGTCGTGAGTCTGCAGAGACCCGCAACGGTGCTGAGCAGCTCGCCTACTCGATCGACAAGTTGATCAAAGAGAACGAGGACAAGCTTCCTGAGGACGTCAAGACCGAGGTTCAGGCCGACGTTGACGAGCTCAAGACTGCTCTTGCAGGCGAGGATGACGCAGCAGTGAAGACTGCCTACGACAAGCTTGTCGAAAGCCAGAGCAAGCTCGGCGAAGCCATCTACGCAGCCGGCCAGGCTGAAGCTAGCGCCGAAGGTGCTGCCGAAGGCGACGCCGCATCGGATGAAGATGTTGTGGACGCTGAAGTTGTCGAAGACGACGAGGCAGAAGACAAGGACGCTAAGTAAGCATGTCTAACCAGAACGAGAACCCAGTAGAGGAGCCCCTGAACGGGGGCTCCTCCGCCGGGGACGCCACCGAATCTGGCGAAAACGCCGGGTTTGTTGAAGACCCTGGTTATGACGCTGAAGGCATCTCTTTAGAAGATGCTGACGTGGAGACATCACTGTCTGACACAGATCTTTCTTTCCTCGAAGAGGCAGAGAATGATCTGGCAGCGGAGCGTCTGGCGGACCTGCAACGTGTCACCGCTGAATATGCGAACTACCGCAAGCGCACCGAAGCAAACCGAGAAATCGAACGTGAACGTGTGATCAGCGACACCGTGAAGATTCTTCTTCCCGTGCTCGATGACATCGACCGTGCAGAAAAGCACGGCGACCTGGCGGAGGGCTCTGCCCTGGCCGCCATCGCCGGCAAGCTGCGTGGGGTAACCGAACGTTTAGGCCTTGTTGCCTATGGCGCCGCTGGTGAGGCATTCGACCCCAACCAGCACGAAGCAATCCTGCAGCAGCCCACTCCTGATGCCACCAGTGAAACCATTCTTGACGTTGTCGAGACCGGGTACATGCTGGGCACGACCCAGGTGCGCGCAGCAAAGGTTGTCGTTGCAGTACCAGCAGACTAATTTCCGAAACAATTAAGAAAGGGGGCGCATATGGCCAGTCAAGATTGGTTCGATAAAGACTTTTATAAAGTCCTCGGCGTCTCCAAGGACGTCTCGGAAGCTGAACTGAAGAAGGTCTACCGCAAGCTTGCGCGCGAGTATCACCCGGACTCGAACCAGGGCAATGCGAAAGCAGAAGCCAAGTTCAAGGAAATCTCTGAGGCCTACTCTGTGCTCTCCGATAAGGAACAGCGCGCAGAGTATGACCAGATCCGGGCCATGGGTTCGGGTGCCCGCTTCACCGCGGGTGGCCCCCAGGGCGGCTTCAATGACGCCTTCAGTGGTTTCGGCCGCGGCGGCGGACAGCAGTACACCTTCCAGCAGGGCGGCGGCTTCGAAGATATCCTTGGCGGAATGTTCGGCGGCGGCGGACGCTTCGGTCAACCTTCCGGCGGATACCAAGGATTTGGCGGACCCCAGAAGGGCCAAGACCTGGTTTCCTCGGTCACCATCGACTTCTTTGAAGCGTTCCATGGCGAGACCCTCGAGCTCACCACCAGTGAGGGTCGCACCGTCAAGGTGAAGATACCCGCCGGTGTCGCGGACGCTCAGAAGATTCGTCTGCGTGGCAAGGGCTACCCCAGCCCCGACGGCGGTGAAGCGGGCGACATCGTTCTCACAGTAAAGGTGCGCAAGCACCCGATCTTTGAACGTGATTCTCTCAACATCAAGGTCAACGTCCCGGTCACCTTCGCGGAGGCGGCATTAGGCGCCACGATCGAAGTCCCTACTCCTGATGGCGAGAACGTGAAGCTCAAGGTTGCCCCGGGCACTCCGAGCGGACGTTCCCTGCGCGTCAAGGGTCGTGGCATCAAGACCGCGAAGGGCACCGGTGACTTGCTTGCCGTTATTCAGATCGCTGTTCCCTCACACCTTGATCCTGCCGCCAAGGAAGCGCTAGAGAAGTTCGCAGAGGTTGCACCTCAGGACAACCCTCGCGCAGACTTGTTGTCACAGGGCAAGCGCTAACCCGCCACGAGAACGAAGGAAGAAGTATGGACGAGAACCAGCCCATCTTCACCATCTCGATGGCCGCAGAGCTGGCGGGGATGCACCCCCAGACACTGCGACAGTATGACCGCATCGGCCTGGTTCAACCAGGCCGAACAGCGGGTCAATCTCGCCGCTATTCCATGCGGAATGTTGCCCAGCTTCGTGAAGTGGCTCGGCTCAGCGCAGAGGGGCTTTCCCTCGAGGGCATTCGCCGGGTGCTCGAATTAGAGAACCAGAACGATGCTCTGCGCGAGCGGGTGCGCGAACTTGAAGCCGCTTTTGCGGATGCCCTCCTGAGCCAGCCTGGCCGCCGCGTCTTCGCCGCGGGAACCGCGGGAGACGTGGAAAGTTTGCGTGCGGGAACACGAGCCAGGCGCCGCACAGACGTTGTGGTGTGGCATCCCTTCGGACGTAACTAATCGTCCACAGGTCCCTTTTTGTAGACATATCCTCATAAAACAGCTGACCATTCGAAACCTGCCACAATCATTGGCACCCTCGTGAGAATCAAGCCACAATAAGAGCGTGATTACATTGAATGAACCGCAGATATGGGCAGTGATTGGTGTTTTTGCCACTGCTCTTTTTGGGATGCTTGGTTTCGTTCTGACATCGATTCAACGAACAATCAAAACAGAAATTGGCTCTGTTCGAACAGAGCTAGGTTCAGAAATTGGTTCATTGAGGAACGAAATGGGCGTTCGTTTTGACTCGCTCTCTAGCAGCATTGATCACCTCGACCGTGATGTTCAGTTCTTGATGAAGCGTGAGCTCGAGGACCGCCCTTAGTCTTCTCCCCGCACTGCTCGCTATCCTCAAGGGGTGAGCACTTTCCCCTTCGACGAACTGCGACGGTGGCCGGATCTCGAATCACCTGAACTTGTTGCCGTTGATGCAGCGGACAGGATTCTCCTCTCAGAGCTCAAGGAAGCCATTGATCGGGATCCCACTCTTCTGCACAGCCCACTAACTGTCATTGGTGATACTCACGGTGCTCTCACCCTAGGTGCTCTCGCGGCACTCGGGTTTAGCCAGGTTAAGGTTCATCAAGATGCCCGTTCGGGAGAACGCGCACTCGAAAATAATGCTCGTCAGCTCACCGCATTTCTCCCTGAGGAGTCATCATTTCAACATCTGCCGTTGTCGGCGGAATTGGTGGAGGGCGCCCATCTTGTGATCTTGCGGTTGCCGCGGGGGCTTGAACAACTTGATCAGTGGGCGGCTCTCATTGCATCTCATGCTGCCGAGGACGTTCTGGTTTTCGGGGGTGGGCGCATTAAGCACATGACCCTGGGAATGAATGACGTTTTCGGCAGCTACTTTGAAACCGTCGAGGCAAGTTTGGCCGAACAGAAATCACGTGTGCTGCGCGCCCGCGGACCAAAGAAAGCTGTTGCCCTGGAGGCGCTGACCCAGTGGCCTAAATCCCAGCACCACCCTGATCTGGATCTAGTGGTGTGTGCAGAGGGTGGGGCATTCGCAGGAACCTCAATTGATATCGGGACCTACGATCTCCTCGCGGTGCTAGACCGAGTCTCGGGGCAGCAGGGCATGCGCATCATTGACTTCGGGTGTGGCACGGGTGTGCTCGCCACACAGATAGCAAAACTACGTCCCTCAGCGACGGTGATCGCGAGCGATCAGTCCGCCGCCGCGGTGGAGTCGGCGAAGGCAACTATCGTGGCCAACGGCGTGAGTGACAGAGTGAGTGTCCTTCGGGATGATGGGCTGTCGGCACAGCCCGATTCTTCTGCAGATCTCATTCTGTTCAACCCGCCGTTCCACTCGGGTGCTGCCGTGCATGCAGGCACCAGCCTGCGCCTCTTTGCGGAAGCCGGTCGGGTGCTCAAGAGCGGCGGAGAGCTCTGGGTCGTGGCCAATCGCCACCTCAGTTACAAGCCCGCTCTGCGCAAGCTAGTGGGTGAAACACGGGAAGTTCGCAGGACTCCCAAGTTCACGGTTACACGCTCCATCAAGGCATAGTTCACAGCTTTCTCTCAGCCTCCACACCCTAGATATTCTGTGTGCTCTCAGGTAAACTTGAGTCATCACCGCTCAACTTTGTTGGGTGGTGAAATCCACACAAGGAGATAGAACAACATGCAACAAGAGCCGCACGAAGAACAACAGAGCGCGCTCGAGCTTTACGGTGTCAACCTCACCGAAATTGCAAAGAGCGGCAAGCTCGACCCCGTTATCGGCCGCGATGCGGAAATTCGTCGAGTCAGCCAGGTGCTCACTCGTCGCACCAAGAACAACCCCGTCCTGATCGGTGAACCAGGCGTGGGAAAGACAGCCGTCGTGGAAGGACTCGCCCAGCGCATCGTCGCCGGTGACGTCGCCGACAGCCTCAAAGGAAAACAACTCGTCTCCCTTGACATCTCTGCTCTTATTGCAGGGGCAAAGTATCGAGGCGAATTCGAAGAACGCCTCAAGGCCGTTCTCAAAGAAATCAATGACTCTGATGGTCAGATCATCACCTTCATCGACGAACTCCACACCCTGATGGGTGCGGGAGGCGGCGAAGGTTCTGTCGCCGCAGCCAACATGCTCAAGCCCATGCTCGCCCGTGGTGAGCTGCGCCTGATCGGTGCCACCACACTCGATGAATACCGAGAGTTCATTGAAAAGGATGCTGCGCTGGAGCGCCGCTTCCAGCAAGTGTTTGTCGGAGAGCCCAGTGTTGAAGACACTGTGGCGATCCTGCGTGGATTGAAAGAACGCTACGAAGCACATCACAAGGTGGCCATTGCAGACAACGCCCTCGTTGCTGCCGCAGCACTGTCCAACCGTTACATCACCAACCGTCAGCTGCCCGATAAGGCCATTGACCTGATCGATGAAGCAGCAAGCCGGTTGCGCATGGAAATTGACTCGGCTCCGGTCGAAATTGATGAACTGCGCCGCAGCGTTGACCGCCTCAAGCTGGAAGAGCTTGCTCTGAAGAAAGAGAAGGATGACGCCTCGAAGGCACGTTTGGTCAAGCTTCGTGAAGATATGGCCGAACGGTCTGCTCGCTTGGCTGCACTCGAAGAGCGGTGGGAACTCGAACGTTCCGCGCTCAACCGGGTGGGTGAACTGAAGACCAAACTCGATGCTGCCCGTATCCAGGCTGAGCGTGCTCAGCGCGAAGGACAGCTCGAACAAGCTAGCCGTTTGCTCTATGCAGAGATTCCTGAGCTCGAGCGTCAGCTTGCAGCTGCAGAATCTGCAGAACAAAACAGTGATGCAGAACGCATGGTTAACGACCAAGTCACCAGTGACGACATTGCGTCGGTTATTGCAGCTTGGACGGGTATTCCCGTGGACCGTTTGACCAAGGGTGAAACCGAGAAACTGCTCAACCTAGAAGGTGAGATTGGTCGCCGTCTGATCGGACAGAAGAAGGCTGTGCAGGCGGTGTCTGAATCCGTTCGACGTTCGCGGGCAGGAATCTCAGATCCTGATCGACCCACCGGATCATTTCTGTTCTTAGGGCCGACTGGTGTGGGAAAGACGGAGCTAGCTAAGGCGCTCGCGGAGTATCTCTTCGATGACGAGAAGGCCATGATTCGTATCGACATGAGCGAATACGGGGAGAAATTCTCCGTCTCACGTCTGGTGGGTGCTCCTCCGGGATATGTCGGATATGAGGCAGGCGGTCAGCTCACGGAAGCAGTACGTCGACGTCCTTACTCGGTTGTCCTCCTCGACGAAGTTGAAAAGGCACACCCCGAAGTGTTTGACGTCTTACTTCAGGTCCTTGATGACGGTCGCCTGACCGATGGTCAGGGTCGCACCGTCGACTTCCGTAACGTGATTTTGATTCTCACCTCGAACCTGGGTTCGCAGTATCTGGTTGACCCTGAACTGAGCTGGGATGAGAAGGAACGCCTCGTCAACGAGACGGTTCGTCAAGCCTTCAAGCCAGAGTTCGTGAACCGCCTCGATGACATCGTGGTGTTCTCGGCGCTGAGCCAAGAGGATCTGGGCCAAATTGTCGAGCTCTACATCGATCGCCTGCAGAAGCGACTGTCGGAACGTCGACTTGAGCTTGCCGTTACACCTCAGGCTCGCACCTGGTTGGCAGAGCGCGGATACGATCCCATATATGGGGCACGCCCATTACGCCGCCTGATGCAGCACGAAATCGATGACCGCCTCGCTAGCGCGATCCTCAACGGATCTATTCGTGACGGGGATGTTGTTCGTGTTGATCTCCAGGGTGACGAACTCACCGTGGCCTCTTCAGCACACCCTGTTTTCGATGCCGGGGATGAAGATCCCTTCATCGAAGCAGAGCTCATGGAAGACGAAGGCTAATTGTCTTGAGGTAACGTGTGTACAACCCGCTGGGAGTGTTGTCTCCCGGCTGAGAACCCGGCCGATAGGCCGGGTTCTTGTTTGCAGACTGTGGAAAAGAAAATGCTGATTCACAGGAAAGTGTGTAAAAATAAGAAACCGGTGGCTTGTCCGCCCTTTTCGCCAAACATTACAGAGGGAGTAACGATGGCATTCACAGCCCTTGATAGCCCATACATTCTGAGTGATGAAAGCGCGAAAGAATTACTAGCTATGGAGCAAGAAGGCAGCGCACCTGTTTCTTCGATAGGTTTCGTCTCACGTGCCGCAGATACCGCGCGTTTGGCGGAAATTGCAGCCAGTTTGGCTGAGCGCAAGTTCGCGTAGTTTCAATGAATCGCTCCACTCAAGAGCGGCTTGAATATGATGTTTTCTCGCTGCATTCTGTTGCAGCACCTGAGTACTCAGTAATACGTCAATTAGTTCTAGATTCACTAGGTCGGTTCGAGTGCGCAAAATCGCCACACCTTGAAAATTTTGCAAGAAATTCAGTTTTGAAATATGAACAAAATGGAAATAGCAGAACCTATGTCCTCGTAACTTTTTCCGATTCAGGGGATCTTGACGTCGCTGCTTTTTTCACCGTCGGCATGGCATCTTTGGATTTCTCAAAGCTGAGCAACTCAGCAAAAAAGAAATTAATGGGAGACGTTTCAAAAGAAGTTTCTGGAGCATATGCAATTGCAGAGCTTGCCCGTTCTGACAGGTATACCTCTTCAGAATTGCCCGGAAGCATGATTTTGGATGAAGCCAAAAAAGTCGTATTTGACGCTCACAAATACGTGGGCGGTCGACTTGTGGTTGTAGATACTCAGCAGGTAATTTTTGACACTTTATATAAATCTGCTGGATTTAGACGTTTACACATCACGAAGCCCCCTAAAGGCATGGAAGATAAAGACTTCATCACTGCCGGCTGTTTAGTACGAGACTGGTAAACGCCAAATCGCGCAGAAGTTAAATTTGCTGTCTGGCTCGAATGAGTTCGCCCGCAGTGAGTTTGTGTGGACGAGATGTCACCATTTCACCGCTTAGTCCAGCAATGAGAACCCCAGGATCGACTTCAATAACGCTTGCAATGCGTAACAACGTATGAAGGCTTGGGTTTGCTAGTCCGCGTTCAATTTTGCCGTAGTTAGAAACATGCATCGCAGCTAAATGGGCCACATCCTCCTGGCTTAGCTCAAGACTTTCACGTCGTTCACGTAGCCGTTCACCAAGAGCCTTAGCCGCGGCTGACGTGAAGATATCCATGCCTCTAGCGTTCCTGCATGAGGTAAGTTTAACCAGAGCTTAAAAACCTGAGGCTTAAACGCTCTAAGTTTTGTTGTCGCGATCAAAGGGGAAATTGTGGCAAAGTCACTGCTCGAACAATTGCCAGAAATTGTTAAGAACGCAAAACGTCAAGCAAAACAGATACTAGAACAGCTTGAGGGCCAGAACCGGGTGAGCCTGCAAACACGTGAACTTGTAGTTCCTGCTCGAGACACTTCAGCTTTGATCTCTTCTGGACAAACACTTGAAGATGTTCCAGAGGACCCCAATCGTCTCATTTATGGCGACAATCTCCTTGCGATGGCGGCACTCCTCGCAGGAGATGACAATACCCCAAGTATGCGAGGCAAAGTAGATCTCATATATATAGATCCTCCCTTTGATTCAAAAGCAGATTATCGAATAAACATAGAATTGCCTGGTTTTGAGCTAGACCAAAAACCAACAACTGTCGAGCAATTTGCATATTCTGATACTTGGTCTGAGGGGACAGCTTCATATTTGGAAATGATTACTCCCCGCTTGATATTGATGCGTGAATTGCTTTCAGATACAGGCACTTTGTTCGTACATTTGGACGGAAAAGTTGGCCATTACGTCAAGATAATGCTTGATGAGATCTTTGCCAAAGAAAATTACCGCAACACAATTACTTGGCAACGGGACCCGACTGGGAAGGGCGCTAAACGAACTTCAAAAAAGCTTCCCAATGAATATGACCTAATCTATTTTTATTCAAAAAATAGCGAATACAAGTTCAAGCAACCCCTCAGGGACCTTTCCGCTAAACAGCAGGCCGTATATGACAAAGTTGAGCCTGGAACCGGACGACGATTTAAAAATGTCACACTAGGCGATTACTCCGCTTCAAGCATTGCGCGTATGGAGGAAGAGGGCCTCATTTATACAACTTCAACAGGTAGCAAATACAAAAAGTACTATCTAGATGAAGGCGCGGATGTAGTCGGATCAATTTGGACGGACATCATTGTTTCCACAGGACTAAAGGCTAAAGAAAGCGTTGGGTACAACACTCAAAAACCCACTGCATTGTTGCAACGAATTATTGAGATGGTGACTGACGAAGGAGACATTGTCGCGGACTTCTTTATAGGTTCTGGAACTACTGCAGCAGTAGCCGAGAGGTTGGGCAGAAAATGGATTGCATCTGATCTTGGTAAGCCGGCAATCATGATTACCCGAAAGCGACTTATCGATCTAAACGCAAGGCCATTCCTTCATCTGTCCATTGGCGACTATCAAGTTGAACAAGCGAAAAGCACACTAGGTAAAAAGTTCAATGTTGGAGATTTATCAAGGACGGTCCTCCAAATATTTGGCGCAATGCCTCTTCCCCCTGAAGAAAACACAGGTGGTCAACTTGGCCGTTTAGCGGAGGGAAGCGAACTCATCATTGTTGACAGCCCTTCTCGAGTTACCACGTTGAGTACTTTAAAACGGGCTCAACAGTTACGTGATACAAAAATGGGTGGATTCAAGAGTGTGACAGTTCTAGGGTGGAACTTTTCTGCAGATATTGCTCAAGCTCTCACGAACTTGGGCGATGACAGACTCAACGTTCGAGTCATTCCACCAGATTTACTTGACCGTCTCAAAAAGAAGGGTGTAGAGGGTCTAGCCGGAAACATCCGCTTCTCGACTCTCCAGTACCTTGAGGCACACCTTGAAGGCCGATTCACTTCTGAGACTTCGGAGCAACTCACTATTGCACTGGACAACTATGTGCTTGTAGACCCTCAGGCCATCAACCTTGATGAAGATAATCGTGAGAAGTTACTCAAGGTGATGAATGCAGAGCCATTGGCTCTCATTGAGTATTGGGCTGTTGACCCTGACTATGACGGTGTTGTTTTTCGCTCGCTGTGGCAGGACTATCGAGGCAACACGGAAAATGACAATGATCCTCTCCGGGTCATAGCGGAGGCCAATCTGACAGTTGATCGTCTAGACCGAGCTCGTAGAGTCTGTGTTCGTGCGGTGGATGTCTTCGGCTTTGAATCAGAAGTAGTTCTCGATATTCCGGCGGCAGCACGATGAGTGTTGCACCAGCACTAGACCGATTTCCTCTAGCAGAGGGAATCACACAACGCATTTCAGAGGCAGTACATGAGCTCGTGGAGTCGGGTTCGGGCATCTTTGTGAATGAAGTTTCACCGGTGACGGCAGAGCTTCTGAGGTATTGGTTTCAGCGGGATTACTGCGCACTGCGTTCTGCCAATTTTCATGAGGGTCAGCGCGACGCCATTTTGGCGATTGTCTATGCCCACGAGATTCTGGGCGCAGCAACACTTGCCGAACTTTATAACCAGATAGCGCCGCAGGCCATGTTGTCCGGGGATGTATTAGGGGAAGTAACAGACTCTCGCAACGGCCACCCGAAGTACGCAGCCAAGATGGCTACGGGTACTGGAAAGACTTGGGTGCTCAATGCTTTGATGGTCTGGCAACATTTGAACGCTGTTGCTGCGCCTGAAGACGAACGTTTCACCAGTAATTTTTTGCTTGTTGCACCTGGTCTGATTGTGTATGAACGTCTTCTCGACTCATTCCAAGGTCGCGTGGTGGAAGGTCAACGAGTTTTTGAGACCAGCGATATGTATGGAGTAAAGGACTTGTTTGTTCCTGACACCTATCGCCAACAAGTCTTTGGGTTTATTCAATCTTCAGTTGTAACCAAGAAAGACATTGGTCGGAAGGTTACCGGCTCAGGCGTTATCGCCATCACCAACTGGCACTTGCTCGCTGGTCAAGAAGACCCTGACTTCCTAGATGAAGAATCAGATGAAAATGATTTCCTTTCTCTTGGTTCCGATATCGACGAAAAGGAAATGGCTCGGGATCTACTCCCACTTAGTCCAGGTGTTGCTGCTGGAAATGCACTTGATGTCTTGGACCGGAGACATCGACGTGGAGAGGCTCTCGACTTTTTGAAGGATCTTTCAGGTCTGGTCGTTTTCAATGACGAGGCGCACCATATTCACTCGCTGAAGAAGGGCGCGGAAGTCACGGAAGTCGAGTGGCAAAAGAGCCTTCGCGCAATCGCTGCGACGAAGGGTCGCAGATTCATTCAAGTGGATTTTTCTGCAACACCATACAACGAGGTGGGTGGAGGAAGAGGAAAAGAATCTTCCAAGAAATTCTTCCCGCACATTGTTGTTGACTTTGACCTGCGTGCAGCGATGTCCAAGGGATTGGTCAAAACTCTCCTGCTCGACAAGCGCAAAGAAATAGCTGCGCTTCCGCTCGACTTCAAAGTCGAGCGAGATGAATCTGGTTCCATTGCGCTATCAGAAGGCCAACGAGTGATGCTCCGGGCAGGGTTGAAGAAACTCAGCATCTTGGAAGAGCAATTTGCAGAAACTGACCCAACTAAGCATCCCAAAATGATGGTGATCTGTGAGGACACCTCAGTCGTGCCTCTAGTTGAAGAATTTCTCTATTCCACCGGCATGAGCGAAGAAGATGTGCTCAGTGTTCACTCGGGGAAAAAAGCAGAATTAGGCGAGAAAGAATGGGCACCTGTTCGCGAACGACTCTTCGCTCTAGATAGCCATGCATCACCCAAAGTTGTCGTGAGCGTACTCATGCTTCGGGAGGGATTTGATGTAAACAACATCTGCGTAGTGGTCCCGCTTCGTTCAGCTGGCTCTTCGATTCTTCTTGAACAGACCATAGGTCGTGGTTTGCGTTTGATGTGGCGCGGCGATAGCGGAATTGATGAACTCAAACAAGAAAACCGAGCGCGAATTAGACAAAAGTTAGAACCGACAAACTATTTCGACATGTTGTTCATCGTTGAGCATCCAAATTTTCAGAAGTTCTATGACGAACTGATTTCAGGTGGTCTTGTCGGTGAAATCAGTGACGATGAATCTTCGACTCGTGCAGCTGGTGATCTTGAGCGTATCGAGCTCAGGGACGGTTTTGAAAAGTTTGATTTTGAAGTTCCTTTTGTTGTCCGTGACGCTGACGAGGAGATGCGCGCCCCGAGTATTGACCCTCTCACGTTGGAAAAATCGAAATATCCTCTGAATGTATTGATCTCCGCGATAGGTAAGGGTGACAGTTTCACTTCTGTGGCCGTTGAGACAGGGACCCAATTCGGTGACTATCGGGTAGATGGCGGAGTGATGACCGCAACTGGCTATAACGATTACCTCAGTCGCCTCGCTACGCGGATTACAGAAGCACATACTCGGGCATTTGTGACGACGACGCAACAATATAAGAAAGTTGCTCAATACCCTGTCATGCAGGCATACAAGCCCCTCCTAATTGGGTGGCTCAACACGTATATCCGAGGACGCCTGTTTGGGCAGCAATTTGATCCCATGGAGGGGGAGAATTGGCGCGTGTTGCTCCTCAAAGACGTCGCTGAAGATATCGCGGGTCAATTTGGATCATTGCTTGTGGAACTTCAAGAAAACGTTTCAGTTGATACTGCAGAAGTTATGTATCGCTGGGTTTCAGAAGTGTCCGAAATCACGGTGAGATCAAGTGCCTCCGTAGATGTAACCAAGAGCATCTTTGAGAAGCTGCCCTACCCCACGCAAGGTGGAGGGTTGGAACGTGACTTTATGCTCTGGGCAGATTCCGACAGCAACGTTGAAGCCTTCATCAAACTCCATGAATATAAGCACGACTTTATGCGTCGCCCGTATTTGAAGGCAGACGGTATGCCTGCTCAATATTCTCCGGACTTCCTCGTCAAGACAACTGACCGCGTCTACGTGGTAGAGACCAAGTCTCAATCGGGTCTCGCTGACCAGAACGTTTTGCGTAAACAGCGTTCTGCGGTTTCTTGGTGTGAACGAATTAATTCCTTATCGGCAAATCAGAGAGATAATAGGACATGGCACTACGTTTTGGCAGGCGAGTCTGCCGTCCGTAACAATATGACTAATGGCTCTCGATGCACCGACTATCTCAATATCGCTCGTCTTATTGAAGATGACCGTGGCGATGCTGGTCAACTGTTTTAGATAACTTCTCATCTTCGGGAATAACAGAGGGGGTATCCGGTTATCTCAATCGGATACCCGCCACTGTTGCCGGATAGTTCATCAATATCAGTCCTCAACATAAGGAAAAGAATGTCTCGTCACGCGACTACCAGCACCCCCATCAACCCCGTCCTTGCAGAGCGTTGGAGCCCACGCTCCTACGACACCACCGCAGTCCTCACCCCTGCTGACCTGACCGCCTCGTTCGAAGCAGCACGCTGGTCGCCTTCAGCAAACAACAGCCAGCCTTGGACCTACCTCGTCGGCTTCCGTGGCGATGACACCTTCAACGCAATTCTTCCCACCCTTGCAGGCTGGAACTCGGCATGGATGCCCAACGCTTCCGCCATCGTGATCGCGATAGCTCAGGTTGCTGACGCGGAAGGTAAGGCAAACCCTTACGCAGCGTACGACCTCGGCCAGTCCGTAGCTCACTTCTCTGTTCAGGCACACACCGATGGATACCACGTTCACCAGGTTGCGGGCACCGATGCTGCAGCACTGAAGGAAGCATTCAACATTCCTGAAGGGTATGAAGCACTCGTTGCAATGACCGTAGGCAAGCTTGCTCCTGCAAGTGAGCTTCCTGAAGCCCTTGAAGAGCGTGAAAACGCTCCTCGTGTGCGCAAGGACCTCAGCGAAGTAGTGCACTACACACAGTTCTAAGTCGCGAAGAGTTTCATCGCCAAAAAAGACCCCCTCGGAAGAGGGGGTCTTTTTGTTCGGCTAGACCAGCTTTTTGACAGCTTCGATGAAGTAGTCCACATCATCCTCGGTTGTGTCCCAGGCACACATCCAACGCACTTCACCGGTGGCAGGGTTCCAGTCATAGAAACGAAATTCTTTGCGTAGCTCGTCGGCGACACCGGCAGGAAGAATGACAAAGACACCGTTGGACTGAGTTTTCTGAGTGAAAGTAATGCTCGAAATTCCTTCGAGACCCTTCCGCAGACGTTGAGCCATCTGGTTGGCATGGTTAGCCAAGTGGTGCCACAGATCACCCTCGAGTAAAGCGGTGAGCTGTGCGGAAGTGAAGCGCATTTTGGAAGATAACTGCATGTTCATTTTGCGCAGATAAATCAGACCGTTGACTGCTTCAGGGTTCAGCACAACAACAGCTTCTGCCCCCATCAGGCCGTTCTTGGTGCCACCAAAGCTGAGCACATCCACGCCGGCATCTCGGGTGAAGGCACGGAAAGGAACACCGAGGGATGCCGCGGCATTAGAAATGCGTGCGCCATCCATGTGGAGTTTCATGCCGAGGGAGTGGGCGTGATCGGCTATGGCCGTCACTTCCTCGGGGGTGTAGACGGTTCCCAGTTCGGTGGACTGAGTAATAGTGACGGCCAGTGCTTGGGCACGATGTTCATCACCCAGGCCATGGGCCTGAGTATCGATAAGTTCGGGGGTGAGTTTTCCGTCTGGAGTTTCCACGGTCAACAGCTTGAAACCGCCCACGGTTTCTGGAGCTGTTGACTCATCGTTGTTGACGTGAGCGGTCTGGGCACAAATTACCCCGCCCCAGCGGGGAAGCATGGACTGCAGGCTGAGCACATTCGCACCCGTGCCATTGAACACGGGGAAGACCTCGATATCGATGCCGAAGTGGGTGGTCATCACCTGGTGCAGGTGCTCGGTGTAGACATCCTCGCCGTAGGCGATTTGATGTCCACCGTTCACCGCAGCGAGTGCTTCCAGCACTCGGGGGTGCACGCCGGCGTAGTTATCTGAGGCAAAGCCGCGCCAGGCGGCATCATGTACTCGCTGCATGCTCTGAGCCTACGCTCTTAGACCAGTGGAACCTATGCCCGAATCCCAGTGGTTGATACAATCACCGGAGCCATCTTGCGCTGGAGTGCTTCATAGAACATGGAAAGCGGGAACTCGTCTTCCAAGAGCTGGTCGGTCAGGCCACCTGGCTCCCCAGCAACGGGGAGAGCATCGGCTCCCTTTGCCCAGACAGACGCGGGGTGGGGAGTAAGTGTGGAGGCAACCAAGTCATAGGCGGCCAGCCAGTGTGCGGTCTTGGGACGGTCAATCGAGCGCCAATACAACTCGTCGATGGCATCGCCGAGTTCCACCACGACATCGGGCAGTTTTGCCCAGTCGATGGAGAGTGTGTTGTTGGTCCAGTGCAGCACGCCATGCTGGTGCATCCAGGCAAAGAGCAACTGACCGGCGACAGCGTCGTAGTTCCGCACGCGGGTGCCGGTCACAGCAAAGCGGAAGATGCGGTCAAAGACCACGGCATATTGCACCAGTCGTGCGTGGTGACGCGTCTCAGGGTCAGCAGAGCCACCCCGCTCGATTTTCACGCATTCACGGAAAGCAGTGAGGTCACAGCGGAGCTCTTCCAGGCCATAGAGGTAGAAGGGCATGCGCTGCTTGATCATGAAAGGGTCGAACGGCAGGTCGCCACTCATGTGGGTGCGGTCGTGAATGAGATCCCACATGATGAAAGTTTCTTCCGCGAGCCTCTGGTTGGTGAGCAACTCAGCAGCGTCAGCAGGAAGCTCGAGACCGGTAATCTCGGCAGCCGCTTTCGTGACCACGGCGAAGCGGGCAGCTTCGCGGTCTTGGAAGATTGCGCCCCAGGTGAAGGCAGGGACCTCGCGCATCGCGACAGTCTCGGGGAACAACACGGCAGAGTTGGTGTCATAACCCGGAGTGAAGTCGATAAAGCGCACGGGGACAAACAACTTGTTGGAGTAATCCCCGGCTTCGAGCTCGGCGATGAAGTCTGGCCACATTACTTCGATGAGCACAGCCTCGATGAAACGGTTGGTGCTGCCGTTCTGGGTGTACATCGGAAAGAGTACGAGGTGGCGCACACCGTTGACCCGGTTCGCTGCAGGGGCGAACTCGAGGATGGAATCCAAGAAGTCGGGCTCGGCAAAATCACTCGCCCCCCATTTACCCAGGTCCAAAATCACGGCACTGAGGTAGGACGCATCGTGGGGGAACGCGGGAGAGAGCTCGGTAATAGCATCCACCAGGACAGCTACAAGTTCACGAGCCTGACCGTGGTGGGCAACGTCTGGGATTGAACCGTCCTTGATTTGCAACCCCTGCAGTGCAGTCGCCGCATTCTTGAGCGACAGCCAGGCTGGAGTGGTGGCCGTGATGTCCACTGCTGCGGTGAGGTCGAGGAGTTGTGTCATGGTTCCACGCTACGCCTGAATCCGCGCACATTTCAGCGAAATCTTGCGTAGAAACGGCGATTTTTGCCGTGTTTACGCATCAATTCTGTGCCTGAACGCACAGAATCAGCGTGAGTACGATGGAACTATGACCTTCACAGTTGCAGGCTCCAGAATCCTCATCACCGGCGCAGCCATGGGGATGGGCAAGCTTTATGCCCAGCGTGCGGTCGCCGAAGGTGCCGCTGCTGTCATTCTCTGGGACATCAACAAAGCGGCCCTGTCGGAAACGACGAAGGAACTGCTTTCGTTTGCTGGTTCCCAGCAGAAGATTGTTCCCATGCTCGTGGATATTGCTGAGCGCACCGCGATCGAAAAAGCAGCAGCTAAAGTCCGTGACGACCTGGGCGGGGTGGATGTCATTATCAACAACGCCGGCGTTGTTCGGGGCACCTTCTTCTGGGATCACGAGAACGAGCGTGACACCGAGTTCATCATGAAGATCAACGCTCTTGCCCCCATGTTCATCACACATGAATTCCTCAGCGGCATGATCGATGCCGAACGCCCGGCCCGCATTGTGAACATTGCCTCAGCTGCTGGAACACTCGCCAACCCCAAGATGAGTGTTTACGCTTCCAGTAAGTGGGCATTAATCGGCTGGAGTGATTCGGTTCGACTCGAGCTTTCCCAGCAACATTTTGACCACGTTCAAGTGACCACGGTGTGCCCGAGCTATATTGCCACGGGCATGTTTGAGGGAGTCAAGGGTCCGCTGATGACCCCCATCATGCAACCTGATTACGTGGTCAATCGGGTGTGGAAAGCCATGATTCAGGGCAAGCCCATGCTCATGCTGCCGTGGACCGTGCACCTGTCTAAAGTTCTCAAGGGCATCTTGCCGCTGCGCTGGTTTGATGCCATCGCGGGCAAGGTTTTTGGTGTCTACAACACCATGGATCATTTCACCGGTCGCAAGTAACCTGCTCTGCCCTTCGGTATCCTTGGAAGGACAAGCAGGGGAGGCGAGATGCTCGACTGGCGCATCTGGCGCGGGAGCAAGGACACGGTTAAATACCAGCTCCCCACTGTCGAAGACTCCGCAGCCGATGGCTATGCCATGGCCCGGCAAGCAGCATTGATGGAGCTGAAGAATCGCATTCTCATCCATGCCATTCGCCAACCGGGTGCCGTGGACACAGAGCTCTTTATCGTGCCGGCAGGCGAAGTACTTTCTCAGCTCTCCCGTGAACATCAAGAACTTGCAGAAAAGCTCGAGAAGAAGTTGGCTCGCGCTCGCAAACGTCCCGGTGAAGCGGAATACGGCGACGACTATCGCAAGATTGATGTGAAAAACCTTGTTGTTCGCAAGCAGTCCCTTGAACTTGTCGCAGCGCAGTTAGCCGAGCAAATACACGATGTTGAGCTGGTGCAGTCGTTGATCCAGGAAGCACATTCCCAAGCATGGGCCGAGCTGTCGCGAGAGATGGAACGCTCACTGGATCGGACCGAAGCACTGGAGTTCGGTGACGAACACTACGAAGACGAGCGTGATGACCGACTCCGTCAGTTCATCAATCTCGATTTGGCACAGCTGATCGAAGAAAATACGCCCGAGTATTAACCCTGGGCGAGCGTCACCGTGATGAACACGATGGCCAGCCCCAGAACAAATGCTCCGTAGGTGCCACCGATTCCAATGAGGGCGGTCGTAATGGCATCTTGCTTTTTCACCATCTTGATAATGGAGAAGACGATGCCGGTCAGTGTGACCAGAATGGGTCCTGCCACGGCGAGGTAGTAGCCCAGGCCAAACACCACCATGTTGCACGAGGTGCTGCACCCGTCCGAGGCCATCGCCAGCATGAGGGCAGGGACAAAGAGAACAACATCGCTGATCAGAGCGACCACCAGCAGGACAATTGTGGTCACACGGTTTGCAACGGGAGATTTCATATCAGCACCTACCAAATCATGGGACGGTCGTCTTCGTCCCCGTCACGCATTAAATCAACCACAACCGGTACGTGGTCGCTGGGGCCATCACCTTTGCGCTCGTCGCGCGCGATGACCGCGCTGTCGACGAGCTCCGCAAAGGCGGGGGAGCCCAGAATGAAGTCAATCCGCATGCCCTCGTTCCGGGGGAATCGCAGCTGTTTGTAGTCCCAATAGGTGTAACCCTCGGGGATCAGGGGGCGCACCACATCTTTCAGGCCAACAGCTTCGAAGGCGAAGAAAGCTTCACGCTCGGGAGGTGAGACGTGGGTGCTGCCGGCAAATTCACGAATGTCCCACACGTCGTCGTCATAGGGAACAACGTTCCAGTCACCGAGTAATGCCAGGGGCATATCGGGGGAGTCAGCTAACCAGCCGGCAGTGTCTCGGGCCAAGCCCCGTAGCCACTCGAGTTTGTAGGCATAGTGCGGGTGGTCGAGTTCGCGCCCGTTGGGCACATACAAACTCCACAGACGCACACCGTCCACGGTGGCGGCAATCGCACGCGCTTCCAGCGGAGCGTTGCCGTCAGCGTCTGGTTCGCCAAAGCCGGGCTGAGACGGGAACGTGATCTGCACATCTTCGAGGGGCAGACGCGAGGCGATGGCCACACCGTTCCACTGATTCAGGCCGTGAAGAACGACTTCGTAGCCAGCCGCTGTGAAGGCATCGTAGGGGAACTGGTGATCCCGGCACTTGATCTCTTGCATGCACAGCACGTCAATGTCTTCGCGCACGATGTAGTCGACCACGCGCTCGACGCGCGCACGAATAGAGTTCACGTTCCAGGTGGCAATGCGCATACTTCTAAGTTACCGGCCTGTGTGAAAGTAAATCCTCCAATCGAGAACGAGAACGAATCATGTCCGCTAGAGCTGGTTCTACGAAGCTCGCGACAGATGTAATCAGGTCAAACTTTTCATAAACATCGAGATGAAAAATTTTGTGATGGTGTCCAATCCTGTTCCTTAAATCCCTCAACGGTTCGAACTTTGTTACCAGCTCGTCAGGAGCGCGCGAGGGCAAATTTCTGAAACCTGATGCAAGATCAGGCCACAAAAATCGCTGCTGTTTTGACATCATCTGGTGCCAGAATCCAAAAGACAGCTCTGAAATAATTCGGTTAGGCGTTACTTCCTTGTGTTGGTTGTGAATCCTTCGGGTCGCTTCGTGAATTGCTCTATAAGGTTGCTTGGATTCAGCAGGATTTTCTCGATTTCTTCCCAACTCACCATCGGTGTCAAAGATCCAATGGGATTCTCTACCCAACCTTTGTTGGCGGTATTGCATTTGCAGGTCAATGGTGTTCCTGACACTGACTTCAAGATATGACAGTGATTCCCACAGCGCGGAGGATATCTCTGTGTTCCATTCATATAAGCGAAGAGCTAGCTCATCGTTCCCCGAGCAGGCTTCGAGGTATGGGCGAAGGCGAGCTCCAGCTAAGTAGCGCACCGCGATATCCCACTCGTTCATATTGACCATGTCAGTACCTTGTTTTATTCTTGGATGGAACACCCCGGAACCGTCCCTGTAGTTCTTTACGAACCGATCACACGACCGGGGTTTTTGTATGAGTATTGTTGCCTTCACCACGGACAGTGCACCCGCAACGTCAGTAACCATGCTGGCCGGTCGATAAACTTACGGCATGACTTCTGCACGCGAACAGCTGATTAATTTCATCAAAGAGGAAGCCGTCTTCCACGGAGACTTCACTCTGACCAGCGGCAAGAAGGCCACGTATTACGTGGACATGCGCAAGATCTCCCTCGACCACCGCGTTGCCCCTCTGATCGGTCAGGTCATGCTTGACGTGCTGGCTGAGATTCCGAATGTGGATGCCGTGGGTGGTCTCACCATGGGCGCTGACCCCATCGCCACCGCTGTGTTACACCAAGGTGCTGCTCGGGGGCTGACCTACGACGCTTTTGTTGTGCGCAAGGAACCTAAAGACCACGGCCGAGGTCGCCAGGTCGAAGGACCAGACCTCACCGGTAAGCGCGTCGTCGTGCTCGAAGACACCTCCACCACGGGTGGATCACCACTGAAGGCCATCGAAGCGTTGGAGAAGGTCGGTGCTGAAGTTGTCGGCGTTGCCGTCGTGGTTGACCGTGCCACCGATGCCCGTCAGCGTATTGAAACCGCGGGTTACCCCTACTTCTATGCGATTGCCCTCGAGGACCTCGGTCTCGAGCCTCAGTAGTCGTGACTGATCTTCCTGTTTCACCCACGCATGAGCTGAGCACCTCCGGTGTAGGGCCGTGGATGGGGGAACTCCCGGAGGGGCCCTGGTATGACCAGGAACTACTCGAAAAGGGCGACACCCGTAATGTGATTGACCGGTATCGCTACTGGACCATGGAAGCCATCGTTGCTGACTTGGATGAGAAGCGTCACCCTTTCCACGTTGCCATTGAAAACTGGCAGCACGACATGAACATTGGTTCCATCGTGCGCTCCGCCAATGCGTTCGGTGCGGACACCGTCCACATTGTTGGGCGCCGCCGCTGGAACAAGCGTGGCGCCATGGTCACCGATCGCTACCAGCACGTTCTTCACCACGACACTGTGGCAGACCTCGTGAACTGGGCACAGAAGGAAGACATTCCTCTCCTCGCCATCGATAACGTTCCAGGCTGCGTGAAGATCGAAACTTATGCCCTCCCCGAGCGGTGCCTATTTCTGTTCGGCCAAGAAGGCCCGGGCCTGTCTCCCGAAGCTATTGACGCCGCTGAAGCCGTGATTGAGATTACTCAGTTTGGATCCACCCGGTCTATCAACGCCAGCGCCGCAGCTGCCGTCACCATGCATTCCTGGGTGATGCAGCACGTGGATTTTGAGAAGTAAGAAGAACATTGATGTCGACACCGAACGCAGCCGAAGCCTGGGATAAACGCTATACGGAAGCTGAACTGGTGTGGTCTCAAGAGCCCAACCAATATGTGGTCGAGTATCTCTTGGATCTTCCTACGGGCAACATGCTGGACTTGGGTGGTGGCGAAGGTCGCAATGCCCTGTGGTTTGCCAGCCGCGGGTGGCACGCAGAGAACTCTGACTTCTCTGCTGTCGCGGTAGAGAAATTCTTGCAGCGTGCTGAACAAGCAGGACTGACCGCCCTCTGCACGGGCACTGTTGGTGATGCCACAAACTCACAGTCCTGCACAACTCGTCCGGTTGATCTCAGCGTTCTTGCCTACCTCCAGTTGCCTCCCGCAGACCTGGGGGCTGCACTCGGGGTGGCTATGCTCAACACCCGCCGGGGCGGCACTGTGTTTGGGGTCTGGCATGCCCGGGAAAATGTGACCCGGGGCTTTGGCGGGCCACCTGCTCGTGAGCTGAACCCCAGCATGATGGAGTTGCGTGCGGCGTGTGAAGACCTGCGGTTGAACATTCGCACGCTCGAATTGCGGGAACGTGCCGTCCACGCTGAGGGTCTGGACCACATTGCCATCGATGTGGTTCTTGTCGCCACCGTCGACTAGGGCGTCACCCCGGGAAACAGGGGATTTTTAGCCGGTAGAATGAATTACTGGCAGGTCGCAGTTGCACAGGCCGTACTTCACGACGAGGGGAAATCGTCTTGCCAGCAATTGTGTTGATTGGTGCTCAGTGGGGCGATGAGGGTAAAGGTAAAGCTACCGACCTTCTCGCAGATCGCATCGACTACGTGGTTAAGTTCAACGGCGGAAACAACGCCGGTCACACCGTCGTCATTGGTGATGAGAAGTACGCCCTCCACTTGCTTCCTTCGGGCATCCTGACCCCCGGCGTCACCCCCGTTATTGCGAACGGTGTTGTCATCGACATCTCGGTGCTCTTTGCAGAGCTCGATGCGCTGAACTCTCGCGGTATTGACACCTCGAAGCTGCGGGTGAGTGCGAATGCGCACGTCATCACGGACTACCACCGCACCCTGGACAAGGTGACCGAACGTTTCTTGGGTAAGCGCCAGATCGGCACCACCGGTCGAGGTATTGGACCCACCTATGCAGACAAGATCAACCGGGTGGGTATCCGCATCCAGGACATTTTCGACGAAGGCATTCTGCGCCAGAAGGTCGAAGCTGCGCTCGAGATCAAGAACCACCTGTTGGCCAAGATCTACAACCGCCGTGCCATCTCTGCCGATGCTGTGATTGAAGAACTCCTGTCCTACCGTGAGCGTCTTGCGCCGATGGTGGCAGACACCGCCCTGGAACTCAACCAGGCACTTGAAGCAAACAAGGTCGTGCTGTTTGAGGGTGGCCAGGCCACCATGCTCGACATTGACCACGGAACGTATCCATTTGTCACGTCCTCCAACGCCACCGCCGGTGGCGCCTCGACCGGTTCCGGTATTGGACCCAACAAGGTTGAACGCGTGATTGCCGTCATCAAGGCCTACACAACCCGCGTGGGTGCGGGGCCGTTCCCCACCGAGCTCTTCGACGCTGATGGTGAATTTCTCCGCGCCAAGGGTTTTGAGTTCGGCACCACGACCGGCCGTCCTCGCCGTTGTGGCTGGTACGACGCACCGATTGCTCGCTACACCGCACGTATTAACGGTGTAACCGATTTCGTGCTGACCAAGCTTGATGTGCTTACTGGCCTGGAGAAGATCCCGGTCTGTGTCGCCTACGACGTCGACGGTGTTCGTCACGATGAGGTTCCTGTAAACCAGAGTGACTTCCACCACGCCACCCCCATCTTGGAATACTTCCCCGGGTGGACCGAAGACATCACCGGTGCCCGCAGCTTCAGCGATCTGCCCAAGAATGCTCAGGACTACGTCACTGCTCTGGAAGCTATGAGCGGTGCACGTTTCTCCGCAATTGGTGTGGGTCCTGCCCGCGATGCCATCATCGTGCAACACGACCTCGTCGGCTAACTTCAGTCCACTTCCTTCCCTCCAGTACGTGGGGTTAATTACCCTGCCCGGGAGTGCGTTTCAGGCCCTAGGCTAAACAGGTTATGACTACTCCTGCCGCGACCTATAAACCTGGACAATCTCCGGTTATTGTCACCGCAAAGTTCATTTTCTTGGCCCTGCTCTGGGGCTCCAGCTTCTACTTCATCAAGATCGCAATGAACACCCTGAGCTGGGGACAGATTGCGTGGTCACGGGTGTTAGCCGGCGGTCTTTTCATGCTGGTTGTTCTGATCGTGAGCCGCCAGAAGCTTCCCCGGGACCCCAATCTCTTGGGCCATATCGCTGTGGCAGGCGTGATTGGTATCGGTATTCCGTTCCTGCTCTTCCCCTGGGCGGAGCAATACATCACCTCTGCCGTTGCCACGATCTATAACGGCCTCACTCCGATCATGACCGCCATCATTGCGGTTTATGTGTTGCGCGTGGAGAACTTCAACCGCAGGCAGATCGTTGGCGTACTCGTGGGCCTGGTTGGTCTGCTCGTCGTGATCGCACCGTGGACCCTGACCGAGATTGGTGGCAGCTTCTGGGGTCAGATGGCCTGCATCGGTGCTGCCGTCATGTATGGACTCTCGGGCACCTATCTGAAGAAGTTTGTGTTCCCGAGCGGGGTATCCGTTCGCGCAATGACCATCGTTGAGGTCGGCGCAGCTGTTGTCTTTATGTTGCTGCTCACACCTTTTATCGCTTTAGGTCCCGTCACGATTGACTGGACCACCATCGTCGCTATTGCCGTAATCGGCTTGGGTGGAACAGGTTTGGCCTATCTCTGGTTCAACGATGTGCTCGAGTCCTGGGGGCCCACACGTTCCTCCGCAGTGACTTATGTCATGCCAATTGTGGGCGTACTGCTGGGTGTGCTGTTCTTGGGTGAAAACCTGCACTGGTATGAACCTGTCGGTGGTGCCATCGTGATCGCTGGTGTGCTCATCATGCGCCGGCAATCGAAGAAGTAACACCTCCTGCGCTAACCTGAAAGCATGGCGCACAACGAGATGGACCCTGAGGTCGCAGTAGAACTCGCAGGTATTCGCGAGAGCATCGACAACATCGATGCTGCACTCATTCACATGCTTGCCGAGCGTTTCAAGTTCACCCAGAAGGTCGGCAAGCTCAAAGCCTCCAACGATCTTCCCCCCTCAGACCCCGCGCGTGAAGCACGCCAGGTGGCACGCTTGCGTGCGCTCGCCGAAGAGGCAAACCTTGACCCGACTTTCGCAGAGAAGTGGTTCCGCTTCGTCGTCGAAGAGGTTATTCACCACCACGAGCAGGCCAGAGGTTAAATGCCTAAGGCAGAACAGACAACCTCTCCAAGCGGTGCAAGCGTTACCGCAAGAGCCTTGTCCGTTCTCTCAGCTTTTGAGAACTCTCCGGGCGCCCTCTCAGTTTCCCGTATCGCGCATCGCGCAGGGCTTCCGCTCTCCACTACGTACCGACTCGTTCACGAACTTGAGGAATGGGGCGGTCTAGATAAGGTTGCAGACGGCAAATACCAAGTCGGCATGCGTATTTGGGAATTGGGTCAATTAGCTGGGCGCCGACTTCGTGACCGCGCGCACCCTTTCCTTCAAGACCTCTTCGATCTCACTCATGAGAATGTTCACATGGCAGTTCGGGAGGGAACCCAGACCCTCTACACCGACAAGATTTATGGCTCCAAGAAGGTTCCCCTCATTTCCCGCGTGGGCGGTCGTTTGCCCCTTCATGCCACCGCAGTGGGCCGTGTTTTGTTGGTTGCGCAGCCTGAGTGGTTCGTCGAGGCATATCTCGAACGCGAGTTGGAAGCCCCTACTGCGATGACGGTGACAGATCCCGCCCTTCTGCGAGTTGAAATCGAAGAAGTAAAGCGAACGGGGTATTCCATCACTGTCGAGCAAATGCGAGTGGGTCAATTTTCTCTCGCCCTCCCCGTTGTTGTTGAGGGCCAGACCATTGCGTCTGTGGGAATGGTTCTGGATAAAGGGAAAATCACAGAAGTAAAAAGACTCATGCCTTTGCTCCGGGGAACGGTGGAAAGCATCCAATCGACTCTCTCGGGTAAGTCCATTCGCTAATTTGTAGTCTTTCGTTGTCCGGTGTACCCCGACTGTTTTATTAACTTTTCATCACTTTCTCATTGAGTGAGAAAAGTCTCTAGGTGTTTGCCTCGAACAGCGTGACTATGAAGTTACGCACGTTCAAGGAGGAACGCACATGAGTGCAAAAACTCACCACGGGTATGAGCCCTTCGACATGAAGGACCCTTTTCCTGCCTACGCAGAGCTACGTCGCGAAGAGCCTGTGATGTATGACGAACGCATCGGCTACTACGTCGTTTCTCGATATGAAGATGTCAAGGCAACCTTCGAGGACTGGGAGTCTTTCTCTTCTGAAAATGCTCAAGCTCCTGTGCGCCCTATGGGTGAACCAGCCAAGAAGATCATGGCCGACGGGGGATTCACCGCATATTCCGGACTTTCAGCACGTGTACCGCCAGAGCACACACGTCTTCGCTCTGTAGCTTCTAAAGCGTTTACACCTCGCCGCTACAAAGTTCTCGAACCTGCTATTCGCGAAAACGTCGACATCATGATCGACAAGATGATTGCAGCCGGTGAGCCCGGGGATATTCTCAGCGACATCGCGCATGATCTCCCTACGATTACTATCTTGACGTTGATGGGCGTGCCCATTAGTCGCATCCCAGAAATCAAAAAGTGGTCAGCTAGCCGTGCTCTGATGACTTGGGCAGAGCTCACGGATGAGGAACAGATTCCACACGCGCACAGCTTGGTTGAGTACTGGAACTTCTGCCAAGAAGTAGTCGCAGACAATAAAGCGAACCCTGGTCGCGACAACCTCGTCAATGACTTGCTTGTTCTGCAGGCTGACGGGCATGAAATCTCAGATCACGAAATTGCATCGCTGCTCTACTCCATGCTCTTTGCCGGTCACGAAACGACGACCACTCTGATTTCCAATTCCTTGCGATTGCTCCTGTCAAACCCCGATGCATATCAGGCACTCGTAGCAGAGCCAGAAAAGATTCCTGGGGCTATCGACGAGGTCCTGCGCATGGGTGGCAGCATCGTCGCCTGGCGCCGTAAGGCAACGCGCGATGCAGAAATCGGCGGAGTCAAGATTCCCAAGGACTCAGGAGTACTGCTGCTGATGGGTTCAGCAAACCGAGATGCCGCTGTTTTCGAGAACCCTGATGTCTTCGACATTGGTCGAGAAAATGCACGTAACCACATGTCTTTTGGTTACGGTATCCACTTCTGCCTGGGCAACCTCCTTGCAAAACTGCAAGGCAAAGTTGTCCTGGAGGAAATTACCAAGAAGATGCCCACATTGCGACTCATGCCGGGTGCGGACATCAACTTCATTGAAAACCTCTCCTTCCGGGTGCCAACGTCGGTTCCCGTGGAATGGTCAAACTAAGGAACAACAATGGGTAAATACACCTTCGCTTTCGATAGTACGGAGACACCTGAGCACGATCGCTTGGGCGGCAAGTGCACCAGCCTGGCCATCATGACCAGTGCAGGCATGCCAGTTCCGCCGGGATTCGCAGTTACAACCGATGCATTCGATGCAGTGATGAACCAGACCACCTTGCGTGATCACATTGTGAAGCATTTGGCGGGGCTTGATCCTAACAATGTGGTCGATGTCGACACGCGTGCCGCTCACATTCGTGAGCTCATCATGACGCAGGAAGTTCCAGAGGATGTTCGCGAAGAAACTATCGCGGCCTATCAGAAACTCATGGAACTCTGTGGAGGAGAAGTTCCTGTGGCTGTACGCTCGAGCGCAACTGCAGAGGACCTGCCCGACGCGAGCTTTGCCGGCCAGCAGGACACCTACCTCTGGATCATTGGCCAGGAAGCCGTCATGCTCAAGATTCGTGAGTGCTGGGCGTCTCTCTACACTGCTCGTGCAATTACCTACCGCATGGCGAACAACATCTCTGATGAAGGTCTGTCTATGGCCGTTGCGGTTCAGAAGATGGTTAACTCGCGAACCTCTGGTGTCGCGATGACCATTGACCCCAGCAACGGTGACAAGTCCAAGATCGTGGTGGACTCCAGCTGGGGCTTGGGCGAGATGGTTGTCTCTGGTGAAGTTACCCCTGACAACTTCGTGATTGACAAGGTCATGATGCACATCATTAATCGCATCATCTCCGATAAGCACGAAGAACTCGTTCCTTCCGGCCACGGTACCGTGATCCGCAAGGAAGTTGACGCTGAGCGCCGAAACAGCCCCAGCCTGAGCGATGAAGAACTCATCCAGGTTGCCACTTTGGCTAAGGCAGCTCACAAGCATTACGGCACCGTACAGGACATTGAGTGGGCTATTGATGCCGATCTCCCTGTTGGCGCCAACGTTCTCCTTCTGCAAAGCCGGCCCGAAACGGTCTGGTCGCAGAAGAAGCAGGAAGTGAAAATCACTTCAACCGGTTCCGGCATCGAAGCGATCACAAAGTCGCTGATGGCCCAAATCGGTGACCGGAAGTAAAAACTTCTCACACGCAATACCTGTAACACCACCCTGTTCCACCAATCTCGACGATGAGAAAGGCTCCACCCCATGTTCGGAAAGAAGGCTAAAGCAATGACGCCAAGTGCCGCTCGCAAGAGCTTCGTCTCGCCTTACGACCTACCAGCGCCCAAGGGCGCTGAAGGTTGGCAAGACCTCTACCCCTATAACCTCGTCTTCCAGGAAAACCTGAAGGACAAGGAAAACTCCAAGTTCTGGTTCTGCGACTCGCAGCACTGGCCTAACGTGTTCAAGCCCTTCGAGACCGTCGGTGTTGAGTTCGCCGTTCGTTGCCTCGGTGCGTACAACACACGCCACTACATCATTCCTCCGGCAAACGGTATTGAGTTCCGCATCCACAACGGCTTCTGCTACATGAGCCCTGTTGCAGTTGCTCCTGAACTCATCGGTGACCGCGTCCCTCACTTCATGGAGCGTGCTGGTTTCTACTTCCAGAACTGGGATTCCCTCCTAGAGAACTGGAAGAAGAAGGTTCTGGCCACCATCGAAGAGATGGATGCTATCAACTTCGAAGCTCTCCCAGACATGGTTGACATTGAGGTCATCACCAGCGGTGCAGGTATTGACCCCACCGCAAAGATGATGGCTGACTACGATCGCCTGATCCAGTTGGCCTACAAGAACTGGGAGCACCACTTCGAGTTCCTGAACCTCGGATACGTCGCCTACCTCGATTTCTTCGGCTTTTGTAAGGAATCCTTCCCCGGTATTCCTGACCTTGCTATCGCAAAGATGGTCATGGGTGTTGACTCGGTCCTGTTCCGTCCCGACGACGAGCTCAAGGATCTGGCCGACCGCGCGGTCAAGCACAACTTGACTGCTGTCTTCGGCAAGAACAATGACGCTGCAACCACCCTTGCGGAACTTGCTGGATCAGCTGACGGCAAGAAGTGGATTGCTGCATGGGAGAAGGCTCAAGAGCCATGGTTCAACTACACCAGCGGTAACGGCTTCTACGGCTCTGACGTCTACTGGCGCGACAACCTCGATCTGCCTATGGGCTACATCCAGGACTACGTTGTTCGTGCAGCTAAGGGCGAGCAGCTTCACCGTCCGAAGGATGCTCTCATCATTGAGCGCGACCGTATCTCGGGTGAATACGCTGAACTTCTTGACGGTGAAGCCCTTGAGACCTTCAACGGCAAGCTTGGTCTAGCACGCACCGTCTATCCCTACGTAGAGGACCACAACTTCTACATTGAGCACTGGACCATGGGCGTCTTCTGGCGCAAGGTTCGTCAGCTGTCTCGTCTGCTGCACAGCTACGGCTTCTGGACCGAACCAGATGACATGCTCTACCTGACCCGAGACGAAGTCCGTCCCGTCCTGTTCGACCTCGCAACTGGTTGGGGAGTTGGCGCAGACTGCATCGCACCTACCTACTGGCCAGCTGAGATCGAGCGTCGTCGCAAGATCGTGGATGCCCTGATGACTGCACGCCCCGAGCCTGCATTCAACGAGCCTCCAGCAGAAATCAACGAGCCCTTCACCATCATGCTCTGGGGTATCACCACCGAGCAGGTTCAGCAGTGGCTTGGCGCCGACGAGGGCGACCCCAACCAGCTCAAGGGTATGGCAGCATCCCCTGGTGTTGTTGAGGGTAAGGCTCGCGTCATCATGGGACCAGAGCAGCTTGACCAGCTCCAGCAGGGCGAAATCCTTGTTGCTCCTGTGACCGCACCTAGCTGGGGACCTGTCTTCGGCAAGATCAGCGCAACCGTGACCGACATCGGTGGAATGATGAGCCACGCGGCTATCGTGTGCCGCGAGTACGGCCTCCCCGCCGTCACCGGTACCGGTTCTGCTTCCACCAAGATTAAGACAGGTATGAAGATTCGAGTCGATGGCTCGAACGGTACCGTCGAGATCATTGGCTAAGTAAGCAGCCACTAAGGAATAAACTATGTCGTCCCCATCCCACTCACCAGTTGTCAATCACCTGGGCCGCGATGTCACCGGAAAGATTCCGGATGCATCGCGAGTCCCCGGGATGATTGAACTGAACGAGCGGGATGGGGCGATTTGGTCCCTGGCGAAGGGATACCTTCGCACCCGTGACAACGACGCGCATAGTCTCTATGCCTATTCCATCGCGCAAGCATTACTCTCACAGATTCCTGAGGCTGATGAGAACATCGTGCTCCCAGCGATTCTGTTGCATGACACGGGATGGTCGACTGTAGATGAGCGTCTTGCGCTCGAAGCGATCGCTCCTGGGGCTGATGACTCTCTTCACCACCTGGTCATTCAGCATGAAAAAGAGGGTGCCCGCATAGCGCGTGAGATCCTCGAGCAGGTCGGAGTTCCCGAGGAGGACATCGTGCAAATCGTGGACATCATTGATGGCCATGACACCCGTCTCGTCACCATCAACACCAACGATGCCTTGGTCAAGGACTCCGACAAGGTCTGGCGCGTTACCCCTCACGGTCGCCGTGTCGTGATGGACTGGTTTGGCATCGATGCCCAACAGTCTTTGCGGCTGTGTGCTTACCGGGCATATAACGAACTTTTTACAGACCAAGCAAAAGCAATGTCACGTGTGCTCGTGACTACTGCCTGCATGGATTTCAGTGATGAAATTGCTAACACTTACACCCGAGAGGATGTCGCCTAATGGGTGCACTACAGAATTTTGATGGCAAGGTCGTCATCGTTACCGGAGCTGCAGGTGGGCTCGGCCGCGCTTTTGCTCAAGGCTTCGCCGCCGAGGGTGCTCAGCTTGTTGTTGCTGACATTGACCAGGCTGGCGTCGAAGAAACGGCAGCAATGCTGACCGCCACTGGCGCGAAGGCCATCGCGGTGAAGGTAGATGTCACGAACAAAGAATCCACTGATGCGCTCGCTCAGGCCGCGCTGGATGCCTTTGGACGCATTGATGTCCTCATCAACAATGCGGCTATTTATGCAACGTTGACTCGCAAGCCTTTCACAGAGATAGACCCCGCCGAATGGGACCGCGTGATGAACGTGAACGTCAAGGGCGCGTGGCTGTGCTCAGCTTCGGTATACCCCAAGATGGCTCAGCCCGGCGGCCGCATTGTGAATGTGGCTTCCGCAACGGTATTCAGCGGCTCACCTCTGTGGATGCACTATGTGGCATCCAAAGCTGCTGTGATCGGAATGACCAGAGTCATGGCCCGTGAAGTGGGTGCACAGGGCGTGACAGTTAACGCGATTGCCCCTGGCTTTACTCTCACGGAGGCAAGCCTCGGTTTGATGGAAGATGCAGAAACCTATGGTGTTGATCGAGGCGCCATCAAACGCGCTAGTCAGCCGGAAGACATCGTGGGAACAGCCATTTTCCTTGCAGGTGATGACTCTGGCTACATCACAGGACAGACGCTCGTCGTCGACGGCGGCAAGCAGTTCATCTAACACTTTTATCGACAGAACACATCACAGGAGAAACCAATGCCCCACGTAACCTATATTTCCCCAGACGGAACCGAGACCACGCTCGAAGCTCGTGATGGTGATTCCGTCATGGAAATCGCTGTAAAGAACGGCGTCAAGGGCATCGTCGCTGAATGTGGTGGCGCATGTTCCTGCGCAACCTGCCACGTCTATGTCGATGACGCTTTCATTGCTGCTGCCGGAGAGGTCTCCGACCTCGAAGACGACATGCTCGATGGTGCAGAGTCCGAACGTCTGCCGGTTTCCCGACTTTCTTGCCAGATCAAGATGTGTGCAGAGCTCGACGGTCTCAAGGTCCGAATCGCTCCCAAGCAGTAGTCATCATGAAGGAAAAAATTCTTATCATCGGTGCCGGCCAAGCCGGTATGCAAATAGCCTCGTCGCTGCGCGACGAAGGCTATGCCGGTGATGTCACTATCGTGGGCGAGGAAGCATATGCCCCCTACCAGCGACCACCATTGTCGAAGGCATATCTTGCCGGCGACATGGATGAAGAATCTTTAGAGTTCCGCAACGAACACTTCTATGTTGAGAACAACATTGGTGTTGTCACGGGTGACAAAATTGTGCATGTCGAGTTTGGCCCAGCTGGGGGATTAGCCACCGGCGGCTCGGGAAAGTCCTACGAGTTCGACAAACTGGCCCTGACTACAGGTGCGGATCCCCGCAAGCTCAAAGTCGAGGGTGCCGATCTTGACGGGGTGCTCTACATGCGTCATCTCGACGACGCCAAAGAGCTCAAGAAACGCTGGGACTCTATCGACAACCTTGTTGTTCTCGGTGGGGGATTTATTGGACTCGAGGTTGCCGCGGTTGCTCAGAAAGCTGGCAAGAACGTCACCGTTTTGCAGTCCGGTTCTCGTCTGATGAGTCGGGCGGTGTCGCCGATTGTGAGTGACTTTTACAAGGCAGCACATGAAAAGCGTGGCACCACTGTTCACCTCAACGCGCAGGTGTCACACCTTGTGGGTGACAGAGGCAAAGTTACGGGAGTTCAGCTCGCTGATGGCACTCTTGTTCCTGCAGACATTGTCATGGTGGGAATCGGTGTAACCGCTCGAGGGGAATTAGCTGATCAGCTGGCACTCGAGATGGAAGACGGCGTCATCGTGGTCAACGAGTTTGCGGAAACTTCCAACTCGAACGTTGTCGCTGCTGGCGACGCAGTTATCCTGCCTCACCCACTTGGGCATGAAGGTACTGTCCGTTTGGAATCTGTGCAGAACGCCGTGGATCAGGCCAAAGTTGCCGCTCAGACACTCATGGGAATTCGCGAGCCGTACCGGGCTGTCCCGTGGTTCTGGTCTGACCAGGCAGATCTCAAACTACAAATTGCGGGCCTCTCTTCAGGATACGACCAGACCGTTATTCGAGGTGATCGAGCCGCGGACAAATTCTCCGTTCTCTATTACAAGAACGGTTCCCTGTTGGCCATCGACGCTGTCAATGACGTCAGCGACTATATGGCCGTTCGTCGCGCACTTAATGCAGGAGCAAACATCCCTGCAGATGCGGCAGCAGACTCCTCAACTCCTCTTAAAACGCTCATTACGGGCGGGGAAGCGTAAAGAAAATGACGATGGAATACACGCATGTCTTGGGAGACATCCCCACGCTGGCAAACGGTGCGAGCCCCCGAGGCGACTGGGAAAACCTTGACGCCGTCTGGGTTGCGGTTCGTCCCTATCTCCGGACCCGTGCCAATGACATTCACTTGCCCCTGTCCTTCAACTTTGCTGAATTGCTCCTGGATCACCACCCCGAGGCAGATTCACTCGTCACCCGACTCGCTATCCTTCTCCACGACACCGGCTGGGCTCGAGTCGACGAGGACCGGATCATTTCTGAGGGCTTCCGCAGTGATAATGCCATGCAGTCCGACATTCGTGTCCTGCATGAAATCGAAGGTTGCAACATTGCCCGCGAAGTTCTGCCCCCACTGGGTTACAGCGACGCAGTAGTCAACGCTGTCTGCACCATCATTGACGGTCACGACACCGACCCCAACCACGACGGCATCGAAGATGCCATCATGCGTGATGCGGACCGCCTGTGGCGCTTCCAGCCCACCGGTATGGCGTTCTCAGCATTGTGGTTTGGAAAGACCCCCCAGGAAATCCGTCTACGCCTGGAAGACACCATTTATGACCAGCTCATTACTGCGGAAGCTCGTGCCATTGCGGAAGTAGAGCTTGCTCGCTCGATTGAGCTCCTCAAACTCGACGTTATTCAGTAAGGACATTATGACCACGCTCGCGGAATACCACGAAGATAACTTCATCAGTGGTGACTGGGTTAAGTCACTCTCTGACAAAAAGATCGAGATAGTTGACCCTTCCACCGAGGAGATCTGGGGAGCGGTCCCTGCCTCAAGTGCTGAGGATATCGATGCAGCAGTGCAAGCTGCTTCTCGCGCGTTCCGTGGAACTGGGTGGAGTGACATAGGCGCCCCTGCGCGTGCAGCAATGATGATTCGTCTAGCCGAAGAATTTGAGGCACGTGCCGAAAGGCTGGCGATGATCATCACCAGTGAAAACGGAACGGGCATTACTGAAACTCGCCAGGCTGCTGGTCACGCCGGCAAACTTCTTCGCTACTACGCGGGACTTGCTGATTATGTTGACCAGGTTGATGAACGTCCATTCCCTGGCGTGGTGGACCAGTTCACTGAAGTTGTTCGTCAGCCCCGGGGTGTTGCGGCGCTCATTGCTCCCTGGAATTTCCCTGTCGCACTCGTAATGGTCAAACTGGCACCTGCTCTCATTGCGGGTTGCACGGTCGTGATTAAGCCTGCATCTGAGACTCCACTGGATTTGCGTGTTCTGATGGAAGCAGCACAGGCTGCTGGGATTCCTGAAGGTGTTCTCAATCTCATTACCTGTGGTCGTGACGTTGTGGGAGCTCTCGTGGAGCACCCCCTGGTCGCCAAGGTTGCGTTTACTGGGTCTACCGGCGTGGGCCGCTTGCTCGCGGAGCAGTGTGGACGACTACTGCGTCCTGTCACACTTGAGCTGGGTGGAAAGTCAGCAAGTATTGTTCTGCCGGATGCCAACCTGGACTACTTTGCATCCATGTTGAACAGAACCTGTCTGAGGAACACAGGCCAGACGTGTTACAACTCCACTCGTATCTTGGCTCCTCGATCCATCTACAACGAGGTCGTTGATGCCGTGGCAACGGTGGTGGGCAACACCAGCATTGGTGATCCTTTTGATCCAGCAACGGTCTATGGACCTTCCGCGTCGAAGAAGCAAGCAGCAACAGTGGCGGACTATATTCGCATAGGCCAAGAAGAGGGCGCTCGTGTCGCGGTGGGCGGCTCCGGAATGCCAGAAGGAATTACCCGCGGCTACTACAACAAGCCCACTGTCTTTGCAGATGTGAATAACCAGATGCGCGTGGCACGTGAAGAAATTTTTGGCCCTGTCCTTGTCGTGATCCCATTCGAAGATGAAAACGATGCCGTCAACATCGCCAATGATTCACCATTTGGCTTGGGAGGCTCCATCTTCACCGAAGACCCCAAACACGGTGCTGCGCTTGCTCGCCGCATTGAGTCGGGATCAGTGGGAATCAACTTCTATGGCTCTAACCTGGCCGCACCATTTGGGGGCTGGAAAGACTCTGGTATCGGGATGGAATACGGCCCTGAAGCTATCGGGGCGTATACGCGGATGAAATCGATCCACCGCAAGCGCTAATTTGTTTTTTACAACTACTCATCCCCCACATTTTTTGTGGGGGATGAGTAGTTAAGAGCCACGTAGGTTGTTAGCGCCAGTCGTCTGCGCTGTAATCCCAGCCCACATAACCTTCAGCGATGTAGGTCTGTCCCGCTTCAGATTCAGTTATGGCGTAGAGGTCAGCGACCTGGCGCAATTTATCGAACTCGGTTGCATCCGGTGCGATGTGCAACATTGTGGTCATCATGTAGGAGTAGTTGGTGGCCTTCCAGATGCGCTTGAGTGCGTCCTGCTGGTACGTGTCTAAGAATTTCTCAGAACCGGAACGGTAGTACTCACGAAGTGCTCGGTTCAACCACAACACATCGCTGAAGGCGAGGTTGAGGCCCTTAGCCCCGGTGGGAGGAACAGTGTGAGCGGCATCTCCCATGAGGAAGACCTTGTTCTTGCGGAGGCTGTCGTGCACGTAACTGCGGAACTTGAGAACGTCCTTGCGAAAGATAGGACCGCGCTTGAGTTCGTGTGTGGCCACACCTGCCTGGAGCTTGTCCCAGATCTGCTCGTCGCTGACTGCGTTGACGTCCATGTTGGGGTCGCACTGGAAATACATGCGCTGAACTTTCTCATCTCGAGTCGAAATGAGAACGAAGCCTTCTTCAGAGCGACTATAGATCAATTCTTCCGAGCTGGGGGGTGCGTCAACAAGGATGCCGTACCAGCCGAATGGATATTCTCGGGCCATCCCACTGAAGCGGTTACCAGTGACGTATTCACGGGCAATGCTCATCGAACCGTCGGCGCCAATGATGAAGTCTGCAGAGATTTCGAAGGCTTCCCCCTCGGCAGTCTTTCCCACAATCATGGGTCCGTTGGGGCCGTCGATAACCTTCTCTGCCAAGTGTTCGAACAGCGGGGTCACGCCAGCTGCAACCCGGGCCTTGATCTGGTCCTTGAGCACCTCGTGCTGGGGGTAGAGATAGACACCTTTTCCAGTGAGCTTGGGAAAGTCGAAGCGGTGTGCATGGCCATCGAAATGGAATTCGACACCGTCGTGACGCATGGTCTCAACGTAGTCGCGCGAGACAACGCCGGTTTCCACGAGTACCTCGACTGCGGGGGATTCGAGGATTCCCGCCTTAACTGTCCCTTCGATGTCTTCGCGGCTCCGGCCGTCAATAACAACTGAGTCAATGCCTGCGCGTTGAAGGAGGTGGGCGAGCTGCAGACCTGCAGGGCCGGACCCTAGAATGCCTACCTGTGTGCGGATTGTTGTGGTCATCATTGAACCTTTGCTGTGTGGGGAATGCGTAGTGGTGAACGTCTAGGTCTATTCAGACCTATGCGGAAGAAGCCAACAAGACTAAAGTTTCATGGGATGGAAGTTTCAGAACGGAGCCCCACATGAGCCCAGCACGAGTCGACAGCGGTGCCCCCACGGCGCTTCTGGAGCGCGCCATGGAGGTCCTCAGTTGCTTCGATCCCAAGCACAGTGCCCTCACACTGACCGAGCTCGCTGAGCTGACCAAACTTCCCATGTCCACCTGTCATCGCATCGTGGGGACCCTCGAACAGGGGGGATTTTTGAGCAAAGGCAGTGACCGTAAGTTCCGAGTCGGCACCAAGCTCTGGACCATCGCGCAGCATGCTCCCTTGAGTGAGCGCCTGCGTGAAAGCGCATTGCCCACTCTTGCGCGTCTTTATGAAGAGACTGGCGAAAATGTGACACTGGCCGTGCTTGACCGGGGTCAGGCACTCTATGTTGACCGCCTGGTGGGGGAGAGAAGTATCCCCACCATCAGTCGTGCTGGTGGTCACCTTCCCCTGCACACCACTGGTGTGGGCAAGGTGTTGTTGGCATATCAATCAGAGAAAGCGATCGAGCAGTATCTGGCCCAGCCTCTGCCCAAGCCCACGCCTCAGTCGATTACTCAACCTGATGCACTCCGTAGGGATCTCGCGGAAGTGCGCAAGAACGGCTATTCCATTACTCGTCAAGAGATGACGCGGGGAAGTGGCTCTATCGCTGTTCCCATCATGCGCAACGGGCGCTGTGTGGCAGCTGTGGGCGTGATTGTGCACTTGAACAGACTCGACACCAACCGCTTGGTCTCCACGCTGACAGATGCAGCAGCGTCTATTGCGGCGGAACTCGACGGTCACTAATACCTCCGTAGTTCAATGTGAATACTGCTCTGTCAGTTCTTGTGTATAACTGATAGTATTTACTATATGTCTACCGTTTCAACTTTCGAACAGCTACAGACTGAAGCCCGCGCTGCTGACCTTCTCTATGCGAGGTCTCGGAAGATCTTGGTGGATGCGGTTCGGGCGGGAATCAAGGCGGGCCTGAGTCAGCGAGACATTGCTACTGCTGTGGGGAGAAGCCAACCTGAGGTTTCGAGACTGGTTCGTTTCCATGGGCAGACGCCTTTGGGGAAGAAGCTTCGCCAGCACCGCAGTGAGGTCATCAAGGTTGCGAAATCTCATGGAGCTAGGGGCATCAAGGTTTTCGGGAGTGTGGTGACGGGCAAGGAGCATGAAGGCTCAGATATTGACCTGTTAGTAACTTTCGATAAGGGTGTCACCCTTATGGGTATCGTTCGCCTGGAATTCGCACTCGGCGAATTGTTAGGAGTCGAAGTAGATGTCGTTGGAGAGAAAAGCCTCAGACCTTTTCTTCGTGAGCGTGTACTGGGGGAAGCGGTCCCTCTGTGAGTAGGTCCGATGAGGAACTAGTCCGGGACGCACTGAATCATTTAGATATGTTGAAGTACCACATGGCAAAGGGACCTTTTGAAGATCCGACCATATCTGATGCTGTGAATATGCGACTTGCTGCTGCGTTAGAGACAATTTCTCAAACAAGCTCTGTGCTTCGAGAAAAATATTTCAGTGATGATTGGCGTCATATGAAGTCCATGAGAAACAGAATTTCTCATGGGTATTCACTGCTCGATTTAGAACTCGTCCAAGGCACGATTGAACAAGATGTGCCGCACTTCGAGCTCCAACTTCGTAAGGCACTGGCCCAAATTTCAACCTAGGCTGGAATGGTGACCGAGAAGAGCGTTCCGACCCGCACCGTCACTGGTCGCGCGCTCGCCGTCTTAGACACCTTCGATGTGAAGCACCGTCGGCAGTCCCTTGCCTCAATCTCTCGTCGAGCCGACCTCCCCTTGACCACGGTTCACCGTTTGGTGCACGAACTGGAAAAACAGAATGCTCTGGTTCGAGGCTCTGACGGCGACTACGAAATCGGCAGCAAGATTTGGCGCTTAGGACTTCTGGCTTCAGTGCACTCAGACCTGCGTGAAGTCGCACTGCCCTATATGGAAGACGTCTACCAACTTCACAATGATGCCGTGCAGATCGCTGTGTTAGACGGACTGCGCTGTTTGATTGTGGAGCGCATCGCGGGGTCTAGAACCCTCGAAGTCATGAGTAAACCGGGCTCTAGGCTTGCTCTCCATGCCACCGGCGTGGGGAAGGTGCTTCTTGCTCATGGCGATGCGGAACTGCAGAAGGCAGTTCTGAACTCCTTAGATCGTTTTACCGATCAAACCATTACGGATCCCGGGGTTCTGGAAACTCAGCTCAAAACCATCAAGGTTCAGGGCTTTGCCAAGACCCAGGAGGAGCTCGCGGAGGGTGCGGTTTCCATTGCTGTGCCCTTGCGGGGCAAGGGCGGCAATGTCATCGCCGCACTCGGAGTTGTGGCCCCCAGCGATGGTCGGGATTTGGGCAAATTAGTGCCCGTGATGCAGGTCACCGGAGCCGCGCTGTCGAAGAAGTTGGTTGAAGCTGGCCTAGGAGATGCGGCTCGCCTCCAGGCAAGCACCTAAACCCCCACAAATTATCCTTCCACTATCCGGAAGGCTCCTTGGTTTTCTTCTTCACAATGAGGTTGTCTGTATACAGGCTTACCTGCAGATATTCGAAGGAGAATCATGGCACGCGTCGTTCGAGGAACACCACGAACCCCACTTGAGATTGTGGACGGTCTTGCCGCTCTCGGATCCGCAACTGTGCACGAGGCACAGGGACGTATCGGGCTGTTGAACCGTCGACTGCGCCCCATCTTCCCCGCCATGATTGCTGGCAACGCACTGACCTGTGAAGTTGCCCCCGGTGACAACTGGATGATCCACGTTGCCGTGGAACAGGCACAGCCTGGCGACCTCCTCATCGTGACCCCCACCAGCCCCTGCGACGATGGTTACCTCGGTGACCTGCTCGCAGAAAGCTTGATGGCTCACGGTGTTCGTGGACTCGTGATTGATGCAGGTGTGCGGGACGTGGCAACTCTGACCGAGATGGGTTTCCCCGTCTGGTCCAAGACCATTAGTTCCCAGGGCACCGTCAAGGAAACCATTGCAAACGTGCAGACACCCATCTTGATGGCAGACCAGCTGGTTCGCCCAGGTGATGTCATTGTGGCGGACATTGACGGGGTGTGCGTGGTTCGCCGTGAAGATGCCGAAAAGGTTCTCAAGGCAGCCCAGGAACGCGAAGCCATGGAAGCCGGAAAGCGCACGCGCTTGGCTACCGGTGAACTCGGTCTCGACATCTACAACATGCGCGACAAGCTCGCTGCAAAGGGTCTCGTCTACGAGGACTACGCGGGTGAATAACTCTCAAGTAGCTGTTCCCTGCGCTGTGATGCGCGGGGGGACATCGAAGGGTCTCTATTTCCTGGCCAGTGACCTGCCAGCTGATCGAGCTGCCCGGGACACCTTCTTGCTTGCTGCTATGGGTTCACCTGATGTGCGCGAGATTGATGGCATGGGAGGCGGCCACCCGCTGACCTCCAAGGTTGCTGTTGTTTCGAGGTCCGAGCGTGACGGCATCGACGTGGACTACCTGTTTTTGCAGGTGTGGCCAGACCGTGCAGAAGTCAGCGACCAGCAGAACTGCGGCAACATTTTGGCTGGTGTGGGCCCGTTTGTAATTGAGAAGGGACTCGTTGCCGCCGCAGATGGCGTAACCCCCGTTGCGATCTATATGGAGAATACCGACTCACGGGCGACCGCATTCGTTGAGACTCCCGGTGGAGTCGTCAACTATGCCGGTACAGCCCGCATCGACGGTGTTCCAGGAACCCACGCTCCGATCAACATCAACTTCGAAGATGTTGCTGGTTCCAGTTGCGGTGCTCTGCTTCCCACCGGCAACGTGGTTGATGAGGTTCTTGGCGTGCAGGTCACCTGCATCGACAACGGCATGCCCGTTGTCTGTCTGAACGCTTCTGACTTTGGCATCACAGGCTACGAGACTCCTGCAGAGCTTGAAGCAAACACTGAACTCAAGGCACGTGTGGAAGAGATTCGGCTTGCTGTCGGCCCCCTCATGAATCTGGGAGATGTGTCGAACAAGACCGTTCCCAAGATGAGCTTGCTTGCTCCTGCCCAGGACGGTGGTCTGCTCACTACCCGCACATTCATCCCTCACCGGGTGCACGAAAGTATTGGTGTTCTTGGTGCTGTCTCCGTTGCCACCGCGTGCATGCTCGAAGGCAGTGTTGCTGCCCAGATCGCAGGCTTGGACACCATTGGTTCCAGCCTGGAGGTGGAAGTGGAGCACCCCACTGGTTTCTTCACCGTCCAGATGGAAGTGGACAATTCTTCTGGATCCCCTGTTGTGACAAAGTCTGCGCTGCTGCGCACCGCCCGCATGCTTATGTCGGGTTCTGTTTACGTCCTCGAATCTGCTTGGGAGAACGCATGATTATCGACATTCACGGCCACTACACAACGGCCCCTGAGCTGCACAACCAATGGCGCATTGATCAGCTTGCTGCGTATGCAGCAGGTCAACCCAGCCCCGAATACCCTGAGATCTCAGATGAGATTATCCGCGAGACCATTGAGCAGAACCAGCTCAAGCTCATCAAGGAACGTGGTTCAGACCTCACTATCTTCTCTCCTCGTGCTTCTGCAATGGGCCACCACGAAGGTGACCAACGCATCAGCCTTGAATGGACCATTGCGTGCAATAACTTGATTAAGCGCGTTGTTGACCTGTTCCCCGAGGACTTTATTGGTGTTGCTCAGCTGCCCCAGTCACCCGGAGCTGATCTGACCGAAACCATCAAGGAAATGCAACGCTGCATTAATGAACTTGGTTTCATCGGAGTGAACCTGAACCCTGACCCCTCTGGCGGACAGTGGCAGACCGTTCCCCTGACGGACAAGTTCTGGTACCCGCTCTACGAGAAGATGGTCGAACTCGACGTTCCTGCCATGATTCATGTCTCGGCATCCTGCAACCACAACTTCCACGCCACCGGTGCGCACTACATGAATGCGGACACCACGGCGTTTATGCAGCTCATCCAGGGCAACTTGTTTGCTGACTTCCCCACCTTACGTTTCATCATCCCTCACGGTGGTGGGGCTGTTCCGTATCACTGGGGCCGTTACCGTGGCTTGGCGGACATGCTCAAGCAGCCCAGTTTGGATACTCACGTGATGAACAATGTGTTCTTCGATACCTGCGTGTATCACCAGCCTGGTATCGATCTCTTGGTTGATGTGATCGACAACAAGAACGTGCTCTTTGGATCAGAAATGATCGGTGCCGTTCGAGGAATTGACCCTCAGACCGGACAGTATTTTGATGACACCAAGCGCTATATCGATGCTGCGAAAATCTCGGATACCGAGCGCGAGAACATCTTCTCGAAGAATGCTCGCACCGTCTTCCCGCGGCTGGACTCCAAGCTGAAGGAACGCGGACTATGAGCGCGTTTGTGAAAGATGCAGATTGGCTCGACTGGCACCCCAACCCCAGCAAGCCCAAGTTCCAGGTTCCCGCCGGTGCTGTAGATGCCCACTGCCACGTTTTCGGCCCAGGTGATGTGTTCCCCTTCGCGCCAGAGCGCAAGTACACACCCTGCGATGCCAGCTGGGAACAGTTGTTTGCCCTGCGCGACTTTCTAGGATTCGACAAGAACGTTGTCGTCCAAGCCACCTGCCACGGATCTGACAACTCAGCACTCCTTGATGTGCTCGAGCGTGCGAACGGCAAAGCCCGCGGTGTTGTCACCGTAAAGCCGGACATTTCTGCTGAAGAACTGCAGCGCATGCACGATCTTGGCGTGAGGGGTGTCCGCTTCAACTACGTCAAGCGTTTGGTTGATCCCAAGCCCGATGACTACTACCGCGAGATTATTGAGAAAATCCGTCCCCTCGGCTGGCACGTCGTTCTCTACTTCGAACCAGCTGACTTGAAAGAAAAGAAGGATTTCTTCAACTCACTTAAAATTCCGTTGGTCATTGACCACATGGGTCGCCCCGATGTGACTAAGCCCGTGGATAATGACGAGTTTGAGATGTTCCTCGACTTCATGCGCGGAAACAAAGATGTCTGGTGCAAGGTCAGCTGTCCTGACCGTCTGACAAAGACGGGTTCACCTGGGTACCTGGACGTTGTTCCCTTTGCCAAGAAGATCGTCGAAGAATTTCCTGATCGCGTTTTGTGGGGCACGGACTGGCCGCACCCCAATATGAAGACCGAGATGCCCGATGACGGCATCTTGGTTGACTATGTTCCTTCAATTGCAACGACAGCGCAGTTGCAAGAGAAATTGCTTGTTACCAACCCCACCACTCTCTACTGGAGCTAATCATGAAGCCCAATTTTGAACAATACGATGACATTCCAGGCACCACCATCTTCACCATTGAGAAGGCGCGTGAAGGTTTTCACCTCAACCAGTTCTGCATGAGCCTGCGTTCAGAAGAAAACCGCACGCGATTCCTCGCTGACGGCCCTGCCTACCTGGCCGAGTGGAAGATGACCGACGAGCAAAAGCAGGCCGTCATCGACCGCGATTTCCAGAAGATGTTAGACCTCGGTGGCAACGTCTACTTCCTGTCTAAGATCTTTGCCTCAGAAGGTTTGAGCTATGTCGAGGCTGTCAGCACCATGACAGACATGAACGTGGAGGAATACCAGCAGATGATGATCAACGGTGGACGGAGCGTTGAAGGCTGGCGTTCCAAGAAGGAACGAGGGGAAGCATAATGGCCAAGATTGTTGCTGGTATCGCGACCAGTCACGTTCCCGCAGTGGGGCACGCAGTCGACTCGGGCAAGACACAGGATGCCTACTGGAAGCCCATGTTCGATGGGTACGAATTCTCCAAGAAGTGGGTGAAAGACAACCCCGCCGATGTCGCCATCATTGTCTATAACGACCACGCTTCGTACTTTGGCATGGAAATCATGCCCACCTTTGCCTTGGGAATTGCAGATAGCTACGCCATCTGCGATGAGGGCTATGGCCCTCGCCCCATTCCTGATGTGGAGGGGGCTCCAGAGTTGGCTACACACCTGGCTGCTTCACTCATCATGGACGACTTCGACATGACCGTTTTGAACGTGTTAGAAGTGGACCACGGTCTCACCGTGCCCATGTCCCTCATGTTTGGCACTCCAGACACGTGGCCCACGAAGGTCATTCCTCTGCCCGTGAACGTCGTGATGAACCCTCAGCCTTCGGGCGAGCGTTGCCTATCTCTGGGTAAGGCCATCAAGCGTGCTGTGGAGCAGTTCGATGAAGACCTCACCGTTCAGATTTGGGGAACTGGCGGCATGAGCCACCAGATTCAGGGCGCTCGTGCAGGTCTCATTAACTTGCCGTGGGATATCCAGTTCATGGATGACCTGATCAACCAGCCTGAAGTGCTGCAATACAAGCCCCACCTCGAGTACATGATCGAGGCTGGTTCTGAAGGTGTGGAACTCATTATGTGGCTCATCATGCGTGGCGCCCTGGGTGACAAAGTCAACGAGGTTTACCGGTTCAACCACGTCCCTGCCTCCAACACCTCTGTTGGACACCTCATCTTGACCCCTAAGGAAGACTAAGAATGACTGTCAATCTCGCTGTTGTCGGCCTCGGTGCCTTCGGACAAAAGCATCTCGATGCGCTGGTGAACATTCCAGATGCCACGATCAAATATGTAGGCCACAGTCGCCAGAACATTGCTGATGAAGTGGCCGAGAAATATGGCGCGGTGAAGGGCTTCGACAGTTACACCGAACTGCTGGCTCAGCCTGATCTCGATGGTGTCATCCTGGCTACCCCCACCCAGATGCACCACGATCAAACGATCGAAGCTCTGCGGGCCGGTAAGCACGTCATGGTGGAAATCCCCATGGCAGATAACCTTCAGGGCGTTCAAGAAATCGTGGATGTGCAGAAGGAAACCGGGCTCATCGCGATGGCCGGTCACACCCGTCGCTTTAACCCTTCTCACCAATACGTTCATAACAAAATCACCGCAGGTGAATTCAACATTCAGCAGATGGATGTGCAGACGTATTTCTTCCGACGCACCAACATGAACGCTCTTGGCCAACCGCGTTCCTGGACGGACCACCTGCTCTGGCACCACGCAGCCCACACGGTTGATCTCTTCCAGTACCAAACGGGAGAGAAGGTTGTGAAGGCCAACGCTATTCAGGGCCCCCGGCACCCTGAGCTGGGCATTGCAATGGATATGTCCATTCAGTTGGCTACGGAAACGGGAAAGATTTGCACCCTGTCACTGTCGTTTAACAACGACGGCCCTTTGGGCACCTTCTTCCGTTACATCGGTGACACCAACACCTACATCGCACGCTATGACGACCTCGTCACCGGTAAGGAAGAAGTCATTGACGTGTCTAACGTTGCCGTCTCGATGAACGGTATTGAGCTCCAGGACCGTGAATTCGTTGCTGCCATTAAGGAAGGCCGCGAACCAAACGCCAGCGTTGCGCAGGTCCTCCCCTGCTATATCGTGCTCGATCAGCTCCAGCAGCAGCTTGACTACTAAAAGTAACTTCACTCGTCCAGACAGTAGAAAGCCCCCGCCCATCAGGGCGGGGGCTTTCTCTTCGTTACTTCTTCGCTGGCTTGCTATAGGGAATTTTCTTCCCGTGCATGATGCGCCCGTAATTGAATTGAATCGGTGCCAACATCGTGCTTTCATACCCACTGTCAGTGAGCATTTCGACGACATCTGCCATTTCGATTTGGCTGCGTTTGAAGTTCACGGAGGCATCAGTGATTAACTCTTGTGCGCGAGCTCCCGAAAAAGAGTCAAACCCCTGTTTGATGTCCTCAAATGCCCGCTCCTGCATGCCCATGCTTTCAGCAGCCCAGAGGGTGTCGATCAGCACACTCGTGATGTTCTTGGTGAACATATCGTGCAGGAGTTTGAGTGCTGCTGCGTCACCGGGCACATCGGAGACGACGTCAATTTGAAGATCCAGGGGTGAGAGAAGTTCGCTGAGGCGCTGGGCACCCGCACCGGCCACGCTGAGTGTGAGTTGTTCTGAGGGGGACCCTTGATTTTTCAATGCTGCATCGACGAAAGTTTCGGCAGGGAAGAGACCTGCACGACGTTTCTTGGATGCAGGTGTTGCGGTGGTCAGGTCGACATAGATGCAACCAGTTGCTAACAAAGGCACGATCTGTTCGGCCACGGTGAGTGCGTGATGCTGCGAGGTGAGAGCGAACACAACCTGAGCGTGAGACACAGCGGCAACGTGTTGTGTAGCGATATCTGAAACGTGAGAAATCTCAATAACAGTGAGCTCTACCGTTTCGGATTGTAGATACTGGGCAAGCAGAGGATTCATCTCACCCTGAATCATCAGGGTTACCCGAATTGGTGTTTCCACGCCTGATCTCCTCGCCTTGTTTCTTTCACTAAAGTTACAGGCTCTGAACACACCCCAAGTTAGAAAGTAGGATGATTCTGCTTCGAGCAGATTGGAAAAACATGTCGGACAGCACACAACTCATTTGGGCAATCAAGACGAGCCTGGTGGAGTACATCTCAGCTCTCGAAGATGGCACCATTACTGTGAGCGGCTCTGCCGAACAGACTCCAGCTGGATTTGTCTACTCACTCGATGCTGAACGATCCAACTTCGACACCACGTCGCTGGAAGGAACCATGCAATTTCAAGGTTCCGTAGTTTTCAGTGGGCACTGGGGCATGCTGAACGTAGACATTCGTGATCCTGAAATTCGAATTCAGGGAACACAGGGAATTCTCTCTGTCCTCGTGGGTGGAGTGCTCTCACCAGCGACGTTGATAGATTTTGCTCAGTTGGAGCTCTCAGGAGTCGGAAGTGCACAAGACATCACGACTCGCCTCACAGCGGGTGGCAAGTCAATAATGGGTGAGCAATATTCCGTGGGACAGGAATTGAGCCCCCTCAGAATTGCCGTTGCTCAGAGCTAGTTAGCCGAAGTACTTTGGCAGGGTCTCGTTGCTGCGCTGACGAATCTCGTCGACCGTAACTTCAAACATGCCCTGAATGTCGAGCTTGGCATCTGCGCCACCCTGGTCGGTCACACCGATGCGCAAAACAGGATAGTTGCGTGCTTCGCAGAGTCCCAGAAAGCGGACATCATCTTCGCGAGGAACGGAGACGATTACACGACCGGTGGATTCAGAGAACAGAGCGGTTGCAGCGTCCACGCCATCGCGCTCGATGATTTCATCGAGCCAGACGCGGGCACCCACGCCAAAGCGCATGACCGACTCGGCCAGTGCCTGACCCAGACCGCCATCGCTGAGGTCGTGAGCTGAAAGAACAAGGCTTTCAATGGCAGCGCCGTGCAGGAGGTCAGCCAATTCTTTTTCCTGACCCATGTCAACCATGGGGGGAAGACCACCGAGGTGGTTGTGAATGGTGCCCGCCCAGGCAGAACCATCGAGTTCGGTGCGGGTAATACCGAGCAGGTAGATGTTGTTGCCCTCGTCCTGCCAGGAGGAAGGAATACGACGAGCAACGTCATCAATCACACCGAGCACACCCACAACAGGGGTGGGGTGGATGGGGGCGTCACCGGTCTGGTTGTAGAAGGAGACGTTTCCACCGGTGACGGGGATTTCGAGTTCCAAGCAGCCATCTGCCAGGCCTTCGACCGCACGCTTGAACTGCCACATGACTTCAGGGTTCTCAGGAGAACCGAAGTTGAGGCAGTCGGTCACCGCTGCGGGAACAGCACCGGAGACAGCCACGTTGCGGTAGGCCTCGGCCAGGGCCAAACGAGCACCCTGGTAAGGGTCAAGCTGGCAGTAGCGACCGTTGGCATCGGTGGCGATAGAGAATCCGAGGCCGGATTCTTCATCTACGCGGATCATGCCGGCGTCATCGGGGAAGCTCAGTGCGGTGTTTCCCATCACGAAGTAGTCATACTGCGTGGTGATGAGGGACTTGTCGGCCAGGTTGGGGCTCGCGACGAGCTGCAAGAACTGGTCCTTGAGGTCTGCGCCCGAGGTGGGGCGAGCGAGCTTGTCAGCTGAGTCAGCGTTGAGCGCATCAATCCAGGTGGGGTAAGCGAGGGGGCGCTCATAGACGGGGCCGTCGATAGCGACGGTGCGAGGATCTACGTTCACGATCTCTTCGCCACCGTGGTGAATGATGAGGCGACCGGTGTCGGTTACTTCACCGAGCACACTGGTTTCAACATCCCATTTGTTCACAACAGCCATGAACTGATCGAGCAGCTCAGGCTTGACCACAGCCATCATGCGCTCCTGGCTCTCCGACATGAGGATTTCCTCTGCAGTGAGGGTGGGGTCGCGCAGAAGAACGTGGTCGAGTTCGACAAACATGCCGCCGTCACCATTGGAGGCGAGCTCGCTGGTTGCACAAGAGATACCGGCAGCACCGAGGTCCTGGATACCTTCCACCAGGCCTTCACGGTAAAGCTCCAGGCAGCATTCGATGAGCACCTTCTCCGCGAAGGGGTCACCGACCTGCACAGCAGGACGCTTGGTGGGGCCCGTGGAATCGAAGGAGTCAGAGGCCAGGATCGACGCTCCACCGATACCATCGCCACCGGTGCGGGCACCGAACAGAACGATCTTGTTACCCACACCCGAAGCATTCGCCAAGTGCAGGTCTTCGTGGCGAAGCACACCCACGGAAAGGGCGTTCACCAGAGGGTTGCCCTGGTAGCAGGAGTCGAAGTAGGTCTCGCCACCGATGTTGGGAAGACCGAGGCAGTTACCGTAAAAGCTAATACCGCCGACAACACCGTGCAGCACACGAGGAGTGTCGGGGTGGTCGATGGCACCAAAGCGCAGCTGGTCCATCACGGCGACGGGGCGTGCACCCATCGAGATGATGTCGCGGACGATACCGCCCACACCGGTCGCAGCACCCTGGAAAGGTTCGATGTAGCTGGGGTGGTTGTGGCTTTCCACCTTGAAGGTGACCGCCCAGCCCTCGCCGACGTCGACAACACCGGCGTTCTCGCCCATGCCGACCATGAGCTTTTCCTTCATCTTCTCGCTGACCTTCTGGCCAAACTGGCGAAGGTAAATCTTGGAGGACTTGTAGGAGCAGTGCTCACTCCACATGACCGAATACATCGCCAATTCACCGGAGGTGGGGCGGCGGCCGAGGATCTTGCGAATCTCAGCGTATTCGTCATCCTTCAGACCCAGGGCGCCATAGGGCTGAACCTTGTCTGGAGTAGCTAGAGCGTTCTCTACGGTGTCGGCGACGTGGGTGCTCACGCGTCGGTCCCTTCTGTGTGGGTAAAGCTGAAAGTGGAGGAGCTCATCTGTTTAGCGACCTCCGGGAGGGCCAAGCAGGAGCAGCGCGCTGAAAACCAGCACGATTGCGATCACGATGACAAGAATGAGAAGCACAGGGTGCTTGAGGAACCAGCGGAAGAGACGGTCCAGCCAGGTGTGATCGCGAGGGTCGTCGGTGGCCTCGAAACGCCAGTGGCCTTCCAGGGCTCCACGCTTAGCCTGAATGAGTTCAAACGGAATCGTGGCGTAGGGGAGGATGGCGGTCACAACAGCCAGCAATCCCATCCAGAAACCCCAGCGTTGGTTGAACGCGATCAGGATCGAGGCAGCACCGTAGGTAATAAACACGAAACCGTGGAGGCCGCCGATGAGGGTGAAAATGTCTTGGTCGACGCCGATTGTGTTGCGAAGAATCAGGCCGGTAATCAGCAATGTCCAGGTGCAGGCCTCGGCGATAGCCAAGACAAAATACAGCTTGCGGGGAGTGAACCCCACCTGCTTCGAAGCGCTAGACGTCTCCACGATGTCTAGGCCTTGGCGAGCAAAGTGCTCTGAATAACCGAGGTGAAGAACTTGAGTCCATCCAGACCCGAGCGCATCGCCTGAGCAGTGTCGGGACCAAAACCAGGCTCGACGGCGTGCTCGGGGTGAGGCATGAGGCCCACGACGTTGCCGGCTTCGTTGGACACACCTGCGATGTCATCGAGCGAACCATTGGGGTTCATCCCGACATAACGGAAAGTGACCTGGCCGTTGTCCTCGATGCGCTTGATGGTGTCAGCATCTGCAACGAAGCGGCCATCAGCGTTTTTCAAGGGAATGATGATCTCTTCACCCTGCGTGAAATCCTTGGTCCATGCCGTGGTGTTGTTCTCCACGATGAGCTTCTGGTCGCGACGAACAAAGGTGCCACAGTCATTGCGACCGTGGGCACCTGGAACGAGACGAGCTTCGGCCAGCATCTGGAAGCCGTTGCAAATACCGAGAACGGGCATGCCCTTGTGGGCGGCATCAATGACTTCCGCCATGATGGGCGCGTGGCTAGCAATCGAGCCGGCACGGAGGTAGTCGCCGTAGCTGAACCCTCCGGGAAGAATGATGGCTTCTACGCCTTCGAGGTCGTGGGCACCGTGCCAGAGCGCCACAGGCGTTCCGCCTGCCAGGCGCACAGCACGCTGCGCGTCACGCTCATCGAGCGAGCCGGGAAAGGTGATGACTCCGACGCGCATTACTTGGCCTCGGAGATGCTGACGACATCTTCGATGACCGAGTTCGAGAGGATGTCCTCTGCGATGGTCTTGGCGGCTGCGAGAGTTTCAGCGGTGACGGGACCGTCAACGGTGAGCTCGAAGCGCTTGCCGATGCGAACACCGGAGAACTGGTTATGTCCTAGGCGGGTAAGAGCACCAGCGACTGCCTTGCCCTGTGGGTCAAGAATTTCAGCCTTGGGCATTACCTCGACGACGATGGTGGGCATGGGTACGACTCCAGCGATTTCGCGAGCGGGGGGAATACCTCAATCCTACCGCGCGATTTACTTCTGCTTGAGTGAATCCATAATCCTGGTCACGTGGGTTTTGGTCAGTATCTTGTCAATCGACTTCTGACGAGCCGCCTCGGTGGCGCTGCGTCCTCCCCGAAGGATGGCTAGACCGTTTGCAGACATCATCACGCTGACGGCTTGTGCAGTCTTTGCAGGATTCCTTAGTAGCGATACAGAAGAAACCTTGCCAAGCGCAGGTTCTTTGTCACTGACTTGGCCCTTGTTCATGTCACTAATCAACATCATCACCCGTGCCAAGTTGAGCTCTGCCAAGTCGACTATCTCTTGGCCATATTTATCGGCAACCAGACCTGATACTTCTAGTGATGCTGTGGGGAAGTTAATTACGGCACCCCAGCCTCCAATTTCGGCAGCTTTATCCGCAAGTGCCTCAATCCACGTTCTCATGCGTATCTCGGGGGTCCGCGTGGCGCTGGTTACCTTGGCCCACACATCTTGCACATACCCGGTGTAGACGTAATACATAGTCTCTGCAAGGAGTTCATCCCTACTGCCAAAGTGAAAGTTAACCAGGCTATAGGCCACGCCCAAAGCTTGAGTCATCTCCCCTGCATTGAACGTTGAGGGTCCTACCCTGCTGACGTCGTCAGCAGTGACGTAAATCATTTTCTGCCGGGTTGAGGGTTCTGGGTCCTCCCCAAACTGTAACCAAAAGGCTGAATCAAGGACTCGTTCTCTTGGCGCCTGGGCAGCGATGGCGGGGTGAAGCTTCGCGGTATTCCGCGAGGACTTTTTCACGAGATCTGCCATGTGATGAGGCTATCAAGATTTGGAGAAATCAAGCTCAAATCATTTCAGCCCAGTGCTGAAATCATTTCAGGTAGACTACTGAAGTTATTTCAGCGCAAAAATGCCGGGTGGAGGCGGGTAATCAGATGATGCTGTTCCGTGCACTCCAAAAGAACACCAATCGAGTAACAGTTCTGGCCACACGCAAGGTACTGACTGTTTTTGCAGCTTTAGCTGTTGGGGTGAGTCCCCTGATGGGGATGGCAGACACAGCTCGTGCTGTGGCTAATTGCACAACTGTCTTTGCAGGCGGTACCGGGTTATCCACTGATCCCTGGAAGGTTGCTAGCGCAAGTCAGCTATCGGCTCTGAGAGATTGCGGAACTGAAAATACATATTTTCTTCAAACACAGGACATCTCTCTAGCCACTATGAACCCGTGGATCCCCATTGCATCCTTCGCAGGAAACTACGACGGTGATCACTTTCAAATTTCTGGATTGACGATTAATTTGCCAACGGTTCAATATGTTGGCTTTTTTTCGAAACTTACATCGAGTGCTCGAATCGCATCGATGAACCTGCAGGTCAATGTCAACGGGAATTACTACGCTGCAGGGCTAGCTGGAGAAAACCAGGGGGTTATCTCAACTTCTTATGTCAGCGGGAGCATCTCGAGTACTGAGCAATATACAGCGGGACTTGTGGGCTACAACTCCGGGCGCATTGAAAGCAGCGGTGCGTGGGCAACGATCAGGTCTGCAGCAATGGCCGGAGGGTTAGTGGGCCTCAACCAAGGAATAATTCGAAATTCTTATTCGCAAGGGACAATCGATGCTGGAGATGGGGGTGGTCTTGTAGGTGGGCAAGACGGAAATTATCGTGCTGGCTATCCCGATGCAATAGTTGGAAATTCTTACTCAAATGTCACAGTCAAGTCCAGTGTTGGGGGATACGGCGGCGGTGTCCTCTTCAGAAGGATGTCGAAAACAACACTCGAAGGAAATCTATTTTTTGAACCACATTTTGGTTCAGGAATTGCCTCAAGATTTATGGGCTGGGACTGGGTGAGCCCATTTGTCGTCCCACCGGAAGTGTTTTCTAAGACAACTGCCGAGATGAAAAGCTATTCAACTTTCGGCCCAAACGGCGGAAATTGGACAATTGTTGATGGGTGGGCTGAATACAACGGAACAACCCAAATTTGGGGAATTTGCTCCGGTTTCAATAACGGGTATCCCTACTTATTGTGGCAAAATCCAACTGGCACAGGATGTCCTAAACCGGGACCACCAACAAATGCGACCGCGTCCGTGGGCGGAACGAGCGTAACTCTGAATTGGACTGCGCCTTCATTCTCAGGATCCAGCACTATCACGGGTTACACCGTTACATCGAGTGTGGGCGGAAAAACATGTGCTGCGATAGCCACAGCCAGGACCTGCACCGTTTCTGGGCTTACAACAGGTCAGTCCTACACATTTACTGTTACTGCTAATAACTCATCTGGAGTTAGTGGGGTAAGTAATGCTGTGACTGTTACACCGATGGTGGTACCTGTAGAAGTTTTAGATGGTACCCCAAATGCAGAAGTTGGTGATGCCAGCTCGAGGGTCACGTGGACAAACAGGGTGAGCGCCAATGTCACTGGTTACCTTGTCACATCTAGTCCCGGAGGTGCTACGTGTATTGCACCAACCTCTTCGGTATCGAACCCGTCCTGCATCGTAAATGGTTTGACCAATGGAACTTCATACACGTTTACCGTTAAGACCACTAACGCTGCCGGTGCTGCGTTGGCGGCTAGCGCAGCTTCAAACGCTGTCACGCCACTGGGGCTTCCGAGTAATCCGGGACTCCCCACGGTATCTACGCAGGCAACGCAAGCTACCCTCACATGGACTGCACCTTTGAATAATGGTGGCGATGTGATCACTGAATACACAGCCACTTCCACCCCTGGATCATTTTCATGTGTGGTCTCTGGACTGACGTGCACGATTTCAGGACTCACCAACGGAACGGCTTACACTTTCACGGTTAAGGCCAAAAACTCTCTTGCATACGGCGCAGAAAGTCTTCCATCATCCCCCGCCATCCCGCGAACAATTCCTGGTGCACCGACGTCTGTTTCGGGGTCGAGTAGTAACGCGGGCGCGACAGTCACGTGGACCGCCCCAGTAGATAACGGGGGCGATGACGTGAGTGAATATCAGGTCCGTGCTTACGACAGCGCGGGAGTGAGTCGAAGTGTCTGCACGCTAATAATTCCTTCTCCATCGTTGGCTTGTGACGTTACCGGCCTCACAAATGGTTACCCATACAGGTTCGGTGTTTATGCCTATAACTCAGAAGGCTATGGACCACGAAGTGTCTTGTCGAGTTCCACCATCCCTCTGACCAAACCGGGCCCTCCAACGTCAATTCAGGCAGGTGCAGGCGATCAATCTGCAGTGGTCACCTGGATGGCACCTGTAGATAATGGTGGTGCATCGCTGTCCACTTATCTCGTCACCTCAAATCCCGGCGGCCACACTTGCAGTACTTCCTGGCCGCAGACACTCTGTTTCGTAGGCGGATTGACAAACGGCCAGGCATACACATTTACAGTGACTGCCCGCTCAACCGCCTTTGCGACGGTTGGAGAAAGTGATGCAAGCACCGCGTCCTTGCTCTCAACCCCTCACACCACACCTGATGCACCCTCGCTCACCTCAGTGACTCCCGGAAACGATTTTCTTTCTGTGATCTTCAATGCTCCATCTTCGGATGGAGGTAATCCAATAAGTAGTTATGAATACTCTGTTGATGCGGGCGCCCACTGGATTGCTTTCAGTTCAACATCAACCGGGAGCCCGCAACACATTTCAGGTCTAATAGCAGGGGTGAACTATGGCGTGATCATTCGTGCTGTGAATGATGCCGGTGCTGGACCAGCTTCTACAGCTTTGGCTGCGACATACGTGACTTCACCAGACCCACCCACCGACCTGACCGGCGTTGCAGGAAATCAGGGTGTTGCTCTTGCATGGACTGCACCATCTGCGACAGGTGGGCGCGCGCTTGTTTCCTACACAGCCACGGCAACACCTGGTGGAGCGAGCTGCACGGTCTTGGCGCCCGTCACTTCCTGTGACATCACGGGCTTAACCAACGGGGTGAACTACACGTTCAGAGTGAATGCAGTGAACAACATCGGTACGAGCTCATCGAGTCTGACTTCCACTGCGCTGAAGCCAGTATCTCCCAGCCAAACAGAAACGACATTCGAAATTGTGATTGATGTTGTCGTTGGAGACCCCGTCACAGGTGGGCTTGCGGAATTCTCGAGCTCAGGCCTGGAACCCAGTTCCCCTTGGTCCTTAGTCGTCCACTCCACTCCACAATTGCTCTCGTCAGGCACTGCAGGTGCTGCGGGAACAATTCTTGGCAATACCGTCATTCCCTACGGCCTTGAGGCGGGTTGGCATGCGCTCACACTCTCAGGCATTGACTATCGGGGACTGAAGGCTTCTAGCACGACTTGGTTTGAAATTAACGCTAGGGGAGAGCTCATAGGTTCTTCCGGCGTAGATCCCTCCGCTTTGCCAGGACAGGTTTCTATGCAATTAGCTAAGACGGGTATAAACACAAGTTGGTACATTTCATGTGCATTGCTCATGTTGTTCGTCGGCACGTGGATGATCCGGCGAGTGAATCCCAGAACTTGAAACTTTGATGCGTGGAGTGTTGAGCTGGGAGTAGCGTTGAACAATGGTGAACGTGTTCTGTCCCTTTGCAAAGCTGCTGCTGTGAGCGAGACCTTTCACTCATATTCGTTAATGTGGGGAACACCGAGTCTCACGGATTTACAACATCAGTCACTCTTGCCTTATTTGTCCCAAACTGAGGAAAGCCGTTCACTCTCACTCCCACCCGCTCTCGCCAAGAGATATCTAGCGGGGAGATTTTATGCACGCAAGCTCGCTTCTGAAATTCTCCAGCAGGACTGGCAGAACATCACTCCCGCTGCTCAGTGTGCTGTGTGTGGCGGCGACCATGGCGCCATCAGTATTCGCGGGAGTGATCTGAATGTGTCGGTGGCATATAGCGGTGACCATGCGGTTGCCTTTGCTGCACACGGACGAAAAGTCGGCATCGATATCGAGAGCGGACATCCATCAGAAGAACGTCAAGTGGGGATTCTTCACAGCACCACGTCAATTACTCTGCAGGGCTGGTGTGACTACGAAGCCGTGGTGAAGGCAGATGGACGGGGTATTCTGATCGACTTCTCCGATGTAGAGATTTCTGAACGCGACGGCGAGAAATATGGCCAGGTGCGGGGCTCGGCAGAAATCTACGCTTTCATCCCGCTCGAGGCACCGGCAGGCGTCGTCGTTTCTGCTGTCATCGAGACGTTGCCCGGTTAAGGCAGAGCTGGAAGCTGGGGCGTAAAAAGCCAGTTGTCGAAGAGCGCCGCCAGCGATGTTGTGCTGTGTTCTTGGCTCAATCTAATGAAATCTTCCGTGGTTGCCAAGGCATGGGCATACTGCGAAACCCATTCACGCAGGATGGTGAAAAACGCCTCGTCACCCACCGTCTTTCGCAGCGCGTGCAATGTGAGAGCACCACGCTTATAGACCCGGTCATCAAACATGAGATCGGGGCCTGGATCGCCCACAATGATGTCTTGATCGAGTTGACGGAGCAGGACATGGTGGGATTCCACCATGCCTTGGGTGGTGATGCCTCCGGCAGCTTCAGACCACAGCCACTCGGCGTAGCAGGCGAATCCTTCATTGAGCCAGATGTCACTCCACTGGGCGATGCCCACACTGTTGCCAAACCACTGGTGGGCAAGCTCGTGGGCAACGAGACGTTCCTCAGGGTTGGTGCCGTCGAGGTGATTGGCTCCAAAAATGGCCATTCCTTGAGCTTCTAGCGGGATTTCGAGCTCGTCAGCGGTCGCAACCAGGGTGTAGCTCTCGAATGGATATGGCCCAAAAATCTGAGAGAAGTAGACCATCATGTCATCGAGCTTGGAGAGGTCAGAGTGAACCTGGTGCGCCCGGTCGGGAGGGAAAACGGTGTTGACGTTCACGCCACCCACATCTTGATTGTGTTGACGGTAGCGGCCAATTTGGACGGAGGCTAGATAGCTCGGAGTAGGAGCCATTTGGCGGAAATTCCAGGTGGTCAGACCCGATTTCTCGGTCGTGCTCATTAATTCACCCGTGGCGGCAACCGTGTAGTTCTTTTCGGTTGTCACAGAAATGTCGAACGTTGACTTATACCGGGGGTGGTCATTACAGGGGAACCAGGTAGGAGCACCCGTGGGTTGACCGGCAACGACGACACCGTCGGTGAGTTCCTCCCACCCGACAGCACCCCAGCGGGAGCTCCGGGGACGAGGGTATCCCGCGTAGTGAATCTCACACTGGAACTTGCTGCCCGCAGACATTTCCTCGGGGAGCTTGAGGGTGAGCTTGGTGGAGGATTGCTTGACATTTTTAACAGCCCGACCGGCGATTAATACTTTGCCTGCCCGCACTCCACACAGATCCAGGGAAATCTGTCGCACCGCAGCCAGCAACGTCACGTCAAGAATGGCGACGGCAGTGAGGTGACTGGTGGACATTCTGTAGCGCAGGCGAAGGTCGTAGTGCTCAACCGTATAGTCGGCACTCCCTGAGTCGGGGGTGTATCGATCGAGGCTCATACTCACACAGTCTTAATGGCGCCCGTGTGAGAGAAATACTTTCTCACCGTGACCTCACGCCAAGGACCAATCGGGTTACCACTCCAGCGGCTTCCTTCGGGGACGAGCTCTCCACGCATCACGAGGGAAGCGGGACCGACGGTGCTGTGCGCACCAATCTGCGCAGCAGGAAGGAGAACACTGTGGGGCCCCAGTGTTCCGCCCGTTTCTACAACCACGCGGTCCATGCTCATCACTCTGTCATGAAAAAGGTGGGTTTGCAGGACCGTGCCTCGGTTGACGGTGGCACCATCCCCCAAAGTGACGAGGTCAGCCTCGGGCAACCAATACGTTTCACACCAGACGCCGCCCCCGATAGAAGCACCGAGACTACGCAGCCACCAGACGAGACCCAGCGTGCCATTCATGTAATTGGCAAACCATGGTGCGGCAACCATCTCAACGAAGGTGTCGGCCACTTCATTACGCCAGATAAATGAAGACCAGAGTGGTTTTTCTTGGGGGGTAATGCGCCCAACCAAGATCCATTTGGCAGCGGTCGTGATTCCAGCGGCCACGATTCCTGCAGCCCACAGACTCGGACCGCTGAGCAGAAGTGCGATCCAGAAGCCCCAGAAGTGGGTAACCAGGAGAAGGGTTGAGGCAACGGCAAAACCAATCAAAGCCGTGACGAGGACGGGAATGAAACGTGTCAGCTCCCATATTGAACGGGCCAGTCGCAGGCCTGTGGAAGGGAGGTAGGTGCGCTCACGGTCACCTTCTGCAATGAGGCGACGCAAACGCATGGGAGGTGACCCCAGCCAGGACGAACCTTCCTTAGCTTTACGTGGTGCGCTGGAGAGAACAGCGACGAGAGCATCCTTGGGAACTTTTCGGCCTGCGGGCGCAAGGCCGGAGTTCCCAATGAATGCTCGCTTCCCAATCTCGACTGGACCGATATACATCCAGCCGTTGCCCAGGCTATAGGGGGCAATCATGGTGTCATCTGCGAGGAACACATCGTCGGAGATCGTGGACATCTTGGGAAGCATGAGAACGGTTGACGCTTCGACGTTCTTACCCACCTTGGCTCCCAACAGGCGCAACCAGATGGGGGTGAACAAACTTGAGTACAGCGGGAACAAGAACGTGCGGGCAAGATCAAGAATGCGCTCGATGCTCCACGCTTGCCACCCTGCCCAGCTGTGCACAGGGAAGACGCCCTCGCGCATCGTGACGCTGAGCAGTCTCACAGAAGCAAGAACCAACAGTGCAAAAATAAAGCCACTCAAGAGGGTCGCCGGAATGAACAGCTTTCCGATGATGCCCAGTGCCTCAGCCGCACTCTGCACGTTATGCAGAGAAGACGCGATGACGGAAGCCCCGCCCAACAGTGCGATGAGGGGAAAGAGCGAAAACAGTCCTGAAGACAGAGCAAAGAGTGCACCCCACGCCCGACTTTGTCGGGCCGGCTCTTCCGGCCACCACGCTTTGACCTTGCCCTCACGTTTGGCAGGAGATCCACTCCACAGCTGGCCTGCGGCCACTTTTCCAAAAACGCTGGAACCCGGAGCGATTTCCGCAAACTTGGCAATGCGTGTTCCCGGCGCCAAAGTGCTGCGGGCACCAATAGTGGAGTGAGCGCCAATACGAATTTCTCCGATACGGACGACGTCACCGTCAATCCAATACCCCGTGAGATCCACCTCAGGCTCGATGGACGCTCCTTCGCCGACGAAAAGCATCCCGGTAACCGGAGGCAGCGTGTGCATGGTGACACCCTTGCCAATGCGGGCACCGAGTGCCCGTGCATACGCTGTCACCCAGGGAGCGCCGGCTAAGGTCACTGCGCCGATATGTGCGGCTGCTTGTTCGGCAAACCAAAGTCGAAGGTGGGTTGATCCTCCGCGGCGGTAGTTTCCTGGCCCAACGCCGGAGAGCACCAGCCGTGAGATGAGAACACTCAGGAACATCCGTCCCCACGGGGATCCAAAAATTAGGACACCAGGAATCAGAATTGACCACGAGATGGCGGGAAGAAAGTGAACAATTCCCAGACTGTTGACCACGGTCGAGGCGGTGAGGGCATAGAACAACCACCTCAAACCAGCAAGACCATAAAGCGGTATCGAGAGTAACGCCTGAATGAGCTGGGGGGACCGGGGAACTTTCTCTGACTTGTGAAAGTTGTGGGGCTCGGCAGTCAAGTCATCAGTGTTGTGTGCAATGAAATCCGCCATGGAACCCAAACGCGGGTGGGCATAAATATCGGCCACCGTCATGTTGGAATCGATGGAACGAAGTCGGCCCACAAGCTGGGCGGCAGCGAGCGAGCCACCCCCGATGTCGAAGAAGTGCGTGTTGAGGTCGGTGACGGGGACACCCAATACCTGGGCCCATTCGCTGGCTACGCGGCGTTCAATGTCGCTCAGGCCAAGATCCTCGAGTTCTGGAGTTTCCAACGGCCACGGCAACGCTGCTTTGTCCACCTTGCCCGAGGTTCGAACCGGAAGTTCAGCCAGGGGAACCAGTAGCGGAACCAGCGGCGCCGGCAGTGACTTTCGCAAGGCCGCTACTGCATCTTCGGTCGAAAAGGCAGTTGTATCAACCACAGAGAGGTATCCAACCAGGACCTTGTTGCCTGCTGCTGTCTGTTGCACAACCACTGCCGACGCCGTGACATTGGGTAGAGCACTGAGAGCACTTTCGATTTCACCGAGTTCAATACGGCGCCCACCAATTTTTACCTGGTCATCGACGCGCCCCACAAAAATTAGACCCTCAGGCTCATACCGAATCATGTCGCCACTGCGGTATGCCCGCTCCCACCCCAGCGTCGGGAAAGGGGCGTAAACCTGGGCATCCTTTTCTTCATCGAGATAGCGGGCGAGTCCCACACCGCCGATGATGAGTTCACCCGTTTCGCCGGGGGCAACGCGGTTACCCAACACATCTACAACGGCGAGATCCCAGCCGGCGAGGGGGAGCCCAATGCGCATGGGGCCCACACCTGTGGCTAGAGCTCCACAGGCAACAACAGTTGCTTCGGTAGGGCCATAGGTGTTCCACACTTCACGCCCTGGTACCGCGAGCTTTTCAGCGAGTTCTACAGGGAACGCTTCGCCGCCAAAAATGAGGAGGCGGATGTTTTCCAGTGCATCCTCTGGCCACATTGCGGCCAACGTGGGCACTGTCGACACCACCGTGATGCCATTGGCCATCAGCCAAGGACCCAGGTCTGACCCACTGCGGACGAGGGAACGTGGAGCAGGAACGAGGCACGCTCCGTGTCCCCAGGCCAGCCACATTTCTTCGCAGGAGGCATCAAATGCCACCGAGAGTCCAGCGAGGACTCGATCTTGAGGTCCGAGGGGATCCGATTGCAGGAACATCTCCGACTCCGCGTCGACGAACGCTGCAGCCGAACGATGACTCACGGCAACTCCCTTGGGTTTCCCCGTAGAGCCTGAGGTGAAGATCACCCACGCGTCATCGGCTGGTTGTGGAGTGTGATGAAGTTCGAGGTCGCTACCGAGCAGTTCAAAGTCAAGCGTTCCGCCGTATTCGAACGTCCCGGTTTTTTCGTCACGACTGGAGAAGATTCCCTCACCTGAGATGGTTCCTCGAACCTGGGCTTCGGTGAATACAAGCTCTGCACGTTCGTCCGGGTCGTCCGCATCGACCGGAACATACGCAGCACCGGCGGCCAAGATTCCCAGAATGGAGATGTACAGTTCCGTCGTTCCGGAACTCAAACGAACACCCACGCGATCCCCGCGACGAACCCCACACGCCTCGAGCTGGAAGGCGATAGCCGCGCTGTGATCAGCCAGCTCGCGGTAACTGAGGCGCACGTCGCCATTGTCCAACGCTGATTCATCGGGGTATTTCTCCACCATGCTGGTGAAAATATCTATCAGTGTTCGCGCTGGAGTTGCTTCATCCAGGCGTGAAAGTTCTGCCTGGAGTGAGGTGTGTTCAGGCACGATAGACATGCCCGTCATTATGGTCTGTGGCAGTGAACGCTAAGTGAACAAGTTCGCGACACGGGCCAATTCTGGCCATTTGTTAACCTTCGAGTCCTACGTTTTTCACGCACGCACAGAGAAACGCACACCATTAAGGAATTCTCATGGCCAAGGAAAATAAAGAAAAAGAGCTCAAGAAGAAGCTCTCCAAGAAGCTCACTGAAGCTCGCGATCTAGCGAAGAAGCTTGAGACCAAAGCAAAGAAGTCTGTAAAGAAGGCTGCTAACGAAGCCGAGGCTTTGGCAAAGAAAGACGTAAAAAAGGCAAACAAGGTTGCCACGAAGGTCGTCACCAAGGCCACCGCACAGGTGGAGAAGGCGAAGAAGGCCGCGGCTAAGCCTGCCTCTAAGGCAGCACCTAAGGCAGCACCTAAGGCAGCACCTAAGGCAGCACCTAAGGCAGCACCTAAGGCAGCACCAGCGAAGCCCACTTCAAAAGCACCTGCTAAGCCTGCAGTCAAGCGTCCAGCAGCTCCTCGCCAGCAGACAGCTACGCCATCAGCTGGCTGGACTGTGGCAGCACTTGTCGCTTATGCCCGCACCAAGGGCATCGCGGGTTACAGCGGTCTCAACAAGGCTCAGCTTCTGGCCAAGATCAAGGCATCTGGTAAGTAACTCAGCATTCTGAGTATCGGCGTCAGCTTCAGCTGGCGCCGATATTTAGATAAGTCGCGTGATGTACTTTTTGAGCCATTTGTTGAAGTCAGTGCCGAGATCTTCTCGCTCCCCGGCCAGCTGAACGATGGCCTTGAGGTAGGACAGCTTGTCTCCGGTGTCGAAACGTCGGTGCTGGTGCACAAGGCCGATGACGGGGCCGGTGATCGTGGGCGTCCGGGCCATGATGTCGAGAGCATCTGAGAGTTGAATTTCTCCGCCAAATCCTGGCTGAACCGTGCGCAACACGTCAAAGACTCCAGGCTGCAATACGTAACGACCTATTGCAACGAGCCGGGAGGGGGCATCGACGGCGTGGGGCTTTTCAACAAAGCCTTCAATGGTGAAGATGTGAGGATCTGCGGTCTCGGAGACGGCGGCAACGCCATAGCGAGAAACGTGTGCCTGTGGAACTTCCATCAGTGCGATGACCGTGGCATTGGTGTGTTGCGCCAGAGCAATCATGTCCGCCAGGAGTTCGTCACCGTGCTCGATGATGTCGTCACCGAGCAAGAGAGCAAAAGGTTCGCCTGCGACAAAAGTCTCTGCTTTGAGCACAGCATGCCCAAGACCCAGGGGGTCGCCTTGGCGAACGTAGTGCAGGTCGATGGCTTCACTGAGGGGAGAAATCTGTGCCAATTTGTCGGTGTCTCCGCGGGCAGTGAGCAACGTTTCCAATTCAACATTTCGGTCGAAGTGATTCTCGAGTGCCTGCTTGTTCCGTCCGGTAATGAGCAGAATGTGCCCTAACCCACTATTGACAGCCTCTTCCACCACGTATTGGATCGCGGGCTTATCAATGACAGGAAGCATTTCTTTGGGCATGGCTTTCGTCGCGGGGAGAAAGCGCGTGCCCATTCCTGCGGCAGGGATAACAGCTTTTGTGATGGGGGATGTCATGACTTATTTCTCTTCTTTATTTTGTTTCGAATGATCTCGATGGGAAGGGGGAGTGACGACAACACAATAAAACTAATCACGACGAGTTCGATGTGTTCCTGCACCCAAACAAGGGAGCCCAGGAAGTAGCCGGCAGTCATGAGAGAACCCACCCACAGAATTCCACCCGCCACGTTATAGACAAGATATTCTCGCCAGCCAAAGCTGGACATTCCGACGGTCAGTGGAACGAGTGCACGCAGCACGGGTATGAAGCGGGCCAAGATGATGGCACGGGGACCGTAATGCCGATAGAACTCAGAAGATTTCTCCACTACTTTCTTGTTGAAAAACCAGGTGTCATGACGATTAAACACTTTCGGGCCGAACTGATGGCCCACCCAATAACCAACTTCGGAACCCAGAACTGCAGCCACAAAGATGAGCAGAATTGCGGGCACGAGCGGAAAGGAGGTCAGGGTGGTGGCGAGCACGAGGCCTACCAGAAAAAGCAAAGAGTCCCCGGGCAGGAAGGAACCCAGAATCGTTGCTGTTTCAGCGAAGATCAGAAGGGCAACGCCCACCACCGCGAGGGCGCCCAGAGCATCAATGATGCTGTGAGCATCAAACCAATTCAGGGCTTGATTCAAATGCGGATCCCTTGAAAGCAGCAGCTGCGCGATAGGTCTTCAACAAGCTTTCGTTGTTGGCCTTCCACGACTTGTTCAGGACGGAACGTCGGCCAGCTTCACCCATGCGGGCCGCCAGGCGAGGTGTTGCCAGAATATCCACCACTGCCTCGGTGAAACCGTGAGTGACTTCAGGGTCAATCAGGCGGCCATTTTCGTGGTCGGTGATGAGGAATCGAGGGCCGCCCACAGCGGGGGCAACCACGGGAACAGCGGAAGCTTGGGCTTCTTGGATTGTCTGGCCAAAGGTTTCTTCGGTGCCGTAGTGAACAAAAGCATCGAGAGAGGCATACGCACGAGCTAGTTCAGCTCCGCGGAGTGCACCCGTGAAGGTGACGGGTTTGCCGGCAAACAGCGCCTCTAGTTTTTTCCGTTCCGGGCCATCTCCCACAATCACGAGGGCCGTGTCCGGGATGGAGCACAGCTCTAGCATGCGGTGGACCTGCTTTTCGGGGGCGAGGCGACCGACGAAGCCCACAAGGTTTTTCTTGCCGAGGAGGTGTGTGTTTTTGAATTCTTGGGTTGCCTGTTCGGATTTATTGCGGGGGTGGAACAGTTCCAGATCAACACCTCGGCCCCACACTCCGACACGTTCCACACCGAGCTTGAGGAGATATGCAGCTGACTCAGGTGTCGGAGCAAGATTCATCGTTGCGGGCCCGTGGATAGCGGCAACGAATCTGTCCACAACAGGTTTGGCGAATCTCATGCCGTAGCGCTGGAGATAGCCGGCAATATCTGTCTGATAGATAGCCACGGTGGGGATACCGAGTTTGTTGGCAATGGCAATTGCTTGGCCACCTAAGAAGAACGGTGATGCCACGTGCACCACGTCAGGTTGGAATTCTTCCAAGGTTGCTTCTAACGCAAGCGGGGGTAAACCAATCTGGAACTGCATAAGGGGAACAGCAAGTGTTCGGATGACCTTGAACCCCAGGTGTCGCTTCTGTGGAGCGGTGGGGGCAATGATGATGACCTCGTGGCCAGCTTCTTTCAATGTGTCCACAACTCGCAATACTGAGTTGGTCACGCCGTTGAGTGAGGGGAGAAATGATTCGGTGACGATGGCGATTCTCATGCTCATGACCACACGGTATAAATACTTATTCTGCTACCAGCGACGTCTGGGGAAATGACACCTTAACGACCGGTGAAGACTGGGAGTATCGAATGGTCCATGGGTGGTCGTGAACACGAGAGAGCACGGGCCGCTTGGGATTAATGCTGTCACCCGCTGCAATGCCGCGCAGTCGGCGGGCGACGAACGGAGTGACGTGCACGTAGATCCACACCGCGTGTTCCCAGAGGCTCATCTTGTCTCGAGCTCGAGGGTGAAGAATCGGTGTTTCAACCCGGTAGGGCAGACCGAGTTTTTTGGCAGCCTTGTTTGCAACATGCGCGTGACCGCGAGGACCAAAATGAACGCGATCCTCGGACCACACTCTGAGTCGACGCAGGGTGGGACTGCGGTGAACATCAACGACGTCGACTGAATATTGCGCTGCTACGTCTTCAATAAGTTTTGTCAGTTCGCGGGAACGTTGCGTTCCTGCCTGAAGCGACCAGTGATGAATCGGATTAATGCAATTGGTCAAGAGAACAGTGATTCCCGCCGACTGGAGCTGTTCGACTGCGGACGCAAAGTTTGCTCGGACCGAGTCCCAGCTTTTCCGGGGGCGCCACAAGTCATTCGCGCCGGCCATGATGGTGACGAGATCTGGTTCCAGAGCCAAGGCTTGTTGCACCTGTTCGGTCAGGATTTCTTCTGAATTTCGACTGCGGACTGCAAGATTTGCGTAGAGGAAATCAGCATTCTCGTCGAGGGCGACCCTATTGAGGAGGACCGCAAGACGGTCAGACCAGCCGGCATACATCCGGTCCTGGGTGAAACGGTCATCACCAACACCCTCAACGAGGGAATCGCCGAGGGCTACATAGCGGCGATACGTCGATGTGTGCACACCCCACTTCACCGAAGAAAGGTAAACACTCGAGAACAGGACACGAAACGTTGGGCAAATTCGTCGTGATGGTCAAGAGCCCCCACTCAAAGTGAGGGCTCTTGACCTGCATTCTTATTCAGCGATGGCTGGATAACCCGCAGCGTCGATGGCCGCGATGACCGCATCAGGGGAGACCGGCGCATCGCTGTCTACAGTGACTGTGCCCGTGGGCAAGTCCACTGACACCTGCGTGACATGCGCAATGGCACTCACTTCTGAGGTCACACTTGCCACACAGTGTTGACACGTCATGCCGGTGGCGTGGAAGGTTGCTGTCGCCATTTACATCCCCGCCAACATCTTCTTCATCTGAGCAATTTCAGCCGTTTGGCTCTTCACAATGTTTTCACCGAGTGTTTTGGCTTCTGCATTGTTGGAGTCAATGACCATCTGCGCCATGTCAAGGGCGCCTTCATGGTGACCGATCATGCCTTCGAGGTAGAGCTTGTCAAAGGCAGGACCATTCGCCGCAGCGAGTGCGGCCATGTCACTGTCCGAGAGCATGCCGCCCATTCCCATGTCGTGCCCCATATCCATCGAGGCGTTTGCGTTGTTAATCCACCCCGTCATTTGCTCAATCTCAGGCGCTTGAGCGTCTTTGATCTGCTTGGCCAAGGCCAGAAGCTCAGGATTAGTGGTGTGGGTTTCTGCCAGCGTCGACATGTCCACGGCTTGCTGGTGGTGAGGGATCATCATCTGGGCAAACATGATGTCAGAACCTGAGAAGCCAGAAGAATTCTGGTTGTTTCCCATCATTCCGCCATCCATCATGCCGTTGGAGTCGCTTGTACTTCCGGGCATATTGATGGTGCAGCCTGCGAGTGAAACCGATGCAGCAATAGCCAATGCAGTGATTCCGGCGACGCGGTATTTCGTTGCGAACATAGTTGTATTCCTTTACGTCTAATAAGTAGGGGTGTTTACTTCTGCGCGCATCCGCGACGAATGTCGCCTGCGCGCTGTGACGTATGGCTTAGGTTCGGGAAATGCACAAGGTAGTCAGATTGACCTGGCTGGGAGGCCTGGCTCTGGCTTGGCCCCATGAGGGCAGCAGGGTTGCGAGAGGCTGCGGAAGCAGGGCTAGCTGCCCTCGGACAAGAGCTTGCCGGCAGAACCGGAGTCCAACCAAGGTGAGGAGGGTGATGCCGGCGGAGATCATGATGCCGCCGAGGACATCCATTGCGTCTATGCCGTTGTTGTTCACTGCAGGGGTTGAGCTGGAAGCTGCAGCTGTATCTGAAGGTGAGGACATCGCCATCGCGTCAGACGAGTGCGGCGTAGACATAGTCATAACGGTGCCATCAGCCATGACGTGCGTCATGGGGGCAGAAGCCTGGGATGAGCTGCCATGGGGGGCAATGCACACGGCATGAAAAACCGGGGCGAGGCCAACCAGGAACGCCACAATCACCATCGCGTAAATCGCGGGTGATCCCAAGTGACGCTTCATAGTTGTCAGTGTGACAGGTGAACCTATGAACCAGCTAGGAATGGGTTCCATCTAGCGACAGTCAGCTAGTGACCTTCTTGTTCTTCGGGTTCCTTGACCTTATCCAGGTTGAACCAGGGCATCATGACGTGTGCCACGGGCCCAATACCAAAGGCATACAGCACGGTGCCCAGCCCAATAGCTCCACCAAACGCCCACCCCAGCAACAAGACAACGACTTCAATCGCGGTGCGCACTAACCACAAGGGTTTTCCAGTGCGCCGAACCAGACCTGTCATCAGGCCATCTCGAGGCCCTGGACCTAAGCCACCGCCGACATACATGGCAATGCCCAAACCATTGATCAAGATGGCACCAACGAAGTAGAGCAGACCCCACCAGAAGTTTGCGGCAACAGGAATCACCGCGATGAAGAAGTCAATGGCTAGGCCAATGGTGATGGCGTTGAGAATCGTGCCGATACCGAGCTTTTGGCGGAGGAAATACCACAATCCCAACACGGCAAAACCCACAATAATCACCACAATTCCGATAGGAACACCGGTGATCTTGGAGAGGCCCTGGTGGAACGCATCCCACGGATCGAGACCGATGGTGGCTTGCAACATCAGGGCAAAAGCGAGGCCGCAAATGATGAGTCCCACCTCGACCAGAATGAGGCGCTTCCAGAGCGGCGCACCCGTGCGGGGAACCTCAAAGATGGCATCTAGAAAACTGGGCATGTTCTTTAGGCTAGGTGCACAGCAGCTGTGCTGTGAAAAAGTGCGCGGAAAATGTTAAGCGCTAGCTGCACATGCGAGAGATGAGTTCGCGATAGCGATCCGCGGTGCGCTCCACAATGTCCACAGGAAGCTCAGGCGGGGTGCCTTTCTTGTCCCAGTTGACTGAGAGCCAGTTGCGCACAATTTGCTTGTCAAAGCTGGTCATCTTCTCGGCAGGGGTGGCGCCCGCTGCATAGGCAGCAGCATCCCAGTAGCGAGATGAGTCAGAGGTCAGTACTTCATCCGCAAGGGTAATCACACCTGTCTCGCGGTCTCGGCCGAACTCAAACTTGGTGTCAGCCAAGATGATGCCCTTGGCCGCCGCCAACTCTGTTGCTTTGGTGAAGATCTGAAGAGAGAGGTCACGCAGAGCGGTGGCATCCTCAAGACCCACTAGCTCCACCGTGCGCTCAAAAGTGATGTTCTCATCGTGCTCTCCAAAGGGAGCTTTCCATGCGGGGGTGTAGATGGGCTCGGGGAGCTTGTCACCATCCTGAAGTCCCGCAGGAAGGGCAATGCCACACACGCTCTGGCTCTCTTGGTATTCCAACCAGCCACTGCCCGAGAGGTAGCCACGAACGACACACTCCACCGGGAACATATCCAAATTCGCAACGAGCATTGCTTTGCCCTGAACCTCTGCGGGGATGTCACCCTCACGGAGGTGGTTGGGAACACCGAGCTGATCAAACCACCACATGCTGAGCTGTGTCAGCAATTCACCTTTACCGGGGATGCCCGGTTCAAGTACGTGATCGAATGCACTCACGCGATCGCTGGCTACCACCAGTACCCGCGGAGTGGACTCGAGGGTTTCTCCGGTGGGGACATAGAGGTCACGAACCTTGCCCGAGTAGGCATGAGCCCAGCCTGGAAGATCGAGCTTCTCTCCGCCGGTGAAACCGGTCATTTACTTCACAACCTTGAGCGCGATGTCGCTGCGGAACTGTCCGCCTTCGAGCTTAATCTTGGCGAGGCCTTCGTAGGCACGCGAGCGTGCCTCGGCGAAGTCCGAACCACGGCCCACCACGCTGAGCACGCGTCCACCCTTAGCGATGAGGTCACCGTCCTGAACGGCGGTAGCGGCGTGGGTGACGTGCACACCCTCGAGCATGTTGGCGTCATCGATTCCGGTCAGCACGCGACCGGTGACTGGAGTTTCGGGGTAGTTCTCGCTGGCGAGAACTACAGTGACGACTGCTTCATCAGAGAACTCGGGGCGCTCGCGGCCAGCCAGGGTTCCTTCTGCTGAGGCCAGCATGAGTTCAGACAGCGGAGTCTTTAGACGGGGGAGAACCACTTGGGTCTCGGGGTCCCCAAAGCGTGCATTGAATTCAATAACGCGAATGCCCTTGACGGTGAGGATGAGGCCGCAATAGAGCAGACCTTGAAAGGGGGTGCCTTCCTTTTCCAACTGGCGCACGGTAGGAAGAGCAATGGTTTCGATGACCTCGGTGACGAAGGCTTCTTCGCTGCCGAACTGCTCAGCCAGCCATGGCAGCGGGGAGTAAGCACCCATGCCGCCGGTGTTGGGGCCCTCGTCATTGTCTTTCAGACGCTTGAAGTCTTGTGCAGGGGACAGCGGGAGCACATCGTGTCCGTCAGCAAACATAAACAAGGAGACTTCCTGGCCGTCGAGGAATTCCTCGATCAGCACAGAGCCTTGGGTCAAGTAGTGGGACGCGTGGGCAACAGCAGCATCGCGGTCGTGGGTGACCAGTACACCCTTGCCGGCAGCCAGGCCATCAGCCTTGATTACATAGGGTGCGCCGTAGTCATCGAGAGCAGTCTCGGCGTCGAGGAGGGTAGAAACTTTGATCGCGCGACCGGTGGGCACACCAGCTTCATCCATGATGCGCTTGGCAAACGTCTTGGAGCCTTCCAGCGCTGCAGCGGCCTGGTTGGGACCGAAAACCGGAATACCCATTTCGCGCAGAGGGTCGGCGACTCCGGCAACGAGGGGAGCCTCGGGTCCCACCACAACCATGTCCACGTCGAGACCTTCAGCTAGGAACGCGACGGCTTCAGGGTCGAGGATGTCGGTGGTCACGCACGGTACATCGTGCGCGATACCTGCGTTGCCGGGGGCAACCGTGATGTCGTGGTCGGCATTTTCAGCCAGGAGGGCAGTAACAATTGCGTGCTCGCGTGCGCCGGAGCCAAGAACCAGGATTTTCACGAGTTAAGCCTATTGCCCCCAGCTAAACTGGGAATTCACTCGACTTTATGTAAGAGGACTTTCCCCGTGACCAAGCTTCGTCTGGCCATCGTTGGCGCCGGCCCTGCCGGCATCTATGCCGCAGATATTGCTCTCAAAGCAGAGCGTGACTTTGACATCTCTATCGACCTGTTCGAACACCTGCCTGCTCCCTATGGTCTCGTTCGGTATGGCGTTGCTCCCGACCACCCTCGCATTAAGGGCATCATTGGCGCTTTGCGTGAGGTGCTCGACCGCGGAGATATTCGTCTCTTTGGAAACGTTGAATATGGCGTGGACATCACGATGGATGACCTTAAGAAGCACTACAACGCCGTGATCTTCTCCACCGGTGCCACCAAAGATGTTCCGATGGATATCCCCGGTATCGACCTCGGTGGCAGTTACGGCGCAGCTGACTTTGTCAGCTGGTACGACGGCCACCCTGACGTTCCACGCACCTGGCCCTTAACTGCTTCCTCGGTTGCCGTTCTGGGTAACGGAAACGTTGCCCTCGATGCTGCTCGCATGCTGGCCAAGCACGCCGATGATCTGCTTGTGACAGAGATTCCCGACAATGTCTACCAAGGCCTCAAGGCATCTCCGGTGACCGATGTGCACGTGTTTGGCCGCCGGGGCCCTGCGCAGGCAAAGTTCTCACCCCTGGAACTGCGTGAACTGGGTGAGCTGCGCGACGTTGACATGATCGTCTATGACGAAGACTTCGTGATTGACCCTGCAAGCCAGGCCCTTATCGACTCGAACAAGCAAGTCTTTGTTCTCAACAAGGTGATGAACGAATGGCGCACCCGCGAAACCGGGAAAGCGTCGCGTCGCCTGCACCTGCACTTCTATGCCAACCCTCTCGAACTTGTCTCCGATGCTGACGGCAACGTCGCCGCACTGCGATACGAGCGCACTGCTCCGGACGGCAACGGCAACGGCGGCGTGGTCGGTACGGGAGAAATCCGTGAGGTTGAGATTCAGGCGTTCTACCGCGCTATTGGGTATTACAGCTCCCCACTGAAGGATGTTCCTTTTGACGCCGTGAAGGGCGTTATTCCTAACCGCGAGGGCCAGGTCATCGACGAAGCGGGACAGCAGATTCCCGGCGTCTACGCCACCGGCTGGATCAAGCGAGGACCAGTTGGTCTGATTGGTCACACCAAGAGCGATGCGATGGAAACCATCGCCCACGTTCTTGGCGACCACTCAACCTGGTGGACCCCTGAGAACCCCGAAGAGGGGTCGATTGTGGACCTCATGGAATCACGCGGCATTGAATACACCACTGCTGAAGGCTGGACCAAGCTCGATGAATACGAGCAAAAGCTCGGCGAGCCAGAAGGCCGTGCACGCATCAAGGTGGTGGACCGCGAAACCATGCTGAAGGTTTCGCTCAGCTAAGTGGGCTACATTCACTGCTAAGAGTTCAACGCGTGGAAAATGGGGGAAATATCGTGAGCACAAAGAAACCGGCCTGGATTTTTAGCATTCTGTTGCCCCTCATTGCAATTGCCCTCATTCTGACCGCAGATGCACTTGAAGGACCCAAGACCGCCTACGTGGGCGTATTGGCTGTTGTTCCCATGCTCGCGGCCGTATTTGGTGGAACTATTTCCACCGCAGTTATCAGCGGAATCACCCTTGCGTCTGCAGCATTTTTTGGGATGTTGGCAAGTGACGGTAACGTTCCTGCGCAAAATGTTCGTTTGGTCATCATTGCGCTTGTAGGTGTGCTGGCGATTTGGGCCGCACGCCAACGTGAAATTCAAGAAAAAGAACGAGCTGAGATTCGAATTGAAGAGGTTCGCGCCGATCTGCTCGAGCACCACTCAACCACCGATGCCCTCACGGGGCTTCTCAATCGTCGCGGCCTCGAAGAGCACTTGTCGCAAGGGCGGAGCCCACTGTTTTTTGTTTTGGTCGATTGCGACGGATTGCGTACTATCAACCAGTCATTTGGACATTCAGCAGGTGATGAATTTCTCAACACTGTCGGGAGGCGGTTGGCGTCATCTTTCCCGGAGGCCGTCGTTGCGCGCTGGGGTGGGGATGAATTCGTCGTTCTGATTTATCAAGAATCCGAAGATGTCGAAAACCATATCGAGCGCACGCTTCAGGAAATCACTCAACGTGACGTTCACACACAGTCGGGAATGGCACCGTGTGAACTATCCGCTGGAATTACTCCGTGGGTAGCACGCAGGACCATTCAAGAAATCCTCATGTCGGCGGACCAAGCGTTATCCGAAGCAAAGAAGCGACCTGACGGAAAGCTTGCGCGCCTTCTGAGCATGTGAGTATTTGTCGAGACTTCACGGTTAGTCTGGAAGCACAGGAGTTTCTGGTAGCTAAGGGGTGGTCTGAATGAGTGCTCATCGGGTTCTGGTTGTTGATGATGACGCCGATATTCGTGACCTCGTAGCCCTGAAATTGCAAGCCTCTGGGCTGGATGTTGACACAGCGGCAGATGGCATCACTGGTCTTGAAAAAGCAACCCAACTTGGCTTTGATGCCATCGTCTTGGATGTCATGATGCCGGGAATGTCAGGAATTGATGTTCTTCAGGCACTTCGAAGTGCTGGTAACCAAACCCCCGTCATCTTGCTGACCGCAAAGACACAGGAACATGATGTGGAGGCTGGATTCAACGCGGGGGCCAATGATTATGTGTCAAAGCCGTTTAGTCCCCGAGAGTTGTTAGCACGCGTTACCTCAGTTCTTTCGCGCACATAACTCATCGGCATGAATCTATTCACGATTGATTTCTTGACGATAGCCCTGCTCTTCGTCATAGTTTTTTCGTTTGCCCTGCTCATTCTCATGATTGGGTTACGCATCATATGAAAGCTACATGAACAGCATCTCGCGCGGCTTGATGTCCGGGTCCGACCTCTCGTGCTTTCGTTGACGGTTGCTGATCCCGAGGAAATTGAGCATTTGATTGACCAAATCAAATCTTTGCGAATTTTTGCTCGCCAACAAGCACTCGATATCTCTTTCCGCATGTTGGCTGAGGTGAGCGGCGAATCACAACGCAACCTTGCCCTTCTGATGACGGAATTGGGGGCAGTTCAGAAAGCGTTCACGCGAGCGCGATCGAAAGACTCTGTCCGCCGTGCACGAGCCGCTGAGTTACTCGGTCTGGTTAATCCCGTAGGGGCAGTCGACGCACTGATTACTTTGTCGTCTGACTCAAATCGCGAGGTTCGCATGGTTGCCACACGCGCCTTGGGGAGAACAGATACTCAGTTGGCCATCAGGCAACTCGAACGTCTCTTTCAACAACCTCGCTCGGTGCCTTCCTGGATTTCTGGCAGTGCCTTGTTAGATACGGCAAGCCCGGTCGACTTTGAGCTTTCAAAATATCTTGGCCACCCCAGCCCCGTGGTCCGCCAAAATGCCGTCACTATTGCGAGCTTGATGCCTCGGTCTGACACCGGATTGCTCCTGGGCAGATGCCTGTTGGACGACCCCGATCGCCTGGTGCGTGTCATGGCAGCTCGTGCACTGGGCAGGGTGCAAATGCGAGTGGGTGTCGAACCACTTACTACTGCCGCCCTGAGCGATCCCCATAAGTCGGTCCGCATTGCAGCGACCCAGGCCCTGGCGCAATTGCCGTCACCTTGGACCTCTGACGCCCTTGTTTATCTCAAGTCACCCAAGATGGACCCTGCAGTTCAGCGCGCTGCCCTCCCCGCGCCACACGGGGTGTGACGCGTTGGATTTTTTATCGAACTTCTACGTTGCGCTCCAGGCCGGTTTTGCACAATTTGTCGCGGCCACTGCACTCCCGCTGCTCTTATATTTTTTGCTGATCAATTCTTCTTATCTGGGGTTGGTACTCCTCGCCGGAATTAAATTCGTGAAACACCTCCGGCGTGCTTCGTTTAGCCTTGATCGAACGGTGGCAGCATCACCTTTGACGCCGAGCGTGAGTGTGATCATGTCTGCTTTTAACGAAGAAGCCGTCATCGTCAGTTCGGTCCGGTCTGTATTAGACCTCCGTCATCCGCATCATGAACTCATCGTGGTCAACGATGGAAGCACAGACGCGACACTGCAGGCACTGATTGACGGTTTTGGGCTTGTAAACGACACTCGACCTATTGCCCTCACGATTCCTCTATTAGGAAGCATTCGCGGTGTGTGGACTAGCCCCCACGCTAATCTCCGCCTGACCGTTGTCGATTCCGATAATTCAGGCAAAACGGACAGCATCAATTGCGCACTGAACATTGCACGCAATGACCTCATCGCCATCGTGGATGCCGACTCCATCCTTGATCCAGATGCTCTCATCAAGGTTTCTCAACCCTTCGCTGATGATCCTGACCGGGTCATCGCCAGCGGTGGCGTCGTTCGTGTGGCAAATGGATCTCAGGTGCTCAACGGCCGTGTGGTTAATGTCCGGATGCCCTCTCGATTACTGCCTCAGATTCAAGCAGTGGAGTATCTTCGCGCTTTTCTGTTGGGACGTGCAGGATGGTCGCAGTTGGAAGCATTGATCCTGATTTCCGGGGCATTCGGGATGTTCCGCCGTGACGTGGTCATGGCAATTGGGGGGATGGATACATCCAGCATCGGTGAAGACTTCGAGCTGGTAATGCGGATGCATGAGTGGATGCGCAAACAGACCAACAAATATCGGGTTGTTTTTGTCGTAGAGCCTGTGAGCTGGACAGAGGTTCCTGAGACATTTTCAGCACTAGCTCGCCAGCGCCGCCGGTGGCATAGAGGTCTCTGGGAAGTGTTGTGGAAATACAAGCGTATGAGTTTTAACCCCCGCTACGGGGTTGTGGGAATGTTGGCTGTTCCGTACTACTGGTTTTTTGAACTCCTTGCTCCTGTCCTGGAGATTGCAGGGCTCATCATCGTTCCGCTCGGACTCGTTCTCGGCGTCATTGATCCCGTATATGTAGTGTTTTTCATCCTGATTGCCTATGTCTATGCCGTGATTGTGACGCTGGCGGCCATGGTTATTGAGGAAGCTAGCTTCCATAGATATGACCACTGGAGCGATTTGTGGAAAGCACTCTTTAGCGCTGTGGCCGAGAACTTTGGCTATCGTCAGTTGACCGCAATATGGCGAGTTCAAGGTTGGTGGCAAGCCATTCGCGGGCGCGAGGCCAGCTGGGGTGAAATGAACCGCAGTGGATTTAACGTGCAGCCGGCAGGAAAACAGTCACTGTAGTTCCGTGGCTCGGCTCGCTCTCCAGAGTGAGTTGGCCTCCGTGCGATTCCACAATTTTTTGGCAGATGGACAGCCCTAATCCCATTCCTGGAATGGAGCCATTTCGAACAGCAAGCGCACGGTAAAACTTTGTGAACAGTTGGCTTTGTTCTTCCAGTGGAATGCCCATGCCCGTGTCGGAAATGATTATTTCGGCACCTGAACGGCTCGTCGATTTCTGGACGCTGACCGTGACTGCCCCGCCCTCGGGGGTGTATTTGATGCCGTTAGAAATAAGGTTTTCAACCACTTGAGCAAGTCGGACCCTGTCTGCATTGAGCGACAGGTCGGTGAGCCCCAGTCGGGTGAGTGTGATGTTCTTTTCTTCAGCTGGACGTTGGAAGGCGATCATGGCTTCATCCACGATTTGTCCCACGTCACACTGCTCCAGGTTAAGGTCAATTTCGCCGCGCTCAGAGCGAGCGACGGTGAGCAGGTCGGTTACCAAGAGCAGGAGCCGTTGAGTATTTCTTTCAGCAACATCTAGATAGTGCTTCACATCTGAAGGCAGGTGATCTTGCTCGTCTCGGATCAATTCGAGATAGCCCGTTATCGAGGTAAGTGGAGTTCTCAGCTCGTGGGAAACAGTCGAGATAAAAGTATCTTTTGCTTCGAGAGCATCCATGAAGTTGGTGACATCTTGGAGGGCAAGAACAGCACCCAGAAAAGTACCGTCAGCTTCTTTCAGCGGTCGAGAAGTGATGGACAGCGCATATCTTTCATGCGTGCTCGGGTCACCTACCCAGTACAGAGCAGCGGTGAAACTTTCCCCGCGGAGTGATCGTGAAACCGGACCCTCGTGAGGTGGAAGTGGAGTTTCTTTATCGGCCCCAAAAAACCATCCGTGATGTTCGAGTTCTGCCGCACCTAGTTCTGTGGACGAAAGAATCGGATGGGCCCTCATGAGCTTATTGATGAGGATCTCGTTCCCTTGCGCGTCTATGACAAGCAGTCCACGGCCCACTGCCTGGACGACGGAGTCCAGCAATCGATTAGATTCGCGCTCCTGAATGACGGTGCGTTCGAGTCGGGCTTCTTGATAGAGCAGTGCCTTTTCTTTCATGGCTGTGCGCAGTGTCATCGAGTGCATGGTTCCGGCTGCTACTCCGCTGAATGCCGGGATCAACAGCAGTGCCAAGATTTCTGAGACTTCAAGTTCCTTATTTAAGAAAACATGGAAGATGACCGAAGGAAGCATGGTGAGCCCGGACATCACGAGGACGAGAACAAATCCGTAGGTTCTCTCAATAGATCCCAGCCACAGGGCAGGAATAACCGAGAGCAGAATCATGGGCGCGAGATAGATCTCGGGTTGAACGACGGAAACACAACTCAGGGCGATGTAGTCCAATATCGGGACGATTGTGATCCAGTTATCACCATCGTTGATGAGTTTGGTATTAAAAATCGTCAGCACTGTGGCGATTAGTCCTGCCAGTGCACCCACCCAGAGAGCTGGAATCTGCACAATCTCAGGGACTTGAATACCAAAGATAATGAGGCTGATCAGAAAAAACCCGGCGAAAGGCAATTGCCGGAACATGGCGTCGTAACGGGGGTGTACAGCAGGGACGAAGAGGAGTTGAGCTCTTGTCAGGCCCACTCGCGGTCCTCGCGTCTTCGCACTCATCTCTTAACCATGTCATGTTTGCGTGCGATGAGGTATCGCAGGTTTGCTGCTGGCCAGCACAGAAGAGGGTGAACTTTGGGTAAACATCGACGTTTGTCAATGTTGGGTATGTAAACATAGATATACATCGATACAAAGGAACACCGCTCTATGTCTCTTCCCGTCAAACTGCTGGGAGAATTTCTCGGAACCGCATTGCTCGTGGCAGCTGTCGTGGGTTCGGGAATCATGGCATCGGCATTGTCCGAAGACATCGGTGTGGTGTTGTTCCTCAACGCCTTCGCCACCGTGCTGGCGCTCGGTGTGCTGATTTTCCTCTTTCTGCCCATCAGCGGTGCACAGTTCAACCCTGCTGTGACTGTGATTATGGGTCTGCGCAAAGAGCTTTCTGTCACTTCGGCGCTGCTCTACATCGTCGTGCAAATCCTCGGCGGACTTACCGGTGTCGCACTCGGCAACGTCATGTTTGGTGGGGTCGCTCTCGAGTTCTCTCAGAACCCTCGAGACTCCTTCGAACTGCTCATCGGTGAAGCGGTGGCGACGGCGGGACTGATCTTCCTCATTCTGCTCACCGTCGCACGCGACAAAGCTCCCCTGCTGGCCATCCTGGTTCCAGCCTGGATTGGTGCCGCCTACTTCTTTACGTCCTCCACATCGTTCGCCAACCCGGCTGTCACGATTGCCCGCATGTTCACCAACACCTTCACCGGTATTGCACCGGCGTCGGTCGTGCCGTTTATTGCAGCCCAGATACTGGGCGCATTGATCGGGTGGGCACTTGCTCTTCTCTTCATCACACCCACACAGAAAGAGACACACAATGTCTAACTCCACCCCTACCGTGCTGTTCGTCTGCGTTCACAACGCAGGCCGCTCCCAGATGGCTGCCGGCTACCTCCAGGCACTCGCAGGTGACCGCGTCCAGGTTCTCTCTGCCGGCTCAGCCCCCAAAGACACCATCAACCCTGTCGCTGTCGAGGCAATGCTCGAGGAAGGCATCGACATCGCCAACAACACCCCCAAGGTGCTCACCGATGAAGCGGTTGAAGGCAGTGACGTGGTCATCACCATGGGCTGCGGTGATGCCTGCAAGTTCTACCCCGGTAAGCGTTACGAGGACTGGGAGCTCGAAGACCCCGCAGGCCAGGGCATCGAATCTGTGCGCCCCATTCGCGACAACATTCGTGCTCGCGTTGAGCAGCTCATCTCTGAAATCGCACCCAACTAAAACAGTAAACAAGAATCCCCCAGTATTGCTGGGGGATTCTTGTGTTTATGCTGCTTAGGAATCGAAGCGATAACCCAGACCACGCACAGTGACCAGGTGCACAGGTTCTGCAGGGTCTGCCTCAATCTTGGAACGCAGACGCTTGATGTGGACATCGAGGGTCTTGGTGTCACCGTAGTAGTCGGTACCCCAGACGCGGTCAATGAGTTGACCACGTGTGAGCACACGCCCCACGTTGCTCATCAGATATTCGAGCAGCTCAAACTCTTTGAGCGGAATCGCGACAAGTGTTCCCTGAACGTGCAGGGTGTGACGGTCGGCATCGAGCTTGATTCCGGCAATGTCGATCACGCCGTCATCATCCAGCTCGTCTTCTCGCACGTTGCGGCGAAGTACGGCCTTGATGCGGGCTAGAAGTTCACGCGTGGAGTATGGCTTGGTCACATAGTCATCCGCACCCAGTTCCAGACCCACAACCTTGTCCACCTCGGTGTCCTTGGCCGTGAGCATGATGATGGGGATGTTGGAGGTTTGGCGAATCTGGCGACACACCTCATTGCCAGGAACCTTGGGAATCATGAGATCCAGAAGAATGATGTCGAAGTTGCCGTTGGCAAAGACATCGAGAGCCAACTGGCCGTCCTCGACGACCTCAACCTCAAAACCTTCTCGGGTGAGGAGGAAGGAGAGTGGTTCACTCAGAGAACTTTCGTCCTCGACGAGCAGGATGCGTGTCACGCGGATGTTTCCTTTCCGGAATTCGCTGCTTCAGGGATGCGGATGGTGAATGTGGAACCCTTGCCCGGGGAAGACCAGACGCGGATATCGCCACCATGGTTGGAGACGATGTGTTTGACAATGCTGAGGCCCAGACCGCTACCTCCGGTGGAACGAGAGCGAGCTTGGTCTGTGCGATAGAAACGCTCGAAGACCCGTTCTGCCTCTTCTTTTGTCATGCCGATGCCTTGGTCGGTGACGGCAATTTCAATAAATGAGTTGCGACGAACAGCACCAATACCGACTTGTGAGTTGTCTGGCGAGTAGTGAACCGCATTGGCAATCAAGTTGTTGAGTGCAACAACAAGTCGGTCCTCATCACCGTAAATAATTGCGTCGAGATCTCCGCCAGCAGCCAGTTTGATATTGCGGGATTTAGCAACCACCCGGTTTTGATCAACGGCTTTGTTCACCAGTTTTTCAACGGTGACGGGTTCAAATTCTGCGAGGGCGCCTTCTGCTTGCAAACGTGAGAGCTCAATAATTTCTCGAGTAATTGCTCCGAGTCGGTGTGCTTCGTTAGACAAACTTTCTGCAAAATGGCGAACCATGTCTGGGTCGTCGGCTGCTTCTTGCAGTGCTTCCGCGAGCAAGCCCACGGACGCAATAGGTGTTTTGAGCTCGTGGCTGACGTTGGCGACGAACTCTCTGCGTACGTCATCGAGGCGTTGGTATTCTCCACGATCAATAACGGTCAAAAGAATGAAGCGGTTACGAAACGGCGAGGCATGAACGGTCACGGTGAGAGTGGCATCACCCAGGGGGCCGCGAGAGATTTGAAAGTCTTCTTGGGAGACCGTCTTGCCCCGGGCAGCTTGTTCAGCTATGACAACAAGTTCGGGCAGCAGCAAACGGCGCTGGCCGTGAAGATTGAGTCTGCCTGAACCCTCAGACGCCACGAGGACGTTTAACGACGTGTCCAGAATCATGACGGCACCATCGAGTTTGCTCACGAGTTGAGCGACACCTCGAGGAAGGTCACCAGAAGTTTTTTCGTTGTCTATCCTGCGTTGTTTCAGAACCCACAGAATGAGGAGAACGATAGCCACACCTGCGACGGCTCCCACGGCGAGGGCGAGCAATACCACTGTGGCTGACATGATGCTATAACGCTAACCCACCCAAAGCCTCCCTCAAAAAGAAAAAGGCCAGGAGTAGGCTTGAAATGTCAACTGTTAACCAGACTCGCTATCTTCGTTAACCTGTGGGACAGGTGTCCTTCACCCCCACACGGCTAACTGAGTAGCGGTTGACCATCACTATTTAAAGGAATCCACATGCGCGACGTGTTTCAGCAAGAACTTCACGAAGTTCAGCAGCGCCTTGTAGAGATCGCCGAACTCGTTGCAGAAGCAATGCGCAAGGGAACTACAGCATTTCAGACCAGCGACATCGCTCTCGCAGAGCAGGTCATCGAAGAGGATGGCCGCATTGATGAGCTTGCCCTCACCTTGGATGAACTGTCCATTCAGATTCTTGCCCGCCAGCAGCCCGTAGCCCGCGACCTTCGCGTCGTCGTCAGCGCACTGCGCATGAGCGCATCACTGGAGCGCATGGGCGACATGGCAGAGCACCTGGCTCAGCTCACCCGCTACCGCTTCCCCGACAAGGTCATTGCAAAGGGCCTTCGTTCTACGTTCAAGGAAATGGGCGAGCTCGACATCAAGATTGCGGAGAAGCTCATCAAGATGCTCAAGACCCAGGACCTCAAGTTTGTTGATGCCATTCGTGACATCGATGACCAGATCGACGCGTTGCACTTGTCCGTCTTTGACAAGGTATTGAGCGAAGCATGGGGCGGAACCTCGATGGACACCGTCGACGCCACTCTAGCTAGCCGCTACTACGAGCGCTTTTCTGATCACGCGATCTCGATTGCGCGCAAGGTGAAGTACCTTTCCACCGGTGAATGGGCTCCTGAGCTCGGTGCTCAAGAAGACTAAATTCCTTCTGCACAAATGCCCTGCTTCGGCGGGGCATTTGTCATTAAGTTTCGCTGCTCCCAACTGGTGAAAAACCGTTCACCTGTTGTTTACCTTGCGTGTGCCGATAGGTCACCCGGCTGTCTTACCGTGAACTCAGGACACACAACGAGTCCATACTCCAAGAAAAAATCCTGAAAGGATTTCACGTGAACATCACGCGTTTCGGCCGCCCCATGGCAGCCATTGCTATCGCAGCTACTGCTGCAATTGCACTCAGCTCTTGTGCAGCAAACGAAGAGGCAGCTCCTGAAGCTACCGTCTCCACCCTCGCCGGCTCTCTTGTCGGTGCAGGCGCATCCAGCCAGGGTTCCGCTCAGGAAGCTTGGATCGCCGCATTCCAGACTGCTAACCCAGATGTCACCATCACCTACGACCCCTCCGGTTCGGGTGCTGGTCGCGAAACCTTCATCGCTGGTGGATCTAACTTCGCCGGTTCTGACTCGTACCTCAAGGACGAAGAGCTCGCTCTTCCTTTCGCAGCATGTGCAGCAGACACCACTCCATTCGAGGTTCCTGCCTACATCTCCCCCATCGCTGTGATCTACAACGTGGAGGGTGTCACTGACCTCAACCTTGACGCATCGACCATCGCGAAGATCTTCTCGGGTGCAATCACCACCTGGAACGACCCCGCAATCGTTGCACTCAACCCCAAGGCCAAGCTTCCTGCAACTGCCATCACCGCAGTTCACCGCTCGGACGACTCGGGTACCACCAAGAACTTCTCCGACTACCTCTTCCAGACCGCTAAGGCTGACTGGGCAATCGAGAAGCCTGCTGACCCATTCCCCTTCCAGACCGGTGAAGGCGCACAGGGCACCTCTGGTGTTGTTGACGCAGTCAAGAACGGTACCGGAACCATCGGTTACGCAGACGCTTCGAAGGCTGGAAAGCTTTCCGTTGCAAACATCAAGGTTGGCGACAAGTTCGTTGGCTACACCCCTGAAGCTGCTGCTGCAGTAGTTGCAGACGGTTCCGCTGTAGATGGCCGCGACGCGACCGACATGGCCATCAAGATTGACCGCACCACCACCGACGCAACTCACTACCCCATCGTTCTCGTTTCCTACCTCATTGGTTGCAACGTGTACGCAGAGGCTGGAGTAGCTGACCTGGTCAAGCCTTACTTCGAATACATCCTCAGCGAGCAGGGTCAGGCTGACGCAGCTGCCGCTGCTGGCTCGGCACCACTCGATGCAGCAACTGCCAAGAAGGCATCTGCAATCGTTTCTGCCATCAAGTAACACCTTGTGATGCCCGGCTCGGGGAATCCTCACGATTCTCTGGGCCGGGCATTACACAATTCCGCCCATTTGCAGTAAGAAGGACTCGTGACTATCGAAGTTCAGGAATCGACACAGGCTAAAGCCCCTGGTCGCCTCGGAGACAAAGTCTTCTCGCGCTCGAGCCTCATAGCAGGATCATTAATCCTCGCCGTCCTCGCAGCAGTCGCCATCTTCCTTCTGGCTCAAAGCCTCCCCGCATTCCTCGCAGATCCAGCTGACGTCAATGACGGTCAGGGTTTCTGGGTCTATGTCATCCCGCTCGTCTTTGGAACAGTGTGGGCAGCTGCTCTCGCTCTCGCGATTGCACTTCCTTTCGCCATCGGAATCGCCCTGTTCATCTCCCACTTCGCACCCCGCAAACTTGCACAGGGTCTGGGCTATGTCATTGACCTTTTGGCAGCCGTTCCTTCGGTGGTCTTTGGCCTCTGGGGTATCACCGTCCTAGCTCCCGCGGTTCAGCCCTTCTACACCTGGCTTGTAGACAACCTGGGATGGTTCCCACTCTTCGCCGGCCCCGTTTCTGGAACGGGCCGAAGCATCCTGACCGTCGCTGTCGTCCTTGCGGTCATGATTCTGCCGATCATCACCGCGTTGACTCGCGAGATCTTCTTGCAGACACCTCGTCTGCACGAGGAAGCTGCCCTGGCACTGGGTGCCACTCGCTGGGAAATGATCAAGGTAGCTGTTCTGCCTTTCGCTCGTCCAGGAATTATTTCCGCAACGATGCTCGGTCTAGGTCGCGCACTGGGAGAAACCATGGCCGTGGCCATGGTGCTCTCACCCTCGGTCATTATTTCCTTCGCGCTCCTGCAGTCGCAGAACCCCACCACGATCGCGGCCAACATCGCACTGAACTTCCCCGAAGCACATGATCTTGGTGTGAACGTGCTGATCGCCACTGGTTTGATTCTGTTCATCATCACCCTGCTGGTGAACTCACTTGCTCGTATGGTTATCAACCGCCGCAAGGCTTTCTCGGGAGCTAACTAATGTCCGCCCTCGTTGTCCCCGCGCCAACTAGCGCCCGCCAGCTGTCAAAGCCCACCCTGTGGCTCACTGCAGGAGTCAGCGCGTTCGTCGCGTTCGGCGTCTTTGGTGTCCTCATGGCTGCGGGGATTTCTGAAGGCTTCAACATTGTTGCCGCTGTCTTCGCCAGCGCAATATTGTTTGTTCTTCTCTCGTACGTGATGTCACGTATCGTCGAGGGTCGCCGTAAGGCTGCTGACCGTCTGGCCACTGGCTTGGTCACTACAGCATTCATCGTTGCGTTGTTGCCTTTGATTTCTTTGATCTGGACAGCACTCGTCAACGGTCTTCCCCGTTTTGATGCACTGTTCTTCAGCTCTTCCATGCGTAACGTCGTCGGCGAAGGTGGTGGTGGTCTTCACGCCATCATCGGAACCTTGGAAATTACTCTGGCTGCCACCATCATTTCGGTACCTATCGGCATCATGACCGCGATTTATCTCGTGGAATATGGCAAGGGCCGCTTGGCCAAAGCCATTACATTCTTCGTCGACGTCATGACGGGTATTCCCTCGATCGTCGCCGGTTTGTTTGCCTTCGCCTTGTTTGCCATCTTCTTTGGCCCCGGTATCCGATTTGGTATCGGTGGTGCGGTTGCGCTCTCGATCCTCATGATTCCAGTTGTCGTGCGTTCCACAGAGGAAATGCTCAAGCTGGTTCCGAACGAACTGCGCGAGGCGTCCTACGCCCTCGGTGTTCCTAAGTGGCTCACTATCGTGAAGATCGTCATACCAACCGCTATTGGTGGAATCATCACCGGTGTCATGCTCTCCATCTCCCGCATCATCGGAGAGACCGCTCCACTGCTCATCATCGTGGGTATGAGCACGAGTATGAACTACAACCTCTTCTCCGACCGTATGGCGACTCTGCCGGTGTTTGTCTACACCCAGTACGCCAGCCAGGGCTCTGATGCACAGGCCTACATCGACCGCGCCTGGACAGGTGCGCTGGTGTTGATTCTGATCGTGATGGCTCTCAACCTCATTGCCCGCCTCGTCTCTAAGCTTTTGGCCCCTAAGGGCCTCCGTTAAGCCCCCACCACAGAAGGAAAACTCGTGTCTAAGCGCATCGAAGTCAAAGACCTCAACGTTTACTACGGCAAGTTCAAGGCCGTCGAAGACGTTTCGCTCACCATCGAGCCCCGCACCGTGACGGCCTTCATCGGCCCCTCCGGTTGCGGCAAGTCGACCTTCCTTCGCACGCTCAACCGCATGCACGAAGTTATTCCGGGCGCATCGGTTCAGGGTGAAGTCCTCATCGATGGCAAGAACCTCTATGACGCAGACGTCGACCCCGTCATGGTCCGCCGCCAGGTCGGAATGGTTTTCCAGCGGCCTAACCCGTTCCCCACCATGTCCATCAAGGACAACGTTCTTGCTGGTGTGAAGCTCAACAACGGCAAGATTTCAAAGTCTGACGCTGATCACTTGGTTGAGAAGTCCCTCAAGGGCGCTAACCTCTGGAAAGAGGTGCGTGACCGCCTGGATCTTCCCGGTTCTGGTCTCTCTGGTGGTCAGCAGCAGCGTCTGTGTATTGCTCGAGCCATCGCGGTTTCCCCTGAGGTCATCCTGATGGATGAGCCCTGCTCGGCTCTGGACCCTATCTCCACCCTCGCTATTGAGGACCTCATCGAGGAGCTCAAGGCTAAGTACACGATCGTCATCGTGACCCACAACATGCAGCAGGCTTCACGCGTCTCTGACAAGACCGCCTTCTTCAACATTGCAGGAACCGGTGAACCTGGAAAGCTCATCGAGTTCGATGACACCACCACGATCTTCGAGAACCCTCACGTTCAGGCAACTGAGGACTACATCTCGGGTCGTTTCGGATAACTGGCACCTCTGTAATCAGTGGTATCAAAGTGGTATCATTGTCGTATGGCAATGACACTTCGATTGACTGACGAGCAAGAAGCTCATCTCACTGCTCTTTCCGAACGAGAGGGAGTGAGTAAACAGCAGGCTGTTGTGATGGCTATAGACGAGGCATACTCCCGTCGCACCCACAAAGCTGAGGTAAGTGAAGCGTTTGCCTTTGCCCTTACTCGCTATGCAAAAGTCATAGACCGTCTCGGTCAATGACCCAAGTTAAGTACCTCAGCACAGAAGATCTTCTCGAGCTAGCTCAGTTACTTGGCGTCCTCGAGGTGAGAGATGTTGGCCTCCTCGATTCTGCAGCACTGCGGCCTCAGTCTGTTGTCTTTGGGGCTGAGTCCTACCCGATGCTTGCGGATAAAGGTGCAGCACTTTTGGAATCAATCGTGGGGAACCATCCACTAGTTGATGGAAACAAAAGACTCGGTTGGGCAGCACTTGTTTCTTTTTACGCTCTCAACGGGATTTATCTCGAACTCGAAGACGACGTGGCATACGAATTTGTCATCGGTGTTGCATCGGGTGAACTCCGCTACCTCGAGATTGCCACCCGATTAGCCAGTTGGGCACAATCTTCTCGGTAACGGAGTCAAATATTCTGGCTAGTGTACAAGCTCCGTCAGAACGGAATCGATAATTGCGAGACCTTCACGTGCCTCGTCCTCGGTGACCACACACGGTGGTACGACGTGGAGGCGATTGTCGGCCATGAAGGGCAAGAGCTTGTGCGCCATCAGGGCAGCCTTGAGCTTGCCCATCCAGGCCGCATCCACAGGTTCTTTCGTGTCACGGTTCGTGACGAACTCCACGGCCCAGAACACGCCAGAGCCGCGAACATCACCGATCACTGCGTGCTTGTCCTTGAGTGCACGGAGGCCAGGGCCCAGGACCTTTTCGCCGATGTGCTTGGAGTTCTCGACGACCTTTTCGTCTTCCATTGCTTCGATGGTGGCGACGATACTCGCACACGCAAGCGGGTGGCCAGAGTAGGTCAAACCCCCGGGGAAGACACGTTCATCAAAGGCGTGGGCAATCTCACTGGAGATGATCACGCCTCCCACAGGGATGTAGCCAGAGTTGACGCCCTTGGCAAAAGTTATGAGGTCAGGAACCACATCGAAGGCGTTGAAGGCGAACCACTCACCGGTGCGACCAAAGCCTGCCATGACCTCATCCAGGATGAGCACGATGCCGTATTTGTCCGCCAGAGCGCGCACGCCCTGGAGATATCCGGGTGGGGGAGTCAAGATGCCGGCGGTGCCCGGAACGGATTCAATCAAGAAGGCGGCAATGCTTGCAGGGCCTTCTGCTTGAATCGTGCGCTCGAGGAAATGCAGAGCACGTTCACTCTCCTGCTCAGGAGTCGTTGCCCAGTATTCCGATCGGTAGAGGTAGGGGCCAAATACGTGTTTGTGTCCTCGGGCATATTCGTTCGGGATACGACGCCAGTCCCCAGTGGAAACAATCGCCGCCCCGGTGTTGCCGTGATACGAACGATAGAAGGAGATGACTTTGTCGCGGCCGGTATATAACCGTGCCATTCGGATCGCGTTCTCATTCGCGTCCGCCCCACCATTGGTGAAGAAAATTTTCTCGAAGCCTTTCGGTGCGTGAGCGAGAATCTTTTGCGCCGCCATCGCGCGAACATTGTTCGCGTGTGCGGGCGCGACGGTGGTCAGAATGTCTGCCTGTGCCTTGATGGCCTCAATCACCTTGGGGTGCTGGTGGCCAATATTGACGTTGACCAGCATGGAGGAGAAGTCGAGGAAAGTGTTGCCTTCGTAGTCCCACACATGGGCACCTTGACCGCCAGCAATGACGAAGGGCGCTAGGGTTCCCTGGGCAGACCAGGAGTGGAAGACATTGCCGGTGTCTGCTTCCCGGACGGTCGCGTTGTCGGCAGGGTGCATCAGGGGAGAGTCGCTCATGGTCCTTATTTTCCCAACAGTTCTTTAATTGCTTGTTCAAAGACGTCGTGGTGTTTTTCCACATCCGCCACCGTCGTGGTCGGGCACATCAGCGCCATGTTGTGGAACGGAGTGAGCAAGATGCCTCGGTTGGCGAGGTAAAGATGCAGAAAGTCCTCGAGTTCACCATCGGCCGCAGCGTTCGCCTCAGTGCCATTCACGGGATAGGGCTTCGCGAAGCGATACTCCGCACGGGCTCCCAGCTGGTTGATCGACCACGGCAGGTCATACCTGTCGAACAGCTCCTGCACACCGTCGTTGAACACGGTGGCGGTGGCGATCATGTGGTCGAATGCTTCTTCGGTGAGCACGTTCTCCAGCGTTGCACGCATAGCGGCAACCGAGAGCGGGTTACCCGCCAGAGTTCCACCCACGCCACCCATGTCGACCAGGTCGAGGTCGGTGCGAGCTAGGGCTTTCTCCGCAAAATCAGCACTGAGGCCATAGGCGCCGGTCGGAATACCCCCGGCAATGGACTTACCAATAATGACGATGTCGGGCTCGAGGTTATCGCGCTGGGTCATTCCTCCCGGGCCTGCGGAGAAGGTGTGGGTCTCATCAATGATGAGCAGCGTTCCATATTTCCGCGTCAGGGCACGAACACCCTCGTGATAGCCGGGATCGGGAAGTACGATGCCGATGTTGGTCAGTGCAGGCTCAATGAGTACGGCTGCCACATCACCGTGAGCAAGTTCTCGCTCCAGCATCTCGAGATCATTGAACTCGGCTACCCGGCTGGTGACGGTCACGTCGACCGGTTCGCCGACGTTACCGGGACGGCTCATGCCGTGACCATCGGGCCCCACCACAATGAGGGACTCGTCCACTGAGCCGTGATAGCAGTAGGAGTGGAACAATATCTTGCTGCGACCGGTGAGGGCACGGACCAAACGAATCGCCCAGCGATTGGCATCGGTGGCGGTCAGCGAGAAGCTCCACTTATCCATACCAAAGCGACGGGAGAGTTCCGCTCCCACCCACTCGGCATCTTCGGTGGGGAGCATCGTGGTCAAGCCGCCCTGCTCGTTAATGCGCTTCTCAATCGCTGCCACCACATCGGGGTTGGAGTGGCCGGCCATGGAACCGGTGTCTCCAAGAGCGAAGTCAATGTATTCGTGCCCGTCAATGTCCCACACGCGGTTACCTTTGGCGCGATCGAGATAGATGGGGAATCCGCCGGCTTTCTTGTTCATCCAGGTCATGGGAACGCGCCCAAACAGATGGGTTGCGTTGTCATAGGCCGCCTGAGACTTTGGCCGGGCGGCAGTAAACGTTGCGCGTTCGCGCTCGAACAGTTCAGCGAGTCGGTTTCTATCGATCATCACAATTCCTTTGTGGATACGAAATAAGTAGTGTTTCAACACTTTTACTATCGAAATAGGTAGTTCGCAGCCAAATATGCTGAGGATTCCCTCATCTGTGATGCTATTAGGTCAGTTCACTCCCACACAACACATAGTTCGTCCGTCACAATGGAAATATGAATTCGTCGGTGCAGTGGTCCCCCGATGTTCTGGGCGAGGGGTTCTTGCAGGCCACCCTCGAGCTGAAGCCCGATTCGGAAGGACCGGTCGTTGCGACGCTGGTCAAGGCCGCCGCACCTCCCGTACCCTCCTTCTTTTCACGTCTGATGAAGAAGCAGAGCCTTGTCGCCACGAACACAGATGTTCTCTATGTGCACGGCTGGTCGGACTACTTCTTCCAAAAGAATCTGGCTGCCTATTGGCGGTCACAGGGCGCACAGTTCTATGCGCTCGATCTGCGCAAATATGGTCGAAGTCTGCGGCCAGGTCAGTCTGAAGGTTTCATTGACAACCTCGCGGACTACGACGAAGACATCGAAGCTGCCCTGGAATCCATCGGGCATGGCACTCGTGCCTCGGGACACGACCATGCTGTTCAAGCTGGACGCAAGCTTGTGCTGATGGGGCACTCCACCGGCGGTCTCATCTTCAGCCTCTGGGCTGATCGCAACCCCGGCCGCTTCACAGTTCTTGTGCTCAACAGCCCCTGGCTGGAGTATCAACTCACGGCGGCAGCGCGGGCACTTGTGGCACCTGTACTGCGGGCAGGAACCAAGATCAACCCCAAGACGACCATGCCCAGTATTGATTTTGGTTTCTATTCCCGAGCAGTGGATAAGCACAAGAGCGGCGAGTGGGAATTTAACTACGATTGGCGCCCCGAGCATGGCTTCCCTGTTCGACCCGCATGGCTGAACGCGATTCTGACTGGACACGCACACGTTGCAGCAGGGCTAGATATCCAGGCGCCCGTCTTCACCTGGCTCTCCACCCGCAGCTTGTTAGTTCCTCGCTGGAGTGAGGACATGATGCGCGCTGACGTCGCCATTGACGTGAAGATTGTGGCTGCCCGTGTGCATAACCTGGGCAAGCTCGTCACCCTTTCTCGCATCGAAAACGCGATGCACGATGTTGTGTTGTCAGCCCGGCCAATTCGGCTGAAGGCTTTCTCTGAGCTCACGAGGTGGCTGAGGGCATACCTTTAAGCCATGGACGCTTTCGCAGACCCCACCCTCCTCGTCACGACAACAACCGGTGTTGTCCGTGGTGCACACGACGGGAACACTCACCGTTGGCTCGGCATCCCCTATGCAACCCCGCCCGTGGGGCCGCTGCGGTTGAAAGCGCCCCTTCCTGCCCAGCCCTGGGAAGGTGTGCGGGACGCCCTCGAGTTCGGCAGTGCTGCGCCACAAGAACCCACCAAAGTGATTCCACTACCCGTGGGTGTTGAGATCAACGAAGACTGCTTGAACCTCAACATCTGGGCACCGCCCCGAGCGCACGGCGACACCCGTCCGCGTCCGGTGATGTTCTGGATTCACGGCGGCGCCTACTTCATCGGTTTCTCTGCACAAGCGGTCTATAACGGACGCGCGCTCGCCGAGTCGGGTGATGTCATTGTTGTCACCATCAACTATCGTTTGGGCGCCCTCGGGTGGTTGGATTTCACCTCGTTCAGTGACCCCGCTGACCCCTTCGATTCCAACCTGGGCATGCGCGATATCGTGCTCGCCCTCACGTGGGTGAAGGACAACATCGCAGCCTTTGGTGGCAACCCTGACGACGTGACGGTGTTTGGCGAATCTGCCGGTGCCGGTTGTGTCACCACGCTCATGACAATGCCCGTGGCGGAGGGACTGTTCCACAAGGCCATTGCAGAGAGCTCTCCCGCAACCAGTGTTTATAAGCCCGAGCGTGCCGCTGGAGTCGCTCAGGCCTATCTCGATCTCATTGGTGTCGAAGCCAAGGATGCCGCACAGCGCTTGCGTGAAATTGATGCGGTCACGTTGGCCACACAGACCACGAACTTACTCAATCACGTGGCCACAACCGCCCCCGGTACCGTTGCGTTCGCGCCCGTGGTCGATGGGGATCTTATTCCTGGGTATCCCGTGGCCGCATTCCGTGCGGGTAAACAACACAAGGTTCCCCTCATCATCGGAACCAATCATGATGAGGCTGCGCTGTTCAAGATGATGAAGTCACCCCTCATGCCGATCAGCGAGTCCGCTATCGATGAGATGTTCGAACTTGTGGCCAAAGACAACCCGGCACTCAAGGGGTCCGAAGCCGACATCATTGCGGCCTATCCCGAATTCCCGAAACAAAAGGGTGCCATGGAAATCTCGCGCGATGCAGGTTTCCGGATGCCCTCGATTTGGGTGGCGGAGGCTCACTCACGGGTTGCCCCCACATGGATGTATCGGTTTGACCAAGCCCCACCACTCATGAAGCTGCTGGGCATCGGCGCGAGCCATGCCACCGAACTTCCTTACGTCTTTGGCACACTTCCTGACAAGCTCTCGGAAAAGAAAGCTCTGCAGTTCCGTCTCGGCGGCCTGAAAGAGGCCAAAGAAATTTCACGCCGCATCATGGCGCGTTGGCTCAGTTTTGCCAGAACCACCAACCCGGTCACAACTGACACGGACACGGGGCTGGAGCTCAGCTGGCCAGGCTATGACGAGCACACTCGCACCACGCTGATTATCAACGGCACCGACACGATTGAGAACGACCCCGACGGTGAGATTCGCAAAGCCTGGGGCGAAGAGATTCTCGGCTTCAAATAGCCATAACGACAATGCCCACCTGAAACAGGTGGGCATTGTGTATATGTTCTGGAGTTATCGGAAGTTCACAAACTGGAGCGCAACCGGAAGGTCTGCACCCTTGAGCAGCGCCATCGTGGCCTGGAGATCGTCACGGCTCTTAGACGAGACGCGAACTTCATCTCCCTGGATCTGCGACTTGACCGACTTGGGGCCTTCGTCGCGAATCAGCTTGGTTACCTTCTTGGCATTCTCTTGGTCGATGCCTTCCTTCATCTTGGCTTCGATGCGGAATTCTTTACCCGAGGGGAAGGGGTCACCGGCGTCTAGGCTGCGCAGAGAAATACCGCGCTTGATGAGCTTTGCTTCGAACACTTCGAGGATTGCCTTCACACGTTCTTCGGAGTTGGCCTTCATGAGGACCTTCTCACCACTCCATTCAATGGAGGCGCCCACGTTCTTGAAGTCGTAACGCTGTTCAACCTCTTTGATTGCCTGGTTGAGGGCGTTATCGGTCTCCATTTTGTCGACCTTGCTTACTACGTCAAATGATGAATCAGCCATGCATCCATGTTATCCGCAGCTTGCCTTCGGCGAATTGTCAGGGGCCACCCGCAGAATGGAGGCAGATGGCTTCACGAAAAGTACGACGGAACCGCGCGCTGATTATTCTGCTCGTGGTGCTCGGCCTTGCCACCTGGGGCTTTGTCTCGTGTTCGAATGCAGCCCAGGACTCCGGCCTGGGCGGGGCATTCGCTCCTGCCCTTCCAGATCCGCCCCATGCGGCAGATCTGACGCTTGATCAATTAGCACACAGTCCTATCGCTGAACTCCCTGATCCTGCCTGGGTAAAAGACACAGCACAGAAAACCGGCATTCCCGAACGCGCACTCACCGCCTATGCCGGAGTGGCGATAGGGCTCTCCGTCGTGAAGCCCGACTGCCATTTGTCGTGGAACACTTTGGCAGGTATTGGCTGGGTGGAATCGCACCACGGGACTATTTTTGGCGGGAAGATTCTTCCCGATGGGAACATGAGTGAACCCATCTTTGGCATTCCTCTCGATGGCACCAACAACACGCAAGCACTACCCGATTTTGATGACGGAAACTTTGACGGCACCGCCGAGTTTGACCGGGCTGTGGGACCTATGCAGATTGTTCCTCCCACCTGGGCCGCGTGGCACAGCGACGGAAACAATGACGGCAATGAAGACGGTCAAAACATTGACGATTCTGTCCTTGCTGCGGGGCGGTATCTGTGCTTCTCGGGAGGAAATCTCTCCACCGTGCAGGGGTGGCAGGATGCCATCTTCTCCTATAACCAGGTGCCCCAATATATGCAGGACGTGGCAGATAAGGCCAACGAATACGCCCGTGCCGCTCCCGTAGCAACCAGCAACTAACACCGATTTTCAACTATCGCCTTGCCCCGGTATTGTTGAGGGGCACTGAGTCATGAGAAATTGTGATGACGGCGATGGCGTGTTACCCAAGCGGCCAAAGGGATCTGACTGTAAATCAGACTGCTCAGCATTCGGGGGTTCGAATCCCTCACACGCCACCATGTGAAGTTATTCACACTTCAGACACCTGATTACTGGAAACAGTAATGGGGTGTTTTTTGTTTTTCGCCCTCAAATAGACACTTTTTCCGACTCAAATATCGGGTACTTGTCGACGCTGTCGCTGGAGCGAACATTGACCCCAGTGAGCCACGGGGCCAACCCTATTCTGAGAATGTTTTTGACATCCCTAGAGTCAGGTAATTTATGCGTCTGTCACGCCCACACATGGCGCGGGTTTTTGCCCTCCTAGCTCTCTGCACCGGGATCGGCATAGGGAACAGCTTCGGAATTGTAGCTCCGGCTTCGGCGACGACGTGTGACAGTTCACCGTCAACCTTTGTTGATTTACAAAGTGCATTTGCCGCGGCAACGAACGCAGGGACAACTATCTGTTTGGGTGCGACCATCATTGGTCCTACAAATGACGTAGTGACCGGAGGTAACCTCACCATCCCCGCTGCCGCAAATGTCACTCTGGATCTTTCAGGATTTGATCTGAGCGTCACCGCAATCAAAACACCCACAACACTCGCTAACTGGGCATTGGCAGGAATTACTGTTCCCAGCGATTCGACATTTCAGATTGACGCAACAGGCGGAGGCTCACTCACTGTAACCGGAGCTACAAACGGAATAACCGGTGGTGCAGGTATTGGCGGGGATTCAAACTCTTATGCGCAAAGCAACCAGATCCCCACAACAGGAAACATCACCATTAATGGCGGCGTGATCAATGCGCAAGGGGGGAATTGGTCTGCTGCTATTGGTGGAGGTAGCCATCGAAAAGCCGGGAACATCACCATTAATGGGGGGACTGTCACTGCAACTGCTGGTTCTGGTGGGTCAGCTATCGGAGGCGGATGGTCTCGTAGTGGCGGGGTAGTCACGATAAACGGGGGCACGATTGTAGCTACTGCGGGCGGTAGTGGTACCGCAGCGATTGGCGGCGGTTGGTCCGGGCAGAAAGTAAAAAGCTTCATTATGACGGGAGGCTCTCTGACAACTCTGCCTAGCCCGGGAAGCTACGGAATGATTGTCGGGGGAAGCGGCGAGGGAACATTTGATATGTCGGGAGGAACGCTCGATGTCGTGGGGTCACCAGCGATATATTTCATCGGCGCGACCAATACCCTTTCAGGTGGAACCGTTACTGCAACTGCAATCTTGAGTAATTCCAATGCTTTGTGGATTGGGTATCCAGTCGCTAGCACCCTGAACGTCACCGGCGGATCCTTAACGGCGACTTCCTTCGGTACTACCTCAGCAGCCATTCGAAGCTGGAATTCGAGTAGCTCTGTTCTGGTTCCCTCTTCTGGGGGCACCGTATTGAACGCAGGCTCTGGATTTGGGAGCGGAGCAGGCGCTGCCTATCCCATCGGGGCGAGCCTCGTCGGAAGCTACGGCTCGTTCTCCATGGCGGGAACTGTAGACGCCACTGCTACATCGCCTGCACAGGTGATTATCCAATTCGGAGTTTCCTCACCTTCTTCTGGTTCGAGCCTCAGTTTGGCTCCCAGTTCAAGTTTGGGTTCCACGGGAGGCACGACAGTTTCCGGGAGTACGCACGCATCCACCCCGGAAGTACTTGCTGCCACGGGGAATAACGTGCCATTTGGTGTGATTGGTCTGCTCTTTGGGCTCGGAACATTATGTATCTTCGTTGCACGGCGAAGCTGACACGTACACTGTGTCCATGGCCGCTCCAGTTATAGAACGCCGGGGGGTGCTCATCGTCGATGACGATGCTTTACTTCGCGACATGATCGCGCAGGTTCTCGAAAAGGCAGGATTCAACACCGTCACAGCGGCCAACGCAATTGAAGCAATTGGCCTGACTCGAACGGCAAATCCTGATGCTGTGGTCATTGATATAGATCTGGGAATTGGTCCAGATGGACTGCAATTAGCTGAAGCCATTACCCGGGAATCCCCTGGCACAGCAATGGTGTTTCTAACCAATCTGCCGAGTGCACGGTTTAGCTCTCGACCATCTGCAACAGTGCTGGACAGTGTTGCCTATCTTCGGAAAAGTCGGCTAGCAACGAGTGATGAACTTGTTGTTGCTTTGAACGCGGTTTTGAGTGAGCGGGTCACCCCCGAACAACGTCACGATCAACACGCGGGTGACCCATTGGCGCACCTCACGACTGCTCAACTGGAAGTCCTGCGTCTGGTGAGTGAAGGTTTGAGTAATGACCAGATAGCCGAACTCCGTCACTCCAGCACGCGGTCTGTGGAGCGACTTTTTGCCAGGACACTCGAGGCACTTCATATTGACCCCCAACAAGGTGCCGCACGAGTGCACGCTGCCCGCACCTACATTTTGGCAACGCTACGGTGAATCGATTCCCTACGCTTCTTGTCATTGGGGGAAGGTATGCCGTTGCGTGGCCAACGCTACTTTTCTATGGAATTTCGCTCGGACTATTTAACATCAGCGTTGATATTCGCCGACTTGACGGGGACATGGTCACACTGCTGTGGCTCACCATTCTGGGCACAGTTGTGGGACTGGCGCCACTAGTCCTTGCCCAGAAAACGATACTTCCGGTCACTGCCCGTCGAGCACGGCCTGCGGTCACGGCACTGGTCTGGTTGGTTTCTGGCTCACTGCGCTCTCTTGTTGTCATTTGGGCAGGTGAGCCCTTTGACCTTGTGCCAAACGAAAAGATCCTGTTTCGCATGGGTGCCGCGATCTTGGTCACCGCACTGACCTTGATTATCGGAGAAGCAATCGTTTCTCGAATTTACGCTATTGCTGCACGTTCTTGGGAGCTCAGCAATCAGTTGGCCAGCCTTCGAAGTCAGCTTGAGCGGACATCGCTACTTGCTGAGCGTGATCGCGCTGAACTGATTACACGTACACAGGAAATGTTTAGAGTCGAGCTGAGGGAGCTGGAAAAACGACTCTCGGCCCAGGACGCGGTTACGGTCGCTGAGATACAACACTTCACCGATGATTTTGTCCGCCCTTTGAGTCATGAAATTGCAACACTCACCATTCACGTTGAACCTTCGTCACCCATCCAAGAGCCGCAGTCGTGGGGTGAACAGTTCCGACAACGTATTTCTGCAAGTAGTTTGATCCAACCTGTCTGGACTGTCGTGATCGTGGCCATCTTTCGTGCAGCTGGATTGCTCGTCACGGGGAGCTCATTCCTCCTGTTTTTGCCTACGCTTGTTGTGACGGCTTTACTCCTCGCTCTCATGAAGATCGCCGCTCGTCACGCTCACGTACAGATGTGGTTCGCGGGGTTCCTCGCAATTTTTGCTGCAGCTATGGCCGGTCTCATTGCAGCGTTTACTGAAGGCTTGTTGTTACGTGCACCGGAGCCTACTTACCCCTGGAGCTATTCGGTGGGGGTCTTGATCGTTGCGATGATGCTTACGGCACTCCGTGCAGCGGACCAGATATTTCATGGTTATGTTGCAGAGCGCGAGCAATTGAAAAAAACATTAGAAATGCAGAGTCACCGTGCGCGACAAGAAATGTGGCTTGCACGTAAACATATTGCAGCCAAAATTCATGGCCCCATACAAGCCGCATTACAAGCGGGCACCATGAGGTTCATGCAGATGTCTTCTGGTGAATTACGTGATGTCAGTCCGGTCTTGGACTACGTTCGACAAGCACTCTCTGAGCTCCAAGCTCCGATTAGTACGTCCATCGAGGAAGTGCGGGAGTCGCTCCATGGCCTTCATGTGCTGTGGTCTGCACAGTGCAGTATCGAGAGCGAGCTCCAACGAGGGGCATGCGTCATCCTCCGCAATGACCCAGCGAGTTGCCAGGCTGTCATTGAGGTGGTGACCGAGGGTGTGCTCAATGCAGTGAAGCATGGAAATGCCACCACCATCACTATCAACATTCGTGACTCGAAAGAAGACCTTCTCATTACTGTCTGGAATGACGGACTTTCCATTGCAGATCCAACACAACCTGGTTACGGCAGTCGGAGTTTCGATGAGTTGTGTGCTTCGTGGTCCTTGACAGCGGACACGGAGGGCACGACGCTCACCGCAACGATTGCGGGGTGTTCTCTCTCGACACCAGCATCGGCAGGGGAGGCCGGTGCGCTGCACATTCCCTCACGAGTGAAACAAAAATAGCTCGACATCAAGATACTTTCGTTCTGTCGGGTAGACTTTGAGGTGGAATTTGAGCTCCCTAACGACCTGAAGAATGGCACACCGTGAACGATTCGACCATTGTCTACACGCACACTGACGAGGCCCCCGCACTGGCCACAGCATCATTCCTTCCCATCGTGAAGGCATATGCCAATGCGGCGAATGTCGACATCGAAACTCGCGACATTTCCCTCTCGGGACGCATCCTGTCTTCTTTCCCCGAGCGTCTGGCAGAAGGCCAGCGTGTAGCTGACGCCCTCAAGGAACTCGGTGACCTGGCGAAGACCCCCGAAGCTAATATCATCAAGCTCCCCAACATCTCTGCGTCCATGCCCCAGCTCAATGCCGCCATCGCAGAACTTCAGGCTGCCGGGTATGACGTTCCGAACTACCCCGAAGAAGTCGTCACCGATGAGGATCGCGACGTGCGAGCACGCTATGACCGCGTCAAGGGAAGCGCCGTAAACCCTGTCCTCCGTGAAGGAAACAGCGACCGTCGTGCACCACTTTCGGTCAAGGCGTACGCGCGCAAGCACCCTCACGTGAACAAGCCTTTTGCTGCAGGATCCAAGACGCGTGTAGCCACCATGGGACACGATGACTTCTTCTCCAACGAGAAGTCGGTTGTCATTCCTGCAGCAGACACCCTGACAATCCGTCACATCGCAGCTGATGGTTCCGAGACGGTACTGAAAAGTGGCCTGAAGGTACTCGACGGTGAAATCGTCGATGCGACATTCTTGTCCGCTTCTGCGTTGGATGAGTTCTTGGCTGAGACGCTCAAGCAGGCTCAGGCGGAGAACGTGCTCTACTCGGTTCACCTCAAGGCAACCATGATGAAGGTCTCTGACCCCATCATCTTCGGCCACGTCGTCAAGGCATTCTTCGCAGCCGTCTTTGACAAGCACGGAGCAGCACTCGAAGCTGCAGGCCTCACCCCCAACAACGGTTTGGGTGCGATTCTTGCCGGCCTCACCGACATTGCCGGCGGCGACGCCATCGCTGCAGAATTCACCGCAGCAATTGAGAACGGTCCTCGCCTGAGTTACACCAACAGTGACAAGGGCATTACCAACCTGCATGTTCCTTCTGACGTGATCGTGGATGCCTCCATGCCTGCCTTGGTCCGTAACGGGGGTAAGTTGTGGGGCGTTGATGGCGGCGAAGACGACACCATCGCGGTGATCCCTGACTCGTCCTATGCCGGTATTTACCAGGCGACCATCGAGGACGTTATTGCCCACGGCCCCCTCGACCCTGCCACCATCGGCACCGTTCCTAACGTTGGTCTGATGGCTCAGGCAGCAGAGGAATACGGCAGCCACGACAAGACCTTCGAGATCGCATCAGCAGGTCGTGTGGAGGTTGTCAACGCAGCTGGAGACGTCCTGCTTTCACACAACGTGGAAGCTGGCGATATCTGGCGCGCAACCCAGACCAAGGACATCCCTGTTCGTGACTGGGTCAAGCTGGCGGTAACCCGAGCTCGTGCAAGCAATACTCCTGCCATCTTCTGGCTCGACGAGAAGCGTGCCCACGACGCCCAGGTCATTGCCAAGGTGAAGACCTACCTCGCCGACCACGACACCACCGGCCTCACGATCGAGATCATGGAGCCTGCAGCGGCAACGAAGTACTCGCTGGGTCGCATTCGGAAGGGTGAAGACACCATCTCGGTGACCGGTAACGTACTGCGTGACTACCTCACGGACTTGTTCCCCATCCTCGAGGTGGGCACGAGTGCCAAGATGCTCTCCATCGTTCCATTGCTGGCTGGTGGTGGTTTGTTCGAGACCGGTGCGGGTGGTTCTGCCCCCAAGCACGTGCAGCAGTTGGTGGAAGAGAACTTCCTGCGCTGGGATTCCCTCGGTGAATTCTTTGCCCTGGCAGCATCGCTCGAGCACCTGGCTCAGACCACCGGCAATGCTCAGGCACAGGTCCTGGCCGACACCCTCGACCGCGCGACCGGAACCTTCCTCGAAGAGGACCGTTCTCCCGGACGTAAGGTCGGCACCATTGACAACCGCGGTAGCCACTTCTACCTCGCCCTCTACTGGGCCCAGGAATTGGCACAGCAAACTGCAGATGCAGCCCTGGCTGCGAAGTTTGCTCCTGTTGCCAAGGCACTCGCATCTCAGGAAGAGCAGATCGTGGCTGAACTGATCGCTGTGCAGGGCAAGCCTGCTGATATCGGTGGCTACTACAAGCCCGATGCCGCAAAGATCGAGAAGGTCATGCGACCTTCTGCCACCTTGAATGCGGTTATTGACTCTGTGAACTAAGTCAGTTTCTTTCTGCGAATGCCCGGGCACGCTGTGCCCGGGCATTCGTGTTCTCTGTCCTCTACGCTGGAGCCGTGGACTTCACGCACTCCCTTCGCTTTGAGGAAACTTCCGCGCTGACCAAGCTGAAAATGCTGCTGGCAGCCATTTTGGTTGTGGTTTCTGCGCCACTCTTCTTTGTGTTCTTCTCGCCGTGGGGATACGCCACCGTTGTTGCTGGCCTGCTGTTGGGCCTGTCGGTCTCCGCCCGCTTTGCTCGGGACCTCTTCCTTATTGCCCTCCCGCTTGTGGGCATTGCTCAGATTTCGGTGGAAGCAAATCTTGAGTGGGGGAACGTGGCACTGCTCGGCGCTGTGCTCAGCGCGGCAGTGGCTGTTCCCTATGCCCTTAGCCGCTGGGTCTGGAAAGACCATGCCATCCAATTCCCCGGTCGAGCTGGTGAACCCTGGAGCAAACTGGAGTGGTCGTGGCTTGCGCTTGTTTTGGTTCTCGGCTGGCTGATTCTGCCGGTCTATTTCATTGGCTCTGGAAGCTATCTGAACTGGCCAGCAGTTGAAACGCCCTCCGAGATCATGCGCCTGTTTTTTGGGGTGGGATTCGTCGGAATCTGGGATGAACTTTTCTTCATCTGCACGGTCTTTGCGCTGCTTCGTCGCCACTTCCCCTTCTGGATTGCGAATGTCCTGCAGGTATTCGTCTTCGTCTCATTCTTATGGGAATTGGGATATCGGTCATGGGGACCGCTGCTCACCATTCCCTTTGCGTTGATCCAGGCGTGGATCTTCGAGAAGAGCAGATCGGTGTATTACGTGATTACCGTGCACCTGCTTTTTGATGTGGTGGTGTTCCTCGTGCTCATCTACGCACACCACCCAGAATGGGTGCCAATCTTCTTGTATCCCGCGCCCTAACCGAAGCGTCTGGGGGTCAGTTCGGGCCGAGCGTTAGTGTGCGTCGACTGGTGTTATCTCGTGGGGCTTGTTCAGGCCACCACGCCAGAACAGCAGGCGCTCGATACCGAGAATGAGCAAACAGGCAGCGGCCGCAATGATGGTGGCATAGAGGCGGTCGTGTGACACGGTGGCGATATCAGCGGGAGAGCCTGAGATAAGAACCACGCCAGGGGTGAGGAACATGACGTATTCCCAGTACTTGCGTGAGGGCGTGATGCGCATGAGCAGAGCAATCTCCAGAAACACGAACGCTGCTGCATAAAACAGGTAGTCAGGCAGGTCTGAAGCGCCGATCCCAATCGCGATGAGGAAACCAATGATGGTTCCTCCCGCACGCTGAAGTGCTCGGCTTGTGGTTTGACCGGCGTAGGGGTGAATCATGATGACCACAATGGCGAGGGTGAGCCAGACTCCGACTTGTTCGTGGCGATACACAGAAGCAAAGTAGCCCGCTGCGCCGAGAAGTAGACCAAGGTTCACGGCAAACATGACATTCACTTTGAGGGGGAATTCCAGAACCTCTTTTTGGGCTGGCTGCTTCACGATAATCATGGTCAGCAACGCGGCAACGACAATACAGCCCATGGCAACCACCGCGGTCAACAGAGCGTTGGGCAGGGAACCTGAGACAAGCTTGGGTGGTTCCGCGATAACTGCAGCGGCAAACACGGGGAACATAAAGTTCCAGAGGGACAGCCCCCACTTGTTCACCGCTCCCAGTGCCACGCCACAGACCAGCATCAGGATTGCAGAAGCCCAGGCATTCTCGCTGACCAGGGAGGCGATGAATGTGCTCACTCCGCTGGCGATAGTGAACAGAATCAGACCACGACCTCGCAGGCCCATCACGGAGAACAGGCCACCCATGGCTGCCAGGATGGCCAGCGATGCGGCAGTCTGCCACCCCACGAGGATGACAACCGCGGTGGGAATAATCATGATGAGGATGGACGAAAAGAACATCACGTTCGCTTTGAGTGCGGGTTTAGCCATGTAGCCAAGTAAAGCAGACTGCAGGTTTAACTTTGGAGGTGATTGTCTTATGCCCCGTTTAGGCGCGATGGGACTGCGTCTGAGCAGTAACTGAATGTTTGCTCTCAATAGGACCTTGTGTTCAACTGCTCCTGATAGCTTGAGAAACATCTGACCCCAAGGAGTTCGTTCATGTCTGCAGGTTGCTGTTCAGCACACCCCGTCACCCAAGACCACCTCGGCGCTGCTCTCAGCTCTGCAGGAACTACCGTCACCGCCGCTAGCCACGCAGCAGGACTTACCGTGGGGCAGACTGCAGAGATCCTCGTCGTGGGCACGATCGCTACCGGAAATCCTGCAGCTCCTCTTGCGGAAGCAATGGCTATTTCTGGTGGTGCCATTATCGGCATCGGTGCGCTCAAGGATGTTGAGGGACTTGTTGATTCCTCCACGACGACCGTGAAGCCCGAGGGAGTTGTTGTTCCCGGTCTCATTGAGCCCCACATGCACATCTGGACGTCACTGCTCAATCTGACCTGGACAGATGTGTCCCACGAAGTCTGTGCGACTTTCGATGACGTTGTGGCCACGCTCAAAACCACCGCCGCTCAGACTACTGCGGGGGAATATGTGCTGGGCAAGCTTTTTGACCCCAGCCTGTTCCCCGGAGAGCCTGATCTGACCCTCGACATCCTTGACCGGATTTCCCCCAACAGCCCCGTTATCGTGATGAATGCCTCGATGCACTACCTCTACGCAAACTCTGCTGCATTTGCGGCCGCGGGCATTACATACGACACTCCAGATCCAGTTGGTGGCACCTTCGGTCGTGCTGACGGCAAACTCACAGGTGTTATCGGTGAGGCTCCCGCCATGATGATGATGTTGGCCAAGTTCCCCAAGCCCTCTGCCCAGCAGCTTGCAGCTGGTATCACTGAAATTTTGAATGAGTGCGCCAAGCAGGGTGTTACCTCTTTGCGCGAAGGCGCCACCGGCACCCTTGCAGGCGTCAGCGAATTGGCTATGCTGCACCAGCTCAATGGCGCGAAGCGCCTCCCGGTGCGTGTGTCCACTGCACAGTTCGCCATCATGGCAGGCAAGACCCCAGAGCAGGTTGCACAAACCTGGAAGGACGCGGGAGTCACCCCGTTCAGCGGTGACGAGATGGTTCGTTCAGATGCCTGGAAAGTCGTCGCCGACGGATCTAACCAGGGCCGTTCGGGCTACTTCATGCAGCCATACCTCGGTGAAAACAACGGTGGTCATGGTAACTGGACGCCTGAGACCTTGCGCGGCGCTATTCGTGCAGGTCTCAACGATGGCTGGCAAATCAATGTACACACCAATGGTGATGCTGCTGTTGAAATGGCGCTCGAAGCGATGGAAGAGATCCTTCCTGGTAGAGCGAACTCAGATTTGCGTCACTCCTTCATCCACTACTCCATCACGACCGACGACCAGTTGGCGCGCACGGCCAAACTTGGCATCTCAGCAACCTTCTTGATGAACCACGTGCTCTACTGGGGCGCAGCGTTCCGTGACACCATCCTTGGAGCAGACCGCGCAGATCGACTTGACCGCGTGGCCTCGGCGATCGCAGCAGGTATCAACACCAGCGTGCACTCCGATTACAACGTGTCGAAAGTTCACCCATTGTTGAGTGCTCAAACCGCCGTGTTGCGTCGCCTGCAGGCTGATGGTTCAGTCCTCAACCCTGCTGAATGCGCAACTCCTGCGCAAGCTCTTGCCGCGATCACCACGAATGCCGCCTGGCAAATCCACGCCGATGACCGTGGCTCACTCGAGGTGGGAAAGCGTGCTGACTATGCCGTCGTGGACAGCAACCCGTGGACCTCAGACCCAGCAAGCTGGGACAAGATTGTGGTTAACGAGACCTATATCGACGGAACGCTCGCCTACAGCGCTTAATTCGCTCCGCGTTGAATGCGCCCCGTGATGGTCGTGCCCGGCGCAAGGGTGTTATAGATCGTGCCGAATTTCAGCAGGTTTTTGTGGAGTAGCTCTAGTTTGGAGTCTGACTCTGTGGTGTCCACTGTCAGGACGTAGTCGATCTCGGTCACCCGGGCTTCCAGCGCAGGGCGTCGTGCAGTGAGCGAGATGGCTGCGCTGCTATAGGCAAAGGGCATTGCGGGGCTATGGCGTTCGATGCCTTTGAGCATGCAGGCGGACAGTGATGCCAGCAATAGCTCGACGGGGTTCGCAGCGTCCACTCTGCCGTCCACGCTGGTATCGAGAACAATGTCGGCTTCTTTGGTGTGGGCGAGAGAACCGTGCTCATCTACCCGTCGGGCGGAGAGCGTGAAGGTTTTGATGTCCTCAGTGTCAGGCATCGGACTAGGCCTGTGCCGCGAGAAGGAGGTCCTTGATCTCTGACGGGGAGGGAACGCGACCAGAAGAAACGACAGTGCCATCGATCACGAGACCCGGGGTGCTCATGATGTTGTAGCTGGCAATCTGAGCGTAGTCTTCGACTTTTTCGATGGATGCATCGAGACCCAGTTCGGCTACCGCGGCGCGGGTTGCTTTATCGAGGGTGACGCAGTTGCGGCAACCGGGGCCGAGAACTTTGATATCGAGAGTAGCCATGAGTATTCCTTGCTCTTGTTAGGGGATGATGGCGTTGAAAAGGTATCCAACGAGAATGATGCCGGTGGCGGTCACGCCCACGAAGATGCCCAGCAGCTGTGGTTTGAGCACGCGCTTGAGCAGGATGAGCTCTGGCAGCGACAGCGCTACAACCGACATCATGAAGGCCAGCAGTGTTCCAATGGGAAGACCAGCCCCGTAGAGGGATTCAACGAGGGGAAGAATTCCAGCTGCGTTGGAATAGAGCGGAACACCGAGGAGAACCACCAGGGGCACGGCAAACAGGTTGTCTTTCCCCGCAACCGAGGTGAAGAAAGATTCAGGAACCCAGCCATGAATAATCGCACCAAGACCGATTCCCACAACAAGGTAGGGCCAGGTTTTGCGGATGATGGTAGACACCTCACCGCTGGCGATTCCCACACGTTGTTTAATCGTGAGTCCACGGGAGGGATCGATGGCTTCGCCATGGAGCTTGGTCTCGAAAACAAACTTCTCAACCCAGCGCTCAGGTTTGAACTTCCCAATGACCCACCCGGCCACGATAGCGATGGCGAGACCGGAGACGACATAGAGCAGAGTGATTTGCCAACCGAACAAGGTGAGTAGAAGCCCGATCGCAATTTCATTAACCAACGGACTGGCAATGAGAAAGCTCATCGTGACCCCGACGGGCACGCCGGCAGCAACAAAACCGATAAAGGCCGGCACGGCACTGCAGGAGCAGAACGGCGTGATGACACCGAGGCCTGCGGCAAGGACGTTGCCCACGCCCGAGCGCTTGCCCCCGAGCAGCGCACGCGTGCGCTCCACGCTCATATAGGAACGCAAGAATGTGATCACAAAAATGATGCCCGCTAACAGCAGCATGATCTTGAGGAAGTCGTAGACAAAGAAGTGCACAGTTTCGACGACGCGATTGGCGCTGTCGAGTTTGAGCACTCCATACATCACCCAGTCCCAGAGCCATTCGTTGACCCAGTAGGCCAGACCCCACAGTGCCAGAGCACCTGCACCGACGAGGGCAAGCTTTCCTTTAGAGCTGGGAAGGGTGTCGACCAGGGACATGTCAGCTCGCTAACAGAGGAGCGAGCTGTTGCCAGCGTTCCTGGTTCACGGAGTACCACGCCCAGGTGCCGCGCTTCTCGCGGATGATGACCCCAGCTTCGGTGAGAACTTTGAGGTGGTGGCTAATGGTGGGTTGGCTCAGCCCCAGTGGCTCCGTCAGATTACACACGCAGGCTTCTGCATTGTTGCTGGCTTGAATGAAGCTCACCAGCTGGAGACGAGTGGGGTCTGCAATGGCTTTGAGGAGGGTGGCGAGTTGCTCAGCTTGAGGGCGTGTCAGGGCGGCACTTAGATCGAGGGGGGTGCAGCTCGTTGCCTCTGAGGCTACCGGTGCGGTCAATGTCATGTGCCAGGCCTTCCTGAAGAAACACTTGCTATATAGATAACAATCTATATTATATAACTATATAGATAAACATCAATATAGTGATGTGGATCTCCGGAATGAGAAAAAGGACACTCATGACTGACGCACAAACCCAGGAAAAGGCAGCTTGTTGCGCAACTGATGTTGCAGAACAGAGCTGCTGCGACTCATCAGCACAGACCGCTGCGTGCTGCTCCACCGACGCCAAGGATTCGGCCTGCTGCACTCCTTCCTCAGAGAAGGCAGCGTGCTGCTAACACGAGTTGGGTAGAGGGAGGCTCCGTGAGGGGCCTCCCTTTTTCTGTCTGCGCACTACCCTTGAAACATGGCTACCCCCGCTGAACTCCTGGACATTGCCCGCACGATTGCCACCGAAGCGGGAGAGCTCATTGCGCGCCGCCGCCGGGAAGGCGTTGTCGTGGCAGACACCAAGTCGAGTTCTATTGATGTGGTGACCTTCGCCGATCGGGAATGTGAAGAGTTCGTCAAAAACCGTCTGGCCGAACTGCGTCCCGACGACGGGTTCTATGGCGAGGAGGGAAACGAATTCCCTGGGACCTCAGGACTGACATGGGTCGTGGATCCCATCGATGGCACCGTCAACTATCTCTATGGCATTCCCCAATTCGCCGTGAGCATTGCTGTTGTGCAGGGCGAGGCAAACCCTGCCACGTGGACGCAGCTGGCAGGCGTGGTATTCAACCCGCTGGTTGATGAGCTGTACTTTGCCTCGCAGGGTGACGGCGCGTGGTTACTGCACGCAGGCAAACTCACCGAGCTGGCCGTCAATAAAGAAAGCGTGATCGAACTTTCACTTTTTGCTACCGGCTTTGGATACAGCTCACAGGTCAGGGCAGAACAAGCGCACCTGCTCACCAACGTACTGCCGGTTGTGCGCGACATTCGCCGAGCGGGTGCTGCTTCTCTCGATCTGTGTGCCGTGGCCGCAGGCCGCCTGGATGGCTACTTTGAACGCGGCACCAAGCCCTGGGACCACGCTGCGGGAAGCCTCGTCGCGCGTGAAGCAGGGGCGTTAGTGGGTGGCCTGGACGGACAAGCCGAAGGTGAAGCGATGATTATCGCGACGAATCCGCATCTGTATCCGCAGATTGAAAAGCTTCTGACGGTCTCAGGGGTAATCACCTCTTCATAGCCTCTTGGGTGGTCTTTCTCAGGCAAGCTTGGTAACCTTAACCCTTCCGTTATCTTTCGAGCTGGTAGGCACAAGTCCTCCGCCGATGAACACGTGAGGATTTTCTGTGGTGGACGAACACGACGAGACTGCTGCTCTGCAGCAGTCTCGTCGTGAACCCACGGAACAACCCCTGACTCGTCGCCAGTTACGTGACATGCGTCAGCAGGAGTCGGACGAAGTTCTCGCGCAAGAACTCGAACGGCAGGTTTTGAGTTATCGCCCCGTTGCCCATCCGGCAGAGGAAGATTCCTCTCAAGTTGCTATCTTCTCGGACCTGTCAGAGAGCAGAGAACCACTCGAGCGGGCAGCGCCACAGCCCACGCCCGTCGTCACGCCCGTCGTTTCTGACCCAGTGCCACTGAGCCGCCGGGAACTTCGGAACGCGGCTCTTCCAGCGGAACAGACACTTCCTGCGGTTCCCGTCGATGTCCCTGCTGTTCCCTTTGATCAGCAAGATGTGGTGTTCCTCCCCGCGTCGGACCCCGCAACGGGACCTATTCCTGCCCCGATCGCGCTCATGGCGCAAGTTTCCACACCGTCTCCACCGAAGCCCCATGTGAAGGTGCGCATCAGGCACAAGAGCCGGAAACAAGTTCCGGCTGTTGTCGCACCTAAGAAACGCAAGGGAGGCATAGCCCGAATTTTCACGTTGACCGCCATGGCTTTTGTGGCAGGTCTGGCAATTGCAACCAGCATCCCGGCAAATGCGTTGCTGTCCCCCGAAGATGTTGCCCTGATGGCTGAACAATCACGGTTGAGCACTTTGCCTATCGGTGATGGTCAAAGCGTGGAAGGTACGGGTGAGAACCTCGCCGCAGGGCGTGATGGAGTGAGCGTCACGTCTGCCCAAATAGCCCCCACATCAGGCGCATATTCTGTGAAGAAACTTGCAGTTAATGTTCCTATCTCGAACAATGGCGTGCAGTGGCCGGTCAAGGAAGTAAAGATTTCCTCGCCCTTCGGCGACCGCAACCTCTTTGGGTATTACAACTTCCACACCGGTCTGGACTTCTCGCACGATTACGGAACACCGATTTATTCGGTAGCCGATGGCATTGTTTCGTTGGTGGAAGATCCGGGACCAACCTGTGGTGTTTCTATCTTCATTGAACACAACGTCGATGGAACGAAGTTCACGAGCGTCTATTGCCACATGGTTCCAGGATCCCCACCCTTCAAAGCTGGTGACACGGTGAACAAGGGCGACCTCGTGGGCAATATTGGTCTCACAGGTCTGACAACCGGCCCCCACCTCCACCTCGAAATTCGTGTGGGGGACTCACCGATTGACCCCTACACCTTCCTCGTTCAACGAGCCGGAAAGTCACCGACAGAATCTGCCGGTTAGACAATCCACACGGCAGCAGCGGGAGCTAAGACCCCGTCTGCACTATTGCCACTATCGAGGATGATCTCACCAGCAGGAAGAGCCCAGGGCTTTTCGCTGTAGTTGATAAACACGGTCACGTCCCCGTTGCGGAACCCAAGAACGTTTTCTGGAGTTCCGTCGATCCACTCGAGATCACCCTCACCCAGCGCCCGATCCTTGCGGATCGCCAGCGCTGAACGGTAAAGCTCAAGGGTTGAACCAGCTACACCCTCTTGCAGATCGCGAGAATATTCGCGATACACCGCAGGCTGTGGCAGCCACGGCTCACCGCCTGGACCAAAACCGAAGTTTGGTGCATCGGCTTCCCACGGGATCGGGACGCGGCAGCCATCACGGCCGTAGGAAGCACCTCCAGTTCGGAAGAATGTCGGATCCTGTCTCTTATCGTCGGGAATATCCATTCCCTCGGGAAGACCGAGCTCCTCCCCTTGATACATATATGCCACACCTGGCAATGCCAACATCATGACTGAAGCTGCACGACCACGAGCCAGACCCAGAGCGTTATCGGGCTTAGGTTCGGTCAAGGGACCAATACCGGTGATGCGGTCCGCGATTTTGCCACTGGGATCCTGAGCCAGTCGGGTTGCGTGGCGAATCTGGTCATGGTTGGACAGCACCCAGGTACTGGGTGCCCCAACCGCGTGGAACGCAGAGAGGGAGTCCTTAATCACGTGGCGCATTTGCTCGCCATTCCAGCGGGTAACTAAGAACGGGAAGTTAAACGCGTGCTGCATCTCATCGGGACGAACCCATTGAGCCATCTTGGTCAAGGGCTCCACGAATGCCTCCGCGCAGAGAATGCGCTCGCCGGGGTATTCGGCCAGAAGCTCATGCCAGTCGCGATAGATCTCGTGCACACCCTCGTGTCCGAAGTAGGGGTTATCGGGACGAATTTCTGCCGGGGTGCTCCAATATTCGTCATCGCGACGGAAGTCAGGCAGACCCGGTGCTTTGGATAATCCGTGGGCCACATCGACACGGAATCCATCCACGCCGCGATCAAGCCAGAACCGGAGGATCTCGCGGAAACGCTCGCGCACCCAGGGGTTGGTCCAGTCAAAATCAGGCTGGCTGGAATCAAACAGGTGCAAATACCACTGACCCGGAGTGCCATCCGGGTTCATGGTGCGGGTCCAGGCAGGGCCACCGAATACTGACTCCCAGTTATTCGGAGGAAGCTCCCCGTGGGCACCCTGACCCTCGCGGAACATGAAGCGCGCGCGTTGTTCGCTGCCCTCACCGGCAGCAAGTGCTTCGATAAACCAGGGGTGCTCGCTGGAACAATGGTTGGGAACCAAATCCACAATGACGCGCAGCCCCAGATCGTGTGCTGTTTTCTCCAAGACATCGAAGTCCTGGAGGGTGCCAAAGAGTGGGTCCACATCGCAATAGTCGGCCACGTCATAGCCGGCATCCTTCTGGGGACTCGTCATGAAAGGCGACAACCAGATAGCATCCACACCGAGCTCCGTGAGCTGGGGGAGTCGGGAGGTAATGCCGGCGAGGTCACCGATGCCATCCCCGTTTGCATCCGCAAATGACCGGGGATAAATCTGGTAAATAACGGAGGAACGCCACCACTCTTTTAACGACATGGAGCAAGTTTAGGCAGGTGAGAACAGCACCGAATGAACTGTGCGGAAAGTCTCGGAGAAGCTCGTGTTTTTAGCATGCCCTCAGAGGTGATAATCTCTTACGGTGCCAATTTTCGGAAAGCTTTTCCGGGATTCTGGATACGCCCCGATAGCTCAGTGGTAGAGCACTTCCATGGTAAGGAAGGGGTCGCGAGTTCAATCCTCGCTCGGGGCCCGATCATTCTTCGACTTCGACAGGTTCACCTGTTTGACCGGCGAATGTTCGTGGCTGGGTAGCTCAGCTGGTTAGAGCGCACGACTCATAATCGTGAGGTCGCGGGATCGAGCCCCGCTCCAGCTACAACGAAAACCCCCTCAACTGAGGGGGTTTTCTCATTTCTAGCTCACGAACAGGGGCACGAGTGCGCCCGAGAATACCTGCCACGCCAAGACGCTCTTGGCCACCAGACTGAGCGTGATGTACGCACGCTCTCCGCGGAGGTAACTCTTCCATCCGCCGATCTGGCGATACTGCAGAACCTGGTTGATGGCGAAAGTGTTGAAGAACACAAAGAGTGAAATGACAATGCCATACACAAATCCAGGTACCTCTGCTGCAGAGGTTGATCCTGGCTGCAAGGTATAGATGGCAATGATGATCCAGGGAACGATTCCAGTCATGGAGCCAAAGATGAAGGGCAGGAACTTCTTGTTTCCAGGCTTCTCGTATTTCTCTTGCAACGCACCGAACATGATCATGGAGGCGTTGACGGCGAAGATGGCAAACAGTGCCGCGAAGTCGGTGGCCCCGTTGAGCTGGGCAATGAGCCAGATCATGACGGAGGAGCTCAGCGCGTACTCAGTCCATCGGAAGTAGTTGTGATTGAGCTTGAGCCCATTGGCATAGCGAGTGAAAACACCGGGGAGGGAGATGAGGAAGTGGAAGAAGGCCGACAAAAAGAGGAATGCCACCACGCCGAGACCCAGGTTCACCTCAAAGAAAGTGACCTGCTCGGTGGGGAGGTCCACACCGGGAGGGCCGGTCATGTAGTCGGCGGTGACCGGGAACATGACCTGTGAGCTCAGCTTTGTCAGGACGAAAAGAAATACCAGTCCCTGGAGAAGATGTATCGCACCAGCGACGATGTTGTAAACCCGGAGGCGTTTAATCTGCTCATCTTCGGAACGAATTTTGCGAACCATGGCTGGACCATCCTTAGCGGCCGCTGACGGGGCCATTGGTCCTAGTCTGGCCCAGTTTGAAGATGCGAACGAGTACTTTTCCCCTTTCCGCAGGGCACCCCTAAAGTTCTGTGTGTTTTTTGGACAGAAAGCCCGGCAGTTCGGGGGATTTACTACGATGGAGTAGTTGCTCGAGTGTGCAGTGAGGCACTACAAATTGATGCATTTATTGTTATCAATCGACCTGCTACTTGGTATTGGACAACATCAATCCAATCAAGGAAGATTAAGCCATGTCTGAATCACAAGTTTCCCCAGAAGACTTCGTCGAGATTCTCGGCGGACTCCGCGAATTCATCCGCGAGGCAGTTATCCCTCTCGAGCGCGAGATTGCTGAGAAGGATGAAATTCCTCAGTCTCTCCGCAAGCAGGCCATGGACCTCGGACTCTTCGGCTATGCCATTGACCAAGAATGGGGCGGCATCGGCCTCGACGTCGTGCAGCAGGCAGAGCTCGGTATTGAGCTCGGCTACACCAGCCTTGCATTCCGCTCCATGTTCGGAACCAACAACGGTATTGCCGGTCAGGTGATCGCCGGATTCGGCACCGAGACCCAGAAGCAGCAGTGGCTTGAAGGCATCGCCAGCGGTGACATCGTGGCCTCCTTCGCCCTGACTGAAACCGGAGCAGGTTCGAACCCTGGATCCATGCGCACCAAGGCCGTCAAGACTGCTGATGGCTGGAGCATCTCCGGGGAGAAGCGCTACATCACCAACGCACCCATTGCAGATGTCTTCATGGCTTTCGCTAAGGTCACCGACGAAACGGGCAAGGCCAAGGTTGAGGTCTTCATTGTTCCTAGCAACCTTCCCGGTGTTACCGTCGGGCCCCACGACAAGAAGATGGGTCAGGCTGGAGCCTGGACCGCAGACGTTCACTTCGATGAGGTCAAGGTCACCGACGACGCACTCGTCGGTGGACAGCCCGGTATCGGTTACAAGGCAGCGATGACCTCACTCGCGAAGGGCCGCATCACCATTGCAGCCCTCGCCGTCGGTCAGGCACAGCGTGTACTCGACGAATCTCTCGCCTATGCAGCAATTGCCAAGCAGGGCGACGAACTCATCGGTAACTTCCAGCTCGTTCAGGCCATGCTCGCAGATATGCAGGTGGGCGTCTCCGCTGGTCGTGCACTGGTCCTCGACACCGCGCGTAAGTACCAGAGCGGCGAAGACACCCGTATTGCCCCCTCAGTTGCCAAGCTTTACTGCACCGAAATGGTCGGCAAGGTTGCAGACCTCGGTGTGCAGGTTCACGGTGGTGCCGGATACATCCGCGAATACCCCGTTGAGCAGATCTACCGCGATGTTCGTCTCCTTCGTCTCTATGAAGGCACCAGCGAAATTCAGCAGCTCATCATCGGTTCCAACCTGATGAAGCAGAAGCTCGCTGAGAACTAAACCCACCCTCACGCGATACCTCACAACATAAGGATCACTCATGAGAATTGTTGTTCTCGTCAAGGAAGCACCCGACACCTACGGTGAACGTTTCCTTGACCTCGAGACTGGTCTAGCAGACCGTAACAAGAGCGACCGCGTCCTGGACGAAATCGTCGAACGCGCGCTGGAGTATGCGATCTCCTATGCAGAAAAGCACGAGGGCACCGAAGTTGTCGCGCTCTCGATGGCAACCGAAGACGCCACCGCCAGCGTGCGCAAGGCGCTCGCGATGGGGGCAGACCGCGCCGTCCTCATCTCCGATGGGGCACTCGTGGGTGCTGATGTGACGTTGACGGCTGAGGTTCTGGCTGCAGCACTCACACACATCGGCTACGACCTGGTCATCGCTGGTGACCAGTCGACCGATGGTGCCGGTGGTGTGGTTCCTGCTGCGCTGTCTGAACTGCTCGACATTCCTCAGATCACCAAGCTCACCACCATTGAGCTTGACGACAAGGCTGTCAGCGGTACTCGCGTCATTGACCGCGTGACTCTCAAGTTGCGTGCAGAGCTCCCTGCGATTGTCTCGGTGACCGAACGCTTCCCCGATGCCCGCTTCCCCAACTTCAAGGGAATCATGGCTGCCAAGAAGAAGCCTTTCGAGGTTCTCTCGGTTGCCGACCTGGGTGCAGACATCGACGTGTTGGCAAAGCCACGCGCCATCATGACCGAGATTTCGGCCAAGCCGCCACGTGCTGCCGGCGTCAAGATCGTGGACGAAGGTGACGCTGGAAACCAGCTCGCTGAATTCCTCAAAAAGAACCAACTGGTCTAAGGCGGAGTAATCATGACGGACAACATTCTGGTACTTCTCGACAGCACCCCCGACGGCCAGCTCTCCAAGAGCGTTCCAGGTCTGCTCGGTGCTGCTACAGGCCTCGGTAACCCTATTGCCCTCATCGTGGGTGCAGGCGAGCACGCGGACGCACTTTCTGCTGCTGCCGCAGCTGCAGGTGCAACCAAGGTTCTCCTCGCAGACGGTGACAACACCATCTACTCGACTCCAACTGTGGACGCACTGCAGGCTGCTGCGGCACTGGTTCAGCCTGCTGCCGTTCTCGCCGCACACTCTGACCAGAGCAAGGAAGTTGTTGCTCGCTTTGCAGTTCGCACCGGCGCTGCCGTGAACTACGACGCCATCGACGTCACCCGTGACGCTAAGGGCATCATTGCGTCTCACTCTGCCTACGGTGGAGCTTTCGTGGTTACCTCTGCCGTCACTTTTGCAGCTCCCGTCATCACGGTTCGCCAGGGTGTTGTGGAAGCTCGCGGAACCGCGCAGCCCGTGGTTGCCGAAAAGCTTGCTGTCACCCCTTCGGGTCGTAAGTCAGCTGCCATCGAATCCATTGATGTCGCGGACGCACCCACCAGCCTGCGCCCCGAACTCCGTGGAGCAACCAAGGTTGTTTCCGGTGGACGTGGACTCGGCACGGCGGAGAAGTTCGTCCTCGTTGAGCAGCTCGCAGACGCCCTCGGTGCCGCCGTGGGTGCTTCTCGTGCCGCAGTTGACGCAGGCTTCGTGCCTCAAACCTTCCAGGTTGGCCAGACCGGTGTTCAGGTTTCCCCTCAGCTCTATGTTGCTCTGGGTATCTCTGGTGCTATCCAGCACAAGGCAGGTATGCAGACCGCGAAGACCATCATCGCGATCAACAAGGACGAGACCGCACCTATCTTCGAAATCGCAGACTTTGGTGTTGTCGGTGACGTCTTCACTGTCGTCCCACAGCTCATCGCCGCACTTGAGGCATCGGGTAAGTAATTCATGACAGTCCCTCAGTTGCGGCGTGGACTGCCTCGCGTAGCCGGTGGCTTCGCGTGGCCTCCCGGTGACGGTCCTGCACCCGTGCGCGGTGCAGCGGTCGCTGCCCCTGCCGTGACTGAAGCTGTTGCTGCGCCTCCTGTGGCTGCTCCCGTGGATGCCGTTCCTGTTGTAGCTGCTGCAGCAGTCGTAGAATCTGTGGCAGCACCTGTCGTTGCACCTGCGGTTGCCACCGCACCAGCTACAGCACCAGCAATCAACACGTCTCACCTGCGTGCGGGTCTGCCCCGTGTTGCCGGTGGTGCACCGTGGCCCTCGGGCGCTGCTGTTGCTTCTTCTGCTCCTGCCGCTACACCCGTTGCCGCTGCACCCGTTGCCGCTGCGCCCGTTGTCGCTGCTGCTCCTGTCAGTGAAGCTCCCGCAGTTGCACCCGCACCTGCTGCACCGGTTGCTGCTCCCGTCGTTGCAGCCACCTCGATTGAGGGACTGCGCCGTGGACTTCCTCGTGTTGCCGGCGGTTCCCCGTGGCCTTCTGAAGGAATTCGTGTTGCCGCTGTTGCCGCAGCACCTGTGATCGCAACTCCAGTAGCAGAGACCGTCGCGGCTCCTGTGGAGGCACCGGTTGAAGTCGCCCCTGTTGTGGCTGCTGTTGCTGACACACCCGCACCTGCCGCTGCTCCAGTTGCTGCCCCCGCTCCTGTTGCCCCCAAGGTATCGCTCAAGGATCGCATCAGTGCGCTGCCCTTGCTGAGCAAGATTCTCTGGGGCTCCGCAGCATTCCTGGTTATTGCTGGTCTAGCCATCATCCTCACCAGGCTTCTGGTGGCGACACCCGCACTCCAGTCCTTCATTGAGACCTACCCGGGCGAAACACACCTTCCCGAGACCGCTCCCGTGGGACTTCCTGCCTGGCTCGGTTGGCAGCACTTCTTCAACGTTTTCCTTATGGTCCTCATCATTCGTTCGGGAATCACAATTCGCCGTGAGCAACGCCCCACCGCGTACTTCACGCCACGTCGTGCCGGTGGCCACAAGGTCAGCCTCACTATCTGGTTCCACCAGTCACTCGACTTCCTCTGGCTCATCAACGGTGTGGTCTTCGTTGTTCTGCTGTTCATCACGGGCCAGTGGATGCGAATCGTTCCAACGAGCTGGGAAGTTATTCCTAACGCCGTTTCTGCAGGTCTGCAGTACTTGACGCTGGATTGGCCAACCGAAAACGGCTGGGTCAACTACAACAGCTTGCAAGTTCTCGCCTACTTCACCACCGTGTTCCTCGCTGCACCACTGGCGGCCATCACCGGTTTCCGAATGTCTGCTGCCTGGCCAGCAAATTGGAAGAAGCTCAACGCTCTCTACCCCATGGAGTGGGCACGCGCTATTCACTTCCCCGTGATGATTTACTTCTGTGCTTTTATCGTGATTCACGTCTTCTTGGTCTTCACGACCGGAGCACTGCGTAACCTCAACCACATCTACGCATCGCAGGATGTTGTGGACTGGACAGGTTTCTGGATCTTTGTCGGTTCGATGGTTCTCGTTGGCGGCGCCTGGGCTGCGGCGCGACCATTGGTCATCGCGCCGATCGCACGACTTTTCGGTTCGGTTACTAGCCGCTAACGCACACCCGAATTATTCGGGTGTGACGATAGCGAATGCAGGATTACCGGGCTGCAGTGTTCCCAGAAGTGTCGCCAGCACGCTGGCGTCACCTTCAATCACAGCGCCAGCAGCAGTGGCCCGCTCAATCTGACCCATCAGGAACAGCGGAAGCAGTGGCTTTGCCAATGTGATTGTCACCTGTGCGGGGGAGGAATCCTTTTTCTCGATGGCCACGAACACACCGTTTTTGAGTGTGGTGCGGAACTGGCGGCCCTGGTCGGCAAAAATCCAGTCCATGCTGAGATCCAGATCCCAGGCCTGGGGGCCGTTGACTGAGATGGCGATGGCATCGAAAACCTGCGTGATCTCCAACTGGGCAATCATGTCGGGGGAGGTGGCAATCGTGGGAGTACCGAAGTTCTCACCGCGCAACTCTGCTGCTCCAGAGAGATAGAAGTTACGCCAGGTCGCGTTTTCGATCCCGAACGCGAGTTGGTCATACGTCTTCGCCAGAAGTTCACGAGCTGCCATGTTGCTCGCGTCAGCGAAGACCACATGGTCAAGCAAGGTCGCTGCCCAGCGGAAGTCGCCTTCGGCGAAGGCCGCGTGGGCGAGCTCGATGGTGCGGTCTGCACCGCCCAGTGCCGACACATATCGAGTGGCAGATTCTGTGGGAACGTGCTGCCAGAGGTGGGCAGGGTTGCCATCAAACCAGCCCATATAGCGCTGGTAGATGGCTTTGACGTTGTGGCTTACAGAACCGTAATAGCCCCGAGCACTCCATGCATTCTCTAATGCTGGAGGGAGTTGAATCTGCTCTGCAATTTCGATGCCGGTCAGTCCCTGGTTGAGCATGCGCAGAGTCTGGTCATGGAGGTAGGAATAGAGATCACGCTGCACGGTGAGGAATTCTCGGATTTCTTCCTGACCCCAGGTGGGCCAGTGGTGTGCACCAAATTCAACATCGGTGCGATCACCAAAGAGCTCGATGGCGTGCGAAATGTACTGTGCCCACACGCGAGGGTCGCGCACTAAAGCACCGCGCAGTGTAAGCAGATTGTGCAGGGAGTGACTGGCATTTTCTGCCATGCACAGTGCTCGGTACTTCGGCAGGTAGAAGTGCATTTCTGCGGGGGCTTCGGAGCCCGGGGCCATTTGGAACTCAATCTCCAGACCGTCCACATTCACGGTTTCCCCGGTGGTGGTAATCAGAACCGTAGGAGCGATGAGGGTGATGCTTCCCGTTGCCAGTGTCTGATTGAGGCCCGCACCAACCTGGCCCACTGCACTGGCTGGAAGAGCAGCACCATACATATACGCCGCACGACGAGCCATAGCAGTTCCGGCATAGACATTCTCTGCCACGGCATGCTCAGTGAACCCCTCCGGGGCAATGACGAGGACCTCGCCACTGTCTGCTTGTTCTTGGGTCATGACACCCTTGACACCGCCAAAGTGGTCGGCGTGACTGTGGGTGTAGATCACGGCTTTGACGGGGCGGGGTCCGCGATGTTCGGTATACAGCGCGTGTGCCGCCCGCGCGGTCTCAGCGGCGGTCAAGGGATCCATGATCACCACACCGGTATCGGTCTCGATGAAGGTGATGTTCGCAATATCAAAACCACGCACTTGGTAAATACCTTCGACAACTTCGAAGAGGCCTTGCTGACAGTTGAGTAAACCCTGACGCCACAGACTGGGGTTCACACTCGCAGGGGCATCTCCGGCCAAGAAGTCATAACGGTTAAAGTCCCAGACCACATGCCCGCTGTCATCCGTGATGGTGCCACCGCCATGGCGGGCAAGAAGACCGCGTGAGGCATTTTCGAAGTCACGAGTGTCAGCGAATGGCAGGGTTGCAAGAACCTTGAGGTTGGACTGAATAACGGCTTCGCTGACGGGTGCAGAGGAGTTCATGGGGACCATTTCTATGTCTCACAAAGCGAGGGAAGCCCCCCGTTCTTTCACTGTATTGGCAGCAAAGATTGGTTTCGAGGTGTTCGGACAAACCGTGCTTTGCGAACAGGGGTAAATCCCTGTTCGGGATTCGAACGGGACTGCGTGCAAGGACTAGATAGCTTCTCAGCTCAGCAATAGGCTGGAGGTCACACCTCAAAGGAATGCGATGCCCCCCTTATTCAGAGTGGTCGAAAAAACCATTGCTGAACTTCGGCGCGCACTCGATAGTGGTGAAATAACCAGCGTTGAACTTGTTGGGATGTATCTCAATCGCATCGCCCACTATGACCGCCACGGTCTGTGCTTGAACTCCGTTCCGGTGTTGAATCCGCAGATGTTTGCCGAAGCCCGGGAGGCTGACAAACGTATTGCGCAGGGGGAACAACTGAGCTTGCTGGATGGCATTCCCTACACCGCCAAAGACAGCTACAAAGTCAGAGGTATGACGGTTGCAGCAGGTTCTCCTGCTTTTGCTGACCTCATCGCAACTGAGGATGCGTTCACTATTGCTCAGCTCCGGAATGCGGGTGCTGTGCTCATTGGGCTGACCAACATGCCGCCGATGGCGAACGGGGGAATGCAGCGTGGTCTCTATGGCCGCGCGGAAAGCCCCTACAACCCTGCTTACCTCACGGCAGCCTTTGGCTCGGGATCCTCGAATGGTTCGGGCACGGCAACTGCGGCCAGCTTTGCTGCCTTCGGACTGGGTGAAGAGACGTGGTCGTCGGGCCGAGCACCAGCTTCCAATAACGGGCTGTGTGCATATACGCCCTCGCGCGGCGTGATCTCCACCCGCGGTAACTGGCCCCTGGTCCCCACCATGGATGTCGTGGTTCCCCACACGCGCACCATGGAGGACATGCTCACCCTGCTCGAAGTGGTCGTGGATGACGACACCGAAACCCGCGGTGACTTTTGGCGCATGCAGCCCTGGGTGGAGATTCCGAAAGCTTCAGAACTACGCCCACCGTTCTATCCCTTCTTGATGGATCCCCAGGCATTGCGGGGGAAGCGCATCGCCATACCCCGGATGTATATCAACAAGGATGTCGACAGCGACGACACCATCGAAACCCGGGAGAGCGTCATTGCGTTGTGGAATGCTGCGCGTAAAGACCTAGAACTCCTGGGGGCAGAAGTGGTCGAGACCGACTTCCCCGTCGTGACCAACTATGAAAGCCATGGCGATGGCGCACAGAACATGGTTGCCCGCGGACTCGTGCCCAAGACGTTTGCCGAGCATGAGTTATGGGATCTGTCTATGTGGGGATGGCACGACTTCCTCGAGGTCAACAATGACCCACACTTGCACGCTCTGGCCCAGGTGGACGGGGAGAAGATATTCCCCGTGCCAACGGGTTCATTACCGGGTAAATATGATGACCACCTGCATCGCTTTGCACCGGAGGATGTCCCCCTGGAGCAGTATGTGGTTCGTGCTCGGGAGCACGGCATCACCCCACTCGAACAGATACCTGACATAGCCGAAGGCGTGACTGGGCTTGAGAAAACCCGCATGCTCGATCTCGAGCAGTGGATGGATGTCAACAAGTTTGACGCGGTCGTGTTCCCTGCCGTGGCAGATGTGGGACCTGCCGATGCTGATGTGAAGGAAGAATCAGCCAGGCTGGCCTGGCGCAACGGCACCTGGGTGGCCAATGGCAACTTGGTGCCCCGCCACCTTGGAATCCCCACCGTGACCGTACCGATGGGGGTCATGAGTGACATCGGAATGCCCGTGGGGTTGACCTTCGCCGGCCGCGCTTATGACGATGCCAATTTGCTGTCCTATGCCTGGGCATTTGATAACCCTCGTAATCGACGCACTGCACCGAAGTCAGTGCATGAACTTCCACGCTCCCGCTGGGAGTTGTTAAACCCACCGGCTGATGGGGAGCCCACACTCCAAATCGTGGCAACAGAAGGCCCTGCGGTTGGCGGCATGGTGCTCATCCGAGCCGAGATCATCACTAATGCCACAGAGATTTGCGTCACGGTGGACGGGGCCAAGATTCTCGGCGAGCCAACCCCCACTGGCTATGTCATTGAGAAGTATGTTCCGGAAGTAGATCACTACAAGCTGCACAGTGAATGGCGCGGCGCCTATGGCCGCATGATCATCGTGATGGCCCGTACAGGAGACACCGTGGTTGCGGACTACACCGTGGTGTGTGGGGTCGGCTAAGCCAGGGAGTCACGCCATGCCGAATGCAGGCTGGCAAACTTCCCTGTTCCGGCAATGAGTTCTTCGGGGCTACCATCTTCGATGATGTCGCCATGCTCCATCACGAGCACACGGTCCGCAATGGCCACGGTGGAGAGACGGTGCGCAATGATGATCGCGGTGCGATCAGCCAGCAGGGTCTGCAGACCATGCTGCACGAGACGTTCACTGGGGATATCCAGGGATGCGGTGGCCTCATCCAAGATGAGCACGGTGGGGTCGGCGATAAAGGCGCGTGCAAAGGAGAGCAGCTGACGCTGTCCGGCGGACAGGCGTCCACCACGCTTGTTCACATCTGTCTCGTAGCCTTCGGGCAGACGCATGATGAAATCATGCGCGCCCACGGCTCGAGCAGCAGATTCAATTTCTGCCGGTGTTGCTCCGGGTTTTCCGAGACCAATGTTGTCGGCGACAGAACCTGAGAACAGGTATGACTCCTGCGTCACCATCACGATGGTGCGGCGCAGGTCGGCATTCGCAATCTGGGTGAGCTCAATTCCGTCCAGTTCTACCGAACCTTCAACGGGGTCATAGAAACGTGCCACCAGTTTGGCCAGGGTGGATTTTCCTGCACCGGTGGTTCCCACCATTGCGATGGTTTGTCCGGCAGGGATGTGAAGATCCAGGTTCGGAAGCACAACGGAGCTGGAGTTGTAGCCAAATGTCACGTTATTGAAATCGAGGGAACCACGGGGGTGAACGAGTGCGGTGGGGAACTCGGGTTCCAGCACGGTGGGCTTTTCCTCCAACATTCCCGAGACCTTCTCCAAAGCAGAAGAGGCGTTCTGGAACGAGTTATAGAACATGGCGAGTTCTTCCATCGGTTCAAAGAACCGGCGGGTGTAGAGCACGGCGGCCAGAAGCACACCGACCTCCATGGCGCCGTTGGCGACGCGGAAGGATCCCAGGAGAAGCACACTGGCGAGAGTGAAGACGCCAATGACTTTCAGGCCTGGGTCATAGGTCCCAAACAGGCGGATGACCTTCCGGTTAGCTTCTTTGTAGTCGTCCACGCCGATGGCGTAGCTGGCTTCGTTGCGTGCTTCGCGGCGGAATGCCTTCACGGCACGAATACCGGTCATGGTTTCCACGAACTGCACGATCAGTCGAGCGGAGAAGGTGCGGGCTTCACGGAACTGCTTCTTCGAGGTGTCCGAGAACCAGCGGGTGAGGAAGTAGCAGGGGATGAGTGCAACGAGTAGGGGCAATGCACTCGAGGGGTCGAGAGCAACCAGTGCCACTGCCGTGAACGTAATCAGCAGAATGCCGCGGAAGAGACTGCTCAAGCCGCCATCGAGGAGTTCACGCAGGGTTTCAATATCGCTGGTTTGGCGAGCAATAATGCGGCCGGAGGTGTAGTTCTCGTGGAAGCTCATGCTCAGGTTTTGAGTGTGAGTGAACACTCGCTCGCGCAGATCCAGCAACACTGTCTGACTGATCAGGGCAGAGGAACGCATGTAGATGGCCATCATGCTGGAGCTCACTAAAGCAGTGAGAATGTAGGCCACAACAATCAGCTCTGCGGGGAGCCAGTTGTTGTTGTCGAGAACCTGGGTCAGGCCTTGGTCAATACCCAGTGCCAGTAGTGCCGGACCGGCGACCTGGGCTGCGGTGCTGATCACCACGATGATGAGGGTGAAGTAGACCCGAACGCGCACGGGGTGCAGCAGAGAGCCCAGGAGCGATAGCGAACGCTGGCGCAGGGCCTTGCCCTCGTTGACAGTGAAGTCGGAGCGTTCTTCTCCGCGGACGCCGGTGACGCTCATCGCTTTTCCTCCTCAAGGGAGGCAATGACATTGCGATATTCGGGGCACCGAGCTAAGAGTTCAGAATGGGTGCCCACATCCAAGATCCTGCCTTCGTGCAGCAGGGCCACCCGGTCTGCCAGCATGACGGTGGAGGGGCGGTGCGCCACGATCAGCGCGGTTGTCGTGGCCAGGACTTGGCGGAGGGCCTTCTCGACAGCCGCTTCGGTTGTGACATCGAGGGCAGATAACGGGTCATCCAACACGAGGATGCTGGGCTCCATGGCAATGGCGCGGGCCAACGCCAGGCGTTGGCGCTGACCACCGGAGAGGTTTAACCCCTCTTCACCGATCACACTGTCGACTCCTAGAGGAAGCGAGCGGACAAAGTCCGCCTGTGCCACATCCAGGGATTGGTCGAGCACAGCACCTGCTCGCTCTTGGAGAGCGGGATCCGTGGAGTCGGTGAGGTCTTCACGGCCGAGCAGCACATTGTCGCGCACTGAAATGGAGAACAAGGTGGCATCTTCGAATGCCATGGCAACGCGGGAGCGCAGGCTGTCAATGGTGACTTCTCGAATGTCGATACCGTCGATCAGAATTCGTCCACCGGTGACATCAAAGAGGCGGGTGGTCAATGCCGTGAGAGAGGTTTTGCCTGAACCAGTGAGTCCCACCAGTGCCATGGTTTCACCCGGAGCGATGCTGAGATTCACCCCATCCAGCAGGTCTGCATGGTCGGCAGGAGAGTCTTCGTAGCGGAAGTGCACGTCCTCAAAGACCAGTGCACCGGGACCGGCTGGAACTTCCTGAGCACCGCGCACTTCGAGTATTTCGATGGGGGTGTTCATGACGTCGTAGTAGCGATTGAGCGCACTGCCCGCTTCAATCGACATCGACATCATGGGGGCAATGGATTGCATGGGCCCTTTCAACAGAGCTGCTGTGGCAAAGAACGCAATGAGCGTTCCCACATTGATGTTGCCCAGGCTGGCCTGGTAAATACCGAGCGGGAGCGCGATGGCGAATCCGACGTCGGGGATAAGCAACATCCAGAACCACATCTGTCCATTGGCGCGGCCCTTGGCCAGTTCTGTTCCGCGCAGAATGGCAGCCTGGTCGAGGAATTCTTCGAGGGCTTCCCCTGCCCGACCAAAACTTTTGAGTACACGAATGCCATGCACTGACTCTTCGACGGTGGTTGCGAGGTCACCCTGCTGGTCTTGTGTGCTGCGCGCGAGTTTCGTGAAGCGTCGCTGGAAGCGCAGGCTGATCACAATCAGCGGCAACGAGGCGACCAGGAAGATCAATCCCAGTAGACCGTTGTAGGCAAAGAGCACTGAGAAACCAGCGATGAGCATGATGGTGCTGGTGAACAGCTGCACGAAAGCAAACGAGATCCAGCGGCGCACGGTGCTGATGTCGCCCATGGCGCGGGAGAGCAGTTGACCGCTTTGCCACGAGTCGTGGAAAGACACGGGAAGCTTTTGCAGGTGAATGAAGATGGAGTTGCGCATCTTGCCTTCGAGGAAGACCCCGGGGCCCAGTACTAGCCATCTGCGGAGGTAGATGAAGGTCACTTCGGCGAGGCCCAGAATGAAAATCAATCCCACAGCAGGCAGGATCTGGGCCACGTCGCCGGTAGCCAGGGGGTTCTCTACGAGCCAGCGCAGGGCCAACGGAATTGTTAACGCCGTGGCGGCTGCGGCCAGGGCAATAATCATGCCGATGATTAACCGGGGCATTGCGCCCTGAATGAGGGGGAAGACTCGGCGCAGGCTCCGCACAGTGCCCAGAGGTGCAGTAGCCAGAGGTGCAGTACCCCGGGGGGCTTCCTGCGCGGACTGCACTGTCATGGCTACTCTCTGCGGTTCTTGTCGGGGGAAACACGCTGCCGGAAGGGATTCGACAAGGTGCGTTACTAAAGCTAACAACTCTTCTCGAGCGAGGTTTATTTCCTTTCCTGTCAGTGGGTTTTGGTCTGAAACTCGTTCTATGCTCAAGACATGAGCGCTTCGATAGTGATGTCTGAGTACGGAGATTCCTCCGTTTTGAAACATCAAGAAACTCCGGTTCCCACTCCTGGCGCTGGCCAGATTCTGGTGAAGATGGTCGCCACGGGTGTGAACTTCATTGATATTTATCGCCGCCAGGGCATCTATCCCGTCGCTCTTCCCCACACTCCTGGTACTGAGGGTATGGGGATCGTAGAAGCCCTGGGAGCGGGGGTTACCACTCTTGCAGTGGGGCAACGCGTGGCCTTTGCTGACGGCATCGCCACCTACGCAGACTTCGCCCTCGTTCCTGCCGGACGGGCATTGCTCGTGCCTGACGGGATGGATGATGCCACCGCGGCAGCTCTGCCGTTGCAAGGGCTCACTGCTCACTATCTCGCAACGTCTACTTTCCCTCTAGCGCCGGGGCACACTGCCCTGGTTCATGCCGGTGCTGGGGGCGTGGGCCTGTTGCTGATTCAATTGGCCAAGGCACGTGGTGCCCGAGTCTTCACCACCGTCTCGTCTCCTGAGAAGGCAGAGCTTGCGCTCGCTGCGGGGGCAGACGAGGTCCTTAGCTATGACGACTTCGACGGTGCGGCTCGTACGCTCACCGATGGTCACGGCGTTGACGTGGTCTATGACGGGGTGGGGATTTCCACTTTTGATAGATCCTTGAAAGCTCTTTCCGTGCGGGGCATGATGGTGCTCTTCGGTGCCGCATCGGGGCCTGTTCCAGATTTTGATCTTCAGCGGTTGAACGCTGGCGGATCGCTGTTTATTACCCGCCCCACTCTGAGCGACTATGTTCGCACCCCCGATGAACTGGCATTCCGCTGGAACGAGCTCACTCGTCTGGTCGGTGACGGTCAGCTCACTGTTCGCGTGGGAGGGACCTATCCGCTATCCCACGCTGCCCAGGCACAAGATGACCTTGCTGCGCGCACGACAACAGGAAAACTCTTGCTGCTTTCCGGCAGTTAGATCAGGCCCGCGACCTTACTGAGATAGGCATCTACCAGTGCGTGTGCTCGCCTATCAGCCTCTGCTACTTCGGCGATGGTTTGAGCAGCCATTACGTCGGGGTCTTGGCCGTCGTCAAGGACTTCCTGGCGGCCACCTGTTGCGAGCCAGGCAGTCAGGGTGCTCACCTCGATTTCCGGGTGGAACTGAAGTGCCAAAGTTTTGTTGTAGGTGAAAGCCTGCGATGCAGCAGGAGTTCGCGCAATTTCCGTGGCTCCGGGGGGAAGCTCCCAACGGTCGCGGTGGAATTCTAGCCAGGGTCCTGGACTGACCAAGCATGGATCGTCACTCCAAATTGAACGCCACCCGAGTTCTGCTCGTGGTGCAGGAGCAACTGAGCCGCCGAGTGCTCGGGCAATCATCTGGCCACCAAAGCAAATGCCGAGCACGGGCTTGTCGGCGAGAATGGCATTGCGAAAAAGTTCCAGCTCAGGAGTTAGCCAATTACCAATACAGCGGTCATCCCATGCACCCCAGGGGGCACCGAGTGGAACGATGAGGTCATAGTCATCAAAGTTGGGGAACTCCACTACGAGGTTGGGGGTGTCGAACTGGGCTTCGGGGACCAGCAAGAACTCATCGAGTTCAAAACCGTGGTGGCGCAAGCGCTCGCCGATGGGCCCGGTTGGACTCATGTGGAAGTGCTGGATGATGAGAGCTTTCACAGACCAGTCCTCACGGGGAAGTGAGCTAACCCAGGCGTGGTTGCTGTTGAGTGATGCAGTGGATTCCGCCACCTCGTGCAAACAACGGCCTGGCGTCAACCAGAACGATTTCACGATCAGGATATGCCTTTTTCAGCACCTTCTTGGCTTTGGCATCCCCGGGATCATCAAATGCACAGAGAATCACGGCACCGTTGCACACGTAGTGGTTGATATAGCTGTAGTCGACCCAACCCTCATCGTCGTGGAGGATCTCGGGGGCAGGAACAGAGATGACGTTGAGTTTGTTCCCGTCACTGTCCCGAACGCCCTTGAGGACACGCTTAGTTTCTTTGCTAATCCAGAAATCAGGGTGTTCGGGGTTCTTTTGATCGTGGAACAGCACCGTATCGGTGTTGATGAAACACGCCACAATGTCGATGTGACCACGGGTGCCGAACTCGTCGTAATCACGTGTCAGACCTCGGGGTAACCAGATCACGTGATCGACACCCAACGTGCGGTGAAGTTCTGCCTCGACTTGTTTCTTGGTCCAGTCTGGATTGCGGCCGGGGTCAAGTTGCACCGTCTCCGTGATCATGACAGTTCGCGACCCGTTAACGTGAATACCGCCACCCTCGTTCGTCAGAGGTGATTCCACGATCGGCACCTCAATCGCTTTCAAGATGGTGCTGGCTGCATGGGCGTCATGTTCCCAGCTGGCCCATTTTTGCCCGCCCCAGCCGTTGAAAATCCAGTTGATGCCGGCCAGGCCACCGTCTGCCTTCTGCACAAAGCTGGGTCCGATGTCGCGCATCCAAGCATCATCCAGAGGTGTCACGAGGAGCTCGACTTCGGCAGAGAGCCACCTGTGGGCTTCCTCGACTGCGCTGGGGTCGACCAGTACGGTCACGGGTTCAAAACGCACGATGGTGTTCGCCACCTCGGCCCAGCACCGGCGGGCTTCGTCGGCTAGTTCTTCCGTTTCACCCAGGGTGTATCCGGAGGAAGGCCAGGCCATCCAGGTGCGCTCATGTTCAGCCCACTCGGCGGGCATGTGAAATTCACGCAATGTCACGATTAGAACCGTATTCCTGGTTAGACCATCGTGTCGAGTATTTCGACCAAAGATTCGAAAGAAGTTCTCGGGTTCACAATGGCGAAACGGGTGTTAGGTATGCCCTGGTGGGAGCTGGGAACCACAAAACCGATACCGTCTTCCAGCAGTTTGGCTGACCAGCGACTGTAGTCCGCGAGTTCCCACCCCTTCTTGGTAAACACCACAACCGAAAGCTCTGGGTCTCGGACGAGCTCGAGGTCAGGACGGCGACGAATCTCGTCCGCGATCTTGTAAGCGAGCTGAATATTCATTTCCACCGCGTTGCGGTAGGCGGCAACACCGTAGGTCGCCAGCGAGAACCACAGCGGAAGCCCTCGAGGGCGACGGGTCAGGTTGTAGGCGTAATCACTGGGGTTCCACTCGTCGGGGTTCTCTAGGGCATCCAGATAATCCGCGTGCTGGGAGTGCGTGATGCGGCCAAGTTCTGGGTTTCGATACACCAGGGCACACGCGTCGAAGGGGGCAAAGAGCCACTTGTGTGGATCGACTATGAACGAATCCGCCAACGCAACTCCGGCGAAGAGGTGCCGGGTACTCGGTGCCAGCATGGCTGCCAAGCCATAGGCGCCGTCAACATGGAACCAGACGCCATGGGCCTTGGCCACGGTGCCGACATCGTGGAGTTCATCCACAATGCCAAAGTTAGTGGTGCCGCCGGTTGCCACGACAGCAAAGATGCCATCCCAGTCACCCTCAAGGGTGGATTCGAGTGCCTGGCCGGTTAATCGACCTTCGGCGTTAACCGGGACAGGCACAATGTCCACATCCATAACCCGGGCGGCTGCCTTGAGTGACGAGTGCGCTTCGGAACTGCAAGCGAAGCGCCAGCGCGAGGGTATTTCTTTTCCCGCAGCCAACAAGGCTTCTTTCGCCGTGTGGCGAGCCGCAACGAGAGCGGAAAGGTTACCGAGAGTTCCACCCTGGACGAAGACGCCTCCGGCACCCTCCGGCAATCCGGCCTCTGTCGCGAGCCATTCGAGTACCTGGTTCTCGGCATACACCGCCCCGGCACCTTCCATCCACGATCCTCCATAAATAGTAGAAGCGGAGACGATGAGGTCGAACAGGGTTGCGGCCTCGGTCGGGGCACACGGAATAAAGGAGAGATAGTTGGGGTGGTCGTTGGAGATGGTGGCTTCGGCCAACACGTTCTCGAACAGGCTCAGGGCTTCTATTCCACCCAGGCCTTCTTCGGTGACAGTGGCCGGAACAATAGCCCTCAACTCTGAGATGGTCTTGGGGCCATCCAGTGGTGGGGGGTCGTAGTTCATGCGGCGGCGGGCGTAGTCAAAGACTTGCTCGCGCAGCTTCATTGTTTCAAGATCGACGGTGTGCATGTGATTGCCGTGGGGCGTTGTCATGGTGCTGACATCCACTCTGTGACATCTGCCAAATGCCCGCCACGACGAGTGTCGTGCGACTGGGGCCCTTCAACAGGCTGAGACCACACTACCGGGGGAACTCGACACGCCGAAACCTCGGCCGCAAAAAAGTTTTTTTGGGCAGGAAATGGCGCAAATATGCGGTTCTCTGGGCAAACTCTCAGCAGGTTATAAAAAAACTCACAAACACTACATGTAGGGGAATGACACGGGTGTGATTCCCGTTATATAGTGATAACTCACCGCAGGGGTGCGGCAGAAATACGCAAGTATTTCGTCAAGTTTTATGGAGGCAACAATGGAATTCGAATCAAACGACACCGTCGGTGGCTACGCAGTACCCGTAGATCCAATGGATCTGCTCCAGTGCGACAGCTGCCAGTAATTCAGTAACTTCGCAGCAATTGCTGCAACCAAGAACCCCGGGACAATGATGAACCGGGGTTCTTCTCGTTTAACCCGCACCGGGGGAGCTGGCCACGCCTAGAATTATGGCGTGGCTGTAAATCCTGAATTGCAAGGTCGTGTTTTTCCTCCGACCGCACCGTATCTCGTCGGACGAGAGAAGATTCGCGAATTCTCGCGTGCTGTTCTCTCCACGAACCCCGTCAACTTTGACGTGGATGCCGCTGTCGCTGCTGGCCATGCAGATCTTGTTGCACCTGCGACCTTTCCGGTCGTCGTGCAGGAAGCCACATTGGCGCAGCTCTTGGCGGAGCCTGACGCCGGAATCGACTTCTCCCGCGTAGTTCACGGCGAACAGCGCTTCACCTACACCCGAGCAATTGTGGCCGGGGATGAGCTCACGGCAACCCTCACGGTCTCCAGTGTGAAGAGCCTGGGTGGCCACAACATGATCACCGCTGATTCCGACATCGTTGATGCCCAGGGCACACACGTCGTTACCGCGATCTCCACGCTTGTTGTTCGAGGAGATGAGGACTAACCATGGTTGATTTCAGTTCCTTGACCAAGGGCGATGTGGTCGCCGAAGAGACGTTCCACCTCACCCGAGATAACCTCGTGCGCTATGCCGGCGCATCCGGTGACTTCAACCCCATTCATTACCGCGATGACATCGCGCAGTCCGTCGGCTTACCGGGCGTCCTCGCTCACGGCATGCTCACCATGGGGCTGGCTGTGCAGCCTGTGTCCAACTGGGTGGGAGACCCTGCGCGCATTGTGGACTACCAAGTGCGCTTTACCCGCCCTGTGTTGGTTGATGGTGCAACGGGTGCTGATGTCACGGTGACCGCAACAGTGGGCGCGCTGGAAGAAGACACCCAGATCGCGCGTATTGACCTCACTGCAAAATACAACGATGAGACCGTCCTGGGTAAAGCCCAGGTTCGTGTCACCCTCGCCTAGCGCATGACCTCTGTTCCGCTCTCGAGCCTGACCACCTTGCAGGTGGGCGGTCCCGCGCGCGAACTCCTCACGGTAACCAGCCGAGAACAACTCATCGAGGCAGCCCTGGATACCTGGGATTCGAACGAACCGTGGTTAATTCTGGGCGGTGGCTCCAACATGGTCATCGCGGACGAAGGCTTTGATGGAACGGTCATTCATGTGTGCAGCCGCGGCATCGAACGCCTGCAAGACATCTCCTCCTCCCCCAACCACAGCACCGTTCGCGTCGCTGCGGGGGAGCCCTGGGATGACTTGGTTTCGTGGAGTGTGGCCGAAGGTTTAGCCGGCATTGAAGCCCTCTCGGGAATTCCCGGAAGCAGCGGAGCTGCCCCGATCCAAAACATCGGTGCCTATGGCCAAGAACTTTCCAGCGCACTCGTTGCCGTGGAATACCTTGACCGCTACACCCACGAGATCTCGTGGATCCCCGCGGCAGAACTCGCACTGGGGTATCGAGATTCCGTGTTTAAGCAGGGTAAGGAAGGCGTGATTCTCACTCTCGAGCTGCGCTTGGCCAGCTATGGCGAGGGCTTGTCTGCACCGATAGCGTTCCCTCAACTGGCCACAGCACTCGGTGTGGATCTCGGGTCACAGGTCGCGCTCGCCGAGGTGCGGAACACCGTACTTGCTCTGCGTGCGAGCAAAGGCATGGTGCTCAACCCTGCCGATCCCGACACGGCCAGCGCCGGATCGTTCTTTATGAACCCGATTGTGACCGAAAACTTTGCGCGCCACTTGCCTGCTGAGGCCCCGCGCTATCCCGTCGCGCGGACTGCGCAAGACCGGGTGCTGCCGCTGGGCGCCGAGGTGCCCCCGCTACCGTCCACACAAGCCGGACCAAATTTGGTTAAGCTCTCTGCTGCTTGGCTGATTGAGAATGCGGGAATTTCCAAGGGCTACCGGATCCCGGGATCTCACGCCGCAATTTCGTCCAAGCACACCCTCGCCATCACGAACCAGGGCGGGGCAACCGCTGCAGAGGTTGTCGGCTTAGCCACCTACGTTCAGGCGATGGTGCAGTCCCACTACGGCATCATTTTGTATCCGGAACCGAACTTGATTGGTGTGGACATCTAATGGCTGCGTTCGAAACCGTCGAGGACTATTTAGCGAGCCTGCCGGAACCGAAGGGGGAAACCCTTCGCCGCGTGCTCAACAGCATTACCTCCGCCTATCCTGAGGCCACGCTCAAACTGGCGTGGAACGTTCCCCAGGTTCAGATTGAAGGCAAGTATGTCTTTGGTGTCTCGGCGGCGAAAAATCACTTGTCCCTTGCTCCCTGGAGTGAAGCAGCGATGGCAAGCTTTTCCGAGCGATTAGCCCCGTATGAAACCACGAAGGGACTGTTCAAAGTTCCCGTGGATTGGGACGTGGATGGCGAACTGGTCTGTGACCTTGTCGCTTTCCGACTTGCTGAGCTGGGGCTTAGCTAAAGAGTTTCTGCAGACGCTGGATGCCCTCGAGAAGCTGGGCATCTCCGAGTGCGTAGCTCAAGCGGAGGTAGCCACTAGGGCCGAAAGCTTCACCAGGTACAGCAGCTACTTCTGCTTTGTCCAGGATCAGGTCAGCAAGTTCTAAGGAGTTCGTCGGCGTGACGCCAGCCCATTCCTTGTTGAGTAGGCCTCGAACATCCGCATAAACATAGAACGCACCTTCGGGCGTGGGAACGATCATGCCAGGAATCTTGTTCAGCTCCGCGACCGCGATCTTGCGGCGACGGTCAAAAGCGAGACGCATTTCTTCGACAGGCTCTTGCGGGCCGGTCAGGGCAGCTAAAGCAGCACGCTGAGAAATGTTGGACACGTTCGAGGTGAGGTGGGACTGCAAGTTTGCGGCAGCCTTCATCGCGTCGACAGGGCCGACCATCCAGCCCAGACGCCAGCCGGTCATGGCGTAGGTCTTGGCCACACCATTGACCAAGATGGTGCGATCTTGCAAAGCAGGAACAGCTTCCACGATGGACATTGCCTTCACGCCGTCGTAGGTGAGGTTCTGGTAGATCTCATCGGCAATGATCCAGAGGCCATGCTTCTGGGCCCATTCCCCAATAGCTTTCGTCTGTTCGGGGGAGTAGACGGCACCGGTGGGGTTGGAGGGTGAGACGAACAGTAACACCTTGGTCTTGTCGGTCCGAGCAGCTTCCAGCTGTTCCACCGTAACGAGGTAGTTCTGCTCAGCACCTGCAAAGACATCGACCTGGACGCCGCCAGCAAGCTTGATGGCTTCGGGGTAGGTGGTCCAGTACGGTGTCGGCACGAGGACTTCGTCACCGGGATCGAGCAAGGTAGCAAATGCTTGGTAGACAGCCTGCTTGCCGCCGTTGGTGACCACAACCTGACTGGGGTCAACAGCCCAGCCACTATCGCGCTTGGTCTTATCCGCGATGGCCTGACGGAGTTCGGGTAGGCCAGCTGCGGGGGTGTATCGGTGGTTCTTGGGGTCCTTGACGGCGAGCAGTGCGGCATCCACGATGTGAGCAGGGGTGGGGAAGTCGGGCTCGCCCGCGGCATAACTAATCACGGGACGGCCTGCAGCCTGCAGGGCTTTCGCCTTGGCATCCACCTTGAGGGTGGCAGATTCGGCAATGGCGGAGATACGAGAAGAAATTCGCTTCAATTCAGGCACGGTTACCACTATAGAGCGCGGGGCTCAGCTTTACAGAAGCACTCGTTCTCGCCTATGCTGTTGCGAAGTGGTTGCAATATGCCATGCTTTCGCGCGCCTTCTTTACGGAGGTCGTAACTGAGTTCCGATTCAGTCGCACGCGAAGCAAAGGGTGGTGGCTCAATTGGTAGAGCAGCGGTCTCCAAAACCGCAGGTTGCAGGTTCGAGTCCTGTCCGCCCTGCAAATCGAAAGGAAAAAACATGTCGCAAGACGTCGCAGACGAGCCCGGTGAGGACATCGTCGCACGTGCAAAGAAGGAGAGCGCCAGCAAGCGCAATCCTTTCTCGCGCCTTGCTCTTTTCCTTCGACAGGTTGTGGGCGAACTTAAAAAGGTCGTCACTCCTACCCGTAAAGAACTGATCAACTATGTGCTCGTCGTCCTCGTATTCGTGGCGATCATGCTGCTCATTGTTTCGGGACTGGATGCAGTCTTTGGATGGACCGTGATTGCCGTATTCGGTGACCTTGGCGCATCCACCCCTGCTGGCTAACCGGCACATAATTTTTCTCAAACAAGACAGGAACAACGTGACTGATTCGACGCGCGAAGACGAGCAGATGCTCGAGGCTGCCCTAGACGCACTAACCGACACCGACGCAGCAGCTGTCGTGGACGTAGAGGCTGAGGCAGTCATCAACGACGCTCTCGACGTAGACACCATTGAAGAGGCAGAGGCTGCCATCGTGGCATCTGAAGACGAAGAAGAAGTAGCTGAAGACCCCTACGCTGCATTCGAAGCAGAGCTTCGTACCCTGCCCGGTAAGTGGTACGTCATTCACTCGTACGCTGGTTTCGAGCGCAAGGTCAAGCACAACATTGAGAACCGTCGTACCTCGATGCAGCTCAACGATTTCATCTTCCAGATCGAAGTACCGATGGAAGACGTTGTCGAGATCAAGAACGGCCAGCGCAAGATGGTCACCCGAGTCCGTATCCCCGGATACGTGCTCGTACGCATGGACCTCAACGAAGACAGCTGGTCGTGTGTTCGTCACACTCCAGGCGTCACCGGCTTCGTAGGTAACGCTCACAACCCCACTCCTCTGCGATTCCAGGAAGCATTCAACATGCTCAAGCCCCTGGTTGAGGTCAAGGATGTTCCTACCGCCAAGGCTGTACAGGCCAAGGGTGGACAGGCGGTTGCTCGTACTCCCATTGCCGAAATCGACTTCGAAATTGGCGAGACCATCATCATCAAGGAAGGCTCGTTCGCTGGTCTTCCCGGTTCGATCTCCGAGATCAAGCCCGAGAGCGGCAAGCTCACCGTGCTGGTGTCGCTGTTCGAGCGTGAGACCCCCGTCGAGCTCAGCTTCGACCAGGTCACCAAGCAGTAACAAAGTTTCCCAGCGCCAGTCGCCGGGATTACCGCGGATCAGGTTCACCTGATGTCACGGGAGAGTTCATCGGAACCCCGATGAGTTCGAATTCGAAAAAAGGATAAAGAAATGGCACCGAAAAAGAAGGTCACGGGTCTGATTAAGCTTCAGATTCAGGCCGGCGCCGCGAATCCAGCTCCTCCTGTTGGTCCCGCTCTGGGTCAGCATGGTGTGAACATCATGGATTTCTGCAAGGCATACAACGCAGCAACCGAATCACAGCGCGGAAACATCATCCCCGTTGAGATCACCGTGTACGAAGACCGTTCATTCGACTTCGTTCTCAAGACCCCACCCGCAGCTGAAATGATCAAGAAGGCTGCCGGCGTTGCGAAGGGTTCTGGTACTCCTCACACTGTGAAGGTTGCCAAGCTGACTCAGGCTCAGCTCCAGACCATTGCGGAGGCCAAGATGGTTGACCTCAACGCAAACGACATCGAAGCTGCAAAGCTGATCATTGCCGGAACCGCTCGTTCCATGGGCATCACGGTAGAGGGCTAAGGGGATACATCATGGCTAAGAAGTCAAAGGCATACCTTGCTGCTGCCGCAAAGATCGAAGAAGGCAAGTTCTACACCGCTAACGAAGCAGTAGCTATTGCTCGTGAAACCGGTTCCGCTAAGTTCAACAGCACCGTTGAGGTAGCCCTCAAGCTCGGTGTTGACCCTCGTAAGGCAGACCAGATGGTTCGTGGAACCGTCATGCTGCCTCACGGTACCGGTAAGACGGCACGCGTTATCGTGTTCGCAACTGGTCCCGCTGCAGAAGCTGCACTCGCAGCTGGTGCTGACGAGGTTGGTGGCGACGAGCTCATCGAGAAGGTAGCCGCAGGCTACGTTGCATTCGATGCAGCAGTTTCGACCCCTGAGCTCATGGGTAAGGTTGGTCGTCTCGGTAAGGTACTGGGTCCTCGTAACCTGATGCCAAACCCCAAGACCGGTACCGTTACCCCCGATGTTGCGAAGGCTGTTAACGACATCAAGGGCGGAAAGATCGAGTTCAAGGTAGACAAGCACTCCAACGTTCACTTCATCGTTGGTAAGGCATCGTTCACCGCAGAGCAGCTGGCTGAGAACATCACCGCCGCTCTGGACGAAGTTGTTCGCCTCAAGCCTTCCTCGGCAAAGGGCCGCTACATCCAGAAGGGTGCTGTCTCGACCACGTTCGGTCCCGGCATCCCCCTCGATGTTGCAAGCATCTAAGTTCAACTGAACTATTCCAAGAGCCCGTCGCGACAGCGACGGGCTCTTGTGGTTAAACCAGAGCCGTGCCCCGGTATCGTGGAGGGGTGATTAAGCAGCCGGCACACATTGAGAAGATCCCTGCCTACAAGCCAGGGAAGTCCACTGTCGACGGCTGGGATGGCCCGGTATATAAACTCTCTTCAAACGAGAACCCCTATCCGCCCCTTCCTTCCGTGATACAGGCCATTACCGAGGCCGCTTCCACGATGCATCGCTACCCCAACATGGCAGCGCCCGAACTGACGACAGCCCTTGCCACTCGATTAGGTGTGAAGGAATCTGAGCTCGCCTTTGGCACCGGGTCCGTCGAAGTCGCCGGCCAGCTCATTCGCGCTTTCGCGGGTCACGGCGATGAGGTGATGTATGCCTGGCGCTCCTTCGAGGCATACCCCATTTTGGTTCGTGGCGCGGGGGCAACCCCGGTTGAAGTTCCCCTCACTGCAGATCACCGCCACGATCTTCCGGCCATGCTGGCTGCGATAACTCCTGCAACGAAAGTCGTTTTCATTTGCACGCCCAATAACCCCACCGGGACGGCGGTGGGACATGAGGAACTGCGCGCATTCCTCGCTCAGGTTCCTGCCCACGTGCTCGTGGTGATCGACGAAGCGTATGTTCACTTCCAGAACGACCCTGCTGCTGCTCGTGGCCTGGAGCTCTACCGCGAATTTGCCAATGTGGCGGTGTTGCACACCTTCTCCAAGGCCTACGGTCTTGCGGCGCTGCGTTTGGGCTACACCGTGGCGCGCCCCGACGTGATGGAAGGTTTGGCCAAGGTCGCTCTTCCTTTTGGAGTTACTGATATCGCCCAGGCAGCAGGCGTTGCTTCCCTGGCAGCTGAAGCAGAACTCCAGGACCGTATCGATGTTCTGCTGGACGAGCGCACCAAACTCGAGGCCTACTTGGCAACGACAAAATGGGATGCACCTGCGTCCCAAGCAAACTTTGTCTGGCTTGCTGCCGGAGAAGAAACTGATGAGCTTCAGGCGCACCTCATGAGCCGTGGCATTATCGGCCGCGCATTTACCGGGACAGGAATCCGCATTTCCGTCGGTTCTGAAGAAGCTAACCTCGCCTTGGTGGAAGCCTTGTCTTCCTACTCGCGCGGCTAACGCAGATTCCTCAGTCGAGATATTTCTATGGAAACGAGCCTGCTGCTTTCGGCAGCACTGTTTGGATTCGTCACATCCCTGACGCCAGGACCTAACAATACGTATCTGTTGGCTTCGGGAATGAACCACGGATTCCGGCGCAGCATTCCCTACATGATCGGCGTGCTGGCGGGATTAGCACTCGTCTTTTTCTCGGTGATTGTGGGCCTGGGCTGGGTTTTCACGACGTTGCCTGTGTTGTATCAAATTCTCAAGTGGGTGGGCTTTGCTTACATCTGCTGGATGGCATGGGGCATTGCCACCAGCGGTACGGCCACGGGGGAAACAAAATCGACGAACTATGTGGGCTTGTGGAAAGCGTTGGGCTTTCAATTTGTTAATCCCAAAGCCTGGATTGTGGCCGCCTCATTTACGGCGACGTATGTGCCGGCGGGCGGGAGTTTCGTCGGGGCTTTCTTGTTCACGCTCGTTCTGGTGGTCGCCACGTCTCCGGGGCTTGTGCTGTGGACGGGATTGGGTCAGTTGCTGAGCACGTGGCTTACGAGTCCAACCAAGCGCCGCGTATTCAATTACACCGTGGCAGTTGTCCTGGTGTTGTCGATGGTGCCGGTTCTCTTTATCTAGCGAACACCGCGCTCCAGAACCTAGGCTTCGCTTGATTGCTCGACATCATCGAGTCGAGCAATCAGACGATCGTGCACTGCAGGCCATTCATCCTTCGTGATGGAATACACGGCCGTGTTACGCAAGGTTCCGTTCGGCATGATCATGTCATTGCGGAGCATGCCGTCCAGCTGAGCGCCAAGCTTCTCAATGGCAGCACGGGACTGAGCGTTCTTTTGATGGGTGCGCAGCTCTACTGCGTTACAGCCCAAGACATCAAAGGCATAACTGAGCATGAGCAGCTTTGCTTCAGGGTTGATGGCCGTACCCTGGGCGCTCTGAGCTAACCAAGTGGAACCAATCTCTACTTTGAGATTCTCCAGCCTCATGTTCATGAAGGTCGTCATCCCGATGGCGCTCTCGGTGGCTTTGTCGAACACGGTGAAAGGCATCATGGTGCCAGTGGCATACAGGCCGAGACGACGGTTAATCTCTGCGACCATCCCCACAGCATCAGGGATCCAGGTGTACCAGAGCTCAGAGAGGTTTCCATCACCAGAGGCAACACCGAGCTGGTCGGCATGATCTAGAGACAACGGCTCGAGACGAACGTAGTCGCCGTCAAGAATGGGCATCTCAGGTAGCATCTCCACGAGTCCTAGTTCGTCAGACGGTGGAGTTCACCAATGAGGCCGTTGGCCAAATAGACCAGGTCACGAATGGCACGCTCATCACGTTCGATCCAGAGGTGCTTGGGAGTCGTGGATACGGGCACAAAGTTCTCGTGCTGTTCCCAGACGAACAGTGTGCGCTCGGCGCCGAGAACATATTGTTGCCAATACACCTGGCGAAGGTAGCCGGCAGGAACGCCCTCAAACGGCTTCTGGCTGGTCTTGATCTCCGCCAAGATCAGAGTTTCCTCCACCACGCCGATACCGTCAGGGGTAGCCAGGTGGCGGGATTCCTGCTCGGAATGGAACAGGGCAGAACTTGGTTCGATGGAGAAATTCTCTTGGACCCAGGCTGCGATGACCGGTTCACGAGTTTTACCGTGTTCAGTGTAGACGTTGCCGGTAAAGCTGGAGCCGCGAAGTTTTTCCAGCGCTGCAGTGGGGATGGCATTCACGCTGTTGAGCTTGGCTACGTCAGTTGCCGTGATGCCCCGAGTGCGAGCACGTAACCAGGCGGCTTCGTCCGAACCATCGGTGACCATGCGGGAGAGGTAAGCCACGTGGGGTTGCTCAGCAAGGGGTTTGGTCTCGGGCATATCTGCCACATTCGCTGCTGAACTCACGTCTCCTATTCTGCTGGCCCGCACGGACAACAGTCGTTGCGCTCGCCGGCGGCTGCCACTTCTTCTGAGCGTATTCATAGGGTTCTTAGGCAGTTCATAGGATTCTCATAGGAAACCCCGTCATACTCAGAACGTGAACGAATCACCAGCCCCCGCACTCACCCGCCTGACCCGTGCAGATGGTTCTCCTATTCGCGTGCTGGTCGTCGACGATGAAGCATCCTTGACAGACCTATTGCAGATGGCATTGCGCTATGAAGGATGGGAAATCAAGACGGCCGCCGATGGCTCTACCGCCATCGCCACGGCCCGTGATTTCCGCCCCGATGCTGTTGTTCTCGACATCATGCTTCCAGATATCGATGGACTTCAGGTGCTGCAGCGTCTGCGCGCGGACGGCAACGATGTTCCTGTACTTTTCCTGACCGCCAAAGATGCCCTGGATGACCGCATTGCCGGATTGACAGCCGGCGGCGATGACTACGTCACCAAGCCCTTCAGCTTGGAAGAGGTCGTGGCACGCCTGCGCGGACTCATCCGTCGGTCCACGCTGACGGTGGATGCCAACGAAAGCCCGGTGCTTGTCGTGGGTGATCTCGAGCTGGATGAAGACAGCCACGAAGTTCGTCGCGCGGGCACACTCATTGAGCTCACTGCCACCGAGTTTGAACTGCTGCGCTACCTCATGCGTAATCCTCGCCGTGTGGTGAGCAAGAGCCAGATCTTGGACCGTGTGTGGGACTACGACTTTGGCGGCAAAAGCTCCGTTGTGGAGATCTACATTTCTTACCTGCGCAAGAAAATTGACGCGGATGCAGCCCCCATGCTGCACACCGTCCGCGGTGCCGGGTACATGATCAAACCGGCTGAATAATGTCGAAGACTACCCGGACACCCTGGACTCTGCGCCGTCGCCTCACCGTGACGGTCGCAGGGCTCTTGCTCGTGGCGGCAGGACTGATCGGTGTCGTCAGCGTGCTGTCCCTCCGTTCGTTCCTCATTGATCGTCTTGACCAGCAGCTCAACAGTGCGGTCATCCGCTCCACCGCTGCTGTCGATAACGGGATGGAGGGTCGCCCGGGACACAATGACGGTGACTTCGATCACGATGATCGCCCCAACAATGCCCTTCTAGCTCCTGGACAAGCAGCCGGAACACTGATTGCCCTGATTGCCGCGGATGGGTCGACGACGGCCGGTATTTTGAATCAACGGGGCGAAGTCCGACTCGTTGACGTCGGTGATATCAGCCAATTCACCACCGTTGACATCGGTCCTGAGCCCAGCACAGTACATGTCAACGGTGATCAGGATTACCGCGCACTCGCTGTCACAACCGAGGGCGATGCCAGACTCGTGATTGCACTGCCCATGACCGAAGTTAATGCTGCCAGTGCACAGCTGCTTACCGTGATTCTGCTCGTCACCGCGTTCGGTGTGGGCGCCGTGATTATTGCGGGACGTTTCCTCATTCGTTTGGAATTGCGACCCTTAGACCGCGTGGCCGACACCGCAACGCGCGTTGCGGAACTTCCCCTTGATAAGGGTGAGGTTGCATTCCTGGACCGCGTAGATGAGGCAGATACGGATCCTCGAACCGAAGTGGGCCGAGTAGGTTCTGCCTTTAACAACATGCTGGGTCACATTGGCAGGGCACTGTCTGCTCGCCAAGCCAGCGAAGCGAAAGTTCGCCGCTTCGTGGCGGATGCGAGCCATGAGCTGCGCACGCCACTGGCCTCTATTCGTGGCTATGCCGAATTGACGCGTCGCGGAGGCGCCGAACTGCCCGACGATGTTCGTCACTCACTCACCCGCATTGAGTCCGAAGCAACCCGCATGACCGGGCTGGTGGAGGATCTGCTTTTGCTCGCCCGACTGGATGAAGGTCGCGAACTCGAACACACACCCGTCGACCTTTCACGCATTGTGGTGGACTCGGTCAGTGATGCGCATGCCGCAGGACCGGATCACACCTGGGACATGGAACTACCGGAAGAACCCGTGGAGGTCATCGGTGACCAGGCCCGACTGCACCAAGTTGTGGTGAATCTGTTGGCTAACGCGCGCGTACACACCCCTGCCGGATCCACCGTTCAGGTGGTGCTCGAACAGCTAGATAACGCCGTCTTGATCAAAGTGATAGACAACGGCCCCGGCATTCCTGAAGAACAAATGCCGGAACTGTTTGAACGGTTCAGCAGAGGTGATGCCTCACGAACCCGCGCGACCGGCAGCACGGGACTGGGTCTCGCCATTGTTAGCGCCGTCGTTCATGCCCACCAGGGAACAGTCACTGTGCGCAGTGAACCAGGACGCACAGAGTTCGTCGTGAGCCTGCCTGTTCAGCCGGCGGCTCACTAACGGTTCGATACAAGAAAGCCCCACAGTTCACACTGCGGGGCTTTCTCAACGATCTCACGACTTAGTAGCGAACAGTCGCCTTCTCCATCAGCACATAATCAGGGTCAACCTGACGCAGCTGAGCGTCGGGAGCGTCACCAAACGAGCTAATCAACGTGGTGGGCAGAGACACAGCCAGTGCACCCCATGAGCAACCACGAGTCAGTGCAGCTTCAGGGCTGAGCTTGGGCAGTGTGCCCGACTCACGACCGGCAGCAGAGGATTCGGGGGTGACGACCTGGCTGAGGAATCCTGCGAGAAACGCGTCTCCCGCACCGGTGGTGTTGATGACCTCGGGAGCCACAGCACTGGCCCACACCACGTCATCGGCCGTGATGGCGATGGCGCCGTCGGGGCCAAGGCTGACCAGGGCAATTTCAAGACCGGTGGAAATGAGTTCGCGACCGGCTTCAATCACATCGCCCAACGTGGTGAGCTCGTGACCCACCAGCGACGCGAGTTCGTCTGCGTTGGGTTTGATCAGGTTCACTTCACCGCTACGACCCCAGTGCTTCAGCTCCGGGCCGGAAGTGTCGAGACCGACGCGGGCACCCATTTCGCGGGCGCGAGCAAAGAGCTCGCTGAGGTTGATGGGAAGACCAGTGTCGGTCATCTTGGGGTGCATACCCGAGACAACCAGCCAGTCAGCGTTCATGTCTGAGACCTGCTCCAAGGTGGTCTCGACCACGTTGCGCCAGTCTTCTTCCGAGAAGGGGATGGCCTGCTGGTTGATGTTGGTGGTGCGACCACCGCGTTCAACCACCGTGGTGTTCACGCGCACACGACCCTGAACGGGCATGATGCGCAGAATCTGGGGGAAGGGGGTGGAGAACAGCAGGTACTGATCCTGCATACCAATCGGCAACACAGCAGAAACAGGATGCTTCGCGAGGTGGAGGGTACGGGCGACATTCAGACCCTTACCACTCATGTATTCGTGCACTTCATACGCACGGTTCACTTTGCCGACGGTCAAACCTTCGGCAAGGTAGGTGCGGTCCAGCACGGGAGCAGGGGTCAGGGTTACAACAGCGTTCACGAGGCCTCAAATCTTCGTGACATGCCAAAACTCACAGGCTGATGCCGTTCACACAGCATCCGATTGTGAGCATCAGCGCTAACAGGGGAGGGATGTTTCTAGTCTACCGATTTGCCAGCAGAGTGCTTCCTCACGTAACCTAAAGATAACCAAAGACCGCTGGTTATGGTGATCTGATGAAAATCAGTCCCCATCGAAGATTCGTTTCGACGAAGACCCGCGCAGGCAAACTGTAAGTGATGTTCACGTTCGCGTGTTTTCTTTCGCTCCAGCCCCTGCGCTGGAGCTTTTTTAGTTTTCAGCGGCCTGCGGGTAATCACTCCACACAAGTGGAGTGTGAGAAACCACAAGGAGCGCCATGGCGAACAAGGAAGCAATGCTCTCCGAACTCGAGAACTATTTCTCTGGTTCGAATGCAGTTCTGCTCACCGAGTACCGCGGCCTCACTGTTGCTCAGCTCAAGGAGCTGCGCAAGTCCATCAGTGAGCACGCGACTTACGCCGTGGTAAAGAACACGCTGACCAAGATTGCCGCCGCTAAGGCTGGCATCACCGGTCTCGATGACCAGCTTGCTGGTCCATCGGCTATCGCATTCGTGCACGGCGACGCTGTCGCTGTAGCGAAGGCCCTGCGTACCTTTGCCAAGGCAAACCCTCAGCTCATTATGAAGGGCGGCTACTTCGACGGTAAGCCTCTCGACGCAGTTGAGGTTGGAAAGCTCGCCGATCTCGAGTCCCGCGAAGTACTCCTGGCAAAGTTTGCCGGAGCTGCAAAGGCCTCACTTTTCGGTGCCGCATACCTGTTCACCGCACCACTGTCGAAGGCCGTTCGCACGGTCGACGCACTGCGTGCAAAGCAAGAGTCCGGCAACTAGTCACTTACTAGTTCTCGGTTTAGACGAAATAACAACAAGGAGAAAATCATGGCAAAGCTCACCACTGAGCAGCTCATCGAGGCTTTCAAGGAGCTCTCGCTCATCGAGCTCAGCGAGTTCGTAAAGGCATTCGAGGAGACCTTCGAGGTCACCGCAGCAGCTCCCGTAGCTGTTGCAGCCGCTGGCGGCGCTGCACCTGCAGCTGCTGAGGCAGCAGAAGAGAAGGACTCTTTTGACGTCGTTCTCGAAGCTGCTGGCGCAAACAAGATTGCTGTCATCAAGGAGGTGCGTACCATCACCAACCTCGGTCTGGGTGAGGCTAAGGCACTCGTTGATGGCGCACCTGCAACCGTTCTCGAAGGCGCTAACAAGGACGCTGCAGAGAAGGCTAAGGCTGCTCTTACCGAGGCTGGCGCAACCGTCGTCCTCAAGTAGTCTCAACGACTCACGTCAAGAGCGTCGATCCTTTTCGGATCGGCGCTCTTGTGGTTTAACTTCTCTACCCGGTGAAAGTCACCCAAAGCAGAATGAGGTTGAGCGCGATGACAAAGGCAGCTCCCACGATGGCCAGTCCCGTCGTGAGCTTGGTGTTGATGTCCACGCCCAGAATGCTTTTATCGCGTGTGAGCCACACCAGTGGAATCAACGCAAAGGGAATACCGAAAGACAAGATGACCTGGCTGATGATCAGCGCCCAGGTGGGATCGGCACCAATGCTCAAAATCACAAAGGCAGGGATGAGGGTAATCACCCGGCGCCACAACAGAGGAATCTGGATATCGGTGAGACCACTCATGATCTCGGCACCCGCATAGGCGCCGACGGAGGTCGACGCAAGTCCCGATGCCAGCAGGCCCACGGCAAACATCACGGCAATGACGGGACCCAAGTTAGTTGTCAGCGCGGCATAGACGCCCTCGAGTGTGTCGGTTCCAGGTAGTCCTTGCAGGCTCACGGCGGCGGTGAGCAGCATGGCGAGGTTTACACCCCCGGCGATGACCAGTGCCACGGTGACATCTACTCGGGTGGCTTTGAGGATGCGCCCCCGCTCCACGCCAGCTAATACTTGACCGAAACGGTCACGCGTCAGCGCGGAGTGGGCATAAATAGCGTGGGGCATGATGGTTGCACCCAGGATGGAGGCAGCCAGCAGGATCGACGCTGAACCCTCAAAGTGTGGAACGAGACCACCGAGCACAGACGCGGGATCAGGTGGGGCAACGACGAGGCCCATGCCGAAGCCGATCGCGATGACCAGCAGCAACGCAATAATGACGCGCTCAAACGCTTTCGCCCCGGAACGATCTCGTAAGGACAGTAAGAACAGTGAGAGCAGACCCATCACCATACCGCCGGCGAGGAGGGGAAAACCAAAGAGCAGATTGAAAGCGATAGCGCCACCGACCACCTCTGCGAGGTCGGTCGCCATGGCGACAATCTCAGCCTGAACCCAAAAACCTCTGCGTGCCCATTTGTTGGTCAGCCGCTCACCCAGAATCTGGGTCAAGGATTTGCCCGTAGCCAAACCCAACTTCGCGGACAGATATTGCACCAACCAAGCGATGAGGTTTCCCACCACGACAACCCAGACCAGCAAGTAACCGAACTGGGCGCCAGCGGTCATGTTGCTCGCGACGTTTCCAGGATCCAAATAGGCAACGCCGGCAACCAGTGCAGGACCGAGCAGGGGAACGACCCGCAGAGCACGCGCTCGACGAGGTGCCGAGGGTGCAGGAGTGGGGGTCGACATCGCTACTCAATTTCGCTGGGATGGACGGGTTTCGTCTTCTCCACCAGACTACTGTCGGCAAAGTCTCAGCGACAGCTCGCGTTCAGAGGAGTAGCGTCAGGAATATGAGAATTCTGCTTGTTGGTGCTGGTGGCGTCGGTGACGCTATCGCCAAGATTTCCGCACGTCGGTCGTTCTTTGAGCTCATGGTGGTGACCGACTATGACATCACTCGTGCCGAGCGCACTATCGCCTGGTTGACGAGCAAGCATGGCGCTGCCGCGATCGAGGGACGGTTCGTCGCCGACCAGATTGATGCCTCGAACCCGGACAGTGTCGCCGAGGTTGCACAGCGCCACGGCGCGACACACGTCATGAACGCGGTGGAGCCTAAGTTTGTGCAAACCATCTTTGCGGGGGCTTTAGCGGCCAACGCCGACTATCTCGACATGGCTATGTCTCTCTCTTTGCCCCACCCCACCAATCCCTATGCAGAAACCGGTCTCAAGCTCGGCGACGAGCAGTTCGCTGACGCTGACAGATGGGAGAAGGCAGGTCGACTGGCACTTGTTGGCATTGGCGTGGAGCCAGGCATGTCCAACGTCTTTGCTCGCTATGCGCAGGATCACCTGTTTAGCTCCATCGATGAGCTCGGCACACGTGACGGGGCAAACCTGGTCGTGCGCGATGAGGATGGCACCGAAATCTTTGCCCCGTCCTTCAGCATCTGGACCACCATTGAGGAATGCCTCAACCCTCCTGTGATCTGGGAGAAAGACACCGGCTGGTTCACCACCCCACCGTTTAGCGAGCCTGAAGTATTTGTATTTCCCGAAGGCATCGGACCGGTGGAGTGCGTGAATGTCGAGCATGAGGAAGTGCTCATGATGCCCCGGTGGCTCGATGCACAGAGGGTCACTTTCAAATACGGACTCGGTGATGAATTCATTGGGATTTTGAAAACCCTGCATCAGCTGGGATTAGATTCGATTGAACCCCTGAAGGTGAGAAGTGCCGCCGGCCCGGTTATGGTTGCACCCCGTGACGTGGTTGCTGCTGCCCTGCCGGATCCGGCCACCATTGGTCCTCGCATGACCGGAAAAACGTGTGCGGGGGTCTGGGTCACGGGCCGAGGTAAAGACGGACGTCCTCGTGAGGTGTACCTGTATCACGTCAGTGATAACGAGTGGACAATGGCCGAGTATGAGAGCCAGTGCGTCGTCTGGCAGACCGCGCTCAACCCGGTGATTGCCCTCGAACTCCTTGCCGCGGGCACGTGGTCCGGCTCCGGTGTTCTCGGACCTGAAGCATTTGATGCCGTGCCATTCCTCACTCTGATGGCACAACCCGAGTCCGAGGGTGGCTATGGCCAAGCGTGGGGATTGGAAGAACGCCCACCGGTTTCATAAAAAAAAGAGGAGGCCGACTTATGCAGTCGACCCCCTCACTATCTGTTCAGTGTGACAGCTGAATGAATCGAACGCCAGAGTTTTCTCTGCAGGCAGCTGGAGCTGTGGAGAAAAACCGAACAGAGTTGTCTCAGTAGAATTGAGTCATGTCTAAGGTTCTTTCTTCTCTGCCCGTGGGCGAGCGCGTCGGTATTGCATTCTCTGGTGGTCTTGATACCTCTGTTGCTGTGGCGTGGATGCGTGAAAAGGGTGCAATTCCCTGCACCTATACCGCCAACATCGGCCAGTATGACGAGCCAGATATTGACAGCGTTCCTGCTCGCGCCCTGGAATACGGTGCTGAGCTTGCTCGCCTGATTGACTGCCGCGGGCCTCTTGTCGAAGAAGGACTTGTCGCACTCCAGTGTGGCGCCTTCCACATTCGCACCGCAGGCAAGACCTATTTCAACACCACCCCTTTGGGTCGTGCTGTAACCGGCACCATGCTCGTTCGCGCCATGCATGAAGATGGCGTGGACATCTGGGGTGATGGCTCCACTTACAAGGGCAACGACATCGAGCGTTTCTACCGCTACGGTCTGATGGCCAACCCTGCCCTGCGCATTTACAAGCCGTGGCTGGATGCCGAGTTCGTCGAAGAACTGGGTGGCCGTCACGAGATGAGCGAATGGCTCCTCGCCCGCGACCTTCCCTACCGTGCATCGAAAGAGAAGGCCTACTCGACCGATGCCAACATTTGGGGCGCAAGCCACGAAGCAAAGCTGCTCGAGCACCTGGATCAGGGTCTGGACTTGGTCACCCCTATCATGGGCGTTGCCGCCTGGCGTGACGATGTGGACGTCAAGACCGAAGAAGTGACGGTTGCTTTCGAGGCAGGTCGCCCTGTCTCGATCAACGGCAAGCGTTACGACGACCCTGTTGCTCTGGTTCTGGAAGCAAACGCTATCGGTGGTCGCCACGGTCTGGGCATCTCTGACCAGGTGGAGAACCGCATCATCGAGGCGAAGAGCCGCGGTATTTATGAAGCACCTGGAATGGCTCTTCTGCACATCGTCTACGAACGTTTGCTCAACGCAATACACAACGAAGACACCCTGGCCAACTACGCCACCGAAGGTCGTCGTCTGGGTCGCCTGATGTATGAAGGTCGCTGGTTCGACCCACAAGCGCTCATGCTGCGCGAATCTATTGTTCGCTGGGTTGGTTCTGCTGTGACCGGTGAAGTGACTTTGCGCCTGCGTCGCGGTGACGACTACACCATCTTGAACACCTCAGGCCCAGCTCTCAGCTACCACCCTGACAAGCTCTCGATGGAGCGCGTGGAAGATGCAGCTTTTGGTCCCGAAGACCGTATTGGTCAGCTCACCATGCGCAACCTGGACATCGCAGACTCCCGTGAGCGTCTCGAGCAGTATGCAGCTCAGGGCATTGTTGAAGGCGGCGCGGCTGTTTTGATGGGTGACCTCAAGGCTGCTGCTCTGGAAAAGGGAAAGAAGTAGTTCCTACTACTTTGTGGTCCTCACGATGAGCTCAGTGGATTCACCTCCCTGGTATGTGATCAGTGGTGGTCCCAGTTCCGGTAAGAGCACCACCATTGGTCTGCTCCGGGAACGCGGGTATCACGTCACCGATGAGCAGGCTCGCGCCATCATCGAAGAGGAGATGGCCAAGGGGCGCCCCCTGGAAGAGATTCGGGGCGATGCCCACGAGTTTCAGCAGGAGATTCTCAAACGCCAACTCGCCACGGAATCTTCCCTCGATCCGAACGAGATTGTGTTTCTGGATCGTGGCATTCCCGATGGCTTGGCTTATGCACACTTTCTCCAGATTGAGGAGGACGCCGAGATTCACGCAGCTTCAGAACGGGCCCGCTATCGACGGGTGTTCATTCTCGATTTGCTGACGCTGCACGATGATGGCTCACGCATCGAAGACACGCACACCCAAGAACAGATTCAGGACTTTCTCGTTGCAACATATGAGGCCATGTCTTTTGATGTTGTCCGAGTTCCCGTGCTGTCGGCAGAAGAACGTGTTGCCTTCATCCTCGAGCGGCTCTAATCAGGAATATTCCAGACCCCACGGGGGTTAGTCTTGGTAGTGGGGGACGTTGGGGTGCCTCCATTTTCTCGGGAGGTTTCTCATGGTTATTGCGCTGTCTATTCTCAACGTTCTGTTGGCACTCGTTTTTGTCTTTGCGGGGGCGACGAAAGCGTTTCAGCCGATCGAAAAACTTGCAGTCAAAATGCCCTGGGTCAACGACTTCAGTACTCGGAATGTTCGCCTGATCGGCTGGGCTGAACTTCTCGGTGGTATGGGTCTTGTGCTGCCCGGCACGGTGGGCTTGGGCATTCTTCAACTTGTTGCGGCTGTCTGCCTCGCAATCCTCATGATTGGTGCAGCCATCTGGCACCTGCGTCAGAAAGACACAAAGGGAGCTATCCCCAGCATTGTGTTGGCCGTTTTGCTGGCTGTTGTGGCGCTCTTCATGGTGGCCTAACTCGAAACATCATTTAGCCTGAAAGCATGAGTGATTTAAACGAAGTAGGCGAGCGCGATAACTGGCGCTGCTGGTTGTGTGATGCCCCCGTGGACCCCGATGCGTCGGTGAACTCCGATCGTGGCCCCAGCGTGGACAGCTACTCCGTTGCGAAGACGAAGAAGAACGTCGTCACTATCGAGCGTCTCGCGCACCGTGACTGCAACACCATGAAGGGTAAGAAGGCACCTGTCGTTCCCTGGTCGCCCGAGCTCTTGGTCGTCGACCCTTCGCCCATTGTCGCCACGGTGGATCGCCTGCAGCGCAAGGGTGGCCGGGAAGTCATTGCCCGCTGCCCCAGTCAGGAAGATGCCGACCAGGCGTCCGAGTGGTTGCTGGATCGACTCTCCCGGTACGCGCCAGATCTCGACGCGACCACACAGATCGCTTCTGGTGGCGGGCAATACATGTTGTTCTTGGTGGCGAACTAGTCTTTCTGCTGTGCTTGAGCTCGACGTTTGGCCACAACCGAGAGATAGATCGAGAACAACACAGCAAAGAGGACGCCAGAGATCGCGCTGGTCAACAGCACGGAACCTACGGTTCCTCCGCTAATGACCATGTTGACCGTGAATGCAATACACGTGAAAACGATAAAGATGTAAATTCCACGAACCCAGGGATTTTTCATATCTGCAGTCTTCTCCTGAAATTCTTCAAAGGCAATAGCCACGCCCGCAGTGGCCTGTTAGTTTGAGGACATGAGCGGATATGAAGTCGTCAACATTGGTGCCCCTGATTCCTGGCGTGAACACTTCGGAGGATTCAGACCTGATACGTCCCGAGATGGTCGCCGCGTGGTTGACCACGAGATGACAAATCAATACATCGGCATGACAGCCAATGCGCTGGAACCAGGCGAAGAAGCCGGATACTGGCACACCCACTCCGACGTGGAGGAACTGTATGTTTTCCTCGCCGGCGAGGGCCAGATGGGCCTCGGCGATGATCTGGTCGAGGTCGCAGCTGGATCAGTTGTGCGGGTGAGTCCAGGAACGTGGCGCACATGGCGTGCAACGCCAGGCGGCACGGGGCAGCTGCAGTGGTTGTGTATTCGTGCAGGTTCGACGGAGCTTGCCCACTTCCCGGACGATGCCACCAAGGACGTCGAACGTCCCATGTTGTGGTGAGTTAGTACTCACCCTTCACAACAAAAAAGCTGCCGCGAATTTCGCCGGCAAGCTTGGACTTCATGCGCGCAAACTTAAACTTTGTCGCGAGCTCCTCGGGAATGTCCATGCCCATAGAGAGCTTGAAGCCAACGGCGCGCTTTTTCGCTGAGTCCACGGTGTACAGCACGTTGACAGCCAGACCGCTTTCATAGAACACATAGGTCCAGCGCACGAGACCTTCGGCAGCGTCCACCATCATCTCGGTGACTTCGAGCGGCTTTGAGGAGATCACAATGTCGCGCTCGAGTAAAACCTTGGCCACGTAGTCCACAAGCTCGGGGGCTTCGCTGGCAGGGGTAGTTTCAAAAACTATGTCGTACTTGTTTTTGAAGTAGCGGGCCTCATTAGCTCGCAGACCAGCGAGGTTGTCCGCCCAGGGGGAAGACTCGAGTCCAGTTGTGGAGACGTTGACGAAATCTATGGGTGTTCCCAATGCGTGACCTTCTTCGAGTTGAAACTTTAGCCTTCAACCGAGCTTAGGGTCAGGGCTACACACAATGTACACAAGTGCTACAAAGAAATGACGTTCAGGCCCTCACTCTGGGCGGCTTGTGCCAGTCGGGCGTCAAGAGTTGCGAGGGAGGCATGGTGTTCTATCGCAGTGTGAAGAACGAGTGCGTCGGGCATTCTCAACTGAGTGCGTGCACGGACGTAAGCAAGATTAATGCTGTCTGCCTGATCGAGCGGGGCAACCTTGATCCCTAATGATGTGATGTTTCTCAACATCACATCTATCTGTCCATTACGTGCTGGGTGGACCATTGCCTCGGAAAGGGTAAGTGAAGAAATAACAAGTGTGTCGTCAACAGAGTCAATGAAGAGATCAACAGCCCATCCGTGATGAGCGTCCTGTGAGGAGAGCAGTGCGATCAGGACATTAGCGTCCAGAACAATTACTCGGGCCATTCGTTCAATAACTCTTCACGCCAGCCAAGTGGCCATACCCCGTTCATGCTGCCCGCTATTTCACGGATTGCTCGTTCTCTGTCGAGTTTCTTATTTTCGACGCGGAGGTGAACTGCCTCTATGCCTTCCGACAGAATTTTCTGCAAAAGTTTGCTTCTCTCTGAAGCAACCTCAGGCCACAAGGCACTCGCTTCATCGAGGGCGCGTTCGATGGGAGCAGTCTCGGTAATCATGTGTCGTTGACGCGCGGTGGGCATAGTCAAAGTGTAACACTTTGTTCTAAGTGTTACACCGCCTATAGGTGAACTTCGAATTAGGCCGAGGGTGCACCTAAGGGGAAGACATCTAGATTCCACCACTTGGCCATGGGGAGCTCTTCAACCGTTGTGGCGGCAGCGACTGGGTTTTCTGCCCTGACTTCCAGGAACACAGTCCCGCGGCCGAGAGAAAGTTTCACCGATTCGAGTCGACCTGCGCTTTGCAACGACTGCACTGCCGCTTGTTCTTCTGCGACAACAGCAAAGACGTCATCCATGTTTGTTCCAGGCTTAAAAGTACACACCACCATAAACGCGTTCATTTGTGACTCCATTGTTTGTTGTTGAGGTCTAGAACATTCAGGGAACAAGCTTTATTCCTGGGCGATTGTTAATTGTGCGCTAGTTGACGTGGTCCGGGTTCATCCAGAACAAATCCCACAGGTGTCCATCGAGATCTTCAAAACCCCAGCTGAACATAAAGCCATGGTCTTCCGGGTCGTTGATTCGCCTGGCACCCATTCCAAAAGCTTTCTCGGACAGGGACTTCACTTCATCGATTGATTCACACGAGAAAGCGAAAATGGCTTCGGTGGAGGTCGTGGGAGCGATCGGTTTGTCGATGAAACCGGAGAATTTTTCATGCTCAATCAACATCACGTAAATGGTTTCGTTGACGATCATGCAGGTTGATTGGTCATCGGTAAATTGCGCGTTAAACGTGAAGCCGAGTTCTGTGAAGAATTCCACAGACTTCTGGACACTTGCGACAGGGAGATTAACAAAGATGGAGGTGAGCATGAACTCACTGTAATGGCGGAGTTCAAGACTCGATAGTCCTGGGGGAAATGAGAATGCCCCCGATTTCTCAGGGGCATTTCAACTGTCTCAACCAGTTATCGGTTGGCTTTCGCCACCGCGGAAGATGGGGGATTCGAACCCCCGAGGGCGTTAACCCAACACGCTTTCCAAGCGTGCGCCATAGGCCACTAGGCGAATCCTCCTCGCGACCCGCTCACTTGCGTGAGAGGACAACATAAATATTCTAACTGCTTCCACGGGGTGCTGACGAACTCGCGTGGATGCACCCTCGGAGTGTGCTTTACACTTGTAACTGGCTCCTCGCGTGGCGCCATCCAGGCCAACTCCCCCAGGACGGAAACGTAGCAAGGGTAACCGGGCTCTGGCGGGTGCGCGAGGGGTCCTTTTTATTGTGCTCAGAGCGTGAGGTTATCCCCACCAGCCTGGCTGCGATGTCGGCTAAGCCAAGTACGATTGAGCTGTGGCTACCGCACTGTATCGCCGTTACCGGCCAGAATCTTTCGCTGACGTGATTGGGCAATCCCACGTCACCGAACCGCTGATGACGGCGCTGCGGACCAACCGGGTCAACCATGCCTACCTCTTCAGTGGACCCCGTGGCTGCGGCAAGACGACCTCTGCTCGAATCTTGGCCCGATGCCTCAACTGTGCAGAAGGCCCCACCGATACACCCTGTGGTGTGTGCCCGAGCTGTGTGGAACTTTCCCGAGATGGTGGTGGCTCACTCGACGTCGTCGAGATCGATGCCGCCAGTCACAACGGTGTCGATGATGCTCGCGACCTTCGTGAACGTGCCGTCTTTGCTCCTGCGCGTGACCGCTACAAAATCTTCATCCTCGATGAGGCCCACATGGTCACCCCGCAAGGCTTTAACGCTTTGCTCAAGTTGGTAGAAGAACCCCCCGAGCACGTGAAGTTCATCTTCGCGACCACCGAACCGGAAAAGGTCATCGGCACCATTCGCTCGCGCACCCACCACTATCCCTTCCGTTTGATTCCTCCTGCACAGATGCTCGAGTACTGCGAGAGCCTGTGTGCACAAGAGAAGATCAGCGTGGAGCCGGGAGTTCTCGCACTCGTCGTCCGTGCGGGTGGCGGTTCCGCCCGCGACACCCTGTCTCTGCTCGATCAACTCATTGCGGGTTCTGAAAACGATGCCGTCACCTATGAGCGTGCAGTGTCCCTCCTCGGATACACCCACAGCGCTCTCCTGGATGAAGCCGTGGATGCCCTCGCAGCTGCCGATCCCGCGGCCGCGTTTGATGCTGTGGACCGGGTGATTCACACGGGCCAGGACCCTCGTCGTTTTGTGGAAGATCTTCTCGAGCGCCTGCGTGACCTCATTCTTGTTGCCGCCACGGGCGCAAACGCAACCGCTGTGCTTCGCGGCATCCCTGCGGATGAACTCGAACGTATGCAGGCCCAGGCAACAAACTTTGGTTCAGCTGAACTCTCTCGTGCGGCAGATGTGGTGAACTCTTCTCTCACCGAAATGACGGGAGCAACATCTCCCCGTCTGCACCTCGAGCTCATGATTGCCCGCCTGCTGGTTCGCGCGGGGGGTGCTCCCGCCGTTGGGTCTGCAGCTGCAGCACCTGTTGCTGCCCCGGTAGCAAAACCTGCTGTTGCTGCGCCGTCTGCTCCCCCTGCGCCCTCTGGCACTTCAACGCCAGCCATTGCGCCCGTTGAAAAGGTTCACGCTCCTGTTGTTCCTGCAATTCCTGCACCTGCTCCTGCAGCCGAGGTGGAAGCACCTCAGGTTGTTGTTCCCACGGGTCCCGTGGGAACGCGAGAGCTGCTCGAGGCATGGCCCTCCGTCTTGGATCTCATTCAGAAGAAGAGCCGCGCCGCGTGGCTAGTCGTTGTTTCGGCACAGGTGCGCTCTCTGGAAGATGACGTGCTCACATTGGTTTTCAGCAATGAAGCAGATGCGGCATCCTTTAGACCTCAAAAGGGTGTGCCCGGCGGTGTGCACGAGATTCTGCGCCAAGCCATCGTGGACACTCTCGGTGTTCGCGTAGCCTTTAAAGTCTCGAGTGACACCACCGCAACGGCACCCATTGATCGCCTGACCCCGACCGGTTCGGTTCCCGCACCTGCAGCATCGCCGAACGCGCCTCGCGAGTTTGCAACCCCTGCACCAGCAGAAGAAGAGCCGCCGCTTCCCCAGGAGCCACCTGTCAATCTGGAAGAGGAACCACCACTTCCTGAAGCTCCTTCAGATGACGGGTGGGATGTTGTGGCCATTCCAGGTGGAGATACTCCTGCCGTGCTCATGGTGGAAGAGGTTGTTGCAGAGGTTGTGGTGGAGACACCCGCTGATGTTCCTGTACAGCCCGTGAAGCAGCTCACCCCGGAACAGGCTGCTGTCGAAGATGCCCGATACGGCGAAGCCGTTGTGCGGGAATTGCTTGATGCCAAGTTCATCGCAGAAGAAGTAACTGCTCCCACCCCAATCGTCACTCCTGAGGTCTAGGAATGTACGACGGGATAGTTCAAGAACTCATTGATGAGCTCGGGCGTCTGCCAGGTATTGGGCCCAAGTCTGCTCAGCGCATTGCGTTCCATATTCTGCAGACGGAATCCTTTGATGTTTCCCGCCTTGCCTCTGTCCTGGTCGAGGTGCGCGAGAAGGTGAAGTTCTGCGACATCTGCGGCAACGTCAGTGAAGAAGTCACCTGCGGTATTTGCCGGGATCCTCGCCGTGACCCCACATATATCTGCGTTGTCGAAGAAGCTAAAGATGTGGTTGCCATTGAGCGCACTCGCGAATTCCGTGGGCTTTATCATGTGCTCGGCGGAGCTATCAGTCCCATTGACGGTATCGGACCCGATGATCTGCGTATACGCCAACTCATGACTCGGTTGGCTGATGGCACGGTCACCGAAGTCATCATTGCGACAGACCCCAATCTTGAGGGCGAAGCAACGGCGACCTATCTCTCACGACTTTTGAAAACCCTCGAAATTAAAGTTTCACGTCTGGCTTCGGGTCTTCCCGTCGGCGGAGACCTGGAATACGCAGATGAAGTCACACTGGGCCGTGCATTTGAGGGTCGTCGTACCGTTTCCTAGCGGAGGCTCTTTTCCGGCGAAACATGCCAGAAACTCCCCGTAGAATAGAGACTCCTGCTCGTGTGAAATGCAGCCGCGAGCTTTTCTCTTTGTTTTCCAGGAGTTATCTACCGTGAGCTTGATTGTGCAGAAGTTTGGCGGATCTTCCGTCGCAGATGCTGAGAGCATCAAGCGCGTCGCCAAGCGCATTGTCGAGACCAAAGAGGCCGGAAACGACGTTGTGGTCGTGGTTTCTGCCATGGGCGACACCACGGACGAACTGATGGACCTCGCGAACGAAGTGTCCTCCTCCCACGCACCCCGTGAACTCGACATGCTTCTCACCGCTGGTGAACGTATTTCTATGGCTTTGGTTGCGATGGCTGTGCGTTCGCTCGGATATGAAGCAAAGTCCTTCACCGGGAGCCAGGCAGGCATGATCACCGATGCCCAGCACGGAACTGCTCGCATCGTGGAGGTCACCCCCGGTCGTCTGCGTGATGCCGTAGCAGACGGCGACATCGCCATTGTGGCTGGTTTCCAGGGCTTCAACCGCTCGACCGGTGACATCACCACCTTGGGCCGTGGCGGTTCGGATACGTCTGCTGTGGCATTGGCTGCGGCACTCGAGGCAGATGTCTGCGAGATTTACACCGACGTGGACGGTGTCTTCACTGCCGATCCTCGTGTGGTTCCCAACGCGTCCAAGATTCACCGTATCTCCAGCGAAGAAATGCTCGAGCTGGCAGCCAGCGGTGCCAAAGTTCTCAACATTCGCGCAACAGAATATGCCCGCCGTCACGGCGTGACATTGCACGTGCGTTCCTCGTTCGTATCCGACGAGGGAACAATTGTGTACAACCCCACGGAGGGAGAAACAGTGGAAGAGCCCATCATCACCGGTGTTGCTGGTGACCTGAGCGAGGCCAAGATCACCGTCGCAGGTGTTCCAGATGTGCCAGGTAAGGCAGCACAGATCTTCACGATCGTGGCCGAGGCAGACATCAACATTGACATGATCGTGCAGAACGTGTCCTCTGGTGGCTCAGGTCAGACCGATATTTCCTTCACCCTGCCCAAGGCAGAGGCTGATGCTGCTCTGGCTGCTCTTCAGGCTGCTCAGTCGCAGGTGGGATTCACAGACCTGGCCCTGGACGAAAACATTGGCAAGCTTTCCGTCGTCGGTGCCGGGATGCGCACCAGCTCGGGTGTCTCTGCTCAACTGTTCACCGCACTGTTTGAAGCGGGTGTCAACATCGACATGATCTCCACGTCCGAGATTCGAATCTCGGTCATCATGCGTGCTGACCAGCTCAACGAAGCACTGCGGAAGGTTCACACTGCATTCGGTCTTGACTCTGATGTTGAGGCTGTCGTTCACGCGGGAACCGGCCGATGACCGCGATTGCCCCCGAGGGGCTCAACATTGCCGTGGTCGGTGCAACCGGCCAGGTCGGTAAGGTCATGCGTCGCCTCCTCGAGGAGCGTAACTTCCCCGTGAAGTCGATTCGTTTCTTCGCCTCTGCACGTTCGGCTGGAACAGTACTTCCATTTGCTGGTCACGACGTTGTCGTGGAAGACGTGGAAACAGCCGATCCTTCCGGCATCGATGTCGCTCTGTTCTCCGCGGGAGCTACCGCTTCCCGCGCCCAGGCGCCTCGCTTCGCTGCAGCGGGTGTGACCGTTGTCGACAACTCTTCTGCATGGCGCATGGACCCCGAGGTTCCACTGGTGGTCTCTGAAGTCAACCCTCACGCCATCAAGCAGGCTGCGAAGGGCATTATTGCGAACCCTAACTGCACCACCATGGCGGCTATGCCCGCACTCAAGGTGTTGCATGCTGAGGCGGGCCTGGAGCGCATGAGCGTCACCACCTTCCAAGCGGTATCTGGTTCGGGTCTTGCCGGTGCTGAAGAATTGGCTAACCAGGTTCGTGCAGCCGTGGAGCAGGGCAACTTGGAGGACCTCGTTCACGATGGTTCAGCCATCGACTTCCCCGCACCGGTCAAGTATGTAAAGACCATTGCATTTGATGTTGTTCCGCTGGCAGGTGCCATCGTGGAAGACGGTCTCAACGAAACCGACGAAGAGAAGAAGCTTCGTAACGAGAGCCGCAAGATTCTTGAAATCCCAGGTCTCCTGGTTTCAGGCCTCTGCGTTCGCGTTCCTGTCTTCACCGGGCACTCACTTTCCATCAACGCAGAGTTCGGGAAGCCACTTTCTCCAGAACGCGCACGTGAATTGCTCGCGACGGCACCCGGTGTTCAGCTGGAAGAAGTTCCCACGCCTTTGCAGGCCGCAGGTGCGGACCCCAGCTTCGTCGGACGTATTCGTGCTGACGAAACCGTCGACGGTGGCCGTGGCCTGGCGCTGTTTGTGAGCAACGACAACCTGCGTAAGGGTGCTGCCCTCAACGCCGTCCAGATTGCGGAACTGATTGCGGCGGACCAGTCGTAGCCCGTTCTGTTGACGCTTCGAAGGCCACCTGAGAGTTCCTCTCGGGTGGCCTTCAGCTTTTCCTCCCGGTAGGTGGGATACCCGAGGCACGAGCACGTGCCTATTTCCCCGTAAACTGGCGGATGTGAATGCAAAGACAGTCGACGTTGCCCTGATTGGTGGCGGCATCATGAGTGCCACTCTCGGCGCTCTGATTAAGCAGCTCCAACCCGACTGGAGTATTCAGGTTTTTGAACGTCTGGGTGAGGTTGCCCAGGAAAGCTCCAACGCGTGGAACAACGCCGGTACCGGTCACGCAGGCCTGTGTGAACTGAACTACATGCCGCAGGCACCTGACGGTTCCGTAGAAGCTTCCAAAGCTGTTGCGATCAATGAGCAGTTCCAGGTCTCTCTGCAGTTCTGGGCATATATGGTTGCCGCCAAGATGTTGGATGCCCCCACGTCGTTTATTAACTCCACCCCCCACATGACTTTCGTGTGGGGTCAGGACAACGTGGAGTATCTGCGCAAGCGCTTCACTGTGCTGAAGGATGAGCCCCTTTTCGCCGGGATGGAATATTCCGAGGACCCTGCCGTCATCGGCACCTGGACGCCCTTGCTTATGGACGGTCGCACCGGAAATGAGCCCATCGCGGCAACCCGTATCACCTCCGGGACAGACGTTGACTATGGCGCACTAACCAGACAGCTCCTCAACTACATCACCGCCAACGGTGCCACGCTGAGCACGGGCAAGCAGGTGACGAGCTTGACCCAGCTCAAGAATGGTCACTGGAAAATTAAGCTGCGTGACTCCGTCGGCAACACTCCTCATCAGCTCACCGCCAAGTTCGTATTTGTCGGCGCCGGTGGCGGAGCATTGTCGCTGTTGCAAAGCGCCGGTATTCCGGAAGCCAAGGGCTTCGGCGGATTCCCCATCTCGGGACAATTCCTCCGCACCACCAACCCCGCCATCGTCGCTCGCCACCAGGCCAAGGTCTATGGCAAGGCATCCGTGGGTGCACCACCCATGTCCGTACCCCACCTCGACACCCGTGTGGTCGATGGCGAGAAATCACTCTTGTTCGGACCATTTGCGGGCTTCACGCCCAAGTTCCTTAAAGAAGGATCCTGGTTTGACCTTCCCGGTTCCATTCGTGCCAACAACATTCTTCCCATGGTTGCTGTGGGTGCGACCAACCTTGACCTGATCAAGTACTTGGTCGGCGAAGTTGTGGCCAGCCCCGAGAAGAAACTCAACGCTCTGCGTGAATTCTTCCCAGATGCACAGCACGAGGATTGGGAACTCATCACAGCTGGACAGCGCGTTCAGGTGATGAAGAAGGACCCCAAGAAGGTGGGTGTTCTCCAGTTCGGTACGGAAGTCATTTCTGCCGCAGACGGCACCATCGCAGGTCTGCTCGGTGCGTCACCGGGAGCTTCTGTCTCCGTCCCCGTCATGCTGGATGTTCTCCAGCGCTGCTTCCCTCACGATTTCAAGAAATGGGAGCCAGAGATCACCAAGATGATCCCGAGCTTCGGAACACGCCTCTCAGACAACCCCGACGTGGCTAAGAAGTCTTTCGCAGCATCAGCAAAGGCTCTCAAACTCTCCAAATAGGGAAGACTTGTAGGCGATAGCCAACACAAACACAAGGGGGGTGTGACATGCAGCAGTTAGGTATACCCAGCAAGCTCGCGCCCGTCCTCTTTGCCCAAGCACTCTCCCGTCTGTTCCTGGTCTATTCCGCGTATGCGGTCATCCTGGCTGAGCTACTGTTACTGGTCATTGCAGTACATGAACAGAACTGGACTTTTGTCGCAGCTGGTGTGGCCATTGGGATGCCAGGTTTCGTGTTGTGGCGCGTGATGTTTACCCCTATGTCTCCACTGACCGTGGCGCTCTATATCGGCACGCTGGGAACCTCGTTAGCCTTCGCCACCTGGGTTGTGTTTACCAACACCGATCAGGTGGACTCGACCATGTTCCTGCCCCTAACGTTGGTGGGCTTTGCGCTGGTGACGGCCAGTGGTGCCGCCACGCGAACCGGTGACAGGTTGGCCTGGGCGGCCGTGGGATACGTCGTCGCAAACATCGCAACTTTTGCCGGAGCTGTGGTTGCTGGAGGGACGTATGCTTTCGATATTCGTCTGCTCATCGGCTATGTCATTGTGTGTATCGCGATCATTGCAACTCCGAGACTCCTCGAAGCAAATACAAAGTTTCAAGTCACCTTTGATCGCAGTGCCGAGGAAATTGCGACCGATGCGGAGCGCAGCGTGCAGGCCCGTGCTGTTGCGGCAGAACTTCATGACACCGTTTTGGCCAACTTGGCAGTAATTTCTGCTACGAAACCAGGAATGTTGCAGGACCCCCTCCGCGAAGCGCTGCAGTCGCAACTGGCGGTCCTCGAGTCCAACACTCCCGTGACGTGGTCTGCGACTCAGGTACCAGGCAACACTGCTGAAGACCACCCAGATGTTATCTCTGAGGTGATTTCGAAGGCAGAAGCATCAGGATTAAGCGTCAACCTCAGTGGGGATCCGGGCGTATTGAATTTGCTCAGTGGGGATCACGTGGAGGCTCTCGTGGGAGCTTTGTCACAATGTTTGACCAATGTGAAACGTCACTCCGGTCAAAATGCTGTCGAAGTGGTGATTCTCAACGCTGGGGAAAACATTACGATCACCGTCATCGATGGGGGCAGTGGTTTCGAGGTTGATGCGATCCCTGAGGATCGTATGGGGCTCAAGCTTTCGGTTCGTGACCGGATCGAACAGTGCGGCGGAACGGTTCGAATCTGGTCGAGCGAGGGCCAAGGCACAGCGGTGATGTTGCAACTTCCGGTGGAACGGGGTGACACAGATGCGTAATCCAGAACGCACCATGCAACAGATCGACCCGTTAGCTGCAGGAACAAGCTGGGACGTTTCGGTATTCATCAGTATTTCGACCTGGTCATTCGCTGTCTTTGTTTCGGTCGCAAATTTCCCTCACACCAGTAACGGCTGGTTATTGCTGCTTTCCGTTGTTCTGTTCACGGCAGCAATTGTGGTGCATTTGTGGTCCTCCGCACCCAGGAATGCGCCCTATCGCCGAGTGAATTACAGCATCTTTGTTTTTCTTGCCATCTCTGCAGCAGCCCTCCAAATAGCGTCGGATGGACACGGTTACACATCGCTGACAACCATGTGGGGGCCCGTCGGTTTAGCACTAATGTTTGCTGCCTCGAGTGGGTATCGTTCACTTCCGGATCAACATTTTGCAGGCCTCGCTGCTGTTCTAGCCTTAGGAACGGTGCTCTACCTCGATGGGAGAGATGAAAATCTTCCCTTTGGTGCTCTGTATTACGCCGTCTCTGGGGTGAGCCTGATTGCCATCATCGTGTTGGGGCAGGCCAGCTATACGAACAAGGCGACCCGCATTCTTCGGGCATGGCAGAAAACAATGGCAGAGTCACCGGTTGCCCCGTCCCTCGTGGGAAATCCAGAGCTTTCACTGCCTCTGACCGAGCAGCCCCGCGCATTCTTTCTGTCGCTGCTGGAATCTGGTCGTGTGACGGAGCAGGATATTCAGAAAGCTCGTTCGCTCTCCCAGGATATTCGAGCGCAACTCGTTGAACTTTCACAGCAAACGTGGGTGGAGCGTGCGGGCTGTACTCTGCATGATCCCGAGCGGGTCCTTCCACAGCTTGACCTCTCCGCGCAGTCCTCTATTTCTGCACTCCTCAGTGGCCTCGCCAGTTTCGGTGTGACGAACATTGTGGTCTCCCTGCGGACGGACCCTGTCAGCTCGAAGTTGTCGTTTGTCATTCAAGGAACAGAAGCAGATACGGCCACCAAATCCAGCAAATTGAGAACCGATATGGCTTCCTTCCTTCGAGTGATGTATGTGGTGTTCGAAGATGTGCGTTTCATCGATAAAGATGGTCAAGTGAATGTGATGTTCTACTATGCAAGCTCATAACAAGCCACCCGTGACGTTAGCCGTGCTCGATGACCACGGTCTTCTCGTGGACAGTATTTCCAGCTGGTTTGACAGTCATGCCACTGACTTTGTTGTCACTGTCCAGGAAACATCGTGGGCCAGGTGCTTGGCTGATTCTAAATTCCCGGCACGGGTTGTGTTGATGGATTATCAACTCGCAGAACCTGTCTCGATAGAGGCTCGAGTGCTGACCTGTAAAGCAGCGGGTGCCACGGTTGTGGTGATGAGTGCATTGGGTGGAGAGGAACTTGTCGACCGCATCATGGGTGCTGGCGCAGATGCTTTCTTCGACAAGTCCACTTCGATGGCCATTGTGGCGGCCAGAATTCGTTCCCTGGTGGGTATGGAGCCCCAAGGAGTGCCTTCGCTGGGCGGAAATTCGCCCACTCAACACGCCGACGCAGTCCTTCGACCACGCCTGAGCGCCGGTGAAGAGAGGGCTCTAGTCCTGTATTGCCAAGGGTTAGCCACAAATGAGGTGGCAGAGTCAATGAATGTTCAATTTGAGACGGCGAAAACGTACTTGAGAAGGGTGCGCGAGAAGTACGCTAGAGCAGATAGACCCGCGTCCCGGCGGGCAGATTTGGTTCGGCGTGCAGCCGAGGATGGATATTTGACCTAATGGCCAAGCTTTACTTCCGTTATGGCGCGATGAACAGCGGCAAGAGCACTGCGATGCTCCAGGCCGCTTACAACTACGAAGAACGTGGCCACTCGGTCATTCTCTCCAAGCCCGCAATCGACCTGAAGGGCGACATGGGCATTCTGTCCCGTGTGGGTATTACCCGTCGCTCTGACTTCGTCATTGCCGAAGAGAGCGACGTTTACGGACTCTTCCAGCACGAGCGCGAAGAAGTCATCCGCAAGACCGGTGCTGACGTCAAGTGCTTCATGATCGATGAGGCACAGTTCCTCACCGAAGCTCAGGTTGATGACCTTCTGCGTATTGCATTGCTCGAGGACATTCCCGTGATGGCGTTTGGTATTCGCACCGACTTCCAAACCGTGGCCTTCCCCGGTTCTCGTCGCCTGCTCGAAATCGCGCACGAGATTGATGAACTCAAGACCATCTGCCGCTGTGGATCTAAAGCCATCTTTAACGCTCGCAAATACAACGAGCGGTTCATCTTCGACGGTGAGCAGGTTGCAATTGATGGTGTGGCCGTGAACTACGAGCCTCTCTGCGGTAACTGCTACCTCATCGAGAGCAATGGTGTGCTCAATGCAGGCCGCCGCCAGTGGCCTGTTGCATACTCCTTCGAGCCAGACCCTGACTTTAGCTAATCACGGTTTACGCGATATTCACTTCGGCCTGTGCTCGACGGTCACGCGACTAGTTAGTGTTTAACTCATGAGAGTTTCTGTCATCGGCTGTGGCTATCTCGGTGCTGTGCATGCAGCCGCGATGGCAGACCTGGGCCATGACGTCATTGCTGTTGACGTTGATGCTGAGAAGATCGCAACACTCCGGGCTGGGCTACCTCCGTTCTTTGAACCAGGCCTTCCCGAGATCCTTTCCACCTCGTTAGCCTCAGGACGACTGAATTTCACCACGGAAATGGCTGATGTTGCAGGGGCCACCGTGCATTTTATTGCTGTCGGCACACCTCAAAGTGATGCTAGTGGCGCAGCAGATCTCCGCTTCGTCGATGCAGCTCTCGATGCGCTCATTCCTCACCTCGGCCCCCAGGACATTGTTGTCGGTAAGAGCACTGTTCCAGTGGGAACCGCTGAGCGGTTAGCAGAACGGTTACTGACTGCAGGCTCCACCGCCACGCTGGTATGGAACCCAGAGTTCTTGCGTGAAGGCTTTGCGGTGAAGGATACCCTCGCGCCTGATCGTCTCGTCTTTGGGGTCGCCCAGGGCACAGGCCATGATGCTGCCCTCAGAGCGTTGCATGAGGTCTATGCCACCGCGATTGCCGGCGGAGTTCCTGTTGTGGAGACAGACCTGGCCACCGCTGAGCTCGTGAAGACGGCGGCGAATGCCTTCTTGGCCACCAAGATTAGTTTCATTAACGCGATGAGCGAGATTGCAGAAGCTACCGGAGCGAACGTGACCGAGCTGGCAGATGCCATCGGATATGACACTCGTATTGGACGTCGATTCCTCAACGCCGGTGTGGGCTTTGGTGGGGGATGTTTGCCTAAGGATATTCGGGCCTTCTCTGCCCGTGCTGAGGAACTTGGTCTGGGAGATTCCGTTGCGTTCCTGGGTGAAGTGGACGCCATCAACCTGCGCCAGCGTCAACGGGTAATTGAGCGGGTGCTCACTGAGGGTGGCGGTGCTGAAACCGGTCTGACGGTTGCTGTTTTGGGGCTCGCCTTCAAGCCACACTCGGATGATGTTCGTGATTCCCCCGCCTTAGACGTTGCCCTCGGCCTTGTGGCAGCAGGAGCAACAGTTGTTGCATATGACCCTGAAGCCATGGGGGCAGCGCAGAAGCGTTTCCCTGAGCTGGTCGTTGCGAAGAACGTAGATCAGGCACTCCTCGGCGCAGACATTGCAGTATTGGTGACCGAGTGGCCTGAGTTTGTTGAACTCGATCCACGCCGCGTCGGAGATCTCATGACACACAAGCGCATCGTGGATGCCCGAAACGTGTTGAACCCTGCGCAGTGGCGAGCAGAGGGCTTCCACTACAGCAGCCTGGGTCGCCCCTAAGCCTTGAGGAACAGGTCGTTCAGGGTCACCGGTTGTAATTTCCGTTCCTGAATCAATTCAGTGATGTAATCAAAACACTGTGTTACCGCGGGGAAGTTGGCATGGCCAATCACGATTCGTTGTTCGCCAATCCATTTGTGTGCAAATTCTCGGAGCTGCTCTGGCGTAATTTGACCAGCGTCGGACAATGATCCGTGCCACATCACGGGGGTGGTGTATCCCAGGCGGGCAGCGATGCTGTCCACGCGAGCATCATGATTTCCAAACGGGGGACGGAAGTAGGGGGTTCCATCCACGCCATAGGTCTTGAACAAGAAGTCATGCGTCTTTCCGAGCTCATCCGTCACGCCGCCGTCACTGGTTTTGAGCAGGGATGGGTGTGACCACGTGTGATTGGCCAACTGAACTTGGCCGCTCTCTACCAGCGGCCGCAAAGCAGAGGCATTATCTGCCCAGGAAGGATATTGACCAGTGACAAAGAAAGTCATGCGCATGCCCGTTCGCTTGCAAAAACGCGTGTATTCACGGACGACCTCACTAGAAATGCCGTCGTCGACCGTGAGCGCGAATGTTCCGGGAAATTCTGGAATGGCGTTAATTGTGCCGTAGGGAACCGGGATTTTGGTGATGGAGGGAGCATCAAATACGAAGGGTTGACCTGTGGGATAGACGGTGTCGTCACGGGCCATCTTGGGAAGCGGGGAACCCTGTGTTCCAAAGCCCGCAGCATTCTTATCTTCGATAAGCCTGGGCACCAGAAAGCCTGCCGCAGTCGCGGTGGCCGCCGTGATGACGCCGGCAGCAAGAAGCTCTAGGAAAGTCCGTCTTTCCATGTCTGTCACCCCTTACCGGCCACGCTTTGTGGACAGTGTAACCGGTGAAGCTTTACTGTTTGCGAACTTTGGCTTTCACCTGTGTGAGCAATTCAGCGATTTCTGCAGAGCGCAGCAACCACAGCGTGCCGAGGTAAATACTGCCCAAAATCCCGGCGTAAATAATGCTTTCGAGGATAACGAGGAAGAGTTCATCCGTATCGAAATAGGCGGCGCTCAGTTGCAGCATGAGATAGCCAGCAACCACGGTGGGAACCACGGCAATGGCATATTTCAGGTGACTGACAAAGACGCGCTTACCCTCAATCCCACCGATCTTGCGACGTAAAAAGATCAATCCCACGGTGACCTGAATAATGGTCGCAATTGTGAACGAGAGTGCCAACATGGCAGCGATGAGGTTGACGGGGGAGAAGGCGAGGACCAGCAGAGAACCAGCTACAAACACGGTGATCTGGAGCACCGTGAAGAAGAAGGGCGTGCGAGTGTCGTTGAACGCGAAGTAGGTTCGCTGAATCACGAACAACATGCCATACGGTGTCAGGCTCAAGATATACATCATGATGACTACCGCTAGTGCAGCAATATCGGCAGGCTTCGCGCCATCCATCAGAACAAGAGCGATAAAGGGCGCGGTGACAAAGATGATGGCAGCAGAGCCGGTCATCACCAGGCCTATGACGCGTAATGCAGCAGAGACATCCTGGCGCATATCCTCTGGTCTGTCATTGCGGGCATGCTCGGCTAACCGAGTGAAGTACGCAGTGCCTATGGAGAAAGCCAAGATCGAATACGGCAACATAAAAATGAGCCAGGCATATTGCAGGGCAGCAACCGAGGCTCCCTGGCCAGAGGCAGTGCTGGCCACGTTCGTGGTGACGATCCCGCCCAACTGCATCACAATCACGGTGGCCAGCGACCAGCCCGCGATTTTGCCCAAAGCGCTAAATCCAACTCCGCGCCAGACAAAGTCAGGGCGGTAACGAATGCCTGCCTTGCGCCAGGCAACAGAGAGAATAACCGCCTGAATGATGACGCCTAACGTGGCACTACCGGCCAGAAGAGCAATTTGTGCGGGCTCCCAGTCATTGACGCCGCGGTTACCATCAGGGTCTGCACCAAAGACGACAATGTAGATCACAAGTCCGGTGATGGCAACAATGTTGTTGAGCACCGGCGCCCAGGAGGAAGGGCCGAAGACCTTCTTGGCATTGAGAACTTCACCCAAAATGTTGAATAGGCCATAGAAGAAAATCTGGGGCAAACACCAGTAGGCAAAGCCGACTGCCAAGGCTAGTTGCTCTGGCGACCACGCCATGGCATACAGGCGAACCAGCAGTGGCGCGCAGGCCATCGCGATACCTGTGATGACCAGCAAAAACACCATCGCGATGGTGACGAGTTTGTTTACATACGCACTGCCGCCATCGTGCCCAGCCATCGCTTGCACGATTTGAGGTACCAGTACAGCGCTGAGCACGCCGCCGATGAGCACCATATAGACGCTGTTGGGGAGCATGTTTCCGACTGCAAAAGAGTCAGCACCGACGGAGGCGGTCACACCAATCGCGGTGGCCAACACCATCGCTTTGACAAAGCCCAGAACACGAGACGCCGTCGTTCCAGCCGCCATCAGGGTGCTTGCGCGGGCAATCGTGGAAGAGGCCATGAGAGGTTTCCTTCCACTGCCGGGGGCTCCAAGTTAAGCCACACTCCGTGCTCTAAGCTTAGTTCGATGACTCTTCCAGTGCGCTTCGCGACCGACGCAGAGATTGCCAATTGGGACAATCTGGTTGTGGCGAACCCTGATGGGGGAGCGATGTATCAGGCGGAAAGCTTCGCTATTGCGAAAGCTTTGGGCGGCTGGACTCCTCGCCACCTCATCTTCAATGAGGCCAATACTGCCGATGCTCCGCTGGTTGCCGCACTGTTCATTGAACGCAAGATCCCCGGCTTCGGCCTCCTCTGGTATTCCCCCACGGGCCCTGGTTTTGGCTCTGCCCAGCAGCTTGGAGCGATTGTTCCCGCTCTGAAATCGTTCGCCCACGAGCAGGGAGTATTCCTGGTCAAGCTCGAGTCAGAACTTCCTGATAACGATCAGGCGCGAAAGACCCTCGCCTCTGCAGGCCTCGTCAAGGTTGATAACGTCCAGCCCATTTCCTCGACCGTCATGCTCGATCTGACGCCAGATATCGACACCATCTTGGCCGAGATGCCGCAGAAAGGTCGTTATGCCATTCGCCGCGCTGCACGTGACGGTGTTACGGTGCAGGAAGTCCCTCTTTCTGAGGAGAATATGCGCCGGATGTATAGCTTGCTCGGTGTCACCGGTGATGACGCCGGTTTCATGATTCGCACCTACGAGTACTACGTGTCTTTCTGGAACGAATACGCCAACCGCGACCAGGGCAAGATGTTCTTCGCCTACGTCGACGGCGACGTTGTGGCCGGCGCTTACACCGGCTGGATGGGCACCAAGGCCTGGTACAAAGATGGTGCGTCGATCCGGGATCGCAAGGCGTATGGCGCCAGCCATGCACTGCAGTGGCACATTATTGAATGGCACAAAGCGCGCGGACAAGCTTCCAGTTACGACATGATGGGCTGCCCACCTTCTGATCAGCTCAAAGATCCCTCACACCATCTGCACGGTATTGGCATGTTCAAGACCAGTCTGAGTCCCACGGTGATTGATCGCACGGGAACCTATGACCTGGTGATTAAACCCTCAGCCGTGAACCGCTGGAACACGTTTGGCTACCGCATTGCCGGCAAGCTCAACCGCATGTTCCGCAAAGAGGTCTATTTCTAACTATCCCGAGCTGTCAGTGTGATGAGTGTGGCCTCAGGCGGGCACGCAAAGCGCACGGGAGCATAGATGGACGTTCCCAGGCCTGCAGAGACGTTGAGAGCCGCGGAGTGACCGCCGTGGTGCCACGTACTCAAACCCTTGACCTGGTCGCGAGGGATATCGCAATTGGTTACCAATGCACCGTAGCCAGGAACACAGACCTGACCGCCATGTGTGTGGCCGGCAAAGATCACTTCCGCACCCAACGAGACGAACTCGTTGAGGATGCGTTGGTATGGGGCATGGGCAACACCAATAGTGAGTTCTGGTGTGCTGTCTTCGATGATGTCCTCTGACTGCAGCGCTTCGAGGGAGCGTTCCATTCGCGACAGAGAGTCAAACGAGCGATGGGGGTCATCCACGCCCATGAAATCGAGACGGCGACCACCCAAGGTGACCGAAGCTGCCGAGTTGTTGAGGTTAGCCCAGCCCAAATTCTCGGTGAAGAAGTCCATCAGGGACGCGGTGTCCAAGCGGGTGGCAACGGACTTGGCTTTCGAAGGCCCCGCAAAGTAGGTAAAGGGGTTCTTGAATTCCGGCGCGAAATAGTCATTGGAGCCGTTGACAAACACTCCAGGAATTCCCTGGAATGCGGACAGGGTCTGCCGTAAAGCGGGAAGGGCATTGACGTGGCCGAGGTTATCCCCGGTGTTCACGATGAGGTCCGGGGCAAGCTCCGCGAGCGAGGTGACCCACTCCATCTTTGCCTTTTGCCACGGAGCAAGGTGAAGATCAGAAATGTGCAGGATTCGAAGCGGGGTGGCTCCTGGTTCCAGCACCTTCGTTTCTACATTGCGCAGAGTGAAGGCATTGCGTTCAACCAACATCCCCCAGGCCAGGGTTCCGACAGCAACCAGCCCGATGCCCAGGAGGACATCGCGGCCGAAAGCTGAAGAATTCCCCATTACTTCTGGACAGTGATTGTGATAACTGTGTTGGGCTTGATGTATCCGCCCACCGGTGTTTGAGCAGTTACCAACCGAGTACCAACCGGTTGCGGGTTGGGTTGCCCAGGACAAGGTGTCTTGGATGGGGTTGGAGTTGGAGTTGGAGCAGGGTTGGGGTTTGGGTTGGGATCCACAACATCACACTGTGCAGAAGGGATAGGGGTTTCTACAGTGGGGCCAACCGTCCAACCTGCCGACGTAAGGGCGCTCCTTGCCTTGGTTTCATCCAAGCCAACAACGTTAGGAGGACCAGCAACAAGTGATTGGTTGGAGAAGTAGACCTTCACTTCGCCACCTACTGCAGTGGGTTCACCCTGGGCAGGCTCAGACTTTGCAACAGTGTCCTTCGGAAGTTCCGAATCCATCTCCCCACCGTCTTCAAAGGTGAGTCCAACGCTTTCGATTAGTGCTTTCGCCTGTTCCTTGGTTAGGCCGTTGATAGCAGGAACGGTGACTGACTTGCCCTTGACCAGGTTGGCGTCAGGTGCTCCGAAAGGGTCACCACCAAACTGTGCATTGGCCAGGGTCATGATGTCCCGGAAGATATCTTGCTTCGTGTTGTACTGACGGCCACCCGTGAAATCAACACTGGAGAGCGCAACGTGACCCGTGACGTTACCTAGCCAGACCACGGTGGCGACCTTGGTGGTCGAGCCAATGATCCAGTTCTGTTCGGCGTTATCAGAGGTACCTGTCTTTGCAATCCAGGGCACACCATCGTTCGGGTTGGCACGAGCTGCGGTACCACCAGCGGAGTGAACGTTCTCCATGGCGTATGCCGCGGTGCGAGCAATAGCTGGAGTCACGGACTGTGTGCACTTGGACTTAGGGGGAGAGATCTTCTTTCCCTTGTAGTCCGTGATTTCATCAATGGCGATGGCGGTACAGGTCTTACCGTCGTTAGCAATACCTGCCGTGGCAACGGCCATAGTCAACGGAGCAATTTCCTCGGTACCAATGATGGTTGCAGGGTTGGACTTGAGAGTGCCGTAGTCAGCACGGTGGACTCCGAACGCTTCGGCATCCTTGCGAATGTTGCACAGGTCCATCTTCGAGGCCATCGTGACGAAGTTGAGGTTGTAGGAGTTCTTCAACGCGTTCATCACAGAGGTGGTCGAGTCGAAGGCGCCTGCATAGTTCACGGGGCGCCAGTTCGGGCCGCCGGTGGGTTCACAGCTGTTCTTGAACTCGGACATCTTCCAGTCCTTGACTTTGCCCGAAACAACTTCGTTGAGGCCGTGACCTTGCTTGAGCCATTCAATCATGGTGAAGATCTTGTAGGTAGAGCCCACGGGGAACCCGGTAGAGCTTCCATACTTGCTGTCGGTGTTGTAGTTGACCGACGTGTAGTTCGCACCGGAGGCCACAACTTCAGGATCTGAGGAGTAATCCTTGCTTTGAGCCATGGCCAGAACACGCCCGGTTCCAACTTGGACCGAGACGGCAGAACCCGCGATGTCACCTTCGGGCACGATACGTGGAACACGTTCGTTGATGGCGGTTTCTGTGACAGCCTGCAGCTCAGTGTCCAGGGTGGTCATGATCTTCCAGCCACCACGCTGGAAGGCGGTCCAACGCTCGTCTTCGGTCGCACCGAAGGCAGGGTCGTTTTTGATAATCCAGGTGACGTAGTCACAGAAGAACGCAGCCCCACCAGCAGTCTGGCAACCGGTGCTCGACGGAGTAATCACGGGTGTGACAGGTTCAGCTACTGCGGCGTTGTATTCCTTCTGAGTGATCTTGCCCTCTGCCAGCATGCGGCCGAGAACATAGTCACGGCGCTCTTGGTTGAGTTCAACGTTCTCAGGAATATCGATACGTAAGTTGTTGGGGTTGTTCACGGTAGCAAGCAGACTGGCGGCCTGGGGAAGAGTCAGGTCTTTTGCCTTCACGCCGAAGTAGTACTGCGACGCTGCTTCAATGCCATAGACGCGTCCACCGAAGGAGGCAATGTTGAGGTAACCGTTGAGAATCTCATCCTTGGAGTACTTGGATTCGATGCTGACGGCCAGCTTCATCTCTTTGAGTTTGCGCTCGATGCTGGTTTGGGTTGCAGCATAGTAAGCCTCTTTGCGAGCCTCGGGGTCTGCAATGTCCTCTGCACGCATCACCAGGATGTTTTTGACATACTGCTGGCTGATGGACGAACCACCCTGGACGTCACCGCCGGTGGCATTGGAAATGATCGCGCGGGCAGTACCAATCAGGTCAATACCACCGTGCTGATAGAAACGCGGGTCCTCAGTTGCGATAGCGGCGTCGACAACGTAAGGAGAAATCTGCTCGAGGGGAACCGTAATACGGTTTTGTGCATAGAACGACGCCAGAAGGACTTCCGTGCCATCTTGAGTCTTGGCATACATGCTGGACTTTTCAGCAAGATCGTTGATCTTGAGGTAGTCAGGCAGCTCATCGAAGACACCCAGTGCACTGTTTGTTGTCACTCCCGTGACGGCAATTGCAGGGGTAACGGCAGCGGCGATCAGGACGGCTGCAACGGCACTCATGCCGATAAATGCGAGCAGTCCCCCGACCACGCCTGACTTCGAAGGCTTTGTGGCAAACATAGACTCTAGGGTATCCGGAATTACTGAGAAATTACCGAATGGAGAACCATGGCCGACACAAAGTGGGAGTACATCACCACCCCGCTGCTTATTCACAACACCACCGCTATTTTGAATACCTGGGGTTCAGAGGGCTGGGAACTTGTGCAGATCGTGACCGGCCCCGAAGGTGGACTTGTCGCTTACCTCAAACGTCCCCTCGCGTAAAAGCCTCTAAGTTAAGGAAAACTCATGTCGAACATTGACGCACGTCTGGCCGAACTCGGTATCGATATCCCCGATCTCGTGCCCCCCGTAGCCGCCTATACCCCCGCTGTGATCCACGGCGACCTCGTCTTCACATCTGGTCAGTTGCCCATGGTCTCCGGTGCGCTTCCTGCCACCGGCAAGGTGGGTGAAGGTCACGGCCTCATCCCCGCATCCGATGCCAAGGACTACGCCCGCATCTGCGCGCTCAACGCGCTCGCTGCAGTGAAGAGTGTTCTCGGAGACCTCAATCGCGTTACTCGCGTAGTGAAGGTTGTTGGTTTCGTCGCGAGCGATCCCGGTTTCTCCGGTCAGCCTGGAGTGATCAATGGTGCCTCCGAGGTCCTGGGTGACATCTTCGGCGACGCAGGTGTTCACGCCCGCTCGGCTGTGGGCGTCGCTGTGCTTCCCCTGGATGCACCGGTTGAAGTAGAAATCACCGTTTCCTTCAGGTAGTCCTGACGCAACGCAAGAACCCCGGGTCCTTTCGGCCCGGGGTTCTTGCGTTCATGCTTCGATTTAGTGAACCTGTGCACTGATGATGCTGAGCACGCCCGTGTCGGTCAGGGTTGTGGTGTCGCCTATTTCGCGGCCCTCGGCGACGTCTTGGAGAAGTCGGCGCATGATTTTGCCAGAGCGCGTCTTGGGCAGCTCTTCCACGATGTAGACCTTGGAGGGGCGAGCAATCGCACCAATCTGGTCGGCGACATGCTTGCGCAAGAGGGCGCTGGCTTCTGCCGGGGTCTGGTCGTCCACGTGGCTCTTCTTCAGAATCACGAAGGCAACCACTGCTTGTCCCGTGGTTTCATCCGCGGCACCAACCACTGCAGCTTCCGCCACAATCTGGTTACCCACGAGAGCAGACTCGATCTCGGCAGTAGACAGGCGGTGACCAGAGACGTTCATCACATCGTCGACGCGTCCCAGTAGCCAAATGTCACCATCGCGGTCATACCGGGCGCCGTCACCGGCGAAGTACTTGTCTCCGAACTTTTCCCAGTAGGTTTCCTGGAATCGTGCAGGGTCACCCCAGATGCCACGGAGCATGGCAGGCCATGGCTCTGAGATCACCAGCAGGCCACCAGAGTTCTTTCCCTGAGAGACACCCTTTTCATCCACAATGTCGATGACTACTCCAGGAATGGGGACCTGAGCGGAACCCGGCTTGAGGGTGGTGACGCCCGGAAGGGCAGCAATCATGATTGCCCCGGTTTCGGTCTGCCACCAGGTGTCCACGATTGGGGCTTTGCCACCGCCGATGATGTCGTGGTACCAAATCCAGGCCTCAGGGTTGATGGGTTCGCCCACAGAGCCGAGTAGTCGAATGCTGGAAAGGTCGAACTTTCCAGGGATCTCTCGACCGAGTTTCATGAAGGAGCGGATGGCCGTGGGAGCGGTGTAGAGAATGGTGACCTTGTACTTCTCAATGATTTCCCACCAGCGACCAGGATGTGGTGCATCGGGAGTTCCCTCATAGACAACCTGCGTCGCACCATTGGCAAGGGGGCCATACACAACGTAGGAGTGTCCCGTGATCCAGCCCACATCAGCGGTGCACCAGTAGACATCGGTCTCGGGGTGAAGGTCAAACACATTCTTATGCGTGAAGGCTGCCTGTGTGAGGTACCCGCCGGTAGTGTGCAAAATGCCCTTAGGCTTTCCGGTCGTGCCCGAGGTGTACAGAATGAACAAGGGGTGCTCAGAGGGGAAGGGCTGCGCTACATGCTCAGCATCTACTCCGGCTTGTGCTTCGTCCCACCACAGGTCCCGACCCGCAGTCCATTCGACCTCGTTTTCGCCACGCTTGACCACGAGCACATTCGTGACGGTGCTTCCGCCACCGTGTGCGTCCAGTGCGGCATCAACAGTTGGTTTGAGTGGGAATACTTTCCCCTTGCGCCATCCGCCGTCTGCGGTGATCACGAGTTTGGCCTGAGCGTCATCAATACGGCTGCGCAGCGAGTCGGAGCTGAAGCCACCGAAGACAACGGTGTGCACTGCGCCGATGCGTGCGGAGGCCAACATGGCAATGACGGCTTCGGGAATCATGGGCATGTAAATGGCAATGCGGTCACCGGCATTTACGCCCAGTGAAAGAAATACATTTGCTACACGCTTAACTTCTGCTGTCAATTCGCTGTATGTGTATACACGTTGGTCTCCGGGCTCACCCTCGCCGTAGAGAGCAACACGGTCTCCGTGACCGGCAATTACATGACGATCGAGACAGTTGTAAGCCACGTTGAGTTCGCCATCGTCAAACCACTTGGCGACGGGAGCATCGCTCCAGTCCAGCACGCGGGTAAAGGGCTTGTGCCAGTGCAGGAGCTGTTTTGCCTGTGAATCCCAGAAACCTAAGCGGTCTGCAGCGGAGTCGGTATACAAATCGGCAGTGCCGATTGCCTGAGCAATGAATTCGTCGCGGGGAGGGAAGCGACGATCTTCATGCATCAAGTTGTCAATATTGTTGCTCATCTCGAGCACCTCACTTCATCGGGCGGTGACTATTGAACTATTGAAAGTCTGTACTGAGAGTAGTACTTAATAGGCACTTTGTATACAAAGTGAGAATTTAGACTCGGGGTACAAGATATTTCAGGGATTTATGCCTTACACTCGAATAGTTCAGAGCTTCGTATCTGACTGGTGGCGCCGCCGATTCCCCCAATCTGGCGCCACGAAGGCGGCACCGTTCCCCCCAACTGGTGTCGCCTTCCTCTGTTAAGGTGCGTGGTGGCGCATTCTGAAAGTTGTCCCCACAGCTCAAAAAGGGGTACAAAAGGGCCGCAGGGTAGGGAAAAATTCCTGAAAAGTTGCCCCTTTTGCCTAGCGTGTGCCCATGCGAGAGCGAATTGAAGAGTTGGTGGCAGACCCCGCCGTCACCGATATTTTGCTGTCGGCATCCACAGGGATCTGGTGTGATCGAGGGCGTGGGCTAGAACAGGAACCAGTGCTGCACTGCTCGGAAAGCCTTGTTCGAGAACTTGCCAGCGAATTGATTGGCTTAGGCGGGCGTCATCTCGATCTTGCACATCCTTATATGGATGTCCGCCTCACCGGTGGAATTCGTGTCCACGCAGTTCTTTCCCCGGTGGCCAGTTCGGGGACCGTTCTCTCCATCCGCATTTCACGGCGGCATCTCGTGACCTGGGAATCTCTTCGAGAATCGCAGATGCTCACACAGGTGCAGGCACGTCGGTTGAAGGCAGCAGTTGAACAGAAGCAGACACTGCTCATCACCGGTGCGTCCGGCGCAGGGAAAACGTCTCTGTTATCTGTGCTTCTCTCGCATGTGCCATCACATGAGCGCATTGTCGTTCTCGAGGATGTGGCCGAACTTCAGATTTCTCACCCCCACGTGGTTTGTCTGGAAGCCCAGCAACCCAACATTGAGGGGGTCGGCGGTGTCTCAGTCGAGATGCTGGTACCTCAAGCTCTACGCATGCGTGCCGATCGACTGGTGCTGGGCGAATGTCGAGGAGGAGAAATCGCACCGCTGCTGGCGGCGCTGAATACCGGACACCGCGGTGGGGGCATGACGCTGCACGCAAATTCTTTGGACGAGATACCTGCGCGTCTGGGACTGTTGGGTTTCATGGCGGGGATGAATGCAGAACTTGTGAATGCCGCGGTGCAAGGGGCGTGCGATCTTGTCGTACATATTGAACGGAGTGAGGATGGTTCCCGTCGTATTCAACTGGGTGAATTCACTCAAGAACAAGGTCAGCTCGTGGTTGCCTCGCTCACGGACTGCGGATAGAAGTGAACTCAGCACAGTGGCCGCCCAGGCTCGCATGCTGGCAGTCTTGTTGGAGGCAGGACTGAATTCGGCAGACGCCGTGAGCTACACGACGGGGTATACCGGGCTTACACTTCACGACGCAGTTCGGGCAAGCCCACATGCCTTTCTGGTGACGATCTGGAATCTTGTGAAACAAACGGGAGCGCCCCCAGCCCAGCTGTTGAAAACCTGCGCAGAGGCATTAGACGCCGCGGCAGAGAATGCCCGTATTGCTCGGGTGCACCTGGCCGGGCCTCAGGCTGCAACTCGTGTCGTGATGACTTTGCCTCTGGTAGCAGTTTTCGCGGCTGTTGTCACCGGGTACAGCCCGGTGACATTCCTGCTGTTGAACCCTCTGGGGTGGGTGATGGTGCTTTTCGCAGCGGGAATGGTGTGGCTTGCGTCGAGATGGTCTGCACGCATGGTTCGGGGCGCTCAGCAGTGGGAATGGGCGCGGGGGATGCCCGCAGAAGTGATGGCACTGTTACTCCGGGCAGGATGTTCGCTGGCACAAGCCCGGGACGCTGCAGGAGAGATTTCTAGCGAATACTCCACTACCTCGATCCACGCTCAGAATGAGCTTCGGCAGTGTGACGAGTACATTTCATTGGCGCGGGCCACAGGAGTCTCGTTATATTCCCTGCTTCGAAGCGTCGCACAGCACGAACGAAGTGCTGCCAGAGATCAAGCGCACGAGCGCACGGAAAAGCTCTCTGTGTCCCTCATGCTTCCGCTGGGCCTGTGCATTCTGCCGGCGTTCATCGCAGTCGGTGTTGTTCCGATTGTGGTGGGCATCATCTCCTCCACAGTGCTGGCCACGAGCTAGTTCTGCACCTCTTATACAGAGGTGCGGTTCTAGGTCGTAACCAGGGGGTGAACTGGTGTTCGGAAAGGACCACACATGAATACACGCTCACTCCTCACACGACTTTGTCGAGATGACACCGGAGCTGCCACGGCGGAATATGCCATCGCCACGATGGCGGCTGTGGGATTCGCCGGATTGCTCGTTGCGATTCTCAAAGGTGATGAAGTCAAACAGATCCTGTTAGATATGGTGCGCCGTGCTCTCACGTTCGGAGGGTAGCGTCACGGCTGAGTTGGCCATGGTGCTCCCGGCCATCATGGTGGTGGTGAGTTTCGTACTCCAAGCCCTTGTTGCTGTGGGTCTCCAGCTCTCCAATGCGTCTCTGGCGAGACAGGCTGTGCGGGATCTCTCTCGCGGCACAGACTTTTCGGTGGTAGAAAATTTTCTTGCTCAGGCAAATTCTTCAGCTCACGCAAGCGAGGTGCGCCAGGGAGAAATTGTTTGTGTTCATATTTCTCAAGAATTAGGTCCTGGTCCTCTTGCCCTCGTGATCCCTGAAGTGAGAGTTAAAGAATGTGCCCAGAATGCGCAGTGATGACGGCTCGGGTGCTGCAGGAACCTTGATTCTGGTTGGTGGCGTGCTCGCCCTGAGCTCAGTATTTTTCAGTGCAGCTGCCGTATTTATCGAATTGGACCGTGCACAATCGCTCACCGACACCGCAGCTCTGGAAGCGGCCGATGCAGCTTCCGGCCGCATCGCGGGATACCCCTGCGATCGGGTGGAAAGACTCGCCAAGAAAAATAACTATTCACTCCATTCCTGCACCATCTCCCATCTCATTTCTCGAGTGACCCTCGGGGTCACCGTGCTGGGAATTGAGGTAGAAATCCGAGCCAAGGCAGGACCCCAAAATTTGCGTCGATGATTGACGAACACGATTTGCCGTGTATCTTGACCTCTTGGGAACACCACATATTCGGAGGAATGCTTGTCCAGCACTAAAAAGCTCGTCATCGTAGAGTCACCAGCAAAAGCCAAAACTATTGGCAAGTATCTGGGCGAAGACTATGAGGTACTCGCTTCTGTCGGTCACATCCGTGACTTGCCGAAGCCCAGCGAGCTGCCTGTGGACATGAAGAAAGGTCCGTTCGGCAAGTTTGCCGTCAACGTTGAAGATAACTTCGAGCCCTATTACGTGGTCAGTGAAAACAGTAAGAAAACTGTTGCGGAACTGAAGAAGGCCCTCAAAGATGCCGATGAGCTGTACCTCGCAACGGATGAGGACCGCGAAGGTGAAGCGATCTCGTGGCACTTGCTCCAAGTGCTCAAGCCCAAAGTTCCTGTCCACCGCATGGTGTTCCACGAAATCACCAAAGAAGCAATTCAAGCAGCGCAAGCAAACACGCGTGAGCTTGATACAGCCCTGGTAGACGCCCAGGAAACCCGTCGTATCCTCGACCGTCTCTATGGTTGGGAAATGTCGGACGTGATGCGTCGCCGCGTGGGGCCTGGAACCTCTGCTGGTCGTGTACAGACCGTCGCGTTGCGTTTGGTCGTTGACCGTGAACGTGAACGCATGGCGTTTACGTCGGCCAACTACTGGGATCTCCTGGCAAACCTCGGAACATCTGCAGAAGCCACCACCCAGTTCGAAGCGAAGCTCGTTCGTATCGACGGCCAGGCCATTGCGTCCGGTAAAGACTTTGACGACAACGGTCAGCTCACCAGCAAAGCATCGCTTCTCAGCGAAGCTGCGGCTACGGCACTTGCTGCAGCACTTCGTGAGGCAAGCACCGAGATCGTGGTAGCCGGTTTAGAAACTAAGCCCTACACCCGTCGTCCCGCAGCCCCTTTCACTACATCGACTCTGCAGCAGGAAGCAGCCCGCAAGCTGAAGTTCTCTTCGAAGCAGACCATGAGCGTTGCACAAGGCCTGTATGAGAACGGGTACATCACCTACATGCGTACTGACTCGCCGTCCCTCTCCGGTCAGGCGATTGCTGCGGCTCGCACGCAGGCCACCGTTCTCTATGGTGCAGACCAGATTCCTGATGCACCCCGTCAATACTCGGGCAAGAGCAAGAATGCCCAAGAAGCGCACGAGGCTATCCGCCCCGCGGGTGAAACTTTCCAGACCCCTGCTGAATTGCAGAACGTCCTTCGTGGAAACGAATGGAAGCTATACGACCTCATCTGGAAGCGCACGGTCGCGTCCCAAATGGCAGACGCCAAAGGTCAAACGGCAACGGTCACCGTGAAGGCAACTCCAGCTACAGGCCAGATTGCAGAGTTCACCGCCAGCGGCACCGTCATCACCTACCGTGGATTCCTCAATGCCTACGAGGAGAGCACGGACGAAGAGCGCAATGCGCAGGATGCTCAGGCCGAAGCCAAGCTTCCCATCATGACCGAAGGCCAGGTGCTTGTGCTGGCTGATGTTGAAGCCAAAGGCCACGACACGACGCCTCCTCCCCGTTACACCGAAGCCACCCTGGTGAAGAAGCTCGAAGAGCTCGGCATTGGCCGCCCCTCGACCTACGCATCGATTCTGGGTCTGATTGTGGATCGCGGATATGTAACCCCCAAGGGTTCCGCTTTTGTCCCGGCCTGGGTCGCGTTCTCCATTGTTCGCCTCATGCAAGAGCACTACACCGACCTCGTCGACTACGCCTTCACCGCAGAGATGGAAGAAGACCTCGACAAGATTGCCGGCGGCGAGGGAACCGGTTCACAGTGGCTGAAGAAGTTCTACTTCGGCGAACCAGGACACCACGGTCTGCGCGAGATTCTGGACAACATTGGGGACATCGATCCTCGTGAACTCAACACCTTCCGCATTGGAGAAAACGGGGCAGCCATTCGTGTGGGCAAGTATGGCCCCTACATCGAGGTGACCGATCCTGCTACAGGTGAGGATGACAAGCCACGCATCGTGAACATTCCTCTGGAGATGGCTCCAGATGAGCTCACCCCAGCGAAGGTTCAGGAGCTCATCGATGCTCCTATCGTCACCGATCGTGTGCTCGGTGTGAACCCCGATAACGGCAAGACAGTCGTCTCCAAAGACGGCCGTTTCGGCCCCTATGTCACCGAGCTCGAGCCTGAACCCGAGGTCGCTCTCGATGAGGCAGAGATTGATCCCGCCACTGGCGAGGTTGTCGAGGTCAAGAAAAAGAAGCGCGTGGCCAAGGCAGTCGTTGTGAAGCCACGCACTGCCTCGCTGTTCAAGAGCATGGATCCCGGAACCGTGGATCTCGAAACTGCTCTGAAGCTGCTCAACCTTCCTCGTGAAGTGGGTGCAGATCCTGAATCTGGCGAGATGATTACCTCGCAGAATGGTCGCTACGGCGCCTATCTCAAGAAGGGTACCGACACCCGATCTCTCGAAAGCGAAGACCATATCTTCGGCATCGATCTTGCCGGAGCACTTGAACTTTTTGCACAGCCCAAATACGGTGCACGCAAAGCCGCAAGTGCAATCAAGGAATTCGACGCCGATCCTGAAAGCGGCAAGCCCATCAAGATCAAGGACGGCCGTTTCGGTCCCTATGTCACCGACGGAACAACCAACGCCACCATTCCCCGCGGTGAAGTTCCTGAAGAGATTGACTTTGATCGCGCGATAGAGCTCTTGGCTATCAAGCGCGCCAAGGGACCCGTCGTTCGTAAGAAGGCTCCCGCTAAGAAGCCTGCAGCGAAGAAGCCTGCAGCGAAGAAGGCTACCAAGAAGGTTGGCGACACCATTGTGGTGAAGAAAGCTGGTGCCAAGAAGGCAGCTACCACTCTGGGCAAGTCAGGTGTGTCGTCCAAGGCCAGCGCTGAGTAATGTCCGGTCTTTTCATCACCTTTGAGGGTGGAGATGGCTCGGGTAAGTCCACTCAAGCGAGCCTGCTCGCCGAGTGGCTCACGGAGCAGGGCCGCACTGTTGTGCGCACGCGCGAACCCGGTGGCACCGACGTAGGCCTCGAGGTACGCAACCTTGTGCTGCACCACCGCGGAGACATCGACCCCCGCGCAGAAGCACTGTTGTATGCCGCGGACCGAGCACATCACGTGGCCACGCTAGTGCGTCCCGCACTGGAGCGTGGCGAGGTTGTCATCCAAGACCGCTACTTCGATTCTTCGGTCGCCTATCAAGGGGCCGGCCGTGTGCTGAATGCAACAGAGGTTCGCGACCTCTCCCTGTGGGCTACGGATAGCCTGCTGCCGGACGTCACGGTACTGCTGGATCTTGACGAAACCGTGGCACGCACCCGTTTGGATGCTGCTGATAAGCCATTTGACCGTCTGGAAAACGAGAAGGCAGAGTTTCACGCCCGCGTGCGCGCAGGATTCCTTGCCCTTGCGGCAGCAGAGCCTCAGCGTTTTGTCGTGCTGGATGCCGCCTTGCCGATTGAGGAACTCGCTTCCGCGATTCGCACACGTGTGCAACAAGAACTTTCTTAGAGCATCTTCGAAGTTTCCTGTCAGTTCCTGCCGGTAACCTTGAGGCATGAGCGTGTGGGATGAACTCGTTGGCCAGCAGGAGGCCATTGATGTGTTCCGTGCTGCATCACAATCAGAACTTGCTTCTGCCACCACACATGACTCAGCAATGACCCACTCGTGGTTGATCACGGGCCCACCTGGCTCCGGTCGGTCCAACCTGGCGTATGCCTTCGCGGCATCGCTATTGTGTCGTGACGGGGGCTGTGGCGCGTGCTCGGATTGCACGCAGGTGGCCGCCCGCACGCACCCTGACCTCTCCACGCTCACCACCGAACGTGTGATCATCTCGATCGATGAGGTGCGTGCACTCGTGCAGAGCTCGCAGTATTCGCCTGCGGTCTCGCGCTATCGCGTGATTGTGATCGAAGATGCTGACCGTATGGCCGAGCGCACTTCCAATGTTCTCCTCAAAGCTCTTGAAGAACCTCCCGAGCGCACGGTGTGGATATTGTGTGCACCGAGTGAAGCCGATCTCATCCCCACCATTCGTTCTCGCGTTCGCTCTGTTCGCTTACGTGTCCCCAGTGTGAGTGCCGTGGCCGACCTCATTATGGCCCGAGATGGCGTTGATCCCGCCACTGCTGAACGTGCTGCCCGCCATGCCCAATCTCATATCGGCATGGCTCATCGCTTGGCAACAAATCCTGACGCAGCTGCCCGCAGAGAAGAAACCGTTCGACTTGTGTTGGGCATTATGACGGTGCGCGAGGCAGTTCTGGCTGCTGCGCGTCTGATTGAGATCGCCACCGATGATGCCAAGGCCATCACGGAGGAACGCGATGAGAAAGAGCTCGAACAACTTCGCCGGTCGATGGGTATCGCCGAAGGCGATGCTATTCCTTCCAACCTGCGCAGTCAGGTCAAAGGACTTGAGGAACAGCAGAAGCGCCGGGCAACCCGGAGCTTGCGTGATGGTTTAGACCGGATCCTCGTCGATTTACTCTCGGTCTATCGGGATGTTTTGCGCCTGCAGCTGGGGATGGGCGAAGATCTCATCAACGTGGAGTTCGGCACGGAACTTCATGCCGCAGCCCTGGCCAGAAGCAGCGAAGACACTCTCGCCACGATGGAGGCGATTGGTGTTGCACGTGAACGTATCGATGCCAACGTTGCACCAGCACTCGCGATGGAAGCGTTGTTGATCCGAGCATCCCGCTCTGACGTTGCGGCATGAATCGTTTCTCACTTCTCAGTCTTGGAGCGGGGGTTGTTGCCCTTGTGCTCAGTGGCTGTGCGGCACCCGTCGTTCCCCTTCCGTCCCAGTCCCCTGCAGCCGTTGCGGCTGATCTCCTTCCGTTTTATGAGCAGGAACTGGACTGGTCTGAGTGTGAGGACCAGATGCAGTGCGCCGAGGCGACGGCACCTTTGGACTGGGCTCATCCCACCGGGGAGACCATTTCGTTGGCAGTGGTTAAGCATGAGGCTTCGAGCAAGGACCGGTTAGGCTCATTGTTCGTGAACCCTGGAGGCCCTGGTGCCTCGGGGGTGAACTTTGTAGCTAACTCGCTCGATTACGCGGTTAGTGCAGATGTGAAAAAGAACTACGACGTGATTGGGTTTGATCCCCGCGGTGTCGGGGCATCGACTTCTGTGACCTGCTACACAGATCCCACTCAGATGGATCAGTTCCTCTTCGAATACACCCCGACGCCCCGAGAATCAGATGCATGGTTTGCCGAAGGTGAGCAGGCATCTGCCAATTACACAGCAGCATGCGTGGAGAATTCTGGGGATCTCCTCGCTCATGTCGACACCCTGAGCGCTGCGCATGATCTGGACATGCTTCGAGCAGTGGTGGGGGATTCGCGCCTGAACTACCTGGGCTATTCCTATGGCACGCTTCTGGGAGCGATCTATGCAGAAAATTTCCCTCTGAACGTGGGGCGCATGGTTCTCGATGGAGCACTCAATCCTGCCTCGACCAGTTCAGAGGTCATGCTGACGCAGGCAGTGGGCTTTGAGAAGGCCCTCACGGCGTATCTGACCGAGTGTGTGACCACAGACAGTTGCCCGTTTGAGGGAAGCGTCGACGAGAGTGTGCAGCGCATCTCAGAACTGCTCGCTCAACTGGATATTTCTCCCCTTGAAGCCACCGACGGTCGACTGCTCGGAGCAGACAGTATGGTCACGGCCATCATCAGCCCGCTCTATGACCGTCAGTCCTGGGATTACCTCTCTGACGTGTTCTCTGCCGTCTTGCAGGGAGATGCGGACCCTGCCTACACCTCCGTGGATTGGTATTACCAACGCTCAGCCACAGGTTCCTATAGCGATAACTCCACTGAAGCATTCATCGCCATCAATTGTCTGGACTATCCCGTCTCGGCAGATAAAGCTCTGTGGGCTGCAGATGCCGCCACCCTAAAGGAGCAAGCCCCTGTCATTGGTCCCTACCTCGCATGGGGAGATCAGCTGTGCTCACTGTGGCCCGCGGAAGCTGTTCTCGCCCCTGCCCAGGTGCATGCCCGGGGCTCCGCAGACATTCTGGTGGTGGGCACGACCGGCGACCCTGCAACTCCCTATCGATGGGCTCAGGAACTCGCCGCCCAGCTGGATAAAGGCCATCTCGTCACCTACACCGGCGAAGGTCACACGGCATATAACAAGTCCAACTCCTGCGTGAATGACGCAGTGGATGGCTTTCTATTGCGCGGGACTGTTCCCGCACGCGACCCTCAGTGTTAGCTGGTTGAACGCGCACTCAAACGCTGGACGCGTTCGGCAATGAGTGGGCTGTCCCCAAACGCGGCAACCAACGCGTGAGCAACAATTGCAGGGGATGTTTGTCGGGCAGCCGCATCATCGGCCAAGAGCTCGGTGGTGATGCGCGTAGCCTGCGCCATGCGTGAACTTGCAGAAAAACCGGGAGCAATGGCCATGGCCAGCACGCCTGCTGAACGAAGGAGGTCATGGCGTTGATCGATATGAGCTTGTTCGTGGGCTAAAGCGGCAACTCGGAGCTCGGGGGAAAGATTCTGAGCTAGGTCGCTGCTCATCATGATGATCTGGGCACTCGGCACGGCCATGAGGAGTGGCTGCGAAGACGGGAATAGGAGGACGTGGTGCCCATCGAGTTCTGTGCGCTCGCCGAGCGTGGAGACGGAAGCGAATTGTTCGGCGAGTTGACGGTTCTGTGAACGCAGCTCACTGACAGCTGCACCGCAGCGGAACACCACAATCCCTAGTGCCGCAACAGCAATCCACCCAAACACGTTTTCCAGAATGGGACCGATGATGCGTGCAGAATTGTCATCCGTCACGTATTGCGCGAGTGCACGAACTATGAGGGCGATCAACGCAGTCAGAAGGGACAGGGCGGCAATGCTGCGGGACAAGAACCACACCATGAGAACAAGTTGTGGTCTCGTGCTGACCAAGCGGGGGTTTGCGAGTATCCGGGGTGCGGTCAGGGAGATGACGGCATAGAGCGCAATCAACACAACGATTGTTCGAAGCTCCATGCGTTCAAACTATCCGTTATTTTTGTCGATGGCCTGACGCAGAAATGCTCGGTCTTCGTCGGACAGGTTTCCGGCAAAATGCATGAGGGCCGCAACGTGGTCATCGGCACTATGGAGTGCTGAATTCATCACAGTTGTGACGTGATCAATGCGACTCTGGGCGGCCGCGAAGGTTTGGCTGCGACCGCCGGTTGCTTCTTTCACCACTTGACCTTTGGCTTTCATCCGGTCCAGGACGGTGATAAGCGTGGTGATCGCGGGCACATTGTCGCTGAAGCGCGCTTGAACTTCTTTGGCGGTGAGGGGCGTCGAACTCGACCACAGGATGTTCATGATGTCGGATTCGAGTTCGCCTCGGTTGCGACTAGAGGGCATGAGATCTCCTGATTGTGTTTTCTACGACTTGTAGAATAGCATGATTGTTCTACGTTACGTAGAATATACCTGAACAAAGGAATTGCAGTGAATACCTCAACTTCTGTAACAAAACGTGGACTTTCTCTCGTTGCCGTGGCGATCGCAGCATTGGCCCTCGTGGGATGCGCACCAGCAGTCACTGCACCGGTGACTCCCACCGCTTCCGATGTCTGGATTAAGGCTGTTCCTGAGTTGATGGACGGAATGGCAATGACCGGAGTCTTCATGACATTGGAGAACCCCACCGATGAGGACATCGAACTTGTGGGTGCCACCAACACCACTGAAGGCCTCACTGAGAAGCCCCTGGAAACCCACGAAGTCGTGAAGAACGCCGCAGGCGAGATGGTTATGCAGGAAACCGAGGGTGGAATTGTGATTCCCGCACAGGGATCTGTCACCCTCAAGCCCGGCGGCTACCACGTCATGTATTGGGATCTCCTTAAGCCCATTCCCGTGGGAAGCACCGTCACCCTCACCCTCGAGTTCTCCAACGGAACAACTCTTGATGTGGAAGCTGTCGCACGTGAAATTGCGAACGCAAACGAAACCTACGATCCTGAGGCAGATGCCGAAGGTTCAACCGAGATGAACCACTAGTTCTCAGCTTCGTACGCTAGAAAGACATCAATGTCTCCCCACACACCACCGAAAACCGACGACTCTTCCCGAGTCTCACGTCGAGGTTTCCTTCTCACCGCGGGCGTCGCTACAGGCGCGCTCGCGGTGGGGGCTGTGGGCGTGACAGCAGCTGTCAATAACGGCACAACGGGGCCGGCAGTCGCCCCAGGTGCAACTGAGGTTGTCCCGTTCTACGGCGTTCACCAGGCCGGGATTGACACTCCACCCCAGTCCTCTGGCACCTTTCTGGGGTGGACGCTCAAGCCCGGCACTGACCGCGAAACTGTGCGCCGGATGATGCGACTGTTGACCGACGATGCGGCGCGGTTGACCCAAGGCGAAGCGGCCCTGCCGGATAACGACCCCTACCTGGCTACCAACCCGGCACGATTGACGGCCACTTTTGGTTTTGGACCTGGTTTCTTTCAGAAACTCGGCCTCTCTGCAGAGGCTCCGGCAGGCTTTGCCGAGCTGCCCGCGTTCTCGATCGACAAATTACAGCCCGAATACAGTGGGGGAGATCTCCTCATTCAACTGGGTTCTGATGATCCGCTCACGCTGTCGCATGCGGTGCGACAACTCACCCGCACCGCCCGCAGCTTTGCCACGGTCGCATGGTCACAATCCGGGTTTACCCGTGATCAGGGCACCGCACCTGCGGGGCAAACCGGACGCAATCTCTTCGGGCAAGTTGACGGAACTGTCAATCCTCGACGTGCAGACGAATTTGCCGCCCAAGTGTGGGCTACCGGATCTCCGTCCTGGTTTGACGGGGGAACCTCCATGGTCTTGCGTCGGATCGAAATGAACCTCGACACCTGGGACAAGCTCGACGAAGGAGCGAAAGAGCTCTCGGTGGGTCGTAAGTTATCCAACGGTGCCCCGTTGACGGGGGAAAACGAATTCGATGCCCCTGATTTGGCGGCCAAGGATGCCAGCGGTTTGCATGTCATTCCAACCTTTGCGCATATGCGCCGGGCGAAGACAGACAACCCGCATGAGAAGTTCCTTCGTCGTCCGTTGAACTATGACGACGGTATTCACGCCGATGGGCGCACAAATGCCGGCTTGCTCTTCGCCGCGTATATGGCAAATATCAAGACACAATATGTTCCTGTGCAACAGAGGCTTTCAGATCTTGATTTGCTCAATACCTGGACTACTCCCATAGGCTCAGCTGTATTCGCTCTTCCCCCGGGCTGCCAGGCCGGAGGCTATATCGGTGAAGGACTTCTTGCATGATTCGTAAAATGCCGCTCGCATTCAGTGCCCTTGTCGCTGCCCTTGTGATGTCTGTTGTGGTTGTCGGGCCTGCTTCTGCCCACAGTGACACGTTCCAGTCTGTTCCCGAAAACGGCAGCACGGTCACCACCCCTGTCGTTGAACTCCAGTTTACGTTTGTAGAGGCTGTCGAACTGAGTTTTCCACCCGAGGTGATCCTCAACTCGTCAGAAGGTGCCGGTATTGAACTCGGGGCACCCACCTTCGATGCAAGCGGTGCAACAATGACCGTTCCGATTAACTTGGGCGAACTCCCGAACGGGACGTACACCGCGGCGTATCGCATTGTGTCCGTCGATGGGCATCCTGCCTCAGGTGAGGTTACATTCACCGTGGAAGACTCCTCGGCTGAACCCCTCGTGTTCGTGCCCCTCGAGGAAGAGCCCGTCGTCACAGAAGTGACCGATGACATGCTGCGCACCACGACGGCGGCCGAAACCACCTCCACCGTGGAGTGGGTATTTGGCGGGCTGGCAGCGGCTGCGGTCGTGCTGGCGGGGGTTCTTGTCCTCGTTGCAGTGCGCCGTCGTCGCAACGCTGGCAGCAAATAGAACTGCATCACGCAAGCTACTAAGCTTGACTACTGTTCCGCTTCCACAGCGGTTCACGCCGCCTTAGCTCAGTTGGTAGAGCGATTCCCTCGTAAAGAATAGGTCAGGGGTTCAATTCCCCTAGGCGGCCCCATAGCTCTTATGTGCGTCTGTATTACAGCTTTTCAAAGGGGAAAGACATGAAGGACTGGAACCCAAAACTCTGGTTGCGTATTTTGTTGCCGACCGTGCTTGTCGTGGTGTGGTTTGTCATCGCGGGTCTGGGAGGACCCACCTTCGGCAAAATCTCTGAAGTTTCCACGAATGACCAGGCCGGGTTCCTTCCCGCCAGTGCTCAAAGCACCGAGGTTAACCAGTGGCAGTCCAAGTTCAATGACTCCGAAAACATCCCTGCCATTGTTCTGTTCAACAAGCAGTCTGGCGAGATTACCGACGCTGAGAAAACTGAGTTTGAAGATCTGACGCAGGTATTCATTGATGCTGAAGGTGTCGCTCCCACCGTGGAGGGTGAAGCACCGTCCGTCCTGGGTCCGATCTATTCCGAAGACAATAAGGCCGTGGAATACCTTGTGTTCTTTGACGCAAACGGTGAAGAACTCAACGTGAGTATCACCGATCTGCGCACGGGTCTTGCCGATGTGACACCCGCCGGATTCGATTCCTATGTCACCGGTCCTGGCGGTCTGTTAGCTGACTTTGTTGCCGGTTTTGCGGGCATCGATGGCATCTTGCTTATCGTTGCTCTCCTGGCGGTCTTCATCATTTTGTTGGTTGTCTACCGCGCACTCTTGTTGCCCATCCTGGTGCTGTTGACCTCGGTCTTTGCCCTGTCGGGATCCATTCTGGGTATTTATTACCTCGCCCTCAACGACCTCATCAAGGTGTCAGGCCAGAGCCAAGGAATCCTTTCGATTTTGGTCATTGGTGCAGCCACCGACTACGCCCTGTTGTTTGTGGCGCGATATCGCGAGGCTCTCTTCGAGGTGCAGAACAAGTGGACCGCGATCGGTCGCGCCTTCCGCGGATCGTTCGAACCCATTTTCGCCTCGGCAGCGACCGTGATTGCCGCCCTGCTGTGTCTGTTGTTCTCTGACCTCAACTCCAATAAGTCACTCGGGCCCATTGCCGCATTCGGCATTGGCTTCGCATTCCTGGCTGCCATCACATTCCTGCCTGCACTGTTGGCGATCTTTGGCCGCGCAGCTTTCTGGCCCTTTATGCCTAAGCCTGGCAAGAAGAAGCTCGCACCCGTTGATGCCAACACGCTTCCTGGCCTCGAAGGCGTCCGTGGCCTGTGGAAGGGCATCGGTAACCTCGTCGGCAAACGCCCGCGTACTACCTGGATCGTCACGCTGTTGCTTTTGCTCGCTGCTATTGCGGGTCTGCCAGGCCTGAAGGCCAGCGGTATTCCTCAGACCGAGTTCCTGCTCGGGGACAACATCGAGTCCGTGGATGGCCAAGAAGTTTTGGCCGAACACTTTGACGCTGGTGATGGCTCACCCATCATTATCATTGCCGATGAAGCGAACTACGCTGCCGTGATCACGGCAGCTGAAGGCACCCAGGGTATTACCAAGGTGACAGTTCAGCCAGACGCTGAAGCAATGGCTGCTGCGTACACCGCCGCAATTGAAAAAGCTGCAGAAGAGGCCGCTGCCGCAATGGCGGCGGCAGGAGCGGCCGGTGGTATGACAGGTCCCCCCTCAGGTGCCATGGCCGGTGACGCTGCCGCATTTGAACTTCCCGAAATCGACACCATTGCCCAGGTCGTTGACGGCAAGGTCCTCATCAATGCAACCCTGGAATACCAGGCAGACTCGTCGGCAGCTGAAGACGTTGTGAAGGGCATGCGTATCGATCTCATCAGCGTGGACCCCAGTGTCCTCGTCGGTGGTGAAACAGCTATCGCCCTCGACACTAACCAGACAGCTCAAGCTGACTTGGTCAAGATCATCCCGCTCGTTCTTGCCGTCATCTTCATCATCCTGATGTTGCTGTTGCGTTCGATAATTGCGCCGCTGATTCTGATTGGAACTGTAGTGGTGAGCTTCGCTGCAACGATGGGTCTTGCAGCAATCTTCTTCAACAACGTGTTTGGTTTCCCCGGTGCAGATGCGAGCGTGCCACTGTTTGGCTTCGTCTTCCTCGTGGCGCTGGGTATTGACTACAACATCTTCCTCATGACGCGAGTTCGAGAAGAGAGCATCAATATGGGCACCCGTCCCGGAATCCTTAAGGGTCTCACCGTCACCGGTGGCGTGATCACCTCAGCTGGTGTGGTCTTGGCCGCAACTTTTGCCGCGCTCGGTGTTATTCCACTGTTGTTCCTGGTTCAGCTGGCTTTCATTGTGTCGGTAGGTGTCATCATTGACACCGTGCTGGTGCGCACCCTGCTGGTTCCCGCTTTGGCATACGACATTGGGCCCAAGATCTGGTGGCCGAGCAAACTCGGTCGCATTCAGAAGTAGTGCACTTACCAGTGAAGCCCCCGATTATCGGGGGCTTCACTGGTTAAGCGCTGTCAAGTCTACAAACTTCTTTATTCCGCAGGTATTTACGGCATAGAATAAGGAATCCGTAGAAAAGGTTAAGAATGTCAACGATTTCCGAATCAGAACTGCTTGCACAGATTCCTTCTCAGTTGTTCATCAACGGCAAGTGGCTCGATGCCACGGCGGGAAAGACCGTGGACGTGCAGGACCCTGCAACCGGTGCCGTAATCAAAACCATCGCGGATGCATCCCCTGCAGATGGCATGAAGGCCCTCGATGCTGCGGTCGCAGCACAGGATGCCTGGGCCGCCACGGCGCCTCGCGTTCGCGCAGAAATTCTCCGGAAAGCTTTTGAGCGTGTGATCGAGCTCAAGAACGAGTTCGCTCTGCTGATGACTCTCGAGATGGGAAAGCCCCTGGCTGAGTCCCTCGGCGAAGTCGCGTATGGCGCAGAGTTCCTCCGCTGGTTTAGTGAAGAAGCCGTGCGCATCAACGGTCGTTATGGCATCAATCCCGAAGGCACCGGTCGCACGATCGTGACTCAGATGCCGGTGGGTCCCAGCTACATGATCACGCCGTGGAACTTCCCCCTGGCCATGGCGACCCGCAAGATAGCTCCTGCCTTAGCTGCCGGGTGCACGGTCGTCGTGAAGCCAGCCACGCTGACTCCTCTGACCACCTTGTTCTTTGCCAAGATTCTGCAGGAAGTCGGTCTGCCCGATGGTGTGGTGAACGTGTTCACCACCACGAGCACCGCGGCAGTATCTGACCCCATCATTTTGGATCAGCGTCTGCGAAAGCTCTCCTTCACCGGCTCAACCGGGGTGGGACAGTCGCTGATGAAGCTGGCGACGGAGAACATGCTCCGCACCTCGATGGAACTCGGCGGCAATGCACCCTTCGTGGTCTTCGAGGATGCAGATTTGGATAAGGCCGTCGACGGCGTCATGTTGGCAAAGTTCCGCAATATCGGACAGGCCTGCACCGCCGCCAACCGCATCATCGTGCACGAATCCGTCGCTGAAGAATTTGCCGCGCGCGTGACCGAACGTGTGAAAGCCATGAAAGTTGGCCGGGGAACCGAAGAGGGCGTCACCATCGGCCCCCTCATCGATGAGAAGGCCGTGGCCAAGGCCAGTGAACTCGTTGCAGATGCTGTTGCCAAGGGCGCGACCGTGGCCACCGGTGGCCACGCCATCGCAGGTGCGGGAACGTTCTACGAACCCACCGTGCTCACCGGAGTCACACCGGGTGCGAACATCCTCACCGAAGAAATTTTTGGTCCCGTGCTGTCGATTACGACGTTCGCCACGGAAGAAGAGGGAATTCGCATCGCCAACGACACCGAATACGGCCTGATTGGATATGTGTTCACCGAAGATCTTAAGCGTGGACAACGCCTGATTGAGAAACTCCAGACGGGCATGATGGGCCTGAATGTGGGCGTGATTTCCAACGCCTCAGCACCATTTGGGGGCGTCAAGATGTCCGGTATTGGCCGTGAAGGTGGTGCAGAAGGTATTCATGAATACCTCTCCACCAAATACACGATGACGCCGAACCCCTTCGCCTAGACGACGATGTCGGACTTCATTCCTGGTGGGAACGACTTTGAGAAAGCTAAAGATGACGAGTCGCCCTGGTATACCCGCTGGTATGTCTGGGTGCTTCCGGCGTTGGTGATTATTGGCGTCCTGGTTTCCCAGGGCGGAATTCTCTAAACCAGAAGCTGGTGCTTTGCCAGGTTCTTATACAGCGGTGTGCTCGTGATCAGTTCTGAGTGGGTGCCGGTGCCCACAACGGCACCGTTTTCCAGCACGATGATCTGATCGCTGTCGACCACGGTAGACAGGCGGTGCGCAATGATGATGAGCGTGCGATCTTGCGCAACACGGTCAATCGCTTCTCGCATGAGCTGCTCGTTGGCCCCATCCAAGCTGGAGGTGGACTCATCAAGCAACAAGATGGGAGGTGCAGCCAGAAGTGCACGTGCAATGGCCAAACGCTGACGTTCACCGCCGGAGAGCATGACACCCTCTTCGCCCACCGGAGCATCCAAGCCGAAGGCGCTGCGTTCCAACACGGAGGTGAGATTCACATCAGCCAAAACGGCGATACAGTCCTCATCGGTCGCGTCAGGAGAACCCAGCAGGAGGTTATCGCGCAAGGAGCCAGCTAGAACAGGAGCATCTTGCTCAACATAGCCAATCTGTGCACGCAGATCTTCACGGTTGAGGGCTTTGATATCGATGCCACCGAGGCGAATTTCACCTGAGTTAGGGTCATAGAAACGTTCGATGAGTCCGAGAATGGTCGACTTTCCCGCACCAGAGGGACCCACAAGTGCAGCTCGGGTGCCATGGGCAACGGAAAACGAGACACCCTTAAGAATCTCGGGGGCTTCCAGCTCAGGTGTCGCATCTAGAGCAAGGGCTTCACCGGCAGCTCCACCGGCTTTCAGGCGCGCCTTCTCGGCGCGTGAGAGCTTCGAGGTGGGATCAGTGGTGCTTTCGTCTTCCTCGACAGGGAGGACAAGCTTGGGGTAGGAGAAGCGCACATCCGCGAATTCGACGGCCACGGGGGAGTTCTTCACAGCGCCCCGAGCACCACCTTCGACGGTGGCCAGAGGAGCGAGGTCGCGGTCGAATTCACCTTCGCTCGGGAGAGCGATGATTTCTTGAATTCGGCCGAGGGCACCGAGCGCGGAGTTGACCGAGGTGATCGCACCGAAGGCTTGACCTAAGGGCATGATCATCATGAACAAGAACAGAATGAAGGTCACCAGGTTGGCCACGGTAATCGCACCGGAGGCGACACGGTAACCACCGACGCCGAGGACGGTGAGGAAGGCCACCTGCATCGCGATACCTGCCACCGGAACGACGAGGGCAGAAATCTTCGCCACCTTGATGCCCATGCGCCAGGCGCCTTCGGCTTCTTCGTAGACAACCGCGGTTTCACGGTCGGTGGCATTCGCAGCACGAACCGTGCGCACGGCGGAAATGGCACGTTCAACCGAGGCGGCCAGTTCGCCCACCTTGGCCTGTGCTTTTCGGCTGGCCACGCGAATACGACGAGAAAGCACCGTGACCACAATGATCGCGGTGAAAACCACAAGCACAGTCAAACCCAGCAGAACCGGGTCGATGATCGCCATCGCAATGATGGCGCCGATAAAGGTCAGCGAACCACCGATGGCCTCCACGAGACCTTGGGTGAGCACTGCACGCAGGAGCGTCGTATCGCTTCCGACGCGGGAGACAAGGTCTCCTGTGCGTCGGGTATCGAATTCGCTAATTGGCAGGCGCAGAATGCGAGCCACCAGCCGGCGTCGTGACGAGAGCACCACACCTTCCCCGGTGCGCTGCAAGAGATAGTGCTGGTACCCACTGATCAGTGCCGAAACAACGACCAGCCCAATCAACAGCCACACCAGGTTGCCCATAAGTTCACCCGCGCTGACACGGTTGATCACCTGGCCCACCAGAAGCGGCTGGGCCAAGGAGGCTGCAGCACCCAAGATGCTGAGCACAATAACGAAGGATAGAACCTTCTTATGCTCAAGCAGGTAGGGCATCAACTGCCCGAATTTAGCCTTGGGGACAGAAGAATTCTCCGGGGTCGATGAACGACGGCCCATGCGGGGTGAGCTCATCAGGACCCGATTACCAGGCGACGGCGAGGACGACGTTGAGCAAAGTCAGACCACCGATGGTCCACAGTGCCCAGGAAGGTGCGATCTCACGCTTGCGGAAGATGAGTGCAATCACGAGGATCGCAACCAACACGACGAGCTTGACGCCGACCTTTGCGTTGTTGACCTCTTCACCCTCGATCAGACCTGCCGAGTAGATGCCGGTCAACGCGAGACCGGTCACCAGCTGGGTGTAGGCACCATCGAGCATGATGCGCAAAACACGACCGGTGCCCTTGGCAATCTCCTTGATCTGGGAGAAGAAGCCACCCAGGAGAAGTGACAAACCAACAAAGTGCAGGATGACGAGAATAGTTGCAAGAATTTCCATACGCCCAGCCTAACTACTTGCTGCGGATGGCGCGAAGGGTGACAGCTGTTTCTAAGGCTGCTGTCGCTGCTTCTGCTCCCTTATCTTCCTTCGAATCCGGCAAACCAGCACGGTCAAGACCTTGCTGTTCGTCGTCGAGTGTCAATACTCCGAAGCCAACCGGCTTACCCGTGTCCAAGGAAACACGGGTAAGCCCGCTGGTTGTTGCATCGGAAACGAACTCAAAGTGGGGGGTGCCACCGCGGATGATGACGCCCAGGGCAACAACTGCATCGGCGCCCTGTTCCAGAACTGCCTTGCTCACGATGGGAAGCTCAAAGCTTCCGGCCACACGAATGAGGGAGTGGCTGGCGCCACTGGCCTCAATCGTGCGCTGAGCCGAAGCAATCATGGCGTCGGTGATGACGTCATGCCATTGTCCAGCGACAATAACAACGGTGAGACCAGTTGCGTCTACGGAGATGCTCGGTGATCCTGCGCCGCTCATGCAACAAACTCTCGGGCGAAGGCGAGCTCAACTAAAGGGTAGTTCTCCGGAATCTGGTGACCCATGCGGTCACGCTTGACGTTGAGGTAACCTTCGTTGTGCTTGGAACGACCAACAAGCAGAGGAACGAGATCATTGATCTCAATGCCGTACTGCTCGAGTTGACGCTGCTTCTCCGGGTTGTTGGAGAGCAAACGGACAGAGCTGATGCCCATGTCATCGAGCATGCGTGCAGCAGCGGTGTAGTCACGATCGTCAGCGGGGAAGCCCAGCGCCAAGTTGGCGTCGAGGGTGTCCATGCCCTGCTCCTGCAACTTGTATGCCTTGAACTTGTTGAGCAGACCAATACCGCGGCCTTCGTGTCCACGCATGTACAGAACAACACCACCCTTGGGGTCGTTCTCGATCATGCGCAACGCAGCATCGAGCTGTGGTCCACACTCGCACTTCATCGAGTGCAGGGCTTCACCGGTGAGGCACTCGCTGTGCACGCGAACGAGCACATCCGAACCACCAGGGTTACCCGCGATGATGGCAACGTGCTCCGCACCCGTTGCGTGGTCGCGGTAACCGCGCATGCGGAAGGATCCGTTCTCCGTGGGGACGGTGGTCTCCACTTCAAAGCCCACGCGGTTCGCGTCAAGGTTGTCACGCAGAGGAAGCGGGTTGGCTTCGATGTACTCAATAATGGCTGCCACGGTGGTCAGAGGCATGTCTTCTCGTGCACACATCTTCTCGAGGCCTGGCATGCGCATCATGTCACCGTCTTCGTCGACGATTTCGGCGATGACGCCGACAGGCATGAGTCCGGCCAGACGCATGAGGTCTACAGCAGCCTCGGTGTGGCCCCCACGCTGGAGGACACCACCGTCCACGGCGCGCAATGGAAGCACGTGACCGGGACGGATGAGGTCGCCGGGGACAGAGCTGGGGTCTGCCAGCACACGCATGGTGAGTGCGCGGTCAGAAGCGCTGATACCCGTGGTTGTTCCTACAGCTGCATCGACAGTGAGAGTGTAGGCGGTCTTCCGGGAATCCTGGCTCTGCTCCACCATGATGGGCAGGTTCAAGCGGTCTGCATAGTCGCGTGGCATCGGTGCACACAGCAGACCAGACGAGTTGCGCACGATCCAGGCAATGGATTCTTTCGTCGCAAGCTCTGCTGACATGATGGCGTCGCCTTCGTTTTCGCGACCCTCGTCATCAGCGACGATGACGATGCGGCCTGCGCGAATGGCGTCGAGGACTTCGGGCATGGGTGTAAGAGCCATTAGGCACCTGCATTCTGTTGTGGAAGGAAGGCCAGCATTCTGGCCACCTGCCGAGCGATAATGTCTGTTTCCAGATTCACTGCCTCCCCAACCTTGCGTAAGCCGAGAGTAGTCACGGCCAAGGTTTCTGGAATGAGGGAAACCTCAAACCATTGGGAAGCTTCTGTGGGATCACTGATGGTGCTGATGGTCAACGAGACCCCATCCACCGTGATCGAGCCCTTGTCGACGAGCAGGGGAGCGAGTTCGCGGCTGAGGCCAAAGCGAATCACTGTCCAGTCTTCTGAAGGGGTGATGGAAAGAATGGTGGCGGTGCCATCTACGTGACCTTGCACGATGTGGCCTCCGAGGCGACTACCCAATTCGGCAGCACGCTCAAGGTTGACGTTGAGACCCACACGAGCATCCCGCAGGGTGCTCATCTCGAGGGTTTGTTCCATCACGTCAGCAGTGAAGGTCGTGGGGGTTTGTTCGACCACGGTCAGGCAGACGCCGCTCACGGCTATCGAGTCACCCTGCTGTGCACCCTGAAGTGCTTTGTTGCCTTCGACAGTGAGACGAACGGCATCAGGCAGTTTCTCAATGGCGGTAATGGTGCCGCGTTCTTCGATGAGCCCGGTGAACATCACTACACATCCTTTCTGGTGGGTTGAGCAGTAATCAAAATGTCTGAGTCGAGCTGTTCGACCGAGGAAATCTCCAGGTCGATGCGCTCACTGAGGGTAGAGATGCCCAGGTCGCCGAGGGCCATTTTGTCCCCGCCCAGCAGCATGGGTGCCTGATAGATGTAGAGGCGATCTGCGAGTCCCGCAGCGATGAATGCGCTGGCCAGAGTTGGTCCGCCTTCTACAAACGCGGTACGAATGCCGTTGTCATACATCTCAGACAGTGCTGCGTGCAGATCGTTGTGGCCAACGACTAGTGCCTCAAGCGGGTGTTGGTGGACGAGAGCGTCACCAGGAATCTTGCGCTTACCGATCACGACGGGAATGGGCTGGTGATTGTGTAAGTCGCCCTGAGGTGTGCGTGCGGTGAGTGCAGGGTTGTCGGCCAATACCGTGCCGGTTCCGACCACGATGGCATCTGCTGCTGCACGCTGTTCGTGCACGCGGGCACGTGAGCGTGCGCCAGAAATCCATTGGCTGGAGCCATCGTTGGCAGCAGCGCGGCCGTCCAGGCTCGATGCCCACTTCACCGTGACGTGGGGGCGTCCCAAACGGATAGCGAGCATCCACTCGGCAATTAATTCTTCAACTTCGTCACGGAGCACTCCACCGATGACCTCTATGCCGGCTTCACGCAGGCGCTCTGCTCCGCCCGAAGACTGCTTACCGGGGTCGTCCGTTGCAAACACGACGCGGGCAATGCCTGCCGTGATGAGTGCAAGGGAGCAGGGGCTTGTGCGACCGGTGTGGTTGCAGGGTTCCAGGGTAACAACGAAGGTGGATCCTTGGGCTTGTTCAGGGGTCAACCGGCTCATCGCGTCAATCTCAGCGTGAGCGGTTCCCGAGCCACGGTGCCAACCTTCGGCGATGGTGTTTCCCTCGGCGTCGAGAACAACACATCCAACCTGTGGGTTGATGGTGTGGCGTGATCCCAGGGCGGCCAGTTCGATGGCACGACGCATCGCGGGCTCGTAGCCCTGCGATTCTGCTGTCTTGTCCATTTACCTGTCGCTCTCGTCATTGAGGCGTTTCGGGGTAAACGGGTGCGTAAAACTGCATCCGAACTTAAGCAGGGTACAAAAAATGCCCTGCTTCGCGTTTCTCTCATCCAGACTTTAACAGTCGGTTCCGGAATTTCACCGAATCGACCAATCTCCCCCACCGAAGTGAGTGATCAAGGCTCGCGGACTATAACCGCCGGTTCAGATTTTCACTGACCCCGAAGCGCGTTGCTCATCTACAGTGTACGCCTGGTCGCGCACAACCGGACAAAGTGTGCAAAATTTTGTCACTTTGTGGTTAAAACCCTATAAACGCGGGAGCAATCCGATGGCGTCGTAGACCCTCTTGAGCGTGGCGTCAGCCACCTCGGAAGCCCGATCGGCACCCTTCGCCAGCAAACGGTCGAGCTCCGCAGGGTCTGCCAGAAGCTCCGTAGTGCGTTCTCGGATGGGGGTAAAGCTTGCGGTGACCTGTTCGGCTAAGTCTTTCTTGAGGGCGCCATAGCCGCCGCCGGCATACTCCTCCACCAGTGAGTCGACGCTCTTTCCCGAGAGGACGGAGAAGATTGTGAGCAGGTTTGCCACACCCGGTTTCTCGTCGCGGTCAAAACGAATCTCACCGTCAGCATCTGTCACCGCACGCATGACTTTCTTGGCCGTCACAGCAGGGTCATCCATGATTTTGAGCAAGCCTGCCTCGGTCTCTGCAGACTTAGACATCTTTGCCGTGGGGTTTTGCAGATCGAAGATCTTGGCAGTTTCTTTGAGAATGTGAGGCTCGGGAACGGTAAATGTCTGACCGAAACGTGAGTTGAAACGCAGGGCGAGGTCGCGGGTGAGCTCCAGATGCTGACGCTGATCTTCGCCGACGGGAACAACATTTGCTTGGTAGGCCAGGATGTCTGCCGCCATAAGGATGGGATAGGTGAAGAGACCGACGGAGGCCGCATCCGTTCCCTGTTTGGATGACTTGTCCTTGAACTGGGTCATGCGGCTAGCTTCACCGAAGCCGGTAATGGTGTTAAGTACCCATGCAATTTGGGTGTGGGCCTGAACATGAGACTGTATGAAAAGCGTCGACTTATCAGTGTCGATGCCGGCTGCAATGTATTGCGCGGCAGTAGAGCGGGTGCGCTCGCGGAGTTCCTTTGGATCTTGAGGCACCGTGATGGCGTGTAAATCCACAACACAGTAGAAGGCTTCGAATTCATCCTGCATAGTGACCCAGTTGCCCAGGGCACCGATGTAGTTACCGAGGTGAAGAGAATCGCTCGAGGGTTGCATTCCAGAAAGAATGACGGGCTTGGTGCTCATGTTCTAGTCCTCAAGTGAATAGTCGACAACGACGGGAGTGTGATCTGACCAGCGGGTGTCATAGCTCTCGGCACGATCCACGGTGTAGTTCGACGCGAGGGCTGCAAGTGCGGGAGTGGCCAGCTGATAATCAATCCGCCAACCAGCGTCGTTATCAAACGCTTGCCCACGCCAGGACCACCAGGTGTAGGGCCCTGGGACGTTGCCTTCGGCCTGACGTCCCACATCGACCCAGCCCAGGCCGGTTCCGATGGAGCCATCAGGCCCGGTCACGGATTCACCGGAAGGACCCATGAAGCGGTCAAAGTAGGCACGTTCTTCCGGCAAGAACCCGGCACGTTTAACGTTGCCCTTCCAGTTCTTGATGTCCAGTTCGGTGTGCCCGACGTTGAGATCACCGACGACGACTGCATAGGGGGTGTGCTGAGCCAGCAGGGGAAGTCGCTCCTGCATGGCTTCCAGGAACTTGAATTTCTCCACCTGCTTGGGAGTATCCACTTCACCGGAGTGCACATACGTGCTCACTACGGTCAGAACATTGTTTCCAACCTTGTAGTCGGCTTCCAGCCAGCGGCCGGCGGTATCGAAGTCATCTGCGCCCAAGCTCACGCGGTGAATCTCCGCGGTGTTGCGGCTCGCCAGAGCAACACCAGCACGGCCCTTTGCCGTGGCTGCATCATGCACGATATTCCAGTCGGGACCGAGGAGTTCTTCAAGATCCTCTGTCGAGGCGCGAACCTCTTGCAGAGCAAGAATGTCGATCTCGCGGTGTGCTAACCAGTCACCCATACCTTTGCGGAAGGCGGCGCGGACACCGTTAACGTTGACGGTGGCGATGCGGATGGACATGGCTTAATTCTAGGGCTCGTGCGAGTGGCGTCGGGGAACTACCCAGCCCAGGTCTTCTGCGTCGATTCCTTCATCTTGCATACCGAGGGCAATCCACGACGCCGTGAGCAAGTAAATGCGAGATGCCAGGTTGAACCACACCAACAACCCTACGAAAATTGCGAAGCTTGCAATGAGGGGATTGGATTCGGGGCGGCCCAACAGCCACACCCCGACAATTTTCAAGACCCCAAAAGCCAAGCCTCCCAGCAGAGATCCTCGCCAGAGGTGTCGCCAAGGAATAGGAACGCCACTGAGTACTCGAATGAAGGTGGCCAGCACCGCGGTATCCAGGACGAGGATGATCAGGAAACTTATTCCTTGGAAGCTGCCGGTGATCACACCTGACTCGTCTTCGAATCCCCAGACCTGAACGAAATACGCCAAGAGTTGGCTGGCAATCACAGAAGCGGTGGCCGAGACAATGATGACGAGGCCGTAGCCCAAGGCCAGAACGAGGTCATACAACTTCAGGGCGATGAAGTTGAGAGTAGAAGGGGGCAGATCAAAAACCCTCCGCACGGCCGTGCGGGCATAGGTGAACCAGTTGATCGCGGTGTAGAGGACGACCACGATGGCGAGACCACCGGTCCACCCTAAAGCTGTGGACTTGTCCAAAATGGCCGGATCGATCGGACCGCCCGTTTTGATGAAACCGGGAATCTGAACGTTGATATAGGCAATGACCGCATCGCGAACTTCCGGGTGGTCATTGAGGTAGATGCCAAAAAGTGAGAAGCCCACCCAGACAGCGGCGAAGACAGCAAACAGGGCTTGAAAGGACATTCCAGCAGCCAACAGGTTTCCACCTGCGGAGGCATACAACCGGTAAACCCGAGTGGGGCGTAAAGCTTGAACCCACGCCATCGCTGCCTTCATACCTTCAGCTTAAAGGGAAAGGCCCGTGGATTCCTGACGGAACCCACGGGCCACAGAGCCCTGCTAACGATTAGTCAGCATCGAGGTCAGATGTGAGCAGGCTAGCCAGCTCATCTGCCACAACCTCAGCGTTGTCGCCTTCGACATCGAGCACGAGTTCTTCTCCGTGTCCCACAGCGAGAGCAAGCACCGAAAGGATGCTGGCACCATCTGCACTATCGCCACTTGTCTTAGTGATCGTGACGTCGTGACCAGTTGCTGCCACTGCCTGCACAAAAGTGCTGGCAGGGCGAGCGTGGAGTCCGACGCGCGAACCTACAGTGACGGTTCTCTGAGCTTTAGGCAACTGCTTCCTCCAGCTCTGCATCAGAAACACCAGGCTTGATGTTCTTTGCAGCGAGGACGAGGAGGGCGGTGACGACGGTACCGATAGCGATAGCTACTAAGTACAGAAGTGGGTTGGACACCATTGCGGTAACCCAGATACCACCGTGAGGTGCGTGGCTACCGATCTGGAACAGACCAACCAGTGCACCGGTTGTTGCGGAACCAATCATGATCGAAGGGATCACGCGAACGGGGTCAGCTGCAGCGAACGGAATCGCACCTTCAGTGATGAAGGAAGCACCGAGTACCCATGCAGCCTTACCAGCCTGACGCTCCGAGTTGGAGAATGCGCGCTTGCGAAGAACAGTTGCGAGTGCGAGACCCAGGGGAGGAGTCATACCTGCAGCCATGACGATTGCCATGATGACCAGACGAGGGTCCGAAGGGTCGGTCACTGCAGCAGCTTCGGTCAGAAGACCAACAGCAACGGTGTAGGCGACCTTGTTGATAGGACCACCCATGTCGAATGCCATCATGAGGCCCAGGAGGATACCGAGCAGAGCAAGGTTTCCACCGGAGAGCGACAGGAGCCAGCCCTCGAGGCCGTTGATGATTGCAGCAACGGGTACACCGATGACAGTGGTCATCAGGAACGCGATGATGAATGATGCGACGAGGGGGATAACCACAACGGGCATGATGGGGCGGATGCCCGCAGGGAGCTTGATGCGACCGAGCAGGTTAACAACCAGACCAGCGAGCAGACCAGCGAGCAGACCACCGAGGAAGCCCGAACCGTTGAATGCTGCGATGAAACCACCAACGAAACCGGGAACCAGACCGGGACGGTCTGCGATGGCGTAAGCGATAAACATGGTCAAGAAGGGAACTGCGAAGGTCAGACCCAGCTTTCCGAGGCTTGCGAAGAAGCGAGCCCAGTCAAGCGAAGATGTGAGGTCCCACGGAGCTGAAAGGAAACCCATCCAGTTCCAGTCCCAGTCACCAAGGGTGTATCCACCCAGAGCAAAACCGATCGATAGAAACAGACCACCTGCGGCTACCATCGGGATCATGTAGGACACACCGGTCATCAGATACTGTCTGATGCGGGTTCCTGTTCCAGTGTTACTAGACAATTGTTGGCCTCCAATGCCTCATTGCATTATTTGTATTGAACGATCCTGGCGTCTCACCAGGAACTCTAGGGGGAAACTACTACTTGCTACCAAAAAGGCGAGAGAAGAAACCAGGCTTTTCGCCAGAGTCATTCTTCGGTGCTTTTTCGGCTGCAGGAGCAGCTTTCGGTGCTGCGGGAGCAGCTGCGCCATCCTTGGGGAGGGTAGCGATGGAAGAAACAGCCTGTGCAACAACGTTCTCAGCGTCAGCGAGAGCCTTGCTCACACCAATCTGAAGGAAGGGCTTACCGGCGAAACGGCCGCGGTCCTTGACCTCAAGGTCGGTTGCGAAGATGACAACATCAGCGGAATCGATGGTGGCTTGCTTCATGGGCGAAGAACCGGCTGAGCCCTGGGTCTCTACGGTGATTTCGTAACCAGCCTTCTTGGCTGCCTGCTCGAGAGCTTCAGCGGCCATGTAGGTGTGGGCGATACCGGTGATGCAGGATGTGACGGCGACAATTTTCATGACTGTACCTCTCGGGTGATGATGGCTGCGATTTCGGCGCCAGAGTTGGCGTCGCGCAGGGACTGGCGGAAGTCTTCGTGCACGAGCTTGCGGGCTAGTGCGGCGAGGATGTGAAGGTGCTTGTCGTCAGCACCGTCAGGTGCGGCGATCAAGAAGATGAGGTGAGCGGGGCCGTCTGCGGCTCCGAAGTTCACACCATCAACGCTGGTGGCCACGGCGACTGAGGGAACAGTGACGTGTGCCGAGCGAGCGTGGGGGATGCCGATGCCACCGGGAAGGCCGGTTGCCATCTGTTCTTCGCGGGCGCGAACGTCTGCGAGGAATCCATCGAGATCAGTTACACGACCGTCGTTAGCGAGCTTCACAGCCAGCTGACGCGTTGCGTCTTCTTTGGTTTCTGCAACCAGACCGACGATGACGATGTCTTCGGTAGTCAGTGCTGCTGGTGTTGCGTCAGTCATACGTGGAGCTCCTTAATGGCGGTAGTGAGACTGGGATGTACAACAGTGTGAACTGCGGCAATAGTAATGTCTTGTGGTCCTGGAACAGTGGTGGCGGGGAGTTGCACGGCAGCCGAGCCCCAGGCGACGGCGGTCGAAATCCGCGCAATGTCGCCCTCCTGAAGGGATGAAATCTCTGCAGAAATTGTGACGTCAGCACTCAGATATCCGGCCAACGTGCTGTCCCCAGCGCCGACGGTACTGTCGGGCGTAACCGCATCATGGCCTGCCCACATCGCGCCGCGATGGTTGACCAACAGGGCACCGTTTTCACCCAGGCTCACCACAATGGCAGCTTCGGGATTGCCCAACATGGACTGTGCAAACTCGACAACATCGCCCACAGTGGGAAGTGGGCGACCTGCCAGCTCTTCCAATTCTTCGTGGTTGGGCTTCATGAGATCTGCCACACCGGCGTGTGCCACTGTCTTGAGTGCATCGCCAGAAGTATCCACGGCAAAGCGTGCGCCGTGTTTGTGCACGAGCGTGCCCAGGGAAACATAAAAGGATCCGTCGAGTCCGGGGGGAAGGCTTCCTGCGACAACTAACCACTCAGGCTTTGATTCCAGCACCGAGGCAATTTGTGACAACAGGGCAGATTGTTCAGACGAGCTGAGCGCAGGTCCCGTTTCGTTGATCTTGGTCGTGGTGCCGTCTGCTTCCACCAAGGTGATGTTCTGACGTACCTCCTCACCAATACGCGTGGTGACGGTGGAGATGCCCAGCTCGGTCAGGGCTGATTCGATCCAGGAGCCTACGACAGCATCTGCGGGGAACACCGCGACGGTATCGATCGCATTCTTGTGCAGCGCCCGCGACACATTGATGCCCTTGCCTGCGGGGTCCTTGTGCTTGCTGACGGAGCGGTTCACTTCACCAGTGGCAAAGCTATCCAGCTCGAGGGTGAGGTCCAGGCTGGGGTTGGCGGTTAGGGTGACGATCATGCAACCACCACATCGGGGCCGGCCATCTCGATTTCGAGAAGGTGTTCGTTATCGATGCCGCTGTCGGTGATGACGGTGTCAATCTGACTCAGTGGCGCCACGTGGGCGAAGTCTTCGCGGCCAAATTTGGTGTGGTCGGCGAGCACGACGGTACGGCGGGCGGCGTTGACCAGTGCGGTCTTCACCCGCGCTTCTTCAAGATCGGGGGTGGTAAGCCCGCGTTCGGGAGTCAGTCCGTTGATGCCGAGGAATGCCACATCGACAGACAGGGTCCGTAGTGCGTCATCGGGCCACGAGCCAACCATGGCCAATGTGAGGGGGCGGACGTGCCCACCCAATAAGTGAAGCTGGATGTTGGGGCGCGTGGCAAGAACAGCAGCAATAGGAATGGAGTTTGTCACGACGGTGAGGTCAATGTCCTGGGGGAGAAGTGCTGCCAGACGTGCGGTCGTTGTTCCGGCATCGATGATGATGGAGCCTCCGGCAGGAACCTCGGAGAGGGCCATGCGCGCGATGCGTTCCTTTTCTTCGGAAAGCATTCCTTGGCGCTGGGTAACGTCGGGTTCGACGCTCAAACGATCAATGGGGATCGCACCACCGTGTGCACGGTGCAAGAGTCCACGACGTTCGAGAACAGTGAGGTCACGGCGAATAGTTTCGGGGGTGACGTCGAGTTCTTCGGCGAGGGAGCGAACTTCCACACGTCCCTGATGACGCGCCTTGGCCAGGATGGCCTGGTGGCGTTCAGGTGCGTACATGGGACTCCATTGTCGTGCGGATGTTCTTCCTACATATTGCCAGAAGAATGTTTGTTTGTCTTTTTTTACTCCCGAATTCACTTGTTTGTCAACCCGAAAGGGGGGTATCGTTAACTTTTGTGCCCGTTTGATTCGGGTTTCACTGATTTATTCCACGCATACATGCCTGTTTGTGTCCGATTTTTAGACAATAAGTTCAGGTTTTCAACTTTCAAGGAGCAGCAATGGAGCTCACCGGTATCGGAGTAGGACGCGGAATCGCGGCCGGCCCCATCAAGCGCATGCCCGAGCCCTTGGCCGAGCCAGCTGACGTCGAACGCACAGCAGAGGCTGAATCCGAAATCGCTGCTGCCACCGTATCTCTCGCTGCCGTCGGCGAATGGTTGCGGGAACGTGGTGTCACCGCAGGCGGCGAAGCCAAGGACGTTCTCGATGCTCAGGCCCTCATGGCAGGAGACCCTGCCCTGGCGAAAGATATTGCTAAGCGGATTGAGTCAGGCAAGACGGCCGAGCGTGCTGTCTTCGATGCCTTCTCTTCCTTCCAGAAAATGCTCGAAGGCATGGGTGGGTACATGGGAGAGCGCGCTGCTGACCTTGCAGATGTTGCTCAGCGTGTGATTGCCCACCTGCGCGGCGTTCCTGCCCCCGGCGTTCCTGAATCGAATGTTCCCTTCATTCTGGTGGCGCATGATCTAGCTCCGGCAGATACCGCACTGCTGGACTTCACTAAAGTCTTCGCTCTCATCACACGTGATGGCGGCCCCACTTCTCACACTGCCATTTTGGCCCGCGCCAAGTCCATCCCTGCCATCGTGGGTGTGGGGGGAGGTGCGGAACGCCTGACCGACGACACTCTCGTTGTGGTCAACGCGGGAACCTCCACCATTACTGCTGGAGTGAGCCAGGTTGAGGTGGATGCAGCACTGGTCAAACGTGCCGAATGGCTCGAAGCGTCCAACGCACCAATTACTGATGGGGCACTGAAGGATGGTCACAAGGTCCCCCTGCTGGCTAACCTGGGATCCCCGAAAGAAGCCGCCGGTGCGATTGCACTTGGCGCTGAAGGTGTGGGACTGTTCCGCACCGAGTTCCTCTTCCTGGATTCCGCAACGGCACCGACTGTGGCTGAGCAGGAAGCCCAATACACCGAGCTCCTCGACGCATTCCCTGGAAAGAAGGTCGTCGTTCGGGCCCTCGATGCCGGCGCAGATAAGCCCCTGGCCTTCTTGAACGCAGACCACGAAGAAAACCCCGCTCTGGGTCTTCGAGGGCTGCGCGCCCTCCGGGTCAAAGAAAACATCCTGCGCGACCAACTCACTGCACTGGTGAATGCGCAAAACAACACGTCAGCTGACTTGTGGGTCATGGCACCCATGGTTGCTGATGCAGAAGAAACGGACTATTTCGTTTCTCTCTGCCGCGAACTGGGACTTCGTGTTCCAGGCGTGATGGCTGAGGTTCCCTCCCTCGCCCTCGTTGCAGAGCAGGTTCTAGAGACTGCTGACTTTGTCAGTATTGGAACCAATGACCTCACGCAATACACGATGGCTGCTGACCGTATGCTCGGCACCGTCGGGTCCTACCAGGATCCCTGGCACCCTGCAGTGCTGCGGCTGATCAAGCAGCTCGGCGATGCCGGTGCCGCTGCAGGCAAGCCCGTGGGGGTGTGTGGTGAAGCAGCTGCTGATCCTAACCTGGCCATCGTTCTGGTTGGCCTTGGTGTGACCACGCTGAGCATGACCCCAGCCGCACTTGCCGACGTGCGCGCAGCTCTCCTCACCGTCACCCTGGAGGAAGCGAAGGCACGTGCAACACGTGCCCTGACCGGCCGCACAGCGGCCCAAGCTCGCGCTTTCGGCAGCGAGTAAACACAACTTCTACAGGGGAGACGACCTGTGGAACTACAAAAAGACCCGGCCTTCCTCAAAGGGCCGGGTCTTTTTAGTAAGAACTAGTTCTTATGCGCGTCCACGGAGAACGGCCTGCTTCACGTCGGCAATAGCCTGGGTGACCTGGATGCCACGAGGGCATGCGTCGGTGCAGTTGAAGGTGGTGCGGCAGCGCCACACGCCTTCTTTGTCGTTGAGAATATCGAGACGAACATCGCCGGCGTCATCACGAGAGTCGAAGATGAAGCGGTGTGCGTTGACGATGGCGGCAGGACCGAAGTACTGACCGTCGGTCCAGAACACGGGGCAGCTCGTGGTGCAGGCAGCACAGAGGATGCACTTAGTGGTGTCATCAAAGCGCTCGCGGTCCTCGATGGTCTGACGACGTTCCTTGCCAGCTTCAGGCTCGGAGTTCGCAATGAGGAAGGGCTTCACTTCGCGGTAGGCAGCGAAGAACGGCTCCATATCCACAATCAAGTCCTTCTCCAACGGCAGACCCTTGATGGCTTCCACGTAGATGGGCTGCGAAATGTCGAGATCCTTGATCAGGGTCTTGCAGGCCAGGCGGTTACGACCGTTGATACGCATCGCGTCTGAACCACAGATACCGTGTGCACAGGAGCGACGGAAGGACAGCGAACCGTCCTGGTCCCACTTAATGCGGTGCAGGGCATCGAGGATACGGTCGGTGGAGTACACCTCCACGTCGAAAGATTCCCAACGAGCTTCTTCATCAACCTCGGGGAGGAAGCGACGAATAATCAGCGTGACGGTGAAAGCCTGTACCTCGGGTACAGCGGTCTGTTCTGCGACTGCGGTAGCCATGCTTAGTACTTCCTCTCCATGGGCTGGTAATTGGTAATAACGACGGGTTTCCACTCGATCTTGATGTGGTCGCCCGCGTCGTCACTCTTGGCGTCTCCCGAGAGGTACGCCATGGTGTGCTTCATGAACTTCTTGTCATCGCGATCAGGGAAGTCATCGCGCATGTGACCGCCACGGCTTTCCTGACGGTTGCGAGCGGAGTAGACAACTACCTCTGCAAGGTCAAGCAGGAAGCCCAGCTCCACTGCTTCGAGAAGGTCAGTGTTGTAACGCTTGCCCTTGTCGTGGATGGAGATGTTCTTGTATTCCTCGCGCAGCTTCTCAATGGTCTTGGTGACCGACTTGAGAGAATCTTCGGTGCGGAATACCTGAGCGTTCTTATCCATCTCTTCCTGCAGTTCCTTGCGGAGTGCGGGAACGCGCTGGTCGCCCTTGGCGCTGCGGATGTGCTCAATCAGCTCGCGAACTTCCTTAGCAGGGTCCTTGGGCAGGGGAACGAAGTCAGCAGTCTTGGCATATTCAACCGCGTAGCGACCGGCACGTTTACCAAACACGTTGATGTCGAGAAGTGAGTTGGTACCCAAACGGTTGGATCCGTGCACCGAGACACAGGCACATTCACCCGCGGCATACAAGCCAGGGATCACGGTGTCGTTATCGGAGAGAACCTCTGCCTTGATGTTGGTGGGGATACCACCCATGGCGTAGTGCGCAGTGGGCATCACAGGAACGGGTTCGTAGACGGGGTCAACACCCAGGTAAGTACGAGCGAACTCGGTGATGTCGGGAAGTTTGGTTTCGAGAACCTCAGCACCCAGGTGGGTGCAGTCCAGAAGGACGTAATCCTTGTTGGGGCCCGCGCCGCGGCCTTCGGCCACTTCCTGAACCATGCAGCGCGAGACGATGTCACGAGGAGCGAGGTCCTTGATGGTGGGGGCATAACGCTCCATGAAGCGCTCACCGGACGCATTACGCAGGATCGCACCTTCACCACGAGCACCTTCGGTCAGCAAAATGCCGAGTCCTGCCAGGCCGGTGGGGTGGAACTGGAAGAATTCCATGTCCTCGAGAGGAATACCCTTACGCCAGATGATGCCGACGCCGTCGCCGGTGAGGGTGTGAGCGTTCGAGGTGGTCTTGTAGATCTTGCCAAAACCACCGGTTGCAAAGACGACCGACTTGCCCTGGAAGACGTGCAGGTCACCGGTTGCCAGTTCGTAGGCAACTACGCCGGCAGGAACTTGCTTGCCCTTAACGTTCACCATGACGAGGTCAAGAACATAGAACTCGTTGTAGAACTCGATACCGAGCTTGACGCAGTTCTGGAACAAGGTCTGCAAAATCATGTGACCGGTGCGGTCCGCGGCGTAGCAGGAGCGACGAACGGGAGCCTTTCCGTGGTCACGGGTGTGACCACCGAAACGGCGCTGGTCGATTTTGCCATCGGGTGTGCGGTTGAAGGGAAGACCCATGTTCTCGAGGTCGATGACTGCGTCGATGGCTTCCTTGGCCAGGATTTCAGCTGCGTCCTGGTCAACGAGGTAGTCGCCACCCTTGACGGTGTCGAAGGTGTGCCATTCCCAGCTGTCCTCTTCCACGTTGGCCAGAGCTGCGGCCATGCCGCCCTGAGCTGCACCGGTGTGCGAGCGAGTGGGGTAGAGCTTGCTGATCACAGCGGTACGGGCGTTGGGGCCAGCCTCAATCGCGGCACGCATACCGGCACCACCGGCACCCACGATGACAACATCGTGCTGGTGGTAGTAGACGCCGTCGATGAGCTTGGTTTCTTCGTAAGTGTCGTTGCTTGTGGTTGCCACGAGGGAGACTCCGTTAGTAGGGGTTGTCTAAAGAATTACTGAGGTGGGCAGAACGAGGGCAGTAAATCAAACTGCTCGGGGCTGACCGAAGGGCAGGGATCGAAAGTGAAGATCACGAGCGTACCCAGCACGATAAGAACTGCTGCCGAAGCAAACACGGCGAAGCGCAGCACCTTTCCTAGTGCAGGAGAGCTGGAGTAGTCGTTGATGATCGTGCGCATACCGTTCGCACCGTGGATGAGTGCCAGCCACAGCATGAGGAGGTCCCAGACCTGCCAGAAGGGGGAAGCCCACTTGCCCGCAACGAACGCGAAGTCAATGCCCCGCACACCCTCACCGGCAACCATGTTGACGAAGAGGTGACCAAAAATCAGGACAACAAGGACGACGCCGGAGGCGCGCATGTACATCCAGCCCCACTTCTCCCAGTTGGTGCCGGAAGGCTTGGTGCGGGCGTAAGGACTGCGAGGGGTTTCTACGGTGCTCACTGTCCGTTCACCTCCAAAACAATGTTGATGATCTGACGGGGCAGGAAGCCAGCCATCAGCACAACCCACAGGCCGAGCACAACCCAGAACATGGCGCGCTGGTACTTGACGCCCTTGCTCCAGAAGTCGACCAAGATGATGCGCAGACCGTTGAGTGCGTGGAAAACAATCGCACCCACAAGCGCAATCTCTCCGAGACCCATGAGCGGGGTTTTGTAGGAGCTCATGATGGCGTTGTACGCCTCGGGGCTGACACGCACGAGGGCGGTGTCAAGAATATGGACAAGCAGGAAGAAGAAGATGGCTACACCAGTAATACGGTGCAGAACCCAAGACCACATGCCGGTGTAGCCGCGATACAGCGTGCCGCCCGGACGGGGCTTCTTTTCTGAGCGTGGTGCCGTGACAGCTGACACGAACAACCCTCCTTGGTTGTGGGCAATAACTGCTCACAACTTTACGCCCGATAGTCTGGGGTTATGGCACGACTAACGACACCCTTACCGGACTTCTATGCGGTTATTCCGGCCGGTGGAATCGGTTCCCGGCTGTGGCCCCTCTCTCGTGCGGACGCCCCCAAGTTCCTGCATGACCTCACCGGCTCGGGCAGTTCGTTACTCAAAGACACCTGGGACCGCCTCGCGCCTCTGGCCGGCCCGCAGCGCGTCATGGTCGTCACCGGCCGCGCCCACCGGGGCGCAGTTGAGGAACAACTGCCAGAACTCGCGGATATGAACGTGGTGTTGGAAAGTGAACCCCGTGATTCTTCTGCCGCAATTGGCCTGGCAGCTGCCATTTTGGAGAAGCGGGAACCCGGCGTCATCATCGGGTCCTTCGCCGCTGATCACGTAATCAAAGGCACCAGATTCTTTAACATGGCCGTCGCCGAAGCCGTCGAGGCGGCCCGCGCTGGCTTCATTGCCACCATCGGAATCGTCCCGACCGAACCTGCCATTGGTTTTGGATATATCCACGCGACGGAAGAAACCGACCTCGAACGCGCCCCCTCGGCACTGACAGTGGACTCTTTCGTGGAAAAGCCGAACGCGCACACCGCGGAAGAATATGTCGCCAGCGGTGACTATCTCTGGAATGCCGGAATGTTCATCACTAAGGCATCCGTGCTCCTAGAAGAACTGAAGAAGACTCAGCCGGAGCTACATGACGGTGTTGTCGCGCTCGCAGCAGTCTGGGATGACCCCGCTCAGCGTGGTCCTGCCGTGGACAAGATTTGGCCCAAGCTGAAAAAGATTGCCATCGACTATGCCGTGGCGGAACCTGCCGCAGCCGCTGGTCGCTTGGTGGTTATCCCCGCAGAGTTCGATTGGGATGACGTGGGAGACTTTGCCTCGATTGCCAAGCTGCACTCCAGCGGTTACAAAAAAGACCTCGCGATCCTGGGCGAAGGCGCGCGAGTCCTTTCGGATGCCTCTTCTGGAATCCTCATCACCGACACGGGACGTACCATCGCACTTGTAGGAGTGAAGGACATTGTGGTTGTCGACACCCCTGATGCATTGCTCGTTACCACCACGGCCAATGCTCAAAAGGTGAAGTCCGTCGTGGATGCCCTGCGTCTTTCGGGCCGGGACGACGTTCTCTAAATTTTTCCTCCTCATCACTCCACACGAAAGAACACCATGACTCAGAACGAATTCGTTATCGATGGGGTAGACGTCACCTCATTACCCAAGATTTCCCTGCACGACCACCTCGATGGCAGCCTGCGCCCCGCCACGATCATTGAGCTCGCAGAAGCAGAGGGCATCGAACTTCCTGTGCTGGATGCTGAAGGTCTCGGTGCCTGGTTCGCCGAGCAGTCCAACTCGGGTTCTCTCGTGGAATACTTGAAAACTTTTGATCTCACCTGCGCTGTCATGCAGACCCGCGAAGGCCTCACGCGCGTGGCACGGGAATCCGTGATTGACCTCGCCCAGGACGGTGTGATCTATGGCGAGCTCCGCTGGGCACCCGAGCAGCACCTCACTCAGGGCCTCACCCTCGACCAGGTCGTGGAGTATGTCCAAGAAGGCATCGAGCAAGGCATCGTGGATGCTGCTGCTCAAGGTCAGTCCATCCAGATTGGTCAGCTCATTACTGCCATGCGTCACGCTGACCGGGGTCTTGAAATTGCAGAACTTGCGGTCCGCCACCGAGACAACGGCGTTGTCGGATATGACATTGCCGGAGCGGAACTCGGCTTCCCCGCGTCCAAGCACCTCGACGCCTTCAACTACCTCGCCCACGAATACTTCCCGGTCACTATTCACGCGGGTGAAGCAGATGGCCTGGCCAGTATCGAAAGTGCCTTGTTCGACGGTCGCGCTCTGCGTTTAGGTCACGGCGTTCGCCTCGCCGAGGACATCACCGTGGAGAGCACCGATGAGAACTCCACCATCGTGTCGCTCGGTGACCTGTCACAGTGGGTCAAGGATCGCGGCATCACGTTGGAGCTGAGCCCCTCCTCGAACCTCCAAACAGGGGCCATCGCTGCCTGGGGAGACGACATTCTGGATCACCCCTTCGATCTGCTCTATCAACTCGGCATGACGGTCACCGTCAACACCGACAACCGACTACAAAGCGGCACGAGCCTGTCCCGTGAACTGTGGCTCGTGGCAGACGCGTTTGCCTATGGCTTGGCAGATCTGGAAACCTTCCAGCAGAACGCTGCTGCGTCGGCATTCTTGCCGTTGGAGGATCGTGAAGCGCTCGCAGATGCCATTTCCGAGGGCTTCCTGCAAGCCGTGCAGAATTCGCGCTAAAGCTTTTCCAGAATCCTCGCTAGTAATGCACTGATGCGCGGTTCTGCTTCCGCACCTGCTTCCAGTACCTCTCTGTGTGAGAGGGGTGTGGGAGAGATTCCGGCGGCCTGGTTGGTAATCAAGGAAAGCCCCAGCACGTCCATGCCTGCTTGTTTGGCTGCCATGGCTTCGAGGGCGACAGACATGCCAACCACGTCGGCACCCAAGGTTCTCAGCATCTGAACCTCAGCAGGGGTTTCGTATTGGGGCCCGGGGACTTGTGCGAGGACTGCCTCGGCTAAGCCTGGTTCAACCGCCTTCGCAATGTCCCGCAGACGAGGGGTGTAGATATTCGTCATGTCGATGAAGGTCGGACCTTCGACCGGGGTCGTCCCCGTGAGATTAAGGTGGTCTTTAATCAGAACCGCCGTTCCTGGCTGCCACGCCGGACGAATGCCGCCGGCTCCGTGTGTGAGCACCATCGTGGTGGCGCCCGCCGCTGCCGCCGTGCGGACGCTGTGCACAACCCGACGGACAAATCCCTGGGCGCCATGGCCTTGGTAGAGATGTGTCCGTGCACCAATAATCAGTGCACGTTTGTTGTTGGGCAGAATCACACTCCGGATGGTGCCCGAATGACCGGGAATGCCGGAAGAACTAAATCCGGTGATTTCATCGGCGGGGATTTCTTCGGTTGTTTTGCCGATCAGGTCCGCCACGGCGCCCCAGCCGGAACCCAGCGTGAGCGCAATATCGTGATGACCAATCCCCGTGGCCACGGCGATTTCGAAGGCTGCAGTTTTGGCAATGTCGAAGGGATCTTGCGTGGGATCTTCCAGTGGGTTGAATCCCCACTCGCCTAAGCCGGTCATGGCACCAGCCTATTGCGAACCTCCTGCCAGAATAAGGACATGGCATTTGAGTTTGAGCGTAAGCAGCGGATCGCAATTTTAGGTGGTGGCCCCGGTGGCTACGAGGCTGCACTCTCAGCTGCTCAACTCGGAGCTGAGGTGACCCTCATTGAACGTGCTGGTATTGGTGGATCTGCCGTACTCACCGATGTGGTGCCGTCTAAGACCCTCATCGCGACAGCAGAATTCACCTCAACCTTGGAACGTTCCGCAGAACTAGGGGTGTCCTACTTCGTCACCGGAGAAGACAACAAGCCCCACAAGCCTGAAGTTGCCGTCAATATGGCCACCGTGAACAAGCGTCTGCTGAGTCTGGCCCGGGACACCTCCGAAGACATGCAGAAGGCGCTGAAGAAAGCCGGCGTGAACTTCATCCCTGGCCACGGACGTCTGGATGGAACTCATGCGGTCATTGCGTCCACCGGTCCTGACGGAACGGACTTTGATCGTATCGAAGCAGACACCATCATCGTGTCGGTGGGTGCTCGTCCCCGGGTGCTCGAATCAGCACAGCCTGATGGGGAGCGCATTCTCACCTGGACCCAGCTCTATAACTTGAAAGCCCTTCCTGAGCACATGATTGTGGTCGGTTCGGGTGTGACCGGTGCGGAGTTTGCTTCGGCTTATAGCTCGTTGGGATCCAAGGTCACCTTGGTTTCTTCTCGTGACACCGTCCTCCCCGGTGAAGATGCGGATGCAGCAGCTGTGCTGGAAGAAGTGTTTATCCGCCGCGGCATGACCGTGATGTCCAAAGCGCGCATGGAAAAGGTCGAGCGCACAGACAACGGTGTTCGGGTCACCTTGGCCAGCGGTGAAACCGTGGAAGGTAGTCACTGCCTCATCGCGGTGGGTTCTGTCCCCAACACGGAGAACCTTGGACTTGAAGCTGCAGGTGTGGAGATGGATGCCGGAGGGCGCATCGTGGTGAACCGCGTTGCACGTTCGAGTGTTCCCAATATCTATGGTGTGGGCGACTGCTCGGCCGCTCTCCCTCTTGCATCGGTCGCCATGATGCAGGGGCGCACGGCCGCTTTCCACGCTCTCGGCGATGCCGTCACCCCCTTTGATGAGCGCAATGTGGCAGCGAACATCTTCACCCAGCCCGAGGTTGCCTCCGTGGGCTGGAGCCAAGCCGAGATCGAATCCGGCATGATTCGAGGAACGGTCTACAAGCTTCCCCTCACCGCCAACCCCCGCGCCAAGATGCAGGGTATTCGTGATGGTTTCGTCAAACTCATCACCACGACAACATCCCGCACCGTCATTGGGGGAGTCGTCGTTGCCCCTCGTGCGTCAGAACTCATTTTCTCGATCGCGCTCGCCGTGGAACACCGCCTGACCGTCGATGATGTGGCGAAGTCTTTCGCTATTTATCCGTCAATCTCCGGAAGCATCGTGGATGCTGCTCGTGCACTTCATCAGGTGGAGCGCAAGTAAACCTCAGAAGTTAAACAACGGTGCCCGCTGAAGAATCAGCGGGCACCGTTACGTTTAGTGGGATTATTCGACGTCGTCGATGTTGAGCAGGACGTGGCCGTTCGAGACGGTCTGGCCCACCTCAGCATTGATGCCCGAGATGATGCCGTCCTTGTGGGCTTCCACTGGCTGCTCCATCTTCATTGCTTCGAGGACCAAGATGAGGTCACCCTTGACAACCTTCTGGCCATCTTCCACGGCAATCTTTACCACGGTGGCCTGCATGGGTGCCTTGACGGTGGCACCACCGGCGCTTCCGACAGCGTGAGCTGCAACCTTCCGGACAGGCGCAGGGCCTTGAGTGGCGAGGTCTGCGGCATTCGCGCGGAGGAGCTTGGCGGGCAAGGACACTTCAATGCGACGGTCATCCACCTCGACGGTGACGTGCTGACGCTTAGCCAAGGACGGTGTTTCCTCGGCTTCACCGCTCCATGGCTCGATGTCATTGACGAACTCGGTTTCAATCCAGCGGGTGTAGATGCTGAAGGGCTTGTCCCCTTCGGGAGCAAACGCAGGATCGCGCACAATCTTGCGGTGGAAAGGAAGCACGGTGGGAAGACCAGCTACTTCGAACTCGTCGAGGGCGCGGCATGAACGCTCGAGAGCCTCTTCGCGGGTTGCCCCGGTCACGATGAGCTTGGCCAGCAGTGAGTCAAACGAGCCAGAGATGACATCACCTGCGGTGACACCGGTGTCTACGCGAACGCCGGGACCGCCGGGTGCACGGAAGACGTGGACGGGACCAGGGGCGGGAAGGAAGTTACGCCCACCATCTTCACCGTTGATGCGGAATTCGAAAGAGTGTCCGGTTACAACAGGGTCTGGATAGTCCAGCACGCCACCTTCGGCTATGCGGAACTGTTCGCGGACAAGATCAATGCCGGTGACTTCCTCAGACACGGGGTGCTCCACCTGAAGGCGCGTGTTGACCTCGAGGAAGGAGACGGTGCCGTCTTTCCCAATAAGGAACTCGCAGGTGCCGGCACCGAGGTAGCCGACCTCTTTGAGGATGGCCTTCGAAGCCCGGTACAGCTCGTCGGTCTGCGCCTGAGTGAGGAAGGGGGCAGGTGCTTCTTCCACGAGCTTTTGGTGGCGTCGCTGCAATGAGCAGTCACGGGTTGAAACCACCACAACATTGCCGTGGGCATCCGCGAGGCACTGGGTTTCCACGTGACGAGGTTCGTCGAGGTACTTTTCCACGAAGCATTCTCCGCGACCAAAGGCTGCGATTGCTTCACGGGTGGCAGATTCAAAGAGTTCGGCAACTTCTTCACGGTTGCGGGCAACCTTGAGGCCGCGGCCACCGCCACCGAATGCCGCCTTGATGGCGACAGGCAGGCCGTGGATGTCGACGAAGTCGAGAACTTCTTCTGCGCCAGAGACAGGGTTGATGGTTCCGGGGGCCAGTGGTGCGCCCACCTTTTCTGCCACATGGCGGGCGGAAACTTTGTCACCGAGCTGTTCGATGGCTTCGGGGCTAGGGCCGATCCAGATCAGGCCAGCCGCCTGCACCTTGCGGGCAAAGTCAGCGTTCTCTGCGAGGAAACCGTATCCCGGGTGAACGGCATTGGCGCCGGACCTGCGGGCAACAGCCAGGAGCTTGTCAATTACAAGGTAGGTGTCAGCGCTGGTGGTGCCATTCAGCGCATAGGCCTCATCTGCGAGCTTGGCGTGTAGTGCATCACGGTCCTGATCTGCATAGACAGCAACCGAGCCGATTCCGGCATCCTGTGCTGCACGAATAATGCGGACGGCAATCTCACCACGGTTGGCAATAAGGACCTTTGTAATGCGTGACATAGTCCCCAGCCTAGTAAGAGCAGGGGCCGTTCAGTTGGGCAACTCCGACAAAAAAGAACGCGAGTCGTAGACGATGCCTACAACGCCCTACTTGTTCCAGAGATCAGGCCAGAACACGCCCAACTCACTGGCCATCCGACGCAGTGCGGGAACGGAGACCCCGACCACGGTCGAGGGGTCTCCCACGATGCGGTCAATGAATGCAGCACCCAGTGAGTCAATCGTGAAGGCGCCGGCAACCTTGAGCGGTTCCCCAGAGGATACGTAAGCCTGAATCTCGGCATCGCTCATGTCGGCCGAGAATGTCACCTCGGCCACCGTCACTTCGCCGACTGCCGCATTGTTCGTTCCACCGCGGTGGTCAATCAACCAGTGCCCAGAATACAAATGCCCGGTGCGACCGCGCTGTTTCTGCCAACGCTCGAGAGCCACCTCGGGAGTGTGAGGCTTGCCATAGGTCACTCCATCGAGGACGAAAGCCGAGTCGCCGCCGAGCACAATGCCATCAATTTCTGAATTCAACACTGCTTCTGCTTTGGCCTGCGCAAGCAGTAACACCATCGCGGCCGGGTCGAGTGGGCCGCCCGCCGCAGCTTCTGCTGCGGCGACAGCGGCATCTTCGTCCACCTCACTGGGAACAACGACAGGTTCAATCCCTGAGCTGCGCAGGGTAGCCAAACGTGCGGGAGAGGTCGAAGCGAGATAGAAGCGCACGCGCGCACCTTTCAGATATGGAATGCTCGAAGGATGGCCCAGAGACAATCTTCCCCCAACCGTGGTTCCGAATTCGTGGGCACACTCTGTGAGCTCGACATTACCAATGTCGCTCACGGCGGTGTCTTTGTGGCGCGTCATGAGGGTCGTGTCATCTTCGTCGCAGATACTCTGCCCGGTGAACGTGTGCTGGCCCGCATCACCGATGCCTCGCAGAAAAGTTTCTGGCGGGCAGACACCGTGCAGGTGCTGAAGCCCTCGGCAGACCGCCAAGAACACATCTGGTCAGCGGCCAGTATTGACCGCGATCCAGCACTGCGCGCAGGTGGAGCCGAGTTTGGTCACATCACACTCAGCACTCAGCGCGACCTCAAAGCATTTGTGCTCGAAGACTCCCTGTCTCGGATGGCCAAGATTGAACGCAGCATCGAGGTAGAAGCGCTCGAAGGGGATCAGGAATCCAAGGGCACCGGTTGGCGCACGCGTGTTCGACTGCATGTGGATGCTGATGGACGGGTCGGCCCGTATGCCTCCAGAAGCCACACCGTCATCGATGTGGAAGATTTGCCTCTTGCCGCTGCACGTATCGCTGAACTTGCTCCACTGGGACAGCGCATACCGGGTATCGATTTCATTGACCTAGTTGGCCCCAGTGGTGACTCTGCTCGGGCGATCGCCGGCAATATTGACACCGGAAAGAACAAAAAGCGTCCTGCACCGGAACCCATCACGGAGATGGTGGGCACCCGGGCTTTCCAGGTTGATGTGCGCGGTTTCTGGCAGGTACACCGTCATGCCGCAACAACTTTGTCGGAGGCCGTGAGCTCCGTCATCGATGAAGCGTTGTTCGATCCTCGTGCTGCCAACCACGATCTCTATGGTGGTGTGGGATTGTTTGCTGCTGCGGTGGGGGATCGTTTCGGTTCCACCACCCGCATGATCTCTGTCGAATCCGATGAGATGGCAACCGAGTATGCCTCCAATAACCTCTCCGAATGGGTGGGTGCTCGAGCAGTGACCGCTCGCGTAGATCGCTACCTCGAAGGTGTGCGCCGTGATCTCAACGCAATTGAGAAAGCCCGCTTCGAAGCTGCCACGATTGTGCTTGACCCGCCACGTTCAGGCGCAGGGAAAGATGTCGTTAACTCGCTAGCTGAGTTGTCACCAGCACAGCTGGTTTATGTGGCGTGTGACCCTGTTGCGTTAGCGCGCGATGTGGCACTACTCGCTGAGCGGGGCTACCAGCTAGAAGAGCTGCGGGCATTCGATCTGTTCCCGAACACGCACCACGTGGAAGCAGTTGCCCGCTTCGTCAGAGCGTAAATCTACCGACCGAAGTCCCAGCCGAAGCGGCGTGAGCCACCTTTGATGTCTTCGCGGATGCCGCGCTGTGACTTTTGCCACGCGTTCATACCTGCTCCCTGAACTTCGTGCTCCAGCGCAGATTCTTCTTCGATCTGGAGATCAAGGATTGCAAGCACGGCTGCCTTCTCCTCGGGAGTGACCCCGCGGGTGAGGAAGCGCACGTTCTCGAGCGTCATAGGGGAATGTTTCCGTGCTTCTTGGGGGGCAGTGATGCGCGCTTGCCACGCAGGGCACGCAACGACTTGATCACGGCCACACGCGTCTGTGCAGGCTCAATCACACCGTCGAGTTCTCCACGTTCAGCAGCGAGGAAGGGGCTGGCCACGTTGTAGGTATATTCGTTGGCCAGCTTGGTGCGGACGGCATTGACGTCTTCACCTGCTTCTTCAGCCTTCTTAATTTCACCGCGGTAGAGAATGTTGACGGCACCCTGGCCACCCATTACGGCGATCTCGGCAGTAGGCCACGCCAGGTTGATGTCTGCTCCGAGCTGCTTCGAGCCCATCACGATGTAGGCGCCACCGTATGCCTTGCGGGTGATCACGGTCACCAGCGGGACAGTTGCTTCAGCGTAGGCATAAAGCAGCTTGGCGCCACGACGGATCACGCCGGTCCACTCCTGATCGGTGCCGGGCAGGAAGCCAGGAACGTCGACCAGCGTCAGGATGGGGATCGAGAAGGCGTCGCAGAAGCGCACGAAGCGTGACGCTTTTTCACCGGCTTCGATGTTGAGGGTTCCGGCCATCTGGGAGGGTTGGTTGGCCACAATGCCGACGGTGCGACCTTCGACGCGCGCAAAGCCCACCACGATGTTGGGGGCGAACAATGCCTGGGTCTCGAGGAAGTCTCCGTTGTCCACGATGCCACGGATTACTTCGTGCACGTCATAGGGCTGATTAGGGCTATCGGGAATCAGCGTGTTGAGTTTGCGGTCCTCGTCGGTGGTCTCGAGTTCCACCTCGGACTCATAGACGGGAAGCTCTGCCATGTTGTTATCGGGCAGGAAGCCAACGAGTGTGCGGGCGTAGTCGAGAGCATCACTTTCGTCAGCTGCGAGGTAGTGAGAGACACCAGAAACTGTGTTGTGGGTCAGTGCGCCACCGAGCTCCTCAAAGCCCACTTCTTCACCGGTGACGGTCTTGATCACGTCGGGACCCGTCACGAACATGTGGCTGGTCTTGTCCACCATGATGACGAAGTCAGTCAGTGCGGGGGAATACACAGCGCCACCGGCAGCGGGGCCCATGATGATTGAAATCTGAGGGATGACGCCCGAAGCGGCCGTGTTCCGGCGGAAGATCTCGCCGTACTTACCCAGGGCAACAACACCCTCTTGAATACGTGCTCCACCAGAGTCCAAGATGCCGAGGATAGGAACACCGGTCTTGAGAGCCAGGTCCATCACCTTGATGATCTTTTCACCGGCAACTTCACCGAGTGATCCACCGAAGACGGTGAAGTCCTGCGAATACACCGCGACCTGACGGCCATGAATGGTGCCGGTTCCTGTGACGACCGCGTCACCGTAGGGACGGTTCTTGTCCATGCCGAACGCGGTCGTGCGGTGGCGGACATACTCATCCAGTTCCACGAAGGAGCCGGGGTCGAGAAGTTCAGTGATGCGCTCGCGGGCGGTGAGCTTGCCTTTGGCGTGCTGTTTCTCAGCAGCCTTGGCGCCGCTTTCCACGACAGCCTCGTTATAGCGAGCCTTGAGATCGGCCAGCTTTCCAGCAGTGGTGTACATGTCGGGAGATTTCGCGTTTTCAGTCACGCTTTTCACTCTACTTGCCAGAGGTATCCAAAAAGGGTTAGAGCTTCTCTACAAAAATCACCTGCCAAACTGTTCTTATGGATCTTCCCCTCAGCACTCCGCTCGCGTCACGTCTGTTGTGGTTGGACGAAGTTGGCTCGACAAATACCGATCTCGCTGCCCGAATTACCGGAGCAGACGCTGAACAGTGGAGTGACTTCTCCGTGGTTGCAACTGATAACCAGGTTGCGGGCAAAGGGCGCCTCGGTCGTGATTGGCGCTCACCTGCCGGAGCCTCGCTGGCTGTTTCTGTTCTGCTCCGTCCGCAGACTCCGGCCGGGAGGCCGTTGCCTCCGGAGAGCTGGGGATGGTTTGGACTGCTTGCTGGTTTAGCCATGACGAGGGCGTGTAACTCTGTCCTTCCCGAGAACACTGCACAGTTGAAATGGCCCAATGATGTGCTCATAGGGGACCGCAAAGTATGTGGGGTGCTGAGCGAAATTGTGAATACGCCACAGGGGGCTGCACTCATTGTGGGTGCGGGTGTGAACGTTGCTCTCGTAGAGGAGGACCTTCCTGTTCCAACGGCGACCTCACTGTTGCTCAGTGGTGCTGATCCCCAGACCACCACGATTGATGCGGTGCTTTCTGCTTATCTCGCTGAGTTCTCTCGCATTACGAAAGTGTTCACCTCCGCAGCGGGCAATGTGCGCAGCTCTGGTTTACTCGATCAGGTCAGCGAAGCATGCGGAACCTTGGGGAAGTCGGTGCGCGTGGAACTTCCTTCGGGTGAAAGCCCTGTGGGCACAGCCCTGGGCATCAACGAGGATGGCTCGCTCGTCGTGGAGCTGGGAAACTGTGCGGAACCACTTGTTGTGGCTGCCGGCGATGTCACGCATCTTCGCGTGGTCGCCGGGTCATAATTGAACAATGTCCTCGCACAACGAAACCGTCGCCTTTGAGTCTTCGCGCAGCGCGCGCTCAGAATCGGCGGAACCGGTCGTTGTGCGACTGCGTCGGCATGGACGCATTCTGTTTATGCCCACCCTCGCCCTCCTCGGTATTGCGACGGCGTTGGGATTTTTCTCGGAGGGTTTTCCTGAGCTCTGGATGAACCTTGTGTTCTGGATTGGCTTGGCTTTTCTGCTGATTATTTTGTGGGTTTTCCCCCTCGTGGTCTGGTTGGGTAATCGGGTTGTGATCACTACGCGCCGCGTCGTGATTTATCGTGGCGTCTTTACGCGCTCCAAGCAGGAAGTTCTGTTTGGCCGTATCCATGATGTGACGGTTCGACAAAACGCCGTGCAGGCAGTCTTTGGTGCAGGAGATCTCCTGCTCAACACCGGAGCTGAAAAACCTATTCGCCTCTATGACTTGCCCAAGGCGAACCTGGTGCTCTCCGCACTGACCGAATTAGTCGATACGCAAGCTCCACTGTCAGCTCAGCTGCGTCGTGACGACCAGCGCTGGACCAGCGAAATCTAAGAAGCTGTGGGCTTTGCGCCGAAACGGCGCTGCCAACCCCAGCTGGTCACCTGGCGCATCGCTTCGACCACGATATTTTTGCTCATCTTGGATTCACCTGTGACACGCTCGGTGAACTCAATCGGGAGTTCAACCACGGTGTACCCGGCGTCGAGGACACGTAATGTCAGATCAATCTGGAAGCAGTAGCCATGGGAGTTTACCTCGTCGAGGTGAATGTTCTGCAGCACTTCGGTGCGAAATGCGCGAAAGCCCGCCGTGGAATCTTGTACCTGGATACCAAGCATGGCGCGGGTGTACCAGTTCGCTCCGCGGCTGAGGAATAGCCGATGTGCAGGCCAGTTCACCACTGAGCCTCCCTTTACCCAGCGTGACCCGATGGCCAGGCCTGGGTAGTGAGCTCCCGGGAGGGTGGGGGCAGATACGGCGCCGATGAGAGCATCGAGTCGATCAGCGGGGTGGGAGCCATCGGCATCCATTTCGACCAGGATTTCAAAGCCGCGTTCCATGCCCCAGGCGAACCCGGCCAGGTAGGCGTCGCCGAGGCCACTCTTTGCGGGACGGTGCAGAACATGCACGAAAGGGTCGCCAGCTGCCAGGGAATCCGCAGTGGCTCCGGTGCCATCGGGAGAATTATCGTCCACGATGAGCACGTTCGCTGCCGGAACGGCAGAGCGAACAGCGCTCACGGCCGAAGTGATGTTGAGCACTTCGTTATAGGTCGGAATGATGACAAGACTGCTCATCGTTTGGTGTTCCACACCCACCAGCGATACAGCGCAAAACGGACCAAGGTGCCCAGTCCCAGACCAATAATGTTTCCAGAAATGTTGTCGGCCAAGAGGCTGTCAAACCCCAGCACGTAGTGGGTGAACCACAGCGTGGCCAGGGTGACGAGCATGCCGGCGACGGAGGCGAGAACAAACTCCACCAACTCGCGGACTACATCACTGCGCTTATCTCGGCGGAATGTCCAATACCGGTTACCCAGCCAGTTGACCGCGATGGCCACTGACGTAGAAATGAACTTTGCCCCGATCGGATCAGACCACCAGCCAACTCCGAGTGCACCGAGGGAGAGTAGATTAAAGAGAGAAACGTCGACAACTAAGCCGACTAAACCGACCAGTCCAAACTTGACGAAGTAGCCCAACAGGCCACGGCGCAAGCGTGTAAACAGGCTCGGGGAAGCCTCGGTTGCGATCTCTCGCTCCGTAGCTGTCATGTTTCTCTCCCGGTGTTGTGCACTATCAAACCCGTTCAACCACGCGAAAGATGAGCCGTTGACAACTGTAGTTGGCGTAATAGGTGGCGGCCAATTAGCCCGCATGATGGTTCCCCCTGCCATTAATCTTGGTCTAGAAATCCGGGTACTGGCTGAGAACGACGGTTCGTCTGCCCAGATCGCTGCCACGCAGGTCGGTGACTACACCGATGTGGAGACCGTTCTGGCTTTTGCCCAGGGTTGCGACGTCATCACTTTCGACCACGAACACGTCCCCGCACATGTTCTCGCTGAACTGATTCAGCGTGGCTACTCGGTGCAGCCAGGTCCCCATGCTCTTGAGTTTGCCCAAGATAAGTTGCGCATGCGTGAACGCCTCGGAAACTTGGGGGTCCCGGTTCCTGGTTGGATGCAGGCATCCACAGCTGCACATGTCGACGAATTCCTCGCCGAGTGGGGTGGCCGCGCCGTGGCTAAAACTGCACGCGGCGGCTATGACGGCAAAGGTGTCCGTGTCATCACGAGCGCTGCCGAGGTTGCCGACTGGCTTGAGCTACTTGCCCCTGGCGAATCGTTGCTGGTGGAAGAATTCGTGGAATTCCGCCGTGAACTCTCCCAACTCATCGCCCGACGCCCCAGTGGTGAGATTGCGTTGTGGCCTGTCGTGGAGAGTATCCAAACCGATGGGGTCTGCAGTGAAGTGATTGCTCCTGCGCCGCACTCGCAGGGCAAGATCGCCGACATAGCTGGCTCTATTGCCACACAGATTGCTGCAGAACTTCAGGTCACCGGCGTGATGGCCGTGGAACTCTTTGAAACCACCGATGACCGCATCCTGGTCAACGAGTTGGCGATGCGTCCCCACAATTCAGGTCACTGGACCCAAGATGGCAGCACGACGAGCCAGTTCGAGCAGCACTTGCGTGCTGTGTTGGATCTGCCACTGGGGGCAACCGGATTGACTGCACCGTTTACGGTGATGGTGAACATCTTGGGAGGCCCGTCCTCGGGCGATATGTTGGCACCTTTTGCACATGCCATGGCAGACCACCCCACCGCCAAGATTCACACCTATGGCAAAGAGCCCCGACCTGGCCGCAAGGTGGGCCACGTCAACGTCAGCGGAGATGATCTTCCCGAGGTTGCCTATCAGGCGCGTGGCGCAGCAGGATTCTTTCAGGTCTGAGCCCTAGCCTTGAACAATGGCTGAAACGCACCCTCTCGTCGCCGTTGTAATGGGCTCTGACTCTGACTGGACCGTCATGAGCTCGGCCGCCAATGTGCTTAACGACTTTGGCATCCCCTTCGAGGTGGAGGTGCTTTCTGCGCACCGCACCCCCGAGAAGATGATTGCGTTCGGTAAGGCTGCAGCTGGCCGTGGCCTCAAAGTCATCATTGCCGGTGCAGGTGGAGCCGCACACCTACCGGGCATGCTCGCCAGTGTGACCCCCCTTCCTGTCGTGGGTGTTCCTGTGCCTCTGGCCAAACTCGATGGTTTGGATTCTCTGCTGTCGATCGTGCAGATGCCAGCCGGCGTTCCCGTCGCCACTGTTTCCATCGGCGGGGCAACCAATGCTGCCCTTCTTGCTGTCAAGATTCTTGCTACCAGCAACCCTGAGTTGCTCACAGCTGTGGAAGCGTATGCTTCCGGCCTTGCTGACCTGGTCGAAGAAAAGAACAAGGCGCTCAAGTCTCAGCTATGAGTCAGACGAGCCCCCTGAGGTATCCCGACACCAGCTCGCCTAAGGTCATGACCACCCGCGCCTGGTGGTTGGTTGTCCTCAACTTCATTCTTCCCGGATCCGTGCAGGTGCTGGCCGGGAACAAGCGCCTGGGCAAAATCGGGATCGGGGCCACACTCGTCCTGGTGGGTTTCCTCGTTCTGACCCTGCTGATTGGGATGCTCTGGCCCACCGCAGTGTTCTTCCTCGGCACCTGGGGTCCGTCACTTTTTGTGATCCAGATCGGGCTCTATTTCTATGCCGTGCTGTGGTTGATTCTCACCATTGACACGTTGCGCTTGGTTCGTATTATCAAGACCGGCCCCCGTGCACGCTGGTGGGTGGCTTCTGTCACCGTGGTCATGATGGTGCTCATCTCCGGTGGGGCCGCCTATGCAGCGAGTATCACCGGCAGTCTCAACAGTGCCTTGGGCAAGATCTTCGTCGCTGGGCCTAGCCAGCCACCCGTTGACGGCCAATACAACTTCTTGCTTTTGGGAGGTGATGCGGGTGCGGACCGTGATGGTTTGCGCCCCGACACCGCACAAGTTGTCAGTGTTAATGCAGAAACCGGTCAAGCGACCATCGTGGGTATGCCCCGTGACCTGCAGAACATCCCGTTCAATGAAGACTCACCCTTGCACGCGATTTACCCAGACGGATACACCCAAGAAACAGGGGAATACTGCACCCGCTGGGCCTGCCTCAACACGGTCTATGTTGCAGGAGAAGTCGATCACCCCGATCTCTATCCTGATGCTGCAGCTAACGGCAGCTCACCCGGTATTGAAGCCATGCGCGATGCCGCAGAGGCCATCACAGGCCTGGAGATTCAGTACTACGTTCTGATCGATATGCAGGGCCTCCAGAACCTCATTGATTCACTCGGTGGCGTCACCATCGACGTGACCGAACGCATCGCGATTGCTGAGCCCGAGACTCCAGAAGAACTCGTTGGCGAGTGGATCGAGATCGGCACACAGCACATGGATGGCTACCACGCCATGATGTACATGCGCTCACGCTGGAGTGGAACCGGTGACTACGACCGCATGGCTCGTCAGCAGCAGGTGCAGGAGGCTCTGCTCCGCCAGATGAACCCCGCGAACGTTTTGAGCAAGTTCCAAGAAATTGCAGCTGCCGGCACGCAGGTCGTGAAGACAGATATTCCTCAGTCGATGTTGGGTTATTTCGTTGACTTAGGTCTCAAGACAAAAGAGCTCCCGATTACCCACATCGAGTTGACGCCGTATTTTGAGCCTTTCCCGGTTGATACAGAGTTCCCTGACTTTGCCAGTATCCAGGCATACATTAACTCAGTGATTCACCCCCCTGAGCCAACTGAGTCACCTACTCCGTAGTTCTGAACGACTGCCTAGTCTTTCGTGCGACGCCAGCTCAGCTCGGCTGAGGTGCGGGCCACGATGAGGACGACAAAGAACCAGCCCCACTCGGTCAGGGCGTTACTTTCGGCCAGGCCAGAAATAAGTAGTGTGCTCAGTACGAGTGGAGCCCACAGATAGATTTCGCTCTTTTTTGCAGTGGCCAATGCCCAGCTGCGGGTGAATGCTATCCCCAGCAACATAAGCAGCAGCACGAGGCCAACGAGCCCCAGTTGGAGCCAGGTGTCGAGGAAGATATTGAGACCGGAATAGTGCACGTCGCCACTGCCGGAGTTCATCACGGTGAAGGGCTGAGTCTTGCGTGGCCACAAACCCGTCCAGCCCCACCCATCCAAGAACTTCATGGTGGCCAAGCGCCATTCCTCTGACCAGAGGGCGAGGCGATATTGGAGTGGGCCTGAGTTGCTCAGAGCTTCCAGGACACTGCCTCGGAATACCCACACAGCGATGACCGCAAGGACACCTGCAATCCCCACACCAATTTCGGCGCCTCGTCGAGCAGCAGGTTCCATCGTGCGCAAAATGAAGAGCAGCACAGCGACGAATCCAACGCCCAGCAGTGTGACGAGACCGACCGGTGAGGAGCCAAGATAGAGGCACACCGCGGCACCCAGCATTGACCAAATGGACAGTTCCCGGGTGACAGATTTTGTTCGCCATTCAATAAAGAACGTAATTAATGCAATCAAGGCAATGACGGAGAGCGCGTTCCTCGAACCAAAAATGCCTTGGATACCGTTGCCGTTCATGAGATTCCCTATGATGCCGAGGAAGGCAATCGGAGTATCAATCAGAACCCCAGAGAAAATCTCCAGAACCAGTGAGGCGGCAAGGAAAACGCGGAGCACATCACCGACAGCACGGACAATCTGAATGGTGTCCCGGGTTGCAGCAACCCCGAGCGCGAGAGCAGTGAAGGTGAGCTGTGAACTGATGCCCGCAATGCTCGCTTTGGGGTAGTAGGTCCAGACAGAGCTGAGGACCAGCCAGCCCAGGAACACGGCGAGAGAAACCGGAATGAACACACTCCACTTCACTACTCGGCGCCGCGCGAGGAGCATCGCGGCAGTGAGCAGCAGTTCCGCAATGAATACTGCACTCAGTCCGGCAGGCCCCAGCAGAGAACGCAACATCTGCGCCCCTAACGCAGACCCGATGGTGATCAGACTCAGCGCACGAGCAAATCGTGCATGGGAAAAGAACGCGTAAGCCGCCTCTGCCAGGGGATGAGTCTGAGTCATGAGGTTAACTCGCGTGAGTGGGTGCGCGGTGAATGCGTGCGGGCACTTTTACCGTCAGCGACAGAACGACAACAAGCGCCCAGCCTGACTGAATGACGAGCTGACTTTCAGCAAAGCTCTGCACAACGAGAGCGGTTGTGATCAACAGGGGCAGGAGGGAGTGTGCTGTGTAGGGACGAGTGTCGATTAGGTCCCACCGGGGTCGATCGATGGCAATAAACCACGAACGCCACATCAAACTCAGCATGGTCAGTGCCAGCGCAATAACGCCGAGGACTCCGAGCTGAAGCCAAATGTCGAGCCACATGTTGTGTGCTTGGAGGTAGTGGACACCGTGATACACCGCCAAGTCGTTGAACGGCTCAAGCCACGGAACCCAGGGACTCAGCCATCCCCACCCCGCAACTGGTCGCTGTTCGGCCAAAGCAGTGACTGATGCCCAGATATCGAGGCGACCGGTGAGATCTTCACTCTTCCCCAGCACTCCTAGGAGTGCTGGACGTGCGACGGTCACGAGGGCCGCTCCCACAATTGCCAGCACAAGGGCGATGGCATAAACAGGTTTCCGTTTACCCGGTGAAACCCGTCTCATCCAGAGCGCAAAGAGAAGCACAATTGCCACACCGAGGAGAGCGAGCAGGTCCGTTGCCGAGCGGGTCAGCAGCAGTGTTAATCCCGCAATTCCAACCCAAATGATTCCCCAACTGCGCCAGACGGTTTTGTCCGCCAATTGCACGCAGAAGATGATGAGGGCGATCACGGCGATGAAGCCCAACTGGTTGCGGTTGCCCACGATGCCTTGGATGGGGCCACCCTCAAACAAGAGATTGCGGCTCCACTGGTACACGGCAGGAATCTTGCCGACTGTGGTATCAACATAAACCGGATAGATGGCGTGGCCAACAAAGACTGACACCCACAGTTCGAACAGAAGTGACGCGGCCAGAATCCAGCGCAGTGTTGTTCCGAGGGCGCGCACGATGTCAGTCCAGGGGAGCGTCACGACGATTCCACAAGCCCCCACCGTAACCAAGATGAATGGCACAAGGGTCAGCGCTGTGTCGGCAGGGGAGTAAGCCCAGCTGACCGAGAGAACAGCCAGCGCAACGAAGAGTGCCAGCCACAAGGGTGTGCTTCGCCAGCGAATTCTGGCGCGCTGTTTCACGATAATCACCACGTAGGTGAGTGCCACGAGAACGGTCAGAATGCCAAAAGGAATCCATCCCACAGCACTTCGAACTGCTTCCCCCGCGAACAGCAGAAAGAGCGTGACAACGGCAAGGCCGGTCTTTGCTTTTCTATATTCTGCGGCGGGCATGTATCAAGGCTAGACGAATGCGGCGTGACCTGTGATGGCCCTGCCCACAATGAGGGTGTTCATCTCGCGAGTTCCCTCATAGCTATAGATCGCTTCTGCGTCTGCGAAGAAGCGTGCCACGTCATAATCGAGCACGATTCCGTTCCCGCCCAGAATCTCTCTACACCACGCAACCGATTCACGCATGCGGGAGGTGGCGACAGCTTTGGCCAGCGAGGCATGCTCGTCCTTGAGTTTGCCGGCATCTTGCATCCGGGAGGTTTCTAAGACCAAGCTCAGGCTGGACGTGATGTTGCCCAAGCTCTTGACCAACAAGTCCTGGACCATCTGGTGAGAAGCAATGGGCTTGCCGAACTGGATACGTTCCTTGGCGTATGCAAGGGCGGCTTCATAAGCACCAACTGCAATGCCCACTGCCGCCCACGCCACTTCAGCGCGGGTGAGGCGAAGCACGGTGGCTGTATCAGCAAAGGAGTTGGCGTTCTGTAAACGGTTCGCCTCAGGAACACGGACTTTCGTCAGAGTGATGTCAGCGTTTTGCACGATCCGCAGTGACTGCTTCCGTTCAATCTTGGTCGCGACAAAACCCTCAGAATCGGTGGGGACAATAAAGCCCTTCACCTGTCCATCTGCCGTATCTTTTGCCCACACCACGCAGATGTCTGCCCAGGTGGCATTTCCAATCCAGCGCTTTTCCCCGGAGAGTACCCAGTCGTCCCCCTCACGGGTGGCCGTGGTCCGAAGGCCTTGTGCCGAGTCAGAACCAGAGAGAGGTTCAGTGAGACCAAAGGATCCCACGATGTCACCGGAGGAAAGTTTGGGTAACCAATAGGCGCGTTGCTCTGAGGAACCGCAGACACCGAGGGAGCCCATAGCAAGGCCGTTTTGCACGCCCACATAGGTTGCGACGCTCGCATCAACTCTGGCCAACTCCAGCGCCACCCACCCGCGGAAAACCGCTGAGGTTTCAAAAGGCTGCGTTTCTTCCCACGCCATCCCGATCAGCCCGGTGTCGGCGAGGCCCTTCACGAGGGCCTGGGGGAACTCTGCACGATCCCAGTGATCGGTGAGAACAGGTTTGATCTCGGTCTCGAGATAGTGGCGCAACTCCATCAATTTGGCGAGCTGATGTTCGGGCAGACTCGCCTCAAGCTGGAAGAAGTCAGAAGGCAGGCTCTCAAAGGTCATGTGGCTAGGCTAATCCTCGTGATGATTCGTGTCGATAACTCCCCGAGAGACTATGCCTGGGGTTCTCTGACAGACATTGCGACCCTGCGAGGTCTGACACCTTCTGGCAAGCCGGAAGCAGAGCTGTGGCTGGGAACCCATCCCGGTTCTCCTACGCAGATTGTGGAGCCAGAATCTGCCGGTGGTGCACGCACTATCGCGGAATATCTTTCCCAAACGGACCAGCAGCCCCTGCCCCATCTCCTCAAGATTCTGGCCGCTGCTCACCCACTCTCGATCCAAGCTCATCCCTCGCCTGAGCAAGCCCGAGAAGGTTTTGCCCGCGAGAACGCGGTGGGTATTCCTCTCGATGCTCCCCACCGTAACTACCGGGATGATGCACACAAACCGGAGCTCATCTTCGCGCTCTCGGACACATTCGAAGCGTTATGTGGTTTTCGGCCACTCGAAGACACACTCACCAACCTGGAACTTCTTGCACAGGCCAACACTCAGGCGTGCCACTCCACCTCCGCAATTGTGGAGTTCACGGAGCAACTTGTTGCCCATGGGGAGAATGCCATTCGGTGGGCTTTGGAGTGGGCGCTGTCAGGCGATAACGCTGTCGCCCTCGTTGCTGAGGTTGCCGTGGCGGGGCGCGTGCTGAAAGATGACCTGCTCATTGAGCTCAGCACGGACTACCCGGGGGACCCGGGCGTTATTGTTGCCTTGCTGTTGAACCGTGTAACTCTCACGCGAGGTCAGGCACTCTATTTGCCCGCGGGAAATATGCACGCCTATATTCGTGGCCTCGGGATTGAACTCATGGCGGCCAGTGACAATGTGCTGCGCGGGGGTCTCACCACGAAGCATGTGGATGTGCCAGAACTGCTGTCAGTTGTCAGCGATGCAGTTGTGCCGGTCCCCTTGCTCGAGGCACAGCCGGTAGCCCCAGGTATTGATCTTTTTGTTCCCGATGTTCCTGATTTCCGGCTCGCGCACGTGGTCGTGACGAAAGAAAATTCGGAGACGAGCCAACTTTCTTTGTCACGAAATGTGATTGTTACCTGCACTGCCGGAAAAGTTACGGTGACGGGCGCTCACTCTTCTCTGGAACTTTCACAGGGCCAAAATGCCTTTATTTCCGCGGAAGAAGCCGAATTAAGCTTCTCTGGAATCGGCGAACTTTTCCTCGCTCTCTAGGGGATAAACCCTCAAACGCCTGCAAACCCTCCAGCGCGTCTTCAAACTTCGCAAATCTCGACTTGACGGAATCGAATGACAACGGTGTAATTACTTAGACGCGCCACGGTGGCGCGAGTCATCGACCCGGGGTGGAGTTGCATATGGCACCGGAATACCGCGCAAGCGTTCCAGAGAATTGGTTTGTAGATCCAGTTCGTCTAGGAGTCCCCGGAACCCCCTCCTCTCGTCCCGTTGATCTCGATGAGAACCCCCTTTCCTGGCAGGCAGATGCACTCTGTGCACAGACCGACCCCGAGTCGTTCTTCCCTGAAAAGGGTGGATCCACTCGCGATGCGAAGAAGATTTGCACTTCCTGCGAAGTTCGCAGCGAATGCCTCGAATACGCGCTCTCCAACGATGAGCGTTTCGGCATCTGGGGTGGCCTGAGCGAGCGCGAACGTCGCAAGCTCCGCCGTCGCGCTTAAGCGTTCTCGGCCCGCACTTTCCTAGCCACGCCCGCCCCATTGGGCGGGTTTTTGGCTTCTCCTGCCTAGGCTGGCAAAGATGAAAACGAGAGTCACTGCGATCATCGTTGCCCGCCAGGGCGGCGAGCATCTCGCGCGAACCCTCGACGCCTTGGCGAAGCAGACCAGACGTCCTGACATCGTTATTGCAGTGGACAATTCCACGAAGGTTACGGCCCAGGCACAGCTCCAAGTGTTCGGTCCCAGCCAAGTTCTCCGCGGCGGTGGAAAGCTGAGCTACGGCGAGGCTCTCGATGTGGCCGCGAAAGCTTTCCCAGCCGTTACGGGGCCCGATGATTTCCTGTGGTTTCTTGCTCAGGACAGCGCTCCAGCTCCCGATGCACTCGCCCAACTCATTGGCGCTCTCGAGGTTTCTCCCTCTGTTGCTATCGCAGGCCCGAAGCAGATGGATTGGGAACGCCCTGATTACATCCGTGAATACGGCGTGACGTTGGCCCAGGGTGGTCGAACTATTTCCCTTGTCGTAGACGAGCTAGACCAAGCTCAGCACGACCTGGTCAGCGATGTCATGGCGGTGGGGGCAAACGGCATGCTCGTTCGCCAGCAGGTGTGGGAACAACTGGGTGGTTTCGACCCTCACCTCACCGTCGTTGATGACGCTTTAGATTTCTGCGTTCGTGCGCGACTAGCGGGGCACCGTGTTTCTGTTGTTCCCACTGCACGAGTACTCAATGCTGGCGACGGTGTTATCGGACCCGTGGGCACGGATAGTTATCGTGCCCGCAAGAAGCGTGCTCGTCAGTATCGTTCCGCTGAACTGTATCGTCGCTTGGTCTATTGCTCCGGTGCTGCCGTGTTCTGGCATTGGCTGGGGCTTTTGCCCTCGGCCATACTCCGGTCTTTGGGACAGTTACTCGCCAAGCGACCCGGTGCCGTATCGGGAGAATTTCGTTCCGCATTTTCTGCTGCATTCTCGGGTGGATCTGTTGGGCGAGCTCGCCGAAAACTTCGTTCCACAAAGACTGCACCATGGAGTGCACTCGCACCTTTGCGTGTGACGAGGGCTGATGTCCGACGACGAGAAGCACTCGCCCGCGAGGCAGCACAAATTCGCAAACATGGTGAAAAGCGACCCTTACATTTCTTCTCTGGTGGCGGAGCCTGGGTTGTTATGGCTCTCCTCTTTGTCTCTATTGGAGCGAACTCACCGCTAGTAGGGGCAACCGCCATTTCTGGCGGGGGTCTACTCCCGTTGAGCGCGACGGTGTCAGAACTCTGGAGCAGCCTCGGTTGGGGCTGGCGGGCTGGAGCCTTTGGCGTTGTGGGGCCGGCAGATGCATTCTCCGGTGTCATTGCTCTTCTTGGAACGCTGACCTTCTGGCAACCGTCCTTCTCCCTCGTGCTGCTCTGGTTCCTGGCCTTGCCTATTGCCGGTTTGGGTGCCTGGCTCCTCACAGCACGCATGACACAGCGAGCGGGCATTCGCGCCTTCGTTGCAATTGGCTACGCACTGAGCCCGGCATTGTTAGGGGGCCTCACCGAGGCACGCCCTGCAGCGGTGCTGACGCATTTACTGCTTCCATTCCTTTTCTTTGCAGGCATCCGGGCAGCGCGGTCGTGGTCAGCTTCTGCGACCACAGCACTGCTCTTTGCTGCAGTCGTTGCCTGCTCCCCTTCGCTCACACCGGCACTCCTGGTAATTTGGTTGGGCACGATTCTTCTCACGGGTCGTTCAGTTCCCAGATTCCTCGCAATCCCCATTCCAGCCGCTGCCCTGGTCGCACCACTGGTTGTCATGCAGGTGCTGGGTCTGAACCTCTTTGGTTTGGCTGCCGACCCTGGACCTGCCACAGGCTCTGTTGTTCCCCCGCAGTGGCAACTTGCTCTGGGCTTCCCGACCGATGGTTTGGGTGGCTGGCTTCTCTCCATTGACTCGCTTCCCTGGGCTAATCCTGTTGCCAGTGTCTGGGTGGCGATTCTTGTGGGCGTTCTCGTCGCCCTCGCGTTCGTGGGCTTGTTCTCGCAATATCCGATTCGAGCACAGCTTGCCGTCCTCGTGATGGTGCTCGGACTAGCCACAGCGGTCTTGGCCTCTGGACTACAGGTCTCCTTCGACGGCAGTGAGGCCGTGGCGATTTGGCCCGGCAGCGGTTTAAGTCTCGCGTGGCTGGGCCTGATGGTCGCTGCGGGCACGGGTGCATCCATTCTTCGCCGATTCTCCTTCTATCCTGCGTTCGTCGGAATCACAGCCGTTGTTCTCTTGGCGGCACCGTCATTAGCTGCGGCCAATCTGGGCACCGCCCAGGTTTATGCCAGCAACGGCCAGACCCTTCCTGCCTATGTTGTTGCGCAAGCAGCGATCGAGCCTGAAGTGGGAACACTCGTTCTGACTCCTCAACCAGATGGCGGGCTGGGAACCGATCTCGTTCGTGGAACGGGGCTGACCCTGGAATCTGTGTCGACCTATGTCACGACCGGTGCCGGTTTTGCGAAACAGGAAAGTGTTCTGGCTGAAACCGCCAGCAACCTCTCTTCCGTGAGTGGAACAGATTCCACGGATGCACTGACCACCTTGGGCGTGGGCTTCATCCTGCTGACCCCGCCACTTCAAGCCGTCGGTGAAGAAATTTCACCTGATGCGCAGACCATCTCAGCGCGCGTCAAAGCGACGTTAGATGCTAACCCTGGTGTGGAGATTGTCGGGAAGACAGATGCTGGTTTGCTGTGGCGCTTTCCTGGTTATGACGCCGCCGCGACAACCATTCCTGAGCCCAGCCTGCCGGTCGAGCCCTGGCGCCTGCTGATCCTGAGTGGTCAAGCACTCGTGATCTTGCTCACTCTGTTACTTGCTATACCTACTGGAACCGTGATGTCCGATCTGCGGCCCAAGCGATATCTTCCGGGACTCATTGAAAGCGACGACGACCCCGTTAGTGCAGACCCTCTGGCTGGTGATCAAGATGTCGAACAAAACTAAGTTGATGCGCGCCGGGATTACCGGTGTCACCGGGGTTGTGGGTGCAGGTATTGCCGCTGCCGTTATTGCAGGTTTGGCGCTTCTGCCAATGCCGTCTTATATCGGAACGGCTCCATCGCTGACGGTGGCTCCTGCCCCCACTGACCAGCGTCGTGTGTGTCAAGGGCCACTGGTTCAGGTGATGGCGAACTCGACTGACGCCTCAACATTCCTCAGCAGCGGCACCCCGACCACGGAAACCTATTCGCCCTCAAGCAAGGTCACGCAAAACAATCTGGATGCCGTGGACAATATGGCGCCCGATTCCATGGGGGCGCCCACGGTGCTGGAAGTTCCTGCGGAAAAAGATGCTGCGGAACAGCCCCTACTGGCCGGAAACCAATACCAGCAGACCTCCAGCGATGAGCTTTCAGGGCTGGCTACCGCTGCCTGCAGCGAACCAGCCAATGATTCTTGGCTCGTGGGTGGCTCTACAGATTTGGGTCGCACCACGCTGCTGATGCTCGCCAACCCCACCGGCGTGACAGCTACGGTCACTTTTGAAATCTTCGGGGAGAGCGGTTACATCGACGCTGTCTCCCAAGAAGGAATCATTGTTCTTCCTGGAGAGCAGCGCATCGTTTCTCTTGCCGCATTCGCACCTGATGTGGTGGAGCCGGTGGTTCACGTTCACAGCGTGGGCGGTCAGATTTTGGCCAGCATGCAACACAGTGTGACCCGGAAACTCCAACCCTCCGGTGTGGACTGGGTGAGCCCCGGCGCTGGTCCTAATACGTCCCAGGTGTTCCCGGGCGTTTTCCTCATGGGTGCAACCAAGCAAGATGAGGATGAGCATGGCGCGGTACAGAGCGATCTCGAACCTACCGTTCGCGTGCTCGTGCCCGGAACCCAGGATGCAGAGGTTAACCTCAAACTGATTTCCGAAACGGGAGAGACCCAAGCCATCACCACACGGGTGAGGGCACAAACCACTCTTCAACTTCCCTTCACCGATGTCGCAGATGGCACCTATACAGTCATTGTGACGTCCGACCAACCCGTCGTTGCAGGCGTGCGGACGTTGCAGTCAGCGACAGCTGATCCCTCCACCGTCAACGCCCAAACCGCACCACAAACTTCGGCGACTCCGACTCCGACGCCGTCCGCCACCCCGGGTGCTCCAGCTGCGCCCGTCACTCCTACAGAACAACCAGCGATTGCTCCCGTGCCTCTTGCCGGCGGTGACTTCACCTGGTTTAGCTCCAGCACGAGGCTGACCGGAGATGTTGCGCTGCCTATTCCTGCATGGCTCAACCCCACATTGACTCTCTACAACCCAGGCTCGAAGAGCATCACAGCTGTTCTGTCCGCTCGGGGAGAAGCAGATGTCACGGTCACTTTGGATAGCGCCAAAATGACTACGGTTCCCCTTCGAGCCGGTGTTCGATACTCGCTTGCCGGTGCCCAAGGCCTGTTGGGTGGACTCACATTTGTTGCGCAGGGACTGGGTTCCTCGATTGCCTTAAACCCGGCAAACGTGTTGGGTTCGAGCCTGACGATCTACCCTCGCTGAAGCCAGGGTTAGGGCCGAAGTCGCTCAGGCCCCAGATCCCAGGGGTCTTTGCCTAGGAGCTCGGCTACTGCCCGGAAGACGACGCTTTCGATCATCATCTGACGGTGCAGCGGGTCTTCTTTGTGGAGTTTACTCATGCGCTGAATGGGGACGCGATAGAGCACAATACGACGTCGTTCGTGGTCAACTTTCCAGCGCTCCACGACGCCATTGACCTCTACCCGTGGGGGAGTGGGTGCCACATCAAAGTGAACATCCGAGAGTTCCTCAGCCCACATACTGCGCAAGTAGTCCACGGTGTGAGCGACGGTCAACATAAACGTTTCATAGCGTCCACGCAGTTGAGGCAGATGCGGTCCCGTCACCGGGCCGCGCATTCCGCGGCCATGACGGTCCCGGCTCAACCCGCGGTTGGGTACCGTGCCAGCGAACGCGTCATCCATGCGCCCATGCTACCTCCGGGTACCCTCAACGTATGAGTTCGAAGTCAGAGCGTCCGTGTTCCAAGGGACGATGCCTACAGCCCGCAGAGTTTTCACTCACTTATGACTACGACGATCAGCTTGCCGTGGTGGGGCCACTCTCACCCGAACCAGAGTCACTCGCCCACGATTTATGTGTCAAGCATGCCCGCGGTTTCACCGCGCCTCAAGGCTGGGAACTTATCCGTCACTTAGACTTAATCAATGAGTAAAACAGCAGTCGAGAGCCTCCGTTCCATCGTCAAGGCATATGACGTTCGAGGCCTCGTGGGGGAACAACTTACCGAAGCCATGGTTGAAGCACTCGCTGCCGGCTTTGTTGATGAGATTCAGGGCGCAGGTTCTGACGTTGTGGTTGGTCATGACATGCGTGACTCGTCACCGGGGTTTGCGGCGGCTTTTGCTCGCGGCGCTCAGGCCCGGGGTGCGAATGTAGTGAACCTGGGTCTCTGTTCCACGGATGAGACATATTTTGCCTCTGGATCCTGGAATGCACCCGCAGCCATGTTTACAGCAAGCCATAACCCGGCTGCCTATAACGGCATCAAATTTTCCCGCGCAGGAGCCCAGGGCATCAGCCTGGACACCGGTTTGGGTGCCATTCGTGATCGTGCGTGTGACTACTTGGAGAACGGCATCGAGGCTGTGGCCACTCCGGGTAGCTACCGAGAAGTGGATGTGCTGGCTGACTACGCCGGCTACCTGCGTTCGCTGGTAGATCTTTCTGAGATCAAGCCCATTCGCGTTGTCGTGGATGCCGGTAACGGCATGGGCGGCATGACCGTGCCTGCTGTTCTGGGAACAGCGGCTGGACTTGCCGCACTTCCTATCGAGATCATTCCGATGTATTTCGAGTTGGATGGAAACTTCCCCAACCACGAAGCCAACCCGCTCGAGCCCAAGAACTTGGTTGATCTGCAAAAGGCAGTTGTGGAACACGGTGCGGATCTCGGCCTCGCTTTTGACGGCGATGCGGACCGGTGTTTCGTGATCGATGAGAAGGGCGCACCTGTTACCCCGTCTGCCGTTTCTGCCATTGTTGCGTTGCGTGAGATTGCTCGAGCAAAGAAAGCCGACCCGGGTAAAGAAATCTTCGTGATTCATAACCTCATTTCCTCCAACATCGTGCGGGAGACCATCGTTGGTGCGGGGGCTACGCCCGTCCGCACCCGCGTGGGACACTCGCTCATCAAAGACCAAATGGCTGCCACCGGTGCCGTCTTTGGCGGGGAGCACTCAGCGCACTATTACTTCAGTAACTTCTGGGGTGCAGACAACGGCATGCTCGCCGCGATGCATGTGTTGGCAGAGTTTGGCCACCAACCCAAGTCGCTTTCGGCTTTCGCTGCCGAATTCATGCCCTACGCCAGCAGCGGTGAAATCAACTCCACGGTGACAGATGTTGCTGCCGCAACGCAGCGTGTTCGTGAGGCTTTCGCTTCCCGTGGCGTGGAAGACAGCCTAGATGGCATGACCATCACCGGAACCACCGGAGAAGGCGAGGCCTTCTGGTGGTTCTCGGTTCGCCCGTCAAACACAGAGCCTTTGCTTCGTTTGAACGCAGAAGCTGGCGATGACGCAACGATGGTCGCTATACGAGACGAAGTATTGGCGCTTATTCGGCTCTAGGCTGGAAACATGACTTCCAAGGTTTTGGCTTCCTCCTCATTCCGTGTCGCTGACCTGTCTCTTGCAGAAGCAGGTCGCCACCAGATTCGTCTTGCTGAACATGAAATGCCTGGCCTCATGGCACTGCGTGAAGAATTTGGCCCCACGCAGCCCCTCAAAGGTGCTCGCATCACCGGTTCACTCCACATGACGGTGCAGACCGCTGTCCTCATCGAGACCCTCGTGGACCTCGGGGCACAGGTTCGCTGGGCAAGCTGCAACATCTTCTCCACGCAGGACGAGGCTGCAGCAGCTATTGCTGTGGGCCCCACCGGAACACCTGAAGCTCCTGCTGGTGTACCTGTCTTTGCCTGGAAGGGTGAAACCCTCGAAGAGTACTGGTGGTGCACCGACCGCATCTTCGACTGGTCTGTCGAGGCAGCTGAAGCCGGTGCAGACTGGATCGGCCCCAACCTCATCCTCGATGACGGTGGAGATGCAACACTGCTCGTGCACAAGGGTCGTGAATTTGAGTTGGCGGGTGCAGTTCCTGCAACTACCGCAGCTGACAGTCACGAATATGGCGTCATCCTCGACCTGCTTCGTCAGACTGTCGCTGAGACTCCTACCCGCTGGCAGACCGTTGCTGCTGAACTCATCGGTGTCACCGAGGAAACCACCACGGGTGTTCACCGTCTCTACGAGCTCTTCGCGAAGAACGAACTCCTGTTCCCCGCGATCAACGTCAACGACTCGGTCACCAAGAGCAAGTTCGACAACAAGTACGGCATCCGCCACTCGCTCACCGACGGTATCAACCGCGCAACAGACGTGTTGATGGGCGGCAAGGTTGCTTTCGTCTGTGGCTATGGCGATGTGGGTAAGGGTTCTGCAGAGGCCCTTCGCGGGCAGGGTGCTCGCGTCATCATCAGCGAGATCGACCCCATCTGTGCACTTCAGGCAGCCATGGATGGCTACCAGGTCACCACGATTGAATCTGTTCTCGACCAGGTCGATATCTTCGTCACCACCACTGGTAACAAGAACGTCATTACTCTCGAGCACATGCAGGGCATGAAGCACAACGCCATCGTGTCCAACGTGGGTCACTTCGACAACGAAATCGATATGGCTGGACTCGAGAGCCTTCCCGGCGCGACCCGCGTCGAGATCAAGCCTCAGGTGCACGAATGGATTATGCCCAACGGTCGCAGTATCCTCGTGCTGTCCGAAGGTCGTTTGATGAACCTAGGTAACGCAACCGGTCACCCCTCCTTCGTGATGAGCAACTCCTTCACTAACCAGGTGCTCGCACAGATCGAACTCTATGTTCGTCGTGAGAACTACCCAGTGGGCGTCTTCGTGCTTCCGAAGCACCTTGACGAGAAGGTCGCTCGTTTGCACCTGGATGCTTTGGGTGTCGTGCTGACCAAGCTCTCCACTGAGCAGGCCTCCTACATCGGCGTTCCCGTCGAAGGCCCCTACAAGGTCGATCACTACCGCTACTAAGCTACACACGAGTCTGTGATGTGCCCTGAGAATGAATGCGTAATTCGTTCTCAGGGCACACAAGACTAGGCTCTAAACCATGAGTGCACGCATTCTGGTTGTAGACGACGACGCCGCTCTCGCAGAGATGGTCGGCATCGTCCTTGAAGGCGAGGGTTTCACCCCCACGTTCTGCGCTGACGGCGCAGAAGCCCTTGGTGCATTTCGGGAATGTAACCCTGATCTCGTTCTGCTCGACCTCATGTTGCCAGGGTTTGACGGCATCGAGGTCTGTGGCCAGATTCGTGCCGAATCCGGTGTTCCCATCATCATGCTCACCGCGAAGGGTGACGCAACAGATGTTGTTGCCGGCCTCGAAGCAGGCGCAGATGACTACATGGTCAAGCCCTTCAACCCGGGTGAGCTTGTTGCACGTATTCGTACCCGCCTGCGTTCGATGGCGTCGACGGCAACCAACGCGTCAACCCTGCGCATTGGAGACCTGGTTGTCGACGTTGACGGCCATGAGGTTAAGCGTGGGGGAGTTGCGATTAGCCTGACTCCACTTGAGTTCGATCTTCTGGTCGCATTAGCGTCCAAGCCACAGCAGGTCTTCACTCGTGAGATGTTGCTCGAGCAGGTCTGGGGTTACCAATACAAGGCAGATACTCGCTTGGTTAATGTGCACGTGCAACGCTTGCGCAGCAAGGTCGAGTTCGATGCAGACAACCCCACCATCGTCACGACCGTGCGCGGCATCGGTTACCGTGCCGGAGCTGTGATCTAACTTTTCCATGAAAGTCCGGCGCTTCGACTTCTTGGGATTTCCAGCACGCCTGCTGAGGGTGTGGCGGAGGTCTCTCCAATTTCGAACCGTCGTCATCTCCATGGCGCTTTCTGGTGTGGCGATCGTGCTGGTCGGGGTGTACATGTCCCTCTCCATCAGCTCGGATCTGTTCAACTCCCGACTTGAACAAGTCCTGTCCGAGTCCCAGAGAGCCCAGGTCGCTGCACAACGCATCTTTGACTCCTCGGATGCCACAGATCAGGCCTCGATGCAATCGGTCATGAATGCGGCTCGTACGGCTATTCGTGATGCGACTTCGAGTGGTCTGGTGGCTGTGTATCGCGCCCCGGGACAAGAATCCTCAGCTCTAGCACCCCAAGACTTTTCGAGTACGGAGCTCACCGGCTCGGTGATCACTCCCGAACTTCGCACGGAGGTGGCCGAAAACGCAGACCAGCAATATTGGCAGTCTGTTGCCCTTCCCATCCGTGGTTCATTAGAACCTGGCGTCGTGGTGGGCTCTCAGTTGGATATTCCAGGTGCGGGGATCTACGAGCTCTTCATCGGATATGACTTTGCCCAGTCTGAACAAACCTTGCAGTTCATTCAGCAGGTGTTGTGGATTTCAGGTCTCGGGCTGTTGTTGCTGGTCGGTGGTGTGGCCTGGGTGGTTTCGCGCATGGTTGTGTCCCCCATTAAAAACGCAGCAGAAACCAGTCAGAAGCTCGCTGCCGGTGATTTGGAAGTCCGCATCCCTGAAAAGGGTGAAGACGTGGTCGCCACTCTTGCCCGTTCGTTCAATGACATGGCCGGCAGCATGCAGCGCCAGCTCACTGAGCTGGCAGACCTGTCGGTCATGCAACAGCGGTTCGTCTCTGATGTTTCTCATGAACTCCGCACACCCTTGACCACCATCAAGCTCGCCGGCGATGTGCTCTACAACGAGCGGGATACCTTCGATAGCAAGACGCGGCGCAGTACTGAGCTGCTCCACGCTCAGATCCAACGCTTTGAAAAGCTGCTGGGGGACCTTCTTGAGATCAGCCGGTATGACGCGGGAAGTGTGAACCTCGAGCCAGAACCCACCAACGTCGCGGGACTCGTGCAGGATGTGGTCGGCAGCATGGTGACGTTGGCAGAGGAACACGGATGTGATTTGACCCTCAGTGCTCCGGGTGGTCACTTCGATGCCAACATCGATCCACGTCGTGTTCGCCGTATCGTGATGAACCTCATTGGCAACGCCATCGAACACGGTGAACACAAACCCATCGATGTGGCGGTGGACAGCAATGCAACGGCCGTGGCAATCAGTGTGCGAGACCACGGCGTGGGCATGGATCCAGACCAACTGGAGCAAGTCTTTAGCCGTTTCTGGCGCGCGGACCCCTCACGCCAACGCACCCTCGGGGGCACCGGCCTGGGCTTGGCTATCTCGCTCGAGGATGCCCGCGTTCACAACGGAGTCTTGGACGTCTGGGCGGCGCCAGGTGAAGGCGCGGTTTTCCGTCTGACACTTCCCCGTTCACTGGATGTTTCCATCGCCTCCTCTCCGCTGCCGCTTAACCCCGCTGAGAGGGACGAGTGATGAGACGCACCCTTCGACTTTCTTTCCTGGCACTGGTTTCCAGCCTCCTGCTTTTTCTCACTGCTTGCACTGGTATCCCGGTGGAGGGCAGCGTGCAACAAGGATCTGCTGTGGTGCAAGCTGACAGCGGCGTCATTGAATTTATCCCTGCTGGGCCTCTCGAAGATGGCACGATTGAGCAGATTCTTCGTGGCTTCATCGAAGCAGCATCCTCACCGGTGTCGGACTACGCCATTGCTCGTCAATACCTCACCCCCAGTTTCGCAACTCGTTGGGATGCCAACAGTGCCGTGCACGTGGATTCAGGCCTGCGATCCATTACGCAGACAGACACAACAGCTGCTGAGCTGGAATTCACGCTCTCGGCCACGGTGGATGCGCAAGGGCGCTATGCCCAGGCCCCGGCTAATGAGCGTGTGACCTATCCCTTCACTTTCGAAGAAGTAGAGGGTCAGTGGCGCATCAGTTCAGCACCGGATGGTGTGGTGATCGACCGCTTTACTTTCGATCAGGTTTACGCCTCCCACCCGCTCTATTTCTTTGACTCCACGCAGACACTGTTGGTGCCTGATGTGAGGTACTTCCCGAACGGCGCTTCCTCCAGCACGCGCATCATGAAGGCGCTCTTGGTGGGGCCGTCGCCCTGGTTGGCCGAAGGTGGTGCGGTGGTGAGTGCCTATCCGCCGGGCACAGCACTGGTTGCAGATTCTGTTCCTGTCACCCGAGGTGTAGCTTCCGTTGACCTCAATGAGAACGCATTGAATACAGACTCTGCGGGTATTCGGAAAATGAAACAACAGGCCACCGCCAGCCTGCAATCGGTGGACAATATTTCCTCCGTTGATTTGCTCGTCAACGGCACAGAACAGAATGCGCTCATCGCCGACACGGTAGATGCTGTCATGCCCCCGAGTGTTGATTCGCGCGCGCTTGTTCTCACCTCAGACCGCTATGGATATATCAGCGGCGGAAACATCGAACAGTCTTCCCAGTTGGCGCAGGTCATGGTTGCGCTGCAACCCACAGCGATCAGCGTAGGATTCTCTGGGCAGCTTGCTGCCGTCTTGAGTCCTCAAGGTGCTTCGTTTGTGCGTGCAAACGCCGAAACCGTCCTGGCTGATGCACGCGAAGGCTTAATTGCCCCGTCACTGGATCCCTTTGGGTACATGTGGTCCGTTCCTGCGAACGACCCCATTGGGCTGCTTGCTGTGTCCACAAACGGTGAGCAGCGTGAGGTGACAGTGCCATGGAAGAACGCGGATGAGATTCTCTCGGTCAAGGTCTCACGTGATGGCGCACGCGTGGTGGCCTTGGTTCGTGACGGTGCGGAGTATCTGTTGCTGGCCAGTTCTGTCGTGCGCGGTGAGAAGTCTGTGCCCGTCTCGGTCGGAGCTCCGATCGAGCTCAGCTTGGCGGAGGGTGTTCCGGTGGATATTGCCTGGGTCGATCCCACGACGGTGGCTTCTCTGGCAAGCTCTGCTGAGGGTACGAGTCATGTCGTGGCCCAGATGATTGGCGGTGGCTACATACTGCAGTCCGCGCTCACCGCCGAGGAGCCTATTTCGCTCTCCGGTGCGAATAACGTGGCTGGTTTGCGTGTCTTGACCGCGGGCGGAACCCTCTTGTCTCTGCGTGGTGGAAGCCTGTGGCAGGCCATGTTTGTGGGCGTCAAGACGCAAGCAGTCAAGCAATAACATCTTTCCGCTTAGTTCCCCACTGCATTTCTCAGCTAGGCATTCTCAGGTGTCTCGGTGCGCAGACTGTGGCCATGATCACGTCTGCACAACTGCGCGAACACGCGCTGGATGCCCTGTCACTTTTTCTTCCCATTGAGTGTGCGGGGTGTGGCACACCAGACAGAAATCTGTGTCAGGAGTGTCGGCAGTACCTCCTCGCCATGTCGCCCCTTGATGTTCAATATCGGGAACTCTTCGATGTTGAAAGCCTCACCCGGCTCCCGCTGTGGTTCGCAACGGACTTTGTACCGCCGCTGTCGGGGATGGTGCACCACTTCAAAGAACGCAACAGAACCTCGATTGTGACAGAGCTTGCTGCGCCACTTCGGATGGCGATCGAGGCGGCGAGAATTCGGTTGGATCTCTGGAGTTCAGACAGAGAAGTCGTCTGGGTATCCCCGCCCTCCAGCGCAGCAAGTTTTCGAACTCGGGGCTACCACCCCACCGAAATGCTGGTCAAGGCAGCTGGTTTCCGGCATACGAGACTTCTCACACATGTTCGCCGCCGTGCTGATCAATCCACGCTCGGTCGACTGGAGCGGTTCCGAAATATGCATGGTGCTTATCACGCACAACCGCTAGCCCACGGTGCTGTGGCGGTGCTGGTCGATGACGTCGTGACGACCGGGGCAACCCTGCTGGAATGCGCCCGGGCACTGCGTGCCGGGGGCGCTACCGTCCTCGGGGCGGTGGCGCTGGCCTCCACTCCGAAAAATTTTCAGGACACACACAGGTGAAATTGCGTGACAAGTGAGCCCCAACAGGACTACATTTTCAACAACATCGATTGGCGTGAAAGGACTCGCCCAAAAGTTGGGCGTAAACGCCAACTTTGAGGAGGTCGTCATGGAACTCAACTTCGTCGCTCGTCACACCGAGATCACAGATCGATTCCGCAACTACGTGGCGGAAAAGGTCGACAAGATTGAGAAGCTTGCAGATCGTCCTCTTGAGCTGGATGTCACGGTCAGCAAACATCACGGGGGCAAGGGACTCGTGGGGGGTGATCATGTGGAGCTGACACTCGTCGAAGCTGGGCCCGTTGTGCGGGCAGAATCTGACGGGGAAGATAAATACGCTGCCTTTGATCTCGCCATGGGGCGCATGATGGAACAGCTCCGTCGCGCTCGGGACAAGAAGAAAATTCATCACCACGGCCACCAAAAGCCTCTCTCCATCCACGAAGCAAGTGCAGATGCCTTTGCGCAGGTGGATCTTGTGCCGGCAACGCCAGAGGACATTGAAAGGGTCGCTGCAGAGGAGCATGCCATCACGCCGTCCGCGGCAGCCTAAACTCGTCGCAATCCATCGCGTGCCCCGCCTGTCAGCACCTGCACAGGCGGGGCACGCGCATTCCCGGTAGCATTGAGGGCGGTCTAGCGTTGTTTATGCTGATCGGTTCCTGCGCAGTATGCGCCCCACACACGGGAGAGTTTTCGTGGCAAACATTCTTGACAAAGTCCTGCGCGTTGGCGAAGGACGAACCCTTCGCAAACTAGAGAACCTGGCGAAGGCCGTCAATGAACTCGAGGATGGCTTCATCAACCTCACCGATGAAGAACTTCGTGCTGAGACCACAGACTTCCGCAAGCGCTATATCGAGGGTGAATCTCTCGATCACATGCTGCCCGAGGCATTCGCTGCCGTGCGCGAAGCAGCACGTCGCACCATTGGCCTGCGTCACTTTGACGTGCAGGTCATGGGTGGAGCAGCCCTGCACTTGGGCAATATCTCGGAAATGAAGACCGGTGAAGGTAAGACGCTGGTAGCTACCCTTCCCGCTTACCTCAACGCTATTGCAGGCCGTGGCGTCCACGTTGTGACCGTGAACGACTATCTCGCCAGCTACCAGTCTGAGCTCATGGGCCGCGTGTTCCGCGCTTTGGGGATGACCACCGGTGTCATTACCGCTGGTCAGCAGCCTGCTGTCCGTCGCGAGCAGTACCTGTGCGACATTACCTATGGCACCAACAACGAGTTTGGTTTTGACTACCTGCGCGACAACATGGCCTGGAGCGTGCAGGACAAGGTCCAGCGCGGACACTTCTTCGCCATCGTCGATGAGGTCGACTCGATCCTCATCGATGAGGCGCGTACGCCCCTGATTATTTCTGGTCCCGCATCCGGGGAAGCCAACCGTTGGTTTACCGAGTTTGCTCGCATCGCTACCACTCTCGAAGAGGGCGTGGATTATGAAGTCGATGAGAAGAAGCGCACCGTGGGTGTGCTGGAACCAGGTATCGAAAAAGTCGAGGACTACCTCGGTATTGACAACCTCTATGAATCAGCCAACACCCCGCTGATTTCCTTCCTCAATAACTCCCTCAAGGCCATCGCGCTGTTCAAGCGCGACAAGGACTACGTCGTGATGAACGGTGAAGTGCTCATCGTCGATGAGCACACCGGCCGTATCCTCGCTGGCCGTCGCTACAACGAAGGTATTCACCAGGCCATCGAAGCCAAGGAAGGCGTCGAGGTTAAGGCCGAGAACCAGACCCTGGCAACCGTCACACTGCAGAACTACTTCCGTCTCTACGAGAAGATCTCGGGTATGACTGGTACGGCAGAAACCGAAGCCGGCGAATTCATGAGCACCTACAAGATTGGTGTGGTTCCTATTCCCACCAACAAGCCCATGGCCCGTATTGACCAGCCTGACCTCGTCTACAAGAACGAAGTGATCAAGTTTGAGCAGGTTGCCGTGGATATCGCTGAGCGCCACGCAAACGGCCAGCCTGTCCTCGTAGGTACCACCTCGGTGGAGAAGAGCGAATACCTGTCCAAGCTTTTGGCGAAGAAGGGCATCAAGCACGAAGTCCTCAACGCGAAGAACCACGCCCGTGAAGCAGCAATCGTTGCTCAGGCTGGCCGTCTCGGTGCCGTCACCGTTGCAACCAACATGGCTGGCCGTGGAACGGACATTATGCTCGGTGGTAACGCGGAGCACCTCACGGTGACCGAGCTTGCTTCCAAGGGTTTGAACCCCGGCGAAACTCCGGAAGAGTATGAAGCCGCCTGGGAAGCGACCTTCACGAAGGTGAAGGCTGCCGTTCAAGAAGAGGCAGACAAAGTAACCGCCGCTGGTGGTCTCTATGTTCTCGGTACTGAGCGTCACGAGTCACGTCGTATCGACAACCAGCTCCGTGGTCGTTCGGGACGTCAGGGTGACCCCGGTGAGAGCCGCTTCTATCTCTCGCTCACCGATGACCTCATGCGCATGTTCAACTCTGGTGCGGCCGAAGCCATTATGACGCGCAGCAACATCCCCGACGACACCGCCATCGAGTCCTCGATTGTCAGTCGTGCAATCCGCTCGGCACAGTCGCAGGTAGAAGCCCGTAACGCAGAAATGCGCAAGAACGTTCTGAAGTATGACGATGTTCTCAACCGTCAGCGTGAAGCAATCTACTCAGACCGTGCACACATCCTTGAAGGCGATGACCTCAAGGACCGCGTCCACGCATTCCTCGAAGACGTCATTGATGAAGTTCTCTCTGCACACACGAGCGAAGGCAACGGAGATGACTGGGACTTCGACGCTCTCTGGGCAGAGCTCAAGACCATCTACCCTGTTTCCATCACCATCGATGAGGTCATCCAGGAAGCTGGAAACAAGGGCCGTGTGAACAAGGAGTTCATGCGCCGTGAGATTCAGTCGGATGCAGTGCTTGGCTATTCGCGTCGTGAAGAAAGCATTGGCGAGAAGGCCATGCGTGAACTCGAGCGTCGTGTTGTGCTCTCGGTGGTGGACCGCCGTTGGCGCGACCACCTCTACGAGATGGACTACCTCAAGGACGGTATCGGTCTGCGTGCCATGGCACAGCGCGATCCACTGGTGGAATACCAGCGTGAAGGTTTTGCTCTGTACCAGGGCATGATGGCCTCCATCAAGGCAGAATCTGTGGGCTTCTTGTTCAACCTCGAAGTCCAGGTTAACCTCGCTGAGGGCGACCCTGAGCACCCCAGCATCGCTGCTAAGGGACTAGGTCAAGGCCAAGATGCCAACGCACACCTCAGCTACATAGCTCCTTCCGAAGACGGTCACGTCGAGGTGCGCGATGAAACAGGTCGTGTGGAGCAGGCAGAAACTGCCCGGGCACAGCAGGCAGCTGACAACGGTCGCCAGATTGTTCCCGAGGACACCCGTCCGGTTGGTCCAACTGTGACTAAGCGCGGTGCATTCGGTCAGGCTTCAGGAGATGCACCTGCGGGCAATCGCGCAGATCGCCGCAAGAAGAAGTAGTTTCTCTTCTTTCGGAGACAACTGGTCGGTCTAAGCTTTTCTCATGGAAAACGACTGGATCATGTTGGCGTGGTTATCGCCACTGATTTTGGTCATGGTGATCTTTGATCTCCGAGCACGCAATTACGGCAAGAAAGTACTGCAGCTCCCCAAAAAGCATTACGTGAGCTTGTTATGGCTTGCCATTTTGGATCCTGTCTTCGAAGTTCTCTTCATAGGCATCGTGTTGTGGGATGACCTCACCAAGGACACGTGGCACTGGGTTGCAGGAGCTGTTGGAGTTGTTCTGGGCTATTTCTTTGCCCGTTACCGCACACGCATCATGTGGGTTCGTCCGTTGCCTGAGAAAAAGGCCGTGGTTGTGCGCAATAGCGGCGCAGAATACTTGGCACTGGTGTTCCTGCTGGTGGTCAAGACGGTCTCTGAGAACACGAGCTTCAGCAATTACTTTGTCAGCTTGTTCATCACCGTCGGCCTGCTCATGATTGTGAGTGAATCGGCATTCCGGGTGGGAATGCTGTTTACCCGCTACAACAAAGAAGTGGCAGCACACTCTGCTTCAGATCAGTCCGCTTCAGAACACTCTGCATCAGGCGACTCTGTTCCAGCATCGGGTGAGAAGTAACATCAGACCTGGAGTGGGGGAGCTAGAGAACGTGAATCGCGGTTGCCCGCCAGCGTCCGTCTAGACCCTCGAGCCGAACCGCAATAGCGCGCGTTCGTGCTTTGCCATGAATAATCACCACTGCTTCAATCGCGCCATCAGAGGGTTCGGTGATGATTGTTTTACCGAGGCCAAATGTGGGGCGAATGACAGCCTGTTTCTTCACCGCGCGTGCACGGCGTGAAATGTGGACTCTTTGCAGCAGATTTCTGTAGACGTCATCAGTGACCCAGCGAGAAATCTGATCGATATCCCTGCATCCTGCCAAGATTTCCATCACGGTGCGTGCCAGGTTTTCCACCAATGGTTGTGGGTCGGGGAGTTCCGCGGTGGACGTTGGCTGGTGGCCAAAGAATTCCTCAGGAGTAAAGCTGGAGAGCCGAGTGTTGACGGCTTTAGCGGTTTTCATGGAGACACTCTGACACGAAAAATAGACCAATAGTCTACTTCTCAGCAAATATGTGGATAACTCCGGCGGATTCTCAGGTTCACTCTTTAGCGTCGCTGACTATGACCTTGGACAATCTGTTTCATGACCTCGAAAGCCAGCTGGAACGAGAGCTGGATGCGCAATTGCAAAATCGTCTCGATGACGAGGAAAGGGAGAGGCAATGTGCGCTGAGTATTCGGGACAGAATTTTTGCACTTACACATGCCGCTGGTTGTGACCCCGTCACCGTCGTAATGAAGGGCGGAGTGACATTGGTGTTATTACCTGAACGAGTGGGGAAAGACTGGTTCGTGGCGCAGATCCTGGAACCACACGACTTTGTTGGCCTCGCAATCATTGCTGTCTCGGGAATTGAATCGATGGTCCTTACTCCAGAGCAGAACAAGGCGAGTTTGGGGGAATCTGTGGACGTTCTGTCGGCGGCAGATCTCCATTCCATATCAGCACGACCACGTCTGATTGCACAGGTGAGTTACGCCTTTGTCTTGCGCGATGTGGGGCGCAGACGGAAACAGCTTGATGTTGTCACTTCGGCGGGAAAATATCGCGGCACGATAGACAGGGTAGGAGCAGACCACATTGAGGTTGGTGGTCAGTCAGCCGTTGTTTTACCCCTGAAAGATGTGCTCTATGTCAGAGTGCTGTGAATGGATTAGAGCTCGAAAACGTTGTGTGCAGAAGCAATCTCAGAGTTGTTCCACATCGCTGAGCGACGAGACAGCTCATATTGTTCAGCAATGAAGAGCTCGAGAATATCGTGCTCGATACGCCAAGGGCCTGTTGTGCCCACTTTAAATGCAGCGAGTTCGCCTGATTCGATCAGTTCGTGAACGTGGGCGACGTTCACTTTGAGGATTTCCGCAGTCTCCACCACGGTGAGGAATCGGTCAGTAGATCCAAGCTGTGACTCGTATTCATTCATATTCACAGAGTAAAGAATTAAGTTGATAAGAACCCGGGAAATCTCAATCTGTGGATAACTTTCGCAGATTCCCAGACCCGTCCGCCATGATGCCTGTCATGTCTCATTTACGCACCCGTCGCCTCGATCTGCGACTCATCATTGGCCTCGTTATTGTTCTCGTTTCCGCGCTCGCCGGCTATGCCCTGTTGAGTGCAGCCGGCCAGAACACCGCTGTGTATGTGGCAACGACCTCGCTGAGTCCAGGTCATGTCCTCCAGAAATCAGACCTTGTTCTGACTGAGGTTCAATTAGGGCAGTCTCAACAGGCCTACCTCGGCGCAACCGAACTCAAAGCAGGTTCGGTCGTTACGCAAGCGATTGCTGCGGGGGAGCTCGTTCCACTGTCCGCGGTGGGAACTGCCCAACAAGTCACCACCACTACCGTGGTTGTGATGTTGGATGTTCCGCTCCCGGAAGATGCGACGGAGGGCTCCACCGTGGATGTCTGGGCGTCCATCGCTGCTGGCCAAGGGGTATTTGGCCCACCAGCGGTCATTATCTCGGGAGCACACATCGCTCACATCACAGAAGCGACGGGACTGGGCGCGTCATCCGGCAAGACACAGGTGGAGATTCTTGTTCCACATACCAAAGTAGCTGCACTGCTGGAAGCGCAAGCCAACGGCGATGCTATTTCTCTCGTTCCGAGTCGCACGGGGAAATCCTCATGACGCAGCTCGTGGCGGTATGGGGGCCAACCGGTGCACCGGGGCGAACCACTGTGGCGATCAACCTCGCAGCTGAGCTTGCAGAACGAGGCCACCGCGTTCTGCTCATTGACGCCGACACCTATGGTGGCACCATTGCACCTCTGCTCGGCATCGTCGATGAGGCAGCAGGGTTTGCGGCTGTGTGTCGGTTGGCCGGCAATGGTGGTCTGAGTGAGGAAGAGCTTGAGCGGCTGTCCCATCGAGTGCCAACCGGACACAGAGAAATGCTTGTTCTGACGGGAATTGTCAGATCGGATCGATGGCCTGAGCTCTCTGCAGAGCGCATCAAAGCTGCGCTCTCATTCTTGGGGGGAAGTTTTGAGTTCATCGTTGCAGACGTGGGATTCAATCTTGAAACAGATGAAGAAATCACCAGTGATCTGTTCGCCCCTCGGCGCAATGCAGCGACCCTCACTGTGGTGAAAGCTGCTCAACGGGTCGTGCAGGTAGCGGGGGCAGATGCAGTATCGGTGGCGAGATTTATCCGTGCACATAGTGTTCTCCTCGAAGATTTCCCAGAAGCGCAGCGCATTGTGGTGCTCAACAAGGTCCGGGGAGCGCTCACTCGGCTAGGGAGTGCAGATCCAGTGGCTTCTCTGAGTCGTTACGCCGGTATTCATCACCCGATTGAGATTCGCTGGGATGAAAAAGCCGTAGCGTCAGCAGCACATACCGGCATACCGGTTCGAGTCGCGGGCACGGGGTCCGCGATAGCAAAAGATTTCACAGCATTGGCCGCCGCTATCGACGGCGAGCGCCTGCAAGCTAGTTTGCGGTCGGGCCGATTCGGTCGCTCAAAAAAGTCAGCGTAGATGACAGGGCAGTTTGAGCAGCATCCAGGTTGAGCTTGAACTGATACTCATGGGGCAAGGCAGGGGTGTAATCGGCTGGCCAAAACAGTTCTGTGACGTTCACGCCCAGTGACTGCAATTTCGCAGCGAACGGCTTTGAGTTTCCATTCGTCAAAGGGTCCGCGTTCCCGCCTGAAATCCAGGTCTCTGGAAAGTTTGCCGTCACATGGTTCATGGTGGACATTTCTGCCACAGCTGGAGAATTTTGAAGATCCTTATCTCCTGTATATGCCCAGAGGGCAACGTCATCGCCCCACCCGAGAATGCCTTTCTGGCCCAGCAGGGTCGTCACTTCGTAGATACCGGAGTTGAGAACTACTCCCTGAAGCTGTTCGGGCTTCAATACTGGGGTGATTCCCACTTCTTGCGCATACTCAGGGCTCGTGATGAGTGTGGCCAGTTGGCTGCTCAATTGTGCCCCGGCGGAATCGCCGGCCAGCACAATACGGTTTGGATCAATGTGGTACTTCTCCGCATTGGCCAGAAGGAATGCATGAGCTTGGTTGAGTTCGTTGACGGCTGTGGGGTACTGCGCTTCGGGGCCGTAGGTGTAGTTCAGCCCCACGACGGTGTATCCAGCCTGCGCAAGAAGTTGGAAATACACGGTGTCATTGGATTTATTGCCAGAAACCCAGGCCCCACCGTGTGTCCAGATGACCGTGCCCAGGGGCTCGGTGGTGCCGGTGGGATAAAACACATCAAGCTCGGTGAAGGTGCTTGCGGTCTCGAACTTGCCGTCACCATATTGCACGTTATATATCGACTCCACACCTGAGGTGGGGGCATAGGGCGCCATGATGGCGGCTGTCTTCTTCGCGCCGTCTTGGAAGACCTGGCGAATAATCAGAGCACTTGGCCACGGGCTCACGTTGAATACCACGACACTCACCACCACTAATGCGGAGATAACTCCGAGAGGCCACCACAGGAACGGTGAACGCCAGAGGCGTCTGCGTTCGCGCGGTGAGGATTTACTCATGACTCTAGGCTAGAGGTATGTCGACGCTCAGTAACATCATGGAAGCCCAAGGAATTGGCAGTGCTGCCGATATTGAATGGCTGCACATGCTCATTGGTGACTGGCAGCTTATTGCTGACCTTGCCTTTGCGGACATTGTGCTCTGGGCACCCACCACAGATGGTTCTTTCGTTGCAGTTTCCCATGCGCGTCCATCCAGCTCGGCAACACTGTTTTATCGCGACTTCGTCGGCCAGAAAATCAAGGCCGAGTGGAAAGCCCAAGTCAGTGAAGCCTATGAAACTGCGTCCATCATCGAGTCCTCTTCGCCTGCCTGGTATGAAGAAACCCCGACGCGCGTGCGGGCTGTTCCGGTCATTCGCCGCGTTCGGCAGGGCTCACAAGACAGTGCCCCGTCCGATCCCATCGCCGTGATCTCTCTCCACACCAACCTGTCAGAGAGCAGAAACCCGAGTCGTCAGGAACTGACATTCAACTCCTGCGCCAACGACCTCTTCGACATGATTGCCTCAGGCGACTTCCCGGACCTCGATGCAGCACCGTCCCCCCGGCGTGGAGCACCCCGTGCCAGCGATGGTTTGATTCGTCTGGACGTGGATGGTGTGGTCACCTTCGCGAGCCCCAACGCACTTTCCGCTTTCAACCGTGTGGGTTTCAATGATGAGCTTGAAGGCGAAAGCCTCGCTGAAGTCACGACCCGAGTTCTCACCGGCAAGATCAACGTGGACGAGTCCCTTCCAGTCGTCGTGACCGGTCGTGCTCCTTGGCGCGCAGATATCGATGCGCGCGGCGTGACGATTTCCTTGCGCACCATTCCGATTCGCCACCTGGGAGAGCGAACCGGTGCCATTGTGCTCTGCCGGGACGTGACTGAGATGCGTCACCAGGAAATGGAGCTCATTACTAAGGACGCCACGATTCGTGAAATTCACCACCGTGTGAAGAACAATCTGCAGACGGTGGCGTCCCTCCTGCGTATTCAGGCCCGGAGAACCCAGTCAGATGAAGCGCGCGAAGCACTGACACAGGCCATGCGCCGTGTGGCATCTATTGCCGTGGTCCACGACACCCTGTCCGAAGGATTAAGTCAGAACGTGGACTTCGACGAAGTATTCAACCGGGTGCTCATGCTCAGTGCCGAGGTTGCAGCTATTCACGGCACGACCGTGCACCCTCGTTTGACGGGCAGCTTTGGCGTTCTCCCCAGCGAATATGCCACCCCTCTAGCCCTCGCCCTCACGGAATTGGTCACCAATGCGGTGGAACACGGCCTGGCAGGACGTGAAGGAACCGTGGTCATCGAAGCAAACCGAACGGAAGAAGTTCTCTCCGTCCACATCGTGGACAACGGAACCGGCTTGCCCGAAGGGGCTATCGGGGACGGCCTCGGCACGCAGATTGTGAAAACCCTCATCCAGGGTGAACTCAGCGGCTCCATTGAATGGAATGGCGGCCTGGAAGGTGGAACCGATGTGTCCATTGAGGTTCCGCTGAGATTTGTGAACCCCACCACGTAGTAGGTGGATTAAACCTGCTCAGCGAGGGCGAGCAATTTTTTGTGCGCGCTTTCAGCTGTCCGCACTTCAGATCCATTTACTGCACGATGACCATACGCAGACTTAGTTTTCATGTTCAGCAACTTGCTCAGTAGTGATGCGGCAGTCGAGTCCGCTTTCTTTAACAAGGCAACAGCCGCTGCATGAGAGTCTGCTGCGGAATATTCACCTAGTTTGGTTGCGCAAATAACATCTGACGAGGCAATACCCGAATGAATCGCCATCGTGACGTAGACATCTCCATGGTCTGAATTTCTCGTTGCGTCATCAAATAAGACGGCGGCAGTCTCAGCAAATTCGCGCGCTTTCTGTAGACGACCAATTTTGAATGTGGGATCAACAACTTGGGGGTTCATTGTCTCTCCTTCATTAGGTTCAGAAAAGATTGCCGTTCGCCACACACATGAATGCCTTCCTTCGCGATGAATTCAAACACAGGTTCAGCTGATCCGAGACGTCGAATTTCACTTTCTGTGTATAACAATGGACGGACCTCCGATCCAATCCACAGGGTGGCGTGCGCAGTCAGCTCAAGAACTTGGGCATCCCATTGCGTTGATGAGGTTTTGTCGGGTTGAATCACAAAAAGATCAACATCGCTTCCAGTCGACATTTGGTCTCGAGCTGCGGAACCAAAGATGCACGCAAAAATCGGCGGGATGTCCCACTGACTCATCTCATTGTGGAGTCGTGCGAAGAAGACGTGTTTGAGAGAAGCCAGCTGCACGATTAGCTCTGCCCCGAGATGTTCTCGGTTCAGTCTGTAGAGGTGAGCTCTGCTCACAGAAAGTTCTTCAACAATGCCAACAGAGATTAATCTCTTGAGAGTTTTTCTAATGCCTTCGTCAGAGCGCCCCGGGATTAGTGCATTGATAGTGTGCACAGCAAACCACTCTTGTGCGCCTGCAAGCACGGCCAATACGTCCCCATCGAGCGTGGGTGTGACTATTTCAAGGGGGTGCTGTAAACGCATAGAACTCCAACTATTATTGGTATCTACCAAGAATAGTTGGTTAAGGTGGAGAAGTACAGCACGTTATTCAGCTGGCACAGTTGTTTACCGAACCACATCGGTATGCTGGAAGGGCAATGGACGACCCCCCGCCTGCCCGACACAGTAAAACAACTCTGTCTGTCCTCGACACTCTTCTCGAGGTGGCGTAGTGGCGCTTGAATGGATTTCCTTCGGTTTTGGGCTTGTGCTCACCGTGGGCACCGGTTTCTTCGTAGCAGCAGAGTTTGCTCTGGTGAACCTTGACCGTCCAGAACTGGAAGCAAAGCGTGATCGAGGGGTTCGCGGACTCAGCCTGACTATTTCGGCACTGACCAAAACGTCAACACACCTCTCTAGTGCTCAACTGGGCATCACTCTGACTACCCTGTTGACCGGTTTCTTGATGGAACCAGCACTGGCTGCACTCTTCACCCCACTACTGGCTGGTCTGAGCTGGAGCAGCGGCGTAGTTCACACCATTGCCGTCATTTTGGCTATTTTCATCGCGACGTTCCTCTCCATGATTATTGGTGAACTGGTTCCCAAGAACTTTGCTCTGGCCCTACCCGAGCGCACGGCTCGTGTCGTGATGCCTTTCCAAACTCTGTTTACGGTGGTTTTCAAACCACTGGTGCTTTCGTTGAATGGACTGTCCAACGCTGTTCTTCGCGGTTTTGGGCTGGAACCGAAAGAAGAGCTTTCTGGAGCGCGTTCGCCAGAAGAGCTCGCGTCGCTACTTCGCCGTTCTGCAAGTGAGGGTGCTCTAGAAGTAGACACCGCAACGCTGCTGGGCAAAACCCTGGCCTTCAGTGAACTTTCGGCCAGTGATGTGATGACGCCCCGTCTACGGATTGAATCGTTAGAGCCCGCCGATTCAGCTCGAGCTGTGCTGGAACTGGCTCGGAAGACTGGTTTTTCTCGTTTCCCCGTGACCGAAGATGGACTCGATGACGTGGTGGGAATTGTGCACGTCAAGAGCGCGATGTCGGTGCCTCGTGAACGTCGAAATGATGTTCCAATCTCGGCTTTGATGGGGGAGCCTCTCCGCGTTCCAGACACCATGCCCTTGGACGCGCTGCTCTCGGAGCTACGTGGCAAGGGATTCCAGATGGCCGTCGTAGTCGACGAATACGGTGGCACTGCAGGTTTGGCTACTCTCGAAGACCTCGTGGAAGAACTCGTCGGCGAAGTCGCTGACGAACATGACCGCACGCGTGCGGGTGTTGTCAGCTCCGCCGACTACCTCACGTTCCCGGGCTCTCTGCGTCCAGACGAGCTCGAGGAGCGCACAGGCATTCTTGTGCCAGAGGATGAAAACTACGAAACCGTCGCCGGTTTCGTGATGAGTGAACTGGGCAGGATCCCTGAACAAGGTGACACCGTTACCGTTGCCGCAGGTGAGTTCAAGGTCGTCCGAATGGACGGGCGCCGCATTGACCGTCTCCGTTTCACTCCTGTGATTCCAGAGGAAGCAGGTGAGACCCATGAGTGATTGGGCTGGCCTGGTATGGCTCGTAGTGTTGCTTGCCGTCAATGCATTCTTTGTGGCAGCAGAATTCGCTGTTATTTCTGCACGTCGTTCTCAGATCGAACCTCTCGCTGAAAAGGGGAGTGCTGCAGCAAAGACGGCGCTGTGGGCGATGGAACATGTCAGTCTCATGCTGGCCACCAGCCAGCTGGGTATTACTGTTGCATCTTTGTTGATCCTGAACGTGTCAGAACCCGCGATTCACCACCTAGCTGAGTTGGCGCTGGTGGGAACAGGCTTATCCGACGGATGGATTAGCGGAATCAGCTTCACCTTCGCACTGATTTTGGTGACTTTCCTGCACGTCATCTTTGGCGAAATGGTTCCCAAGAACGCTTCCTTCTCTGTACCTGATCGTGCCATTTTGATTCTTGCTCCGCCACTTGTGTTTGTTGCGCGGATAGTGAAGCCCGTCATCGTGGCAATGAACGGCATAGCTAATGCGGTGCTTAAAATATTCCGGGTTGTGCCCCGCGAAGAAGCCAACAGCGTTTTCTCACTCACCGAAGTTGCAACAATTGTGTCTCACTCCACGAGAGAGGGCATGATCGAGGATTCCTCGGGCACACTCTCTGCAGCCTTTGAATTCACCACCAAGAAGGCAGGGGACATCAAGGTTCTCCTGAAAGACCTCATCACCCTGCCGGAACAGGCCAGCGTGGGCGACCTGGAACAGGCAGTGGCGAAGTATGGATTCTCGCGTTACGTCATCAGCGACGCCCAGAGTGAACCCATTGGCTATGTTCACCTCAAAGATGTTCTCACCTTCGATGACGACGTCTCCGAAGCGGGAACACACACAGGACCCATCAAAACTAAGCGCATCCGCCAACTCGCGACCCTGGCGGAAACCACAGATCTCGAAGATGCTCTGGCAGAACTCCAACGCAGCGGAATCCACATTGCTCGAGTTGTCGACGTCACCGGCACAACCACGGGAGTGCTCTTCCTCGAGGACATCATTGAAGAGTTAGTCGGAGAAGTACAGGACGCCACACGGCGCTCATAGTTGGGGGAACTATGACCACAGAAATACCAGAATGGGGAGCTGCAGACGCAGCTGCGGTCATTCGCATACCCGGACCACAAGACAACAAATACAGCCACGGTGCACTGGGTGTCGTGACAGGTTCCGAGAAGTATCCAGGAGCTGCAGTACTCGGGGTGGAAGCAGCCCACCGAACTGGAATTGGCATGGTGCGGTTTCTCGGTGAAAAGGAACCTGCACAGTTAGTTCTTGCTCGACGGCCTGAAACAGTCACTGTTTCGGGGGCCGTCGATGCGTGGTTGTTGGGGTCTGGCTGGGAACCCACAACATCACTCAACCCTGATCTTCCAGATACGGCCCGGGCCTGCCAAGGACTCCAACCGGTAATCGTCGACGCCGGAGGGCTCGGGTTACTTCCGCTCGTGAGCGCTCCGGCCATCATCACGCCACACGAGGGTGAACTCGAAAGACTCCTGCCCCGGGAAGGAAGAAGTCGCGGCGAATGGGCGGCATGCGCCGCTGACCAGCTCGGAGTTGTAGTGGTGCTCAAAGGACATGAAACGATTGTTGCCTCGCCTGAAGCGCACGAGCGTGATCGGTTCCTTGTCCGAGTGACAGCGCCGACTTTCTGGCTGGCAACAGCTGGCACAGGTGATGTTCTCGCGGGCATCATTGCTGCACTCGTGGCCACACATTCCGTGGGTCGTGTTCCACATCTTGCAGAACTCGCTCAGTTTGCGGCAACAGGTGTATTTCTTCACGGCGCAGCCGCAGCGCTCGCTGCGGAGAACGGGCCCTTCCCTGCACTAGATGTTGCAGAGCGTGTGAATTCAGCTGTTGCCACCCTCCTGTCACAATCGGTGAGGTAGCTATGAACTCTTCAACCAAGTGGCACAACTCTGTGCTGATGTGGAGCGCCTTTGCCGCAGTTAGTCTCTGGCTCGGGTGGCAAGGCTATGTGGCGGAAGCGGTTCCATTCGGCGACGTGAGCTTTGTCTACGAATTGTGGGCTGGACAAGCGACTGCTGGATTCGCCATTGTGGGTCTGCAGACCCAGTGGGTGTATCCCGTTGCGGCGCTGATTCCCATTCTGTTGCCTGCGCTGGCAGGACCTGGAAACTATGCACTCGGCTGGATTGTTCTGGTCACGCTGGCTAATGCTGGGGCTTTTGCGTATCTGCTGTATTCACGCCGGCAGGACCAGCAGAACAGAATTCAGCGGACCGCCGCGGGGTGGTGGTTGGCTTTTCTGCTTCTTCTTGGCCCCATTGCGGTCTCGCGGCTAGAAAGCATCGTCACACCACTGGCTATTGTTGGGCTGCTCGCGGCAGTGAGCCGCCCCGCATTGGCCGGGGCATTGCTTGCACTTGCCACGTGGATCAAGGTGTGGCCGGCGGCACTGATTGCAGCCATTCTCATTTCAGTCCGACAGCGAAAAGTATTTATTCTGTCCGTGGCCGTCACGAGCGCTGTCATCGTCGTGATCGCGGTGATTCTGGGAGGCGGGGCAAGTCTGTTGAGCTTCCTTGGACAGCAATCCGGCCGCGGATTACAAATCGAGTCGCCCTTCGCGTTGCCGTTCCTGTGGCTTGCAGCTGCAGGGGTGGCTGGCTATGCGGTGTATTACGACAATGACATCCTCACGTTCCAAGTTATGGGGGAGGGAACAGTTGACGCTTCAGAAGTGTCCACGGTTCTGCTGGCCCTGTGCTTCGTCGCTGTATTGCTGTGGGGAGTCTGGCTGAACCGCAAGGGGAGCGCTGTTGAAGAACTGTTACCAGCACTTGCTCTCACCCTCACGCTGGTTCTCATCGTGTTCAATAAAGTGGGATCTCCGCAATACATTGGGTGGATTGCAGCCCCTGTGATCGCTGGACTGGTGTGGGCACCCAGGAAATACCGCGTCTTGGGAGTCGTGGCACTCCTGCTTGCCGCACTGACACAGGCTTTCTACCCGTATCTCTATGGCGGATTGCTCGCAGTGCAACCCATCGAACTGAGTATTCTCAGTCTCAGAAACCTGGGTGAGATGGTGTTGCTGGGGTTGGCCGTGTTCTCCATGATTCAAGCTATTCCACACCAAAATCTTGGTGCTGATTACAAGGAAGCTAGAGTGTAAATGTGAGCAAAATTACAAAAGCAGTGATTCCTGCTGCGGGTTTGGGAACACGTTTCCTCCCCGCAACGAAGGCATTGCCCAAAGAAATGCTCCCCGTCGTGGACAAGCCAGCCATTCAATATGTAGTTGAAGAAGCCGTGAACGCCGGTTTATCTCATGTCCTCATGATTACTGGACGTAATAAAAACGCTCTTGAGAATCATTTTGACCGTGCAGTTGAACTTGAAAACCTCCTTCACGAAAAAGGCGACAAGCATCGCCTTGGAGTAGTCGATGAAGCTACCGGATTGGCGGACATACACTATGTCCGTCAAGGAGATCCTTTAGGTCTAGGTCATGCTATTTCAAAAGCAGAAACCTTCGTGGGAGATGATGCTTTTGCTGTTTTGCTTGGTGATGACCTCATTGAAGCTGAAAGTAAATTGCTCTCTGAAATGTTGCAACTGGCGGAAGCTAAAAGTGCAAACGTTGTCGCGTTAATGGAAGTTCCTGAAGAAGACGTAGTCAAGTATGGAATTGTTAATCCAGGGAACCGCGTGGGGAATGTTCTAGAAGTGACTGAATTGATTGAGAAGCCGAGTGTTGAAACTGCTCCCTCAAATCTTGCGGTCATTGGACGTTATGTTCTGCAACCAGGAGTATTTGAAGTTTTGAGAAGCCTCAAGCCTGGAGTTGGCGGGGAGTTTCAGCTGACTGATGCTTTGAACGAGATGGCTAAAAATCCTGAATTAGCTGGTCCAGTAATTGGCCTTGTTTTTATAGGACGACGTTTCGACACAGGAGACAGGCTCTCCTACCTGAAGACGATTGTGGAACTTGCATCAGAACGAGAAGACCTAGGCCAGGATTTCTCTTCCTGGCTTAAGGACTTCAGTGCAAAGCTCTAGCTAGCTGAGCTAGCCAACAAGCGAGCCAGCTGAGCTCCCACGAATTCAGATTCGATCAGGAACGCATCGTGACCAAAATCTGATTCAAGCAGCGCAGGTTCGTCACCGTTGATGTTTCCGGGGATGTGAGCTGCTAAACGCTTTTGGCCATCTAGGGGGAAGAAGCGGTCGCTATCGATACCAATGACGAGCGTGGGAATCTCGATAGATTCCAACACATCTTCGATGCTGTCTCGGCCACGACCCAGGTCGTGGGAGTTCATGGACTCGACCAGGGTGATGTAACTGTTGGCATCGAAGCGTCGGGTGAATTTATTTCCGTGGAAATCGAGGTAGCTGGCCACAGCAAAGCGTCCCCCTTTACCCAAGGGGCTGATGTCGCTCTGGGAAGAACGGTCAAAGCGCTCGTTGAGCTCCGAAGGCGTGCGGAAGTTCTGGAACGAAATACGGCGTGCCAGAGCAAGGCCGCGGTAGGGGCCATCCCCATCCATAGCTTCGTAATAATGTCCTGCACGGAAAGCTGGGTCCAGCAGAATTGCCTCGATCTGGACGGTGTTCAGGGCAATTTCGTCCGCACTTGTTGCAGGGGGGGCGGCAAGAACAGCCAGTCGCTCCACCCGCTCAGGGAACATTGCTCCCCATTCGAGTGCATGCATGCCTCCCATGGAGCCACCAATGACGGCAGCCCATGTGTCGATGCCGATCACATCTGAGAATTGCGCTTGCGCACGCGTCTGGTCGCGGATCGTTGTGTAGGGGAAGCGGGAACCCCATTCGTATCCATCTGGCGCAAGCGAAGCAGGGCCGGTAGATCCTTGGCAGCCGCCCAAAACATTCGGGGCCACCACAAACCATGTGTCCGTGTCCACAGCGAGACCGGGTCCCACAACCTCGTTCCACCACCCTGCTGTGCTGTGGCCGCCTCCGGCGGGTCCCACAACATGGCTATCACCGGTGAGTGCGTGCAGAACAAGAACGGCGTTGTCTTTAGCCTCGTTGAGCGTGCCCCAGGTTTCATAGGCGATGCGAACGTGGGGGAGACTGCCGCCGCATTCAAAATCGAACGGACCCAGGTTGGCAAACTGGCGGTTACCAGGTGCATCTCCATCGCGCCAAGCGCCTGTGACGGGAGGCTTTCCGGCAACAGAACGAACCTGCTCGTCAGTAATGAAGCCTGAGGGCAGGTTATCGGCCGAATCTTGCCAATCCATAGTCCCTTAAGCCTACTTGCCCGTGAACTCTGGCTTCGACCTCGTAGTGAACGCTGCAACTCCGGCGCGAAAGTCTTCGCTGGCGAGAAGTGTGCCCAGCTCGTGGGGCAGCTGACTGAGCGCTTCGCGCTCCGCGGCAGCGCGAGCAACTCGTGCATTTCTCAGCGTTGCTTGCACGGCAAGGGGCGCCTGCTCCGCTATTAGTGCTGCAAGCTCCATCGCGCGGTCTACCTGAGTCCCTGCAGGAACCACCTCGTTGACGAGGCCAATACGAAGAGCTTCCCCGGCGGTGAACGTTTCACCAGTGAGGAGGTAGCGAGAGGCATGTGCCCAGCCGACCCGTTGGGCGAACCTGGTTGTTGCCCCGCCAAAAGGCATGATTCCTCGGGTCACCTCGAGCTGACCAAAAATGGTTGTCTCATCTGCCACGGTCAGTTCAGAAGCAAGAATCAGCTCAACTCCCAGGGTGAGACAGGTTCCCTGCACAGCAATAACCACAGGCTTTGAAATGGGGGGTGTTGTAATTCCCCAGGGATCAATCCCGGCTTCAGGAGTGAGGTTGAGCCCGGATTCAGATGCGGTTCCCAATACGTCTGCAAGATCGAGACCAGCAGTGAAGTGAGGACCCACAGCAGAGACAACGACAACGCGAATGTTGTGGTCTGCGTCAGCGTCTGCATAGGCGAGGGACAGCTCAGAGAGCAGCTTCCGATTGGCAGCATTCATCTTCTCTGCACGGTTGAACTGCAGGTGACGAATGTGACCAGTCGTAGAAAAGAGAATGAGGGGCTCAGCCATGGAGTAGACGCTACTCCACAGCCGAGCCCCTCGACTAGTTGTATTACTTGTGTGGCTAGATTGCTGCAGCAGCAGCAAGACCCTTCTCAAGGTCTGCCTTGATGTCTTCGATGTTCTCGAGACCCACAGAGAGACGAACCAAGCCCGGGGTCACGCCGCTGGTGAGCTGCTGCTCAGGGGTGAGCTGCGAGTGCGTGGTTGAGGCGGGGTGAATTACGAGGGAGCGAACGTCACCAATGTTGGCCAGGTGGCTGAACAGGTCGAGGTTGTCCACGAATGCCTTACCAGCTTCTACGCCGCCCTTAAGTTCGAAGGACAGCACAGCACCCACGCCCTTTGGGGCGTAACGGTTAGCTGCGGTGTACCAAGGGCTGGAAGGAAGTGCTGCGTAGTTGACGGAAGCAACCTGGGGGTGTGCTTCCAACCACTGCGCAACAGCGGTGGCGTTCTCCACGTGACGCTCAATTCGCAGGCTCAGAGTCTCGATGCCCTGGATGATCTGCCACGCACTCGCAGGAGCAATAGAAGAACCAAGGTCACGAAGAAGCTGCACGCGTGCCTTGATGATGTAAGCGATGGCGTCACCCAACACGGTGGTGTAGCTTGCGCCGTGGTACGAAGGGTCGGGTTCGGTCAAGCCAGGGAATTTCTCCACGTTCTTGGACCATTCGAACTTTCCACCATCGACAATGACACCACCGATGACGGTTCCGTGGCCACCGAGGAACTTCGTTGCTGAGTGGATCACGATGTCAGCTCCGTGCTCGAGAGGACGGATCAGGTAAGGAGTTGCAATGGTGTTGTCCACGATGAGCGGGACACCTGCTTCGTGCGCAACCTTGGAGACCAGACCAATGTCCAGAATGTTGATGCGAGGGTTACCGATGGTCTCGCCGAAGAAGAGCTTGGTGTTGGGGCGAACGGCTGCACGCCATTCGTCAGCGTCATCCTGGTTCTCCACGAAAGTCACTTCGATGCCGAGCTTGGCCAGGGTGTACTTGAACAGGTTGTAGGTTCCGCCGTAGATCGAGCTGGAGGACACAATGTGGTCTCCGGCTTCGGCGATGTTGAGCACAGCAAAGGTTTCAGCAGCCTGACCGGAGGAAACCAGCAGCGCTGCTGTTCCACCCTCAAGTGCTGCGACGCGCTGCTCGACAACGTCCTGTGTGGGGTTTTGGATACGGGTGTAAATGTTTCCGAACTCAGCCAGAGCAAAGAGGTTCTTTGCGTGCTCTGCGTTGTTGAACACATAGGACGTAGTTTGGTAAATCGGGGTCGCACGCGCATTGGTTGTGGGGTCCGGCTGTGCACCCGAGTGGATCTGTTTGGTTTCAAATTTCCAGTTAGCTTGGTCGTTGCTCATGAGGTGCTCCTTGTTGGTGGTCAATACGTGTGGTGAAAACTTGCTTTGACGTTACGCCCCCTTGGTTAATTGCTCAACGGTGTGAGTCACGGGGTGTAACAAAAAGCCAGGACATGCTGGGCTGAACCAGAGGCTTGAATATCCGCACGATGAGCGGTGTGGACAGCAGCACCGTGAGCCCCACAGCCCCCACGAGCACAAGAAGGATGTACCAGAGGGGACGCTCCCCATCGAGTACTCCGTATTCCCGGAGCGGAAACAGCACGAATGTGTGAAGCAGGTAGACATACATTGTGGCTTGACCGAATTGCGTGAACCATGTCTTTTCTCGGGGGATCAGAATCAAGAAAGCCATAATCATGGCCGCAGCCACCATCATGGCGGCTAGTCGGCCTAGACCTGCCCACCACTGGTCGTAGCCAAACGTGGCAAAGCCGGAGTCGTAGGTAATGAAGCTGCGGATCTGAAGCTCGCGCAGCAGGGGGACATTCAGCGCAATAAAGACGGCAACGACAGCCATGAATCCAACAGCGAGAATCCGCCAGCGCAGGACGGACTGTGAACACAGTGCCATCCAGCGCTCGCCGAGGTTCCATTCACGGAGCTGCCAGCCAAAAACAAAGAAAGGCAGGAATCCCAGTACGCGTGCTGCGGAGAATGTCTGATCAATGGGGAAGTAGCCGGCTTCAATCGAAATAACGATGCTGATGAGCAGGGGGTATTTCAGTGCAACGAGATACGGGAGAAGGATTCGCCAGACTGCCAGCGCAAGCAAGAACCACAGTGTCCAGGAAGCACGCGTAAGGTCCAAGCGATAGTTGCCGTTGTAAAGGAAGTAGACAACTGACCAGATCAGTTCAAAAATGACATACGGCACGAGAATGTCGGTGAAGACAGATCGAATGCGGCGGTCATCCGGAGCGGTCCCTTTGGTGAAGTAGCCAGAGACGGCAACAAACACCGGAACGTGAAAGGCATAAATAAAGACATAGAGTGTGAAAGCCGCATCATTTTCGCCCACCATCTTGGTCAGGGCATGGCCTGCAACCATGAGTGCGATGGCTCCAAAACGTGCGTTATCCCATAACGCGACCCGTTGTGTGCTCATATTTACTAGCCTAGAACTATGAAATCTTCGCCCAAGCCACTTGTCCGGAACGCAGACGGAATGCTCGTGGCCGATACACGCAGTCCGGGCGAGATTAAATGGGAAAAATACACCACCATCCCGTTCATCATTCTGTCTTTCGTATTCCTGCTGGGATACTCCGTGCTCATCTTGAGTGATGAGGTGTTTAACCAGGGGCTCGATCAATATGTGCTCCTCGTCTTGGGTATCATCTGGATCTTGTTCATCGTTGATTACTTTGTGCGACTTTGGCTCTCTACCAATAAACGAGTGTTCTTTAGGAAGAACGTCATTGACCTTCTGTCTATGGCCATTCCATTCACTCGTCCTTTCTTGTTGCTGATGTATTTGGCGCGTTTGAGATGGTTCCAAGGCAAGAAGGGCTCCTCTGTCCGTGCGCGACTGGTGGCCTACGCTGCTTCTTTCGCTGTGATGTACATCTATGTCTTGTCTCTCGCTGTCTATGCAGCTGAGCGCAGTGCGGTCGGAGCGAGTATCACTAACTATGGAGATGCTGTGTGGTGGGCCATCGAAACTATCACCACGGTGGGATACGGGGATATGGTCCCGGTCACCGTCTTTGGTCGTATTTATGCTTCGCTGTTGATGCTTGGTGGTGTTGTCATAGTGGGTGCCACGACAGCAACAGCCATCTCTTACCTTGGTGAGAAGGTTCAGAACGTTCACCGCCGTGCACAAGAACATGCATCGCACGGGCATGAACATCACCTTGAACCCGGTGAACACACATCAGATGAGCAGCACCCTCAGTCTTGAGAACCTTGCCCGGCAAAATCTCATAGATGTTAGCTGGGTAAAGGTCTTGGCCCCGGTCCGGGGCATCTTGGATGACATTGCGGGAGTACTCGAGAAAGAAAAAGCTCGAGGTGTCGACGTATTTCCTGCCTCACACAACATCATGAGGGCGTTCAAAACGCCATTTGAAAGAATCAACGTGGTCATTGTGGGACAGGACCCCTACCCCACCCCGGGAGATGCTGTGGGCCTCTCTTTTTCGGTCTCACCAGAACAGCGAGTGCTCCCGAGAAGCTTGAACAACATCTTCACCGAGTTGTGTTCGGATGTTCTTGTTCAGAAGCAGGTCAAAGGCGATCTGTCCCCGTGGGTGGAGCAGGGAGTGATGCTCCTGAATCGAGTGCTCACCGTGCGCTCAGGTGAGGCAGGTTCACATCGCGGGCTGGGTTGGGAAGCCGTCACTGAATGCGCACTTCGGGCCCTGGACAACCGCTCTGATCAGGGTGTTGTTGCTGTGTTGTGGGGGAACGATGCGCACACCGCTCAGTCTTTCCTTCCGCACTCCACTGTGATTTCGTCCGCACACCCCAGTCCTCTTTCCGCATCGCGGGGGTTCTTTGGTTCTCGGCCTTTTAGTAAGGTCAACGAAGCACTAACCAACTTAGGAAAAACTCCCATAAATTGGGCCCTTCCACACGAGACAGCATTGTTCTAGTCGGTTAGGCTGGGCTCGTGCTTCAAGAGGAATATCTCAAACCCCGACAGCTCCCTCCCCACTTGCAGAAGAGGCCAGAGCCAGAGGCGCCTTTTTCTTTTGAAATCCGTGAGGCAACTTCTGAAGATCTGCCCGACATTCGTGAGATCTACAACTACTACGTGATGAATAGCGTGGTCACTTTCGATGAGGATCAAATGACCCTCAAGGAGTGGAAGCAGAAGTTCGCCTATCTAGAGAAACTCAAGATGCCCTTTATCGTGGCAGTCTCTCCTGGTCAACAGGTGCTGGGATATGCGCTGGTGACCCCGTGGAAGCAAAAACGCGCGTATCGCTACACAGTCGAGAACTCTCTCTATCTCCGCGCTGCGTCGACAGGCAAGGGATTGGGGAAAGCTCTGATGACCGAGCTCATTGCGCGTTCAGAAGCAGCGGGACTGAAGGAAATCATTGCCGTCATAGCCGACGGTGGAGCCGAGGCTTCCCTCAAACTCCACGAAGACTTTGGCTTCAAAGAAATCGGCCGGATGGGGCGCGTCGGTTTCAAGTTTGATCGTTGGCTTGGGACTGTGTTGCTTCAAAAAACAATAAAATAATTATTGTGCGTTTGAAAATTCTATGTGCTGCTTTTTTGTTAGTCCCATTACTTTCTGCGTGCGCGCCGCGAGTTAGCCCCGTTATTGATGAGAATCTGCAAACTCGATCCGCGACTACACCCATTCACACTCCTACCCCCACTCTGTCTATGTCAGGTGAGGCTATTTCTCCTTCTCCCAAGCCGGGGGTTGGTCCTGAACTTGAAGTTATCTGGGAGCTTTTTCCTGGCCTACAAGCTAAATTAGAGTATTTTGCAAAAGAAAAGAATTGTGAAGGATTGAAGTTGCTAAGCAGTGAATATTCGAAAAAAAATGATGCATTGGACAGCTATTTAAACCAAGAACTTGATTATGCCGGTTGCAAATAGCTGGCTTACTGAATTTTCGAACTTATTCATCTAGCTCGCACGACGTGCACGTGCTGCGCGACGTTTTAGAGCGCGACGCTCGTCTTCGCTGAGGCCACCCCAAACGCCAGAGTCCTGACCGGTCTCCAGCGCATACTGGAGGCACATCTCGGTGACGGTGCAGCGTGAGCAGACAACCTTAGCCTTGTCGATCTGGTCAACAGCAGGGCCAGTGTTTCCTACGGGGAAAAACAGCTCTGGGTCAACCGTGAGGCAAGCTGCGTCGTTACGCCAATCCATGGGGATACTCCTTGTTAGTGGGCATGATAAAAAATCAAGAACAGATGCATTCGGACTAATAAACGAATGCGTGTCAAAAGCCAGTCCCAAGGAATATTCAGAGCGAATATTTTCTTGCCCACAACAACGTAGGGGTCTTTCGACTTAGATAATGGTGACATGCCTTCAAGTTAAGGTCAAGGGTTTTTTCTAAATTGGAGTCAGATTGTCTGAAGAATCACAGCCAGAAAACACACAAAATGGCGATGTGAACCGTCCTACGACGACTGTTTCACCCCTGCTGGTGCTGATTTCTGCACTGGTTGGTGTGGAAGCATTGGCGCTGATTGCAGGGGCACTTTATTTTCTTAGCAGAATCTTTCTAGAGACTCCCCAGAACCTCATGGGCGCTGTCGTGATCTTTGTCATTACTGCGCTGATTGCAGTTGGAGTCAGTATTGCTGCCGTAGCAGTTGGTCGTGCAAAGCCCTGGACTCGCGGTGCCATTGTGACATGGCAAATACTCCAGTTTGCTGTGGCAACGTCCTTCATTCAAGGAATCACTGTCTGGCAGCCGGTGGGGTGGGGTTTAGCGGCCCTATCTCTTCTTGTTGTCGTCCTGCTATTTCTGCCCGCAACGACGGCTGCTTTTACCCGCGCAAACGCGAAAAAGGTCTAGAGGCCGAGCTTGCCCTTCAGGCTTGCAACGTGGCCGGTTGCTTTGACGTTGTAGAGCGGAAGTTCAATGTTTCCGGATTCGTCGATGACGAATGTTGAACGAATCACTCCCATGACCGTCTTTCCATACATGGACTTCTCGCCATACGTCGCGTAGACATTGTGGACTGTGAGTTCAGGGTCACTTAGAAGAGGGAAGGTAATGCTTTCGTTGGCTTCAAACTTCTTGAGCTTAGAGGGAGCATCTTTGGAAACACCCAACACTACGTAACCGGAAGCTGCAAGTAAAGCAAGGCTGTCACGGAAGTCACATGCTTGCTTTGTGCAGCCAGGAGTTGAAGCCGCAGGGTAGAAGTAAAGGATGACTTTCTTGCCTGCGAAATCCGAGAGGCTGACGGGATTACCGTCCTGATCAGGCAAGGTAAAGGTTGGTGCGGCCTGTCCTGCTTCTAGGCGTGTAGTCATGGCTCAAGAGTACTCTGAGGATGCTGCAGCTTTCCAGCTGAATTGTTCCAAATTGTCGGATAAACTTGAGACAACAACTCGACTTTTACGTATTGGAAATACAGTGAGCAAAATACTCGTCACCGGTGGTGCAGGTTTCATCGGTTCTAACTTTGTTCACTACCTGATGAGCAACACCGATCACGAAGTTACAGTCCTCGACGCATTGACGTATGCCGGAAATAAGGCTTCGGTGGAAGGCTTGCCAGCCAATCGCTTCAGCTTCGTACACGGCGACATTCGTGACGCTGAGTTGGTGGACGAACTTTTCAGCAAGAACGACACCGTTGTTCACTACGCTGCTGAATCTCACAACGATAATTCTCTGGATAACCCCAGGCCGTTTCTCGAGACCAACATCGTGGGAACGTATACCTTGCTCGAGGCAGCGCGTAAATATGACACCAGACTTCACCACATCTCCACCGATGAGGTTTATGGTGACCTTGAGTTAGATGATCCTGAACGGTTTAGCGAATCGACTCCCTACAACCCCTCTAGCCCATATTCGTCAACCAAGGCGGGTAGTGACTTGTTGGTCCGTGCGTGGGTGCGTTCCTTTGGCGTCCGAGCCACCATCTCTAACTGCTCCAACAACTACGGTCCCTACCAACACGTAGAGAAGTTCATTCCTCGCCAAATCACAAACGTTATTCGGGGTGTTCGACCCAAGCTCTATGGAGCTGGTGAGAACGTCCGTGACTGGATCCATGCTGATGATCACTCAAGCGCAGTAATGACGATTGTGGACAAGGGTGTTTTGGGGGAGACCTACCTCATCGGCGCTGACGGTGAGAAGAACAACAAGGACGTTGTGGAACTCATCCTCACCACCATGGGACTCCCCGCAGATGCCTATGATCACGTGACGGACCGCCCTGGTCATGACCTGCGTTACGCCATTGATTCAACCAAGCTTCGAACCGAGCTCGGCTGGATGCCCACTCACGCAGATTTTGAGTCTGGCATTGCGGCGACCATCGACTGGTACAAAAATAATGAAGCCTGGTGGGCCCCCACGAAGGACGCCACCGAGGCCTTCTACGCTTCCAAAGGACAGTAGCCAGCTTCCTCGTTTATTTTTCTGGATGCTTTTTACTGAGTACGAGGAGGAGGCGCTGCATAGAGTTTAGCCTTCTTCGCAAAGATGAATCTTGTGGGCTGTTCTCTGTCGATATATTGATTTCGCAGTCTGGCGCGTTTTCAAGGTGTGAACAACCTCGCGGGCATAATTCAGAAATAGAGGATAGATCACTGAAAGAACCCAGGATATTTTCGGGGTTAACGTGGCCTAGCCCAAAGGATCTGATGCCAGGGGTGTCTATGACCCAGCCGTTTCCAAACGGTGTTTCTAGTTTGAAGCAGATGCTCGAACTTGAAGTATGGCGTCCACGTCCTGTTACTTCATTGACATGCCCTGTGGCACGATGAGCGCCAGGGACGAGAACGTTGACAAGTGTGGACTTTCCCACGCCCGAGTGGCCCACAGCAACAGTGGTGTGATCAGCGAGCGCTTGTTGGAGCGCCTCAAGAGGAACTTGGTCGGTTCCACTTCTAAAGATGGGGATATCAAGCCCTGCAAAGTGTGCCAGGAATTCTGTTGGGTCATGAATATCGCACTTAGTAATGACCAGGAGCGGCTTGATACCTGCATCAAAAGCTGCAACGAGGTACCGGTCCACCAATCGAACCCGGGGCTCAGGGTTAGCTGCCGCGATAACGATGAGAAGTTGATCTGCGTTGGCCACGATGACGCGTTCAACCTCGTCAGTGTCATCTGCACTGCGCCGAAGGATGGTTTGCCTCGGATCAACTCGAACGATGCGGGCCAATGTTCCGGGTTCACCGGTCACATCTCCCACCACGTTGACGACATCGCCAATGACAATGGCATTTTTACTGAGCTCTCTGGCACGGGAGCAGGTGACCGGAATTTCGTTGATGAGGACGGTGTATCGACCACGGTCGACGCCAGTCACCATTCCGGTGACAGCGTCCGCGTGATCTGGTCTGGTTTTGGTGCGAGGACGGTTGGCCTTGGGGTTGGGGCGAACACGAATGTCGGACTCGTCGTATTGCTCCCCCAGGGAGTTTTCATCTGAGTCTGCAGACCACCAACTCATTAGAGTGAGGGCTCCACGAGTTCTTTCCAGAGCTCAGGGAACTCGGGAAGTGTCTTGGAAGTGGTCCCAATGTTTTCGACCTCCACCCCGTCCACCACGAGGCCAATAATGGCACCCGAAGTGGCCATACGGTGGTCCTCATAGCTCAGCCACACGCCACCGTGGAGTTCTGCCGGTTCAATGTGGAGGCCATCTTCGAGTTCGGTGACGTTGCCGCCCAGCTTGTTGATTTCAGTTGCTAAAGCTGCCAGGCGGTCTGTCTCGTGATGGCGAATGTGGCCAATGCCAGTAATTGTGCTGGGGGAGGAGGCAAGGGCAGCAATCGCAATAATCGCTGGGGCCAGTTCACCGCCGGTGGTGAGATCAAGTGTGATTCCTGAAATGACAGGTTTACCGGATTGGTCGGTTTTCCCTGAAACCGTGACCTTGTCACCGTCGCGGCTGACGCTTGCTCCAAAGAGAGGCAGAATTTCCAGCAAATCATTGCCTACCTGAGTTGTTACTTGAGGCCAACCGGAGATGGTGACAGACCCGCCTGTGACAACAGCCGCTGCTAAGAACGGCGCTGCATTAGACAGGTCTGGCTCGATGTCCACATCAATGGCTGCAATAACCCCGGGCTGAACAATCCAATGACCAACCTCGGGATTGGAAACCTGGACGCCGCGCTTGCGCAGCACCTCGAGAGTCATCTCGATGTGGGGAAGGCTAGGGAGTCTTTCGCCTGAATGGGTGAGATCTAGTCCCTGTTCAAATCGTGCGGCCGCAAGCAACAGCCCAGAAACAAACTGGCTGGAGCTGGATGCATCGATGGTGAGCATGCCTCCTTCGACGGTTCCCGTGCCATGCACAGTGAAGGGCAGGCTTCCGCGGCCTTCGTCGGCGATGTCGACGCCGAGAGCCCGCAACGAGCTAATGGTCGTGGCCATGGGGCGCTTCCGGGCACCCTCGTCGCCATCGAAAGTTGTGGGACCAAGTGCCAACGCGGCAACAGGAGGCATAAAGCGCATCACAGTTCCGGCCAAGCCGCAATCAATGGTGGTGGAACCGATGAGTTCAGAAGGAGTGATTTTCCAATCAGGACCAAAGCTTCCCAGGCCAGGCACTTCCTCGATAACGGTCCCCAGAGAACGGAGTGCCTCGATCATGAGTCGGCTGTCTCGCGAGTGAAGAGGGCGACGAATAGTTGACGGGCTGTCAGCTAAGGCAGCAAGAACAAGTTCACGGTTGGTCAGGGACTTTGATCCTGGGATCTGGAGTGAACCTGTGACTGATCCGTGGGCGCGAGGTGCCTTCCAATGTCCCGAAGAAGAGTCAGGAACGTCATTTGACCCATAGGGGTCAAACTCTGGGCGGGAATAAGGCGAGGTCAGCATCTGTTCTAGGTTATCGAGGATTGGGAAAGGGAGTGAGCGATATGGCTAGTTCACTTGTCCTAGAGAGGTCGGGCATAGGCTTGAATAACATGACTTCTGCACCCACCCCCAAGAGCGCGCTGTTTGAAGAACAGGCCATGGAGCACATTGACAAGCTTTATGCCCATGCCATGCGCAAGACGGGGAACCCCGCGGACGCCAACGATCTGGTGCAGGAAACCTATCTCAAGGCTTTTGCTGCTTTTGAGCAGTACCAGCAAGGCACCAACATTAAAGCTTGGCTCCACCGGATTCTTGAGAATACGTATATCAATCAATACCGCAAGCAACAGAATCAGCCTTTCTACTCACCCCTCGAGGAGCTCGAGGATTGGCAACTCGGAGAAGCCGAGAGCCGGACAGCTACCTCGAGCCGTTCCGCCGAAGCAGAAGCCATTGACCATCTGCCCGCAAGTGCGGTCAAAAATGCGCTGCAGGCCATCCCAGAAGACTTCAGAGCTGCGGTCTATCTAGTAGATGTTGAGGGTTATAGCTACCAAGAAGTCGCTGACATTATGGACACTCCTGCGGGAACAGTCATGAGTCGACTTCACCGAGGACGAAAACTTCTCCGCGAACAATTAGCGGACTACGCGCATGAGCAAGGCATTGGAAAGGGCAAGTAATGGGTGATTGCGGTTGCGACAAGGCCAAGAAGGACCTCGAAGAATATCTCCACAACGAATTATGTAGCGAAGAAGCTGCAGATATTCGTGAGCACATGGAGAACTGCACTGATTGTTCTGACGAACTCAAAGTGGGTGTTGTGCTCACCGAGGCAGTCAAGCGTGCGTGCGAAGAGACGGCTCCTGAGCAGTTGAAAGCTGAGGTCTTGCTACAAATTCGTTCTTATCAAAAACACTAGACTTTTCAGATGGATTCTACGAAATCTGGTTTGATCGTTTTAACTGCAGCAGTCAGCCCCCATAGTGATGTCCCGTTTACGGCGTTATCGCCGTTAGAACGATTAGAGCTTTACAAAGCGGGATTCAGCTTTTGGCTCGCTGAGGCTATTTCCATGGAGTTGAAGCTAGTTGTTGTCGAGACAACGGGCCAACCCGCTCACAGTTTCTTCACAGATGAAGAATTAGCATTTGTACATTTCATAAATTTTTCGCCAAATCCGAGATTTAACAAGTTTGGTAAGGGCGCATTAGAAGCTGAGTGTTTGGACCATGCTGTTTCAGTTATGTCGGATCTTTATGCGCCAGAAACAACGTTTCATAAAGTCACCGGAAAACTGATAGTCCCAAATGTTAAGTCCATCCTTCGTCCTCAGGCGGACCGGGAAATCACAATTCGCAGATCGCTAGATAGATCAGTCTGCGATACCCGAATTTTCTCGACCACTCTAGGTACTTGGCAAGCGTTTTTCTCAGGGATGAGTGAATTTACGAACGACCTTTTCCCTGACAAATATATTGAGCATGTGATTGCAAACAATTCAGTGCTTGGTGAATTTGGCGGCGGGCTGACCGTGTCGCAGTTTTCCAAAATTCCAAAAATCAAGGGAATTTCTGGATCTAATGGCGTGGCCTATGGCGGGTTTACCAAGGATGGCTTGAGCAATGTAATATCTCATGTTGAGAAATTATTTATAACTCGGTTCAAAAAAAGACTTATTTAGTATTCTTCAATCAAATATTGAGTGCTCTATGGAGTATCTCTGCTGCTTCGACGGCGTGACGCTTCGCAGAACCAACTGCAGGAGATGCAGAAGCCGGACGTGAAACATTGCGTAGAACGCGTCCTTCGAGCTTGGGAGAAACTTCCAAGAGCATGAAAGGCCATGCGCCCTGGTTGGCGGGCTCATCTTGGTACCAGACCAACTCTGCGTTGGGGTAGGTGGCCAGAACATCATTGAGCTGCTGCATGGGTGCAGGGTAGAACTGCTCGAGACGCAGGATAGCGATTGCTGGGTTTGGAGTCTTCTCCAGTTCAGCAACGAGGTCGTGATACGGCTTACCTGCTGTGAGGATCACGCGCTGGACTGCATTGCGATCAAGCTGACGGGGATCGTCCAGGACAGGTTCGAACTTGCCCGTAGTGAATTCTTCCACGGGGCTTGATGCGCCGCGAAGACGAAGCATGGCCTTGGGGGTGAACACAACCAGTGGCTTACGTGGCTTGCTGTATGCCTGGCGGCGCAGCAAATGGAAGTACGACGCAGGTGTGGAAGGGCGGGCTACAACCATGTTGTTTTCAGCACAGAGCTGCAGGAAGCGCTCTATACGTGCGGAGGAGTGGTCGGGGCCTTGTCCTTCGTAGCCGTGAGGCAAAAGCATAACGAGTGAGGAGCGCTGTCCCCACTTCTGTTCCGAGGAGGAAATGTATTCGTCAATGACGGTCTGTGCACCATCGGCGAAGTCACCAAACTGTGCTTCCCAGAGGACAAGTGCATCTTCGCGTTGCACGGAATACCCATATTCGTAACCGAGCACGGCGTATTCGCTAAGCAGAGAGTCATAGATCCAGAAACGCCCCTGGTTCTCGCTCAAGTTGAGCAATGGCAACCATTCCTGGCCGTTTTCGCGGTCGTGGAAAACGGCATGACGCTGAACGAAGGTTCCGCGGCGCACATCCTGGCCAGTGAGCCTCACTGGCTTTCCCTCCAACAGGATTGACCCAAATGCGAGGAGTTCTCCAAAGCCCCAGTCGACATCGCCATTGCGGCTCATGTCGAGCCGTTTTGCTAGAAGCTGCTGGAGTTTGTTATGAACAGTGAATCCAGCTGGAACATTGTTGAATGCGTCACCAATGCGGTGGATAACTGAAACATCAACACCGGTTGAAGCTGGTTCGAGTACCTGGTTGTCGAGAACATTGCCACCAGTAACAGTGTCAGTTGCGCCGACAGTACTCATGACACCGGTCTGGGCTTCGTGGGTCTCAGCAAATGCTGTTTCCAATTGTCCCTGGAAGTCGGCCTGGGCGTTATCAAACTCTTCCTGAGTGATATCACCGCGACCAACAAGGGCTTCGGTGTAGAGGCGACGAACCGAACGCTTTGCTTCGATGAGGTTGTACATCAGTGGCTGAGTCATCGAGGGGTCATCGCCCTCGTTGTGACCGCGGCGGCGGTAGCACACAAGGTCAATAACAACGTCTTTGTTGAAACGCTGACGGAATTCAAAAGCCAAGTGGGCAACACGAACAACAGCTTCGGGGTCATCTCCATTGACGTGCCAGATAGGTGCCTGGATGGTCTTGGCAACGTCGGTTGCGTAGACCGAGGTGCGTGATGCCTCTGGCAGGGTGGTGAAACCAACCTGGTTGTTAATCACGATGTGGACGGTTCCACCAATGCGGTACCCACGCAGCTGTGACATCTGTAGGCCTTCAAGTACCACGCCCTGACCAGCCATAGCCGCGTCTCCGTGGATAAGCACAGGAAGGGTGGTGAAGGTGCCAATGGGCTTGAGGTCCTGCTTGGCGCGAACGATTCCCTGCAGGACCGAGTTCACGGTCTCGAGGTGCGAAGGGTTTGCTGCCAGGGAGACGGGAATAGTCTTACCGTCAGCAGCAGTGAAGAGACCTTCTGTACCTAAGTGGTACTTGACGTCGCCAGAACCCTGAGAAGTCTTGGCGTCCTGGGTGCCCTCAAACTCACGGAAGATCTGACCGTAGGTCTTTCCTGCAATGTTGGTCAAAACGTTGAGACGACCACGGTGGGCCATACCAATGCCCACACCATCTAATTCTGCAGAGGCTGCATCCTGGAGGATTTCATCCAAGAGAGGGATGACGGACTCTCCACCTTCAAGGCTGAAGCGCTTCTGGCCGACGTATTTGGTCTGCAGGAAAGTTTCGAAAGCTTCTGCTTCGTTGAGCTTGCCGAGGATGCGCATTTGCTCATCGTGGCCAGGCTTTTCGTAGTTACGTTCAACCTTTTCCTGAATCCACTTGCGTTGCTCTGGGTCCTGGATGTGCATGTATTCCAGACCAACAGTGCGGCAGTAGGAGTCACGAAGAATTCCGAGAATCTTGCGAAGGGGAGCAGTGCGGGTTCCGCCAATGCCGCCGGTGACAAATTCGCGGTCCAGATCCCAGAACGTCAGGCCGTGGCTTTCGATTTCAAGGTCGGGGTGGCTGCGTTGCTTGTACTCGAGTGGGTCAATGTCAGCCATGAGGTGGCCGCGAACGCGGTAGGCGTTGATGAGCTCTTGGACGCGGGCAGTTTTGTCAATGGCAGAGCCCTTGGCTACGCTGACGTCGGTGCCCCAGTGAATGGGGACGTAGGGAATACGTAATGCGGCGAAGATGTCTTCGTAGAAATTCCGTCCACCGATAAGTAACTCGTGAACAATCTTGAGGAACTCACCAGAACCGGCACCTTGAATCACACGGTGGTCGTAGGTGCTGGTCAGAGTGAGCACCTTGCTGATGGCCATCTTGACCAGAGTTTCTTCGCTGGCGCCCTGGAATTCTGCTGGGTAGTCCAGTGCACCTGCACCAATAATGCAGCCTTGGCCGCGCATGAGGCGAGGCACGGAGTGCACGGTGCCAATTCCTCCGGGGTTGGTCAGAGACATCGTGATGCCTTGGAAATCCTCGGCAGCAAGCTTGTTGTTGCGAGCCTTGACCACGAGGTCTTCGTAGGCGGCGAGGAACTCGCCGAAAGTCATCGTGTCAGCACGCTTGATTCCAGGGACCATGAGGGCACGAGAGCCGTCAGGCTTTGGCACGTCTACGGCGAGACCCAGTGTGACGTGAGCAGGTGCTACAAGCGCAGGCTTGCCGTCAACCTCGTCGTAGTAGACGTTCTGGCTGGGGAATACCTTGAGCGCTTGCACCAGAGCCCAGCCAATGATGTGGGTGAAGGAGACTTTGCCGCCGCGGGTGCGCTTGAGGTGGTTGTTGATCACAATGCGGTTATCAATCAACAACTTTGCGGGAATAGCGCGGACACTGGTAGCAGTCGGCATGGATAGAGACAGGTCCATGTTGGCGGCAAGTGCCTTGGGCATACCCTTCAGAACAGTGACAACATCTTGCTCTTCAGATTCTGCAGCTGCAAAATCCTGGGCAATGACCGGAGCATCTGCAGGGATGGGCGCTGCCTGAGCCGGACGGGAGGTGGTCGTCGCAATCGGCTGAGTAGCCGAACTCGTTGCCGTTGCTGGAGGTGTTGCTGCAGCTGTTGGGAGGGTTACCGGGGGATCCACAGGGGCCGTGAAGTCAGATTTAGCGGCGTATTTCTCTAAAGTCGGCCACCATGCTTGGCCAACTGAATTCTTGTCGACGACAAAGCGCTCATAGAGCTCTTCGACCATCCACTCGTTGGCACCAAAGTCTTCTGTGAGGTTGTTGTTACTGTCCAAATCGGCCACGATTTCGTATCCCTCTTTTGTTAAATCTACTTTTTCAATCTTAACCGGACTTCGAATTCAACAACTCGACCACATGGAATAATTTGAATCGATTTGTAAGTGAAAGTTTATGAATACATCTGCAGGTTGGGTAATTGATATCAGGTTCGTATTGAAAACAACAGCGATTTGATTTCATGTTTCCCTTTAGGTAGAGAAAACTCAGCACTTTTTGATCTCGATTTAAGTTTAGCTTCGTCGCTTAAACTCATGAGATTGCCATGCGGTTTTCACTATGTCCGTTACATTGTTAGTGGCATACCAGCCGAGCTCAGATTTAATCTTGCTGGGATCAGCCGTGACATAAGCTGGATCGCCAAGTCTTGGGGCGTGGACTTCAGCTCGGAGGCTTGTCCCCGATACTTCAATAATTAAATCAATTATTTCCTTGACAGAAGTCCCTGTACCTGTCCCGACGTTATAAATTTTGTGCCCGGCTGGCCCCTCACATTTGAGCGAATCGAGTGCGAGAATATGCGCGGTTGCTAAATCACCCACATGGACAAAATCACGAACACATGTCCCGTCATCTGTGGAGTACTCATTTCCGAAGATCCGAGGGGGCTTGTTTTGGTCAAGTCGCTCAAACACCATCGGGATCAGATTTAAAACGGCAGGATCACCCAGTTGGGGAAGTTCGGCACCTGCAACGTTGAAGTATCGCAAGCTGACTGCATTGAGCAGTTGAGCCCGAACGCAATCAGATATGAGCCACTCTCCAACTAACTTTGTCTCACCATAAGGGCTGACAGGAATGGTAGGGAAGTCTTCAGAAATGAGGCCTGCCGGGGCATCTCCATAAACCGATGCAGATGATGAAAAAACAAGATTTCGAACGCCCGCGTTGTTCATCGCTTCCAAAAGATTTGCGAGGCCACCTATGTTTTCGCGAAAATACCACGCCGGTCTAGAAACTGATTCGCCAACTTGCTTTCGAGCAGCCAGGTGGATCACCGCATCGACGTCTTGGTCCAGCATAATTTGTTCAAGTTTGTCAACAGAGTCATCGTCGGCAATGTTCATTACGTGGGGGGTGAGTGGTGCAATATTTTGAGACACCCCGGTTAGCCCATCATCAACTACGACAACTACATCTCCACGTTGTAGGAGAAGTCGCACAACGTGAGCGCCTATGTATCCGGCGCCTCCAGTTACCAAAACAGCCATGGGCTTCAGTCTATCCTTAGAGGATAAACCGAAACTTTTTGGCGAGATGTAAAGAGGAAGTTCGAATTGACTGAACACATTCTTTTTGTCGTCAACAAATTTCCTCCATTTACGGGCGGGCTCGAGCAGCATGTTTTTGAACTAGCTCGACACCTTGCTAGCCAAGGGACCCGATGTACAGTTGTGACGCTATCTTTGGTGGCAAGTGATACGGTCGAACATGGAATTCGAGTCATACGTTTGCCACAATGGGGAAATATTGGCGATGTAATCTCCTTCCCTAGGACTGGTATCAAAAATCTTCTGTCGAGATTTATCCGAGAAGAGAAAGTAACGTCTATATCCGTTCACACAAGGTTTTTCCCTATGACTTGGGCTGGAGTGGCAGCCGGGCTCAAAACAAAGGTTCCAGTTATTCTGACGGAGCACGGCTCTTCGCATGTTAGGGGAGCATCCCCGCTTGTGAGGATTGCAAGTTGGCTTGTGGACAAGACAGTGGGCCGTTGGTCGCTCAGGATGGCAACGACTAGACTGGCGGTTTCGAGCGAATCCGCTCGTTTCGTTCAGCGCCTCGCTGGAAAATCAGCTGACGTTTTTTTGAACGCAATCAATTTAGATTTCTGGCGAGTGGCCTCTGCTGAAAAACCGCAGAGGTTTGTTTTCGTCGGCAGAATCGTCCCAGATAAGGGCTGGGATGAAAGTGTGCGGGCATTCGAAATATTTCAACTTCGAAATCCAAGTTCAGAATATGAATTGCACATCGCTGGAGATGGGCCCGAATTTGAGCGTTTAGCGGGTCAGGTCGACGCGTCACAAGCTAAGGAAAAAATTTTCGTCCATGGACGACAATCACATGAACAAGTGCGTTTCTTGCTCAAAGGGCAATGGCTTATCAACCCGACTACGTTGGCTGAAGGTTTTCAAACAACTCTCATCGAGGCTGCTGTCTGTAATGCCGGAATCATTTCTTATGAGGTTCCAGGACTGAACGAGTTGTCGAATTCGGGAGCTACAATCCTGCGGGCAAGCTCGTTTGAAAACTTGTCAGCACAGATGGAGGCTTGCTTGAAGATTGTTCCATCATCGTTATCGGAAGCATCGGCCGAAAATTGGGGTTGGGGTGTTCGTGCAAAGCAGTATCTTGAAAAAGTGAAAATGGCATCCTGCCCATGGGATCCACGAAATCCATGAGACCCATCTGAGCTCAGAATTCTAATTGCTTTCGGGGAAATCAGACACATTCACTTTCCCGATACTGTCTTCAAGCTTTAGTTCAGCGATTTCCTCAGCAAGCGTTCTGACTTTATTTTCAAGATCTGTGAGTTCGGCGCTGTGTTGCAGGTTTACGAGCAACATGAGAGCTAGACCAAGGATCAAAACAAGATTCAAGGGCGCAACGAAACCTAGCCAGCTGCTCAAATTGAGAAGTATGCCCGGGAATATACTCAAAAAAAGGGTTGTAATTGCACCAATAGCCCACCAAAGCGCGTGCCGCTCCCGGAGTCGTTTTCGCATGAGTTGAGTGACAATAATTGCAATGAGGGCAATGGAGAGGATTGGTCCTATGAAGTAGGTCATGATTTTTCTCCGTGAGGTTCATTTGCAGGATCAGTTGGTCGCATATAGGCAATTATGAGAGCTGTTGCAGCGCGAAAAAGAAATACAGCCGATTGCCAAGCATTTTGGGAAGGTTGACCGCCGATGCGCTTTCGCATCGCAACGGGAACTTGGGAGACGGTCAAACCACTCTTCAAAGCGATGACTAAGGACTCGACAGTGTCGCCAAGATACTCGGCAGGGTAGTCTTTCGCAAAGAGCTCTATGGCCCGTGGCCCGCTGGCACGAAAACCTGACGTGGTATCCGTGAGTTTCGAGTTGGCACTTCGGCTGATCACGGTCGATAGAAGTCCCATAGCCCATTTCCGGGGGCCGTGAACTTCATAGTCACCTTCACCAGCGAAGCGTGCACCTATCACTAAGTCTGATTGATCTAAATTGCGCAAAAGTTCCGGTATGTATGCCGGATCGTGTTGACCATCTGCATCAAGCTGTATGACGACTTTGTAACCGTTGCGAGAGGCGTGTCGAAAACCAAACCTCATCGCCCCGCCAACTCCAATATTGAAGGGCAGTTGCGCCACCTGGGCACCTGCTTGCCGGGCATAATCAGCCGTCTTGTCTGTAGAACCGTCATCGACAACGAGCTTATTTGCCCCAGGCACATTCTTATCGATGTCGTTGAGCGTGTGAACGATGGATGCTTGCTCGTTGAATGCAGGCAACACAATGAGCACATCTTTTACTTCAAACGCCATGACTTGATGGTACCAGTGGGTTTAGAAGCACCACTTAGGTCATTTCGATTTCAGGTCTAAATTCTCGCTAGCTGCTTGGAACAACAAGATTTAATTGAATGGAAGCAAGCAAACTCGCAAGAATGAGGAGCGTTCCATAGCCGCCAATAATCCAGCGAGCTAGGTTGTTTCTCACAAGGAATGCTGCCGAGAGCATGAATGCGATACTCAATGATGCTCCGTACCGGGGGGAGAGCTGGAAGTAGCTATGGTTTACTGCCCAAAAAATGATTGCCAGAGCGGGAGCCATAGCCACTGCAGCTATACCAATCGCAATTGAAACTTCTGCTCGCTTATTCCACTTTCGAAGAATGAGAGCTGCACCAATAACGCCGGTGATACATATCCAGCTCAGAGGCGCCCAAATGAATCCAAAATCAAGACTCGAAAATGGGCTATAGGACAAGCTGCTGCTCAAGAAATTCGTTGCCTGGAGCCCCAGTTCCTGCGGGGTCAGTGGAGTAGAAATGCCCTGATCAACCGGTGGCGTCGGAATTGCGGTTAATTTGAGCACTTGCAACCAACCAAGTTCAAGTGCAGCGCTAGCTACGAGGGCCAAAATTGGGGCAGATAGCCCCGAAGTTATGGCTAATTTAGTGTGACCCGAGGTGTTTTTTCGTCTGATTAATTGAACAACCCAGCTCCCGATGAGGTAAGTCACTGCGAGTCCAATTGCGGCCATATTTGTCACTTTGAAGGCTAGAGCGATTGGCGAGGCAATGACTAGCCACCAAGGCGACAAGTCACCAGCCCTGATCCGAGTTGCCAGATAGAGAAGTGTGGCACCGATAAACAGGGAAGGGGCATCAGTTGAGACGAAAGTATTGGCCCATAGCGTGTACGGACTTCCAATGACCAGTAAGCCTAAAACGAGAGTGGTCCCATTGGGAATTTTCCACCTTCGGAATAGCAGATACATCATCAACATCGCGCCAGACAACCATAGTGCGCCAGTCATTCGCCATGATGTGAGTTGGTCCAGTCCAGAAAGGAGTTGAATGCCACCTCCGAGAATCGCAGTAGACCAAAAATAAACAGGCGTGTAATCCGCTGCACCATTACGGCCGCCGTAAGGAAGCTTTGAATAAATCTCTTGTCCGCTTCCGCATTCCCCAAAGGTGCTGCCAGGAATAACTCCGTGACAAGCCATCAATTCAGCGGTGTACAGACCGACGTTCTCGCCACGATGAACGAACCCTTGACGCAGAGCTTTTTCCGTGTAGTCAACAAAGACCCACTCATCCAGAGGAGAAGTCTCTAAATTGTGGATGAGAGCGAAAGACGCAGGGGCTAACAAGCCGATAGTGACGAGTACCGTCACTACCCAACGCACTCGAAACCATTGCCAGGTTCTTGTTAACCGTGATCCATTATTTGAAGTTGTCGAATAGGTCATAAGCGCGCTTCATTTCGATGTTGGCAGTACCAGTCAACCGTGGAGCTGAGCCCCGATTGTAAGTCGTGGGTCGGAGTCCAGCCCAATTTTTTGATCTTGCTGATATCAAGGAGCTTTTGGGGAGTACCGTCGGGCTGTGAGGTATCCCATTCGGTAGTGCCTGTGTAGCCGACAACAGCCGCAATATTTTCCGCAATTTCTCGAATCGTGACATCAGTCCCGGTTCCAACATTCACATGTTGTGAGTCGTCATAGTTCTCCATGAGAAACAGACAGGCGGATGCTAAGTCATCAACATGCATGAATTCCCTGCGTGGTGAACCAGAACCCCAATTCGTGACAGAACTTGAGTGTGAATCGACAGCTTCTAAATAGCGCCGAATAAGAGCAGGAAGTACGTGGGAACCATTTGGCGAAAAATTATCATTTGGGCCATATAAGTTAGTTGGCATTGCCGAAATCCAAGGCAATCCGTATTGTCTCCGGACCGCCTGCACCTGGAGTATTCCAGCGATTTTTGCAATCGCATAGGCATCATTTGTGGGTTCAAGATGCCCTGTGAGTAAAGAATCTTCCTTGATGGGTTGAGGCGCAAACTTTGGGTAGATACAAGATGAACCGAGAAACAGGAATTTCTCGACGCCTACGCTAACTGCGGCATCCATAACGTTGGTCTGAATCTGCAAATTTTCCGAGAGAAAGTCCACGGGGAAGTCGTTATTTGCCTTTATCCCGCCAACCTTTGCAGCCGCCAGCACCACGTATTTGGGCTGTTCAGACTCAAAGAACTTGAAGACGCTATTTCGATCTCGAAGGTCGAGCTCTGAAGAACGACGGCCAATTAAATTGTCGAAACCATTGTTGGCGAGGTGTCGCCAAATTGCCGATCCGGCGAGGCCGCGATGCCCAGCGATGTAAAAGGGTTCGGAGCGGGCCAGTGCGCTCATGCTTAGGCATTCCAATTTGAAAGGGCAACTTTATCAATCCAATGTTGACCTTCGGCGGCAAGCGCTTGAATGTCAGCATCCACCATAATTTCTGCAAGTTTACGGCCATCGACTGTGGGAACCCATCCCAGTTTTTCTTTGGCCTTCGATGGGTCTCCAATGAGGGCGTCTACCTCGGTCGGGCGAAGGTATTTTTCATCAAACCGAACATGCTTTTCCCAGTCAAGGCCGAGCCTAGAAAAAGAAATTTCCAAAAATTCGCGCACCGTAATGCCGACACCCGTTGCGAGAACAAAATCATCGGGTTCATCGGCTTGGAGCATTCGCCACATTCCTTCGACATATTCGGGTGCATAACCCCAATCTCGAATTGAATCTAAATTCCCCATGAACAGTTGATCTTGCTTGCCCGCGGCGATTCTCGCGGCAGCGCGGGTGATTTTGCGGGTTACGAAAGTCTCGCCTCGTCGTGGAGATTCATGGTTGAACAAAATCCCATTTACGGCAAAAAGTCCGTATGCCTCCCGATAGTTCTTCGTAATCCAAAAACTGTAAAGTTTGGCTGCCGCGTAGGGAGATCTTGGGTAAAACGGAGTAGTTTCACTTTGTGGGGGCGGAGTGGCCCCGTAGAGTTCGGATGACGATGCTTGATAGAACTTGGTCTGAATTCCTGAAACCCTGACGGCTTCAAGGAGACGTACAGTCCCCGTCCCAGTTGTATCAGCGGTATGTTCTGGTTCGTCAAATGAAACTCGTACATGCGATTGAGCAGCCAAGTTATAGACCTCGTGGGGCTGAATTTCAGATAGCAGCGTCACGAGACGAGAGCCGTCGCTCAAATCTCCATAGTGCAGGAATAATTTCGCGTCAGAATTGTGTGGATCGACGTAAAGGTGTTCGATACGTGCAGTATTAAATGTCGACGCACGTCGAATCAGGCCGTGGACTTCGTAACCCTTCGAAAGAAGCAATTCCGCGAGGTACGACCCATCTTGACCGGTGATACCCGTTATAAAAGCGCGTTTTGTCATGGTTGCCTCTCGAATGCTGTGCACTGCTTTGTAGGATATCGGTAGGTACTTAAAATCCTTGAATTTGCGGTTCCGTGGCACTAGCAAACGAAAGAAATAAGTTGGATGTTAGGCTGACAAAATGTTAGGTAACCACTCTCGTTCAAACGCGATTTCGGTTGAACTGCAAGGTGGCGCTGGCAACCAACTCTTTCAACTTGCTGCAGGTCTTTCTCAAGCGAAACGGCTCGAAGTCCCATTAACTTTAGACACAAGCAAATTGGATTCTTATTCCGGTCAACACGTAAGTCGCGATTTGGAGATTGCCCCGCTATTGGATTGCATCGACTTTCCAATCTCATTCGCGGGCAGGCGTCTTTCAGCTGGAGTGAGTGCATTTCGCGAGGCGGCTTCACGAATTCCCGGTACCCGATACTTCAAAGAGCCAGGCCTAGATTATTCCAATGCCATAGAGAAGATTCGTCCAGGCACCATTCTGAGCGGCTATTTTCAATCGCCCTTCTATTTCACGCATGGTGCGGAGGAAATTTTAACGGCGGCCTTCTCCGCTTTGTCAGCGAAATTTGATTTGGCCCCGTCTAAGGAAGTGTTTATGCACATCCGGCGTGGAGACTACCTACTTGCTAAGCATCAAAACCATCATGGGGTCGCATCGCTTGATTATTTTGATCGGGGTGCCGAGCTGATTCGTGCGGTCCAACCAAAATCAGCGTTCCGTGTATTTACCGATTCACCCGAGCAAATTCCACAAGAGTTTCTGAAACGGTGGGATGCGACGTTAGATCAGCAACAGCTCCAGGCAGCTCCATTGGAAGCGTTACTGATGCTGGCAGAAAATAATGGCCTAATTATGAGTAATTCCTCATTTAGTTGGTGGGCAGCTTGGATTTCATCTCAACGTTCTCCGGAGGCTGTGTTCATAGCACCCAGACCATGGTTAGCCGGCGGTTCTTCTGCGCACACGTTACTACCGGGACATTGGCTTACTCTTGGTGCTTAATACAGAACTTGTGTCTGTTGAATCGAGTGTTAGTTTTAAATTGAGGCATCGATGACTTCAAAAAAGTCGTGGGCCAGAGATACAGGCTGGCTGTTTGGTGCAAATCTTTCTAAGACTGCAGGCCTTCTCGTCATTCTGATTGTCCTAGCTCGTTTTACAACAGCCGAGACAGTCGGCCGCTATGCCTTGGCAATGGCAATCACGGCACCAATTTTCGTTTTTGCGCAGCTTGGGCTGAAGGGGATTTATCTCACTCATAAATCTGCCTTTCGTTTTTCCCGCTACTTAGAGGTTCAATTATTCGCTGTCTTGAGCGCTTCGCTATTGTCGGTTGCAGTAGCGATGATTACCGATGTCACGTTGGCCATCACTGTGGGAATTGTTTCGCTAATCAAGTGTGTTGATGCAATATCTGATCTATATTCGGGTCCTTTGCAGAGTCACTCAAAAACCAACCTGATTTTTAATGGTTTCTTCTTCACTGCAATATCTTCGGCTGTCATTTCCATAGCTGTCCTCATCGCCACGCACAGCCTTGAACTCACACTCGTGGCACTTTTCCTTGTCTCTCTCCTGGCGTCGTTAATATTGCTGTGGCGCCCTGGGAATCGGATCCTGGCCGCATTCGAGAAAACAGATAATGCGGGACTGTCGAAATCCGCTCGCCCTAGTCGTGACATTTTGCGCGCTGGTTTGCCCATCGGCCTTGGCGGGGCGCTCGTTGCGCTACTTGCCTCGATGCCGCAATATTTTCTCTCTGTAAACTTCGGTGCAGATGCTGTGGCACATTTTGCAATTTACTTCTATGTTTTTGCTGTCGCAGACATTTTCCTGGGAACAGTTGCTCAAGGGTGGATACCGAGAGCCCGACAAGCGCGCACAGATGACAACATAGCGCCCCGTGGTTTTTTCCACTTTTTGGCCAAAACCGCATTCTTGTGGACGTTGCTTGTGACCCCCGTGGCAATAATCGGTTTGATACTTTCTTATTACCTCATACCAGTTATTTTCGGGCCTACTTTTCAGCTTTCAATCGCGATCGCGATTCCGATTGGCGTCGCGATTCTTGCCCTTCCTTATGCGAGTTTCTCCAATATCGGCGTCATCATTCAAAATATGTACAGCCACACCATCACACTCAGTGTTATCGCAGTTTTGGCGAGTTTTGTGGCATGTGCGCTGCTTATTCCCGATTATGAAATTTCAGGAGCATTCTGGGCCCTGGCAATCTCAGCGGTCGCCCGCTCGATCTCAACGATGTTTCTTCTCAAACGAGAAGAACTCAAAGCTCGGTAATTTTTAAAGTCGATTTTGCTCGATAGTTGTTGAGCTCTTTCACCCATCACGCTGCAACGTGTCTCATGCGAAATGAATACTTTGGTATGCCATCCATCAGCGCGCGTAAAACGTCGAACCTGGCCATCGTTTTATTCAGATAAATATTGACGCGACTGGTCACAGAGGCACTCTGCGGTGCATCTCGGAGGGTATCGTTTCGTGTGACGTCAAATTCTAAGTTGACGACCTCTGCTACAAACGGCTTTGTAAAGCCCTAGTAAGCCAAGTTGGGATTTTCCCTCTGCGTCGCACTAGTCCATGGAATAAGCCCACCGTCGTCGCCAGCCATTGCTGGGAAACGTGAGGTCCGCTTATCAATACTTTAATTTGTGGCGTTAGTTCGCGCCGCAGGACCGATAAGACCCACCGCGGCCTCTTAACTACATTTCTGATGCAAAGGTCCACATTGTTTCGGACGATGTAGTACCTTCGAAACGGCGGATGATATTGATATTCGACAGCCATTCCGTTTCGAAACTTTTGTCTACCGAAGGGCCGGAATGGTGTCATATGCCCGAGGGAATGCGTGATATTCGAACCAGGCGCTACCGCGACTCGCCAATTTCTATCACGTGCACGTAAGCAAAATTCGATGTCAACACAGTCGATGAAAAGACGTTCATCAAGTAGTCCAATATCTTTTAAGCAAGCTGCTGAGACGACGAGCCCAGATTGGATGCCCTCTTCGACAAGTCCAAATCCTTCTGGAGTGTATAAGGGTGGAATCGACGGTTGATGATTGACGCAGTCAGTGAGGACAACTCCCAACCTTGTTGCCCGTGCAGCGCGATCAAATGTGTCCATGACTCGACTGAGGTAATTCTCGTCAAGAACTGAATCTTGATCAAGCGTCAAAATAAAGTCTGCATTGGCGTCGAGTGCAATCTTGAGGCCTGTGTTTAACGCCTTAGCAATTCCTGAATTTTGGTTGAGCCTAACGACTTGGATGTTGTCTGATGTAAATGAATTAAGAATCGCGGAATCGGGGCTCCCGTCGTCAACCACAATGAGGTGATCAACTAGTCGAGCATGGACTAAGGCACGCTCTACGACATCTTGGTCAGGTCGAAATGTACTCATTACGCCGAAAATAAGCGCCACATCAGACCTTTCGCCAAAGCCTCACACCGGTGGAGCCTAAACTAGTTTATGTCAATCGAAAGGATTCAACGTGTCGCTGGGCTCGAATATTGAAACCTGGAGTTCTGCTCGCGAACACACGATAACCCTAGAAGAATCGTCGTTCATTGCTGCACTGCAAATGACAGACCGAAACATAGGCAAGGAACAACGCCGTGCGCAAGGTGTTTTGCCTCGACGAAGTTTCATGGAGCGTGTCGCAAACCGGCTGAGGATTGAGTTCAGGAAGTCCTATAGATATTTCATATTGCGCCCGATTGAGTTCCTCAAGGCGCAATGGTTTCGGCGACTAGGAAAATTCCTAGGAAATTCTCGCTGGCAACCGAGAGGCTCAAATCCAAGCAAAGTCGAAATTATTCACTTAAATAATGCGAACCTTCGGAAAAGGCTGGAAACAACGGATTCTGAGTTTTGGGTTCTCACGCGCGACCATGCAAAGCTATTTCCGCAAGGGGTAAGAGCCATTCGCCGCGTTCTCAGTCACTCGAGCGCGATTATGTGGTTTGGTGATAGTCGAAATCGTTTGGGCAGAATCGAACGCCGGTCGGAATTTAACAGACTCCTACTTCGGCAAGTCGACGCTCTAGGCCCTGTTGTAGTCATTCGAACCAACGTGTTACGCAGAATTCCCCAAGCAATTCCCCCGCACCTGTGGCCGCTTTATGTAGGCCTCAATTCGCTTGAAAATGAAATCGAACTCATCCCAGAGATTCTTGCGCTGGGGGACGTAACGGTTTCAAATTTGCACGGGTCCGAAAAAACAGCAGCGAGTATCGTTCGTTCAGAACTACAAAGGTCTCACATACAAGCGACAGTTACCGAAGTTTCGAATTCCCGGCGTATGGTCGCGTACGACTTTGGACAAATCCCCTACATTTCGATCATCATTCCCACTCGTGGAACAGCTAATGACAGTGGTAGGGCGTTCGTGGTTGATGCGGTTGATTCAATAATTCAAAAATCCTCGTACGCAAACTTTGAGGTCATCATTGTGGCTGATGACGACACTCCACAAAGCGTAATTAATACGATTGATGCTTTTAATTCAAGTTCGGTGAAATGGGTGCGATGGTCAAAACCCTTCAACTTCAGCGAAAAAATGAATCTAGGTGCTGCTTGCGCATCGGGAGAGTACTTGCTATTTCTCAATGATGATACGGAAGTGGTCAGCCCGCATTGGATGGAAGACATGTTGTCGCTAATTGGGGTAGACCGGATTGGCTACGCAGGTGCCCTACTGTTTTTTGATGACCAAACGATTCAGCACGCCGGGCACGTATACAAAGGCGGGGCCGGTCACATTGGCTTTGGCGAAAAGATGCGCCTCAAGGATCCGAATCAGCTAACCCATCTTGATCGAAAAGTCTCAGGGGTTACAGCTGCCTGTTCTTTGGTTTCGAAGTCACTTTTTGAACGAGTGGGCGGTTTTTCGGTTGAATTTCCGGGAAGCTATAATGACGTCGACTTGAGTATGAAGTTGGCGCTTATTGGCGTAGATATAGCTGTCGCTGGTTCTGCACGTCTGTACCATTTTGAATCCAAATCCAGGGATGCAACCGTAAAGAAATCAGAAATCTTGTTGCTCCAAGCCAGGTGGCGCAACAAGATTCAACATGACCGACACTATCGTGGTCTGGAAAATTAGTTCCAGGTAAAGACTCCGGATTCAAATGCGTCGTGCAGAGCTGCACGCCAGCTTCGCATTGGAGAGAGGCCAGCTTCGGACCAATGTCCTTGCCCGAGGACTGAATATGCCGGGCGGGGTGCAGGCCTTGTAAATGATCCGCTATCAGTAGGGGTGATTCGCGAGGGGTCGAGACCCGCTTCCTGAAGAACTACTTTGGCGAATTCGTGCCACGTGGTTTGACCCGTATTTGTAGCGTGATAAATTCCTGCAGGCGCATTCGATTCAACCAAAAGCAAAATTTGATGAGCCAAGTCCACTGACCAGGTTGGTTGCCCAAGTTGGTCGTCAACAACTGCCCAAGTGTCCTTTGTGTTAGCAAGGTTGAGCATTGTTTGAGCAAAATTCGCACCATATTTGCCATACATCCAAGCGGATCGCACGATGAAGGTGCCTTCAGGATAAATATCGAGGGCAAATTTTTCACCGGATGCTTTACTCCGCCCATAAGCGGAAATGGGAGCCTGCAACTCATTCTCCGAGTAAGGACTTATTGCATTTCCCCCAAAAACGTAATCAGATGAAATGGTGATGAGCCGAGATTTGGACTCACGCGCAACTATGGCTAAGTTCTTCACGCCTACGGCATTGATTGCAAATGCTTCATCTTCGTGTGACTCTGCATCATCGACTCGTGTGTATGCAGCACAGTTGATGATGACATCGTTGGGGAGTATGACATTTCTCACAGCGTCAAGATCCGTCACATCAAGTTCAGCGTGACCTAGAGCAAGTACATCGCGATCACGAAGAATTTCTGTGAGGTCGGAACCCAGCATCCCCCGTGCTCCTGTGACAACGAACCGCATATTTGGCTTCCCTAACTCAACTCTCTGTATAGCCTACCGAAGCTATAAGATTGGACTCGCGGCACACAGATTTAGTTTCCAGGATGACGGATTGATTCTCATCTTGGAGAACAAATTCGTGCCTTTGAAAATATATTGGTGTGCTTTCAACTTCAGGAAACCGAATACTGATATTCCGGCAAATTCTCTAGGAACGTGTCAAATTACAGTGAAGTAACATCGTTGAGTCTCTAATATACGAGATTCGAACCCAGTGCAAAGGTAATTGGTACCAAGTTATGCAAATTCGAGAACTCAAGATTCCCGACACTTACGAAATCACGCCTCGACAGCACAAAGACGATCGTGGTGTTTTTTTGGAGTGGTATCGTTTCGATAAATTGGTAGATGTTGTCGGGCATCCCCTCAACTTTGTTCAGGGAAACACTTCAGTTTCCAAGCGGGGGACTGTCCGGGGTATTCACTTTGCTGAAATTCCACCGAGTCAGGCTAAATACGTCACGGCAACTCATGGGGCTGTCCTAGACTTCGTCATTGATATTCGAGTTGGTTCCCCCACCTTCGGGCAATGGGATTCAGTCCTTCTCGATGACGTCAATCGCCGCGCAATCTACATATCTGAAGGAATCGGGCATTGCTTCGTTGCGTTGACTGACAACGCAACTGTGAGCTACCTCGTGACCGCGACCTTCAATGCAGAGCGCGAACACGGAATCAATCCTCTCGATCCCGCGATTGGACTTGACTTCGGAATTGACTCCGCGTTATTGCTGTTATCTCCTAAGGATTTGGAAGCGCCGACACTGGAAAACGCCCAAAAACTAGGTCTACTTCCTTCATGGGAGCAAGCACGTGGATACTATGAATCACTAAGTAAGGGGAACTAGCATTATGCGGGGAATAATTTTAGCTGGTGGATCCGGCACTCGTCTTTGGCCAATTACCAAGGGCATCTCTAAGCAATTGATGCCTATTTATGACAAGCCAATGATCTATTACCCCCTGTCTACGTTGATGATGGCTGGAATTCGGGAAATTCTTATCATTACAACTCCTGAATACAACGAGCAATTCAAAGCGTTGTTGGGCGATGGCTCTCAATTGGGAATTGAATTACAGTATGCAGTTCAGCCTTCCCCTGATGGCCTTGCACAGGCATTCCTCATCGGTAAGGAATTCATCGGGGATGAAAAGGTTGCACTGGTCTTGGGGGACAACATTTTCCATGGAACCTCGTTAGGCTCTGCTTTGAAGCGCAACACAGACATTGATGGCGGTCTTATTTTTGCTTATCGCGTGAGTGATGCAACTGCCTATGGTGTTGTTGAATTCGACGGAAATATGAAGGCTATTTCCATCGAAGAAAAGCCAGCACAGCCAAAGAGTAATTACGCTGTTCCAGGACTTTATTTCTATGACAATGATGTAGTCGAAATTGCGGCTAGCATCAAGCCGAGCGCTCGCGGGGAACTGGAAATCTCCAGCGTCAATGAGGAATACCTCAAACGCGGGAAGCTACAAGTCGAGATGCTTGATCGGGGCACCGCCTGGCTAGATACAGGAACCTTCGAATCAATGATGCAGGCCTCTGAATTCGTAAGAGTTATCGAGGATCGCCAGGGTTTCAAGATTGGCTGTGTTGAGGAAATTGCGTGGAGGAACGGTTGGCTCTCGGGCGATGAAATGCATGCCTTGGGGGTAGAACTCTTCAAAAGCGGATATGGCTCCTATCTAATAAATCTTATCAAGTCTGAATAAATAAATTTTGTTTACTTTACCTGGAATTACTTCCGCCAATATCATTACAGACTAATTCCGTGACAGATAAACAATTTACGCTTGCGCCCAATCGACCACCAGTATGGTTGGTTGGTTGGTTTGGTTGAACGATAGAGCCTGGAAGCGTAGACTGAGAATTTATTTATCCGACAGACTTAGTCGTGCAGCCGTTTGTGAGTTGGGCGTCTTGTCCAACACCGACGTTGACCCCCTTGACACAGATTGTGTGTTGTCCTGGGGGGAGCGTAAGGGTGTT